>NZ_BAAGTN010000016.1:0-30954 GCF_054781895.1 Saccharothrix stipae | reverse complement strand
CGGCACCCCGCACCTGCGCGCCTACCCCGCGGTCGACCACATCGACCTGACCGGACACCAACCCCTCCTCGCAATCGACCTCCCACCCGAGGCGACAGGACAGGACGGCTGGGTCACCGCCGACACCATCACCACCGCCCTGATCCAACGGCTGCACCAGCCGACCCCCTGACCACAGGCCCACGACCGGCCGGGCGTGCCGCCGCGTACTTCTCGGGCGATCCCCTCGACGATCGTCGTGACGAACGGTTCACCGCTGTCCGTCTCGGGCGTACTGGCGGCGGCACAGTGCCAGGGCCTCTCACCGTGCCCCCTGGACCTCGACACCGCCTGCGCTCTGCCGGCGGCTGGGTGCACCCGGTCGACGTGGAGCGGGGTGGGGTCCACCCGAGCGGGTGGTGTTCGGGGTGTGTGGCGGCCCCAGGTGGGCGTGGCGCCCGGCGGCGCCGGCGCGCCGCGGTCCCGCAGGTCGGTTGCACCATCGCGGCCCCCGTGCCGCTGTCGCGGTGGACCAGTGGGGCGATGGCCGTTCGACAAGGGCTCGCGTGGTCGACGATCCACGGGGCACGCTGTGCGCGTGCCCGACCGACGCCTCGAAGTGCTGTTGCCCGCCGACGTGACCACCCGCGAGTACTCCGTCGTCCTGTGCGGAGTCTGGGCTCTGCTCAACGCCGCCGGACTCGCCGAGGACAGCGCGCTTCGACCCGACGACCGCATCACGGACGCGGAGCTGAACGCACGGTTCGACGCGGACGTGGAGGGCTACCCGTGGGGACCGTAACGACCGCAGCAGCGACCGAGCGTCACGACCCTGTCGATCCGATCGGTGCCTTCCGATGAGCGTGCAGGCCTCCGCTGTGACCGAGTCCCGGCACATCGAACGCGCCGAACGTCGCCAACAGTCCTTCGACGACGGCTGGGGCGAGGTCATGTGCACGGTCTTGCTCGTGCGGGACGGCCGCGTGCCGAACGAGGCGCTGCGCATGGAGGCCCAGTGGGTCGACGCAGCCACCCCCCGATGTTTGCCGCGCAGGCCGACAAGCGTGGTGAAGCTGCTCAGCGCGGACCGGCGACTGTCCCGCCGAGCGTCGCGCCGGGCGCTGGGCTGCTCCGGCACCCAGAGCCCGGAGACGGAAGCCGAGGACGCCGAGACGTGCCCCCGTCGCCATCGGGACCAGGCGAGCGAGTTCGGCCCCCAGCCGCTACCCGCACCCGCGGCCCGGCCGACGACGAACCCGGAGACGAACCTGAGTCCAGGCCGCACCCGGCCCGCCGCGCGCCGATCCAGCTCAACCCGACCGCGAGCATGCCGCCGCCGGCTGTGCGGTTCAAGGAACCGGTGCTTACCGGGCGATGTCCGTCCGGCGGGACTGGTGGCTCCCCTCGTCGCGAAGCACCCGGACAACCAGTCGGTCGACCAGGGCATTACCCAAGGCGATACCGACCCCGATCGCCAGCGCCGCCACCAGCCGATGGCCACGCGGCGCGAACAACGCCTCCGATTGTCCGTTGGGGGCCCGCCCCTCGTTCTGATCGACGGGTGTCACCGGGACGGTTCGTGTACTCGGCCCGACCGCTGCGCCCGACGGACGGGGAACGCGACGGACCTGCCGCGCTGTGGCGTGCAGCCGACCGGACACCTTCTGCCCGGTCCAGGCGATCACGTCGAACTCGCCCAGCTCGGCCAGCGCGGTGAACTGGTGATCGGCCGAGGCCACGGAGAACGCGCGACAGCCGCGGGCATGGACATAGCGGGCGTGTGACAACAGCGCGGTCTCCGCCGCGTCCGTGCCGGGGGTGACCAACCACGTGGGTATCCCCATCTCCGCCAGGACGCTGACGATGGCGTCGCTGTTGGGGTCGGACTGGCTGTAGCAGGCCAGCACGGGGTGTACCGAACCCGCCGCGCGGACCAGCGCGCCGACCCTGGCCCGTACCAGGTCCGGCCTTGGGTTGACCGATCCGACCGCGTTCTCGATGTCGATGAGCAGAACTCGCTGCGCCGCGTCCACACCGGTGATCTTCGACCGCCGCCGAGTCACGGTGTGGGACCACTACCCGTCCGGGTGATCAAGGGGTGAGTCGCTGTCACCGCACCCGCGATCACCGAGAACGACTACTACCAGGCACAGCGGCGCATCGTCCGAGCGGCCGTCGACCAAGCGCAGACCGCCTGGCGGCAGCTCGACCCGCGACCCGTCCGTCTCCTGGATGACGCTTGTTGCCCTTCGTCCGGGAGGGAGGGCAGCCCGTAGGTGATGCTCAGCGCCACGTCGCGTTCGGAGACGAGCACCTCGCTGTAGTTGCGCAGGTGCCACGACGTCACCTCGCCGTGCTCGGTGAGGTCGACGGCGTCCCGAAGGGCGGGCGACACCGGGGCCGCGTCCGCTCCCCAACCCACCAGCCGGTTCTACTGGCTCGGATCGCTCTCGGCGAGCATGTGCCTGATCTCCTGAAGTGATGACGTGGCGTGGCTTACTACGCGCGGCCAGGTCGCCTTGGCGCGTTGACTACGGCGAATGACGCACCGATTCGGCGCGGCTACCCTTGGGTGACCGAGGAGGTGCGCGTGGACGTCAACGACAACCACATCGGCCGCAGGCTCCGCGAAGTCAGATCTTGGCGGCGGCTCAGTCAGACCGCCGTCGCGGGGCTCGCCGGGATCACCCCGGCCTACCTGTCGATGATCGAGCGGGGTAAGCGCCCGGTGACCAAGCGGTCGACGCTCGAAGCGCTGGCGACCGCGCTCCAGGTCGCCCCCACCGAGCTGACCGGCGCGCCACACACGCCGAACGAACCTGTCGACGCCGACGCGCAGGCGGGTCTGTTGGGTCTGGAGAGCGCGCTGGAGCTGTTCGAACTCGGCGACGACCCGGGCGTGCCCGTGCGGGCCTGGCCGGAGATCGCCGCCGACGTCGAGCACCTGGCCGAGCTGACGCACGTGCGCTCCGACTACGCTGCGCAGGGGCGGCTCGCGCCGAAGCTGATCGCCGAACTGCACGCCGTCTACGCGCGGAACCCGCAACGGCGGCACGACGCGCTGCGGGCACTCATCCGCTGCTACGACGCCGCCATGTGGACCACCAAGCGCCTGGGCGGACGCGGTCTGCCTCTGCTCGCCGCCCGCCTGGCCGCGCGGTGCGCCGAGGAACTGGACGCCCCGGCCTGGCGAGGGTTCGCCGCGTGGTTGCGCGGCGACGCGGCCGGGCCGCTCTCCCGCTCCCAGCAGTACCGCCGAGCGGTCCGCACGGCGGACGAGCTGGTCCCCGACCTCGACGATCCCGACGTACTCCAGGCCTACGGCGTCCTGCACCTCTCCGCCGCGTTGGCGTCGGCCGCGCAGTCGGACCGCGACACCGCCGCCGTGCACCTCGCCGAGGCCCACGACGCGGCGGACCGGCTCGACACGGAGGTGGGCTCGTTCGCCGGCATGTGGTTCGGCCGAGCCAACGTCGGGGTGTGGCGGGTCACCCTCGCCACCGAGTTCGGGGACGGCCCGAAGGTCGCGGAGATCGCGCGGGACGTACACCCGGAGGCGATCCCCTCGCCGGGACGACAGGCCGAGTTCTACGCCGACTTGGGCCGCTCGCTGATGGTGGAATCCCCTACGCGCGAGCGCGGCCTGGCGATGCTGCTGCACGCGGAACGGCTGGCCCCGCAGCGCGTCCGCAACGACGTGTTCGTGCGCGAGATCGTCAGCGACCACCTCCGCCGCGCGCAACGCGACTCCGGGGGCCGGGAGCTGCGTGGCCTGGCCTGGCGAATGGGCGTCGCGCCGACCGGGTAAATCACTGGAGGACGGAGGCCTCACGGCGGTTCTCGTGCCGGTCGACGGGGAGCCGGCGGGCGTGCTCGCCATCGCGGACCGCGCGCCGCGTGGCGGCGGAAGCCCACACCAAAGAGCAGACCAAGGCCATCCGCGAGTGGGCCATAAAAGCGACGGCCACGAACTGTCCGACCGCGCGGCCACATCATCGAAGCGTTCGAAGCCGCGCATCGCTGATTCCCGAACCGGCGACACGCCTCATCCACGAGGTTGGCCGACCTCGTCCTCGCCCTCTGCGGTCTGGACCGTGATCGTCACTTCCTTGGCGCGCGCGCCGATCTCTGTCACGCACTAGAACGACGTGCCAACAACGACTGGTTGATCCTCAAGGCAGTTGACCCCACTGACGTCCGAGAGCCGCCGGTGCCGGGTTGGTTCGGGTACGCCCGACCAACGCATCGCCGCAGTGAAGGCGGAGTCCGCCACAGGTCGACACCCACAGCGCCGACCCATTTCCGGCCCGCTCCAGGCTGCCGACCTGCATCGAGGCTCGTACCGTGACCTGATGACGCGAAAACCACCCGATCATTCCTGGCGGGGGTTCACCGAAGAGCACGCCAACCTGTTGGACCGCCTTGACTTCTACGGCAACAACGACTGGGCCCGGAACTCTCAGAGTGAGGCGATCATGCCCATGCTGCTGGGTGAACTTCACGAGGCGGGCCTCGACTTGGACCGCGTCAAGGAAGCCTTGGGCTCAATCGGCTACAGCCAGGCCGTCCTACACCAACTCGACCGATGGGAGTCGAAGCGCACCACCGGAAAGTTCGGAAAGTAATCGACGCAGCTCACCGGGGTCCGCCAAGTCGTCGTTCTCGGGTTGGGTGTGCTGAGGGCCTGCCGTCCGGCACGCCACCTGCCGCGAGTCGAAGGTGTCCTCGCCGACTGACTTCAGCGAACGAAGCCGTGCCCGCCAGCACACCATCAACGGCACCGGCTTCCCACCAGACGCTCCACCGAGGGCGTCGAGTGGCTCGCACATGCCCGAGTCCGCCATGCGCAGACCGCAGGCATGGACCACCGCGCGACCTGCTCGACAACGTCCGCCCGCTGTCCGCCCTGACCGGCGACCCGCGTTCCGCAGCACCACCTGCAACTGGTCGATCGCCACCAGGGCATCGACCAGCACGTGCCGGAACTCTCCGAGCTCGGCGCGGACCTGTCCGCCAACACTACCTGGCCCCTCCCGTGTCCGAACTCTGGAGGCTTCTACGCGATCGGGAACACGCCGCCCTCGCTGCGGATGACGCGGGTGGACCTCGATGAACTCGCGGCGCGCGTGGTCGATTCGGCCGTGGTTGTTGTCGCCCAGCAGCGCGCCGGCCAGCGTGCGAGCGCTCCAGGTCACCAGTACGCCATGGCGGGCCAGGTACAGCCCGGCGGAGCGGATGCGATGCAAGTCCGCGGTGTCCAAGCAGGTGTAGGCCAGGATTTGCCAGCTTCTCTGAACTAACGCCATCCCCACGTGTCGGTCGAAGGTTGCTCTTGAACGTGGACGTGTCGGGTGGCGACACGCGGCCCGGTCGGGTGATTCCGTACGGCCGAACGAGTAGCGAGTGCGTCAAATGACGCTGAACCCGCCTGAGCCGGTCGGTAGAACCGTGGTTCATCGGCGCACCACGTGGTTCTGCCCTCAGGGGGTCGGTATGGCGGGTATGGGTCGGCACGCGGTCCACCGCACGATGGTCCTGGTCGACGTGGAGCGCTTCAGCGCTCCCGGCCGGACGCTGCGCCACCAACTCGACACGCGCGCGGGCTTGTACGAGGTGGTCGGTCAGGCGTTGGCGGCGGCCGGGGTGCCGTGGGATGCCTGCCACCGCGAGGACCGGGGTGACGGTCTGTTCGTGCTGGTCCCGCCGGAGTATCCGAAGGCACCGTTGGTGGAGGTGCTTCCCGAGGCGTTGGCGCGTGCGGTGCGCGGGCACAACGCCACCAGCCCCGGCGCGGCGGGGGTGCGGCTGCGGTTGGCGGTGCACGCGGTCGAGGTCGCCTTCGACGAGCAAGGGGTCACCTCCAGCTCGCTGACGGCCGCGTTCCGCCTGGTCGACGCGCCCCCGTTGAAGAAGGCCCTGGCCGACTCGCCCGGCGTGTTGGCGATGATCGTGTCCCGGGTGGTGTTCGACGAGGTCGTCCGGCATTGCGTCACCCTGGACCCGGCGACGTTCCGGCCGGTTCAGGCGAGCACGAAGGAGTTCCGGGAGCTCGCCTGGATCGCGCTGCCCGACCATCCCTTCCCACCCGACCCCGCCGTCCTCGACCGGCAACCGGCGGATTCCGCGACGCCCGACCCCGCCTCGGGCGGCCAAGCGGCCCCTTCCGCGTCCGCCACCGACGACGCGGGGGTGACGGGCGTCTCCGGGCCTCGTGCCGTGACCATCACCGGCGGCGTGCACGGCAGCGGAGCGGGCATCACCATCGGCGCCGCCACCGGCGACCACTTCACCCTCGGCGCACCACCGCCACCCGGACCGGAGGGCCCCCGGTAGCCGACACGGACCGCGGGCACACCGCGTCGGCGCCCCACCCCGCCCCCACCACCGACAGCACCGACAGCACCGACAGCACCGACAGCACCGTCACCGGCCAGCCTCCCGGAATGGGCACGACCGGCCAGCAGGTGCACGGTGGCGTCACCGCGGACACCGGCGGCACCGCGGTGGGCAACCTGACCGGCGGCCTGCACGTGCACCCGCCGCCGCCCCGACCGCCCACGCCCACCCCGCGGCAGCTCGGCCCGCGGCCGGCGGGGTTCGTCGGCCGCGCCGACCAGCTCGCCGCACTCGACCGCGCCCTCACTGATTCGCCGGTCGGGCACGACGGCACCGCGGGAGTCGGTGGCACGGCGGTGATCTCCGCGATCGGCGGGACCGGCGGCATCGGCAAGACCTGGCTCGCCCAGACCTGGGCCCACCGCAACCTGCACCGCTTCCCCGACGGCCACCTCGCGGTGGACCTGCGCGGCTTCAGCCCCGGCGACCCCCGCCACCCCGTCGACGTGCTGGGCGACTTCCTGGCCGCCCTCGGCGTCGACCGCGACCGCCAGCCCACCGAGCTGGACGCCCGAGTCGGGCTCTACCGCACCCACACCACCGGCCGGCGCCTGCTCGTCCTGCTCGACAACGCCGCCACCGTCGAGCAGGTCCAGCCCTTGCTACCCGGCGGTGACACCTGCACGGTGCTGGTCACCAGCCGTGACCGGCTGCGCGGCCTCGTCGCCCGCCACGGCGCCCGCCCTGTCCACCTCGACGTGCTCACCGACACCGAGGCCCGCGCCCTGCTCACCACCGCACTCGGCGACACCCCCACCACGGTCGACACGCACGCGGCGGTCACCGAACTGGTCAGCCTGTGCGGGGGATTCCCCCTCGCCCTCGGCTTGATCGCCGCCCGCATCCGTACCCACCCCCACCTGCTCGACGACCACGTCACCGACCTGCGCGACCTCGGCCTGGACGCCCTGGACTCCGACGACCCCGAAGCCAGCCTGCCCACCGTTCTGTCCTGGTCCCTGCGCCAGCTCACCGAACACCAACGCACGCTGTTCGCCCTGCTCGGCATCGCCCCCGGCCCCGACACCACCCTGCCCGCCGTCGCCGCGCTCACCCAGCTAGCCGAGACGGCCGCACGCAGGGCACTGACGACGCTGGAGGAGGCGTCACTGGTGGAGCGGCGGCCCGGCGGCCGGTACGCCATGCACGACCTGGTCCGCGCCTACGCCGCGGACACCGCCCACACCACCCTGCCCGAGCACGTGCGGGAAGCGGCCCTGACCCGGATTATGGACTTCCACCTGCACACCGCCCACACCGCCGACCGCCTCCTCAACCCCCACCGCGAGCTCCTGTCGCCCGAGCCGCCCGCGCCCGGCGTGCACCCGCACCCGCTGCCCGACACCGACGCGGCGCCGACCTGGCTGCAGGCCGAGCACGCCACCCTGCTGGCCACCCAACGCACCGCCGCCACCCTCGGCCACCACCACACCGTCTGGCACCTCGCCTGGAACCTGCACACCTTCCACCAGCGGCGAGGACACCTGCACGACGCGATCACCACGTGGCAGGCCGCACTGGACGTCGCCGACCACCTGCCCGACCCCGCCACCCGCAGCCGCACCCACCGGCACCTCGGCTACGCCTGCTCCCGGCTGGGCCTGCACGAACAGGCCACCACCCACCTGGAGCAGGCCCTGGTCCTGGCCCTGCGCCACCACGACCCCACCGAACAGGCCCTCACCCATCGGGTGCTCGCGTTCGCCTGGGAACAGCGGGGGGGCGACCGGCAGGCCCTGGAGCACGCCCACCACGCCCTCGCCCTCATTCGCGCCCTCGACCAGCCGGTGTGGGAAGCCGACGCGCTCAACCAGGTGGGCTGGTTGTCCGCGCTCCTGAGCCAGTTCGACACCGCCCGCGAGCACTGCCAGGCCGCCCTCACCCTGAACCGACACCACCACAACCCCGGTGGCGAGGCGGCCACCCTGGACAGCCTGGGCTACATCGCCCACCACACCGGCGACCACCACCAGGCCCTCGACCACTACCACCACGCCCTCACCCTGCGCCGCGGCCTCGGCCACGCCTATCTGGTCGCGGACACCCTCGACCGCGTGGGCCATCCCCACGCGGCCCTCGGCCAGCACGAGCAGGCCCGCACCGTGTGGCGGGAGGCGCTGGAGCTGTACCGGGACCAAGGCCGCGACACCGACGCCGACCGCGTCCAACACCAACTCGACGACCTCGACCACACCTGAAGGTCGATCCCGCTTCTACGCGATCGGGAACACGCCGCCCTCCCCGCGGATGACCTGGGTGGCGACCTCGACAAACTCGCGGCGGGCCTGGTCGACGCGGCCGGGGTTGTTGTCGCCCAGCAGCGCGCCGGCCAGCGTCCGGGCGCTCCAGGCCACCAACACGCCGTGGCGCGCGAGGTGGAGACCTACCGACCTGATCCGGTGCAGGTCCAGGCTGTCCAACCAGGTGTAGGCCAGGATCTGCCAACACCATGCAGCCACCCGACGCGGGTCGGCGAGGGTGACGACGGTCTTGACGTCGACCAGCATGGTCGCCTCGGCCGGGCCGACCAGCAGGTCCCCGTCCGCCCAGCCGGGGACCAGCACCGGCGCGGCCACTCCCAGCGGCGCGTGCAGGTCGCGGTTGCCGAGGGTGTCGGCGGTGCCTCGCAGCTTCTCGACCAGCCCTTGCTCGCGGGCGCGGGAGGCCAGGGCGGCCAGTTCGGCCACCACCGACTCGTCGGCCAGGGCGCGCAGTTCCCCGACCCCGCCACCGCCTCTCAGCACGGACGCCAGCCGCGGGTCAATCTTCCCGGAGCGGTGGATGCCCTCGCACGCGGCCAGCACCCATGCCGACCGGGCCAACCCGGCCTCGACGCCGGGCGAGGTGCCCCACCGGCCGTGCGGTGCGTGCTCGGCCTGGTAGGCGCGGGTGCGGTCCAGCAGTTCCACCATCACCGCCTCGGCCTGCGGGTCGACCTGCCCGCGGTCGGTGGCGGCCCCAAGGTCCATCCACCCGTCGGGGGTGCGGCGCAGCGACAGCGCCCGCCGTCGCTGCCGGTCGGGAAGTTCGGCGTGGCTGGGGTAGGCGGCGGCCTGGGCGTGGGCCTGCGACCAGGACAGCCACCCGGCGTGGATCATGCCGAGCCTCGCGCCGTGGGGCGGGGCCGGGTCGACCAGGTCGGCCAGGCGCTGTCCGAACGCGCCGCCCACGTCCGCCCAACGCTCCGGGCCGACCTCACCGACGGGACGGACCAGCGGTCTCGCCGTGCGCGCGACGGTGCGGACATGGTTGACCACCTGTCGGTGCCGACGAACCGCTGCTCGCACCACCGGCCCAACTCGCCGTGGTGGAGCTGCCCGGTCAGGCTCACCCTGCCGTCTCCTTCGTCGTCCGGCGTGAAGGTAGTCGCCCAGACGCCTCCCGGACCGCAACCCCGTCGAGGTCGACCACGGACAGTGCCCTTGCACGGGTGTGAGCTCGAAGGGCAGGCTGCGGAACTCGACGCCCAACGCATCGGCGAGTCATGGCCCTGGTCGTCGAGGTCCACGCCGGTCATCCGCGCGGCGACGCCAGGGGTGTTCGCCGCACCGGGCTACCAGCTGGGACGTCCGCAGGAGGAGTGCAGATCAGGCGGCCGAGCGCAGAAGTCGGACTTCGTGGTGGAGTTGCTGCACGTCGCTGTTGCCGTTGTGCTGTCGGGTTTCGTTCTCCAGCGGTTGAAGGTGGTCGAGCAGTCTTGTCGACTGCACGGCGCGCACGGCATCGAGGGCCTGTGTTCCGAGCCGGACGCCAGTCTCGGGATCGCCTTCGGCAAGCATGCAGGTCGCGAGCCACGCGAGGTTGAACGCACGCTGGCGGCCGTGATCGGCTGAGGTGACGGCCAGGGTGCGAGTAAGGCGGGTGATGGCCTGGGCACGGTGTCCGGTGTCGGTGAGGCCGAGTTGGCTGTGGACGCGGGCCGCGGCGGTGTCGAGGGCGACCTGGTCGAAGAAGCGGGTGAACCCGCGCTCGGCGTCGTCCTGGCCGGCGTGGCTGTACTCGTCCTCGGCCCGGCGAAGCGCGGTGAGCGCCTGGTCGGCGTCGCCTTGGTGGGCGTAGGCGACGGCCTGGTTGGCTTGGAGAAATGCCACGGCCAGCGTCGACCGGGAGTCTTTGGCGGCGATCTCGCCGAGCTGGAACACCTTCAGCGCCTCGGCCGGGTCGCCGTTGTCCAGCGGCACCCGACCCAGGTGGTGCAGCACGATGGCGGTGTGGGCGGGGTCGCCGGCGTCTTGGGCGTCGCGCACGGCCTGGCCGAGGTAGCGGCGGGCCTCGTCGGCCAAGCCGAGGTCGTGGGCGCTCCACCCCGCCAGGGTCTTGATCTCCGCGACCGCGGACAGCAATTGCCCTCGCACCGTGTCGTCGCATCGGGCGCCCAGCAGCGACTGCGCCCAGCCGACGTGGGCGAGGATCGCGTCCCGGCAGGAGCCGCCGCCGTGAGCGAGGTCGAGCGCGCGCAGCGTGGCGGTGACGGTGCGCACCTGCTCCACGTCGATGGCGCCGACGTGCCCGGGTACCGGCGTCGTCGAGGGCGTCACGTCCAGGAAGTCCAGTTCGACCGGTGTCAGCGCCGAGCCCACCACCAGCTTGCTGACCAGACCGAGAAACCCACGCCGTTGCATGAAGCCGTCCTCCGCACCGTGCGAACCAGATGACAAGGCACGCGCGACCGCGTCGTCGCTGTACGCCAAACCCATGTAACCCCGCGGGACACCCAGGCCGTCGGCGATGCGCTCCAGCACGTCGTACGCCTGGACCTGACGCCCGTTGACGATCGCCGAGACCTCCGACTGGCCCTGCCCCGTACAGGCGGCGATCTGCCGCTGGGACACCCCGAACCGCCGTAGCAGCTGGTAGACCCGGCCGATGTTCCGCTGGGCCAGCGCCGCACGGATGTCGCGGTCATGCCACACGACCGGGTTGATCGGCCGGTCGCCGCCGCTGCCGACGTTCATGGGCCCTCCCGCGGTTCGTCCACCGCCACGGTAGCGGGGCCCGGCCCGGGTGCACTGCTGTGATCAGCCAAGCTGATCAGCCGCGCTGATCAGTCGGTGATCAGCGATGCACGACACCTCCTCGTCTTCCCTCGGCTCGCAGAAGTGCGGCACCGTCGAGCCCATACCGCTTGACCTGCCCTGATCCTTCACCCGGAGGTGGACGCCGTGGTCACCGCGACACTGCACTCGAACGACGCGCTGCTCCTGCCCACCGGGCACGACATCCTGCGGGCCTTCGCCGCCGAACAACCGGCCGAGGACCACCCGTTGCTGGTGGTGGTCGCAGTGCTGGCCCACCGCCACCAGGAACGAGCCGAGGCGCTCCACACCGCCCGGGAAACACAGGCCAACGACGCCGTGCTCGCGGCCGGCACCAGACTCTTGATGGACTGCGCGAAAGCCCGCGCGACGCTGATCGAGCAGATCGACCGCTGGGTCGCCGAAACAGTGCCCGAACCGCCGACCGCGGCCCCGCTGCACACCGAGACCCTCGGGCGGCTCGTGGACCGCATGGCCATGACCTGGGCGCACTGGCAGCGACTGCACCAGCGTGTACTCGCTGCCCGCCGTCGGCCGGTCGGTCACCACGCGCAGGCCGCGATGGACGAGGTCGCGGCCCTGTCCCACGCCTACGACGACCTGCTGGTCGACCTCCGCAGCGGACGGCGGCGACTGCCCACCACGACGCCGGTCATCGCGGACCTGTAGCCGTAATGGCCGAGCAGTGGCGCGCGGTCGTGGCACTGACCGTGGCCGCGGACAGCCCGGTGGGCCGGGCCGGCTGCGCCGTCGAGGCCGTCACCACCCACCTGCCGCCGCCCGACGATCCCGGACGCTGCGCGGTGTGTCGCAACCCGCCGTGGCCCTGCGACCCGTTCGACACCGCGGCCCGCGACCTCGCGGCACTCGGCATCCCCGTCGGTTACCTCGTGCCGTTGGACCTGCACCCGGTCCTGTGGCCGCCCGCCGCGGCGACCTCCGACCAGCCGACCCTGGACCTGCCGGGAGCAACCGATGAGTGAAGTCCTGGCTGCCAGCCTGCCCGACGGCGTCACCGACTATCTGGACTACCTCGAACGCATGGTCGAACTCGGCGACGACGCCACCCGGGCCTCGCTCCTGAACGGCGAGCTGCCGAGGTTGGTGGCGACTGTGCGTGACCTGATCGAACAACACCGGCCCGATTCCCAGGGCCGCTGTCCCTGCCGTCCCCGGTGGCGACGCGGTCGCACCCCGAGCTGCCGGATCCGGGCCACCGCCCACCGGCGCCTGATCGCCGTCGAGCCAGTCGCGCCCCCGACGGGCGCGGCTCGACACGCCACCCCCGCCGACCACAGCACGCGCGCGCTGTCGGCGGGCTGCTAGAGGTGGGGGAACGCTCCGCGGCGTTCCCCCACCTCCCGGACCACCGCGCCGGTTGCGGAAGACGTAAGCACAGCCGACGAGAAAATCCGGCGGGACAAGCCTTGGGCAGCACCACCGCATGATTGCGGACAGTGACCATGGCGATACGGTTCGACCAACTTCCATCACCTCTTCGAGCAGCGCTCACGTCCGTGGATGCGCAAGCGAGGGATCTTCGTGACCGACACCCCACCGTCCACCCACTCCCCCGCCGAACCGGCCGGCGCCGACGAGCTTCGTCTGCGGATGATCGACGAACTCCGGACGTTGTCCGCACTGCGCACCGCGCCCGTGTCCGCGGCGTTCGCCAGGGTGCCGCGGCACGTGTTCGCCCCGGAAGCTGCCTTGGAGCAGGCGTACGCGGCCAACAAGTCCGTGGTGACCAAACGTGGTCCCGACGGTGCGGCGTCGAGCAGCGTGTCGGCCGCGGCGATCCAGGCGTCGATGCTGGAGCAGGCCGAGCTGCGTCCCGGGATGCGGGTGCTGGAGATCGGCTCCGGCGGCTACAACGCCGCGCTCATCGCCGAGATCGTCGGCCCCACCGGACGTGTGGTGTCGGTCGACATCGACGGCGACATCGTCGAGCGCGCCCGACGTCTGCTGGCCCAGGCCGGCTACCCGCGGGTGCGGGTGGTGCACGGCGACGCCGAACACCCCATCCCCGACGAGGAGCGGTTCGACCGCATCGTCGTCACCGTCGGCGCCTGGGACCTGCCGCCCGCCTGGTGGGAGCAACTGGTCGAGGGCGGTCGGATCGTGGTGCCGCTGCTGATGCGCGGCACCACCCGCACCGTGGCGCTGGACAAGGTCGAGGGCCGCCTGGTCGACCGCGGTCACCAGCGGGCCGGCTTCGTGGCCATGCAGGGCCTGGGCGCGCACGAGGAGACGTTCCTGTCGCTCGCCGACGGCGAGCAGGTCGGCCTGCGCATCGACGGCCCGGCCGACACCGACCCGGAGCTGCTGGCCGAGGCGTTGCGCGGCCCCAGGACCGAGGCGTGGTCGGGTGTCGAGGTCGGCGGTACGGAGCCGTTCGACGACCTCGACCTGTTCCTGGCCACCCGACCCGACCGGTTCGGACTGCTCCAAGCACTCCAATCCGCCGTGGAAGCGAAGTTGGTGAACGGCTGGGCGCGCTGGGGTGCGCCCACCCGCTACAGCGACACCGGCCTCGCCTACCGGATCACCCGCCGCGTCCCCGACACCGACCGCGCCGAGTTCGGCGCGGTCGCCCACGGCCCCGACGCCCCAGAGTTGGCCGAGCAGGTCGTGGCCGACATCCGTACCTGGGACCGCGAGCACCGTCACAGCGGGCGCCACGCCCACATCACCGTGTTTCCCGCCGCGACCCCTGACCAGGCGCTGCCCTCCGGGTTCGTCATGGACCGCCGCCACACCCGCGTGGTCGTCACCTGGCCCACCGGCCCCGACCACGACCACGACCACACCGAGCCCATCGCCGCCGCGCGCGGCCGAGGAAAAGAGGAACGCACATGACGATGACCATGTCCGAACCGGCGGTCGCCACCGGCGTCGCCGATCCGTTCGACCTCGACATCGAGGTCGTGCCCGGCCGAACCACGGCACCGCCCGGACAGGTGTGGAACTCCGGCGGCAACTGCCACAGCGACGACGGCTGCGGGCAGTCCTGCGAGAGCGCCTGTTCGAACAGCTGCACCGACGGCGGATGACCGTGTCCGCGCCCACCAGCGCCACACCCTCGCCGGGCTTCCGGGTCGTCGACGCCGCCATGGTGCGCATCGCCGCCCGGCCCGCGGACCGGCACCTCGACACCGGCCCGCCGCCCGACGACGCCGACCCCCGGGTGTGGCGGCGGTGGGCGCGGCACATCGTCGACGACCTTGATCTCATGGCCGCCGTCGAGCTGGTCAGCCCGTCGCTGGCCGACCAGCTGGCCAAGGTCGTCGCCGGAACACCGCTTCGCCCTGCCCGCTACCGGCGGCTGGGCGAGGCCCTGGCGCGCTACCGCTCCCGCACGACCCGGGCCACCCCGCTGGGTCTGTTCGCCGGCGTCGCTCCCGCGCGCTTCGGCCTTGAACATCGATTACCCGACCTCAGCGCGACGCGGAGCGTGCTCCGCGTCGGAGCCGAGTGGCTCGACGCCGCCCTGGCGGTGCTGGAAAGCTCCCCGGAGCTGCTGCGACGGGTGAGCGTGGTATTCGACAGCACGGCGTTCCTGCGCGACGACCGACTGGTCCTGCCACACGCCCGCCACTCCCTCCGCCGACCGACGGCGGCCACATCGACCGTGCCGGCGCCACCATCCGCCGAGCCCGCCGCCGACGCCGAGCCCGCCGCCGAGGTGACCGTCCGCTACACCGCCCCGGTGCGCCTGGTCCACCGGCTCGCGGAGACGCCGGTCTCCACAGCGCAGCTGCTCGACGCGCTCGGCGACCGGTTCCCCGACACAGCCCCGGCCCGGAGCACCGCTCTGCTCTCCGGCCTGATCAGCACAGGCTTCCTGCTCACCGACCTGCGCGCGCCGATGACCACCACCGATCCTCTCGGTCACCTTCTCGAACGGTTGGCTACCTACCAAGCCCACGACGTAAAACCCCTCGCCGGCCTGATCGACGAGCTGCGCGCCCTGCACCACCTCGTCCGAGCCGACACCCACCAGGCCGATGCCGGCCGACGGCCGTCCGTGGCGACGGTGGTCGCCGACCGCATGCGACAGCTGATGCCGGTGTCCCGGCCGTTGGGGATCGACCTGCGCTTCGACGGGACGCTGGTCCTGCCCGACATCGTGGCGCGCGAGGCCGCGATCGCGGCCGGCACGCTCACACGCCTGGCACCATCCGGCTCGTCGAGGCTGCGCGCCTACCACCGGGCGTTCCTAGAACGCTACGGACCCGGCGCGGTGGTGCCGTTGACCGAGGTGATCGACACCGAACGCGGGCTGGGGTGGCCCGCCGGCTACCGCGACGCCCTCGACCGCGAGCCCAGCACGGCGGCCGCCCCGCAGGACCGTGAGGCGGCGCTGCTGACGCTGGCCTGGACCGCCGCCCGCGACCACGCCACCGAAGTCGTCCTCGACGAGGACACCCTCACCCGCCTGGCCACCGACCCCGCCGGGCCGTCGGCGCCCCCGCCCGCCCACCTGGAGCTCGGACTGCGGCTGCACGCCGCCGACCACCGCGCCCTGGCTGAGGGACGGTTCCGGCTGGTCGTGTTCACCGCCTCGCGCGCCGCCGCCACCATGACCGGCCGCTTCCTGGACCTGCTCGCCCCCGCCGACCGCGACCGCATGACCGCCGCCTACCGCGGCCTGCCGACCACCGACGCCGACGCCCTACCGGTACAGCTGTCGTGCCCGCCGCTGTACGCCGGCACCCATGACATCGCCCGCAGCCCGACCGTGCAGCACCACGTCCTGCGCCTCGGCGAACACCCACCGCCCACCCATACCGACGACGCCGACCCCCACACCGTGCCCTTGGCGGATCTCGCGCTGCACGGCGACAGCCACCGCCTGCACCTGATCTCGCTCTCCCGGCGCCGTGCCGTGCACCCGCACCTGGTCAACTCGGTCGAACTCACCCGCCGCGCCCACCCGCTCGTGCGGTTGCTGTGCGAACTGGAAGCCGGACAGACCGCGCTGCCCGGACCGTTCCCGTGGGGAGCAGCGCGCCACCTGCCGTTCCTGCCCCGTGTCCGCCACGGCCGCACCATCCTGTCCCCGGCCCGCTGGACGCTCACCACCGCCGACCTCCCCGAACCCGACGAACCGTTCACCAGGTGGGCCGCCGCGGTCGACGCCTGGCGCGAGCGCAACCACGTACCCGACACCGTGCTGGTCGGCACCGGCGACCAACAACTGCGCCTGGCACTGGCCGACGGACACCACCGTCGGCTGCTGCGCGCCGACCTGCGCCGCCGCGGCACCCTCACCCTCACCGAAGCGCCCACCACCGAAGAGCTGGCCTGGATGAAGGGTCGCATGCACGAGATCGTCGTGCCCCTAGCCCGCGATACGCCACCCGTTGCCGCGCCGCGGCTACGCAGCACCGCGATCACCCGACGCGAGCACGC
Organism: Saccharothrix stipae; assembly: GCF_054781895.1. Lineage (NCBI taxonomy): Bacteria > Bacillati > Actinomycetota > Actinomycetes > Pseudonocardiales > Pseudonocardiaceae > Saccharothrix > Saccharothrix stipae. The sequence goes on along the minus strand of NZ_BAAGTN010000016.1, from coordinate 14,128 downwards.
CCACCTGCCCGGCCACGGCCACTGGCTCTACCTCAAGCTCTACGCCCACCCCGACCGTCACCACGCCATCCTGCGCGCCCACCTGCCCGACCTGCTCGAATCCTGGCCCACTCCCCTGCACTGGTGGTTCCTGCCCTACCGCGATCCCGACCACCACCTCCGGCTACGCCTGGCCCCCGCCACCGACGCCACCACGGACGCAGCCGACGCGGACTGGCAGACGCACGCTACGGCCCGGATCGGGCGCTGGAGCGCCGAGCTGCGCCGCCGCGGGCTGATCAGCCGCCTCCAACTCGACACCTACCTGCCCGAGATCGGACGGTTCGGCGACGGTGCGCTCCTGACTGCCGCCGAAGCGGTGTTCGTCGCCGACTCCGCCTACGTCCAGCACCACACCACCGCCGGACCGGAACGGGAAGCGGCCGTCGCCGCCGGCCTGATCGACCTGGCCGTGGCCTTCCTCGGCGACACCACGACCGCCACCCGCTGGATGGTCGACCACCTCGACCACACCACCACCTCAGCCCTGCCACGCACCACCCTGCGCCGCGCACGGGAACTGGCCGGCTCCAGCCTCGGCCATCCCACGTCGACCTCCACCCCACCAACCCGCCACGACGACCTCGTGCGCGACCGACGCCGACACGCCCTGACCACGTACGCCACCCTGCGCCGCAACGCCGGCCTCGACACCGACGCCGTCCTGCCCGCCCTACTGCACCTGCACTGTGTCCGCAGCCTCGGCCTGGACCGCGACGCCGAACGCCTCACACACCGACTGGCCCGCGCCGTCGCTCTGGGCCACCATGTCCGCACCGGGAGCACCTTGTGAGCACCGCATCCACCGCGCCCCCGCCACCCCACACCCCGACCCACGATCACCGCCTGGTCGTTCCCGAACCGATGGCGGCGCTGGCCGCCGATGTCGCCGACCAGCTCACCGACCCCACCGGATGGCCGACCGACAGCACGGCGAACCCGTCGGACGCCTCGTCGCTGGCCGACGGCGCCGCAGGCATCGCCCTGCTGCACCTCGCCCGCGCCCTCAACGGCCAAGGCGCCCCCGCGACAGCCCACGCCTGGCTGGCACGCGCCGCGACCGGCGGAATCACGGCTGATGAGCACAGCAGTCTGTTCCACGGCGCACCCGCCCTCGCCTTCGCCCTCCACACCGCCGCCCTGATCACCCCGGGCACCTACACACGCGCCCTGGACACCCTCGACACCGCCGTACTCGACCTCACCCGGCGACGCCTCGACGCCGCCCACCACCGCATCGACAGTCGACAGCGCCCCGGCTTCGCCGAGTACGACGTGCTGCGCGGTCTCACCGGGCTGGGCGCCCACCACGTCCACCGCCACCCCGACCACCCCATCACCGCCGACGTCCTGACCTACCTTGTCCGCCTGACCCTCCCGCTGACCCCGGACGACGACCTGCCCGGCTGGTGGACCCACCACGGCCCCGACCGCCGACGCCCAGAACAGCACCCCGACGGCCATGCCAACCTCGGCATGGCCCACGGCATCACCGGCCCGCTGGCCCTACTGGCCCTAGCCGCCCGCCATGGCATCCTCGTCGACGGCCACCTCGACGCCATCCACCGCATCTGCACCTGGCTCGACACCTGGCGCCAAGACGGGGACACCGGCCACTACTGGCCCGAAATCCTCACCCTCGCCGAACACCGCACCGGCCGTCTCCACCACCCGGGCCCACACCGCCCCTCCTGGTGCTACGGCACACCCGGCATCGCCCGCGCCCAACAGCTGGCCGCCATCGCCACCAACGACACCCGACGCCGACACCTCGCCGAAACGGCACTCCTCGACTGCCTGCACGACTCCACGCAGACCACCCGCATCACCGAACCCGGCCTGTGCCACGGACTCAGCGGATTCCTGCACACCCTCCGACGAGCAGCCGACGACGCCACCACCCACCACCTGCACGACGCACTCGCCACCTACCTGGCACACCAAACCCTCTACGATCGAACAGGCGACACTCCACAAGGACTCCTCGACGGCATCACCGGCCTCGCACTGACTCTGCACAGCCTCGCGAATCCCCGAAGCGACACGACCTGGGACCGTTGCCTCCTGATCGCATAACCCGGCGCACGTCGCCGACCGAGATCGGCGTCGCCTTCGTCAAGGTTATGCCGTCAGTGACGGGACCATATGCGTTCGGGCTGATCAACGGTTCCGGGACCGGCTCGCCCAGGACGCAGTATGTGGTCATGGCGGTCCGGGCACAGCGGATCCGGCGGTGTCGGTCTTCTTTGAGAGAACCTGTGCACACCGAACCGGCCTGGGCGTCGAACTGACCGAGCAAAGCCGGTCCGACGGTCGCCACGTCAGGGTGAGCCCCGAACAGAACGCTCAAGGCCAATGGCCGGTGGTCGCGGTTCGCGCCGCTCAGTCCCGCGACGAAATCCCCTCGGACGAGTGCGCGACCCATCCAGCCGCCTCACCGGGTGAACCACAGGGTCATCGCCGCGCGGACTCACCCTCGGGGGGCAAGCGAGCGCACCCGCCGCCCGAGACAGGACGGCGGGATGCTCACGTGCTCAGCCGCGCCACTCGCTGGGGCGACTGGTCCTGCGGGTCCACTCACTGGGCCGGCCGGTGCGGGGGGACGTGAGGTTGTCGATCATGACGATCTCCCTGGGAGTGACGAATAGGCCCTGGTCGTGTCCCCCGACCAGCCCCTGACAGCGCGTGACCTGATAGTTACAGTCGATTGCCCTGTGGAGGAATCGGGGGTTTATGGTGGGGGTTCTGGAGTGTTCGGTGTTCGTCTTGACGGCTCTGCCTGCGTCTTTGATTTGATCGCGGCTATTTTGGACGGCTCGCTATACCTGTGGAACCGTCCGGCGATCACTGCGCCACTCCCGCACGTTATCCGGTAGGTGGACCAGGGGCCGGCATGGTCGCGACGGTGACTGTGAGGCGTCAGTTTACTGACCTGGGATACGTCAGTGGATGTCAATAGGTAGGCGTCACTGCCTGTCAGCACCGGTGTGGCCGGTGTCGTCGAGGTCATCGAGTTGGCGTTGCACCCGCTCGGCGTCGACGTCGCGGCCTTGTTCGCGGTACAGCTCCAGCGCCTCCCGCCACACCGTGCGGGCCTGCTCGTATTGTCCGAGGGCGGCGTGGGGGTGCCCGACGCTGTCGAGGGTGTTCGCGATCTGGTAGGTGTCGCCGTGGGTGCGGCGCAGGGTGAGGGCGTGGTGGTAGTGCTCGAGGGCGTGGTGGTAGTCGCCGGTGTGGTGGGCGATGTAGCCGAGGCTGTCGAGAGTGCCGGCCTCGCCGATGGGGTTGTCGTGGTGTCGGTGCAGGATGAGGGCGGCGTGGCAGTGGGTGCGGGCGGTGTCGTACTCGCCCAGGCGCGCGGCGTACCAGCCCACCATGTTGAGCGCGTCAGCTTCCCCCACCGGCTGGTCGAGGCGGCGGTGGAGGTCGAGGGTGTGCCGGGCGTGGTCCAGGGCCCGCCGGTCGTCTCCCCGCCGTTCCCAGGCGTTCGCGAGCTCATGGTGGGTGTGGGCCTGTTCGGCGGGGTCCTGGTGACACTCGGCCAGGTTGAGGGCCCGGTCCAGGTGTTCGATGGCCTGCTCGTGCAGGTCCAACCGAGACCAGGCGCCGCCGAGGCGTCGGTGGGTACGGATGCGGGTGGCGGGGTCGGGCAGGTGTTCGGCGATGTCCAGGGCCGCCCGCCAACAGGCGAGCTCGTCGCGCAGGTGCCCCTGCCGGGCGTGGAAGCTGGTGAGGTTCCAGGCGAGATGCCAGACGACCGCATGGCGGCCAAGGGCGGCGGCGGTGCGTTGGGCGGCCAGCAGGGTGGCGTGCTCGGCGTCCAGCCAGGCCATCGCGATCACGGCGTCGTGCAGTGAGAGCGCTGGGACGCCGGACGTGGGTGTCTCGGGTGGCAGCAGCAGGCGGTGGGGTTCCAGGAGACGGTCGGCGGTGTGGGCGGTGTGCAGGTGGAAGTCCACTACCCGTATCAGCGCCGCCTCCCGCACGTCGTTGGACAGGGCGCCGTGGGCGGTGTCCGCAGCGTAGGCGCGGACCAGGTCGTGCATGGCGTACCGGCCGCCGGGCCGTCGTTCCAGCAGCGAGGCGTTCTCCAGCCCGCTCAGCGTCCTGCGGGCGGTGCGGTCGGGCAGGCCGGTGAGGGCGGCGGTGGCGGGCGGGGTGGTGTCGGGACCGGGGGCGATGCCCAGCAGCGCGAACACGGTGCGTTGGGTGTCGGTGAGGTGGCGCAGGGACCAGGACAGCACGGTGGGCAGGCTGGCGGCCGGGTCGGTGTCGTGGTCGAGCGCCTCCATGCCGAGGTCGCGCAGTTCGGCGGCGGCCTCGGCCAACGCGACGTCGGGGTGGGGCTCGGCGGTGCGCGCGGTGATCGCCAGGGCCAGCGGGTGGCCCCCGCACAGCCCGATCAGCTCGTCCACCGCCTCGGGTTCGGCGGCGACGCGGTCGGCGCCCAGGCGGGCGACCAGCAGCGTGCGGGCCTCCTCGTAGGTGAGGACGCCGAGGGGCAGGTGGCGGGCGCCGTGCCGGTCGATCAGCGAGGCCAGCCGGTGACGGCCGGTGACCAGCACCGTGCAGGACGGCGAGCCGGGCAGCAGGGGTGCGACCTGGTCGCTGGTGGCGGCGTTGTCCAGCACCACCAGCATCCGCCGTCCGGCCACCAGGCTGCGGTACAGCGCGGCCTGGGCGTCGAGGTCGGCGGGGATGCGGTTCGCCTCGACGCCCAGGGCGTCGAGGAACCCGCGTACCGCCACCGCCGGCTGCACCGGCTCGCCGGTGGGGCTGAAGCCGCGCAGGTCCACGAACAGCTGCCCGTCGGGGAACCGCTCCAGCCGGCGGTGCGCCCAGGCCAGCGCCAGCCAGGTCTTGCCGATGCCCCCGGCACCGCCGATCGCCGAGACCAGCACCGTCGCGCCCTGCCTCGCACCCGCCGGGTCGGCGGGCGCTGTGGTGGCGGTCAGCACGCGGTCCAGCCGGGCCAGCTCCGCGCTCCGCCCGGCGAACAAGGCCGGCGCGGCGGGCAACTGCCGCGGCACCACCGGCGCGGGCGGCAGCGGCGCGGCGTGCAGCGACACGTCACCGTGCACCACACCGGCCTGCACCACCACGCCCACAATCCCCGACACCGTGTTGCCGACCTGCGCCGGGCCGTCGTCGCCTGCGTCGGGCGGCGGGTCGTCCTCCGCGGGGTCATCGGGCTGCCGCAGCTCGGGCGTCACCACTGCGGGCCACCTCCCGGTCCGGTTTTGGGCCGATGGCGCACAGCGTGGCACCGCCGCGCCTCCGCGTCCGGTCGGTGCCGGCCGAATTCACCCGACTGGCATCGGCCCACCCGCATAACGACGGCTCCGGCCGCCACGGGGGAAGCCCGTCGGCTTCCCCGCCCCGGTCGTCCTCGACGTCGACGATCCCTGGGTGTTCCGGGCCAGGTAGCGGAGCCGTTCGGCGATCCAGCGCGCCGCGCTCTCGCCGTCCATGCCCGCGAGCGTGCCGTCCGCGCGCTCCTGCTCGACCTGCCGGACCAGGTACTCGGCGGTGTCGCCGTCCAGTTCGCCGGTCGGCGCGTTCACCCGGTCACCGCCGGTCCGCGTCCGGCGGCGAAGTCCAGGCGGGTGTCCATGTCCAGGCGGAACCGGCCGTAGGGGTTGACGTGGGTCCAGAACAGCGGGGTCAGCGCGCGACGTTCGTCCGGGCCGATCAGGTCGTGGAAGCGCGGGAGTCAGTGTTCGTCTTGAGAACCCTGCTTGCGCTTCTGATGGATGGGGATGATCTTGGCGGCTCCCTCTATCTGTTGGCGGAGTCGGTGGTTGTCCAGAGACAGGCGTTGGATGACGGCTTTGGCCCGGTCATGATCGTGTTGGAGTTCGGCATGAGCTCGCTTGAGCCGGGCGTGTTCGGCGGCGAGTTGGTCATATCGCCCGGGTTGGGCCTGCTCGACGATGGTGTGGTCCCGCGCCTGGGCGACGAGTTCGCTGGCGAGGTCGGGAAAGTGGCGCCAGAAGGTCGAGTTGTTGAGGCCGATCTCGTGGGCCAAGGCGACGACAGTGGGCTTGCGGCCGTCGTCTCGGGCAGTCCGGATCACCTCGGCCATGGCGGCGCGGACGGTGTCGTGGTCGGGTAGGTCGACGCGGCGGCTCACTGCTGGGCTCCGGGACGGTGTCGGGCGAGGAAGGCGTTGATCTGGTCGCGGCGCTGGGTCAGTCGGTGCTCCAGCAGCGGTGGTAGCCGAGGTCGGTGGGCGAGTTGGCTGTCGATCCGGTCGGACTCGGCCTGCCATCGGGCTGTGTTCTCGCAGGTGAGGGCGGCGTTGCCGCAGGTGAGCGGCTTGCAGTCGCCCAGTTCGGGCAGCAGGACGCCGGTGCTGTCAGCCTTTTTGCGGCACAGGGCCTTGTCGTGGGTGAAGACGCAGGTGACGTAGGTGCCGGGATAGATGGCGGGGTCGTGCCGCTTCATCAGCCGGGCCAGGCGGCGTTCGTCTGTGACCACCGTGCCGGCGAACCCGTCCGCGCGGAGGCCGAACTGCTCCAGCCGCCGCCCGGCTTCCTCGGCTCCGGGTCCGACGAGGTGCTCGTGGTGGTAGGTATCGGCCATCTGAAGCAGGAACTCACCGCGGGCCAGGGCCTGTTCGCTCTCCACCTCGGCGCGGAACCCGGATTCGCTGGTGCCCGCGTACCCCTCGAACATCTGGATCGCCTGGTGCCGGAATGCGATCGCCCCGGCGATGGCGCCGCCGGGGCGGCGGGCGATGAACCAGGCCAGCGTGCGTCGGAACTGGCTGGTCTTCAACCTCCAGGCTCGTCCCTCGACCTCCGGGATGCCGTCCTGGCGGTCTCGCCGCGCGCAGTAGTCGTTGACCCAACCGACGAACCGATTGAGCGCCCGGTTGGTGTTCTTCGACGCCGGGGTCCGTCCGACGAGGTCCTCGCGCCAGCCGCTGCCGTAGGGGCGTGTCTGGAACAGCATCTGCGTGCCGGCGGGCTGGAGGGCCTCCAGGACTCCGATCGCTCGTCCGGCCGCGTCACCGACCACCCAGACGGCGGGTGTGCCCTTCTGGTCGTGTTCGCCCTTGAACGCCAGCGAGTGCACCTTCCAGCGGTAGGCGACGCCGTCTGCGGAGCGCTCGACGCGCAGGGCTCCGCGCCGGAGGTGTTTGATCTCGCTGTCGCGCATTCCGGAGTAGAACGCGAGCAGGGTGTAGCAGGCGATCTGGAGCATCCAGCCCAGCACGGCCAGGCCGTCGTCGCCCTGCCCGAGGGCGATCCGGTCCAGCCAGGGGCGTCCATCGAGCAGGCCGTGGACCGGTGTGGCGTAGTAGGAGTCCTCGGCGACCCCGACGAGGTCGGCGACGGCGTGGATGCGCAGGACGTGAGGGGAACGGCTGCGGGTGAGGGTCGTGGGCGAGCATCCGAGGGTTCTGGCCAGCTCGCTGGAGTTGACCTGTCCTCGGTAGCCGGGCAGGGGCAGGTTCTGCTGGATGTGGTGGTCCAGCAGGTGTTCCAGCGCGGAGGCCAGCTCCGGGCCGCGCGGGTCGGGAGACAGCGGCGGCGGGTCGGTGTCACGGCGGCGGGACCACATCCGCGCCGCGGCGAGGATGTCGGGGGCGAAGACGTCGACGAAGCGGGTGGCCCAGCCGATCAGTGGTCCCATGACCTGTTCAGGCAGCCGGTCGTGACGGTTCTCGCCTCGCTGCCGGCGGTTGCGGGGCAACCAGCCCTCGACGTGATGGGGATCGAGCAGCAGTCGGTCGCCGGGCAGGGTGTTGCGGTGCCGCCAGATCCGGCGGACCGCCGACCGCGCGCGTCCTGTCGACGGCGCCTCCCGCAGCGCGGCCCCCACGTGTCCGGAGTAGGCACGCAGGTCGGCGCCGGTCAGCGTCGCGAGGTCGGGGGCGTCGGGCCGGTCGTCCATCCAGGTCAGGAACCGCCTGAGCTCGACAACCTCGCCCTCGATGCTGGGCAGCTTCAATCGTCGTCCGCCGGCCGGGACGGGCATGGCCATGTAGGCGCACAGCAGTTCCTTGGCCAGCTGGCGGTAGCGGCGCGGGAAGGAGGCGAAGTGCACGCGCGATCGCTGCCCGTGCGTCTGGTGTATCCCCGGTCCCAGCGACCAGATCTCGTCGCGGAAGCGCGAGGTCTGTTCCAGGTCGATGCCGTCGCGCAGGTCGTACTCGCGCAGGACGAACACCTCGTCCCACGGGTGCGGGTCGGTAGCGGCGTCGCCGGCCGGGGATGGGTAGGCGGGGCTGGTCACGGCGTGTTCTCCCAGGGATTCTCGACCAGGTCGAGCAGGGCTTCGGTCGCGGGGACGCCGCGGGCGTGGGCGATCTCGGTCTCGGTGAAGTGGCGGCCGTCGAGGATGTCGCGGCGCAGCGCGACCCAGGTCGGCCCGTAGCGGTGCCACCAGTCCTGCTCGCCGAGCTGTCGGCGGCGCTGGTGCAGGGCGTCGAGCAGGGCCAGCAGCCGCGGCAGGTGCTCGCGTGTCACGACGCAGTTGCCGCAGTGAAAGCAGTCCAGCAGCGACACCGTCCGGCAGACCGTGCCGGTCTCCGGGTGCCGTTCGGGATTGGCGCAGGCGTTCCAGGCGGCGTCCTGGCCGCCCGAGGCGATGCGTTCGGCCTGCTCCGGCCCGACACCGGCCCGCCGGATCGACTCCGCCGTGGCCTCGCCCGGGACCACCGTCAGGTGTCCACCCGCGCGGGCCAGGGCTGCCCGGTGCGCCGCCAGGACCGCGTCCTCGGCCTCGACCAGTGCTTCGGACACGGTCTGTTGCGCCCACTCGCCCACCGAGGCGTCGCCACGCAGGTAGTTGGCGAACAGCACCGGGTATGTGTTGGACCGGGTCGCCGACGGCAGGTGCCCGCCGACCTGCCGGGTGCGCCGGACCTCCACGCTCTTCCTCAGCCGCGCGCAGTCCAGCACCAACCGCGTCGGGGGCTCGTCGCCGACCGGGTCCGCCCAGAGCTCGTCCTGGGCCCGCGACCAGTCGGCGGGCAGCGCACCCGGCCATTGCAGGTCGGTGGCGAAGGGGTCGTAGTGCTCGTCGACCCCGCTCACCCCGGACCGCATCCCGTTGCGCCAGACCGCCCAGAGCCGTTCCACGCCGCTGAACGACCGGCTCAGCGCCGTCAACCTCCCGACCAGCAGGAACAACCCTCCCGGGTGGTGCAGTTCCCGGCCGGACGGCCCGACTTCCCAGTGCGCGGTCTCGAACCACCTCCCGGCCCCGCGTCGACGCTTGGTCAGCACTACCTCCACCGCCCGGTCCTGCAGGACGCGGCCTTCCGCCGGTAGTTCCTTGATCGTCTCAATGTTGCGTGCCGACAAGACGACGAGCAGCGCCGAGATCGGCACTATGTCGGGCGGGGTCAGGAACAGCTGCCCGGCGATCCCCCGCCGAGCCGGCCCGGCCCGGCAGACGTCCAGCTCACCCACCGGCGGGACAACGCCGGTCTCCGCGATCCCGGCCAGCAGCCGGGCCCGTTCCCGCTCCTGCGGCGCCACATCGCCGCGGTGGAAGCGCTCCACGAGATCCTGACCGGCCTGCACGCGGTCGCGGATCGCCGCGACGTCCCGACGGAGCCGCGCGATCAGCCGGTGCAGCTCACCGTCGGAATACCCGGACCCGCCGGCGGGCCGCGGCCCGCGCTCGCGAGGTGTGTCCAGGTAGTCCCGGGTGTTCGCGGCCAACATGTCGACAACGGGCGGAAGCCGCAACACAGACAGGGCACGATCGAGGTAGGACCAGGCGTTGCGGTCTTTGACGTAGGCCCGTCGGACTTCGGCTGCGAAGCCCGTGAGGTGTTCCGGCCGCAGCCGCGCCGGGTCGGCCGGCGGCTCGGGCAGCGCGCTCAGGTGCTCGGCGAACCTCACCGTCGCCGACCACACACTGGTCGCGGTCCGGTGCGTACGGGCCTGCCCGGCAGGACCGACGCGGGCGGCGAAGGCACGGCCGAGAGCGTCCGTCCAGCCCGGTAGGATCGCCAGGCGGGCCAGCGGGAACTCCGCGCTGCGGCCGTCGTCGCCGAAGAACCGCACGACCTGGCCGTTGTGGCCCACGGCGGGGCCCGGGGAGGCGGGGGCGTCGAAGCGACCCTGCGGCATGGGCGCCCGCCGATTAGGTCCGGTGGCGCCGCGGGCGTCGGCGTTCATACCGTCGCCTTCGATTCGCCCTGCGCCCGGTCGGCGTTGGCCGAGGCAGGGTCGTCGGGGATGATCAACGGCGGGGGCAGGTCGCGGGGGTCGTCCCAGTCGTCAGGGACCAGTGCCAGCCGGGTTTCCATCTCCAGTTCCGCCAGGCAGCCGAGATAGATCTGTGTGGTCACCACCGAGCGGTGGCCCAGCCGCATCCGGACCCAGTTCAGCGGGTCGCCGAACACCTTCGTGTAATGGGAACGCTGACCGGCGGTCATCGCCGCCAGGTCCCGCAGGTGACCGCGCTGCAACTGCTCCAGGGTGACCACCGCGAAGGTGTGCCGCAGCATGTGCGGGTGACACCGCAGGTCCAGCCCGCGCTTCGAGCAGCGGGCGTTGGCCTGGACGAACAGGGTCTTCCAGGTCGACACCGCCACCGGCAGCCCGTCCTCGGTCAACCAGAACGCCGCCGGCTCCACCCCCGCGGGCGTCTCGACCAGGACCCTGCGCCGCTCCTGCGGGGTCAGCCGTTCCAGGCGCACCCGCTGCCGCGACCCGTGCCGGCCCGGCACCGACACCCACGGCCGGTCCGGGTCCTCGATCACCAACGGTCGGCGCATCCGCCGATAGGTGCCCCGTGACCGGGCCGTCTCGACCGCCTCCGGGCGATCCCACTCCCGGTAGGCCGCCAGTTCGCTGACCAGGGACGTCGGGACATAGACCCAGCGGGCCGACCCCCACTTCGCGACGTCGGCCGGCAGCCAGAAACGCTGATAGCCCGCGCGCGGGCTGGCCGGATGGGCAGGCAGTTCGAACACTGTCAACGACGCCGCCTCCGACAGGCGCATCCCGGTGCGCACCAACAGATCGGCGAAGCCGGCGTTGCGTCCGGCCCACCGACCCCGGAACCGCGGCTGCGGCAGCCCTTCGCTCTCGTAGCCCCGCAAGCCCACGTCCCGCCACCTGCGGTAGGACGCCGGCGGCAACCACCGGACCCGCTCCCGCCGGACGTGGTGCGGCGCGGTCGCAGGCGTCGTCGCCCCGGCCTGCCGCCGCCCGACCAGCCCGGCGGGCAACGGCCGCGCCGCCCGCTGCGGGATCGGGTTCACCGGGCCGACCCCCGCCCGCCAAGCCCAGTCGAAGAAGACGTTGACCGTGGCCACCTCACGCCCCCACGTGCCGCCCGACCGCCGCAACTCCTGCTGCCGCCACGCCTTGTAGGCCAGGTGATCCTCCGTCCGCGCATCCCGCTAGCCCCGTCGACCGCGCGCCACCCACAGGAACGTGAAGAACCCCGCCAGATCCCGGACGTAGGCATCCAAGGTGTTCTGCGGCCGGCCCTGCATGTCCTCGGACAGGAAGAACGAGTTCAGCTCGACGTCGTACTCGAACGACGGCGACAACAGAAACGGCGTCCCCTCGATGATGCCCGCACCGTCGAGCCACTCCTCCCAGTCCTCGATGTGCTCCTGGAACACCGGTCGATCCGGAAGGTCCCGTCGTGCGAAGCACACGTGCCACCGCTCGTTGATCATGACGACACGGTAGGGAAACAGTGTTCAGGTGTGCATAAGTGGAGAGAGCGTGAGTCGGCTGGACCCACGCCGTTGGGCACTATGGTCGCTGCCCGGCGGCGTGCTCGCGTACGTGGTCACCGTTCAGGTGCTCGCGTACGCCGTCCTGCTCGCCACCGCTCTGGTTACCCCGATCTCGACGTGGTCGTGGACGTGGTTGGGCGTGCTGGTGGTGGCGTCGGTCATCCACCTGGAAGCCGCGCAGGGCATCGAACGGATCCGGGAGCTCGCCGCGGAGGGCACCCCGTACACCCACCTGCAGCCTGTTGACCGGACTAAGGAACGACACGCCGAGGTAGTCGACTCGGTCGGTGGAGCTTGACCGGTAGACCTCGTCCACCTCGATCGAGAAGGTGGTGTGGGGTTTGTTCAACGATGCTGGCCGGGACATCGCGGCCATCAGGCTGCCCAGGTGGGGCCGGGTGGCCCGGGCCGAAGGGCCGGTGCCGTGGCTGGTGATCGACGACGCCGGTGTGCCGGTGGCGCCGATCCGGCGGTATTTGACGGACTTCGTCGCCGGAGACACGAGCGTGAGTTCGGTGCGCAGCTACTGCTACGCGTTGGTGCGCTGGTGGCGATGGTTGCGAGCCATCGATGTGGAGTGGGACAAGGCGACCCCGGCCGAGGTCCGCGACCTGGTGCTGTGGATGAAGCAGGCGACCAAACCGCGTCGGTCACCGAGAACGGCCTCGGCGATCACGGCGGGGACGATCAACCCGATCACCCGCAAGCGGCACCTCGGTGACCGCTACGAACCGCGCACCATCAGGCACTCCAACGCGGTGATCCGGGCGTTCTACGAGTTCTGGGTCGAGGACGTGCGGGAAGGACCGCTGATCAACCCCGTCCAGCTCGACCGGAGTCATCGGGGACGGCGACCGCACGCGCACCACAACCCGTTGGAGCCTTTCGGTCCGGAAGGGAAGATCCGGTACAACCCGAAGCTGCCGAAACGACGTCCGCGGGAGATGCCCGACGATCGCTGGAACGACGTGTTCGCCGGGCTGCGGTCCAATCGGGACCGGGCGCTGATGGCGATGGACGTCAGCTGCGCGGCTCGCGCGACCGAACTGCTCGGGATCCGTGGGGCGGACGTGGCCTGGGGCGATCAGCTCGTTCGGGTGATCCGCAAGGGCACCAAGGCCGAGCAGTGGCTGCCCGTCAGCGCGGAGTCGCTTGTCTGGCTGCGTCTCTACCTGGCCGACCTCGGTGACCCGCCAGCCCTGGACGAGCCGATCTGGTGGACCTTGCGCCGCCGCGACCACGGCGACGGCCTGCGTCGGCGGCCACTGGATTACGAGGCCTTGCGCGCGGTCTGGCGGCGGCTCAACGCCGCGCTGGGCACCAACTGGACCATGCACGACCTGCGGCACACCGCCGCGCTGCGCATGGCCCGCGACCGGACCCTCTCGATGCGGGACGTGCAGGTCATCCTCGGCCACACCCACCTGTCCACTACCGCCGACGTCTACACCGTCGAGGACGAGGCCAAAGTGCTACGACGGGTGCTCGACCATCTGGCCGAGCGGGAGCAGCGGACGCAGGAGCCGCCTGCGCCGGTCGCGGCAGGGTACGCGGCTGCCGACCTGGCGATCCTGTTCGGGGGCGAACCCCGGTGAGCCGGATCGTCACCGGCGCCTCGCGCCGGACCTCGGGAACCGTCCTGATCAGCCACCGGCCCCCGCCCCCGGCTCGGACGGCTGGTCCCGCGGACCACTTGTCCCCGGCCGAAGTGCTCGCCGTGGTGTGGCAGTTGCCGGTCATGCCCGGTGCTGATGACAAGCGGGCCGGGGTGGCGCAGCGGGGTGCGCGCACGATCCTCCACTGGCTGCTCACCCATCCCGGGGACACCTGGCAGCAGCGATGGCGGGCCGCCGGGGCGGACGCGGACAAGAACTGGATGCAGTCGATCGAGGACGCCGACATCGGGGACACCCGCACCCCGACGGCCAAGCGCACCGAAACGTTGCTCGGGCTGACCTGCCTGCTGCTGTGCCGGGTGGTACTGCCCGACTACGACCTCCTCTCCCGCCTCAAGTCCGCGCGGGTGCTCGAGTCGACCCGGGCGATGTTCTCGCCGGAGGTATTCGCTCGCATCGAACAGGCCGACGTGCGCGACCACATGAGCACGCGCCAGTTCCTCACCGGCGTCTCGGCGATCACCAAGATGGTGTTGCACACCGGCCGCAACCCCGAGCACCTGACCGTCGAGGACCTGTTCGCACTGCGAAGCTGGAACCTCGCCCACCGCGGCTACGCCGGGTCCGGAACCTCCGAAGCGTGGGACCTCCTGCGAGCCGCCGGAATCCTCCCCGTCGAAGGCCCCATGCACTAGTAGGACTTCGTTAGGTGCTGTTGAGCTGCGGCTTTGTTGGCGGTGTTCGGGTCTGG
>NZ_BAAGTN010000015.1:0-75256 GCF_054781895.1 Saccharothrix stipae | reverse complement strand
CGTACCGCCCGACCAGCTCCTCGCGGATCGTGCCGGAACCGAAGCACGAGACGACCTCGGCACTGGCGTCGGCGAGCGCGAGCACCGGACCCACGCAGTGCGTGGCGTACCACATCGGCGGCAACCCCGGCCAATAACCCGGCCAGCCGTCCATGTCCTGCATGTGACTCGCCTGCAGGAACTGCAGCCTGCCCAGCCCACCCGAATCGTGGAGCCGCTTGAGGTACAGGTACTCGCGGGAGAAGACGACCGTCTCCATCATCATGTACCGCAGACCCGTCCGCTCGACCGCGGCCACGATCCGCCCGCAGTCCTCCACACTCGTCGCCATCGGCACCGTGCAGGCCACGTGCTTGCCCGCCTCCAACGCCTCGACCGTCATCCACGCGTGATCCGGGATCGGCGAGTTGATGTGAACCGCGTCCACCTCCGGATCCCTGAGCAACTCGCGGAAGTCCGTGTACCGCTTCCCCACACCGAACCGGTCACCCACCTCGTCCAGACCGGCGCGATCCCGCCGACAGACCGCCACCAGCTCCGCCTGCGGATGACGCTGGTAGATCGGGATGAACTCGGCACCGAAGCCAAGACCGACCACCGCCACACGAACGGGCCGACCGGCCATCATCGACGCTCCTCTCCCTGGGTTCGGTCAGACCGCTGTGGCGGCCGAGCAGACACAGACAAGCGATCCACCCCCGCGCGTCGACACGACCCCAGAACTCACGGCCGCCGCCACCCGCCCCACCCGGACGACGCCCCAGAAGCCGTGCCCAGGGGTGTGCTCAGTGCACCTCGTTCCGCAGGTCCGACATCACCGACGCACCCCGATCGCCGCCATCGTCCGGAAAGGGGGACACACGCGACCAGGCGCGAGCGGGGACGAGGAGGACAGTTCGCCGCTGAACCATGAGAACTCCGACCGGGTAGGCAGAATCGATCCGGTTCGAATGCATGTGAGTGGACGGCACCACGCGGCGGCGGGGCTACCGGGCACGACACCGGCGCTCGAAGGACGCCTGGCCGTGCCGAGCAGAAGTGTGGCAGTCCCGTGTTTACGTTCACAAGAAGTCTTCTGCTGAATTCCACTGGATGGAGTAGCTTTCTCCGTGCGTGTTCCCGAAATACCGCAGCGCTACCCGGAAGAGACCGCCACCGCACCGACCCCAAACGGCCCGAATGCTAATGTTAGCGCCAACATATTTAGCCGCCCGCCACCCTTGCCCGTTCGTCCCGATTGGACGAGAATCCACAGCCGCTCAAACGATCACGTCAGTCGCCATCCCTCGTCGCCTCCGCAGTCACGTGGCCGCCGTAGCCCGCGGACACCACACCGACCGCCCGACTCGGATGAGAGGCGCGTCAAGGCGGACGAAGGCATGAAATCCTCCATCGTGGTCCGCGGCGGGGAAGTACGGGCGGGCGTTCGCCGGCGGGGGACTGGCGCGGCTGCTGCCGTTGTTCCGCCGCTACGGGGTCCGGGTGTGCTGCCCGAGGCCGGTGGGGATCTGCCCGACGGTGTAGGCGGCGCCTGCGGACAGGGGGCAGGACGATGATCGGGGCTGTGACGAAGTAGTGGGTGCGGTAGCCGTAGCGGCCCAGCCATCCCCACACCCACAAGGACTTTCACGCCGCCGCCGTGGTCGACACCCTCGGCGCGTCAGGGGAGGCGCCGAGTTCCCGACGACCGCGGCGGCTACCGACGGATGCTCGCCTGGACCTGCTCGGTCGCTCTGCCAGCTTCCGCAGCTCCTCGGCCACGTTGGTCCCCGCCACGTCCTGAGGACAAGGCCCCCTAACAGTCGCAGCCGCACGCCAGGGAATGATCGAACCCCGCCACCGGCGCCTCCTCTGTCGACACACCACGTGAGCGGAAGATCAACCGCACGCAACACCGGAACGCACCCGGATCCGCGCACATCACAGCAGGTCGGTGCGGCCGAGTTCGCGGGCACCGGGCAGGTACCCGGCGGGGTCGGCGGACATCGGCACCGCGATGCGCCAAGCGGTGGCGTCCTCCAGCACCACAACCGGCTGCCGGTCGGCGTCTTCGTCCTGGCGCGACCCTGATCGAGAACCTCACAGCGACCTCCGCTCCCGTGAATGCAGGTAGATCGCAACGTCGAGGAACTCAGATGCCGATCACCCTCCTGTGGTCTGCTTTCACGCTGCGCCTGTACCGGTCTACACGGCCGCCACGTAGTGGGTTGTGCCCGCGTGCACACTCGTCACGCCACTGAGGTTGCTTACCTGTACCGGCGTCGCGCTGTTGCTGTTGCTGCCGTCGCCGAGGGAAGCACCGTCGCCCCAGGTGAACAGCTTCCCGTCCGCACGCAGGGCGCAGTTGGAGTAGTAACCGGCCGCGATCGCTATGATCCTGGTCAGGTACTTCGCGCCGGGTGGATCGCCGACGGGGGCCTTCACCGCCATGGGGGTGTGCCGGGAGGTGGTCGTCCCGTCGCCGAGTTGCCCGTGGCTGTTGTCGCCCCAGGCGAAGACCAAGCCGTCGGTCCGGAGTGCGAGGCTGTGCCGATACCCGGCGGAGGCCGCGGCGGTCGGCGTCAGCCATGATTCGACCGGGGTGTATTGCGCCGACGGATTGGCGATGCCGAGTTGCCCGTGGCTGTTGTCGCCCCATGCGTACAACTTGCCGCTCACGCTCACGGCGAGTGCGTGGTTCGCCACGGACACGGACGCGATTCCGGTGAGCACATCGGCGGCGCCGTTGCTGTCGACGTTCCACACCGCTTCGGGTTTGTTCTGGCCTGTGGTGCCGCCGTTGCCGAGTTGCCCGTGGCTGTTGGCACCCCAGGCGAACACCTTGCCGGTCCAGTGGACGGCGAGCGAGCAGGCGAGTCCCCCGCTCACCTGTACCACGTTGGTCAACGAGGTGACCTGTACCGGGTTGGTGCGCTGGACGAACGTGCCGTCGCCGAGTTCGCCGTGCGTGTTGTTGCCCCAGCTCCACACCTTGCCGTGGGCGTCCAAGGCCAGACTGTGGACGGTGTAGGCCTCCGAGGCCTTGCCGGCGGAGATCGCCTTGATGTCCCGCAACGGGCCGGCGGCGTTGGGGAGCTGCACCTTCACCGGGGTCCACGCGTCGACCGTGGTGCCGTTGCCGAGTTGGCCTTCGCCGTTGTCGCCCCAGGCGAACACCGTGCCGTCGGTCGCGAGGGCCATGCTGTGCCGGCCTGCGGAGACCGCTTTGATCCCGGTCAGGAACCCGTTTCCGCCGACACCTTTGGTCTGCGTCGGCACCGGGTGGCCGACCGTGGTGCCGTCACCGAACGCGCCCCCGTCGCTGTATCCCCATGCGAACACCGAATTCGACACGATCGTGCTCCGTTCGCCGGTATGGACGAAGTGTGCGTATTTCGAATCGTATCGATTTCGGCCCGCGCGACCGTCCGCCAACCCAGTGAAACGCGTACCGCAGATACGAGCACTCTTCGTTTGTTTTCGAGTCGAAAGTGATCGCCTTCTCGCACGTTGATCGCTCGTGGTCGAGGCTCTCCGAACGCCTGGTGGACAGCGGGTGGTGTGCCTACCGGCGGGACGGACGCGACGGCTTGGCGACTCGCAGGGGGTGGCCGGGTCCTCCCGAGCCGATCGGCCCGGAGGATCGGGGGCACGCTGTCCGCGGGATGGCCGACCGCACCCCGGAGGAGTTGCTGATCGGCGGCCCGTCGTGGACCCGTCGGGCGGTGGCGGAGCTGATCCGGCTGGTCGTCGAGGTGGACATGACCGGGCAGGGTGTGAGGTCGGGCTGCGCCGGCACGGGTTCGCCCGCGGCGCCCGGCAGGGCGCGCCTACGAACGCCCGGTGGTCCCTCCCCGGTTTCCCGCAGGTCGGTCCGCCTCGGTGCAGAGGCGGACCGACCTGCGGTCCGAACCTCGGTCAGGCCGTGCCCGGCCCGGTCCCCGGAACGCACTCGAGGCGTTCGACCTCCACGGTGTCCCGGCAGTTCGGGTCGGAGGCGCACGCGGCCCGGGCGGAAGCCGGCCTGCCGCACGCGATGCCTGGTACCTCGGCCAGCTCGGCCGTCCACTCGCCGTTCGCGTCGACGGCCACCTGCCGCGACTTCGAGCCGCCGCTGCCGGAGACCGTCACCTGGAGCTGGTCGCACCCGGACGCCGTGCCGGTCACCCGGACCACGCCCGGTGTGGGTGAGCCGACTCCCACCACGCCGGTGATGGCGACGGCGCAGTCATGCGGGTCCGGGTCGCCGCGTCGGACGTCTGGCAGCAGGCGGACGCCGACCTGGGGCTCGAAGCCCACCTGCACCACCGCCTTGTGGGTGCGGATGGTGGCCTGGTCCTCCTCACGCTCCGCCCACACGACGTAGGCGCCCGGCGGGATCTCCACCGCGAGGTGCCCGGGTTGGGACAGCCGCAGTCCTTGTGCGTAGGGGACGCCCTTCCAGAGGAACGGTTTCCCGTGCGCGTCGGTGGTGAACACGGTCCAGTTCCCGTTGTCGTCGACGAGGCACGCGTTCTCGCCCCGCATGACCC
The DNA here is from genome assembly GCF_054781895.1 of Saccharothrix stipae. Classification (NCBI taxonomy): domain Bacteria; kingdom Bacillati; phylum Actinomycetota; class Actinomycetes; order Pseudonocardiales; family Pseudonocardiaceae; genus Saccharothrix; species Saccharothrix stipae. Next base: position 70,745 of record NZ_BAAGTN010000015.1, on the reverse strand, counting down.
ACACGTTGAGCTGAGTCCACATGGGATCCTCCTCAGAGTCCGAAGTGGGCGGGCACCCAGCGGGCCGACTCGACGTCGTCGTGGACTTCCTCTTGCGTGTCGCCGGCGGTCTCGTAGTACAGGAGCGACTTGACGCGGTCGTAGTCGGGGTTCTCGTCCGGGTCGGTGCCCAGGTTGTCGACGTAGAGGACGGCGAGGCCGAGCTGGAGACCGTCGTCCACGGCGATTCCGTTCGCCGTGGCGACCGCCGTGCGCAAGGCCTCGATCTCCGCGGAAGCGAGGCCGAGCTTCTCCCGCACGTACCCCTTGACCTTTTTCGCGACGTCGTCGTCGCTACCCAGGTCGACGAGCTGCAGCAGGTCGATCGGCCAGTACGTCTTGATGCCGATGTCGCTGCTGACGTCCCACGACGTGGGGTTCGCCTCGTTGGAGAACTGCAGCGCGGTGCCGGTCGGCGCGATCAGCAGGAACGAGCTCATCTCGTCGTCGAAGTCCGCGAAGTCGTCGAAGTCCAGCACCCACTCGTCCGTGCTGACGAACGGCTCGGGCAGTGCGGCTAGCGTGTCGACGAGCTTCTTGAGCGGGTTCAGGACGACCGACACCACGTCGAGCACGCCTCGCACGGCGATGAACGTCCCGATCACCTGGTTGTACGTCGCTGCCAGCTCGCTCACGGTGCTCGGTCCGCCGGGCGCGGCCAGCACCAGGAATTGCGATCCCGCTCCAGTCGACAGGTTCTTGAACTTCGAGCAGACGCACACCGCCGGCATGAGCGGGAGCGGGATGTCGATGGTCGGCAGGAAGAACGGGATTTCGAGCACCCGGCTGGCCTGGACCACTGGTTTGCCATCTTCGTCTGTGATCTCAGGCGTGGTGATCACCAGGCTGACCTGGAGTTTGTGCTGCTCCAGCGTCGAGAAGTCGAGCTCCTTCGGCTGAGCGGCGGACACGAACCGCAACCGGGGCTTGAGCAGGAAGGCCGTCGACAGCAGTTCGGCCGCGCCTGCGTACGGCTTCGGTGTCCTGACGAAGTCGTGGTCGGCGCCCTCGATGAGCTGGGTGGAGTCTCGCATGATCTTGTACTCGACCGACAGGCGCAACAGGCCCTGGCCGGAAGCCAGCAGGCCGTCCAGCGCGGAGGGCGCCTGGAAGCCGGGGACGATGTCAACGCGCAGCGGCTCGTGCGGCCCGAAAGCGGGCGCGTTGCTCGTCACCCGGGTCAGGTCCAGCATGTGCATCGCCAGGTCCGCGATCAGCGGTGCCATGGTGCTTCCTCTCTCACGGAGTCCTGTGTGGACTAGGGCGTCACGCGGGTGACGCGGGTCTTCCAGCGGCAGACACCGCCGATCAGCTCGGCGTGCTCAGCGGTGACCCAGAACGCCGTGCCGTCGACCGCGGTCTGCGCGCCGGTGTAGTCGCCCGACCGCACGGCGTCACCCACGTTGACCGGCGCCCTTGCACATGTCCCGTCGGTCAGCGTGACCGAGGCGCCGAACCCGGCGCCGAGGGCCTTCACCGCCACCCTGGAGCTGATCCGGTGCGCGTTGCCGGGGAGGTTGGCCAGGAAAACCACGGCGGTCTGGTTGTTGTTGTTCACCGCGACGCCGGGGTGGTGGTAGAAGGCGTTGTCGCCACCGCCGAGCCCCTGAAGCTCGGATTTGGTCGCGGTCATCACACCTCCCGCGCTCTGACCCATGACGAGCCGGACCACGCGCAGGCAGGACTCCAGGGGCGTGCCGTTGGTGAACTGGCAGGAGATCGTGTGCGCGGCGGTGATCGCGTCGCCGACACCGGCCACCTGGAGGATCCTGGTGTCACCGGTGTCGACCTTCGCGCCACCCGCCCCGCCCGGCGCGTTGGGCGGCACGCTGTACGTCGACCACGGCACCGACGTGCTCTCCAGCACCGGTGGGTTCGCCTGGTTGAACGGGGCGATGTTGGCGATCCGCCAGACCCGGTACGAGCTCGACGCGACATCGGGGCGCGTGCTGACGAGGTAGACGGGATTCGCACGGCCGGGGAACGACGTGGGGTTCGTGTAGTGCTGCGCGGGTTGCAGGGTGTGCGCGGTGAAGTCGTTGAAGGAGCTTGACGCGTCGAACTCCCAGTACGGTTCCAGCGGGCACGAGACGGCGTTGTGCGAGTACACCGACTTGTCCAGCGTGCGCACCGTGGTGACGGCGAAGGTCTTGCCGGTGAACTGGTTACTTGTGATCACGATGCCGTCCGCGCCGACACCGAGGCCGGGGAAGTCGGCGAAGCTCGGCTGGTTGTTCGTCGCCGGACTGGTGACCAGCCCGTCCAGCTCGTAGCGGCACCAGTTCGCGGGATCCAGGCCCGATGGGGCCGCTGAGCGCGAGACCGCCAGGTGGACCGCCGAGAAGTCGTTGGTCGGATCGGCGTCATCGACGTTCTGGTCCTGCAACGCGACCACGTAGAAGCGCTGGTCGACCGCGTTCCGGTCGAAGTGGACCTTGGGGTCGAACATGTCACCCTGCCCGGCGGCGCCGAAGAACTGCTCCAGGGTCATCGCCTGGGCGTTGCCACCCGACGTGCTGGTCATCCGCAGGCTCCGGTTGACCGCCTGCAGCACCTTGGTCGCGCCCGACGCGACGGTGGAGTCCGAGGCCGAGGCGCCGTTCGCCGTCTCGTCCAAGCCGGTGAACGGCGGATCGATGCCCGTCGCCGCGGGCTCGCCGCCCTCGACCGACGTGGTGGTCCCGGCCGGACCCGTCTCGGGCTCGACGAGCGTCGGGAGCTTGAGCGTTGACCGGTGCGACTGCGCCGCCTGTGCGGCTTCTGTTGCAGGTGCGGCGAAGAGCGGTGCCGCCAACAGTGCCAGGGTCAGGGCCGCGGCACCCGCGCGATGGCGCCGTCGCCCGTTGAATCGGTGAATCCCCATGAGATCTCCTCGCATCTCGTGCAAGCGGCGTCACTGCCGCTGACCGGCGAGTCAAGCGGCGGGCGACCGTCCGGTTCATCGGCGAAACCACCTACATCCCCGCGTATCTGCGTGAGTAGGCGGGGTACCTATGAGACATGGGGGAGGAGGTCTGGAGGTGCTGATCGGACGACGGGCGGAGATCGCCGAAATTCGTGCTGCGCTGGAGGAGAACACCCGTACGATGACGGGTGCGGTGCTGGAACTGCTGGGGGATCCCGGAATGGGGAAGTCCTCGCTGCTGGCCTTGGCCGTCGAAGAGGCCGGGGAACACGGCGTCCCGACGCTGACCGGGCGGGCGACGGACGCCACGCCGTTCGGCGCGTTCGTCGAAGCGATGGACGACCACGTGACCGAGGCCCGGGACTGGCGCGACGGCCTGGCCGGAGGTGAGGTCGCCGCGCTGGCCGAGGTCTTCCCGGGCCTGGCCGCGTTCCGCGGTGACCGGGTCGAGCGGCACCTGGTGCACCGCGCGGTGCGCGGGCTGCTGGAACGGCTGGGGCGGCGGCGCGGGCTCGTGCTCGCCCTGGACGACGTGCATCGGGCCGACTCCGCGTTGGTGGAGCTGCTGGCTTACCTGTGCCGCCGCCCGCCGCGGGCGCGGGTGCTGCTGGTCCTGGCCTACCGGCCGCGGCAGGTCGATCCCCGGCTCGCGGCCGCCGTCGCCCTGGGGACCACCGCCGTGCGCCGTGTCGAGCTGGAGCCGCTCACCGAGGAGCAGAGCCGGGAACTGCTCGGGCCGGATACGCCACGCGTCCGCGCGGCGGCCCTGCACCGGACCAGCGGCGGTAACCCGTTCTACCTGCGTGCCCTGGCGGCGGGCGAGTTGCCCGCCGGTACGCGGCTGCGTGCGGTGCTGCTGACCGAACTGGCCGGGCTTTCCCGCACCGGGCAGGAGGTCGCGCGGACGGCGGCCGTGATCGGCGATCCGTTCGACGCGGACCTGGTCGCCGAGGTGGCCGGGATCGACCACGTGGAGGTCACGCGCGAGCTGGACGAGGCGCATCGGCGCGATCTCATCCGACCGCACGGGCTGTCCCGGTTCACCTACCGGCACGATCTCGTCCGTCAAGCGGTCTACGCGAGTTCGGGCGCGAGTTGGCGTCGTGATGTGCACGCGCGCGCGGGCCGGGTGTTGCGACGCCGCGGCGAGGCGTTGTCCGTGTGCGCGGACCACGTCGCCCGGTCCGCGGTCGTCGGCGACCTCGACGCGGTCGCGCTGCTCGGGGCGGCCGCCGGCGAATTGCGCGGGCGTGCGCCGGGGATCGCGGCGGGCATGCTGGCCGAGGCCGTGAGGCTGTTACCGGCGGACCTGGAGAACTCAGCCCGTCACTGCGAGCTGGAACTGCAACTGGCCCGCTGCACCACGGCCGACGGGCGGCCGCACGACGCGCGAACGGTCGTCCACCGGTTGCTGCACCGGCTGCCACCGCACCACGAACGCCGCCCCGAGGTGGTCGCGCTGACGGCGGCGGTCGAACGGATGCTGGGCCACCACACCAGAGCTCGGGCGTTGCTGCGCCGCGAACTCCGATCCGTCCAGGACCCGGTCACCGCCGCCGGCCTGCAGCTCGAACTGGGCATGGTCGCGATACTCAGCGGTGACTTCTCCGCCGACCGCGCGCTGATCGAGAACGCGCACCGCACCGCGCACCGGGTGGACGACCCGTCGATGCAGGCCCACGCCGCAGCGCTGCTCGCCTTGGCCGACTTCACCTCCGGCGCGATCACATCCGCCGGTGTCGGCGCGGACGCGGCGGCCACACTGGTGGACGCGCTACCGGACGACACCCTCGCCACCAACCTGGAGACGATGGTCCACTTGGGATGGACCGAGATGTTCCTCGAACGGTTCCACGTCGCGCGTGACCACCTGGAACGCGGACTGCGGTTGGCACGCGACACCGGTCAGGAGCACCTGCTTCCGTACCTGCTCAGCGGTCTCGCCTGCGACCACCAGTGGCTGGGCGAGCTGGACACCGCCGCCCGGTGGGCCGACGACGCCGTCGCGACGGCCGAGCTGACCGGTAGTGACGAGCTGCGCACGGTGACCTACGCCCTGCAGGCCTTGATCGCGTGCCGGCAGGGCGACCTGGAGCTGGCCGGCTACGCGGGCGGTCGCGCGGTCGCCGCGGCGGGCGCCGATCGCGACTGGTGGTCGGCCACGGCCGCTGTCATCCACGGCGAGGCGCTCCTGCACGGCGGAGCCGACCCGGCCGAATGCCTGGCGCGGGTCGTCGACTCCGTCGGCGGCGTGGAGCTGTCCGCCATCGACCCGGGGCACCGGCCCAACTGGTACCAGCTGTTCGTCTACGCCGAATCGGCCGCGGGGAACCCGGCTGCGGCGCACGCGTGGCTGGACCGGATGGCCGCGGCCGTCGACCGGCTGGAATCCGCGCTGCCGTGCCGGTCGGCGTTGATGCGCCTGGCGAGAGGGCACTTGCTGCTCGCAGGCGGTAAGGCCAGCCAGGCTGTTGACGAGGCGCGCGCCGCGGCGATCGTCTTCGCCGAGGCGGACGACACGCTGGACCTGGGCCGGGCTCGGCTGCTAGCCGGTTCGGCGCTCGCTGCCAGTGGCGCACGCGGCGACGCCGTCGTCGAGCTCAAGCACGCCCGTCGCCTGTTCGCTGACGGTGGGGCGCACCGCCTGCACGACGAGGCGACGAAGGCGCTGCGCAGGCTCGGTCACCGCCTACCGTCCTGCTCGCCGCGGACCGGACCGCCACACCGGCTCACCGCGCGGGAGGACCAGGTCGCTGCGCTGATCGCCGAAGGGCTGACCAACACCCAGATCGCCGACCGCCTCGTGCTCAGCGTCCGCACGGTGGACGCGCACCTGCGCAACATCTTCACCAAACTGGATGTGACCTCTCGCGCGGCGGTCGCGGCGTACAGCACCGCATCCCAGCCGGGTGACCATGACGTGCCGAGCGGGCGGCACCGAGTGGTGTCGGGTTCAGGTGGTCGCGGCATCTGATCGTGGTGTTCGGTGGGGAGTATTCCCTGTCGCGTGCGGGACGTTGACCTTGGCCGATCGGTAGCAGACCTCGAGGCGTGGTGGATTCGTTGAGCAGAAGGACATCGCCGTCCGGATCTGTCGATGGGTTCGCGTGAGTGGCCCGTCGTGGTGGGTGCGAGGGGTATCGGCCGGTGGCGGCGAACAGGACGTGGCCGCAAGGGGCGTGCGCCGAAGACGGTCAAACGAGCCGACACCGGTAAGATCAAGAGTGCACAGGACCACGTGCACCTGAAGGGCAACCGAATCAGGGTCAAGCTCCCCATGCCCTCAACGAGGACGGGACGTGGAAGCACGGGGCCGGGAACTCTCGAACGAGGAGCGCAAGTACCGCCAAGGGCGAGGTTGGAATCTGCCGCAATGACTCAAGGTGAATCCGGAGTGCGCTCCTGTCTCGACGCGGCACTCACCGGCGCGGGCTTCCATGAGCATGGCTTCGAGTCCATCCACCTGGATGAACTCGTGGACGACTACGTCGAGGCCGATGCCGTCGAAGCCGGCTTCCGGGCCCTCGACGACCTGGTCCGCTGTTACCGGGATCGAGCGGGCGAACTCATGGCTTCGCTGGTGGTCGTGCTCGGTCACGACGACCGGATCAGCCTGCGTTCGCCGCTGCCCGGTGACGTTCCTGCCGCGACGTTCCTGCCGCCTGGGAGCACTTCACGCCGCCAGAGCTGTACCTGCAGACGAGAAAGCCGGACTTCGCACCGTACATCGTCGAGTAGTACAAGAAGCCTTTCGCTGAAGGAACCTTCGCGGCACCTTACGGGGTGCACCACGGTTACTGCCGGTGTCACAGGCAGGGGGCGACGGTCGAATTCACCCGAGCGGTCTACGTTGAGCACTACCCGACGACCTGACCAATTCGTCCGGCCCTGGCGTCCACGGTCGTGATGCATCGCGGGGCAGTTCGAGGATCTGGTGCCGGTGTTCGAGGGGTCCGGGGTGCAGGTGTGGTTGCCGGAGGCCGGTGGGCGGGTGGATTTCGCCGACGACACGCATCGCACGCTGATGAGCGTGCTGGGTGCGCAGTCGGAGCGGCGGTTGGCCGGGCACAGCATCGCCGGGATCGCCCGCATGCTCAACGAACGGGCGGCGCTCGGCCCGTCGGGGTCCGATCGGGCGGCGCATGGATGCGAACTGGGTCCACGGCCGGGCGAGCTGCGCGCGTTGGCCGAGTGGCTGGAGCAAACAAGGCGGGGCAGCGCAGACGACGAGTAGCGCGCACCTCGGCGCTCTTTTGCCGCCACGTTTCGCTGTTCACGTGGAATCGTTGCCCTCATCCGTTTGCCGTCCGCAGGCGGGTTGACTCCGACTGTGCGGGTGGTGCACGCTCCGAAGAAGCGGCACATCACCCGGCCGTGTCGAGCGGGAACTCGACCGGGGTCGATCCGGGTAAGCGGGCCGCGAAGGGGGCGAAATGGGGGAGCGCGGGTATCGCGTCGTGCGCAACGACGCCGGGCAGTACTCGATTTGGCCTGCGGACCAGGATGTTCCGGTCGGCTGGGTCGATGTCGGCGTGACCGGACCCAAGGATGAATGCCTGGCTCACATTGACCAGGTGTGGACCGACATGCGCCCGGCAGGCGTGTCGGCCCGGATGACCGGCTAGCACGGATGGTGGGGTAACGCGGACACGTTGTTAGTTCCGGCTGGTCCGCGCCGGTTGTGAGACTTATTCAGTGTGCGTTCCTGGGGTTCTATTTCGCGCGCACTTCCGACATTCGCGGTGTGGACGGGGCATGGGCGGCGGGCCCGTGCCCGACGTCCGGCCGATCTTTTCCCGTGCGTCGACAACGGCCCGGCGCAGAAAGGACGCACCTTGTCCGGCGACAGCGACTGCATCCACCGGTGGTTCGAGCGGCAGGTGGGACCGCGTGGCGACGACATCGCCGTGGTCTCGGGGACGGATCGGCTGACCTACCGTGAACTGGACCTGCGGGCCAACCGGCTGGCGCACCGCCTGCGCGGGCTCGGCGTGGGACCGGAAACGCCGGTCGCGGTGTGCGTGCGGCGTTCGACCCACCTGGTGACGGCCCTGCTGGCGACCCTCAAGGCGGGCGGCTGCTACCTGCCGCTCGACCCCGCGCACCCGACCGACCGACTCGCCGCGATGATCGCCGACGCGGGCGCGACCGTGCTGATCGGCGACGGCTCGGTGGACCTGCGCGCCGAGCACACGGTGGACCCCGACGTGCACGACGGGCCGGACACACCGCCTGCCGTCGACGGTCTCGGGCCGGACAACCTCGCCTACATCATGTACACCAGCGGATCCACCGGGCGGCCGAAGGGCGTCATGGTCGAGCACCGCAACGTGATCGGGCTGCTCACCGCCACCCGAGACCTGTTCGAGTTCGGGCCGCGGGACGTCTGGACGATGTTCGCCTCGGCCGCGTTCGACGTCTCGGTCTGGGAGATGTGGGGCGCGTTGCTGCACGGCGGCACGCTGGTCGTCGTCCCGGACCGGATCAAGCGGTCGCCCGAGGAGTTCCGGGACCTGCTGCGGGAGCACGCGGTCACCGTGCTCAACCAGACACCGTCGGCGTTCGGACAACTGGTCGACCTCGACACCACGGGCCTGAGCCTGCGGGTGGTGGTGTTCGCGGGCGAGGAGTTGGGATTCGAGTCGCTGCGCCCGTGGATCGACCGGCACGGCGACCGGAACCCGTTGCTGGTCAACATGTACGGCATCACCGAGACGACCGTGCACTCGACGTTCCGGGTGGTCACCGCCGAGGATCTGGGCGCCGCGCCCGGCAGCATGATCGGCGGCGCGCTGCCCGGCCAGTCCATCACCCTGGTGGACCACGAGATCCACGTCGGCGGCACGGGCGTCACGCGAGGTTACCTCGGCCGGCCCGCGCTCACCGCCGAACGCTACCTCCCCGACCCGGACCGGCCCGGCATGCGGGTCTACCGCTCCGGCGACACCGCCCGTGTGGTCGGTGACGACCTGCGGTACACCGGGCGGCTCGACCACCAGGTCAAGATCCGGGGTCACCGGATCGAGCTCGGAGAGGTGGAAGCCGCGCTGCGCGGCCACACCGGCGTGCGTGACGTGGTGGTCACCGCCACGCCCGACCCGTCCGGCGACCGGCGACTGATCGCCTACTGGGTCGGCGAGACCGCGCCGGACCTGCGCGACCACCTCAGGCGCACGCTGCCCGAGTACATGGTGCCCGCCGCGTTCGTGCGGCTGGACCGGTTCCCGTTGACACCCAACGGGAAGGTCGACCGGCAGGCGCTGCCCGACCCGGACAACGCGCGCCCCGACCTGGCCGAGCCGTTCGCCGCGCCCGGCACACCGCTGGAGCGGGCGATCGCGGCCATCTGGGCCGAGGCGCTGTGGGTGGACGAGATCGGCCTGGACGACGACTTCTTCGACCTGGGCGGCCAGTCGCTGCTGGCCACGCAGGTCGCCGCGACCATGCGGGAACGGCTCGGGGTGGACGCGTCGCTGCGGCTGCTGCTTGACGAGCCGACGATCCGGTTGTGCGCCAAGGCCCTGGAGCGCAGGTCATGAACGACGAACTCGAAGGCGTCGCGGTCATCGGGATGAGCGGGCGCTTCCCCGGCGCGCCGGACCTCGACCGGTTCTGGTCGATGCTGGTGGCAGGCACGGATGGGGTCAGCCACTACACCGCCGACGAACTGCTCGCCGCCGGCGTGCCCCGGGACCTGGTCGACGACCCGGCCTACGTGCGCAGTGCGCACACGCTGGCCGACTTCGGCCTGTTCGACGCGGAGTTCTTCGGTCTCACCCGGAGCGAGGCCGATGTCACCGACCCGCAGCAGCGGCTGCTGCTGGAGTGCGCCTGGGAGGCGCTGGAACGCGCGGGACACCCGTCACCGGCCGACCGCACCGGCGTCTTCGCGGGCATCTCGGTCTCCACGTACCTCATGGAACGCCTGGCGGACAACGATTTCGTGCACCCGATGCAGGTGCGGATCGGCAACGACCCGAGCATGGCCGCGACCAGGGTGTCCTACAAGCTCAACTTGTCCGGACCGAGCATGACCGTGCAGACCGCGTGCTCCTCGTCGCTGGTCGCGCTGCACCTGGCGTGCCAGAGCCTGCTGACGCTGGAGTGCGACCTCGCGTTGGCGGGTGGCGCGGCGATCCGGCTGCTCGGGCCGCGCGGCCACCTGTACGAGGAGGGCGGCATCCACTCCACGGACGGCCGCTGCCGCCCGTTCGACGCGGACGCCACCGGCACCGCGTCCGGGGACGGCGTCGGCATGGTGGTGCTCAAGCGGCTGGCCGACGCGGTGCGCGACGGCGACCACGTCCACGCCGTGGTGCTCGGCTCGGCGGTGAACAACGACGGCTCGGACAAGATCGGCTTCACCGCGCCGTCCACGGCCGGGCAGGCCGCCGCGATCGGCGAGGCGCTGGCCCTGGCGGGCGTCGACCCCGACACCGTCCAGTACGTCGAGGCGCACGGCACCGCCACCCCGCTGGGCGACCCGATCGAGGCCCGCGCGCTGGCCGAGGTGTTCGGGTCCCGGGCGGAACCGGGCCTGCTCGGCTCGGTGAAGGGCAACGTCGGCCACCTCGACGCGGCGGCGGGCGTCGCCGGGCTGATCAAGGTCGCGCTGGCCATGGAACGCAGGGTCGTCCCGCCGACCGCGCACTTCACCCGGCCGAACCCCGAACTCGACGCGATGCCGTTCCGGGTCAACGCCGAGCCGGCGCCGTGGCCCGACGCCGCGCACCCGCCGCGTGCCGGGATCAGCTCGTTCGGCATGGGCGGCACGAACGCGCACGTGGTGGTGCAGGCCGCACCCGCGCCGCGTGCCGACCCGGCGCTGCGGCGGTGGCAGGTGCTGCCGGTCTCGGCGCGCACCACGGCGGCCCTGGACGAGGCGTCCCGGCGGCTGGCGGACCACCTGGCCGGTGACGTCGACCTGGCCGACGCCGCGTACACGCTGCAAGTCGGACGGGTGCCGTTCACCCATCGGCGTGCTGTGGTCGTGGACGACCGGGACGCCGCCGTCCGCGCGCTGACCCGCCCGCTGCGGACCGAGGCCGGCGAACCCGCCGTCGTGTTCCTGCTGCCCGGCCAGGGCAGCCAGCACACCGGCATGGGCGAGGAGCTGTACCGGGACGAGCCCGTGTTCCGGGACGCGATGGACGAGTGCGCCGCGCTGCTGCGCCCGCACCTGGGCTGGGACGTGCGCGAGGTCGCGTTCCGCGGTGACGACCTGCGGTCCACGCTGCGCACGCAGCCCACGGTCTTCAGCGTCGACTACGCGATGGCCAGGCTGCTGGAGTCGTGGGGCGTGCGGCCGGACGCCATGATCGGGCACAGCCTGGGCGAACTGGTCGCCGCGTGCCTGGCCGGGGTGTTCGACCTGCCGGACGTGCTGCGCGTGGTGGCGACGCGGGCGATGCTGATGCAGGACCTGCCGCCCGGCCGGATGCTGGCCGTGCCGCTGGACGAGGCCGCCGCCGACGCCGAGCTGGCCGGTCTGGTGAGCGTCGCGACGGTGAACGCACCGGGCTCGTGCGTGGTCGCGGGCACCGAGGACGCCATCGCCGAGGCTCGCGAGCTGTTGACCGGCAGAGGTCTGGTGGTCAAGGACGTGCCGACGTCGCACGCCTTCCACACCGCCATGGTCGACCCCGTCCTGCCGGAGCTGGCGAAGGCGCTGCGCAGCGCCGTCCTGGCCAAGCCGCGGCTGCCGTTCGTGTCGAACGTGACCGGCGCCTGGATCACCGAGGAGCAGGCCGTCGACCCGGAGTACTGGGTGTCGCACACCCGGCAGCCGGTGCGGTTCGCGGACGGTCTGAGCGCGATCCTGGCGCGCGGTGACGCCGTGCTGGTCGAGGTCGGGCCGGGTGCCGTCCTCAGCGGACTGGCGCGGGCCAACCCGGCGCGTCCCGCCACGGCGGTCACGCTGCGACGCGGCGAACCGGAAGCGCGGACGGCGCTGGAGGCGGTCGCGTCGATCTGGGAGCACGGCGGCCAGGTGGACTGGGCGGCCCTGCACACGGGCGAACGACGGTTGCGCGTCCCGCTGCCCACCTATCCCTTCGAACGCCGTGAACACCTGGTCACACCGGTCAAGAAGGCGAGTCGCCGGGCACCGGCGCAGTGGGCGTCGGCCCCCGTGTGGCTGCCGTCGCCGGCGAAACGCGCGCCGCTCGAACCCGCCGTGTGGCTCGTGCTGGCGGATGACCTCGGTGTGGCGGACGCGCTCGCCGCGCAGTTGCCGGGCGAGGTGACCGTGGTGCCGCCGGGCGGCGAGGTACCGGACGTGCGGCCGGACCGCGTGGTCCACGCGCGCAGCGTCCGTGCGAACCACGACGCCGACGCGGCCGCGCGCTACCGCACGAGCCAGGACGACGGCTTCCACAGCCTGCTGGACGTGGTGCGGAGCCTCGGCTCGAACCCGGTCCGGATCGACGTGCTCACCAACGACCTCCAGGACATCGGCCCGGTGATCCTCCCGGAGCGCGCGACCGTGTTCGGCGCGGCGACCGTGATCGCACAGGAGTACGCGCACGTGTCGTGCCACTGCGTGGACGTGACGCTGCCCCGGGACGACCAGGACCGGCGACGACTGGTCGACCACCTGCTCGCCGAGCTGTCGGCCGACCAGCGCGAAGACCAGGTCGCCTATCGCGGCGGCCGACGCTGGACCCGGTCCTACGCCCCGGTCGAGCTGCCGGACGCCCAGCCGTGGCAGGAAGGCGCGACCTACCTGGTGACGGGCGCGGACGGCGAACTCGGCCGGGCGTTCGTCGACGACATGACGCAGGCCGGCGCGAAGGTCGTCACCGCCGAGCCCGAACACCTCGCCGACGTGGCCCGGCGGCACGACGTGCGCGGTGTCGTGCACGCGGCGGACACCAGAGGCGCGGGACTCATCGCCCTGAAGACCCGCGAGCAGGCCGAAGAAGTGCTGTCCGCGCACGTGGCGACCACGTTGCTGCTGGACGAACTGCTGCCGGACGTGGACTTCGTGCTGCTGTGCGGGTCCACCACCGGGGTCCTGGGCGGTTTCGGGCAGGTGGAGAACTGCGCGTCGGCCGCCTTCCTGGACGCCTTCGCGCCCGCCCGCGGCCGGCTGGTCGTCGACTGGGCGCAGTGGGCTTGGGACGACTGGCTCGAACAGCAGATGGCCGACCTGCCGGACGTGCGCGAACGGTTCCGCCGGCAGCGCCTGGCCGAGGGCATCACCGCCGCCGAGGGCGTCGCGATCGCCCGCGCCGCGCTGGCCGCCGGCCACCACCGCCTGATCGTGTCCACAGTGGACTTCCAGGAGGTGCTGGCGGCCAGGGACGGGCTGACCGCGTCCGCGTTCATGGCGTCGCTGGGCGGCGGCAGCGCGGACGCGGACTGGGACCCGGCGCAGGTGTGGCCGGACGACGAGGTCGCCCGCGGCGTGGCGACGGTCTGGCAGGAGACGCTGGGCGTGGCCCGGATCGACCCGGACGACGATTTCTACGAGCTGGGCGGCAACTCGCTGTTCGCCATCCAGATCGTCTCCCGGCTCCGCCGGCTGCACGGCGACCTGCCGATGAGCGCGATCTTCGAGGCGCCGACGGTGACCGGCCTGGCCGCCGCGATCCGGGCGCACCAGGCGGAGTCGATCGGGCTGGACGAGTTCGACGCGCTGCTGCGGGAGATCGAGAACCTGTCCCCGGACGAGGTCGAGGCGCGGCTGAAGGGTGAGGGCGATGTCTGACGAACGCCTCCGGCAGTTGCAGGACCGGCTGTCGTCGTTGAGCCCGACGCAGCGCGAGGCGTTGGCACGCGCGATGCGGGAACGGGACGTCAAGGCGCCGACCGCGCGGCCCACGCCGAAACCGCCCCGCCGCACCCGGCGCGGGTCCAGCACCATGGACTTCAGCCTGTTCTTCTTCTCCGGCGACGGCTCGGTCGAGCGGCCGGACAACTACCGGCTGCTGCTGGACAGCGCCGAGTACGCCGACCGCAACGGCTACGCCGCGATCTGGGTGCCCGAACGGCACTTCGTGGACTTCGGCGGCCTGTACCCGAACCCGTCCGTGCTCGCCGCCGCCATCGCGGTGCGCACCGAGCACATCCAGATCCGCGCGGGCAGCGTCGCCGTGCCGCTGCACCACCCGGTGCGGCTGGCCGAGGAGTGGTCGGTGGTGGACAACCTGTCCGGCGGCCGGGCGGCGATCGCGTGCGCGTCCGGCTGGCACCCCGACGACTTCGTGATCGCACCCGGCGGCCGAGCCCGGTATGCCAGCCGCAAGGACGACATGTTCGAGGCGATCGACCTGGTGCAACGGCTGTGGGCCGGCGAGACCGTCGACATCGACGGCGTGCCGGTCCGCACGCTGCCCCGGCCGCGTCAGTCCCGGCTGCCGCTGTGGATCTCCTCGCAGGGCAGCGTCGACACGTTCGTCCGGGCCGGTGAGATCGGCGCGAACGTGCTGACCGGCCTGGTCGCCCAGCGGCCCGCCGACCTGCGGGACAAGATCACCGCGTACCGCGAGGCGTTGAAGGAGGCCGGGCACAGCGACGGCCGGGTCACCGCGATGGTGCACACGTTCCTCGGCGCGGACGAGGACGAGGTGCGTGAGCAGGTCCGCGAGCCGCTCATCGGCTACCTGCGGACGTTCCTGGCCCAGCAGGGCAATTTCGACAGCCGGTACAACGAGCTCGACGACGCCGGCCGCGAGGCGATGCTGGCCGCGACCTTCGACCGCTACTTCGAGAGCCTGGCGCTGCTGGGCACGCCCGACAAGGGCGAGTCACTGGTGGAGGACCTGGTGGACCTGGGCGTGGACGAGGCCGCGTGCCTGGTCGACTTCGGCCTGGAACCGGAGACCGTGCTGGCCGGGCTGCGGCGGCTGACCGAGCTCAAGGACCGCTACCGGGGAGTCCGACCGTGACCGAGCTGTCGGACCGGCTGGCCAAGCTCAGCCCGGCGCAGCGCGCGCTGCTCGACCAGCGGCTGCGCCGTGAACCCGCGGTGCGACAAGGAATCGCCCGCCGTGCGCCGGGCCGGACCCACCGCCTCACGCTGGACCAGGAACGGATCTGGCTGATCCACCAGTTCGACCCGACCGACCCGGCGTACAACATCTTCTTCGCCACCCGCCTGCGCGGCGAGCTGGACGCGCCCGCGTTGCAGCGGTCGATCACGGCGTTCGTCCAGCGGCACGAGTCGCTGCGCACCACCTACGAACTGGCCGACAACCGGCCGGTCGCCGTCGTGCACGACACCACGCACGTCCCGATCCGCCACGTCGACGTGCCCGACGAGCCGGAGATGCTGCGCCTGGCCGAGGAAGAGATCCGGGTGCCGTTCGACATCGCCACCGGGCCGCTGTTCCGGGTCACGCTCTACCGCCTCGGCGACCGCGACCACCTCATGGTCGGCACGATCGACCACCTGGTGTGGGACCGGGCGTCGCTGGGCATCTTCGCCGACGAGCTGGTCGAGTACTACACCGCGTTCACCACCGGACGCGCGCCGGAGCTGCCCGAATCGGCCATCCAGTACGGCGACTACGCCGAGTGGCAGCCGAAGTGGATCGAGGACGAGGTGGCCAAGCGCCACCTGCCGTACTGGAAGAAGCACCTCGAAGGCGCGGAACTGGTGCTGGAACTGCCGACGGACCGGCCGCGCCCCCCTGTGCAGACCTTCAACGGCGCACGCCACCAGTTCCGGCTCACCGGCGAACTCACCGCCGCCATCCGCGACTTCGCCCGCCGCGAGTCGGTCACGGTCAACGTGGCGCTGCTCGCGGCCTGGCAACTGCTGCTGCACCGGCTCACCGGCCGGCGCGACATCATCGTGGCCACCACGTCCTCCACCCGCAGCCGTCCGGAGACCGAGCCGCTGATCGGCTACTTCCTCACCATGCTGCCGCTGCGCGTGCGGGTCGAGCCGGACCGGGGCTTCGGCGAGCTGGTCGCCTCCGCCCGCGCCACGATGTACGGCGCGCTCGACTACAACGACATCCCGTTCGGCGTGCTGCTGGACGAGCTGGACGTGGACCGCGACCCCAGCCGCAACCCGATCTACCAGACCACGTTCATCTTCGTGGACTTCCACCACGAGCAGCGCGGCGAGCTGCCCGGCCTGACCCAGGAATCGCTGCTGCTGGACAACCACACCGCCAAGGACGACGTCACGCTCGGCTTCTTCGACGACGAGGCGCTCGGCGGCGACGCGTTCCTCGGGCTGCTGGAGTACAACACCGACCTGTTCGACGAGGCCACCGTCGTCCGGATGGCCGGGCAGCTGACCCGGTTGCTGGAGCAGGCCGTCACCGACCCCGGCCGGCCGGTCGGCGAGCTGTCCCTGGTGGACGCCGACCAGGCACGCCGGCAGCTCGTGGAGTGGAACCGGACCGACGTCGACCGCGAGCCCGACCTCACCGTCGACGAGCTGGTCCGCCGGCAGGCCGCCCGCACCCCTGGCGCGGTGGCCCTGACCTGCGGCGACCGCAGCCTGACGTACCGGGAGCTGGTGGCCGAGGCGAAACGGGTCGCGGGCCTGCTCCAGCAACGCGGCGCGGGGCCCGACGCGGTGGTGGCGGTGTGCCTGCCCCGGTCGTGCGACCTGGTGGTCGCGCTGCTGGGCGTGCTGATGTCCGGCGCGGCCTACCTGCCGCTGGACCCGGACCACCCGGAACGCCGCCGCGCGGAGATGGTCGAGGACGCGGGCGCGTTGCTCGTGGTCACCGAACTGCCCGCCGGGACCGCCGACTACCGGCCGCCGGACCCGGACGGCGAGCGGCTGGCGTACGTGATCTACACGTCCGGGTCCACCGGGCGGCCCAAGGGCGTCGAGGTGCCGCACCGCGGTGTGGTGAACCTGCTGCTCGCCATGGCCGACGAGGTCGGGTTGGGCGCGGACGACGTGCTCGCCGCCGTCACGTCGGTGTCGTTCGACATCGCGGGCCTGGAGCTGTTCGGACCGCTGGCGACCGGCGCCCGGTGCGTCGTGGTGACCAAGGAGCACGGACAGGACGGCCGGGCGCTCGCCGCGCTGCTGACCGACGTCGACGCGACCGTCATGCAGGCCACCCCCGCCACCTGGCACTTGCTCGTGGAGGCCGGTTGGCGGCACGGCGAGACGCTGCGGGCGATCGTCGGCGGCGAGGCGTTGCCGCGCGCACTGGCCGACCACCTCGCCGTCGGACGAACCTGGAACGTCTACGGCCCCACCGAGACCACCATCTGGTCCACCGCCTGGCGGCTGGAGGACGGCGTGATCTCGATCGGCACACCGCTGGCCAACACGCAGGCGTACGTGCTGGACGAGCGGTTCGCGCCGGTGCCGGTGGGCGTGCCGGGCGAGCTGTGGCTCGGCGGCACGGGCGTGGCCCGCGGCTACCGCGGCCGGCCGGCGGGCACGGCTGAGCGGTTCGTGCCCGACCACCTGTCCGGCCGGCCCGGTGCCCGGCTCTACCGCACCGGCGACCGGGTCCGCCAGCGGGCCGACGGCAGCCTGGTGTTCCTGGGCCGCGACGACGGACAGGTGAAGCTGCGCGGCTACCGGATCGAGCTGGGCGAGGTCGAGGCGCGGCTGGCCGACCACCCGGACGTGCGGCGCGCGGTCGCCGTCGTGCGCGAGGACCGGCCGGGCGACCGGCGGCTGGTCGGGTACGTGGAGACCGACAACCCCGCGCTGCCGACGCAGGAACTGCGCGCGCTGGTGCGCGAGTCGTTGCCGGACTACATGGTGCCGTCCGTCGTCGTCACGGTGGACCGGTTCCCGCTGACGACCAGCGGCAAGGTGGACCGGCGCGCGCTGCCCAAGCCGTCCGCCGAACGGCGCGAGGACTACGTGGCCCCGCGCGACCCGGTGGAGCTGGAGGTGGCGCGGGTCTGGGAGCAGGTGCTGGGCACCGGCCCGATCGGCCTGCACGACCGGTTCTTCGACCTGGGCGGCCACTCGCTGCTGGTGCTGCGGCTGATCGCGGAGATCGAGCGCCGGTTCGGGCAGGTGCTGCCGATGGCCGCGATCTTCCAGGGCGCCACCGTGGAGCGGTTCGCGCGGATGCTGCGCGAGGGCTACCACGAGGACCAGCGCGCGCACCTGATCGAGCTGCGGGCCGGCAGAACCGACGTGCCGCCGCTGTTCTTCGCGCACCCGGCGGGCAGCGAGGTCGTCTGCTACATGCCGTTCACCAAGCTGCTGGAGCCGGCCGACCGGCCGCTGTACGCGCTGGCGTCACCGCCGCCGGTGGACGGGCACTCGCCGTTCACCACCTTCGAGGAACGCGCCCGCGCCTACGCCGACCTGGTCCGCGAGGTGCAGCCCGCCGGGCCGTACACGCTGGCCGGCTGGTGCTACGGCGGCGCGAACGCCTACGAGATCGGCCGGGTGCTGGAGCAAGGGGGAGACGAGGTGTCGGTGGTGCTGATCGAGTCGCACCCGCCCGCCTTGGAGGACGGCCCCGAGCCCGACCGGGCGCAGATCGTCGAAGCCGTGGCGGCCAACCTGCAGTGGGACTACCTCGACGGCCGGCGCACGCTCGACGACCTGCGGGCGATGACCGACGAGGAGCACTTGGACTACCTCCTCGCGATCGCCCGCGCGGGCGACTACCTGCCGTCGGACGCGGGCCGCGAGCAGATCCGGGCCGTGCTGGAGCTGTGGGTGGCGAACCTGCGGCTGCTGTGGGCCTACCGGCCCGAACCGCTGCGCGGCAAGGTGACGTTGATCCACGCGGCCGACGAGTCGCGCGAGCCGTTCCGGACCTGGCACTCCCTCGCGGCGAACCTGGACGTGCGCGAGGCGCCGGGGAACCACTACACCGTGATGCGGCCGCCGCTGGTGGAGTCGTTGACGGCCCTCCTGCACGAGGTGACGCCGGATGCTTGAACTGCTCAAGGACAGCACCTACATCCGCTACTGGTTCGCGGTGGTGGCGTCGTTCCTCGGTGACGCGATGGCCCGGATCACGCTGATCTACGTGGCCGCGACGCTCACCGACGCACCCGCCGCGCTGATCGCGCTGGTGATCATCGCGCAGCTGCTGCCGACCGGCGTGCTGGGGGTGTTCGCCGGTCCGCTCACCGACCGGCTGCCCAAGCGGGTGCTGCTGGTCGGGTCCGACCTGGCCCGGGTGGTGATCGTGCTGGCCATGATCCCGGCGCTGAGCTCGTCCTGGCTGCTGCTCACGCTGATCTTCCTGGAAGGCCTGGGCAAGACGTTCTTCGAGACCGCGCGGATCGCGGCCATCCCGGCGATCGTCGGCAACCACAGCATCCCGTCCGCGGTGGCGCTGTTCCAGAGCACCAACCACACCCTGAACCTGGTCGGCCCGGCGCTGGGCGGCGTGCTGATCGCGCTGGGCAGCGTGCCCGCCGTGCTGGTGATCAACGCGGCCACGTTCGCGGTCTCGGCGGTCCTGCTGGGCAGCATGGGCGTGCTGAAGAAGGTGCCCGTCTCGACGGGGGCGCCGCAGAAGTACTGGGCGGCGCTGCGCGAAGGGCTGCGCGAGGTGCTGCGGGTGCCGACGCTGCGGTTCCTGTTCGCGTTCCTGGTGCCCATGATGATCGTGCTCGGCCTGTTCACCACCAACTTCAACGCCCAGCTGCTCACCGTGTTCGGCCTGCCGCCCGCCGAGTACGGGCTCGCGCACGCCTTGTTCGGCGGCGGAGCCGTGCTCGGCGCGCTGCTGGGACCGATGATGGTCCGCAAGTACCCGGTGCGCGGGCTGCTGCTGGTCACCGTGGCGTTGTTCGGGCTGTCGCTGGTGGCACTCGCGCCGACGGAGTGGCTGCGCGGCCAGCTCGGGTTCGCGTCGGTGGTCGTCTGGTGCCTGATCGCCGGGCTCGGGTCCAGCCTGTTCCAGGTGCCGATCGCGAACACCGTGCTGCGCGACCTGCCCGAGGCGCTGCGCGGTCGCGGCGTCGGGCTGCTCAACTCGGTGATGATCACCAGCATGGTCGTCGGGGTGGCCCTGGGCGGGCTGACCGCGTCGTGGCCGGGCATCGCCGACTCCATTGTCTACGCGGGCCTGGCGTTGCTGGTGTGCTCCCTGGTGTTCGCGATCCCCGTCCGCCGAGCGACCCGCGTGGAGGCGACCAGTGGGCTCTGACCGGTTCCCCCTGTCACCCGCCGCGCAGCGGCTGTGGACGCTGTCGCGCATCCGGCCCGGCGACCCGTTCTTCAACCACCCGTTCGCGGTCGACATCGACGGCCCGCTGGACGTCGACCTGCTCGGCCGGTGCCTGACCTCGATCGTCGGGCGGCACGAGCCGCTGCGGTCCCGCGTCGAGGACGGCGCGCACGTGGTCGAACCGGTCGTGCCGATCGAGCTGTCCGCGGTGGACGGCGACGAGGAGGCCGGGCACCGGTTCGGTCAGGAGCCGTTCGACCTGGCCGCCGGGCCGCCGTTCCGGGTCCTGCTGCTGCGGCTGGGACCGGACCGGCACCGGCTCGTGGTCAACGTCCACCACATCGCCATCGACGGCCTGTCGCTGGACGTGTTCACGGCCGAGCTGGTCGCGCTGTACGGCGGCGAGGCGCTGCCGGACCTGCCCGTGCGGTTCGGCGACCTGCCGCCCGCCGGCGACGATTGCGACTACTGGACCCGCCGGCTGGCGGGCGCCCCGGACGTGATCGACCTGCCCACCAGCGGGCCGCGCCCGATGACCACCGACCACCGGTCGGCCAGTCGCACCCGGCTGATCCCGGCCGACGTGCTGGACCGCGTGCGGCAGGTCGGGCGGCGCGGGCGGGCGACGACGTACATGGCGCTCAAGGCGACCTGTGATGTCGTGCTGGCCCACTACGGCAACGACGACGTGCTCATGGGCATGGCGCTGTCCGGACGGGACAGCTCGGCGCACACGGCGCTGATCGGGTACCTGGTCAAGCCGGTGGTGCTGCGCACCGAACTCGGCGACGACCCCCCGTTCACCGAGGTGCTGCGCCGCGTGCGCAACGACGTGCTGGACGCGCACGAGCACCCGGACCTGCCGCTGGAGGACGTGCTGGCGAAGCTCGCCGTGGTGCGCGACCCCAGCTACCACCCGCTGTTCCAGGTGATGTTCAGCCACGACGTGGAGGCCGCGCCGCAGGTCGTCGGCGGAACGACGTTCACCCGGCGGGACATGGGGCTGGACAGCATGAAGGTCGAGCTGAGCATCAGGCTGCTGGAGACCCCGCGGGGTCTGGAGGCGGTGTTCGACTACCGGCGGGACCTGTTCGACGAGGCCGTCGTGGACTCGATGCTGAAGCGGCTGGAGGTCGTGCTCCGGCACGTGGGGGAGAACCCCGACCTCCGGGTGTCGGAGCTGCGGGCGGTCGCCGTCGACCAGCGCACGAGCCTGGCCGGGCCGGTGGAGCGGTGCGTGCACGAGCTGTTCGCGCGGCAGGTCGCGGAACGGCCGGACGCGGTCGCGGTCGACGCCGACCGGCGGTGGACCTACCGCGAGCTGGCCGAGGTCGTGGCCGGTGTCGCCGGGCGGCTGGACGGGTTCGGTGCGCGGCCCCGGGTCGGGGTGTGCGTGGCCAAGTCGGCCGCGCTGCCTGCCGCTGTACTCGGGGTGTTGACGGCGGGCGGGGTGTGCGTGCCGCTCGACCCCGCGCTGCCCGGGTACCTGTTGCGGGCCATGGCGGAGGAGTACGGCCTGGCGGTCGTGCTGGCCGACGAACGGGCCGAGCCGGTGTTCGCGTCGTCGCCGACGCCCGTGCTGCGGCTGGAGCCGTGGCCCGCCCGTGAGGTCACGTCCGCCGTGACATCCGCCGACGCGGCATTCGTGCTGCACACCGCCGGCGACGATCCCCGTGCGGTCGTCGTCGGGCACCGGGCGTTCGCGAACGCCCTGCGCTGGAACGACATCACGTCGTGGCCGATGTCCGGGTCGTTCGCCGGGGCGGCGACGATGTTCGAGATCCTGGCCCCGCTGGTCAACGGCGGCACGCTCGGTTCCGGCACGGCCCTGTTCGACACCCCGGCGTCGATCGCCGAACTGCACGTCGCCGGACGGTTGCCGGACGACGTGCGCACGATCGTCACGACCGGCGCGGAACCGCCGGCGTCACTGCGCGCGGCCCTGCCGGACCGCGAGTTCGTCGACCTGTACGCCACCGCCGAGACGTCGGTGGCGCTCGTGAACGGCCGACCGCTGCCCGGGGTGCGGGCGTACGTGCTGGACGACCGGTCCCGCCCGCTCCCACCCGGCGTGGTCGGCGAGCTGCACATCGGCGGACACGGCCTCGCGCACGGCTACCTCGACCAGCCCGACGAGACCGCCGCCCGGTTCCGGCCCGACCCGTCGGACCCGGACAGCCGGATCTTCGCCACCGGCGACCTCGCCCGCCGCGCCCCGGACGGCACGCTGCACGTGCTCCGGCGGGCCGGCCGGGTCGACCTGGGCCTGGTCGAGTCGACCCTGCTCACCCACCCGGCCGTGCGGCGGGCCTGCGCTCTCGACGGCGACAACGCGGTGGCCGTCGTGCGGCAGGGGATGTCCGCGACCGGTCTGCGTGACTGGCTGGCCGAACGGCTCCCGCACTACACGGTCCCGGCACGCGTGCAGGCCGTCGACACCCTGCCCGTGCTGCCCCACGGCCGACCGGACCGGGACGGCATCCTGCGGCTCCTGGCGGAGACGCCCGACCAGGTCGGCGAGGAACTGCCGCTCACCGACGCCGAGCAGACCGTCACCCGCGCGTGGACCTCCGTCCTCGGCCGCACGGTCGGCGCACGGGAGAACTTCTTCGACGCGGGCGGCAACTCGCTGCTGCTCGTGCGGCTGTGCGAACGGTTGCGGGCCGAGTTCGACCGGCCCATCAGCGTGATCGACCTGTTCCGCCACCCGACCGTGCGGGCGATGGCCGAACACCTCACCGGCGCGGCCGAGGCGACCGCGCCGGACGCCGCCGAACGGGGCAGGGCACGACAGGAGGCGCTGCGGGCGCGGGGGAAGGCCAGGCAACACCGGTAACGCGGGAGCACTTGGGGGATCCGACGGTGGGAATCGACGACACGCCGGCGCTCGGTCGTGGCTTCGAAGAGGACGGCGGCGCCGTGACGGCGTTCCTGTCCCGGGTGGAGGACGAGCTGGCCGCGTTGCCGCCCAAGGCGGAACGCGACCCGGACCAGCGGCGCGCGGCCGACACCGTGACCGACGCCGCGCGCCTGGTGCGCCGGAAGTTCGTCGAGCGGCACGCCGGGCGGGTGCACGCCGAGCTGACCGACGGCGGCCGGGCGCCGTTGGGCCTGCACGACTTGGTCGACCAGGCGACCGAGCTGTGGCCGGGCCTGGTGCCGACCAAGGCGCAGCGGGAACGCGAACGCGTGCTACCGCAGGCCGACAAGGAGGGCCGCGAGGTCGACCTGGGCATCTTCTCCTGGGGCCTGCTGCGTGACGCGACGGCGGGTGAGCACCTGGTCGAGTCCATGCGCAGACCCACCCCGCAGGCGATGGTGGCGCTGCCCGCGTTCCGCGCCACCGGGTTCGTCGACCTCGGCGTGGTCACCGTGCGGCGGGTCGACGGCGTGTCCGAGGTGACGCTGCTGAACCTGCCGTTCCTCAACGCCGAGGACGACATCGTGGTGGCCGCGCTGGAGGTCGCGGTCGACCTCGTGCTGCTGGACGACGCGACCGAGGTGGGCGTGCTGCGCGGCGGCGCGATGACGCACCCGCGGTACGCCGGGCGGCGCGTGTTCGGCGCGGGCATCAACCTGACCCGGCTCTACCAGGGCGAGATCTCGCTGCTGGACTTCTTCCTGAGCCGGGAACTGGGCTACATCAACAAGATCGTGCGCGGGCTGGTCACCGACCGGGACGGCTGGCTGCCGGAGCCGGTGGAGAAGCCGTGGATCGCCGTGGTGGACACGTTCGCGATCGGCGGCGGCGCGCAGTTGCTGCTGGTGTTCGACCACGTGGTGGCCGAACGCGGCGCGTACTTCACGCTGCCCGCGTTGCGCGAGGGCATCATCCCGGGCGCGGCCAACCTGCGGCTGCCCGGTGCGGCCGGGCCCCGCCTCGCCCGGCAGATGATCTTCCGCGACCGGCGGGTCGACGCGGGGACGCCCGAGGGCTGGTCGTTGTGCGACGAGGTCGTGGACACCGACGAGCTGGCCGGCCGGACCACGGCGGCCGCCGTCGCGCTGGCCGACCCCGCCGTGCTGGCCAACCGGCGGATGCTTCGCCGCTTCGAGGAGCCGGAGTCCCGGTTCCGCGAGTACATGGCCTGGTACGCCCTGGAGCAGGCACGGCTGCTGCACAGCCCCGACCTGGTCGCGAACCTGGAACGCACGTGGATCACCCGGCACGGGGGAGGGAAGCGGTGAGCGAGGTCCTGTACCAGTGGTTCGACGCGGCGGCACGGAAGTTCCCTGATCGGACCGCGTTGGTGATCGGCGAGGAGGAGCAGACCTACGCCGGGCTGGAAGAGCGCGCGCTCGCCCTGGCCGCTGCGATCACCGCGCTGCCTGGACCGACACCGACCCGGATCGCCCTGGTCACGTCGAAGAACTTCGGGGCCTACGCGGGCTGGCTGGCGATCCAGCGCGTCGGCGCCGGCGTGCTGCCGCTCAACCCGCGGTACCCCCGCGACCGCAACCTGGACATCGCGCAACGGGCCGGGGTCGAGGTCGCGCTGGTGGAGCCGGGGGTCGACCTGTTCTCCGCGCTGCCCAAGCGGTTCCGGCCCACCGTCATCACGCTGGACGCGGTCGGCGACGGCGAGCTGCCCGACATCCCCACCGACCCCGAGCTCGAGGCGTACGTGCTGTTCACGTCCGGCTCCACCGGGCAGCCCAAGGGCGTGCCGATCCTGCAACGCGGCATCGCGCCGTACATCGGCTACAACATCGAGCGCTACGACGTGGACGTGGACTCCCGGCTGACACAGGTCTTCGGGCTGACGTTCGACGCCTCCACCTTCGACATGTTCGTCACCTGGGGCGCCGGCGCGACGCTCGTGGTGCCCGACCAGGAGGACCTGTACCGGCCGGTGGACTTCATCGTCCGCAACCGGCTCACGCACTGGTTCTCGGTGCCGTCGGTGATCCGGGTGGCCGAGCAGGTGGGCAACCTCCCGCGCGGCCGGGTGGACACGCTGCGGCACAGCCTGTTCGGCGCGGAGCCGGTCACCGTGCAGGACGCCGAGATGTGGCACGAGGTCGCGCCGGACAGCGCGTTCCACAACCTCTACGGGCCGACCGAGTGCACGATCACCTGTACCGAGTACCGAGTCCCGTTCGCCGACCGCGACGCCTGGGCCCGCGCCGCGACCGTGCCCATCGGACGGATGTACCCGAGCACGGAAGGCGTCATCCTGGGTGACGACGGCCTGCCCGCCGACGACGGCGAACTGTGCCTGCGTGGCCCCCAGCGGTTCGACGGCTACCTGGACCCGCGGGAGAACGTCGGCCGCTTCGTGCGCTACGAGGAAGGCTCGCCCGCCGTCGTCTACGACGGCACCACGCCGTTGACCCGCGACCACTGGTACCGGACCGGCGACCGGATCCGCCGGGAGGGCCGGGACATGGTGCACCGGGGCCGGCTCGACCACCAGGTCAAGATCATGGGTCACCGGGTGGAGCTGGGCGAGGTCGAGGCCGCGCTGTTCCGGCACCCGGACATCGTGTCGGCCGGCGTGGTCGCGGTGACCGTGGCCGGTGAGACCCGGCTGTGGGCGGGCTACACCGGCCGTCCCGTGCCCGGACCCGACCTGGACCGGTGGCTGCGCGGCCAGGTGCCGCTGCACATGGTGCCCGAACGGGTCCGCCACCTGGACGTCCTGCCGCTCAACGACAACGGCAAGACCGACCGGGCCAAGCTCACGGAGGTGCTGCGGTGAAGCTCGTAGTGGTCTACGACACCGGCAGCCTCGCGCCGTCCCGGATCGCCGAGGCCGCCGGGGAGATCGACTGCGAGCTGGTGTTCGCGGTCGCCGACTCCGACCACGGCCGGGAGATGCGGCCGATGCTGGAACTGCTCGGTTCGGTGGTGCCCGTCGACGCGGTCACCGAGCTGAAGGCGCACCGGCCGGACGGGATCGTCACGTTCAGCGAACGGCAGCTCGTGCCCGCGGTCGGGTTGGCGCAGGCGCTGGACCTGCCCTACCACTCGGCCGCCGACATCGAGGCCATCACCCGCAAGGACCGGCAGCGGGCCAGGTTCGCCGAGGCGGGCGTGGACGCGATCCGGTTCCGCACGCTGACCTCCGCCGACCAGGTCGACGAGGCCATCGGGCACGTGGGCCTGCCCGCGATCATCAAACCGGTGCTCGGCGCCGGCAGCCGCAACACCACCGTCGTGCACACCCCGGACGCGTGCCGCGAGTGGGTGACCGAGGCGTTGGCGACCGAGGACTCCGTGCTGCTGGAGGAGTTCCTGGTCGGCCGACCCACCGACGAGCCGTGGGGCGACTACATCGCGGTGGACTGCGTGGCCACCGGCGACCTGGTGCGGCCGGTGTTCGTGACGAGCAAGTTCTCGGTGGCCGAGCCGTTCCGGGAACGCGGTGGGTACGGTGGCCGGTCCGTCGTGCCGACCGACGAGGTGCGTGCGATCGAGGAGCTGGCGTGCCGGGCGGTGCACGCGTTGGGCATCCGGCGCGGTGTCGCCGACGTGGAGATCAAGCTCACCCCGTCCGGGCCGCGGGTGATCGAGGTCAACGGCCGGCTCGGCGCGTGGGTGGACGACCTCGCGGTGCGCTCGTCCACCTCGGACCCGGCGGCGGTCGCGGTCCGGTCGGCGGTCGACGTCGCGTTCGACCTGGAGCCGCGCTACGACGGGCCGATCGCGTTCAACTACCTCGTCATCCCGCCGTTGTCGGCCAAGCGGGTGCGGTCCCTGCACGGCGTGGCCCGGCTGCGCCGGACCCGTGACGTCGACCGCGTGATGGTGCTGTCCACGCCCGGCACGTCGGTCGACTGGCGGTTGGGCACCCGCTCCCACGTGGCGTCGGTCTCCGGCCACGTGGACAGCCACGACCAGTTGGCGGAGGCGATCGCCACGATCGAGGAGGTGGACTGGGTTGGCTACGAGTGACCGCACGTCTGAAGTGGCCCTGCTGATCCTTGACCTGGACGGCGTGCTGGTGGACACCCAGGACGCGGAGGACGGCGCGCTGGCCTACGTCGGCACGCTGATGGGTGTGCACCTGACGCCCGACCAGGCGTCGGCGCTGTTCTCCGGCAAACGCGTCCAGGAGTGCCTGGACCTGTTGGCGGAGATGGCACACCGCCCGCCGCCGCCCGACGCGGTGCGGATCGTGCGGGCCAAGTGCCAGGAGCTGATCGGGGGCACGCTCGAACCCGTGCCCGGGGTGGAGGACGCCCTGCGGCGGGTCGGGGTGGAGCTGTGCGTGGCGTCCAACAGCCCGCGCGAGATCATCGAGAAGCGGCTGGCCGACTGCGGCATCCTGGGCTTCTTCGGCGACCGGCTCTACTCGGCCTACGAGGTCAACGCGTGGAAGCCGGACCCGGAGCTGTTCCGGTGGGCCGCGCGGGACCGGGGCGTGGCCGCCGACCGGTGCGTGGTGGTGGAGGACAGCCTGGTCGGGGTGGACGCCGCCCTGTCGGCCGGCATGCGGGTGCTGCAGTTCAACGTCGTTCCGGTGGAAGCGCCGCACCGGGCAGGGGTGCCGACGTTCTCGTCGATGCACGCCCTGCCCGAGTTGGTGCACGGGGGGAGTCCGTCATGAGCAAGGTGATGGTGCTGGGCGCCGGGGACCTCGGCCGTCGGGTGTTCCACGAGTTGGCGCACGGTCCGGGCGACCGGCACGTGCGGTTGGTCGGCCGGGACGAGGACGCGACCCTGCGGGCGACGAACCTGACCCGGTTCAGCAGCCTGCAACGCGGCTATGGCGCGTCGGTCGACTACGCCACCACGGACCTGCACGACGTGGGGCGCACCGCCGAGTGCATCGCCGCGTTCGACCCGGACGTGCTGTTCCTCGCGGCGAGTTTCCAGTCGTGGTGGGTGATCACGACGTTGCCACATGACGCGTTCCAGCGGCTGTACGCGGCCAACTACGGCCCCTGGCTGCCGATGCACCTCGTCCCGGTGCACAAGGCCATGCGGGCGGTGCGGCTGGCGGGCAGCCGGGCGGTCGTGGTCAACGCCGCCTACCCGGATGCCGTGCACCCGGTGCTGAACGCGGTCGGCCTGTCACCCGATGTCGGCATCGGCAACGTGGCCAACAACGTGCCCGGCATCCGCGTCGCCGCGGCCGACCGGCTCGGTGTGCCGGTGCGCGAGGTCGACGTCCGACTTGTGGCTCACCACTACGTGTCGCACCGGCTGTCCCGCGCCGGCGACTCCGGACCGGCCCGGATGGGCCTGACCATCGCGCACGGCGGCGCGGACGTGACCGATCGCCTGGATGTCGCGTCGCTGCTCAAGAGCCTTCCGCTGGAGTACCGCCGCACTGGCGGGATGCCCGGCCAGGCGATGACCGCCGCGTCCGGGCTGAGCCTGCTGGAACCGCTGGCGGACGGCCGGGACGCGCTCGTCCACGCGCCGGGACCGGGTGGCCTCGCCGGCGGCTACCCCGTGGCCGTGGCGGACGGCCGCATCCGCACCGCGCTGCCGGACGGCATGTCACCGCAGGAGGCCGCGGCGATCAACCTCAGCGGGCAGGTGCAGGACGGCATCACGTCCATCGAGCCGGACGGCACGGTCCACTTCGAGCCGTCCACGATGGCCGTGCTGACGGCGGAACTGGGCTACGAGTGCCGGTCGATGCCGTTGGCCGAAGCGGAAGGTCGCGCGGTCGAGATCGGGGAGCGGTTCGAGGCTTACCGGATCCGCGTGCTCGGATGAGCGGCGTGACGCCCACCGCCCCGCGGCGGTGAGCGGTCAGCCTCAGTAGTTGGTCCACTCTTCCTGTGCGTAGCGCAGGATGACGGGGTCCATCAGCGTCGACACCGCCAGTCCGCCGGGGTTGCGGCGGTCGGGCGGGAACACGGCCGCGGCCGCCAGCGTCGCCGGATCCAGCGAGCGCAGCGGCATCCCGGACGGCAGGGCGAGCGACGGTGTGGTCTCGCGGGCGGCGAGGTGGAATCCCCACTCGCCGAACGCGGGGACCGACACCTCGTACGGCACGGTCTTCAGACCTGCGGCACGCAGCGTGTTCTCGACGCACCAGAAGGCGCTGGGGGCGAAGTACGGGGAGCCGGACTGGACCGTCATCCGGCCGTCGGGGGCCAGTGCGCGTTCGACCAGGCCGTAGAACTCCAGCGAGTAGAGCTTGGCCGTCGCGGTGGAGTCGGGATCCGGCATGTCCACGATGATCACGTCGTACCGGTCGGCCGCGCCGCGCAGCCAGGTGAAGGCGTCCTCCGTCCGCACGACCACTCGCGGATCGGCGAAAGCGTTGCGGTTCAGCGAGGTCAGTCGCGAGTCGGTGCGAGCCAAGTCGATCATCGCCGGGTCCAACTCGACCAAGGTCACCCGCTCGACGTCGGGGTAGCGCAGGATCTCGCGGAGCCCGAGACCGTCGCCGCCACCGAGGACGAGCACGCGGCCGTGCGGGCCGGACATCGCCGGGTGCACCATCGCCTCGTGGTAGCGGTACTCGTCGACCGAACTGAACTGCAGGTCGCCGTTGAGGAACAGCCGCACGTCGTGGGCACCCGTCAGGGGGACCGACTCGGTCAGCACGATCTCTTGGTACGGCGTGCGTTCCGCGTGCACGACCGGGTCGGCGTAGAGGGCCTGGCGGGCGGTGACCTCGAAGTCCTGGGCCATGACGTACGCGCCGCCCAGCACGCCGCCGACGGCCACGGCCGAGCCGATGAGGACGGCTTTGGCCTTGTCGCCCAGTTCGGTGCGGAACACGGTCAGCACCAGCCCGAGTCCCGCCACGGCGTTGACGATGCCGACCACCAGCGCGCCCTCGATCTGGCCGAACAGGGGGAGCAGCACGAACGGGAACGCGAGCCCGCCGAGCAGCGCGCCCACGTAGTCGGCGGCGAACAGGTCGGCGACCGCCGAACCCGCTTCCTGGCGGCGGATCCGCTGCAGCATCTCCATCAGCAGCGGGATCTCCGCGCCGATGAGCGTGCCCAGGACGAGCGCCATCGCGATGAGCGCCGGGGTGTAGAGGCTGAGCCAGGCGAACGCCGCGTACAGCAGCAAGACGCTCAGCCCGCCCAGCAGCGCGAGCACCAACTCCACCGCGGCGAAGGCCACCGCGGCCTTGCGCTGCAACGGTTTCGCCAAGAGCGCGCCCATGCCCATGGCGAACACCATGAGTGAGACGACGATCGACGCCTGCCCGACGGTGTCGCCGATCAGGTAGCTGCCGAGCGCGACGAGGGCGAGTTCGTAGACGAGCCCGCACGCCGCGCACACGAACACGGTCGCCAGCAGCGCGATCCTGGCCGACCGGGTGCGGGTCATGAGATGGTGGCGGCGATGATCACGCTGACGACGACGTGCGCGGTGGCCGAGACCCAGACCCCCGGGTGGCCCTCCTCGGTGGAGATGACCTCGCCGAGACTGCCCGGGGTCACGAGGTCGATCACGACGAACGCGAGGCTCATGAGCACCAGGCCGATCACGCCGTACACGGCGGTGTTCAGCAGCCCGACGGCGACGTTGTCGTCGCTGATCACGATGGCGGTGGTGAGGATGATGCCGATGCCGAGCAGGCCCGAGCACAGCAGGACCGCGGCGTTGCGGTTGCGCTCGACCCAGATCAGGTCCCGCAGCTTGCCGGGTGTGGCGACGTCGACGAGCACGAAGCCCAGCGTCATGAGGACCAGACCGACGGCCCCGTAGGCCAGCGTGCCGAGCAGTCCGTTGAGCAGGTCGGACACGGTGACTACCCTTCTTGACCGCGCTTGCGGCGCAGGATGAATCCGACGACGAGACCGATCAGGGCAGCTCCGCCGAAGATCGACAGTGCGGTGATCGCGCCGCGGTGGCTGGCGGCGAAGTCAGAGCCCGGACGCCCGATCGGGGTGGCGGCCTGCGCTGTTGCCACCTCGGGTGCCAAGGGCGCGACATCGCCCTTCTCGGTCAGGAGCAAGGGGAGCGCGAGTGCGCCGTAGGCGGTCGTCGTGGTCGGCTCCGCCAGCAGGGCGGCCGTGTCCACGCCCACGCGGGACAGGTCCGACGAGGTCAGGGCGGGCAGGCCGCTCGAGGTGCGCACGCTCACCGAGGCGGAGTCCTCCGACTCGCTCGACGCGGGGGTGTAGGTGATCGTGCTGACCAGGATCGCGTACCGCGCGCACTTCTCGGCGGACACGCCGACGCCTCGGCTCGAACCGGACGTGACCGGATCGCCCGAGCCGTCGTACACGACCCAGCCGTAGCAGACGCCCTGTGCCGCTTCGGCTTTCGCGAGCCTGCTGACGAGGTCCCTGCCGTCGGCGTCCGACAGCGTCGGGATGGTGGTGTCGTTGTCGCTCGACGACCACCAACCCGACTCCACGGACACCATCAAGACGGCCACCGCGATGACGGTGACCCAGACGATCGCCTTCTTCACTTGCCCGCCCCCGGACCCCGTCCCCGGAACGACTCCCCGTGCCCGGACGTCCAGCCCCAGTTGCCACCCACCGACGAGTGGTACGTGCGGTAGGCGCGGTCCACGTCGTCGATCCGGATGACACTGCCGGTCCCTTGTGGACGGACCAGCACCATGTCGTCGTTGTACCGCAGGTAGACCCCGCTCGCGTCCGCGTACTGCGACACCGGCTTCCACCGCCCGATGATGTCCGCGGCCACCAGGCTCGGTGCCCGCGGGCTGGTGAAGGCGATCTCCTCGCCCCGGTCCAGGTTCGCCGCGCGGGTGTAGGTGCTGTCGACGTGGTCACGCACAGTCGTCCCGCGTGCGAGTATCGCGATGGCGATCACCCCGGCGACGACGCCGAGGATGCCCGCCGTCCAGAACCAGAAGCGCGGTTTCCTCACCGCGGGAGTCAGGCGATCGTCGCGTTCGTCGCTCATTCGGAGCTCACCGGGTAGATGCGCACGTCGTAGGTGGACAGCTTCGCGCCGATGGACGCTTCCCAGCCGGCTTCGCCGTAGGCCTCGAAGGACAACAGCGAGTCACCGGCGGTGTAGTCGTGGTACTTGACGACGCCGTCGGCATCGAGCCCGGTCGTCGCCTCACTGCGGAACTCGGCCTTGCCCGACTCGTCGGAGCGGTACTGCTTCCCGTCGTGCGCAAGGGTCTTCGGCCCCGGTACCAGGTCGACGTCCAACTCGGTCCAGCTGACCAGCTCCAGCTCCGGGTCCTCCTCGACCGACAACCACACCCGCTCGCCGTCGGTCTGCTCCAACAGGTGCTCCGACCAGGACCAGCCACCCTCGTCGAGCCGCAGACTGCCCCGCACCACGTAGGACTCACCGCGCAGCTCGACCAGGTCACCGGCCTTGAGCTTGCGGGGGTCACCATGGATCGCGTGGTGATCGTTGTCCGCGTACGGATCCACCGGAGCCTTGACCACCACCGGTTTCCGCTTGCGCAGCCACAGCCCGACAGCCACCGCCCCTACCGCCGCCACGACGACAACGAGCAGCAGGACGAGAAGCCCGTCCACCAAAGACCCCCTACCAAGATCCGACTCAGCGGCTCACACCATAAGACATCGCACAGCACTGCCGGACCCGATCCCGCAAAGTCAACGCCCGGCAGTTCGACGCGCTGGTGGTCGACCTCGACGGGGTCGTGCTCATCGGCTCACGGGGCGTCACCACGCTGCTGGAAGCGCGGCACACCCCACCGCATGGTTCCTGCGGTGCTTTGCGGAGCACATGGGAGCACGCTGTGGGAGTAAAATTGAAGCCGTCGGGCGCGTTCAACAGCGTTGAACCGCATTCAACGGCTCTTAATCTCCACATTTCCTGCGGAAGTCCTGTTTTCGCTGATAGGGCATTTTTAATGGCTTCATTCACGCCGGAGAGGTCACTGGTTCGATCCCGGTATCGGCCTGGAAGTCCGCACCCCATGTCGGCTACGGGCTCGAAGCGAACCGTGAGGTTTCCATGCGAATCGACCACATCATCTACGCCGCACCGGATCTCGAGGCCGCGGTGGCCGACCTCGAGCGGCACCTTGGTGTGCAGGCGGAGGGCGGCGGGCAGCACCCTGGCCAAGGCACCCACAACAAGCTGCTCGCCCTGGGGCCCGAGACGTATCTGGAGATCGTCGCCCCTGATCCCGCCCAACCCGACCCCTCCGGTCCGCGGCCGTACGGCGTCGACGGCATCACCCGCGGCGGCCTGGTGGGTTGGGCTCTCGGTTGCGACGACATCGCGGACGCTCTCGGCAAAGCCCGCGCCAACGGCTTCGACCCGGGCGACGTGATCGAGGGCCACCGACTCACGCCGACCGGCACCCTGCTGCGATGGCACCTCACGCGCAACGCGCTGACCGCCGGCGTCATCCCGTTCCTGATCAGCTGGAGCGACACTCCACACCACCCGGCGGCCTCGGCACCCGCGGGGCTCGTTCTGGAGTCCTTGCACGTAGAGCATCCGGACCCGGCGTCGCTCGCAGGGCCGCTGCACGCCCTCGGCGCCCGGGTGGAGATCCGTCAAGGGCCGAAGCCCGCCCTCGTCGTCCGAGTCCAGGGCCCGAGGGGCAGTACCGAGCTTCGATGAAGGAGACCAACGGCCGCATGCGACCTTGAGCCGGAGGGCGCATCCTGGTGGACCGAGGGGTCCCCTGCGGATGGGAGACGGTCATGAAGTTCATCCAGCTGATCGAGTACGAGACCCACAAGCCCGAGGAGATCAGCCGCCTGCTGGACCGGTGGCGTGAGGAGAGCGGCGGCGAGTCGACCGTGACGAGGGCGGTGCTGACCGCCGACCACGACCGGCCGAACCGCTATGTCGAGATCATCGAGTTCCCCTCCTACGAGGAAGCGATGCGCAACTCCGGCCGACCCGAGACCGACCGGTTCGCCAAAGAGATGGCCGCGCTCTGCGACGGCCCGGTCCAGTTCCGCAACCTGGACGTGAACCGGGAGGAACTGGTCTAGGCAGTGGCCTGGTACTCCAGTCGCAGTTCGTTGTATATGGCGTGCCTTCGAGGATCTCGACCCGGCGCTTCTGGCGGCGCCGCAGGAGGTCACCGAGCGGATCTTGGAGATGCTCGACGCGGAGGCGTCTCCTCGCATTGACACTGCGTACAAATTGCGACAGGACCCGGTGATGAGCGGTGCGCGGCCACGCCCGTCGGTGTCAGGCTGCGAGTACCGCGTCGGCCACGACAGGAACCACCCGCCGCAACCGGTCCAGGACCTCCGCGCGTGCGGCCCTGATGTCGGCCTTGTACCCCCAACTGTGGGTGGTGACGAGCAGGTCGTCGCGGGCCATGATCGCCGTGCAGTGCTGCATGCCGGGTAGTCGGTCGTTCGCCGTCTCGCAGTAGGCGTAGAAGTCGTCGAGACCGGAGGGTGCGGGGACGTCCGCGTCGGGGTGCACGACCCGTTCCGGCATGCCGTCGCGGTGCGCGTACTGCGGGCAATCACGTGCCCTCGTCCGGATCTCCTCGACCAGATCCCGCGGCTTGACGTCGGACAGCGCGTGCACGTACTGGCTCGCGTCCATGAGCTCTCCGACCCAGATCCGCCCCTCGGTCACCATCCAGCCCTGTTCGACCTGGACCGGCCCGCACAGTCGCAGGACCTCGGGGACGCCCCGCTGTTCGGTCATCGGCCGGTCTTCCTTCCACGGGCCGTTGGGTGCGAGCGCGTCCTTGGCTGCGAGCGCGGCCTTCGCCTTGCGCTCCGACGCGTTCCACTTGTCCGTCACCGAGGTCGAGGACGGTACGGGTGACGCTGGTGGGGGAACCTCCTGGGTTGTCGAACACGCCACCAGCAGGCAAACGGCTGCCGGCACTACGAGCCATCTGGACACACTCGACTCCCGAGGTCAACGGGGGAGGAGCATACGCGAAGGTCGACGTGCAGCCGTCCGATCATGCCTGTGGTCGGACGCCGCCCAACCTCCGACCCGGCTCCATCGGGATGTCGACGTGGACGGCATGACTGAGCAGAGGCTTTCGTCCCGCCCACACCGCCGTTCCGGATTTCGTCAACGCTGCTCAGCGGTCGCGGAGGTAGGCGAGCACCGCTCGGGCGCGACGGTTGTCGAATTCGGGTGCAGCGTGAGGCTTGCGTCAACGTCACCCCAGGAAGGTGGCGACAATCGTCCCCCCGGGTCCAGTGGCCGCTCATCGCCCTTGCCCTGACCGCCGCCGTCGAGGACCAACAGGTCGAGCGGTGTCGGCCGGCTCCGACCAGTCTCCGGTACGCACGTGGATCCCGCGACTCGTCGGCGAACACCCCGGCGGCGGTCTCCGCCCGTGCCCGGTCACGTTCCACACTGACCAGCCGTGCGTTCGGGTGCGCGGCGGATGCCAACCAGGCCAGACCCACGCCGCGGCCCGTCCCGGTCTCACCGATCACCCCTGCGCCGACACCACCCGCGAGCACCCGCGGCAACCGGCCCTGCTCGGGCAGGCACGAGTACGCGAAACCGAGCGAGCGGCCCCGACCGCTTCGGCCACCCACGGCGGCAGATCGACGCAGCGGTCGTAGGCGGCAGTCCCGGAGTCCGTCACGAAACCAATCGTGCCTACCACCCGGCGCGGCCGGGTTCGGGGCTGGGGCAGCGGTCGATCGTGGCGGACGGACACGTGGACCGGTCGGTGACGGATCTCGTCGGCGATGTCGAACTCGCCGCGGGCGACCAGCCGATCCACGATGCCGGACGGGACGGTGCCGGGTGATCCTCGCCCTGTCCGTCAAACGGGTCAACCTCAGATGTAGTTCGCTGTCGGGCGACACAGTCACGACGGGGAGGCTGCCAACGTGTCCGACCGACTTGCCGATCAGATGGCCTTCGCTCGCGTGTTCATCGACGCGCGTGACGCGGTGGAGGAGGAGTACTACGCCGACCTCGCCCGCGCGAAGTCCCCGGCCGAACTGCGGCGGCAGTACCTGACAAGCATGGCCAAACCGCTGTTGGGCCGTGCGCTCGGCGGTCCGGTGGAGTTTTATGACACCTGGGGCCGGATCATGCGCCACGCCTGGCTCAGTCTCAGCTTCGGCGTCTACGACGCCGGGCACCGCGCTTTGCCCGACCCTGTCACCCGCTTGGCCGCGGCCCAGGTCAACACCGTCGACCTGGCCTGGGAACCCGCGCTGGCCACCGCGTCGGGCGACCTGTTGCTGGTCGACGTCGGCACCGGCCGGGGGAACTCCGCCGCCCGCCTGGCGCTGGCCCACCCGACCGCCCGCGTGGTCACCCTGACCTTGAGCCCCGAGCAGGCCGAGGTCGCGCGCCGCATCACCGCCCGCCTGGGTGTGGGCCACCGGGTCGAGGTCCGGGTCGCCGACGTCCTCGACCCGTCCGCCACCGTCGACCTGGTCGGGCGGGCCGACGGCGTGACCGCGATCGAGGTCGTCGGGCACTTCCCGCCCGACCGCCTCACCGGCGGCTTCCGCGCCATGGCCGCGCTGCTCAAGCCCGGTGCCGCGCTCACTCTCATGGACCCCGTGCTCAGCCGGCCTGGCACGCTGCTGCACGACTTCGCGGCCCGGTTCACCTGGCGCTTCCGCCCGGCCACCGACTACCGCGACGCCCTGCGCGCAGCCGGGCTGACCGACCTGCGCCTGACCGACCTCACCGAGTCCTACCGGCCCAGTTGGCGCGACACCGGCACGGTCATGGCCGCTCGGATGGACCGTCTGCGCGCCGAGTTCGGCCCCGTGCTCGCCCACACCTGGCAACGCATCTTCCTGCACCAGGCGTGGCCGCTGGGTCGCACCGTGCACTACGCCCGCATGACCGGCTATCGGCCGCCGTCGACGGATGTTGAGCAGTGCCGCGAGGAATGCCCGGTCGACGGGCGCCACGGAACGCCGGACCGCCGCGCCGCCGTGCGGCTCGCCCGGTCGGCCGACCGACGACGGCAGGTAGGTCGTGCAACCCGCGTCGATCAGCCGCCGGGCGAACCCCGCGACATCCAGGTGCAGTCCGGGCATTTCGTGCGTGACGACCACGGCAGGCCCCGCCCGGCCAAGTAGACCTCGTGCGACAGACCATCGTGGACGAACGAGGACCGTTCGACACCGTTCAGCGGGTCGACCTGCGCCCTGATCAGATGATGACCCGCACGATCTGCCCCCAAGACAGTCGCAACGCGACCGGTCCTAGTTGAACGGGCTGTCGTAGAACGCGCCCCCGCCAACCGGCCTGGCGGTCGAGCCGTCGAAGTGGATTCCCTGGTAGCCGATACCGATGTTGTAGATGGTGCCGCTGTACGCGAAATCAGCGTTGATCACACCGGAAATGCCGTGCCCGCCGCAGACGTCCGGGCGCAGGGTCTCATCCCGCTGCGAGATCCGCTGATGCAAGGTGTTGTTGACGCTGATCGAGAGAGTCGTGTCGACGTAGCTGGATTGCCGGCACAGCGTCACGTCCAGCCGGTAGAGCGAGTTGCCGTCGTCGAACCGCAGCGTACCGACCAGCCTGCCGACCTGGGTCGTGTAGCCGGATGACGTGCGCTGCAACTGGATGTAGATCGGTTGCGCGGGGCCGTAAGCGGCCTGCGCGGGCACGGCCGTCAGTGTGGTGCCCAAGAGGACGGCGAGCGTGACGGCGAAGAACGCGGTCAGGCGTCGGGATAATCGGTTGATCGAGCTCATGGGCTCACTCCTGGTGACGAGGCCGGCGTTGCGCCTAACCTTCGCAGACGGCCCGGAACTTGGCTGTAAGCCGATCGGACGGAAACAACCGGGACGATCCGGCCCCTTTCAGGGGTAACCGCGGGATCGACCTGTTCGGTGCGAAACTTTTCGTGCACCCATACCCGTGAGACCACGTCGAACGAGGTGGTGAACTGGCCGGACCGGTCGCGAATCAGGAACCGGAAGTCATCGGGCGTGTCCGGTGTGGATCATGTTCGGTCGTGAGGAGGGGTGAGTCGCCGCCGTGGATCGTCTCCGACGATCTGTGGGAGCGGATCGAGCCGTTGTTGCCGGTGGTGCCGCGCAGGACCCGGAACGAGGCCGGCGTCTGGTCGCGGCTGCACGAGGTGCTGCTCGCGGAGCTGCACTCGGCGGGCAGGCTGGACCGGGACCGTGCCGTGATCGACACCTCGCACGTGCGGACCGCACGACGCGGCCCCAAAGCGGACCGAGTCCCGCCGACCGCGCCCGACCGGGCTCCAAGCACCACGTCCTGACCGACGGCGGCATCCCGCTCGCGGTCCTGGCGCGGGCGTACGCCGCAGGATTCTCCCATCGGCGCACGACTGGTTCGCCCCGTTCGCCGAGACGGTCCTCGTGCACCCCTACGCCGAACCGACTGCGGTGCGACGGCGGGTGCACGACCTGCGACGGGCAGCCGAACAGCTTCGGGGATCTTGATGTGCACGCCACCCGAGATGATCCCGGCCTCGACCACGTTCCGCGCATGTCCGCAGAACTCGTTCTGCACGTCGACCCCGTGATACCACGTCTGATCTCCAGAGGCTAGCAACGCGGCCGAAGGTGGCAGCCGCAGAAGAGCGGCACGCGCACTGCGTGGTGGGGTTGCCCCGGCGGGACAACCCCACGCCTCACCAGCGGTGGGCGACGTCCACGACGACGCGGTCCGCCAGCGTGAAGACCCGGAACGGCAACCGGGCGCGGACGCCCAGTCCCAGGTCCGTGGTGCCCTCCCAGGACCCGGCCCAAGCGACCTGCCGGAACGTCTCGTACCCGGTCACGTCCACGACCTCGGTCGGGTCCGCCGGCAGGTAGGTCGGGTCGAAGTTCTCGTCGTAGGACGGCGTGTAGGCCATCACGAACAACTTCGCCCCACCCCGCAGCGGAACCGGCTCGCCCGACCCGACGTACGTGACCTCGTCGGTGTAGCGCACGTAGTACCCGCCCTCGACCAGGTTGGTGTCGATCACCAACCGGTCGAAGCACTCGTGACGTCCCGAGCGGATGTCGGTCACGGAGCCGCCCGTGCCGTCGAACACGGTCTTCAGCTCCGAACCCCAGTCGACCGGCTCGCAGGCACTGGCCCCGGCACTCGCCGGAACCAACGACATCGCCGTCAGCACAGCGACGACCACCAATGAGACCTTGCGCATGATCTTCCCCCTCACCATGGGCCTCCCCGCCCACTGAACACAAGACGCACGACCGGCCCCAGAGTTGCCCGGTGCTCCGCCAGGGTGCGGATGCAGGTGAGGAGTCGGTGCGGCAGTCGCCAGGCTTTCGGAATCGAGACCGCTCATGCACCGAGGCGCGGGGTGGCGGTAGCGTCGGGCGGATGACCGTGCGGGTGGATCCGACCAACTCCGACCAGCTCACCGCGTGGGACGGCGACCAGGGCGCCTTCTGGGCCGACCACGCCGACCGCTTCGACGAAGGTGCCGCCCGGTACCACGAACGGCTGCTCGACGCGGCCCGGGTGGACCCCGCCGACCGCGTCCTGGACATCGGCTGCGGCACCGGCAAGTCCACGCGCGACGCCGCCCGGCGTGCCGCCCACGCCCTCGGTGTGGACCTGTCGTCCAAGATGATCGAAGAGGCACGGCGGCGGGCCGAGCTCGACGGGATCACCAACATCGCGTTCGAGCAGGCCGACGCCCAGGTGCACCCGTTCCCCGAGGCCGCGTTCGACCTCGTGATCAGCCGCCACGGGGTGATGTTCTTCGGCGACCCGGACAAGGCCTTCGCCAACATCGCGACCGCCCTGCGACCCGGCGGCCGGATGACGCTGCTGACGTGGCAACCGTTGGCGCGCAACGAGTTCGCGTCCACGTTCCGCACGCTGTTCGCCGCCGGCAAGCCCGTGCCCGAGCCGCCGCCCACAGGGGCGCACCCGTTCTCGCTCAGCGACCCCGACCGGGTGCGCGCGCTGCTGACCGGCGCGGGCATGGCGGACGTCGAGCTGCACGCCCTCACCGAACCGGTGTGGCTCGGCCACGACGTGGAGGACGCGTTGGCGTTCATCACCGCCCGGCAGGCCTCTCAACTGACCGAACTCGACGAGGACGCGCGCGCACGGGTCGTCCAGGCCGCACGGGAGGACATCGCCCGGCACCTGGACGAGCACGGCGTGCGTTACGCGTCCGCCGCGTGGATCGTGCAGGCCGTCAAGCAGTCCTAGACGAGTAATGCCTTGGTCGAGGCGGTGGCCGAAGACGGACGAACGGTGTTCAAGGTCAGTTTGTGACGACCGACCTGAGCACCCTTCCGATCCACCACAAGTCCACTCCTGGGGTCGGGCCAGGAACGGAGATCCGATCGGTGTGGATCAGCGTGCCGTCCACGATCACATGCGAGTGGCCGGCCGCCTTCGCCGCCAGTAGCCCGTGCAGGGACGGACGGCCCGCCGCGAGCACCGCGACGCCCTCGTCACCGGTACTCGTACGCGGTGCTCCGTGCTCGACTACGGGGTCGAGGTCGCCGTCAGCTGTGAACGGATGTCGCCGAGGCGCTGCAACACGATGTCCGGATGTGGGTGGTGGCGGCCACCCACATCCGGTCCGGGGGTGGTCAGGCAGCGGCGGCCGTGCAGGCGGGTGCCGCGGCCGGGGCGGCCATCGCCGTGGTCGTCACGGGCGGGCCGGCGTTTGCCGGGCGGGTGCCGGAGCAGTAGTGGGACGACACCTCGCCGTCGGCGGAGTCGCCGAACGCGAACACCAGGTACGACTCGCCGACGTAGAGCGAGAGCCCGCACATCGACCCGGCGTAGTTGGTCGTCACGGTCACGGTCGTCGGCACGTCGCCCTTGTACTCCTGATCGACCTGCACGGTGTACGCGCGCAGGTCGTCCCAGACGTAGTTGGGCTTGCCGCGCTCCAGGACGGTGGACGCGGACACGTAGCCGCTGAACACGTGATCGGCCCGTGCGTAGCGCTGTGGTTCGGTGTCATAGGGCAGACAACTGCACGCACTGGCGGTACCGGTGAGCACCGCGGCGGACAAGACGGCCGCCAGCACCACGGCACCGGTGGCGTGAGCGAGAAAACGCAAGCGCACCAATGAAAGCTCCCCTGGTCGGGTGAACGGTGGCGGTGCTCTTCCAGCGTATCGGCCGACGCTCCGGCAGGCATTCGCCCAGTTGCCACTTCGCCGAGTCGGGTGCCGCACATCGGCGCCACCACAACCCTGTGCCGCTCGAAAGCGTCGTCGCCGGTAGAGCGAGTGTCAGCGTGTCGAGAGCATGCCTTCGGATCGCGCAGGTGGAGGAGGTGCGGTTGGACAGCGGATCAAGGCAGGGCAGGACAGCACGACGAGGCTCCCGGTCGGGACATCGGATCTTGGTCGACTCTGTCTTACCGGGAGCCTCGCCCGGCCCGCAGCCACCTTGTTCAGCCTGCGCCGTGACCTGCACAATCACGATGAAAAGGGCTCAATACGGCAGGACGTATGCGTGGCTCATGTCGGAGTCATGGGTGGTTGTCGAGCCGCGTGAGTCGGGGAGTCCGACGGCCGTCCCTTGGATGCCGGCGGTCTCACCGCTGAGCCACTCGGCCTTGACGTAGGCGTTGAACCGGGGGACGCAGCCCGGCGCCTTGCTCACGGTGAAGTCCGCCTTGTTGAGTGGCACGTACTTGTGGTGCACCCAGTACGGCACGTCATGCGTGACCTGGACGCTGCTGTCGGTCTTGCAGAGTGTGCCGTCCGACTTCCACTGGTTGACGAAGAGGGTGAACTTCACCTCTGCCGTCTTGTACCTGTCACATGGGGTGCTCGGCCAGCAGATCATCAGTTCGACATCGCCGACCACGTTGAGGCCCTGCACCGTCGAGGGGAGGTCGAAGTGGTCGAGCGCGGGCAGTCGCACCACCGGGATGCCGGCGTTGAGGCGGTGCACCCCCGCGCTCACGCTGGACTGCACCGGTTGCCCGTTGGTCGCGTTGGTGACGGAGGTGTCGGCGAACGTGATGTACCCGCTGACCAACCGGTAGGTGGCGTCGTTGGCGTTGAGCGAGTTGCCCCGCACGTTCGCGGTACAGGTGATCGTGCCCGCGACGCCGGGGTGGACGAGGAATCGGGTGTAGAGCGTCACGTCCTGCAACGGTGAGCCCGAGTTCCTGTCGTACACGTTCTGCCCGATCACCATGTTCTTGCTCCAACCGCCCGGACCCCGGCAGACGACCTCGTTGTCGAAGAGGCTGCGGATGGTGGCGTTGTCCACCCGCATCTTCGAGACCACATAAGCGGTCTGCGTGGCGGTCATGTCCAGCGAGATGGTGCCCACGGGAGTGACGTTCTGGTCGACCCCGCCACCCGGTGGGAGCCCGGGGGCCAGGATCGTTCGCGGGGTGAAGGTAACGGATGTCTCCGCCTGAGCGGGCGTGGCGACCAGCAAGCCGGCGGCCAGTGCGAGCACCGCCGTCGTGGCCAAGGAGCGGACGTTCAAGTCGAACCTTCCTTGTCAGTGCTTCCTGCTTGCGGACCGGACCGATGCGCGAACCCACTGCGGTAGGCCAGTCGAAGCGGCACAACGTGCCTCAGGCCGCTTCGATGGCCTGGACGATGGGTTCGCGGGCGTCCTGGCCCAGTGGCTCGGTGGTGTGGACTCCGTCGCGGAGGTACGCCGTGAGCCTGGTCGGCCGACGAACGCAGCGGCCGCCCGGCTCGCGGCGGCTGCCGTGATGAACACGGTGAGCTGGCCATCGGGTTCAGTCGGCGCCGTAGTTCCTGCGCTTCCGCTTGTACCAGCCGTTCTGGAAAACGCTCATCACGAAGCCGCTCTTTGCTTGGTGCATGTAGTGGAGGGAGCGGTGGTGGCGCACCTTGACCCGAGATGACACAGGGCCGCTCGATCGCCAGATCCTATTGCGGTAGAACTTCCGCCACCGCCCCATGCGCATGTGCTTGGCGTGGCTGGTCGCTCGCGCCCCGTACATGCGTGAGATGCCCTTGCCCACTGCGCCGCCCGCCAGTGCCCAAGCAGCATTGATTCCGAAGGACTTCCAATACTTGCGGCCGCCCCACCTGCCCGCGCTGCCACGCGCCGCCAAGGCGCCGGCTGCCAGACCTGCACCGAGGCAGACGCCGGCCGAAGCGAAGACACAGACGCCGAACGCGGCGACGCCTGCGGCTCGTCCCACATTTTTCCACGTGAGCCACTTCGGTTTGCGCCATCGGCCGTCGAGATCCTCGTCGTTGACCGGATCCGAAGGATAGGTGTACGCGTTG
This sequence comes from Saccharothrix stipae, assembly GCF_054781895.1. Lineage (NCBI taxonomy): Bacteria > Bacillati > Actinomycetota > Actinomycetes > Pseudonocardiales > Pseudonocardiaceae > Saccharothrix > Saccharothrix stipae. The sequence continues at coordinate 27,689 of NZ_BAAGTN010000015.1, read as the reverse complement.
CTGTTTCCCCCTGACACCGGGTCGGTACTGGTGAAGAGCCCGGTCACGGGGTTGTAGAGGCGGACGCCCATGAGGGTCAGGCCCGCGCCGGACACGGCGCGTTGTTTGGCGCCCAGCCAGCCGTACTCGACCTCGCCCGTGGTGGTGGTATTGGGCGTGGTGGGGTTGCCGTACTCGTCGTAGGTGCTCCAGCCGGTGATCGAGGTCGCGGCGGCGCTCGCGGCTGGGATGTCGATTGTCGTGACCACGTCGCCGTGGGGGTTGGCGATGGTCAGTTCGGCCGCGGCGGTGTTGTCGACGGTCAGGGCCAGGTCGTCGCCGACCAGTTCGGTGTACCGGCGGGTGACGCCGTTGCGGGTGACCCAGGTGGGGTTGTCCGAGGTGTCGGTGTAGTGGCGGACGGTCTGCGTGGACCCGGCCGTGTCGGTGACGGTCTCGGTGGCGCGGCGGTCGAGGGCGTCGAGGGTGAACGCGGTGGTGGTGCCGCTTTGGGTGATGGACTTGGCCAGGTCGTTGTCGTGGTAGGCCAGGGTCACGTCGCCCGCTTGTGGCCGAGGGGCGTCCGAGGCGGGAAGGCTCGTCGTCCGGCCGAGCGGGTCGTAGGTGTAGGCGCCCTGACCACCGGTTCCGGTGACGGGGCGGTCGGCGGTGTCGAACGCCCTGGTGACCGCCGTGCCGCCGCTGGTGGTGCAGGAGCCGTCGGCTGCGGCGGGGGTGGTGGTCTTGGTGAGGCGGTTGTGGTTGCCGTCGAAGCCGTAGGAGCGGGTGACGCAGGCCGGGGTCTCCGCCGGGTCGGTGATGTCGACGCCGGTGGTGGCGGCGGTGCGGTCGCGGACCTGGGTGAGCCTGCCGGCGGCGTCGTAGGTGTAGGCGCGGTCGTAGGGGACGGCGTGGCCGGGGTCGCTGCCGGCGGGGCCGGTGAAGGCGCTGCCCTGCGGGGTCCACTCCCGGACCACGCGGCCGGTGACGTCGTTGTCCTGGGACCAGGCCAGCCAGCCGCCGTCGGGGTCGACGGTGGTGGCGCCGTCCTCGTCCACGGTGGTGATCCGGCCGGTGTAGCGCAGGCCGACCGGTTCACCGGCGTTGTCGAGGTCGGTGTGCCGGGTGATGCCGCCCGGCAGCTTCTGGGTGATCAGGCCGCCGTCGGCGTCGTAGGCGCCGGTGGAGGTCCAGGTGGAGCCGGCGGTGGTGACCTCGACCTTGGTGGCCAGGCCGCGGTGCTCGGTGCGACCGGCGGCGTCGGTGCCGTCGTAGGTGTAGCGGGTGGAGCCGTTGGCGTCGGTCACGGTCGCCACGGAACCCGCGGCGTCGTAGACGGTGGTGGTGGGCGTCTCGCCGGAGGGCTGGTAGCTGGTCTGGCGGCCCCACGAGTCGTACCCGGTGGTCACCGTGCCGGCGGTCGAGCCGTCGGCGTTCTTCGCGGTCACCTTGGTGGCCGCGCCGGTCAACGGGTCGTACTCGGTCTCCTTGCGGGTGTTCGGCGTCGACCCCGCCAGGCCGGTGACGGCCGTCGAGGTGGACGCAGTCCGGCCGTCGGGCAGGTAGGTGGTCCCGGTCGTCCTGGTCACCGCGCCGGAGGTCTCCACCACCGCGGTCGGCGCGAGCAGGTAGGTGAAGCCGGTCGTGGTGGTCGTGGGCAGGGTCGGCCCCGAGCTGGGCGCCGCGGCCGGGTGGGTCCTGCAGACCAGGCCCGCCCACTGCGGTTTCCCGCCGCACTCTGCGTGCGCGGTGTTGGCCGCCGCGGTGTAGTGCACGGTCCGGGTGGTGCCCGCGTCCGCGCCGGCGGAGGTCGGCTGCCGGGTCTCGACGGCACGTCCCTCGGCGTCGTAGCGGGTGAGCTGGACGATGTCGCCGGCGGTCGGCGTGCCGTCGAGGTCGACGTCGGTGGTCACCCGGCCCGGCAGGCCCAGCGCCCACCCGTCCGCGTCGCCCGCCACCGGCGGCGCGTAGTCGGTCAGGGTGCGGGAGACGACCTCGACGTCCTGGCCGGTGCCGGGGTCGTGGGCGAACGTCGTCTCCGAGGTCGCCAGGCGGTACGGCAAGGTCGTCGCGGGGTTGATCCCGCCGTGGGGTGCGCCCCGGTCGAACTCGGTGCGGGTGTGGGTGCGCAGCCAGTGCGGCGAGCCGTCGCGCAGGGCGGCCGTCCGCGTCGGCCCGTAGGTGTCGGTGACCAGGGTGCCCGCCGGGGTCACCACGGTCGAGCCGTTGACGACGTCGGCGTTGTAGACGGTCAACGTGGCCAGTTGGTCGGCGGAGGCACCGGAGGGCATCCCGCCGTCGAGGACCAGCCGCAGCGCGCGCTCGTCCAGTTCGCGCACCACGTTGCCCTGGGCGTTGTAGTCGGTGGCCGTGTGCTGCCACGCGCCCGCGCCGTGCTTGGCGGTGTTGACCGTGTAGCCCTGGGCGTCGGTGTACTGCAGGTCGGCGTGCTCCCAGTCGCCGGCCGCGATCCCGGACGGCGACGTGGAGCCCACCGGGTGGTCCGGGCCGAAGACGGCGAAGCCCTTCACCGGCGCGACGGCCTGGTTCCAGCGCCCGACCGAGCCGGCCGACAGGTCGGGCAGGCCGGCTCCGGTGGTCGGCACGTCGTAGACGAACGACGCCAGCGTCGCGACGCCACCGGTCGGGTCGCCCGCCGGCCGGTCGCGCTTGACGGCTGCCAGCTTGACGTTCGGGGCGGCGGTGTAGGAGAGCTGGAACGGGACCAGGCCCGCGGGTTTCACCGAGGTGAGGCGGTTGCCGGAGTCGTAGCCGTAGGTGGTGCCGAGGTTGTCGCGAGGGTCGGTGGCCGTCGCCAGGCGTCCGGCCGCGTCGTAGGTGTAGGCCGCGACCTTGATCGCGTCCATGCCGGGACCGCCGGCCTTGTCCGGGTTGAAGATGTCCAGCCACGCGGCGACCAGTCGCCCGTTGGCCGACCCCGAGGCGCCGTACTCCAGCCGCAGCGACCGGCAGCCCACCGCGTTGGTGTGGACGCCCTGGGCGTCGGTGCAGACGACACCGGGCGCGGCGGGTGCCGTGATGCGGGCGACACGGCCACTCGCGGGGTCGTAGGTGTAGGTGGTCTTCCCCGCGACGCCGGCCTCGGTGATGCCCGCCGGTCGGAACTTCCCGGCCGCGCCCGCCGTCGGGGCTCCGGCGGTGGTCGTGGTGAAGGTGGTGGTCGTGCCGTCGTCCTCGGTGTAGGCGATGGTGGTGGCCGCGCCGGTTCCCGTCACGGTCAGCTTGCCCCCGTCGAACGAGGTCTCCTCGTCGGCGGCGGCCCAGGTCCCGGTCTGGAGGGACGCGGTGGTGCGCCGCATCGCGTTCGGTGACTCGAACACCAGGGCGGTCCCGTCACCTTCCAGCAGCACGATCGTGCCGTCGGCGCGGGTGTTGTCGACCACCTGCGCACCGGCCACGCCGGCGTCGGCGCCTTCGAACTGCGCGGTCCAGCCAGGACCGAAGACGCCGTTGACCGCGTCGGTGGCGCCGGCGAACGTCGAGTGCGACCGGGACAGCGACAGGTCACCGGTGTAGCCGGGCACCGAGATGTCGGTGCTCTCGGTGTGGAACTCGCCGGTCCACAGGGCGACCTGGCCGGGGCCGGCTTCCGAGACCGGGAAACCGTTGCCGAAGGCGTGCGGCAGGCGCTGAACGGTGGCGCCGGGGCTTTGGGACCAGGTGCACTGCTCGGTGCTGGTGCCGTACTTGAAGCAGACCTGGACGTCGAGCTTGACCGGGATCCGGTCGTTCAGCGTGGTGGGCTGGATGCCGGCGGTGTCGGGGTCGGCGTCCAGGTTCGCGTCGGTCTTGGCGAGGGTCGTGTCCCAGAGGGCGTTGACGTTGACGCCGCCGGCGCCGTTGTCGGTCACCGGCAGGTCGGTCGCGTCGTTCCAGCCGGTCAGGTCGTCGTTCCCGCCGTAGCCGGAGACCCGCCACTTCACCTTCGCGGTCACCGACGAGGCGGTTCCCCTCGGCGGGCCGGAGGCTGTGACGCGGATGTTGTCGGTGGTGGTGGTCCGGGGTGTCGAGGTCGGCGAGGTCAGCGTCGTGCCGCCCCAGCCGAACTTGTGGGTCCGGTTCGGCGAGAGCTTGCCGGCCGGGGTCTCGGCCTGGACGACGATGGTGTGCAGACCCGCCTTGTCCTTCGGGAAGGTCACGGTGTGCTTCGCGACCGCCGGGTCGTTCGACGGGGTGATCTTGATCTGGCCTTCCGCGCCACCGGTGAAGTTCGCCGCCGGGCGCTTGCCGTCCACGATGAGCCGCAGGTAGCCCGGCGCGTTGTAACCGGTGCCGGTCGCGGTGATCGTGCACGTGACGTCCGTGGTGGGCGGGTTGTCCTGCCAGGTGTCGGTCACGTTGAACGGCGCCGGGCACGACACGACGGGTTGTGCCGGAGTCGCCGCACCCGTGCGCAGCCGCTGGTTGTAGTTGACCCAGGGGCCGTCGAGCCGGCCGTCGTTCGCCTTCGCCCGGACGTAGAGCAGGGTGTTGTCCGGCAGATCCGTCGCCGGACGGCAACCGGCCGTCGTGCCGGACGCGTAGACCGACGACGTGCAGGTGCCCTTCAGGCTGAAGGTCGGGCCCGTGCCCGTGTAGAACTCGAAGACGTACTTCACCGTGTTGCCGTCCGGATCGGTCGCCTTCGTCCGCACCCAGGGGCGCAGGCTCGGGGAGTACAGCCACGAACTCGTCTCACCCGGCGCCGCGTACGCGACGGCCTCGCTCGGCTCCACGGTCGCCGGCGCACCGGGCGGGCGGTTGTAGGTGTAGGAGACGTACGGGTCGGCGGAGCTCTCGCTGGAGTGGAACCTCTTCCAGGAGTTGGAATCCGCCTCGTTGCCCGCCATCAGCACCATGCCGCCGACGGTGTAGGGCGCGTTCGACCACGCCTGGACCAGAGGGGTGATCGGCACGGACATCCGTCCCGCCGGGCAGCCGCTGTCGTGTCCCTTGGCCACGTTGGTCGACCCGTACTGCGAGCCGAACGTAGGCTGCGCGGTCCAGCGCGTGGCCGTGGACGCGAGCTGGTGGGTGCTGCGGACGATCATCATCGACGGGGTGCACGAGTAGGACCACGTCTCGAACATCGACAGGTGCGCGCTCACGATCTGCTTGCCCTTGAACGGGGCGACGGAGAAGTTCAGGAACGACCGCGCCTTCACCGCGCCACCGTTGTACGTGCCCAGCTTCAGCTCCGACGACGTGGACTGGTCGGTCGTGTAGTCCGACTGGACCCAGGTGTCGAAGCTGGAGTACGCCGTGCCGACCGCGTAGGTGGGGTCGACCGTGATCGGGTAGGTCCGCTCGGGGGCGTTGAACCAGACCGGGTCGGGAGCGACCACGAGGTTGGTGGACCCGTCGGCGGCGGTCTCGACGGAGATGCCCACCGCGGCGCGGTTGACGTGCTCGCCGCTGCGCTCGTCGACCTCGGCGTCCCACATCAGCGGCACCGGGATGCTGGAGTGCACCTCGTCCTTGGCGTCGAGGAAGTCGATCGTGCCGTCGGGCTGCTGCCTCGCGGTCAGGCCCTTGACGCGCAGCGGGATCCGCCACACCGGCGCGGTGGCCGGGCGGGTCTTGACCACGAAGTCGTACTCGAAGCCGGACCGGCGGGTGTGCAGCACCAGGTCGACGCCGGGCTCCACGTCCGGGTAGGTGGCCTTGGTCCCGTCCAGCTTCGGTTCCGGCAACGTCCAGGGCGCCAGCCACTCGACCTGACGCGCCTGGTCGGCCGCCGCCGTGACGAAGGACGTCCCGGCCTTGGCGTTCTTCCTGCCCAGCTTCAGGCCCAACGGGTGGCCGGTCGGGGCCACGCTGCCGTCCCGGTCCTTGCGCCACCTCAGGTCCACCGTGCGCCAGTCGCCGCCGTGGTCCTTGAAGCGGATCGGCGCGCCGTGGGCCTCCGTGGTCAACGTCCCGTCCGGGTTCGACCACGTGGACGACGTCTCGGTCCGCATCGACTCCACCTCGACGCGCGAGCCCTGCGCCCGCGCGCTGACCGCCGCCGACACCACGTCCGGCCGCGACTCCACCGGAGCCGTCGCCGCGGGCGTCGGCTCCGGTGGGGCCGCGGCCGCGGGAGGAGTGATCGTCTCCGCGGTGCTCGCGGCGAGCACCAGGGCCAACGCCGTTGCCAAGAACCTCGTCCTGCGTGATAACCCGTTCGCCGAGCGTGCTGACGGTACGACCACGGTTCCCCCGGGTGTGCGAAGCGATGTGCGCTGGAGTTCCACCCACCCCGACCGCGGTCCCCCGACCACACCCGACCGCGGGCTTCCCTCCATCTCGCGGTCGGATTCACGTCAGTTGATGAGGCTCGGGAAACCGTAAGCTCAGCTCAAGAGGCCTGTCAACGCGGGCGAATGGATGAACCGCTTCTCCTTCACCGCAGTTGTCGGGGCGGTAGGCCGTCGCCAGTCGGACCACGTCGGTTCCCTCGCGGCCAAGGCGGACCACCCGGCCCTGTCGCCAACCAGCGTGACCTCTCCGTCGGCCGGGTCGTGCTCGACCGACAGCGCATACCGCTCAGGCCAGAGGGCGGCGTGCCCGCGCTCTGGCTGAATAGACGGGGACCTGCACCGTGCCGGTCGTCAGGACGCGATGCAGCTGACGTTCGGGGTGTACGTCTGCGGGCCGCCGGACACGGTGAAGCCGATGGTCGCGGTGTCCTGGGGCGCGAGCACGCCGTTCCAGTCTGCGTTGCGCGCGTTCGCCGTCCGGTCGAGGTCGTAGGCGACGCCGCCCCAGAGGTCGGTGACCACCTGTTCTGGTGCGAGCGTCCACTGCACCTTCCAGGTGGTGATCGGCGAGCCGGCCGTGACGACGACCTCGCCGAGCAGCCCGCCCGGCCACGTGCTGACCAGGCGGTAGACGGCGGTGCACCGACCGGTCGGTGCCGGCGTGGTGCTGGTGGGCGGGTAGTCCGTCGGGTGGGTGATCGAGGAGGTGTTCGTCGGGGTGGGTTGCGCCGTGGCGCCGGACTGGCCGGCGACGACGAGTAAGCCGGCGAGAGCCGTCAGCAGCGTCAGCACGAGGCCGGCCGCTGTCGACCCGCGTTTCGGACGAGCGGAGGTGTTCATGTCGGGAGGTCCTTTCTCCGGTGGGGGATGCCGGCGGCGCATCCGAGGCGACTGTGGACCACGCTCAGGATCGAGGTGAAGTCCCGACGTCGTCAACGGTGTGCCTGCCGACGGTGTCGTCCGTGCGGGTCCTCGTTGAGGATGCCGCCCAGTCGTTGCCGTCGGCGGATGTCGAGGTGGGTGACGGCTGCTTTGTCGGTGGCTGGTGGCAGTGGGTGTAGTGGTCGCGCGTTGTAGGCGGCGACTGTGATGCCGAGTACGAGGAGTTCCGTGATGCGGCGGTAGCCCCAGGTGGGGTTGTCCTGTGCCAGGCGCAGCACGAGGAGTCGGATCGAGCGGACGGTTCGTGGTCGGCCGGGCCGCTTGGGGCCGGACCTGGCGGCGGCGAAGGGGCCGCGGTGCCACCGCAGCACCGTCTCCGGGCGTACCGGTAGGCGGAGCCGATGGAGCGTAGCGACCGGGAGTCGGTGCGGCAGCGCCGTGGGGAACATCCGATCGGCGGGGGAGAACCGAGGGCGGGTGTTGCCCGGTTGGCGTTCCAGGATGGTGATCTGGTGCCGTAGCGCCAGGCTCTCCACTTCCTTGTCGGCAGGCACACGGCCACCACCTGGCCGCCGCCGGGCTGGACGGCAAGGTGCACCTCTGGGACACGGCCGACCCGACGAGGCGGACCACCGTCGAGGCGCACCGCAACGCCGTCAACGCGGCGGTCTTCAGCCCCGACGGCCACCTGCTGGCCACCGGCGGCGCGGACCGGGCGTTGAAGCCTGTGGGACACGACGAACTTGGACGCGCCGACCCTCCACGCCACCGCGACCGAGCACGGTGACGCCATCAACCGCCTGGCCATCAGCACGGACGGGCACACCGTCGCCCCACCGTCCAACGACGGCACGACCCGGATCTGGGACATCACCGACCCGAAGACCCTGGTCCTGACCGCGACCCTCACCAACCACTCGGACGCGGTGAACGCCGCCGCGTTCAGCCCGGACGGCCGGACCCTGATCACGGGCAGCGCCGACGCCACCGTGCGCCTTCGGCCGTTGCGCACCGACACCGCCGCCGAGGTCTGTGCCAGGGCGCGCAAACCGATCTCCACGTCGGACTGGACCCGCCACTTCCCGGACCTGCCGCACCGCCCGCCCTGTCCGTGACGCCGCGCGTCGGGCCGACCTACTCGTACCGGGGGTCGGGTTCGCCGATCGCGGTGCCCGGGTCGATCGGCACCGGGTCGTAGGGGAATCCCTCCGGCACCCAAGTGCCCGCCGAGCCGATGGCCGTCTGGCCGGTGGCCTCGTCGCGGACGAACACGGTGCAACTGCCCTCGATGCGCCGATAGCCGGTGATGTGCGAGACCCGGCCGATCCCGTTGGCGGTCGTCGGCAGGTCGAGGTCCTTGTGGTCGTTGTAGTAGCGGACGTTCACCCGGCCGTTCGGCGTGAAGCCCTCGCCGTTCACCCGCAGCATCTCGCCGTCGCGGTCGACCGTGATGCTCGGCCGGATCTCCGGCGGCGGCATCACGGTGGGCACGCTGTACGCGCCGCTGAGGCTGAAGTCGTGCTCGCCGCCGCTCGGGCAGGTGCCGCCGGACTCGCCGTACGCCAGGCACAGGCACGTGCGGCACCACCGCCACCCGTCCTGGGATGCCGGCGGTTTCGTATCCAGCGGAACGCTGTACTCACCGCTGCCCGCGAAGTCGTGCGGACCGTCCGCCGCGCACCACGTGCCGACACCGAACCCGCCGTAGCAGAGGCACTGGCACCGGTTGCACCACCGCCAGCCGGGCTGGCTCCCCTCCGGCACGTCCTGCATGGAGACGAAGTACTCGCCGCTGCGTTCGAAATCGTGCGCGAAGCCCTCGACGCAGACACCGTCACCGAACCCGCTGTAGGCGAGCGAATAACACCGCTCGCAGAAGCGCCACCCCGATTGCATGCCCATCGTCACGCTCCACGACGCGCGGCCCTGACATCATTGGGAATCGCGACCGCGCGCATGCCCGTTACCCACCAGGACGAACACGACCACCCAGGACCACGCCACCGGCGCGTCCACGCAGGACCCGACCGCGGCCGAGGCGGTGTTCCTGCGGATTCACCCCGTGCCTCCGGTGCTTGCCCGAATAGAACGGACGGTCGGCGGCGAACCTTGCCGCGCAGCAGGCCGTGCAGTGCCTTGGTGGTGCCGTCGGTCTCCCACTTGGCGTAGTAGTCGTAGACGGTCCTGTACGGCGGGAAGTCGTGCGGCAGGTACTCCCACGCGATCCCGGTCCGGCACACGTACTGGATCGCGTCGACGATCTCCCGTGGTCAGCTGACGCCCTCGCGCTGCCGGCCCGCCTCGTCGGGTGGTGGGTCAAGCCTGACGAGGCGTCGTACGTGCGGCCACAGATCGTCGAGCGATCTCAGGTCGCCGGCGAGTTTGGCCAGGAGTACGGCGCCTTCGACGTGCGCGACGACGGCCCGTGCGGTGGCCCGGTCCGCGTAGGCGGGTGCGACGCTGCCGTCCTGGGCGCCGTCGGTGAGCGCGGTGTGGACGAGCTCGGTCTGTTCGTCGAAGGCGGTGGTGAGTCGTTGCCGGACGACGGCTTCCTGATCGCTGAGTTCTGCCGCGAGGTTGCCCAGCAGGCACCCGTCGACCCTGCCGGAGACCTGCCACCCTTCCCGTTGTGTCTCGACGAGCCAGGCGATGAGTCGCCGGAGGCGTTCCAGAGCTGGTTCCGGTCCGGTGAGGCGCTCGTGCCAGGCAACCCGTTGTGCCTGCCAGTGGGTGTCGACCACCTCGACGGTGAGCGCCTGCTTGGACTCGAAGAAGTGGTAGAAGCTGCCCTTGCGGACATCGGCCCGGGCACAGATCTCGGCCACGCCGATGGCCGCATAGCCACGGATGTTCATGAGTTCACAGGCGCTGTCGAGCAGCCGGTCACGAGCGGTACTGGTGCGACCCATGACGACGAGTATACGGGCGGTCAACTATCTTTTAGTTGACCGGTCGTCTAGGGTCGCGCATCACCTCTTGGAAGGAGGGCGCATGTCGATCAGTGTCGTCATCGCGTACCACAGCGGCCACGGCCACACGGCCCGCCAGGGCTGGCGCGACAAGCTCGCCGCCGGGTTCACCACGTCCGCCGGTGTCAACGGCGACAAGCTGAACACCCTGTCGTCGCTGACCGTGTTCTCCGCTCAGCACGGCATGCACTGGGTCTCGCTGGGCCTGCCTCCCGGCTGGCTCTACAGCACCACCGGCGAGGTGGATGACCTCAACCGGCTGGGCGGCTTCCTCGGCGCGATGGCGCAGGCGCCCTCCGACACCGGCCCGGACGACGCGCCGCCCACGGCCGACCTGCGCACCGCCGAGCACCTCGGTCGCCGGGTCGCCCAGGTCGCCGTCCAGATGCGCCAGGGACGACTGGTCGGCGCGGCATGAGCACCCGACTCATCCGCCTGCTCGGCACCGACCTCCCGATCATCCAAGGTCCGTTCGGCGGCGGGCTGTCGAGCGTCGCCCTCGCCGCCGCGGTGAGCGGCGCCGGCGGCCTCGGTTCGTTCGGGGCGCACCACCTGGACCCCGGCGCCATCACAGCCCTCGTCGCCGAGCTGAAGGCGGCGATCCCCGGGAACCGGCCGTTCAACGTGAACCTGTGGGTGCCGCACCCGGGGGAGGAAGTCCTGCGCCCGGCACCGGCCGACTTCGAACGGCTCCGGCCGCTCTACGACCGCCTCGGCATACCGGCGCCGACCTCGTACGCGCCGCCGCCCGCCTTCGACGATCAGGTGGACGCGCTGCTGGCGGCGCAGCCACCGGTGATCAGTTTCGTCATGGGCACGCCGCCGGCCCGGGTGGTGACCGAGGCGCGTCGCCGCGGCATCGTGACGATCGGCACGGCCACCACCGTCGACGAGGCGCTGGCCGTGCAGGCAGCCGGCTTCGACGTCGTGGTGGCCTCCGGCAGCGACGCCGGAGGGCATCGGGGCGCGTTCCTGCGGCCGGTCGCCGAGTCGCTGGTCGGCACGTTCTCGCTCGTTCCGCAGGTCGTCGACGCCGTCGACATCCCGGTCGTCGCGGCCGGGGGGATCGCCGACCATCGCGGCGTCACCGCGGCATTCGCCCTCGGCGCCGAGGGCGTGCAGATCGGCACCGGATTCCTGGCGACCGTGCAGTCCGGGGCGAGCCAGGTCCACAAAGCGGCGCTCACCGGCCCCGACGCCCGGGTCACCGTGCTCACCCGGCTCTTCTCCGGCCGGCCCGCGCGGGCCATCATCAACCCGCTGATCCGGGAACTCGCGGCCGAAGAGAGGAACGTACCCGCGTACCCGGTCCAGAACGCACTCATGCAACCCCTGCGCCGAGCCGCCGCCGCGCGCGGCGACTCGCAACACGTCAACCTCTGGGCCGGCCAGGCAGCACCGCTGTCGCGGCCGTACACCGCCCAGGAGTACCTCGCCACGCTGATGAAGGCCTACCCGACTCCAGCGTGAAGACAACTCCAGCGCGTCGCCTGTGTCCACTGTAGATCGTATTGGACCGAATACCACCAGAACAGCTCCAAGAGCTGGTACACCCACGCCACCGGCAAGACCGAGAAGTGCTAGTGCACGCCAAGAGGGCATCTGATCTTGGTCATAGCCGGTCGATGGAGGAGGGGGTGTGCCTCGGCGCCCAGGTGCAACACCGGAGGAGTCGACAGCTACCTGGCGGACCTCGATCGCGCGCTGCGGTGGGCCGAGCGGGCCACCGACGCCGCAGCCACCCCCGACGACCGCGCGACCTACCGCACGCTGGAGATCCACTACCTCCTGGCGAAAGCCACCCTGTCCACCATCGCGGCGAACGTGCCGGCCCCGCTCATGTCCGCTCTGGTGCGCGGCGGGGTGTGGAGCTTCACCACCGCCCTCACCTACGCCCGCGCCATCGCCGACCCCCTCGGCCGCGCCCGCGCGCTCACCGCTCTCGCCCGCCTGCCCGCCCCCACAGACGTCGACCGTCCACTGCTGCTGACCCAGGCATCGGTCGCCGCCGCAGCAGTCGGTGACACGATGGATCGTGCGTGGGCCTTCGCCGCACTGATTCCCTGCGCGCCCACCGACCACCGCCCCGCCCTGTTCGACAAGGCAATGGCCGCCGCAGACCGGCTGCACCGCACGGCTCAGGCGTGGCTCCTGTCCCGACTCGCCCACCACGTCCCTGACCTGGTCCGCGAGCGACTGCTCGCCCTGGCCCGGTCCGAGCGGGTCGACACGATCGAGCTCTCGGCCTTGAGCCAGGCCCTCCCACCAGTTCCGGACCTGCGAGACCCGCTGCGCACCCAGGTCACCGGACTGCGCGATCCACGCCGGCGGCTCTGCCTCCTGATCATCCTGGCGAACGGCGCTTCCGAGCAAGAGCGGGCCGCGTTGCTCACCGAGGCGAGCGCTCTCGCCGCCACGCTCGACCGGTCGCCGAATGCCACCGAACCCGGCAGGTTGGTCAGTTCCCTGCTGCGGACCGGCGACTCCGAACTGGGTCCCACCGCTGTCCGCGCGCTGCTTGCGGGACTCCCGGACGCTGAGCGCCGCCCCGCGCTCGACGCGCTCCTCGTCGCCCTCCATGCCGGCAAAGCAGCCCACGCGGAAACCACGCGACTCGCTCTGCCCTACCTGCCCGACGAGGCCCGCCCGCCACTGGTCGCCCAGGTTCTCGGCGACGACCCGACACTGACCAACCTGCAGGCGCTCGCGCCCTGGCTGCCGGCACCCCTGCTCACCCGCGCGGTGACGATGGCATGCGCGGAGACCACGACCGCGTTCCGCACGCACGCATTGACGGACCTGGCGCCGCACCTGCCGGCGGATCTACTGAGGCACGCCCTCGGTCTCGTCGTAGAGCTCGACACACCGACGCAGCGTGCGTACGCCCTCGTCCGGCTGGCGCCGAGGCTCCAGGAGAACGAACTGCTCGCTGTGCTCCGCGTGATCGAGGCGGTCGTCGATCCCGACGACCGTGCACTACTCCTGTCCAACCTCACCGAGCATCTGCCTCTCGCGATGTTGCAACAGGTGTTCGACGCTCTGCCCGACGAGGCGAACCCTGTTTCCTGGGTGGCTGCCTTGATCGCCCTGGCGGCCCGGCTGTCGGGAGCCGACCGCGACCGGCTGACAGCAGCGGCACTCGACGCGGCCAGACACGTCCAACTCCGACAACCCGAACTCCACGGCCTTCTCGACGACGTCACCGATCCTCGGAGCATCTGGGCCGTGATGGCATTGCAGTCATCGCTCGACAGCCGGCGGCCCGGAGAGGACCGCATGGGGCTGGCCGACGTGCTGCACCTGGTGCCGCGCACAGCTGTCGACCGTGCCATTCCCATCGCCCGTGCGATGGAAGGCATGTGTGAGCGGTCGCACGCGTTGGCCACGTTGGTGCTCTGCGCGCCGGAGTCGTCGCGTGCCGCGCTGTTGCTCGACGCGTTGCGCGCGGCCTGCGCCGACCACTTCCACCTCGACGGCCTCAACGGCCTCAACGGCGTGTTCTGCCGCATCGACGAGCGGCTGGCCGCGCGGTGACAAGAGTCGTGCCACTCGCCGAGCGCCTCCCCTTGGACGACGAGTTCATCGCCGGCCTCCGGGCGACGCGGACAGAGGACCTCGAAGAAGCCGACCCCGACAGGCGAACCAGACGGCTGCGGTGCCTGCGGATCTACCAGTCCGAGCACACGGCCCCCGTGGCCGAACCACCTGAACCGCCGCGGCAAGACTGGGCGCACTGGCGCCGCGCACTGGCAGAGGCCGCCTCCATCAACCGGAACACCCTACGGAGCACAGCCGTCGACGCCTGCCTCGCTGTCACCGAACAGGCCGGCACCACAGACCCGACCGCCACCCTCCTGGCACGGCACCTCATGACGATCCACCGCTGGTGGCCAGGCGCAGACCAGGCCAGGCACACTGACCGGTCGAGCGAAATGATCGCCCGAGCAGTCGTCGACATCAACAACGGCGCCAACCGGGAGCGCTGGATGGTGGACGGTCGTACAGACCACCAATGAGGTGGTAACGCGGTGCGATCGATTCCGCTCGGCGAGCCCGGAGGAGCTGCCGGCACGTCTGCTTGGAGCCGGCGCACGGCTCGCGGCTGGGCAACGCGGAAACCGACCCGCGACTGACCACCGATGCCTCAGGAGAGCCGTCGCCACAACCCCGGTAACGCCGCCAACGCACTCTCATGGCTCCCCTCTATGTCCAGAGGGAGGGGAGTCGGCTCGACGAGGGGGCGTCGCGGCGGCGTCGGTGGTGCAATCGTCCGGACGTGGCCCGGTTGTTGGCGGCTGTCGGGGATCCGGATCGTGGGTTCGACGCGATCGTGGTGGGGGAGTACGAGCGGGCGTTCTGCGGGCGGCAGTTCGACGAGTTGGCGCCGCTGTTGTAGCGGCACCGTGACCCAGTTCTGGATACCGGAGGTGGGCGAGCCGGTGGATCTGGGTGATCCGGATCAGCGGGTACATGCGGGAGTTGGGTGCGCACTCGCTGCGTGAGGTGATCCGGGCGCGGAATCGGGCGTTGGCGGCGATGAAGGCGCAGGCCCGCTTGGCCGGTATCTGGGTGGTCGGCCGCCGTACGGGTGTCGGTTGGTGGACGGCGGGCCGCAGCGCTCGGGCTCGAACTTCTCGATCGCGTCGACCAGGCCGAAGATGCCGGACTGGATCAGATCCGCCGCATCCACGTCCACGTGCGCGGGCAGGCCGGTGCCCACCCGACCGGCGACGTACTTCACCAGCGGCGCGTAGTGCAGCACCAGGCGGTCCCGCGAGGGTTGCAGACGTGACCCGCCGAAGGTGTGGCCAGAGCGCCATGATCCCGGCTTCCACGTCATCGGCGCCGACCCCACCGGTCGACCGGCCGGACCATTGCGCCGCGCGCCGCTGCTGTGTTAACGCTCACTTTCCTTCTTGACAGTGGTCACACATGCCGAGCACACTCTGGCGCGCCGTCTCATGTTATCGATCACATCGCTCGACGACGAGTGGAGACCAGTGTGCGTGGAGTCCGAACGACAGCGCGGCGGTCGGGTCTGGTGCTCGCTGCGGCGACCCTGATGGCGGCCACCCTGACGACCGGGTCCGAGCAGCCCGCCGTGGCCTGGGACAACGGGGTCGCCACGACTCCGCCGCTGGGCTGGAACAGCTACGACTCGTTCAACTGGAACGTCACCGAGGCGCAGGTCAAGGCCAACGCCGACTACATGCGCGACAACCTCAAGCAGCACGGCTGGCAGTACATCGTCATCGACTGGGCCTGGTACTACCCGGGCCGGCACACGGGGAGCCCGAACCAGGACGCCAACTTCCAGCCCAGGCTGCGCACCGACGCCAACGGCCTGCTGCTGCCCGACACCACCCGGTTCCCCTCCGCGGCGGGCACCAACGGGTTCAAGCCGCTGGCCGACTACATCCACACGGCCGGCCTGAAGTTCGGCGTGCACCTGATGCGCGGCATCCCGCGCCAGGTCGTCGCGGACAACCTGCCGGTGTCGGGCACGAACTGCCGGGCCAACGAGATCGAGAACAACACCACCGCGGCCTGGTTGAACCTCAACTGGGGCCTGGACATGGCCAACCCGTGCGCCCAGGCCTACCTGGACTCCCAGTTCAAACAGCTCGCCGCGTGGGGCGTCGACTACGTCAAGGTCGACGACATCGCCGCGCCCACCTACCGGCAGGCCGAGATCGAGGGCTACAAGCTGGCGATCCAGCGCAGCGGCCGCCCGATGGTGCTCAGCCTCTCGCCTGGCCCGACGTCGACCGACAACGGCACGCACGTCGCGAACAACGCCAACATGTGGCGGATCGTCAACGACCTGTGGGACAACTGGGGATCGGTCGACGCCCTGTTCGAGCGGCTGCACGCGTGGACGCCCCACCGGGCGCCGGGCGCGTGGCCCGACCCGGACATGATCCCGATCGGGCGGCTGTCCCAGGCCGGACCGGTCGGCGAGCCGCGGTACTCCAACCTGACGCCGGACGAGCAGCACACGCTGATGACGTTGTGGTCGATCACCAAGTCGCCGCTGATGTGGGGTGGTGACCTGACCCAGAACCGGGCGTCCGAGCTGGCGCTCATGACGAACTCCGCCGTGCTGGCCGTGGACCAGCGCAGCACCAACAACCGGCGGCTCTACGGCGGCACGCAGGAGGTGTGGACGGCGGACGTGCCCGGCTCGGCGGACAGGTACGTGGCGCTGTTCAACCGTGGCGGTTCCACCGCGAACGTGTCCGTCACGCTCTCCGACCTCGGCATCGGGTCCGCCACCGTGACCGACCTGTGGTCGGGCGCCGGCCTGGGGACGGCGAGCGGCACGCTCACGCGGTCGTTGCCCGCGCACGGCTCCGGTCTGTACCGGCTGGCGCCGCAGAGCACCGTTCCGGTGACCGCCGAGCAGACACTGACCGCGCGGCACAGCGGCAAGCTCGTCGACGTGTACGACGAGTCGACCGCGGACGGCGGCGACATCGTGCAGTGGGGTGCGAACGGTCAGGCCAACCAGCGCTGGCGGTTCCGCGACCTCGGCGACGGCACGTTCAACATCGTGAGCGTCCATAGTGGACTGTGTCTCGACGTCTACGGCGGCACGGGCGCGACGGCTGACGGGGTACGCGTGGCGCAGTGGTCGTGCAACGGTCAGACCAACCAGCGCTGGCGCGTGCAGGACGCGGGCAGCGGCTACGTGCGGCTGGTGGCCCAGCACAGCGGCAAGTGCCTGGACGTGTTCGAGGCGTCGACCGCCGACGGCGCACGCCTGGTCCAATGGACCTGCGGCACCGGCGCCAACCAGCAGTGGCAGCGCCGTAACGCCTAGAACCCCCGCGAGTCGCCCTTTCGTGACCTCTGAGTTCCACGTTCGCGGACCCCGAGTTGCGCTCTGAACTTGCAACTCGGGGTACGCGAACGGGGACTCGCGGGGAGGTCGGCGGTGGCGATCACTGCAAACAGTTCGACCGCAGGGGAACGTTCAGTTGCACCGCCGGGTCGGCTGACCTATCGCTTGTATACCTCCACATTCGCGCCTAGATCGCCGTCCCGGAAGATGTTAGCGCTAACACTTTACCTGGGCCGTCGTCCGTGCGCGGGTGTCGTCGGGGCCCGCGCGGATGCGGCCCGCCTCATGTCGACGGTCCCCAATGATGGAAGGAAGATGCTATGTCGGTTGGGTTTGCGCGTTCCGTGAGGTGGCGTCGTCGGTTGCGGTCGGGGTTCGCTGCTGCTGCGGCGGTGGCGTTCGTGGGCGGGTTGCTCTCGGTGGTCACGACGGCGGCGTCGGCCGCGACGGTGGACACCACGGCGTGGTACGTGCTGGTGAACCGCAACAGCGGCAAGGCCCTCGACGTCTACAACTTCTCCACCGCCGACGGCGGCAACCTCGTCCAGTGGACCCGCACGAACGCCGACAACCAGCAGTTCCAGTTCGTGGACTCCGGCGGCGGCTACTACCGGATCAAGTCGCGGCTCTCGGGCAAGGTGCTGGACGTGTCCAGCTGGTCGACGGCCGACGGTGCCGCCATCCACCAGTGGACCGATCACGGCGGCGTCAACCAGCAGTTCCGGCTGGCCGACTCCGACAGCGGCTACGTCCGGTTGATCAACCGCAACAGCAACAAGGCGGTCGAGGTCCAGAGCGCGGCGACCAACGACGGCGGCAACGTCGTGCAGTACAGCGACTGGGGCGGCAGCAACCAGCAGTGGCAACTCGTCCGCGTCGACGGGGGCAGCGGCGCATGCACACTGCCGTCGTCGTACCGCTGGACGTCGACCGGCCCGCTGGCGACCCCGAGCGCGGGGTGGGTCTCGCTCAAGGACTTCACCGCCGTGAAGCACAACGGCCAGAACCTCGTCTATGCCACGACGCACAACGGCCTCACCGGTGACCGGGGGCGCTGGGAATCGACGGTCTTCAGCCCCTTCACGAACTGGTCCGACATGGCGTCGGCCACCCAGAACCGAATGTCCTTCGGTGCCATCGCGCCGACGCTGCTCTACTTCGCCCCGAAGAACATCTGGGTGCTCGCCTACCAGTGGGGTTGGCCGGACTCCTTCTCGTACCGCACCTCTAGCGACCCCACCAACCCCAACGGCTGGGGCCCGCAGCAGACGCTGTTCACGGGCACCCTCCCCGACCCTGCGGCCCCCATCGACCAGACCCTCATCGCCGATGACAAGAACATGTACCTGTTCTTCGCCGACGACCGCGGCGGCATCTACCGTGCCAGCATGCCCCTCGGCAACTTCCCGAGCAGCTTCGGCTCGTCGTACACGAAGATCATGAGCGACACGCCGGAGAACCTGTTCGAGGCGGTCGAGGTCTACAAGGTCAAGGACCAGAACCAGTACCTCATGATCGTCGAGGCCCAGAACTACACCGGGTATGGCCGCTACTTCCGCGCGTTCACGGCCACCAGCCTCGACGGCACGTGGACACCGCAGCCGCAGGCCAACACCGTGACCAGCCCCTTCGCCGGCAAGGTCAACAGCGGCGCCACCTGGACCAACGACATCAGCCACGGCGATCTGGTGCGCACCAACCCCGACCAGACCAAGACCATCGACCCCTGCAACCTCCAGTTCCTCTACCAGGGACGCGACCCGCGCTCCGAGGGCATGGAGTACGGCCTCCTGCCGTACCGGCCGGGCGTGCTGACCCTGCAGCGCTAGAGGTCCGGCTTCTGGCGGTCCCCGCCGGATGCCACCCTGCACATGCCAACCGAATGAGGGACTCAAGCAGTGAGATTCACACTTCAGCGGTCGTCGAAACGCTTGCTCGCCTTGACGCTGAGCCTTCTGTGCATGACGGCATTTCTTCCGGCCGCGGCCCGGGCGGACAACCCGATCGTGCAGCACGTCTACACCGCCGACCCTGCCCCATTGGTGCACAACGGGCGGGTCTACCTCTACACCGGGCACGACGAGGACGGCTCCACCTCCTTCGTGATGAAGGACTGGCGGGTGTGGTCCTCCGACGACATGGTCAACTGGACCGACCACGGCTCACCGCTCAGCCTGAACACCTTCAGCTGGGCGGGCGCCAACGCGTGGGCGGGCCAGGCCGTCGAACGGGGCGGCAAGTTCTACTGGTACGTGCCGGTGTCGGTCCGGGCGACCGGCCAATTCGCCATCGGCGTGGCGGTGGCGGACAGCCCCACCGGCCCCTTCCGCGACGCCATCGGCCGGCCACTGGTGGAGAACAGCGAGATCGACCCGACGGTCTTCATCGACGACGACGGCCAAGCCTACCTGTACTGGGGCAACCCCAACCTGTGGTACGTGCGCCTCAACGCCGACATGACCTCGTTCTCGGGCAGCCCCACCCAGATCCCGCTCACCACCGCCGGGTTCGGCGAGCGGACCGGCGACACGAACCGGCCGACGCTGTACGAGGAAGGGCCGTGGGTCTACAAGCGCAACGGCCTGTACTACAACGTCTTCGCCGCCAAGTGCTGCGGGGAGTTCATCGCCTACTCCACCGCGCCGAGCCCGACCGGGCCGTGGACCTACCGCGGCACGATCATGCCTACGCAGGGCTCCAGCTTCACCAACCACGCCGGGATCATCGACTTCAAGGGCGGTTCGTACTTCTTCTACCACAACGGCGCCCTGCCCGGCGGCGGCGGTTTCACCCGGTCCGTGGCGGTGGAGAAGTTCACCTACAACGCCGACGGCACGATCCCGACCATGAACATGACCACCTCCGGCACGCCCCAGGTGGACACGCTCAACCCGTACGTCCGCCAGGAGGCCGAGACCATCGCGTGGGGCAGCGGCATCGAAACCGAGCCCTCCAGCGAGGGCGGGATGAACGTCAGCTGGATTGAGAACGGCGATTACATCAAGGTCAAGGGCGTGGCATTCGGCACCGGTGCCGGCTCGTTCGCCACCAGGGTGGCCTCAAGCACCAGCGGCGGCCGAGTTGAGCTGCACCTGGACAGTCCTACCGGGCCAACGGTCGGGACATGCACCGTGTCGGGCACCGGAGGCTGGCAGACCTGGAGCACGGTCTCGTGCCCTGTCACCGGTGCGACCGGGACCCGCGATCTGTACCTGCGCTTCGTCGGTGGCAGCGGGTACCTGTTCAACATGA
Organism: Saccharothrix stipae; assembly: GCF_054781895.1. Classification (NCBI taxonomy): domain Bacteria; kingdom Bacillati; phylum Actinomycetota; class Actinomycetes; order Pseudonocardiales; family Pseudonocardiaceae; genus Saccharothrix; species Saccharothrix stipae. Next base: position 7,521 of record NZ_BAAGTN010000015.1, on the reverse strand, counting down.
ACTGGTGGCAGTTCACCACCGGCCAGTCCACCTTCTCGTCAACCGCCGTCGCCCAGCACAGCGGGTACTGCCTGGACGACCCCAACCAGAGCACCGCCGACGGCACTCAGTACCGGCAGTACACCTGCGGCGCCGGTGAGGAACAGCGGTTCGACTTCCGCCCGGTGCAAGGGGTGGCGGACACCTACTCCCTGGTGAACCGCTCCAGTGGCAAGTGCCTCGACATCCGCGGCGTCTCCACCGCCGACGGTGAGGCGGTCCACCAGTGGACCTGCCACGGCGGCACGAACCAGCAGTTCACGCTGCGGCAGGTCGCCGCCAACGACTACCAGCTCGTCGCGGTGCACAGCGGCAAGTGCGTGGACGTCAGCGGGATCTCCACCGCCGTCGGAGCACTGGTCCACCAGTGGACCTGCGACTCCGCCAGTGCCCTGGCCACCAAGAAGAACCAGGTCTGGCGCCTGACCGGCAAGAGCTGAACCACCACGGGGTCGGGCCCGGGCCGGCAATCCGGCGCCCGACCCCGTGGTGGGCCTTTGCCGGCCGGGGTAGCCGATAGCGCCACTGGACGAGCAGCAGTTACAGCAGGGTCAGATCAGTTGCAGGCGGTTCCTGGTTCATCGCGCTTGCCCTCCGGTACTTGTGCCGATGCCGATCGAGCCGCACGGGCATGGCGACTGCCGCCCACGGACCGGTCGGCAGGCTTCGCGATGGGTGCCGGGCGAGGCCCGACTACGGCGGTGGTCGTGCAATGGCGGCAGGTGGGACCGGCGTTGGCGCAGGTCCATCGTCAGGAGCCCCGTGGGCGCCACCTGCAGCGCGGACACCGTCCTCGCGGACGCCGTCCTCGCCGACATCGCGGTGGCCTCCGTCGACTGACCGACCCGGGACCGAACCGAGGCGGCGCACCCGCCGGTCCGCGACCGCCCGGTCCGGTCCCGCCCTACGAGAGGAACTCCCCTGTCCCTGTCCCTGACACGACGCGCCGTCTTCAGCCTCGCCGCCGCGGCGGGCGCGGCCGCCGTCATCGGCACCGCGACGCCCGCGCCGGCACGGACCGCGCCGACCCTCGACTGACGAGAGGAACCACCATGCCCTGGCTCGAATTCCCCATGAGCCGCAGGCGGATGCTCATCGGCGGAGCCGGCGTGCTCGCCGGGGTCGCCGCCGCTACCGCCCTCGACCCGTTCACCCAAGCCGAGGCCCAGGAGTCGACTTACGCGAACCCCGTCATCTGGCAGGACTTCGCCGACCTCGAGATCATCCGCGTCGGCGCGGACTTCTACATGACCGCGTCCACGATGCACTACTCGCCCGGAGCGCCCGTCCTGCATTCCCGGGACCTCGTGAACTGGGAGTTCATCGGCCACTCCGTGCCGAGGCTCGACTTCTCCGACTGGTACGACCTCAACGGCGGCCACCGCTACATCGTCGGCATCTGGGCCTCCTCGCTCACCCACCGCGCCGGCGAGAACCGCTTCTACTGGCTCGGCCAGATCGACTTCCACCGCTCGTTCATGTACACCGCCACCAACCCCGCCGGACCCTGGACCCGCCACGCCGAGTTCCCCCGCTCCTACTACGACGCAGGCATGCTCGTCGACACCGACGACACCATGTACGTCGCCTACGGCAACACCGAGCTCTACGTCGCGCAGCTCTCGGCCGACGGCAAGACCGAGGTCCGCAACCAGAAGGTCTTCTCCAGTCCGTCGGACATCGGCGGCATGGAGGGCGCCCGGTTCTACAAGATCAACGGCAGCTACTACATGTTCCTCACCAAGCCCCCGAACGGCCAGTACATCCTCAAGTCCTCGTCGCCTTGGGGCCCTACGAAATCCGGGAGGTGCTGCTCGACATGCCGGGCCCGATCCCCGGCGGCGGCATCCCGCACCAGGGCGGGCTCGTCTAGACTCCGAACGGCGACTGGTACTACATGGGCTTCGTGGACGCCTACCCCGGCGGCCGCGTGCCCGCCCTCGCCCCGATCACCTGGACCTCGGACGGCTGGCCGAAGGTCACCACCGTCAACGGCACCTGGGGGAGCAGCTACCCGTTCCCGAACCTCACCCCGCACCCGGTTCCGCCGCTCACCGGCGCCGACACGTTCACCACCGCGACCCTGGCCGCGAAGTGGGAATGGAACCACAACCCCGACGACACGAAGTGGTCCACCGGGAACGGCCTCAGGCTCCAGACCGCCACCGTCACGAACGACCTCTACCGGGCCCGCAACACCCTCACCCACCGCATCCAAGGTCCTTCTTCCACGGCCACCATCGAACTCGACCCGGCCCGGATGGCGAACGGCGACCGAGCCGGTCTGGCGATCCTCCGCGACTCCTCGGCCTGGATCGGCCTGCGCCGCGACAACGGCGTCACCCGGATCTCCATGACCGACGGCCACACCATGGACTCGGGCTTCAACACCGTCGGTACCGGCACCGAACGCGCGAGTGCGGAACTGTCCGCCAAGGTCGACCCCGCCGCCTGGTACGTGCTGGTGAACCGCAACAGTGGCAAGGCCCTGGACGTCAGCGGCGTGTCCACCGCCGACGGAGCCCAGCTCCACCAGTGGACCCGCACGAACGCCAACAACCAGCAGTTCCAGTTCGTGGACGCCGACGGCGGCTACTACAAGCTGCGCGCGCGGCACTCCGGCAAGGTTCTCGACGTGTCCAGCTGGTCGACGGCCGACGGTGCCGCCATCCACCAGTGGGCGGACCACAACGGCACGAACCAGCAGTTCCGGTTGGCAGACTCCGACGGCGGCTACGTGCGCCTGGTCAACCGCAACAGCAACAAGGCCGTCGAGGTCCAGAACGCGGCGACCAACGACGGCGCCGGCGTCGTGCAGTACAGCGACTGGGGCGGCACCAACCAGCAGTGGCAACTCGCCCGGGTCGACGGCGGCAGCGGCGGCAGCCGGGTCTGGCTGCGCGTCACCGCCGACATCCGACCCGGCCCCGGACGCCAGGCGACCTTCTCCTACAGCACCGACGGCACGACCTTCACGCCGCTCGGACCCGCGTTCACACTCGGCGACCGCCCGAACTTCTTCATGGGCCACCGGTTCGCGATCTTCAACCACGCCACCGCCACCCTCGGCGGGGCCGTCACCGTCAACCGGTTCTCCCTCACCACACCCTGATCGACTCCCGACCGCAGCAGCAAGGAGCCGGAACGCTCAACGAAGGCGGCAGCACCTGCCGATACGGCTGACGCAATGAACGGACGCCGGGAGCGTCGATGAGCTCCCGGTGTCCGCGTTCGGGCTCAGGCGGGATTGGCGGTGGTGACGAGCCAGACCGCTCCGGGGAACCGGAGGGCGCCGTCGACGAGGTGGCGGCGGAGCTCGCACGGATTGATCCCGGGCGAGGCGGCCGATGCCGCCGCCCAGGATCGTGGTGAGCCGCTCCTCGACGCCGTCAGTGCCGTTGAAGCCGTAAGCGCACTCGAAGTCGAACGCTTCGAATCGTGCGTGGACCACGGCACGCGGGCACCGGTGAACCGTTGGCGTTGCTGTTGCGGACGGGCAACGCCGGGTCGGACACCGCCGCCGACCACATCACCACGACGCGGGAGGCGTTGCGGCACTTGCCGTTCACCGCCAAGGGCGGACGCGTCGGACGCAAGGTGCTCATTCGCGCCGACGCCGCCGGAGGCACCCAATTCGTGAACTGGCTGCAGGCGAGGAGACTGGGCTGTTCGCTGGGCTTCACCCTGCCCGACAACACCGTCAAACGCCTCGCCCTGATCCCCACCGCCGCGTGGACTCCGGCCTACGACGACGAGGGCACCGCGCGTGACGGGGGATAGGTCGCCGGGGCCACCGCCGCCGGGCCCGCGCCGAGGACGGCATCCGCGCCGCCAAGGCCACACGCCCGACGCGTCGACCTCCGACTGGCCGCCCGCGCGCCCTGGGCCGAGCTGATCATGACGGCCACCAGCGCCTGCACGACCTACCACGATCGCTCTGACCAGCCAGAACCAGCCACCGACCACGGACTCAAGCCAGGCCGTCACCCACACGAAAGATCCGGGCCAGCGGATCGCGGCCTTGGACAACGGTTGGCGAAAGGCTGAGGTCAGCTTGACGGCCGCCGAGGCCCGGCGAGGGGCCGGCGCCTGATACGGGACTTCCCGCGAAAACCTTCCCGTTACATCTTGACGGAGCCGATGTTATCGTTCACAGTCCACGTGGTGCGCTCAGTCGCACCGCTGATTGGTCAGTCATCACCCTTACTCCTACATATTTCCGCACGGCTCGTCGCGGCGATGTTAACGCTAACAAATCGCCGGCCAGTGGCCGTGCGTGGGTGTCGTCGGCGCCGATGCGCCCGCCTCATGTCGGCGATCCCAATGATGGAAGGAAGATGCTATGTCGGTTGGGTTTGCGCGTTCCGTGAGGTGGCGTCGTCGGTGGCGGTCGGGGTTGGCTGCTGCGGCGGCGGTGGCGTTCGTGGGCGGGTTGCTCTCGGTGGTCACGACGCCGGCGTCGGCCGCCACGGTGGACACCACCGCGTGGTACGTGCTGGTGAACCGCAACAGCGGCAAGGCGTTGGACGTGGCGGGTGTGAGCAGCGCCGACGGTGCCGCGGTCACGCAGTGGGCCCGGCACGACGGGACCAACCAGCAGTTCCAGTTCGTGGACTCCGGCGGCGGCTACTACCGGATCAAGGCGCGGCACTCCGGCAAGGTGATCGACGTGTCCAGCTGGTCGACGGCCGACGGTGCCGCCATCCACCAGTGGACCGACGGCAACGGCGCCAACCAGCAGTTCCGGTTGGCCGACTCCGACGGCGGCTACGTCCGGCTGGTCAACCGCAACAGCGGCAAGGTCGCCGAGGTCCAGAACGCGGCGACCAACGACGGCGCCGGCGTCGTGCAGTACAGCGACTGGGGCGGCACCAACCAGCAGTGGCAGCTCGTCCGGGTCGGCGGGGGCAGCACCTGCGCTCTTCCGTCGACGTACCGCTGGACGTCGACCGGCCCGCTGGCGAACCCGAAGGCGGGGTGGGCCTCGCTCAAGGACTTCACCAACGTCGTCCACAACGGCAAGCACATCGTCTATGCCACGACGCACAACACCCTCGCCGGTCAAGATGGGCGCTGGGGATTGACGACCTTCAGCCCCTTCACGAACTGGTCCGACATGGCCACCGCCACCCAGAACACGATTCCCTTCGACGGCATCGCGCCGACGCTGTTCTACTTCGCCCCGAAGAACCTCTGGGTGCTCGCCTACAACGGGTCTTGGCCATACAGCTTCGGCTACCGCACCTCGAGCGACCCCACCAACCCCAACGGCTGGTCCGCGCTGCAGGAGTTGTGGACGGGCACCCTCCCCGGGGTGACCGAGGGAGGCCCCCTCGACGTGACCCTCATCGGTGACGACACGAACATGTACATGTTCTTCGCTGACGACGAGGGCGGCATCTGGCGCGCCAGCATGCCCATCGGCAACTTCCCGGGCACCTTCGGTTCGGTCACGAAGATCATGAGCGACACGGCGCTCAACCTGTTCGAGGCGGTCGAGGTCTACAAGGTCCAGGGCCAGAACCAGTACCTCATGATTGTCGAGGCCCAGAATTACACGGGGTATGGTCGCTACTTCCGCTCGTTCACGGCCACCAGCCTCGACGGCACGTGGACACCGCAGCCGCAGGCCGAGACCGTGACCAGCCCCTTCGCCGGCAGTGCCAACAGCGGCGCGACCTGGACCAGGGACATCAGCCACGGCGATCTGGTGCGCACCAACCCCGACCAGACCAAGACCATCGACCCCTGCAACCTGCAGTTCCTCTACCAGGGGCGCGACCCCAGCACCGACAACATGGACTACGGCCTCCTGCCGTACCGGCCGGGCGTGCTGACCCTGCAGCGCTAGCCGGTGGCGTGACACAGGTCCGACTCCGGCGTTCCCGACGTTCGCGGGCGACGACGTACGCCGAACCGGGTGAGCGTCACAGCGAGCGATCAGGAACGGGTGGAACTTGAGCGGGCGGGCTCGGCACAAGGCCGAGCCCGCCCGCCAGGTCCCGTTCGCCGTTTCGCCGATGTGGGCGCTCACTTCCTCGCTGAACCGAGCTACTGCAGTCGAATGTCGTTCGATGCGGTCAGGTGAGCCGGATCGCGGGCTGCGGCCAGGACATGAGGGCCAGGCCAGTTCGGTGACGCAATGACTGGGATAAATGCATTGTTGCGTTCCTCATGAGATCAACGCTGCCGTCCTCGGCGACACCGCGACGCGCAGGTGCTCTACTCGTCGCCGTCCTGTGCGCGCCGGCACTCCTGCCCGCCGTGGCCAGAGCGGACAACCCGATCGTGCGGCACATGTACACCGCCGACCCTGTGCCGCTGGTGCACGATGGTCGGGTGTATCTCTACACGGGGCACGACGAGGACGGCTCGACCACCTGTCGACGACGCGTGAAAACTGGTTCTGGTTCTGGCCCACATTTCGGATGCTGTTGGTGATCTTGGGAGTCAGTCGGCGGTCGGAGTGCGGAAGAGTTGCTGCAGAGGCCTTCGCGGCCGTCGACGTCGATCCGGTTGGTGCCGGCTGCGGTGAGGACGTGTTGGACGTGAGTCTTCGCGAGGCCGCGGTATCGGCAGTGGCGTAGTCCCTGGGCGCGCACGGCTTCCGAGACGGTGGCGCCGGCGCGTAGGGCACAACAGTCTCGGCTTGCCAATCGATGCGGAAGTCCTCCTCGGCGAAGCCCGGTCGTTCCTCGGCGTGGGGATTCTGACGGACCGCCCCGACGATGGTGATTCCGTGATCGGTCGCCGCGTGGTGAACAGTCTCGGGTGTGACATGGCCGCTGTCCACAAAGTGCTCGGCCGGCACCAGTTGCTGTTCGGCCAACGCGGCATGGATGCCGCCAACGACGCCGATGTCCTGCTCCGGAGCCGGTGTGGTGACCACATGCACGATGAGGTTCGGTCGCTCCTCGTCGCAGGTCTCGGTCTGATGGTCCCTGTATCCGGCCCATTCGACCTTGCCGGGTTTGTGGCTGAACCGCGTCTCGGGGTCGTGCGGTGACACGATCTCCACGCTCGACCACGGCACTCGGGCAGGCTCCGCATCGTCATCCGCCACCTGCTGGGAGCGCCGCCGGTTCGTTCCCTCCCGGCTTTTACGCCGAGTGCCGAAGGCGAGGTGCCAGGCAGGCGCTCAGCCCGGCGCCGTCCGCCTGCACCGCGTGATCCGGGCGGCCTCTGTCTCCGTTTCGTGTTCGCGGGCATCGGCGGGTGTGTCAGCGGGTGGAACCGGCGACCTTCAGCATGTCCAGCCAGTGCGTGATCACCTCGTTCAGGTTCACGCGGTTGCGGCCCAGGTCCTCCACCGCGCCGTAGTGGTCGGTGGCGACGCCGGGCATCGTGGCCCGCCAGAACCACTGAACCTTTTTCATCGTGGTTGACGACGGGTGTCGATGTGGTGCAGGACGAGGATGGCTGCGATGATCGCGGTGGCTCGGCGTGGGCAGCAGCGGAGCTTGGCCAGGACTTTCCAGGTCT
>NZ_BAAGTN010000014.1:0-17658 GCF_054781895.1 Saccharothrix stipae | reverse complement strand
AGCCGTTCCCGAACGCCCGCCGCTCGGCCAACTGGACCTGCGTCGGGCTCTGCGCACACGAGTCCGCGCTCAAAGGCGGTGAACTCGTCCCCCTGCCCGAGTTCACCCTGGGTGCCCGATCGAGTTGAGCCACAACGGAAACACGTTCACCGATGGCGCGATTCCTCATCCGAGAAAGGCACCGCCATGCCCGAACCGATGAACCGGTTCACTCGTCGTCTGTTCCTCGTCACCTCCGGAACCGCCGCGGCCACCGGGTTGCTGCGGCCCGGAATGGCCTGGGCCACCGCGGGACCCAGCAGCTACACCCCGACCTGGCCGTCGGTGGACCAGCACCCGCCCGCGCCGGAGTGGTTCCAGGACGCGAAGTTCGGCATCTACTTCCACTGGGGCGTGTTCAGCGTCCCGGCGTTCGCCAACGAGTGGTACCCGCGCAGCATGTACCTCAACGGCTCGCCGGAGAACAACCACCACAAGCAGGTCTACGGTGACCCCGCCGCGTGGCCGTACCACAACTTCATCAACGGCGCCCGGGACAAGGCGGGCAACTGGGTGCAGTTCGCGCCCAAGCTGAAGTCCGCGGGCGGCAACTTCGACCCCGACGAGTGGGCGCAGCTGTTCGTCGACGCCGGCGCGAAGTTCGCCGGGCCGGTGGCCGAGCACCACGACGGTTACTCGATGTGGAACAGCGCCGTCAACGAGTGGAACTCGGTGCGCACCGGACCGAAGCTCGACCTGGTCGGTCTGCACGCCGACGCGATCCGGGCCAAGGGCCTCAAGTTCATGTTGTCGATGCACCACATGTACCACTTCAGCGGCTACTTCGACCAGGCGCCGCAGCAGTCGACCCAGACCCTCAGGAAGCTGTACGGCCAGCTCGGCTGGGCCACGCACGAACAGCTGTGGTACGAGCGGCTGAGGGAAGTCATCGACGGCTACCAGCCCGACCTCATCTGGCAGGACGGCGGCCTCCAGTACATCAACGAGACACACCGGCTGAACTTCCTGTCGTACTACTACAACAAGGCGGTCGCCTGGAACCGGGACGTGGTCACCACCCACAAGGACGGTCTGAACGACCGGAACTCGGTGTTCGACTACGAGCGCGGTGGTCCGGCCGGGATGCGGAACCCGTACTGGCTGACCGACGACAGCATCTCCAGCTCCAGCTGGTGCTACACCGCCGGCATCGGCTACTACTCGCTGGCCGCGATGCTGCACTCGTTGGTCGACCGGGTCAGCAAGAACGGCAACGTGCTGCTGAACATCGCCCCGATGGCGGACGGGACCATCCCCACCGGACAGCGGACGATCCTGCTCGGCATGGGCGACTACCTCAGGCGCTTCGGCGAGTCGGTCTACGGCACCCGCGCCTGGACGGCGTTCGGCGAGGGGCCGACGCAGATGGGTGGCGGCTCGTTCGTCCAGCCGCGAGAGGGGACCAACCGGGACATCCGGTTCACCCGCAGCAAGGACAACACCGCGCTGTACGCCACCGTGATGGGCTGGCCGGGCAGCACGCTGAACATCACCACCCTGAACTCGAACCGGATCAACCTGACCAACCTGACCAGGGTGCAGCTGCTCGGCTCGACGGCGGGCTCGTACGTCGACCTGCCCAACCGCGCCCAGACCGGCTCGGCGCTGCAGATCACGATGCCCTCGACCACCCCGCCGTTCAACGCCTCGGCCTACGTGGTCAAGCTGACGTTCTCCGGGCAGATCCCCACCCTGGACGGCGGGTCCAACCCCACCGGGTGGGCCAGGATCACCAACGCGGCCACCGGGCTCTCCCTCGACAGCGGGGGCAACGTCGCCTCGGGTTCACGGCTCAAGCAGTGGGCCTGGGACGGCAACACCAACCTCCAGTGGCAGCTGGTCGACCTGGGTTCGGGCTGGTACCGCATCGTCAACCGCACCAACGGCATGGTCGCCGACAGCTGGGGCAACAGCGCCAACGGCGCGATCTGCCAGCAGGCGGCGTGGAACGGCGGCAACAACCAGCAGTGGCGCCTCACCACTGTGGGCAACGGCCGCGTGCAGATCGTCAACCGCGGCACGGGCACCGCTCTGGACAGCCTGGGCAACACCACCGCCGGCTCCAACACGGCCATGTGGGCGCCGAACAACAGCCCCAACAACCACTGGACCATCACCGCGATCTGACCGACGCGTCAGCACGAACCGTGCCTCCCGAAGGCCGCCAACTCCGGAACGAGGGTGTGACCCTGCCATGAGATACCGACTCAGAGCGGCACTCGCCGCCGCCGTCCTCGTCGCCGGAGGCACGGCGACGACCATGATCGGCTCCGCGCCACCGGCCGCCGCGCACGCGGTGAACCCGGCCGACTTCCAGCAGATCGAGCTGGCCCGAGGGGTGGGCGAGGTCGGCGAGCCGATGACGCTGGCCGTGCTGCCGGACCGCTCGGTGCTGCACGCCGCCCGCAACGGCACGCTGCGCCGCACCACCGCCGAAGGCACCACCAGCGTGATCGGCAACATCCCGGTCTACACGCACGACGAGGACGGCCTCCAGGGCGTCGTGCCGGATCCGAACTTCGCCGCCAACCGGTACATCTACCTCTCCTACTCGCCGCCGCTGTCCACCCCGGGCGGTGACGCCCCGGCCACCGGCACGGACTTCTCGGCGTGGAACGGCGTGATCCGGCTGTCCCGGTTCACCCTCAACTCCGACTACACGGTGAACATGGCCAGCCAGGTGCCGATCCTGGACGTGCCGACCACGCGGGGCATCTGCTGCCACGTCGGCGGCGACCTCGACTTCGACGCGGCCGGCAACCTGTACATGTCGACCGGCGACGACACCAACCCGTTCGAATCGGGCGGTTACACCCCGATCGACGAGCGCACCAACCGCAACCCCGCCTACGACGCGCAGCGCAGCTCGGCCAACACCAACGACCTGCGCGGCAAGGTGCTGCGGATCAAGGTGAACGCGAACGGGTCGTACTCGATCCCGGCCGGCAACCTCTTCGCACCCGGCACGCCGAACACCCGGCCGGAGATCTACGCGATGGGCTTCCGCAACCCGTTCCGGTTCAACGTCGACAAGGCGACCGGCGCGCTCTACGTCGGCGACTACGGACCCGACGCGGGCACGAGCAGCAGCACCCGCGGCCCCGCCGGCCAGGTCGAGTTCAACCGGATCACCTCGGCGGGCAACTACGGCTGGCCGTACTGCACCGGTGGTAACACCACCAATGAGACCTATGTGGAGTACACGTTCCCGTCCGGGCCCTCCGGGAGCCGGTACAACTGCGCCGCGCCGGTCAACAACTCGCCACGCAACACCGGCCTGATGAACCTGCCCGCGGCGAAGCCGGCCTGGATCAAGTACGACAACTGCTCGGTGGCCGCGTTCGGCTGCGGGTCGGAGTCCCCGATGAGCGCGCCGGTGTACCGGTACGACGCGGCCAACCCGTCGTCGATCAAGTTCCCGCCCGAGTTGGACGGGCACGTGTTCGCCACCGAGTTCGGCCGGCGCTGGATCAGGGCCGTCGACGTCAACGCCGACGGGTCGGCGGGGCAGATCAACGAGTTCCCGTGGCGCGGCACCCAGGTCATCGACGCCGGCTTCGGCCCGGACGGCGCCCTGTACGTGCTGGACTACGGCACCGGCTGGGGCAGCGGGAACGAGTACTCCGCGCTCTACCGCATCGAGTACAACCCGGCCGGGAACAAGGCGCCGACCGCACGGGCCGGCGCGAACCCCACCTCCGGCACCGCGCCGCTGACGGTCGCCTTCTCGTCGGCCGGCTCCTCCGACCCGGAGGGCGGTGCGCTGACGTACGCGTGGAACTTCGGCGACGGCACGTCGTCGACGGCCGCCAACCCGAGCCACACCTACACCGCCAACGGCCGGTACACGGCCACGCTCACGGTGACCGACCCCGGTGGCCGCAGCGGTAGCGGCAGCGTGGTGATCACGGTCGGGAACACCGCGCCGACGGTCACGCTGAACACTCCCGTCAACGGATCCGTGTTCAACTTCGGCGACAGCGTGCCGTACACGATCACGGTGTCGGACCGGGAAGACGGCACGATCGACTGCACCCGGGTGAAGCTCAGCTACCTGCTGGGCCACGACAGCCACGGCCACCTGATCACCTCGCGCGACGGCTGCTCGGGCACGCTCCAGATCCCGGTGGACGGCGAGCACGACACGGCGGCGAACCTGTACGCCGTGTTCGACGCCGAGTACACCGACCTCGGCGCGAACGGCCAGCCGCCGGTCACCACGCACGCGCAGCACGTCCTGCAGCCCCGGCACCGCCAGGCCGAGCACCACTCGACCCAGTCGGGCACCGCCGTGTACGACAAGGTCCCCGCGGAGGGCGGCAAGGCCGTCGGTGACATCCACAACGGCGACTGGATCGCGTTCCAGCCCTATGCGCTCGGCGGCGAGACCAGGTTCACCGCCCGGGTCGCCTCCGCCGGGTCGGGCGGCACGCTGTCCGTGCGGACCGGTTCGCCGACCGGGCCCGTGCTCGGCACGGCGACGGTGCCGGTCACCGGTGGCTGGGAGACCTTCACCGAGGTGTCCGCCACCCTGGCGGGCGTCCCGGCCGGAACCGTCACGCTGTACCTGACGTTCGCGGGCAGCGGCACCGGCTACCTGTTCGACGTGGACGCCTTCACGTTCGGCACGTCGACGGGTGCCCGCACCGGGCGGATCACCGGTCCCGGCGGCAAGTGCGTCGACGTCAACGGTGGATCGAGCGCCGACGGCACCAAGATCCAGCTGTGGACCTGCGGCAGCGGCGCCAACCAGCAGTGGACCGTCAACGGGACCACGTTGCGCTCGCTCGACAAGTGCATGACCGTCGCGGGCGGCAGCACCGCCGACGGCGCCCAGGTGCAGCTGTCGACCTGCACCGGCACCGGCGGGCAGAACTGGACCGCGGGCGCCAACGGCTCCCTGGTCAACCCCCAGTCGGGCAAGTGCCTGGACGCCAACGGGGCCGGCACCGCCGACGGCACGCAACTGATCATCTGGAGCTGCCACGGCGGCACCAACCAGCGCTGGACCCTGCCGTGAACCGCCGACTTCCCGATGCGCGAGGAGATGGACCTGTGAAGCCCGCACCCGGTCCTGTTCGGACAGGACAACTTCTCAGAAGGCTGTCAGTCCTGCTGGCGTCCATCACCATGGTGGCCGCGGGGGCGCTGGCCGTCGTGGCCGTGAACATCCCACCGGCCGCCGCGGCGACCACCGCCGGTTGCGGCAAGGCCCCGCTCGCGAGCGGGGCGCGCACGATCCAGAGCAGCGGCAAGACCCGCAGCTACATCCTGAGGGTGCCCGACTCCTACGACCCGAACCGCGCCTACCGGTTGACCTTCGCGTTCCACATGCGGGGCAGCGACATGCAGGGGGTCGACTCCGGTGGAACCAGCGGGTACCCCTGGTCCTACTACGGGCAGCGGGCGCTGGAGAACACCACGACGATCTTCGTCGCGCCGCAGGGCCTCGGCGGCGGCTGGGGCAACGCGGGCGGTGAGGACGTCACCTTCGTCGACGACATGATCAGGCAGCTCGACGCCGGGTTGTGCATCGACACGACGCAGCGCTTCGCCCTGGGCTTCAGCTTCGGCGGCGCCATGAGCTACGCACTCGCCTGCGCACGGCCCACGGTCTTCCGCGCGGTCGCGGTCTACGGCGCCGCCCAGCTGTCCGGGTGCAGCGGAGGCACCCAGCCCGTCGGCTACATCGGGCTGCACGGCCTCCGGGACGGGGTGCTCCCGATCTCCAACGGGCGGGCGCTGCGCGACACGTTCGTCCGGAACAACGGCTGCACCCCGCAGAACCCGCCGGAACCGGCGGTGGGCAGCCTGACCCACACGGTCACCGCCTACTCGGGTTGCCGAGCCGGGTACCCGGTGGTCTGGGCCCCGTTCGACGCGGGCCACACCCCAGGCCCGTGGGACGGCTCCGCCGGCGACCTGAACCCCCACGAGCGGTCTTGGACCATCGGGGTGGTGCGGAACTTCTTCGCGCAGTTCGGCTCCCCGCCGACGAGCACGACGACCACGACGACCACGAGCCCGTCACCCGGCCAGAACGTGATGATCGCCGGTCAGCAGTCGGGCCGGTGCCTCGACGTGGCCGGTGCCGGCACCGCCAACGGGACCCAGACGCAGTTGTGGGACTGCCACGGCAACGGCAACCAGCGCTGGACGTACACCGCGAGCCAGGAGTGGCGGGTGTACGGCAACAAGTGCCTGGACGCGAGCGGCGGCAACGTCGTCATCTCGGACTGCCACGGCGGTGCCAACCAGAAGTGGAACCGCAACGCCAACGGCACCATCACCTCCGTCCCATCAGGGCAGTGCCTGGACGCCAACGCCGCCGGCACCGCCAACGGCACGAGGGTAATCCCCTGGTCGTGCAACGGCGGCGCCAACCAGCAGTGGAGCCTGCGCGGCTGACCGCGATCGACCCCGCCGGTACCCGATCACGTCGGCGGATCCCCGCGTCCGGTCGTACCTCCACCAGAAAGGACCCTCACATGCAGGTCTCCGAGCAACGCAGACCACCCGCCGGACAGCGGGCCTTCACCCGTCGGGCGCTGACGGTGCTGTCCGTGCTGGCCGTCGTCGTCGCCACCGCGCCCATGACGGGCACCGCCCTCGCGGCGACCCCTGCCCAGGTCGTCCCCGTCGCGCCGAACGACTCGCCCGCCACGATCATCGCCAACGCCGCGGACGTGCGGCCGACACCGCGGCAACTGGCCTGGCAGCGGCTGGAGCGGATGGCGTTCATCCACTTCGGCGTGAACACGTTCACCGGCCGTGAGTGGGGCACCGGCACCGAGGACCCGAACGTCTTCCAGCCCCACGGCCTCAACACCGACCAATGGGTGACCTCGCTGAAGGACGCCGGGTTCAAGGGCGCCATCCTCACCGCCAAGCACCACGACGGGTTTTCGCTGTTCCCCTCGCGATACACCACCTTCGACGTGGCCTCCGACACCGCCTGGCAGAACGGCCAAGGCGACGTGGTGAAGAACTTCACCGACTCCATGCACAAGTACGGCATGAAGGTGGGCATCTACATCTCGCCGGCCGACCTGCACGAGAACCTGGCCGGCGGCCGGTTCGCCAACGGCAGCCCGCAGAGGCCGGTGACCATCCCCAGCAACCCGGCGGACATCGTCAACGGGGTGTCGTTCAACTTCAACTCCGACGACTACAACACGTACTTCGAGAACCAGCTCTACGAGCTGCTGTCCCGGTACGGCGCGGTCGACGAGATCTGGTGGGACATGGCGAACCCCACCGGTCGCCCCCAGCCCTACAACTTCCTCGACTGGATCAAGATCGTCCGCGCGCTCCAGCCCAACGCGGTGATGTTGAACGACGGCGGACCGGACGTCCGCTGGATCGGCAACGAGGACGGCTACGCCCGCCAGTCCGAGACGTCGGTCGTGCCCTACGTCGGCAACGCCGCGATCGCCGCCGACAACATCGTCAACCCGCCCGGCGGGAACGGCGCCCCGGACCTGGGCAGCGACGCCCTGCTGTCGCGGCGCAAGGCGGACGGGACCAGCGCGTGGAACTACCTGAAATGGTCGCCCGGCGAGTGCAACGGGACGCTGTCCGCGCGCCACAACTGGTTCTGGCAACCCAACGAGACCTGGCGTCCCGTGCCGGAGCTGGAGGAGATGTACTACGGCTCGGTGGGCCGCAACTGCAACTCCCTGCTCAACGTGTCGCCGAACCGGCAGGGCGTGCTCGACCAGTCGGCGGTGACGGTGCTGGCCCAGTTCAACGCCAGGCTCACCGGGACGTTCGGCACCAACCTCGCCGCCGGCGCGGTCGTGGCCAACGACAGCGGCACGAGCAACGTCGCGGGTCGCACGCCGAGCCTCGCGCTGGACGGCAACCTGGACAGCTCGTGGCAGCCGACCGCCTCGACCGGCGGGCTGGTGTTCACCCTGCCCGAGGCGCGAACCTTCGACGTCCTGTCCGTGCAGGAAGACCTGAACTTCGGCCAGCGGGTCAACTCCTACTCCGTGGACGCCTGGAACGGCAGCACCTGGAACCAGATCGCGACCGACACCACGATCGGCCAGAAGAAGCTCATCCGCCTGGCCACCCCCGTCACCGCGAGCCAGGTGCGGCTGCGCGTCACCGGGTCGCGGGCCGCGCCGGCCATCGCCGAGCTCGGCCTGTTCAAGCGACCCGGTGGCGGCACGGCCCAGGGGAGCATCACGTCCGTCCAGTCCGGCAGGTGCGCCGACGTCAGCGGCGTGAGCACGGCGAACGGTGCCGCGGTGCACTTGTGGGACTGCCACGGTGGCACCAACCAGCGGTGGACCCACACCGCGAGCAAGCAGCTGGTGGTCTACGGCAACAAGTGCCTGGACGCCTACGGCGCGGGCACCAGTCCCGGCACGCAGACCGTGATCTGGGACTGCCACGGCGGCACCAACCAGCAGTGGAACGTCAACTCCGACGGCACCATCACCAGCGTGCAGTCGGGGCTGTGCGTGGACGCCTACGGAGGCGGCACCGTGAACGGCACCAGGATCGTCCTCTGGACGTGCAACGGCGGCGCCAACCAGAAGTGGCAACTCCGCTGACCGCACACGGGTGACAGGTGTGGGGCCTTCGCCCCGCACCCGCACCAGTCCTGTCGGCGCAACACCGATGTCGTGATCCGCACGGAGGCCGCCATGAGCACGAACCAGCCACCCATCCACCGCCGGACCCTGTTCCGGGCGGGGATGGTCACCGCCGCGGTCGTCGCGGTGGGTCGGGTTCCGGCGCACGCCGCTCCGGCGGCCCGGCCCGACATCGGGGTCGCCGCCCATCCGTTCGACCTCGGCGAGGTGCGGTTGACGGCGGGTCGCTGGCTGGACAACCAGAACCGGACGTTGGAGTACCTGAGGTTCGTCGACGCGGACCGGCTGCTGCACACGTTCCGCCTCAACGCCGGTCTGCCCAGCTCGGCCCAGCCCTGCGGCGGTTGGGAGGCGCCCGGCGTCGAGCTGCGCGGCCACTCGACGGGTCACGTGCTGTCCGCGTTGGCGCAGGCGTACGCGGTCACGGGTGACGCGCAGTACCGGTCGAAGGGCGACCACCTCGTCAACGTGCTCGCCTCCTGCCAGGCCGCATCGCCGAACCGCGGCTTCCACGCCGGCTACCTCTCGGCGTTCCCCGAGAACTTCTTCGACCGGCTGGAGAGCGGCCAGGGGGTGTGGGCGCCCTGGTACACGCTCCACAAGATCATGGCGGGTCTGCTGGACCACCACCGGCTGACCGGCGGCACCCGGGCCCTCCAAGTGGTCACCGACATGGCGGGCTGGGTGGACTGGCGCACGGCTCGGCTGGGCTACGCGCAGATGCAGTCCGTGCTGAACACCGAGTTCGGCGGCATGAACGCGGTCCTGGCGGACCTGTGCCAGGTCACCGGCGACACCCGTTGGCTGGCCGTGGCGCAGCGGTTCGACCACGCCGCGGTGTTCGACCCCCTTGCGGCGAACACCGACCGGCTCGACGGCCTGCACGCGAACACGCAGATCGCCAAGTGGGTCGGCGCGGCACGCGAGTACAAGGCGAGCGGCACGACAAGGTACCGGGACATCGCGACCAACGCGTGGAACTTCACGGTCGGCGCGCACACCTACGCCATCGGCGGGAACAGCGTGCGGGAGCACTTCAAGTCGCCCAACGCGATCGCCGCGTTCCTGACGAACGACACGTGCGAGAACTGCAACACCTACAACATGCTCGTCCTGACGCGCGAGCTGTTCACGCTGTACCCGGACCGCGCCGAGCTGTTCGACTACTACGAGCGGGCACTGGTCAACCAGATGATCGGCCAGCAGAACCCGAACGACGGCCATGGCCACGTCTGCTACTTCACCCCGCTCAACCCCGGCGGGAGGCGTGGCGTCACGTCCATGAACGGCGGTTACAGCACCGACTACACCACGTTCTGGTGCTGCCAGGGCACTGGCCTGGAAATGCAGACCAAGCTCATGGACTCCATCTACTTCCGTGACGACACGACGTTGATCGTGAACCTGTTCGCGCCGTCGGTGCTGCACTGGACCCAGCGCGGCATCACCGTCACCCAGACGACGACCTACCCGGCCGGCGACACCACGTCGCTCCAGTTCACCGGCAACGTCGGCGGCACGTGGTCGGTGCGCGTCCGCATCCCGAGCTGGTCGAGCGGCGCGACGATCAGCGTCAACGGCGTCGCCCAGGGCGTCACCGCGGCACCGGGCACCTACGCCACGCTCACCCGGTCGTGGACCTCCGGCGACATCGTCACCGTGCGCATGCCGATGCAGGTGGCCTTGCGGTCGGCCAACGACAACACGGGCATCGCCGCCGTCACCTACGGTCCGGTCGTCCTCGCCGGCAACTACGGCAACACCACACTCACCTCGCCGCCGTCGCTGAACACCGCGTCCATCACCCGTACCAGCACCACGAGCCTCGCGTTCACGGCCAACGCCAACGGTGCCGCGATCGCCCTCATCCCGTTCCACGACGCCCACGGCGTCAACTACAACGTCTACTGGAACACCAGCGGCAACACCATGCCCACTGGTTGGGTGAGGATCTCCAACGCCACCACGGGATTGGTGCTGGACAGCGGCGGGTCGGTGGCGTCGGGATCGCGGCTCAAGCAGTGGACCTGGGACGGCAGCACGAACCTCCAGTGGCAGTTGGTCGACGCGGGCGGCGGCTACCACCGGATCGTCAACCGGACCAACGGGATGGTGGCCGACAGCCGGGGCAACGCCGCCAACGGCGCCGTCTGCTCCCAGTCACCCTGGAACGGCGGCAACAACCAGCAGTGGCGGCTCAACGGCGTGGGCAACGGCCGCTACCAGATCGTCAACCGCGGCACGGGCACCGCGCTGGACGGCGCGGGCAACACGACCGCCGGTTCGGACGTCGTCCTGTGGGCGCCGAACGGCAGCACGAACAACCACTGGACCATCACCACCGCCTGACCGCACGAACCAGCGGTGGACCGTGAACCCGAACGGCTCCGCCGTGGAAATGGCACCAGCAACACGCCCTGAGCCAACCGAATGGCACCTTGCGTCCGTGGAGGCGCGGACCGGGGTGTACTCAGCTCGGGTGGCGGGTGGTGGATGTCGCCCATCACCCGCCCCCGTGCTGACGGCCCATGTCGCGCAGCGGCACCCGCGCGCTCCAGGCGCGCTGCCGTGCGTCCCCGATGCCGATCGGCAATGCGATCAACGCCCAGAAAGGGTTACCGCCATGTCATCGTCCCCGAACGGTTTCACCCGTCGGCGATTGCTCACCGCGGCCGGTGCCGCGGGTATCGGCGCGGCGACCGGCCTGCTGCGGGTCGGCACCGCTCGTGGCACCGTGGGTCCGAGCAGCTACACCCCGACCTGGGCGTCGGTGGACCAGCACCCGCCCGCGGCGGAGTGGTTCCAGGACGCGAAGTTCGGCATCTACTTCCACTGGGGCGTGTTCAGCGTTCCCGCGTTCGCGAACGAGTGGTACCCGCGCTCCCTGTACTTCAGCGGTTCGGCCGAGAACCGGCACCACGTCGACACCTACGGAGACCCCTCGGTGTGGCCGTACCACAACTTCGTCAACGGTGCCCGGGACAAGGCGGGGAACTGGGTGCAGTTCGCGCCGAAGCTCCGCTCGGCGGGCGGGAACTTCGACCCGGACGAGTGGGCGCAGCTGTTCCTCGACGCCGGCGCCCGGTTCGCGGGGCCGGTGGGGGAGCACCACGACGGGTACTCGATGTGGAACAGCACGGTCAACGAGTGGAACTCCGTGCGCACCGGCCCGAAGCTGGACCTGCTGCGGCTGCACGCCGACGCGATCCGGGGCAAGGGCATGAAGCTGCTGGTGGCCCTGCACCACGCGTACAACTCGACCGGCTTCTACGAGCGGGTCCCGTACCAGTCGGATCCGAGCCTGCGCAAGCTGTACGGCCAACTGGGCGGGCCGGCGCAGAACCAGCTGTGGGTGGACAAGCTCAAGGAGGTCGTCGACGGCTACCGGCCGGACATCCTCTGGCAGGACTTCAACCTCAGCCAGATGGACGAGTCGCGGCGGCTGGAGTTCCTGGCCCACTACTACAACCGCGCGGTCGCTTGGAACTCCGACGTCGTCGCCACCTACAAGGATGGCTTCAACGACCGCGGCGAGGTGTTCGACTTCGAACGCGGCGGCCCGGCGGGCATCCAGGTCCCGTACTGGCTGACCGACGACAGCATCTCCAGCTCCAGCTGGTGCTACACGGTCGGCATCGGCTACTACTCGCTGAACGCGATGCTGCACTCGTTGATCGACCGGGTCAGCAAGAACGGCAACATGCTGTTGAACATCGCACCCATGGCCGACGGCACCATCCCGGCCGGGCAGCGGTCGATCCTGCTGGGGATCGGCGACTACCTCCGGCGCTTCGGCGAGTCGATCTACGCCACCCGCGCGTGGACCACCTTCGGCGAAGGGCCGACGCAGATGGGCGGCGGCTCCTTCACCCAGCCGCGCGCGGGCACCAACCGCGACATCCGGTTCACCCGCAGCAAGGACAACACGGTCCTCTACGCCACCGTCCTGGGTTGGCCGGGCGCCACGCTGGACATCACGACCCTGAACACCAACCGGATCAACCTCGGCTCCCTGGTGTCGACCCGACTGCTGAACCCCACCGCCGGGTCGTACACCGACCTGCCCAACCGCAGCCAGGACGGCACGGCCCTGCACCTGACGATGCCGTCGTCCACGCCCCCGTTCGCCGCTCCGGCCTACGTGGTGAAGCTGACGTTCTCCGGCCGGATCCCCGACCTGGGCCCGGAGCCGGCGCCCACGGGCTGGGCGCGGATCACCAACGCCACCACGGGCCTGGTGCTCGACGGCGGCAGCGTCGGTTCCGGGTCGAACCTCAAGCAGTGGAACTGGAACGGCAGCACGAACCTCCAGTGGCAGCTGGTGGACGCGGGCGGTGGCTTCGTCCGCATCGTCAACCGCACGAACGGCATGGTCGCCGACAGCTGGGGCGACGCCACCAACGGGGCACCCGTCCGACAGGCGCCGTGGAACGGCGGCAACAATCAGCAGTGGCGGCTCGCCGGCGTCGGCAACGGCCGCTACCAGGTCGTCAACCGCGGCACCGGCACCGCGCTGGACGGCATGGGCGACGCGACCGTGGGCGCCACCTGTGCCCTCTGGGTCCCCAACGCCAGCCCGAACAACCACTGGACCATCGCCGCGGTGTGACGCCCGCCAAGACGCGGACGGCGGCGGTTCCGACACCAGGGCATAGATCGATCGGGGAGGGGTGGGGGGTCGAGGGCGGCCGTGCCCCGTCCGGCCTGGCCGACACGCTGAATGACGACGTGCTGAACACGGTCGGCGACGCCTCGGCCCACGACGGCCTCGGTGACCTGGTCGACCGCCGCGCCGGATAGGGCGGGCCGCCTCGCCGAGGCGACGCCGCCACGTTCTCGCGAGGCTGACCGGTCCGGCGCCCTATGCCCCCAGCTCTCCGAAGAGCGCCCGATCGACGGCGACGGTGCCGGTGACCGGTGGGCGACCGGCCAGCAGGTCGGCGACCCAGCGGTGGGCCAACGCGCACATCTGGGCCTCCGTGCCCCGTGCGTGGCCGGCCACGTCGTCGTCCGACCACAGCACCAGCGCCGTCGTGGTGGGCGCGGTCGGCGTCAACCCCACCGTCCAGCGGCGACCGGCGGCGTGCAGCACGCGTTCGGCGGTGCTCCAGCGCCCGTTGGACGTGCGCCGGACCGACCACGGCGGTCGCAGGTCGTCCACCGAACGGGGCACCTGCTCACCTTGGTGATCACCTGTCGCGTGCCTCTGCATACCGGCACTCCTCTGCGCACCCCGCCCGTCGCCGGACGGAGACCGTCGTCTTCGGTGTCCCCCGGGGGAGCGGACACTCGCACGGTGGGAGGTTGATCGGGCGCAACCGCCGATCCACCATCCCGCCGTTGCTCGTTAACGATACGTTCACCTTCCGTTCCGTGCTCCGGGAAGCCCGACCGATGGCTGCCGGGCGCCGTTGACGTTGAACAGCAGCGTGTAGACCGAGGTGGTGGCGGTGATGAACAGGCGGTTGCGCTTGGGGCCGCCGAAGCACACGTTCGACACCACCTCGGGCACGCCGATCCGGCCCAGCAGCGTGCCGTCGGGGTGGATGCAGTGGACGCCGTCCCCGGCGGCGGCCCAGATCCGGCCCTGCTCGTCCAGGCGGATGCCGTCGAACTGGCCGTTCGTGCAGCGGGCCACCTCGTCGCCGCCGCTCAGCCGCGCGCCATCCACGTCGAAGCCCCGGATGTGGTTGCGGCGCGTGTCCACGATGTAGAGCCGGGTGCCGTCGGGGGAGAACGCGAGGCCGTTGGGGCGCACGAAGTCGTCCGCGACGATCTCGACCGAGCCGGTCGTGGGGTCGGCGCGGTAGACGTGGCAGGCCCCGATCTCGGACTCCGCGCGCACGCCCTCGTAGTCGCTGAGGATGCCGTAGGGCGGGTCGGTGAACCACACGCCGCCGTCGGCCGCGACCACGACGTCGTTGGGACTGTTGAACCGCTTGCCGTCGAAGCGGTCGGCGACCACCGTGGTGGAGCCGTCGTGCTCGGTGCGCACAACCCGGCGCTCGCCCTGCTCGCAGGTGACCACGCGGCCCTGCGCGTCGAGGGTGCGGCCGTTGGCGTAGCCGGCGGGTGAGCGGAACACCCCGACGTGTCCGGTGGTCTCGTCCCAGCGCAGGACGCGGTCGTTGGGGATGTCGCTGAACAGCAGGTACCGGCCGGCGGGGACGTAGGCAGGGCCCTCGGTCCACTTGCACCCGGTGGCCAGGCGCTCCAGCAGGTCGTCGCCGAACAGCAGCAGCCGGTCGTCGAACGATTCCACCGTTGTCGGGATGACGTCCATGGTTTCCCCTTGATGTCCGAATGTCATCTGGTTCGCAACCTATAATGCTTGATGACGTCAGGTGGAGGTGGGTCGATGGACGATACCGATCGGGCTGTGTTGGCGGCGCTGCGGCAGGACGCCACGCAGTCGTACGCCGTGTTGGGCGCGCAGGTCGGGCTGTCGGCGGCGGCGGCGCACGAGCGGGTGCGCAAGCTGCGCGATCGGGGCGTGATCAGGCGGACGACGGTGGAGATCGACCCGACCGCGCTCGGGTTGGACGTGCTGGCGTTCGTGCTGGTCGACTCGTCGGCGTGGGTCGGGTCGCCGGAGACGGCCGACGCGCTGCGCGCGCTGCCCGCGGTGGAGGAGGCGCACATCGTGGCGGGGACGGCGTCGCTGCTGCTCAAGGTGCGCACGGCGGGTACGCGCGCGTTGCAGGCGTTGCTGAAGGACGTGCACGACA
Source organism: Saccharothrix stipae (assembly GCF_054781895.1). Taxonomy (NCBI): domain Bacteria; kingdom Bacillati; phylum Actinomycetota; class Actinomycetes; order Pseudonocardiales; family Pseudonocardiaceae; genus Saccharothrix; species Saccharothrix stipae. The sequence goes on along the minus strand of NZ_BAAGTN010000014.1, from coordinate 2,285 downwards.
TCGCCGGGGTGTCCGGCACGAATGCCATCGTGGTGCTGGAGACGTGCTTCGAGCGGACGCCCGACCCGCGCTCGGCCTGAGCGGGCGACGGCGGGACTTCGGAGTCGCGGCGGCTCGCCGTCGCACCACCCCGATGGTTGGGGCTCGCCCGTCTGGGCAACATCATCGCCATGGGATCGGCTGAGGTCGCTCGACGCGCGTGGACCCGGATCGTGGCGGTGGCGCTGGTCGTGCTGTCGGCCGGTGGTTGCCAGTGGCCTCGCGACGCCGACGGGACGCTGGACCGCGTGCGGGACGGCACGATCCGGGTCGGTGTGGCGCACGACCCGCCGTGGGTGGTCGTCACCGGAGACCGCGGGGACGAGCGGCCACCGGGCGGTGTGGAGAGCGTCCTGGTGCAGCGCTTGGCGGACAGCCTGGGCGCGCGCGTGCAGTGGGTGCGCGCAGGTGAGGCCGAACTCATGACGGCCTTGGCCGAGCGCGGCCTCGACCTCGTGGTCGCGGGCCTGGACGCCAAGTCGCCCTGGGTGCAGGACGTCGCCCTGACCACCGACTACCTGACCACGGACGAGGTCGTCGCCGTGCCCGCGGGAACACCGACCGACATCGCCGGACAACGGGTGCTGGTGCGGGAAGGCAGCGCTGAAGCCGCGCTGCTGTCCGACCACGACGCGACCGCCGTCCCCGTGGCCGACATCCCCGAACGTCCCGACGGCGCCGCGGTCGTCCCGGACTGGCTGGTGGACGCGGCCGGGCTGACCGACACCGGCACCCACCTGTCGAGCCTCGACCACGTCATGGCGGTGCCGCCCGGTGAGAACGCCTGGCAGAGCACCGTCGAACGGTTCCTGTTGGCGCTGGACGACGACGAGGTCCGCCGCCTGCTGCTCGACACCCACCGCTCGGGGGCCTGACGTGGCCGCGATCCACGACCGCTACGAGCTGCCGCCCGAGAAGGCGGCACTGCACCGCCGCGCCGTCCGCCTCGAATGGTGGACGATCGCGTTCTTCGTCGTCGCGATCTCCGCGCTGGCCGTCGTGCTCGGCCAGTCACAGGCCATGAAGGCCGCCTGGATCGAGGACATCCTGGCCCTGGCGCCGCCGATCGCCTTCCTGGTCGCGAACCGCTACCGCAACCGGCCTCCCGACCCCGACCACCCCTACGGGTACCACCGCTCGGTGGCGATCGCCTTCCTGGCCTCCGCCCTGGCGCTGTCGACCCTCGGCGGCTACATCCTCGTCGAGTCCGTGCTGCGACTCGTGCAGGGCGAACGCCCACCGATCGGTTTGATCGAGGTGTTCGGCCACACCCTGTGGCTGGGTTGGCCGATGATCGCCGTCCTGCTGGCGACGATGGTCCCCGCGATCCTGCTCGGCCGTGCCAAGGCGAAGCTGGCCGCGCAACTGCACGACAAGGTCCTGCACGCCGACGCCGAGATGAACCGCGCGGACTGGCTCACCGCCGGCGCGGCCATCCTCGGGATCATCTGCATCGGCGCCGGGCTGTGGTGGGCCGACGCCGTCGCCGCGATCGTCATCTCCGCCGACATCGTCCGCGACGGCCTGCGCACCACTCGCACCGCGGTCGCCGACCTCATGGACCGCCGACCCCGCACGGTGACCGACGACCGGCAGCACCCCCTGCTCGCCCGGCTCACCGCGCTCGCCCTCGACCAGCCCTGGGTCCAGGACGCCTGGATACGGCTGCGCGAGGAAGGGCACGTCTTCGTCGGCGAGGTGCTCGTCGTGCCCGAGCCCGGCACCGACGACCTCGTCGAACGGCTCGAACGCCTGGGCCGACTCCTGCGGGAGGCGGACTGGCGCATGCACGACATCGCCGTGGCGCCGGTCCTCGACATCCGACGATGACCCGCACCGGTCGACGTCACCACGCCCCGCCGAGGTCGGATGGCGAGAGGACGGCGGGCTCCTGGGGTACCGCGAGCAGAAGGGCCTGGAACCTCCCGACGGCATCGCCACCGAGTCCGACGAACACGGCCGGCGGGTCGCGGCGGGAAGTCCCGGGAAAACGTTCGAGGACAACGCCCCTGGCCTGCGGCCCCGGTGTGGTGCTGCTCAGACTGACCGGTTCCGGACTGCCGACGACCGGCGATGGTGCACCCACCTGCTCGACACCACGGATCAGCCCGTCGCGGGATCCTCGGATCCGGTGGTCGCCCGAGCTGATCACGACTCCTGATCGACTTGCGCCACCGCCCTGGTACGGCAGCCGCCATTTGGGTTGTGACCTGCGGGAAGGTGTGGCTGGAGGGCTGGGTTCGAGG
>NZ_BAAGTN010000013.1:0-55152 GCF_054781895.1 Saccharothrix stipae | reverse complement strand
GGTCGCCATGACTTCCACCCTAACCCTCGTTAGTACGAAATCCGACCTTCTCAGTTGCTTTCTAGGACTAGCTGTGAGTAGGGTTACGAGTCAACGACGTCAACGCGGACAGAATTCCGAGGAGTGCTGGTGGCCAGGGTCAGTGAGGCCGGGTCGCCGGACATTTCCCCCAGAACTCGGATTCTGTCCCGATTCTGCGTTCCGCTCCGCCGTGGCACCCCCCAGCCCGCCCGAGCGGAACGTGAGGGCGGCGCACAAGTCCTGTTGGACTGAGCGACCGCCTCAACCGCGCGGGTGGGCTGGGCCCGGCCCACCCGCGCGGTCCGCCCACGCCGGGACGGCGTTACCGTCGAATTGTCGAACAAAGAACCGCGGAGCGCCGGAAAGGCGTCGTGCCGCTTTATCCGGCTGTCGTCTTATCCGGCTGTCGTCGAACGTCAATCGTCAATATCGAGTCTGCCTCGTCATCGCCCGTTTGTCACGGGCGATCCGGCCGACTTCGCCGAGCTGTCCCGCACCCGTCGACCCCCGGCGGGCGCGCCGGTCGCGCGGCCGCGGTCGGGTGCGCCACCACGAACGTCCACACGGGACTCGCGGGTGCCACCGCCGCCGAGCACATCACTCACCCGGTCGTGGAGCCGCGGGGGTCGGTGCGGTGACCGGTCGTCCGTCCGGAACGGGCGACTGTGCGTTCTGCCGGTTCTGGCCCCACCGAAACGATCACGGTGGGGCCAGAACCGGTGGTACGTCAAGACAAACGCGATGCTAGTCGTACGCGTTGGCCTCGAGCAGAACCAGCAGTCCGGGCGCCGCCAAGCGCTCGACGCCGACCACGGACGTCGTGAAGCGGCTGTTGGACTTGCCGAAGCGGTCGGTGAGCTGTCCCCAGTTCTTGATCAGCTCGTCGACGTCCGTGCTGTACACGGTCAGCCGCACGACGTTGCCGAGGGTCATGTCGGCACCCGAGAGGACAGCCTCCAGGTTGTCGAGAGCTAAGGTCAGCTGAGCCGCCATGTCGCCGGGGTGCACCGGGGTTCCGTCGGCATCCACCGAGTCCTGGCCGCTGCAAATGAGCTGCCTGCGGTAGCCCTCGATGATCTGGGCCTGGTCGAATCCCAACGGACCGGCCCAGGACCAGGGGTTGACTGACGTTCGTTCCATCTAACGCTCCTAAACACCAACAGGTGGTGCGATTGATAACTCAACTGCGCCGGGACTGCGGAACTCCGCGCGCGTACCCGATATCGCACTAGCACCGTAGCACGCTAACGGGAAACGTGTGGGTCAATCACCACCGTCCGGATGAGTCGCGCGGAGCCGAACGTTCGCAATCACTCGATCGGTCGGCCACCGGTGCGGTAGGACAGTTGGTCCGCACCGGTGCGTCCCGTTGGAGGTGAACAGCCGGTGTCGATCAGATGTAGTTGGTGTTGGGCTCCAGCCCGACCAGCACGCGACCGTAGATCTCGGCGTTGACGTCGGGAACCATCAGCGCGTGCAGGCCGTGGGTCTGCATGTCGTTGATGATGCGCTGGATCGGAACCCTGGTGTAGGCCGAGGAGCCGCCGCTGTTGGCGGCGAAGATGTCGGCCGCCTCCTTGGCGAGCCGGAAGGCCGCGCCCACGTCCGCCCGGCAGCGGGCGCGTTCGAGCATCGTCCACTCCTCGCCGGAGGCGGCCTTGGAGTCCACCGTGGTGGCGATCCGCTGGGCGTGGAACTCGGCCTCGTCGATCTTCATGACCGCCTCCGCGACCCGCAGGTGGGTCACCGGGGCCTCGCTCTGGGCCGCGTACTCGGTGTAGGTGAGCTTGCGGCCGGGCAGCCGCTCGAAGAAGAGGTCGCGGACCGCCTTGGCCATGCCGACGGAGATGCCGACGATCGACGCCGCGGACGCGGAGATGAACGGCGGCTGGTAGATCTCCCGGCCGGCGTTGACCTTGGAGACCGACTGGCTGGTGGCCACCATGTAGGCGGGGAGCGTGCGCTCGGTCGGGATGAACAGGTCCTTCGCGGTCACGCCGACGCTCTCGGTGCCGCGGAAGCCGTTGGTGTACCAGTCGTCGCTGATCTCCAGGTCGGACAGCTTGACCGGGCTCATCACCGGGTAGGGCTCGCCGTCGGGCGGCAGCACGATCGCGACGATCTGCTGGTACTGGCCGCTCATCGCGCCGCTGATGCACGGCCAGGTGCCGTTGACCAGGATGCCGCCGTCGACCGGGACGGCGGTCGCGGAGCCGGGTCCGATGGTCGTGCAGACCTGCACGTCGGGGTTCCCGAACACCTCGTCCTGGATCTCGTCGGGGAACAGGCCGATGCCCCAGGTGGAGATCCAGGAGCACGCCACCACCCACGCGGCCGACCCGTCGGCCTGGGCGATCGCGTCGGCGACCTCGACCATGGTGCGGGCGTCGCTCTCGTACCCGCCGTGACTGCGCGGGACCCGCATCCGGAACACGCCCGCGTCGGTCAGCGCCTTGACCGTCTCCTCGTGCAGCCTGCGGTGCTCCGTCGACCACTCGACGTTTGCCCGAAGCGTCGGCGCGATCTCGGACACCCGCCTTACCAGCTCTTCCCGGGACGGGACTACCACAGTTGACATGTCTCTCCCCTACCGGATGTCGGACTCACCTGGAAGGCTCCACCAAGCCGCCCGTTCACGCATCTCCCCAATTGCTGCACACACAGAGTGACTATATTCGGCGTTTGGTACGTCCGATCGGGTGTTGCGCTCCTCTTCGCCGGGAGGTCGACCGGAACCGACGTCCAAGCGTCGTCCGACCAGCGGTTATTCCGCGAACCTCCGCAGAGAGCACGATTGAAGTAGTCGTGAGAAGCCTTCGGGTGACACCATCGAGTACCGCACGATTGAAGTAGTGGGTGTTGGTCTTGCGATGCAACGATCGGGATCAGGCAGTGTCACAGGCGTGTCTTAGCGGCGTGTCTCACTGCGCAAAACCCCCCCGAAGTTAAGTTGGAGGATCGACATGAACCCAGCCGCGTCAGCGGTGGGTCCCAGCCCCCACAAGGGTTGGACGATCGCGCTCGCGTCGCTCGGTTTGTTCATGGCTGCCTTGGACGGGCTGGTCGTGACGACCGCACTGCCGGCCCTGAGGGAAAGCCTGAACGCAAACCTTGGCGACTTGGAATGGATCGTCAACGGCTTCACCCTCGCACTCGCCTGTCTCCTGTTGTTCGGCGCCGCTCTAGGTGACCGCTTCGGTCGCGTGCGCATCTACGCCCTCGGCCTCGCCATCTTCACCGTGTTCTCGGTCGTGGCCGCCCTGTCCCCGGACGTCACGGTGCTGATCGTGGCCCGCATCGGCCAGGGCATCGGTGCGGCGATCCTGATGCCGCTCAGCCTCACGCTGATCAGCGAGGCGTTCCCGCGGGAGAAGCGCGGCGCCGCGATCGGCCTCTGGGCCGCCGTCGGTGGCGCGGCCGTGGCGTTCGGCCCGGTCGTCGGTGGCGCCGTGGTCCAGGGCCTGAGCTGGGAGTGGATCTTCTGGCTGAACGTCCCGATCGGCATCGTGCTGATCCCGCTGTCCCTGATGAAGCTGACCGAGAGCAAGGGCCCGGACGGGAACCTCGACTTCGGTGGCGTGGTGCTGTCCAGCGTCGGCCTGTTCGGCCTCACCTGGGGCCTGATCAAGGGCAGCCACGCCGGCTGGGGCAGCTTCGAGGTCCTCGGCTCGATCATCGGCGGCGTCGTGGTCCTCGCGATCTTCCTCGCGTACGAGGCGCGTCGCCGCAACCCGATGTTCCACGTGAGTCTGTTCCGCGGTCGTGCGTTCTCGGCCGGTGTGCTGGTGAACTTCTTCATGTTCGCCGCGCTGTTCGGCGCGGAGTTCCTGATGGCGCAGTTCCTCATCACGGGTCTGGGCCACAGCCCCCTGATCGCCGGTCTGATGCTGCTGCCGTGGATGGCGACCGCGATGGTCGTCTCCCCGATGGCGGGCTCGCTGTCCGAGAAGTACGGCAACCGGCCGTTCATGGTGGTCGGCCTGCTGCTCTCGGGCATCGGCATGCTGTGGATCGGCCTCATCGCGGAGCCGGGCATGGGTTACCCCATGATCGGTCTCGCGCTGCTGGTCAGCGGTATCGGCATCTCGCTGGTGTTCCCGACGGTCGCCGGCTCGGTGCTCAGCGCGGTCCCGCCGCCCCAGATGGGCATCGCGTCGGGCATGAGCACCATGATGCAGCAGGTCGGTGGCGTGTTCGGCGTCGGCCTGATCGCGACGGTGTTCGCCCAGGGCAACGAGTACGCCTCGTCCGAGGTCTTCGTCGACAACTTCAGCGACGCGATCATGGTCCCGGCCGTGCTGTCCGGTCTCGGTGTGATCGCGGCGCTGGTGTCGCCGGGCCTGGCCGCGGCTCGCGCCGCGATGGCCCGCGTGCACGGTGCTCCGCCGGCGGGCGTCGCTCCCGAGGGTGAGCTGGCCGCCGAGAAGGGCTGATATCCGGCCTTTCCCGACCTGCGGGAAGTCGTAGGTCGAAGGAAGCGGTAGAACGGACGAAGGGGCTGGGTGTCGTCGCCACGGTGACGACACCCAGCCCCTTCGTCGTGGCCGAGGTGGGTGCCGCTCGCGCGGTGTGCCTGCGCGCGTCGGCGCGTGGACGCCACGAGTCGACGTCCGCGCCGAAAACCCCATGGCGTCAAGGACACCAAGGCCCAACGGCGTCAAGGACACCGAGACGCCGACACGGCGAGGACTCCCGCGGCCGCGGCCGCTCTCGGGGAGTCCCCGCCGTGTCGGCGGTGGCTCGAAGGCTTGTCAGGACAGCTTGAACTCGGGCTTGTAGACGTCCAGCCACATGGCCAGGTCGAGGGTCCGCTCCAGGGAGAGCCGGGTCAACCGGTCCACCGCGGTCGGGTCCTGCCCGGTCGCGCCGTCGAGCCAGCTCCGGTCGATCAGCTCGAACACGTCGTGGCTCCGGTGCGTCAGCAGTTCCTTCGCCTGCAACTGCAGTTCCCGGACGTAGAACGGGTCCTGGGTGGAGGGGTAGGGGCTCTTCGGCCGCCAGGCGACCGACTCCGGCAGCATGTGCGCGACCGCGCCGCGCAGCAGGCTCTTCTCCCGGCCGTCGTAGGTCTTCAACGCCCAAGGGGTGTTGTAGACGTAGTCGACGAGCCGGTGGTCGGTGAACGGCACCCGGACCTCCAGCCCGACCGCCATGCTCAACCGGTCCTTGCGGTCGAGCAGGAACCGCATGAACCGGGTGATGTGCAGGTAGAGCATGGTGCGCATGCGGTGGTCGGCGTCGTTGTCCGAGTCGAGCCGGTCGACCTCCGCCGCCGCCCGGTCGTAGGCGTCCTGGCGGTACTCGTCCAGCTTCAGCTCCGCCGCCAGCGCCGGGTGCAGGCCGCTGGTGTCGGTGGCCATCGGGCCCGCGTTGACCGCGATCCACGGCAACGCCCGGGCGCTCTGGATGCCTGGGTCGTGCATGTGCCGGTAGCCGCCGAAGACCTCGTCCGCCGACTCGCCGGACAGGGCGACCGTCGTCCGTTCCCGGATCGCCTTGAACAGCAGGTACAGCGAGAAGTCCATGTCGCCCAGGCTCATCGGCGCGTCGCGCGCGGTGAGCGCGGCCTTGCGGACCTCGGGGTCGGCCAGTTCCTTCGGGTTGAGCACGATGTCGGTGTGGTCGGTCCCGACGTGCTTCACCACGTCCTGGATGTAGGGCGTGTCCGGGGTGTCGCGCAGCTCGTCCGGCACGAAGTTCTCGGCCTGGCCCATGAAGTCGACCGCGAACGTCCGCACCTGCTCGTCGCCCAGGTGCGCGGCGGCGAACGCGGTGAGCGTGCCGGAGTCGATGCCGCCCGACAGCAGCACGCCGCGCGGCACGTCCGCGACCAGCTGCCGGCGCACGATGTCGTCGAGCAGGTCGCGGACGTGCGCGACGGTGGTCTCCTGGTCGTCGGTGTGCGGCTTGGACTCCAGCTTCCAGTAGGTGCGCACCCGCAGGCCGTCGGCGTCGACCGTGACCACGGTGCCGGGCTCGACCTGGTGCAGGTCCTGCCAGACCGCGTGACCCGGCGTCATGGCGAACGCCATCGTCTCGCGCAGACCGTCCATGTCGACCACCCGCTTGGCGAACCGGTTGGCCAGGATCGCCTTCTGCTCCGAGCCGAACATCACGCCGTCGGGCGTGCGGTAGTAGAAGAGCGGCTTGATGCCGAGGCGGTCCCGGACCATCACCAGCTTGCGGTCGCGCGCGTCCCAGATGGCGAACGCGAACATGCCGTTGAGCCGCTCGGCCAGCGCCTCGCCCCAGCGCAGGTAGCCGCGCAGCACCACCTCGGTGTCACTCGACGTGGTGAACCGCTCGCCCTGCTTGACCAGCTCGTCGCGCAGCTCGACGTAGTTGTAGGCCTCGCCGCTGTAGACGAGCGTCACGTCGCCGTTCGGCGTGCGCACCGTCATCGGTTGCACGCCGCCGGACAGGTCGATGATCGCGAGCCTGCGGTGGCCGAGGGCGGCGTGCCGGTCGACCCACGTGCCGGAGGCGTCCGGGCCCCGACACGCCATCGTCTGCGTCATGGCGTCCAGGGTCTCCCGCTCGTGATTGAGGTCACGGTCGTACGAGACCCAGCCGGTAATTCCGCACATCTGTTGTCCTCCGGTGCGTTCAGAAAGGGTTTCCGTCTTCCGGATTCGTCATCCGGTCCGGCCGCGCCTCCCGGTCGGCCGGTTCACGTCGAGTCTCGCAGCATCGCGGCCAGGCGTTCGCCGATCATGACAACCGTGAGGTTCGTGTTGGCGCACACCATGTTCGGCATCGTCGACGCGTCCGCGACGTAGAGGTTCTCCACGCCGTGCACCGCGCAGTGCTGGTCGACGACCGCGCCGGGATCGTCCTCGGGCCCCATCCGCGCGGTGCCCACCGCGTTGTAAGTGGTGTCGACCGCGCGATCGATGTAGCCGCGCAGCAGTTCCTCGTCGTCCATGACCCGTTCGTCGACACCGACGATCCGCTCGCCCTTGTCCGCGATCTTCGGCGAGCGCATCAACTCCCAGCAGCCCCGCAGGCCGTCCGCGAACAGCTTGTAGTCCCGTTCGTCGGAGAGGTAGCCGAGGTCGACACCGGGTGCGGTGCGCGGGTCGGTGGAGGCGAGCGTGACCCGGCCGCGCGAGAACTGCTTGCGCAGCACGACCATCACGCCGAACACCGTCGCGGCGCCGACGTCGTGCCGCAGTTCGGGGAAGTGGTGGGTCAGGTCGAAGCGGTTGACCATGGCGTAGTACAGGTCGTTGAACCGGTCGCCCGTGGTGCGGAGCACGATCTGCCCGGTCGACTTGCCGGTGTTCTCGTTGCCCGGCTTGGGCGTCATGAACACGCCGATGCGCGGCTGGTCGGTCAGCTCGGCGCCCACCCCGGGGAGGTCGGCGACCACGGGGACGCCGAGGGAGCGCAGGTCGTCCGCCGGTCCGATCCCCGAGCGCAGCAGGATCGCGGGCGAGCCGACGGTGCCCGCGGCCAGGATCACCCGCTTCGCCTTGATGGTCTCGTACGTGCCACCGGCGACCGACGCGACGATGCCGACCGCGCGCGAGCCCTCGAACACGACCCGGTCGACCGAGGTGTCGGCCAGGATCGTGAGGTTCGGGCGCTGCTCCGCGGGCCACAGGTACGACATCGCGGTGGAGACGCGGACCCGGGCGTCGCGCCGGTTCGACGGGATGGGCCCGACGCCGGTGGAACAGGGGTCGTTGTGGTCCTCCGCGTACGCGTGGCCGGCCGCGAGGCACTCGTCGAAGAACACCTGCTGCACCGGCGTCAGTTCCTCGGGGCGCCAGCGGCGGATCGGCACCGGGCCACCCACGCCGTGGTGGTCCCGGTCGCCGAAGTCCAAATCGTCCTCCAGGGCGCGGAAGTGCGGCAGCACGTGCTCCCAGGACCACAGCGGGTTGCCCGCCTTGGCCCACTCGTCGTAGTCCTCCGGGGTACCCCGGATGGCGACGGTGTTCCCCACCGCCGAGGAGCCGCCGGTGACCTTGCCCTGGGGGAACCTGACCTCCCGGTCGCGGCTGACCCGTGCGGACAACCCCCAACCGTGGTGGACCAGCGACATGGTGTTGGCGTCGAGGATGTCCTCAGGGGTGGTCCCGGTCGCCGGGTAGTGGGGCCCGGCTTCGACCAGGACCACCCGTCGGCCCGGATCCTCGCTCAGGCGGGCGGCCAGCGCGGCGCCTGCGCTGCCCGCCCCCACGACGATGTCGTCAACAACGGAATCCGATCCCCGCATGTGCGTTCCTTCTAGTTCCGGCCCCCGTCGATCAGCTGTGCGTAAAGCCCACATCGCCGGCTCCCCGCCGGCCTCGGCGACCGAAGCACTCGGCGCCTGTCAACGCTTGCGTGCGACGCCGACCCACATGGGCAGCGGCTTGGGACCACTGGTGTCGGTGGGGCGCCACTCGTGGGTGCCCACCACACCGGGCTCGACGATGTCCATGCCGGCGAAGAACTCCTCGACCTCGCCCCGGGTCCGGCGCACCACGGCCTCGCCCATCTGCTTGTCCATCGCGTCCAGCGTCGCGTTCATCGCGGTGTCCTCGTCGTCCTTGGCGAAGTGGGACACGGCGATGTAGCTGCCGGAGGGCACGGCGGCCAGCAGTTCGGCGAAGATCCGGTGAGGACCGTCGGAGTCCTCCATGAAGTGGAGCATCCCGTAGAGGACGATCCCGACCGGTTGGCTGAAGTCGAGCGTGGCCGCGGCCCGGCGCAGGACGTCCTGCGGGTCGCGGAAGTCGCCTTCGAGGAAGACGGTCTTGCCCTCCTCTTCGGACGCGAGCAGGTAGTGGGCGTGGGCGACCACCTGCGGGTCGTTGTCGACGTACACGACACGGCAGTCGGGGGACACCGCGCGCACCGCCTCGTGCGTGTTGTTCTCGGTCGGCAGACCGGAGGCGAAGTCGAGGAACTGGCGGATACCGCCCTCCTCGGCCATGTGGCGCACGATGCGCACGAGCGAGTCGCGCGCCTCCTTGATGTCGACGCGCACGCCGTCGACCCCGCCGACCTCGCCCGGCCAGCCCGCGAACGCCTGCTCCGCGACCACGCGGTCGATCTCGAAGTTCGCCGTGCCGCCGAGCAGGTAGTCCAGGATCCGCGGCACGTGCGGCGCCGCGGGGTTCACCCCGGCGGGGGCCTGTTCCGGACTCATGGTCGTGGGACTGCTCTCAGCCATGGTGCACCCTTCCGACGCGGGACCGAAGCTCACGATGTGACGGCAACAGCATGACCAGCCGCGTGTACGGGGTCTTCTTTCCTGTTGCTCATGCGGACGAGCGGTACGGCCGGCCGGGTGGTCGCCGGTACCTGTGGGTAACCGAGGCCGCGGACGCTCGGTTTCCCGACCCGCCGGGACCGGCGCCCGGCTTGTCCCGCCGGTCGTCCCGCGGCCGGGCGCACCCGCTGCGGGCAACCCCTGCCCGGTGAATTGCGATACCGGTAATCAATGCCCCGCGCAGGATTCTTCATGCCCGCAGGAAATATCCGCTTTGCACCGATCGGTGGTCCCGCCGCCGGGGCGGAGCGGGTCGTGGCGAGGGTGTGGACGCGGGTGTCCGACCATTCCACTCCCTCTGGAACCGGAACTGCCGGTCACGCTCCGGCCCGGTGTCGAACCCGTCGAACGGTCGAACCTTACCCGGAACGGCGCAGGCCAGGGGTCACTCCAGGTGACGGATCCGGCTGTTGATACTCCTTTGGAGGGAAAAATGTTCGGGTGCCGAGAAGTGTCACGTTCTGTGTAAAGTTGGGCAGCGGCAAAGCACCGGCACCGGCTCCGACGGCGTGGTCAGTGCGGGGGTTGATCACGCGGTGCCGCGCATACTGGAGCTCGCCAACTCTGGACCTCTGGGGGGATCGGCGTGATGCCGGGATTTGGTATGGGTAATTTAGCCGACAAACTGCGATCCGCCATCGCCGATGATGTGATCAAGACTACCGTCCGTGTTTTCGAGAAGAATGAGCACGTCTACAACTGGGGCGATCAGGACGATTGTGTCTACCTGGTGGAGCAGGGTCGGGTGAAGGCGACCAGGTTCTCCGAGGGCGGCAAGCAGTGCCTGCTGAGCATCCACGGGCCCGGTGACGTGTTCGGCGAGTTGTGCCTCATTTCCGAGTCGCGCGCGGAGACCACCACGGCCATGACGGTGGTGGTCGCGCGCGAGATCCCGTGCCTGGCCTTCCGGTCCCTGCTGGCCCACGAGGGCCTGTCCGAGGCGTTGTTCGGGCACCTCGCGGGCAGGCTGGCCGAGCAGCAGCAGATGATCACGTACCTGGTCACGATGGACTGCAAGCAACGGCTGGCGGCCGTGCTGCTGCACCTCGGCCGCAAGCTGGGTCGGCGATGTCCGGCCGGGCTGCGGTTGGAGGAGAAGATCACCCACGAGGAGCTGTCCGCGATGGTGGGCACGACCCGCTCGCGCGTCGGCTACTTCCTCAAGTCGTTCCACGAGGAAGGTCTCATCCGTCGCGGCCACGACGGCGCGGTGATCATCGAGGAGGAGGGCTTGAGCGCGCGGGTCGCGGCGTGGCAGGGGCAACTGACGCCGAGGGGCGTGGGCGCCACCTCCTGAGGCGGTGCGCAAGCTTGAGCAGACCGGCGTCATCCCCCGTGGTTACGGTGCCGCGCACTCGGCAGTCGACGCGGGGGTAGCGGCACTGATGACCACCATGTCCGGACACGCCACCGGCGAGGGACCGCTCGTGGACGGCACGGTCGACCGGGTGGTCCGGGTGGTGCTCGGCCGCGTGGCCGGTGACGCCGACGACGCCCTGCCCGACGCCGGCACCCGGTTGGCGGACCTGGGGTTGTCGTCGCTGGCGACCGCACGGCTGCTGGTCGAGCTGGAGACCGAGTTCGGCCGGGAGGTGACGCCCGCCGACCTGGCGCTGTGCGAGACGGTGGGCGACCTGGCCGGGCTGGTCGGGCACGCGACGCGGGCGGGCGCCAGGCCGGTGGCGGCCGATCCCGCCGCACGGCACGAGCCGTTCCCGCTCACGCCGATCCAGGAGGCCTACCTGGTCGGCAAGTACGTCGAGCTGGGCCCGGACGCGATCGGGTGCCACCACTACCGCGAGTTCCTGGTGCCCGACCTCGACGCGGACCGGCTGGTCGCGGCGTGGCGCCGGCTCGTCGGGCACCACGACGCGCTGCGGCTGGTGGTCGGGGACGGCTCCGCGCAGCGGGTGCGACCGGACGTGCCCGAGCAGGTCGCGGTGGTCCACGACGGCCCCTTGGACGTGCTGGGAACGCAGGTGCGCCAACGGCTCTCGCACCGCCGGTACGCGCCGGGGGAGTACCCGCCGTTCGCGGTGGAGGTCGTGCGGGACCGCGGCGCCGGGTCGGTGCACGTGAGCTTCGACGGCGCGGTGATCGACGGGCACGGCATGGACCTGGTGTTCGGCCAGTGGTGGCGGCTCTACCGCGAGCCCGAGGCCGGGTTGTCGGGTGGGGCGATGGCGGGACCGGTGATGTCCGGGCACGTGATGTCGGGTCAGGCGACGTCTGGGCGGGTGGTGCCGGGACCGGTGGTGCCGGAGCAGGCGTTGTCCGTGCGGGACTGCGTGGTCGCGCTCGCCGACCGCCGGAGCGGTCCGCGACGCGACGCCGACCTCGCGTACTGGCGGGCACGGCTGCCCGAGGTGCCGCCCGGTCCGGAGGTCGTGGCGGCTCCGGAGGCGATGGCGGACAAGCCGCCGCCGGCCGGGCTCGAGTGCCACCTCCGCACACCGCGCACCGGGTTCCTCGACCCCGCGCGGTGGCGGGCGTTGCGGCGGCGTGCTGCGGCGCTGGGCGTGTCGCCGTCCTCGCTCGTGCTCACGGTGTTCTGCGAGGTGCTGACCACCGCGCCGCGGCCGTGGTCGCTGGTGCTGACGACCACCGACCGGATGCGGCTGGACCGCGTGGCGGCCGAGGTCGTCGGACCGTTCACGTCGACCTGCCTGCTGGTGGTCGAGGACGTGGACCGGCCGCGCCCGGAGCTGGCCGCCGCGCTGCACCGCCAGGTGTGGGACGCGTGGGCGCACAACTCGGTGTCCGGTGTGGAGGTGGTGCGCGAGCTGCGCCGCGCCGGTGTCGCGGTCCCGGAGCTGCCGGTCGTGTTCACCAGCATGCTCGACGTCGGCGAGCCGGACGCGGGCAGCCTGCTCGACCACCTCGCGCACGGGGTCGGCCAGACCTCCGGGGTGGCGCTGGACCACGTCATGTGGGAACGGGGCGGCGGCCTGCACTTCCGCTGGGACGCCGTCGACGCCGCGTTTCCTCCTGGCGCGGTGGACGCGGTGTTCAGCCGGTTCACCGCCGCGATCCAGGCGGCCTGCGCCGAAGTCGCCCCGGCGGTCGACGTCGGGCTGAACGAGCTCCAGCAGGCCTACCACGTGGCCAGGGCATCGGGTCGCACCGCCGGGTGCCAGCTCTACCAGAGCTTCCACGTCGCCGAGCTCGACGTCGGCCGGCTGGAACGGGCCTGGCTCGACCTGGTGGAGGAGCACGAGGTGCTGCGCACCGTCGTGGACCACGACGGCCGGACCGCCGTGCCGCCCCACGCGCCACCCGGGTGGCGGATCCCGGTCGTGCCGTCCGAAGTGGACGAGGCGGTCGCCCGCGACATGGCCGACCGGCCGTTCCGGCTCGGTCGTGGGCCGCACGCGGACCTGAGGGTGAGCCGCGCGGCCGGGGGGTCGGGCACGGTGCACCTGGCGATCGACCTTCTGGTGGCCGACGCGCCGAGCGCGCTCGCGCTGGGACGCGACCTGCTGCGCCGGTACGGCGACCCGGGCGCGGTGACCGTCCCGCCCGCCGCGCCGCGCCGGTCCGCGGTGGATCCCGCGCACCGGGAGCACTGGCGCACCCGGCTGGCGGACCTCCCGCCGGGGCCGTTCACCCCGGCCGGGCCCGGTCCCACGACCCGCACCCGGTTCGCCGTCGACCCGGCGGTGGTGCGGCGGTGGGCGGCGCGGCACGACGTGACGGTGGACGCGGCGCTGCTGGCCGCGTTCTGCGACGCCCTGGCCCACGCCTTCGACCCGCCGTTCACGGTGCCGGTGGTGCGCTGGGCGGCGGGACGCGAGGCGCACCGGCCGGGCGAGCAGACCGCGCTGAGCTGGGTGCGGGTGGACGACCGCGACGTGGCGCTGCCCGGCCGGGCGCGCCGGCTCGCGGCGCTGCTCGCCGAGGACGCGGGCGCCGACGGCGCGAGCGGGCTGGCCGAGCTGCGGGTCACCGTGCTGCGGGAACGCCGTCGCGGCCGGCCGTTCGCGCTGCCGGTGGTGTTCACCAGCGTGCTGGACGTGTCGGGGCAGCCGCTCCCGCCGGGCGTCACGGCCGGGCCGTGGCGCACCACCACGTCGGACGTGTCGCTGGACTGCGTGGCGATCGACGACGGCGACACCCTCGACATCGCGTGGGACGTGGCGCCCGTGCCCGAATCGGCCGAGGTGCTCGACGCCGCCTTCGCGCGGTTCCGCGCCGCGGTCGCGGGCTTCGCCGACCCGCCGGCCGAGCGGGTGCGTCCCGGTCGGCTCGGCGAGGCCGAACGGCGCAAGGTGCTGTACGAGTGGAACCGGACCGCGACGCCGTACCCGGCGGACGGCCCGGTGCACCTGCTGCTGGAGGAGCAGGCGCGGCGCAGGCCGGCCGCGGTCGCGCTGCGGTGGCGTGGCGGCACCGCGACCTACCGCGAGGTCAACCAGTGGGCCAACACCATCGCGCACCGCCTGCGCGCCGAGGGCGTCACGGCCGAGACGACCGTCGCCGTCGCGACCCGTCGCGGCCCGGAGCTGGTGGCGGCGGTGTTCGGCGTGCTCAAGGCGGGCGGCGCGTACCTGCCGCTGTCGCCGACCCTGCCGCGCGACCGCGCGCTGGAGATGCTGGAACGCACCTCCGCGCGGGTCGTGCTGACGACGGCCGGCGCGCCGGAGTGGTTGTCCGACGCCCCGGTGGTCGAGGTCGACCGGCTGCTGGCGGACGCCGTGGACGACCCCGGTGACCCGGAACCGGTGACCGGCCCCGACAACACCGCCTACTACATCTTCACCTCGGGCAGCACCGGGCGGCCCAAGTGCGTCGCGGTCGCGCACCGGCCGCTGTGGAACCTGCTCCACTGGTGCTACCGGACGTTCGACTTCGGGCCCGACGACGTGGGGCTCGGCGTCACGTCGCTGGGGTTCGACCTGTCGGTGTTCGACCTCCTCGGGCTGCTCGGCCGCGGCGCGGGCCTGTACGTGGCCGACGAGCGGGAGCAGCGGGACCCCGAGCTGCTGGCCGACGTGCTGGTCGAGCAGCCGATCACGTTCTGGAACTCCGCGCCGACCTCGTTGACGACGCTGCTGCCGTCACTGCGCCACCGGAAGGGGATCGACCTGAGGTTGGTGTTCCTCAGCGGTGACTACACGCCGCTCGGCACGCCCGCGGACCTGTGGGCGGTGTCGCCGGGGGCGCGCCTGATCAGCCTGGGCGGCGCGACCGAGGCCACCGTGTGGTCCAACTGGTTCCCGGTCGAGCGGGTCGACCCGGAGTGGCGCAGCATCCCGTACGGCCGGCCGATCGACAACGCGCGGTACTACGTCCTCGACGACGAGGCGCAGCCGTGCCCGGTCGGGGAGGAGGGCGACCTCTACATCGCGGGCGACTGCCTCAGCCTCGGCTACCACGGCGACCCGGCGCTGACCGCGCACGCCTTCCCTCCCGACCCGTTCACCGACCGGCCGGGCGAACGGATGTACCGCACCGGGGACCGGGCCGCGTTCCGGCCCGACGGCGTGATCGTCTTCCGGGGACGCCGCGACGGCCAGGTGAAGATCCGCGGCTTCCGGGTGGAGCTGGGCGAGGTCGAGCACCGGATGCGCGAGCACCCCGCCGTGCGGGAGGCCGTGGTGCTGGCCCGCGAGGACGGCGGCGGCGACCGCAGGCTGGTCGCGTACCTCCAGGCCGAGCCCGGTGTCGCGCGGCCGTCGGTGCCGGAGCTGCGCGCGTTCGCGGCGGAGAGGTTGCCGGACCACATGGTGCCGAACTTCGCCGCGTTCGTGCCGTCGTTCCCCGCCACGGCCAACGGCAAGCTGGACCGCGACGCCCTGCCGTGGCCGTTGGAACGGGCCGCGCCGGTCGCGTCGGACGACGACCTGACCGCCGAGATCGCGGCGCTGGTCGCGGAGTACCTCGGTGTGCCCGAGGTGGACCCGGCCCGCGACCTGTGGGACCAGGGCGCCACGTCGTTCACCATGGTGCGGCTGTCGGCCGCGTTGCGCGAGCGGCACGGGGTGCGGGTGCAGGTGTCCGCGTTGTTGGCGGACCCGAGCGTGCGGGGCATCGCCGCGCACCTGGCGCGCGAGCGGCCCGCCCCGGCGGTCGAGGTGGACTTCTTCTCGCCCGACGACCGCGCGGCGTTCAAGGCGGGTGCGGCGCACCTGCGCCCGGTCTCGGCCGACGAGCCGGTGACGCCGTTGGGTCACGACGTGCCGCCGGTTGAGGCCTACCGGGACCGTGCGACCCGACGGGACTTCACCGGCGCACCCGTCCCGCTCGACGTGCTGGACGCGTTGCTGCGGGTGTTGAGGTCGCGCGAGGTGGACGGCAAGCGCCGACACCTCTACGCGTCGGCGGGAGACACCTACAGCGTGCAGGTCTACGCGCACGTGCGGCCGGGTGGCGTGACGGGGCTCGAACCGGGCATCTACTACTACCGGCCGGATGAGCACGCGTTGCAGCGGGTGAGTGGTGGGTCGATCGGCGCCGGGGCGCACTTCCGGTACAACCGCGAGGTCTTCGACCGGTCCGGGTTCGAGCTGTACCTGATCTCGGAGCCGCGCGGCGTCGAACCGCTGTACGGCGAGGAGTCGGAGCTGTACCTGGCGCTGGAGGCCGGGTACGTCGGCCAACTGCTGATGACGGCGCGGGCGGACCTGCCGCTGGGCCTGTGCCCGATCGGCGCGATGGCGTTCGACCAGGTGCGCGAGCACTTCCGGCTGCACCCGGGCCAGCGCCTGCTGCACTCGTTCCTCGGCGGCACGGTGGACCGGCCCGCCGACACGCACCCCGCCGCTGCTCACCCCGCCGCTGCTCACCCCGCCACGCCGACCGCCGACAACACGGCCGCGCCGGACACGGGGCTCGCACCGGCTACCGCGCGGGCGGAGGTGATCGTCGCCGAGCCCGCGGTGCGGTCGTCCGGCGAGCACCGGCGGACCGCCGACGTGGCGGTCGTCGGGATCGCCGGTCGGTACCCGGGCGCCGACGACGTGACCGCGTTCTGGCGCAACCTCCGCGCCGGCCGCCGGTCGGTCGGCCCGGTGCCCCGTGGTCGCACGGCCGCCCTGGGCGACGGGCTCACGCCGCCGCACGGCGGGTTCCTCACCGACGTCGAGACCTTCGACGGGCTGCCGTTCCGGATCTCGCCCAAGGAGGCCCACTCGCTCGACCCGCAGCTGCGGACGCTGCTGCCGGTCGCGTGGCAGGCGTTGGAGGACGCGGGCCTGGCCGCGCGGCCAGGCCCGCGGGTCGGCGTGTACGTCGCGGTGATGTGGCACGACTACCGGCACGTCGGGGAGGCGCGGTGGCGGTCGGGTGACCCGGCGCTGGTCTCGGCGGCGGCTTCGGACCTCCCGGCACGCGTCGCGCACGCCTTCGACCTGCGCGGACCCGGCCTGGTGGTGGACACCTCCTGCTCGTCGTCGCTGACCGCCGTGCACCTGGCCGTGTCGGGCCTGCGCACGGGCGAGTGCGACGCCGCGCTCGTGTGCGGCGTCAACCTGATCACCCACCCCTACCACCTGGCGGTGCTGCGCGACCTCGGGCTGTCCGCCGCCACGCCCGCGGACGGTGCGTACGCCGCCGACGGCGACGGCTGGTCGCCCGGTGAAGGCGTCGGCGCGGTCGTGCTGCGCCCGCTGACCGACGCGCACGAGGACGGCGACGTCGTGCACGGCGTCATCGACGCCACCGGTGTCGGCGGCACGGGCAACCGCGGCCGCTTCGGCGTGCCCGACGCCGCCGCGCTCGCCGAGTCGATCGCCGAATCGCTGCGGCGGCACGGCTTGCGCGGCCGGGACGTCGGTTACGCGGAGACCGGCGCGTCGGGCTCGGCGATGGCGGACGCGGCCGAGCTGGAGGGTCTGCTCGCCGCGCTGAGGCCCGACGGCGGCGGCCCGCTCGCCGTCGGCACGGTCAAGCCGAACGTCGGGCACGCGGAAGCGGCCTCCGGCATGGCCCAGCTGACCAAGGCGTTGCTCCAGCTGCGCCACGGCGTGCTCGCCCCGACGCTGGTGAGCGCGCGCCGCACACCGTTGGTCGACTGGAGCGACCCGCGGCTGGACCTGGTGGCCTCGCCGCGTCCGGCCACTCCCGACCGGCTGCTCGTGCACTCGGTCGGCGCCGCCGGTTCCCACGCCCACGTCGTGCTGCGCTCCGGGAACCACCGATGACCGGCCGGTGGGTGAAGCCGACCCCGGAGGCGGCCGACGCGCCGCTGCGCCTGTTCTGCTTCCCCCACGCGGGCGGCGGCGGCGCGTTCTTCCGGGCTTGGCGGGACCGGCTCCGCCCGCGGGTCGAGGTCTGCCCGGTCGTGCTACCGGGCCGGGAGTTCCGCATCGACGAGACGCCCTACCGGCGGATGGAGGACCTGATCGGCCCGCTGTGCGACGGGCTCCGGCCGCACCTGGACCGGCCTTACGCGTTGTTCGGGCACAGCATGGGCGCGCTGGTCGCCTACGAGGTCGCACGTCGGTTCACCGCCGAGGGACGCGCCCCGGTGCGGCTGGTCGTGTCCGGGCGCCGCGCCCCGCACGCGGCCGCCCTCCGCAGACCTCTCGCGGACATCCCGGACGACGACCTTGTGACGGCCGTGAGCCGCCTCGGTGGCACGCCGGACGTGCTGCTGGCGGAGCGGGGCCTGTGGCGGCTGCTCCTGCCGTGCCTGCGGGCGGACTTCGCCGTGGACGAGGGGTACCGGCCGGCCGACGGGCCGCGGCTGGGCTGCCCGGTGTCGGCGTTCACCGGCGACCGCGACCCGGAGGTCGAACCCGCGCAGGCCGACCTGTGGCGGGTCACCACCGACGCCGGGTTCCGCCTGCACGTCCACCCGGGCGACCACTTCTACCTGACCGGGCTGCCGGACGCGGTGCGCGACGACCTGGTGGCCGACCTCGGAGGGGACCACGCATGGCACTCGGCATCGAAGCCCTGAACTGCTACGTCGGCCGGGCCTGCGTCGGGGTCGAGGACGTGTTCCGGGCACGCGGCCTGGACGTCGCCCGGCTGGGCAACCTGATGATGACCCGCAAGTCGGTGAACCTGCCGTGCGAGGACGCGGTGACCAACGCGGTCAACGCCGCCCGCCCCCTGCTCGACGCGATGGACGAGCGCGACCGGGCCGACATCGAGCTGCTGGTCGTCGGCACCGAGTCGGGCGTGGACCTGAGCAAGCCGATCAGCACCTACGTGCACCACCACCTCGGGCTCGGGCCGCGGTGCCGTTCGTTCGAGGTCAAGCACGCCTGCTACGGCGGCACGGCGGCGCTGCACGCGGCGGCGGGCATCATCGCCAACTCTCCCGTGCCGTCGGCCAAGGCGCTGGTGATCGCGGCCGACGCGGCGGGGCCGGCGTCGCGCGGCACGTACTGGGAGCCGTCGGAGGGCGCGGGCGCGGTGGCCATGGTGGTGGGCCGGGACTGCGAGGTGCTCGAACTCGACGTGGGCGCGAGCGGCCTGCACACGTTCGAGGTGATGGACACCCTGCGCCCCAGCGCCGACGTGACCGTGGTGGACTCGGACCTGTCGCTGCTGTCCTACCTGGCCTGCCTGGAGCACAGCTTCGCCGCGTACCGGGAGCGGGTCGTCGGCGCCGACGTCGTGGACACGTTCGACCACCTGGTGTTCCACACGCCGTTCGCCGGCATGGTCAAGGGCGCGCACCGCACGTTGCTGCGCAAGCAGGGCGCCCTGGCGAAGGTGGACGCCGAAGCCGACTTCGGGCGCCGGGTGGCGCCGTCGGTCGAGCACGCCACCCAGGTCGGCAACCTGTTCTCGGCGTCGCTGTACCTCGCGCTCGCGTCGTTGCTGGACAACGCCCCGATCCGGGCGCCCGCGCGGATCGGCCTGTTCTCCTACGGTTCCGGCTGCGCGTCGGAGTTCTTCAGCGGGGTCCTCGGACCGGGCGCGGCACGGGCGGTGGGCCGGTTCGGGATCGGCGACCGGATCGCCTCGCGCCGCCTGCTCGGCATGGCCGAGTACGACCGGGTGGTCACCCTCGGCGGCGACCGCGGCCACGGCGTGGCGGACCACGTGGTCGACACCACCCCGTACGCCGAGCTGTACGGCGAGCTGTTCGAGGGCGCCGGGCTGCTGGTGCTCGACCGCATCGACCGCTACCACCGCGCCTACCGGTGGAGCTGATGGTGGGCACCGTCGAAGTCGAGTGGGCCGCACCGGTCCTGACCGTCACGCTCGCCCGCCCGGACCGGGGCAACACCGTGGACGGCGCGTTCATCGCCGACCTGCACGCGGCGCTGGACGAGGCCGAGGAACGCCCGGACTGCCGGCTCGTGGTGCTGCGCGCGCGGGGCTCGGTGTTCTCGGCGGGCATGGACGTGGTCGAGGCCGCCCGCGAGGACGCGTCGGGCGGCGACCCCGCCGACCGGGGCGCGGCGTTCTTCGAGCTGCTGCACCGCTTCACGACCGTGCCGCGCCTGATCTTGTGCTGTGTGGACGGTCGGGTGTCCGGTGGTGGGGTCGGGCTGGTGGCGGCCTGCGACCTCGTGCACAGCACCGAGCGGGGCGTGTTCAGCCTGCCCGAGGCGATGTGGGGGCTGCTCCCGTTCAGCGTGCTGCCGTTCCTGGTCCGGCGGGTCGGGTTCCAGCCCGCGTACGCCATGACGTTGACGACCCTGCCGGTGACGGCCGCCGAGGCCGTGCGCAGCCGGCTGGTGGACGAGCTGTCGGCGGACCCCGCCGTGCTGGTGCGCAAGGTGACGGCGCGGCTGGCCAAGGTCGACGGCACGGTGGTCGGCGACGCGAAGCGCTACTTCGCCGCGCTGCACCCGATCACCGAGGAGGCCAAGCGGCACGCGGTGGCCGAGTTCGACCGGCTGGCGGGCGCGCCGCGGACGCGGGAGCGCTTCGCCCGCTTCGCGGCGACCGGGCGTTACCCCTGGGAGTGAACGACGGCGGTCGGGTGACCTGGTGGAGGAGCAGGTCGGGGGCTCAGGACTGAGCAGACGGGTCGGGCCGGCGTGCGTACGTTCTGCCCGAACGCGTGAAGGAGGCGGGATGCAGTCGACCGGAGGCCCGGTGAACCCGACCGTCGTCCTGGTGTCCGCGGGCGACGCCGAGCGGTTGGCGCGCTACGCCGAGGCGCACCTCGACCACGTGCTCGACCTGGCCGACGACGACCCGGACGAGCTGCTGTCCGGTCTGGCGTGGAGCACGCAGACGGCGCGAACGCCCATGGCGCACCGGCTGGCGGTGGTGTGCGCGAGCCTGGACGACCTGCGGGCCGGGCTCGCGGCGTTCCTCGCGGGCCGGTCGGACCCGCGGGTGCGCACCGGTCACGCGGACGGCGACGCGCCCGGCGCGGTGCCCACGACTGCGGCGGAGGCGGCCGAGCTGTGGGTCCGCGGGCACGACGTGCCCTGGCGCGACCACTGGCAACGGCGTCCGGTGCGGCAACCGCTGCCCGCCTACCCGTTCCACCTGCCCGAACCGGTCCACGACGAGGTGCTGGAACGCCTCACCGCGCACTACCGCGAGGTGTCCGGCATCCCCGCGGACCGGCTCGACCCGCACACCCCGTTCGAGGAGTACGGGCTGACCTCGTTGCAGATCACCGAGCTGAACGCGGCCCTGGAACGGGACTTCGGCGTGTCCGACCGCGCGCTGTTCTTCCGGCACCGCACGCTCGCCGGGGTCGCGGAAGAACTCGGTGGAGCCGGCGTCCAGGTGCCACCGACCGTGATGTCACCGTCGGCGCCGCACGTTTCGGTGGTACCGACTCCGGCGCCCCAGACCCCGGCGCCACCGCCGCCCGCCGTTGCGGGTGGGGGTGCGATGGCGATCATCGGGATCGCCGGCCGCTACCCCCACGCGCCGGACCTCGACGCCTTCTGGACCAACCTGGTCGAGGGCCGCGACTGCGTCGGCGCGCTGCCACCGCAACGGCACCGCCCCGGCTGGCCGGTCGACCGGATGGTCGGCGGCTTCCTCGACGGCGTCGACGAGTTCGACCCGCTGGTGTTCGGCATCACCCCGCGCGACGCGGCCCTCATGGACCCGCAGGAACGCCTGTTCCTCCAGGCCTGCTGGGAGGCGCTCGACGACGCGGGCCTCACCCGGGAGCGGATGCGGGGGTCCCGGGTCGGTGTCTTCGCCGGGGCGATGTACTCCGACTACCAGTTCTTCGGCGTCGAGGAGACCGCGCGCGGCAACCCGTCCTACAGCGGCGGCGGCATCGGGCACATCGCGAACCGGGTGTCGTTCTTCTTCGACCTCGACGGCCCCAGCCTGACCGTGGACACGATGTGCGCCTCGACGTCCACCGCGCTGCACCTGGCGGTGCGCGCCCTCCGCCAGGGCGAGTGCGAGGTGGCCGTGGTGGGCGCGGTCAACCTCTCGTTGCACCCCAACAAGTTCCTGGAGCAGAGCGGCATGTCGCTCACCTCCCGTTCGGGGCGGTGCCGCGCCTTCGGCGAGGGCGGCGACGGGTTCGTGCCGAGCGAAGGCGTCGGTGCGCTCGTGCTCAAGCCGCTGGCCCAGGCGCTGGCCGACCGGGACCGCGTTCGCGCGGTGGTGCGCGGCACGGCGGTCGCGCACGCGGGCCGCACCAACGGCTACCTCGTGCCCGACCCGGTCGCGCAGAGCGAGGTGATCCGAAGGGCGCTGGACGACGCGGGTCTTACACCCGACGACATCGACTGCGTGGAGGCGCACGGCACCGGCACCGCGCTGGGTGACCCGATCGAGGTCGACGGCCTGACCAGGGTGTTCGGTGGCCGGGCGGCCGGCGGTATCCCGATCGGGTCGGTGAAGTCGGTCATCGGGCACGCCGAGGCGGCGGCCGGCATGGCGTCGTTGACGAAGGTCCTGCTCCAGTTCGAGCACCGCACGCTCGCGCCGACCCTGCACGTCGACCGGCTCAACCCCGACGTCGACTGGGCCGCCTCGCCGTTCGCGGTGCAGCGGGACGCCGCGCCGTGGCCCGACCCGGGGCGGCCGCGGCGGGCCGGGATCAGCTCGTTCGGCGCGGGCGGCGCGATCACGCACGTGGTGGTCGAGGAAGCACCGCCGCGCACCCCCGGCCCGGGCACGGGCAGGCCGCAGCTCGTCGTGCTGTCGGCGTACAACGAGGAGCGGTTGCGCGCGGTGGCCGGCCGGCTGGCCGGCGGGCTGCCCGCCGACGCCGCCCTCGACGACATCGCGTGGACGCTCCAGGTCGGCCGGGCCCACCTGAAGGAACGGCTGGCGTTCGTGGCCGCCGACCGGGAGGAGTTGCGGGCGCGGCTCAGGGCGTTCCTGGCCGGTGACGCGGGTGTCGGCGTGCGGGGCCGGGCCGAGGCGGCGAGGTCGGCGGCGCGGCTGCCGACCTCGGACCTGGACGTGCTGGCCCGGCACTGGGTGGCGGGCGGCTCGGTCGACTGGCCCGCGCTGCACCCGGAGCCCCGGTGGGTCGTGTCGTTGCCGTCCTACCCGTTCGCACGGGTGCGGTACCACTTCGAGGGGACGACCGCCGGTGCGACGCCGACCGGGGTCGAGCTGATGGCACGGCGGTGGCTGGAGGCCGGTCCCGTCCCGTCGGGTGACGCGCCGGTCGACGGCACGGTCCTGTGCCTGCACCGGCCCGGGACCGCGAGCCTCGCCGCGAGGATCGCGCGGGACGCCCCGAACGTCGTCCCGGTCGCCGAGCAGGACCTCGCCGAGCAGGACCTCGCCGGGCACGACCTCACCGACCTCTTGGCCCGCCACCCGCGGATCACCGGGTGGCTCGACCTGACCGACCTGGACCGGACCGAGGACGACCCGGTCTCGACCGGACGGCGGCTCTCCCTGCTCCGCGCCGTCGTGGCGAAGGGTCGCACCACCGGGTTGCGCGGCCTCGCCGTCACCCGCGGCCTCCAGGACCTCGACGGCGTGCCGGCGGGCTCGGCGGGCGCGCGGATGGCCGGATTCCTGCGGGTGCTCGGCGCGGAGCACGCGAAGGTCGCCGCCACCGTGCTGGACACCGACGTGCCGCCCGAGCGTGCGGGGGAGTTCCTGTCCGCGCTGTGGGGCGAGTGGCACGAGCCCGCGGCGACGGCCGAGGTGTGCCACCGCGCCGGGCTGCGGTACCGGCCCGTGCTGCGGCCGGTCGCCGCCCGGCACGAGCCGCTGTCGGTCGCGCCGGAGCTGACCTACGTGGTGACCGGCGGTACCCGCGGGCTCGGCGCGCGTGTCGCGGCGCACCTGGTCGAGCGCGGAGCGCGCCGGATCGCGTTGCTCGGCCGCCACCCGCTTCCGCCCGAGCACGACTGGGACGGTCCGCTCGACCCGGTGACCGCCGAGCGCGTGCGCACCGTGCGCGACCTGCGCCGGGCCGGTGCGCGCGTCGAGGTGCACGCGGGCGTTCTGACCGATCGCGTGGGACTCCGGTCGTTCCTGGACCGCGTGCGTCGCGAACTGGGCCCGATCGGCGGCGTCGTGCACTGCGCGGGCGGACTGTCGGACCGGCCGGCGGCGTTCACCAGCGGCACCGCGGGGTCCGTCGCGGAGCGGGCCGCGCCGAAGGTGGACGCGGTCGAGCACCTGCTGGACCTGACCTCGGACGACGAGCCGGCGTTCTTCCTGGCGTTCTCGTCGGCGTCCGCGCTGGTGCCGAGGCTGGCGGTCGGGGTGTCCGAGTACGCGGCGGCCAACGCGGCGATGGACTTCGTCGTCGCACGGCACGCGCGGTCGGGCAAGCCGTGGTTGCGGTCGGTGGCCTGGCCGATGTGGCGGGACAGCGGGTCGGGGCGTGGTGGGCCGAACGTCGGAGACTTGGTCGGCCTCGGGTCGTTGACCGACGCCCGAGCGCTGCACGCGTTGGAACAGGTCTTGGCCACGCCGTGGAGCGGTGTGGTGCTGCCGGTCGAGCCGCTCTCCGGTGACCTGGACGTGACGTCGTTGCTGGACGCCAAGTCGGCGCCTGTTCCGCCGGTGCCGGTGCCGCTCGTTCCGGCGGGTTCGGATCGGGTGGTGGCACGGCTGGTGTCGGTGTTCGCCCCGGCACTGGGCATCGCGGAGGCGGACTTCGACGCCGACGCGGACTTCCAGGACATCGGCGTGGACTCGGTGGTGCTGGTCGAGCTGCTGGGACTGCTGGAACGCGAGGCCGGGCGCAGCCTGCCGCCGTCGGTGCTGATGGAGTTCCCGACCGTGACCGGCCTCGCCCGTCACCTGACCGAGGAAGGCATCTCCCTCGAAGACCCGACCCCCGTTGCGCCGACCCCCGTCGTTTCGGCCTCCGTTGCGCGACAGCCCGTCGTGGCGGGCGGAACGACCGCGCGCGGCCGGGGTGGAGGCGACAACAGGATCGCGATCATCGGCATGGCCGGCCGGTTCCCGGGCGCGCCGGACGTCGCGGCGTTCTGGCGCAACCTGCTGGACGAGCGGTCCGCGATCGGCGACGTGCCGCGAGACCGCTGGGACGTCGAGCGGCTGTACGACCCGGAGCCCCGGCTCGGCCGCAGCGTCGGCAGGTGGGGCGGGTTCGTCGACGGGCTGGCCGACTTCGACCCGGAGCCGTTCGGCCTCACCGACGAGGAGGCCGCGGCGATGGACCCCGGCGTCCGCCTGATCCTCGAATCCACCTTGGACTGCCTGCACGACGGCGGCTACACCCGTGACGAGGTGTGGGGTCGGCGGGTCGCGGTCGTGGTCGGCGGGCGCACCTCCTCCTACGGTCAGCGGGCCGCGCTGAGGCCGAGCGTGTTGCAGTCCGACCAGAACTTCCTCGCCGCGCAGGTGGCGCACCGCTTCCACCTCACCGGTCCCAACCTCGTGGTGGACAGCGCGTGCTCCTCGGCGCTGGTGAGCGTCCAGGTGGCCGCGCGGATGCTGCTCGCGGGCGACGCGGAGATGGCCGTCGCGGGAGGCGTGGAGATCCTGCTGGACGAGCGGACCTACCTGGAGTTCAGCGCGGCGGGTGCGCTGTCGCCGACCGGCGTGTGCCGCCCGATGGACGAGCGCGCCGACGGCATCGTGCCGGGTGAGGGCGCCGGCGTCGTGCTGCTCAAGCCGCTGGCGAAGGCCTTGGCGGACGGTGACCGCGTGCACGCCGTCATCGAGGCGGTCGCGGTGAACAACGACGGCCACACGATCGGCGTCACGACACCGAGCGTCACCGCGCAGGCCGACGTCATCCGGTCGGCGCTGCGGGCCGCCGGTCGTGACGCCGGGGAGATCGGGTTGGTCGAGGCGCACGGCACGGCGACCGCGATCGGTGACCCGATCGAGCTCCAGGCCCTCACCCGGGTCTACCGGGAGAGCACCGACCGCACCGGTTACTGCGCGATCGGCAGCGTGAAGTCCAACGTCGGCCACCTGCTGTGCGCGGCGGGCCTCGCGGGTCTGGTCAAGGTGGCGCTCGCGGTGGAGCACGGCCGGATCCCGGCGACCCTGTCCTGCGACCGGCCCAACCCGAGGTTCGACTTCGGGCGGTCGCCGTTCCGGCCGGTGACCGCGACGACGGACTGGCCCGTGCCGCCGCAGTCCCGGGTCGCGGCGCTGAGCTCGTTCGGCTTGGGCGGCACCAACGCGCACGTGATCGTCAGCGGTCTGCCGGACAGCGCGCGCTCCGGGCAGACCCGCGCACCCCTGCCGCCCCCGGTCTACCGGCGGCGCAGGCTGTGGCTGGACCGGCCGGACGACGTGCGCGCACCCGCCGTCACGCGCGGTGCGCCGACCGGGCTGCTGGAACTCCGGTTCGTCGACGCGGCGCCGGGCGGTCCGGGGAGCGGGCGATGAGGGCCTGGACGTTCCCCGGCCAGGGATCGCAGCGCAAGGGGATGGGCGCGGAGCTGTTCGAGCGGTTCCCGGAGGAGGTCTCGGTCGCCGACGACGTGCTCGGTCTGTCGGTGCGCGAGCTGTGCCTGGAGGACCCGCGGCGCGGGCTGGCCGACACCCGGTGGGCGCAACCGGCGATCTTCGTGGTCAACGCGCTCGCTTACCGGGCCTTGGCCGACCGCGAGCCCGCGCCCGACTACCTGGCCGGGCACAGTCTCGGTGAGTACAACGCCCTGCTCGCCGCCGGGTGCTTCGACTTCGCGACCGGCCTGCGGCTGGTGCGGCGGCGTGCCGAGCTGATGGCCGAGGCGGTCGGTGGTGGGATGGCCGCCGTCGTCGGGCTCGACCCCGACGAGGTGGCCGCCGTGCTGCGGCGGTCCGGGCTGGACGACCGGGTGGAGATCGCCAACGAGAACTCGGCGACCCAGGTGGTCGTCTCCGGTGAGGCCGAGGCGGTCGCGGCGGTGCGCCGGGCGGTGCGCGAAGTGCCGGGTGCCCGCTGCCTGCCGCTCAACGTCAGCGGTGCGTTCCACTCCCGGCACATGGCGGCGGCGGCGCGGCGGTTCGGCGACCACCTGGCCGGCGTGGAGTTCCGCGACCCGGTGGTGCCGGTGATCGCCAACGCGACCGCCGAGCCCTACCCGGCGGGCGGCGTCGCGCGGCTGCTGGCGAGGCAGGTCGACAGCCGCGTGCTGTGGCGGCGGTCGATGCGCGAACTGATCCGGCGCGGTGTGACCGAGGTGCGGGAGGTCGGCGGCACCACCGTGCTGGACCCGTTCTGGCGGTCGGCATTGGCGGAGGGCGCGATCACAGCCCCCACGAGCCGCGCGACCGGCGACGCGGGAACGCGCGGGAACGGCGCGGCGCTCGGCAGCGGGGCAGGCGGCAACGAGGCGCTCGTGACCGGCCAGCCAGTCGCCACGGTGCTGCCCGGCGTGCCGGGGAGGCCGGGCGTACCGGACGCGGCAGGCATGCCGGGCGCGGCGGATTCATCCGACTTGGCGGGCGTGCCCGGCTCACTCGCGTGTGACACCGACCCGGGTGCCGCCGCGTTGGGCAGTGCTCGGTTCCGGTCGGAGTACGGCGTCCGGTACGCGTACCTGGCCGGGTCGATGTTTCGTGGGATCTCCTCGGTCGAGTTGGTCTCCCGCATGGGTGCCGCCGGGCTGTTGGGCTACTTCGGGTCGGGTGGGCTGGGACTGGCCGAGGTGGAGCGTGCCGTGCGACGCCTCGCCGGCACGCCGGGCCTGCCCTTCGGCGTCAACCTGCTGCACGACCTGACCGATCCCGCCGGCGAGGAAGCGCTGGTGGACCTGTTGCTGCGCAACGACGTGCGGTTCGTCGAAGCCGCGGCGTTCACCGCGGTCACCCCGGCGGTCGTGCGGTTCCGGTTCTCCGGCGCCCACCGCCGGTCGGACGGCACGCCCGTCGCGGTCCGCCGCGTGCTGGCCAAGGTGTCCCGGCCGGAGGTGGCGGCGGCGTTCATGGCCCCTCCACCCGCCGACCTGCTGCGCGGCCTGGTCGACCGGGGCGCGTTGACCCCGTCGGAGGCGGACGTGGCGCGGCGCCTGCCCGTGGCCGGCGAGGTCTGCGCCGAAGCCGACTCGGGCGGCCACACCGACGGGGCGGTGGCGTTCACGCTGGTCCCGTCGCTGGTCCGGGCGCGCGACCGCGCGGTCGCCGAGCACGGGTACCCCGACGGCGTGCACCTCGGCGCGTCCGGCGGCCTGGGCGCACCGGAGGCGGTCGCCGCGGCGTTCGTCCTCGGCGCCGACTTCGTGGTGACCGGCTCGGTCAACCAGTGCTCACCGGAGGCGGGCACCTCCGACACCGTCAAGGACCTGCTGTCCACGCTGGACGTCCAGGACACCGCCTACGCGCCGGCGGGCGACCTGTTCGAGCTCGGGTCGAAGGTGCAGGTGGTCCGCAAGGGCACGCTGTTCGCGGCCCGCGCCAACAAGCTCTACCAGCTCTACCGGCAGCACGCGGGCCTGGAGGAGCTGGACCCGCGGACCCGTGCGGCGCTGGAGCGCGACCACTTCCGCGCACCCCTGGACGAGGTCTGGGCGCGCACCCGCCGGCACTACCTGGACACCGGCCGCGCGCACCAGGTCGAACGCGCCGAACGGGACCCGAAGCACCGGATGGCGTTGGTGTTCAAGGCCTACTTCGCCCGCACCAGCCGGCTCGCCGCCGCGGGCGACGAGGCGGAGCGGGTCAACTTCCAGATCCACTGCGGCCCGGCGATCGGCGCGTTCAACCGGTTCGTGGCCGGCACGCCGTTGCAGGACTGGCGAGCGCGCCACGTCGACCTCGTCGCCGAGCGGCTGATGGCAGGAGCGGCCCGCGTGTTGCGGGAACGACGCGCGGCGCCCACCGGCGCCGCGCCCAGACCGGTGGAGGAGTACCAGTGACCGGAGCAGGTACCGGCGGACCGGGAGTGCTTCCCGCGATCCATCAGCTCGACCGGCCGACGGACCGGGTGCTGCACTCGGGCAACTGCGGTGTCCTGGTGCAGCGCTCGGCCCAGATCGCCGCGGGCCGGGGCGACGAGGCCCGCCGCCTGGCCCGCGAGGCGGCGGAGCACGTCAACCGGCGGGACGACCTGGCGACCGTGTTCGTCTACGAGGAGACGTTCGGCGTCAAGGACCGCGTGCACTGGCTGATCCACCTGAGGTCCCTGGAGGACTACGAAGCGGTGGTCCGCGTCGGCGGCGCGCCGGACCTGCGCGACGGGGTCCTCGGCGGCTACGTCGCCCATCGGCAGCCGGTGGAGTGGGGTAGCGCCTTCGTGCCCGGCAGCGTCGAGGAGCGCGTGCTGTTCCCCCACCGGTGGGGGATGTTCGGGACCGCGACCGACGTGATGGCCGCCGACCCGTCGCTGAGCCCGCTCAAGGCCGGCTCGCCGGTGCCGTGGTTCGACGTGCTGCCCGCCGCGCACCAGACCGCGCAGGACCCCGAGTGCGTCCTGACCACCGCCACGGCGGGCGTGGTCATGCACCGCGTGATCGACTTCAGCTACGAGTTCCGCGCCGAGGCACGGCTGTTCGCCCGGACCGTCGCGGAGAACATGAACCTCAACGCCTCCGGCCACGCCACCGCGCTGGTGTTCGAGGAGCTGTTCGGCCCGATGGAGCGCCTGCACTTCCTCATCCACATGAAGCGGCTGAGCACCATGTACGTCCTCATGGGCATCGACGCGCGGACCGACCCCGACGCGCCGCGCGCCGCCTACCTGCGGGACTGGGTGTCGCCGGAGCGGGGCGCGGGCGGGTGGGACCGCATGATCCGCGACGGCGGCTGCCGGGACCACGCGCTGACCGCGCAGCAGTGGAGCTGACCCGGCCGAGTCGCCGGCGACCGGCGAACCTCGGCATGCCGTGCCGGGCACGGGTCCGACACGGCGCGGTCAACCCGGGACGGTGGCCGGCCACCGGACCTCGCCCCGGGCGGCGGGCGTGGCGTCGGGGTCGCGCACGAAGTCGGCGATCAGGTCGGCGACCAGTCCCGGCCGGTCGTGCTGCGCGTAGTGGCCCGCCAGCGCCAGTTCGGCGTAACGGGCGCGCGGGAACAGCCCTGCGGCACGCACGGCCCGCGACGGCGACGCGACGGTGTCCCGCTCGGCACCGATGAACAGCACCGGAACGTCGACGTGCGGCGCGTCGGACGCGGTGTCGACCGCCCACAGCTCCCGCAGCTGCCGCGCGTACCGGACCAGGGCCTCGGGCGTGCGGAACGGTCGCAGCACCTCGTCCCGCAGCACGGTGCTGAGCACGTCCAGCGGGGCAGCCCCGGCGCCGCCGCCGCGGAAGAGGCCGATCAGGCGGTCGGCCTTGCCCGGGTCGTCGGCGACGGCGCGCACCACCAGGTCGAGGTTGCGCTCGTAGCCCAGGTCCAGCTCCGCCCACCGGCCGTCCTGCCGGAACGCCCCGTTGAGGAACACCGCCGACGCGACCGACCCGGGGTGTCGGCGCTGGTACGCCGTGGCGATCTTGGCGCCCGCGCACCAGCCGACCAGGTGGACGCGGTCCCCGCCCGCGTGCGCGATGACGTCGCCGAGGTCGTCGAGGTGGCCGTCCAGGTCACGCGGCCGGTCGCCCGCCTCGACGCCGAGCAACCGCCACGTCACCACCCGGTGCCGGGCCCGCAGCCGGTCGAGCAGCCGCGCCAGCAGGTCGAGGCCCTGCCCGAGCGCGTTCACCACGACCAGCGTCGGCCCGTCGTCGCCCGCCCCGGACACGGTGAGGTCGTCGGCCTCGCGCGCCACGGTGGTGGTCCGCAGCCACCGGTCGGGCCGGGCGGCCCGGTCCCGCGCCGCCCGCAGCTCCCGGTCCTGCGCCTCGCGCACCCCGTCGACCAGCGCGTGCAACTCGTCGCGCGGCAACGGACCCGTGCCGTGCGCCGGGACGGTGGCGAGCCCGTCCAGCCGCAGCGCCAGCAGGCGGTCCACGTCGGTCGGCTCGCCCGTCGGGGTGCACGTCACGCCGTAGCCGGCCGCGACCACCGGCCACAGCTCGGCCAACGGGGTCGGCTCGGGCGCCGGCACGGCGTGGAAGCCCTCACCGGTCGTCCCGGCCAGGTCGGCGACGTCGCCGGCGCGGATCACCGGCAGCCCGCCACCGCCCGTGCCCACGACCAGCGGGACGTCGCTGAAGTGGTCGGGGAGCCGGTCCCGCACCTCGGCCAGCACGGAGTGCACGGCGTCGAGCAGGTGGTGCGGACCCGGTGGCGTCTCGCCCAACGCGACCGCCCAGGGGTCGATCACCGGCGGCACGCGGACCACCCGCCACGCCACCCCGGCCGACAGCGCGCCCTCCACGGCCTCCCGGTCCAGCGCCGGGTGTCCGTGCGGGCCGACGTGGACCAGCCTGGTCGCGCACAGACCGGGCAATGCGGCCGTCACCGCCCTGAGCACGGCCGGGTGCGGTCGCAGCGCCACGCACCACACCTCGTCGGCCGGCGGGCCGGTCAGCGGGTCGGGCAACCGCGCCGGGTCCACCACCTCACAGCTCAGCTCACCCCACCGAGCGGCACCGCCGCCGAGCGTGGCGGCCGTGGCCGAGACGAAGTCCCGCAACGTCGTCGCCGAGCCACGCAGCGCCAGCAGCCGCACGTCGGCCGTGCGCAGGCAGCGCGCCGCGAAGTGGCCCGCCAGCACGGGCGAGGCGCCGACGATCAGCACGCGGGGCAATCCGTTCCTCCTCTACGGACGTCCGCATGATGGCGTCGGCGGCGGCGCGGGTGCTGCTCAAGAGTGCGCAGCCCGGCCGCACGCACCCCGCTAGCGTCCCGCGTCGTGGACGAGCCCTGGGACGAGACCTTCGAGGAAGTGGTGCGGGCGGCGCTCGTCGCGTACCCGCCGGACGCGCCGCTGGAGCCGGGCACGCCGCTGCCGGCGCACGGCGTCGACTCGATCGCGATGGTCGGCCTGGCGATGGTGTTGGAGAGCTCGTACGGCGTCACCTTCCCGGCCCGGGCGCTGGTGCCCGCCACGTTCGCCACGGCGGGCGCGCTGTGGGACGCCGTGCGGGCCGCGAACTGAGGGTCGGGGACTGAGGATCGGGGGCGGCACGTGGCACATCCGGGCTCGACCAGGCTGCTGGACGACTGGTTCCGGGACGGCCTGCGCCGCAACCCGGACGGTCCCGCGCTGCGCGTGTTCGACCGCGTCCTGACCTACGCCGAGGTGGACCGCTCGGCCACCGCGTGGGCGGCGGCGATCACCTCGGCGGTCGGCAGGCCGACGGCGGTGGGCGTGGTCGCGTCCAAGACGCCCGAGGCGTACATCGGTTTCCTCGCCGCGCTCTACGCGGGGGCCGCGGTGGTGCCGCTGCACCCCGAAAACCCGGTGCGCCGCAACCGGTCCGTGCTGCGGGCCGCCAGCTGCCAGGCCGTGATCGTGGACCCGGCGGGCGCGGCGCGGACGGCGGAGCTGCTGCCGGGCACGGCCGTGGCGGCGGTGCTCGCGCCGAGCGGCCCGGTCGACGTGCCCACCGGGGTGGCCGCGCCCGCGGTCGACGCGGACGCCGCCTTCACGCCACCGGACCGGTCCGCGGACGACCTGGCGTACGTGCTGTTCACGTCCGGCTCGACCGGGCGGCCGAAGGGCGTGCCGATCACCCACCGGAACATCTCCACCTTCCTGGAGGTGAGCCTGCCCCGGTACGACGCGGGCACCGACGACCGGTTCAGCCAGGTCCACGAGACCACGTTCGACCTGGCCCTGTGCGACCTGTTCCCGGCGTGGGCCTCCGGCGCGTGCGTGTGCGTCCTGTCGCCGCTGCAAGCGCTCGACCCGGTGCGCTGGGCGCGCGAGTACGGGCTCACCGTGTGGCACAGCACGCCGAGCCTGGTCCGGGCGTTGCAGCTGCGGGACGCGCTGCGACCCGGCAGCCTCGCGGGGTTGCGCCACACGGGGTTCTCCGGTGAGCCGCTGTCGGTGGACACGGCGCGCTACTGGCGGCGGGCGGCGAGCGGCGGGGTGATCGACAACCTGTACGGGCCGACCGAGGCGAGCGTGGCGGTCACCGCGCACCGCTGGGACCCGGACGGGGACGAGGTGGGCGACGTGCCCATCGGGCGGGCCAACGACGGCACGTCACTGCTGGTCGTGGACGGTGCCGGGAACGCGGGCGCCGAGGTCGGCCGGCTGCTGGTGCGCGGACCCCAGGTGTTCGCGGGCTACCTCGACCCGGCCGACGACGCCGGGCGGTTCGCCACCCGTGACGGCGTGCGCTGGTACCGGACCGGCGACCGGGTGCGGGTGCGCCCCGACGGCGCGCTGGTGCACCTCGGGCGCGAGGACGACCAGGTGAAGGTCAACGGCTACCGGGTGGAACCGGGTGAGGTCGAGGTGGTGCTGCGCGAGGTCGCGGGCGTGGACGCGGTCGCGCTGGCGGTGCCGGGCGGCACCGGGCACGTGCTGGTCGCCTACCTCCTCGGCGGCGACGAGCCCGACCACGTGGCGTTGGCCCGCGCGCTGGCCGACCGGCTGCCCGCCTACCTGCTGCCCCGACACGTGTGGTGGTCGCCCGAGCCGCCGTTGAACGCGCACGGCAAGGTCGACCGGACCGGGCTCCTCGCCGAGGCCGGCCGGAGGCTCGCACCCGCCTCCCACCCCGACCGGGAGGGAACGCGGTCATGAGCGACGACCGGATCGAGGTCCGCTTCGCCCTCGGCGACGACGACATGGTGCTGGGCAACCACCGCGTGCACGGTGTTCCGGTGCTGCCCGGCGCCGTCTTCCTCGATGTCGTCTGCCGCGTGCTGAGCGCCCGCGGTGTCGACCCCGCGCGGAAAGCGCTGCGCGACGTGCTCTTCACGACGCCGATCGCCGTCCGGCCCGGACCGGCCCTCGACGTGCGGGTGGTCGTCGAGCCACCGTCCGGTGCGGCGCGCGCGGTCTCGGCGCGGAGCAGGCCCGCCGGCGGCGAGTGGCGCACGCACTTCACCGGGACCCTGGTCGACGCGGACGAGCCGGAGCCGCCGCCGATCGACCCTCAGGCGCTGGTCCGCCGTGCCTCGGGGCGCAAGGACATGGAGGACCTGTACCGGCAGGCGCGGGACGAGGGCATCGAGCACGGCAGGCCGATGAAGGCTTCCGGCCCGGTCCACCTGCTCGACGGCGGCCTGCTGGCCCGCCTCGACCTGCACCCGGAGGAACGGGAGCGGGACGGCTTCCACCTGCACCCGGCGCAGCTCGACGCCTCGACCCTGGTGGCGTTCGGCCAGGCGCCGCCGCCGGGTGGCGACCCGTTCATCCCGGTGCACATCGAGAGCTTCCGCTCGTTCAGGCCGCTGCGCGGGCCGATGTGGGTACGGGTGCCCAGGATCGAGACGGTCGCCGGTTCGGGTGACGTGATGCGCAACGACTTCGAGCTCTACGACGACGGCGGCCGACCGGTGGCGGTGTGCCGCGGGTTGACGTGCAAGCGGATCCGGCACTCCGGACTGATCACCGGGCTGGTCACCGGGCCGGTCGGCGACGCGGACCGCGCCGCGCCGGACCTGGTGGGCCACCTGCGGGGTGTGGTCGCGGCCCGGCTGGGTCGCGACGCGGCGGGCGTGGACGTCCGGACCGGGTTCTACGAGCTCGGCCTGGACTCGATGGCGATGCTGCGGATCAGCGCCGAGCTGGAGGAGCTGGTCGGCGCGAAGCTGTACCCGACGCTGCTGTTCGAGCACAGCACCGTCGAGGAGCTGGCCGCGCACCTCGGGAACCACTACACCGTCACGCTTCCCGCGCCCACCACCCGACCACCCGCCGGGCCTTCCCCCGCCGTCACGTCCGGCGCGTCCGCTTCGCCGCACGTGTTCCGCCCGGTGTGGGTCGAAGTGCCGAACCTGCCCGGCGGCGAGCACGTCGGCGCGATCCTGGTCGTGTCCGCCACCGACGAGCCCGCGACCGCGTTGACCGCCCGCGGCCACCGGGTCGTGCGCGTCGAGCCGGACCGCGACGCCGTCGCCCGCGCCCTGGCCGGTGGAGCAGAGCCGACCGCGGTCGTGGTGGACCTGCCACCGACGAGCAGCGCCGCCGACACCTTCGCCACCTGCACCGCCGTGACGTCGGCCCTGGTCGAGCACGGCGGGGGCACCGAGAGCCGCGTGCTGTTCGTGCACCACCTCGACGGCGGCCGGGAGCGGCCGGGATCGGCGGCGGTCGCCGCGTTCGCGCACACGGTCACCGCCGAGACGCCCCGCGTGCGGTGTCGCGCGGTCGGGGTGGACCGGGCCGTCGACGTCGCCGACACCGTGCTCGCCGAGTTGCGGGACGGCGGGGACGACACCGACGTCCGCCACGCGGGCGGGCGGTTCGCGCGGAGGTTGGCACCGCACTCGCCGACGGGAGCGCCCCTCGCCGACGGCGCGGTGTGCCTGGTGACCGGTGCGGCGGGCGGTGTCGGCGCACGGCTCGCCGAGCACCTGGCCCGGCGGCACCGGGCGCGGCTGGTGCTCAGCGGTCGCGGTCCCGCACCGGACGACCTGGTCGAGCGGTGCCGCGCGCTGGGCGCCGAAGCCGTGTACGTGCGCGCGGACGTGACCGTGCGGGACGAGGTGGAGGCGCTCGTCGCCCACGCGCGTGACCGGTTCGGCACGGTCGACGCGGTGTTCCACTGCGCGGGTGTGGTGCGCGACGGCCTGCACTTCCGCAAGCAGCCGGCCGACAGCGCGGCCGTGCTGGCCCCGAAGGTCACCGGAACCGTGCACCTGGACGCGGCCACGGCGGACCTGAGGCCGCGGCTGGTGCTGTTCTCGTCGCTGTCGTCGGTGGTGCCCAACCCCGGTCAGGCGGACTACGCCTTCGCCAACGCCTTCCTGAACGCCTTCGCCGCCGCCCGGGGCGACGCGGTCGCCATCGCCTGGCCCTACTGGGCCGACGGCGGGATGCGGAGCACCGACGACGCGGTGGCGCGCGCCGCGGCGGAAGGACAGCACCCGCTGCCCGCCGAGACGGCGTTCGACCTGCTCGACCACGCGTACGGCGACGGCCCGGTGCTGGTCGCGGTCCACGCCGAACGGCCGCTGCGCGCCGCCGCCGTGACGCGCCTGATCGCTCCCGCCGCCGTGCCGCGGCCGGCAACCGCCGAGGTGCCCACGAACGCCGCCGTGGCCGGAGACGCCGACGTTGATGCCGACGCCGGCGTGAACGCTGACGTGAACGCTGGCGACGTCGCGATCATCGGGCTGGCGGGCCGTTACCCGGGCGCGGCCGACCCGGACGAGTTCTGGGCGAACCTCCTCGCGGGCCGCGACAGCGTCACCGAGGTGCCCACCGACCGCTGGGAGCACCCGAACGGGCGCTGGTGGGGTGGTTTCGTCGACGGCGTGGACCGGTTCGACCGGGCGTTCTTCGGCATCTCCCGCCGCGACGCCGAGCGGATGGACCCGCAGGAACGCCTGTTCCTCACCACCGCGTGGCAGGCGCTGGAGAACGCGGGCCACCCTCCCTCGGCGCTGCGCGACCGGCGGGTCGGGGTGTTCGTCGGTGTGATGTGGAACCACTACCAGCTGATCACCGACCCGGACGGCGTGGCGCCGACCGCGCTGCACGCCTCGGTCGCCAACCGCGTGTCCTACGCGTTCGGCCTCGACGGCCCCAGCATGGCCGTGGACACCGCCTGCTCGTCGTCGCTCACCGCGCTGCACCTGGCGGTGGAGAGCATCCGGCGGGGCGAGAGCGGACTGGCGATCGCGGGCGGGGTCAACCTGGTGGTGCACCCGCAGAAGTACCTCCAGCTGGCCCACGGCCAGTGGCTGTCGGGCGACGGGCGCTGCCGGGCGTTCGGCGAGGGCGGCGACGGGTACGTCCCCGGCGAGGGCGTGGGCGCGGTGCTGCTCAAGCCGTTGCGCGCGGCGTTGGCCGACGGCGACCACGTGCACGCGGTGATCAAGAGCACCCGGCTCAACCACGGCGGGCGGACCAGCGGCTTCACCGTGCCCAGCCCGACCGCGCAGGCGGCCGTGGTCGGCGACGCGGTGCGGGCGTCCGGCGTCGACCCCCGCCACATCGGCTACGTCGAGGCGCACGGCACCGGCACGTCGCTGGGCGACCCGATCGAGTTGGCCGGGTTGCGGCGGGCGTTCGCGGCGTTCGACGGAGGTGGGTCGGCCGGGCCGTGGCGGTGCGCGATCGGGTCGGTGAAGTCCAACATCGGCCACCTGGAGAGCGCGGCGGGGATCGCCGCGCTGACCAAGGTGGTCGCGCAGTTGCGGCACGGTGTGCTGGTGCCGTCGTTGCACGCGGAGCGGTTGAACCCGCAGCTGGACTTCACCGGGTCACCGTTCGAGGTGCAGCGGGACGTGCGCGAGTGGCCACGTCCGGCGGGTGGGCGGCGGGCGGCGGGCGTCTCCGCGTTCGGCGCGGGCGGGTCCAACGCCCACGTGGTGGTCGAGGAGGCGCCGGACGTGTCGCGGGCCGAGCCCGTCGGCGGGTCGACGTTGTTCGTGCTGTCGGCGAAGGACGACGAGGCGTTGCGCGAACAGGCACGGTTGCTGCACGCGCACCTGGAGCCGGCGGCCGGCGGTGGTCGCGAGGTGGTGGCCGCGTACCTGGGCGTGCCGGTCTCGGCGTTGTCGGGTGCGGAGACGTTGGGGGAACTGGGCTTCGACGCGGTCGGCCTCGCCGCACTGCGGTCGCGGGTGGCGGGCGATCCCGACCTATGGTCCACAGTGGACGAATTGGTGGCGGTTGAGGCGGTCCGGTTGGACGACGTGGCCCACACCTCGCGGGTCGGGCGGGAGCCGATGCGGCGACGGCTCGCGGTGGTGGTCGACAGCGTGGCGGGGCTGCGCGCGGCGCTGGACCGGGTGGCGCGCGGGGACGGGCCGGAGCCGGGGGAGTACTGCGGGGTGGCGGACGCCGAGACGCCCGGCGACTGGGTCGCGGAGTACGACGCGGGGCGGTTGCACGAGGTGGCGCGCGCGTGGGTCGCGGGCGCCGAGGTCGACTGGGCGCGGTGCGCGGTGCCGTCCGGTCCGGCTCGCCCGAGGCGGATCCCGCTGCCGGGCCACCCGTTGCGGGAGGAGCGGTGCTGGGTGGGCGGCTGGCAGTCCTCGTCCGCGAGCCGCGCACCGGCGGCTCCCGTCGAACCGCCCGGACGAGGGGTGGAGCTGCGGGTGCTCGACGGTGGTGTGGCGCTGGTCCGGTTGCTGTCGCCCACCTTCGACGCGGAGCAGGTGCGGCTGCTGGGCGAGCGGTTCGACCGGATCGCCGAGGACCCCGCGGTCAAGGCGGTGGTGGTGACCGGCGACGGGCCGGTGTTCTGCATGGGTGCGGACCACGCGGCGTTGGCCGACCTGGCGGGCGGCCGCAGTCGCTTCACCGACCAGGCGTTCCTGTACGAGGGGATGCTGCGGTGCGACCTGCCGGTGATCACCGCGATGCAGGGCCACGCGGCGGGTGGCGGGTTGGCGTTCGGGCTGTACGGCGATCTGGTGGTGATGGCCGCGGAAGCGTCCTACAGCGCGAACTTCGTGAACTACGGCATCACGCCGGGCATGGGCGCGACCTACGTCCTGGAGCGGCGGTTCGGCGCGGCGGTCGCGGCCGAGCTGATGCTGACCGGCCGGTCGATGACCGGCGCGGAACTCGGACGGCGGGGGGCGGAGGTCCGGGTGGCGCCGGGTGCCGAGGTCCTGTCGGTGGCGCTCGACCTGGCGCGCGGCATCGCGGCCAAGCCTGAACGAGCCGTGCGCGCGCTCAAGCGGGAACTGGCCCGCCGAGTGCTGGACGCCCTGCCGGCCGTGGTGGACCGCGAGGTCCGGCTGCACGACGAACTGGTGGGCGAGCAGGTGGCCGAGCGGGTGCGCGACCACGCGAACCGCATGCGCCCCACCCCACCCGAACCCACCGCCCTTCCCGTGCCCACCGCCCTTCCCGTGCCCGCCGCCCTACTGGAACCCGCCGCCCAGCCGGAACCCACCGTCCAGCCGCAGCCCGCCGCCCAGCCGCAGCCGACCGCCCTGCCGGAACCCGCCGCACCTGACGCCTCGGCGGCGCGGTCCGAGCCTGCCGAACCCCGCGAGACCACCTCTCCGGCCCAACCTGCCCGACCCCCGGCGGCCGGTGCCGTGCCCAGGCTCGACCACGACGAGGCAAGCGGAGCCGTGACGGCCGCCCTGTGCGCCGTGCTGTACCTGGACGAGTCCGAAGTGGACAGATCGCTGACCTTCGCCGAGATGGGCCTGGACTCGATCGGCGCGGTCGAGCTGGTGCGCGGGTTGAACACCCGGTTCGGCACCAACCTGGACGCCGTGGCGGTCTACGACCACCCCACGGTCGGCTCCCTCGCCGAAGCCGTGGTCTCCGACGCCGCCGAGCACGCCCGCCTGGTCGAGTCCGCGACCGCCGCAGCGCCGCAACCGGAGCCACCACCCCGGATGACGACGCCCCAGGTGACGACGCCCCAGGCGACCAGTCCCCGGAACGTGACGCCCGCCGCCCGGACCGTCCCGCGGCTGACCCTGTCCGTGCCCGCGGACCGCCGCCGCGAACCCGCTCGTGCCGACGCCGAACCGGAGCCCGCACCCGCAGCGGAGTCCGCACCCGCACCGGTCCACCGGCCCCACGACATCGCCGTGATCGGCATGTCCGGCCGGTTCCCGGGCGCGCCCGACCTGACCACGTTCTGGCGCAACCTGGTCGAGGGTCGCGGCGAGGTCACCGACGTGCCCGCCACCCGCTGGGACGTCGACCCCTGGTACGACCCCGACCGGAACGCCCACGACCGCACCGACAGCCGGT
This sequence comes from Saccharothrix stipae, assembly GCF_054781895.1. NCBI lineage: Bacteria > Bacillati > Actinomycetota > Actinomycetes > Pseudonocardiales > Pseudonocardiaceae > Saccharothrix > Saccharothrix stipae. The sequence continues at coordinate 15,898 of NZ_BAAGTN010000013.1, read as the reverse complement.
GGGCGGCGATGCTGGACCGGGTCGACGAGTTCGACGCCCCCTTCTTCCACCTCTCCCCGGTGGAGGCCGAGGCGATGGACCCGCAGCAGCGGCTGTTCCTCCAGCAGGCGTGGCAGTGCCTGGAGGACGCGGGCTACGGCGGCGACCGCACGCCGGACCGGTGCGGGGTGTTCGCCGGCTGCGGCGCGGGCGACTACGACCACCTGCTCGCCGAGGCGGGCCGGGGCGACACGGCGCACGCGTTCCTCGGCCTGTCGCCGTCGATCCTGCCCGCCCGCATCGCCTACCTGCTCGACCTGCGCGGCCCGACGCTGGCCGTCGACACGGCGTGCTCGTCGTCGCTGACGGCCGTGCACCTGGCGTGCGAGAGCATCCGGCGCGGCGAGTGCGAGACCGCGCTGGCCGGCGGTGTGGCGCTGATGCTGACGCCCCGCCTGCACATCCGCTGCAGCAACGCCGGGATGCTGTCGCCGACGGGGCGCAGCGCGCCGTTCACCGCCGACGCCGACGGGATCGTGCTGGGCGAGGGCGTCGGCGTCGTGCTGCTCAAGCGCTTGGACGCGGCGCTGCGGGACGGTGACCACGTGCGGGCCGTGATCCGCGCCGGCGGCATCAACGGCGACGGCCGCACCAACGGCATCACCGCGCCCAACGCCGCCTCCCAAGCGGAGCTGATCCGGTCGGTGCACGAGGCGGCGGGTGTGACGCCCGCCGACGTCGGCTACGTGGAGGCGCACGGCACCGGAACCCCGCTCGGCGACCCCATCGAGGTCAAGGCGCTGCACCGGGTGTTCGGCCGGGACCCGGCCCGGGCCGGCCGCACCGTGCTCGGCTCGGTGAAGGGCCTGATCGGGCACACCACGATGGCCGCGGGCATCGCGAGCCTGCTCAAGGTGGTGCTCGCGCTGGAGCACGGGACGCTGCCGCCCTCGCCGTGGTTCGACGCGCCCAACCCGGAGATCGACTTCACCGACAGCCCGTTCCGGCTGCTCACCGAGGCCGAACCCTGGCGCGCCGCGCGGCGGGTGGCGACGGTGAGCAGCTTCGGCTTCAGCGGCACGAACTGCCACGTCGTGGTGGAGTCGGCGCCCGCTCGGGAGGCCGGACGACCTCGGCCGGCCCGCCAGGCGGTGGTGGTGCTCTCCGGCCGCACCGACGAGGTGCTGCACCAGCGGGTCGACGACCTGGTGGCCGCGCTGGACGACCCGGTCGATTTGGCGGACATCGCGTTCACCCTCGCCGTGGGGCGCAGGCACTTGGGCCGCCGGCTCGCCGTCGTGGCCACCGACGTCGACGACCTGCGGGCCAAGCTGACCGCCGTGCGCCGCGGCGAACTGCCGCCGGGCTGCTACCGCGGCACGACCGCCGCCGAGACGCGGGACGACCTGACCAGCGACAACCTGACCAGGGCGGCCGCGTCGTACGCGGCGGGCGACGACGTGGACTGGTCGGCGCACCTGCCCACCGGACGCCGGATCCCCCTGCCCACCTACCCGTTCGAACGCCGCTCGCACTGGCCCGCCGGGGCGTCCGCACCGGCAGCGCACCCGCTGGCCGGCACGATCACGCCGGACCACTGGGTCGTCGCCGACCACCACGTGGCGGGCGTGCCCGTGCTGCCCGGCGCGGCGGGCGTCGAGCTGGCGGTGGACGCGGTGCTGCGCGCCGGCGGCGAACTCCCGGTGCGACTGCGGGGTGTGCGGTGGCTGCGACCGTTCGTCGTGGACGGTCCGAGGCGGGCGCGGGTCGAGGTGTCCGGTGACGAGTTCACCCTGGACGCGGGCGACGGCGAACCGACCGCCGTGCAGGGGACGGTCGGACCGACCCCGCCACCCGTGTCCGCGCTCGCTCCCGACGAGATCGCCCGCGCGCTGCCGAACACGCGCGACGGAGCCGACCTCTACTCGGCCTTCACCGCCGCCGGCCTGACCTACGGCCCGGCGTTCCGGCTGATCCGCTCGGTCCGGCACGACCACGACACGGCGGTCGCCGACCTGGCCGCACCACCGCACCGGCAGGGCTTCACCGCGCACCCGGCGCTGGTGGACGCGGCCCTCCAGGCCGTGGCCGTGCTCGCGACCGGTGACGACGGGCCGTCGCTGCCGTTCGCGGTCGACCACGTGGACGTGCTGGGGCCGGTGTCCGGTCCGGCCCGGTCGATCGCGCGGCGGCGTGGCGCGGTGTTCGACGTGGACCTGGTCGACCCGGACGGCACGGTGCGCGTGCGGGTGCGTGGCCTGGCGTTGCGGCCCTACCGCGATCCGCTGGCCGGGTTGGTGCGGGTGCCGGACTGGCGGGAGGCACCGGTCGCCGCGACCGCGAGCCACCACGGGACGGCGGTCGTGGTGCACGCGGGGACGGGCTCGGACGTCGCGGAAGCGCTGGCCCGAGCGTTGCCGGGGGCCGGGCTGGTCGCCGCCGGGCAGCCGGTCGACCCGGACTGCGACGAGTTGTACTTCGTGGCCGACCCGACGGCCGCGGCGCGCCCGGACGGCCGCAGCCGCAACGTCGAGGCGCTGTTCCCCCTGCTGCGCGAGCTGGCGCGGGCGAAGCGCGGCGGGCGACCGCTGGCACTGCGGGTCGTCACCAGGGGCGCGGTGGCCGTGCCGGGCGACCGGGGCCGACCGGATCCCGACCAGGCCGCCCTGCTGGGGCTGCTGGGCTCGGTGTCGGCGGAGTGGCCCGACTGGTCGGTGTCCCTGATCGACTTCGACGCGGTCGACGTGGCCCGGGTGCCGGCCGAGCCGGGCACGGATCACGTGGTCGCCTGGCGGGACGGCGTCCGCCGGGTGCGGGTGTTCCACCCGCTGCCGGTCCGCCCGGGCCGGCCGTACCGCGAGGGCGGGGTCTACCTGGTCGTGGGCGGTGCGGGCGGCCTCGGCCGGGCGTTGACCCGGCACCTCGTCCGCACGGTGTCGGCGCGCGTGGCGTGGATCGGCCGCAGCGCCGGTGTGGACGTGCCCGAAGGCGTCGAGTACTTCCGCGCGGACGTCACCGATCCCGTGGCGCTGGCCGACGCCGTGGCCGCCGTGCGCGATCGGCTCGGCGTGCTCACGGGCGTGGTGCACGCGGCGATGGTGCTGCGCGATCGGACGGTCGCGAACCTCGACGACGACACGTTCCACGAGGTCTTCGCGCCCAAGGCGACGGGCGCCGCCGCGTTGTTCGCCGCGGTGCGCGACGACCCGCTGGACTTCCTGGTGTTCTTCTCCTCGGCCGCCGCCGTCGTGCGCAGCCCTGGTCAGAGCGCGTACGCGGCGGGTAGCGCCTACCAGGACGCATTCGCGCTGGCGGTGGACGCGGACTTCCCGGTGTTGAGCGTCGACTGGGGCTACTGGGGCAGCGTCGGAGCGGTCGCCGACGACGAGCACCGCGCCCGGCTCGCCGCGCTCGGCGTCGGGTCGATCGAACCGGCCGAGGGCATGGCCGTGCTGGACGCGGTGCTGGCCGCACGCGTGCGGCAGGCCCTGGTGGTCAAGGCTTCCCCGCAGTGGTGGGCGGCACTGCACGGCACCGCACTCACGGCGTCGTCCGGTGCTCGGCCCCGAGCGGGGACGGTCCGGGACTACGTCCGCGAGGTCTTCGCCGACGTGCTCAAGCACCGCGCGGAGGACTTGGACGACACGGTCACGTTCGACCGGTTCGGGGTGGACTCGCTGATCAGCCGGCAGATCGTCACCCGGCTGGAACGCGACCTCGGCGACCTGCCCGCCACGCTGCTGTTCCAGCACCTGACCATCGAGGACCTGGCCGCCCACCTGGGCCGAGAGCACGGTGCTCGACTGGCCACCGTCCTCGCCGGCCGCCCACCCCACCCGACCGACGAAACCGAACCCGCGTCCGCGCGCCCGACCTGGGCCGAGACCGGATCCGCGCGCCCGATCGCAACCGGGGCCGAAGCCGCACGCCCGACTCCGACCGAAACCGGGACTGGGGCCGGGGCCGAGACCGGGGTCGACGCGGCCGGGGCCGGGGCCGTGCGGTCCGCTGTGACCGGACCCGCGTCCGCGCGGGCGATTGCGACCGGGGTGCCGGGTGCGCAAGGCGTTGCCGCGCGGGTCGAATCGCGGCCGGGACGGCCGTCCGGGGACATCGCGGTCGTCGGGGTCACCGGGCGCTATCCCGGCGCGCCGGACGTGCGGGCGTTCTGGCGCAACCTGGCCGCGGGCGTGGTCAGCGTGACCGAGGTGCCGGCCGACCGCTGGGACTGGCGGCCCACCTACGACCCCGCGCCCGGTGTGCCGCAGCGCACCCCGAGCAAGTGGGGCGCGTTCCTGGACGGTGTCGACCTGTTCGACCCGGCGTTCTTCTCGATCCTGGGCCGCGACGCCGTCGCGATGGACCCGCAGGAGCGGCTGTTCCTGGAAACCGCGTGGAACCTGCTGGAGGAGGCCGGCTACCTCGGCGACCACACCCGTGAACCGGAGACCGGCGTGTTCGTCGGCGCCATGTACGGCACGTACGGGCAGCTCGGCGCGACGAGGTGGGCCGACGGCGAACTGTCCGGCGCGCACTCGTCACGCTGGTCGATCGCCAACCGGGTGTCCTACTTCCTCGACCTCTCCGGTCCGAGCTTCGCCGTCGACTCGGCGTGCTCCTCGTCGCTGACGGCCGTGCACCTGGCGTGCGAGAGCATCCGGCGCGGCGAGTGCCGGATGGCCATCGCGGGCGGCGTGAACCTGGTGCTGCACCCCGCGCACCACGTGTCGCTGAGCGCGCTCAACATGCTGTCCCCGGACGGCCTGTGCAAGGTGTTCGACGAGAGCGCCGACGGGTTCGTGCCGGGCGAGGGCGTCGGCGCGGTGCTGCTCAAGCCGCTGGAGCGGGCGATCGCCGACCGCGACGACATCTGGGGCGTCATCCTCGCCTCGGCGGTGAACGCGGGCGGTCGCACGGCGGGCTACACCGTGCCGAACCCCAACGCGCAGGCCGCGCTGATCTCCGACGCCCTGCGCCGCGCGGACGTCGACCCGGCGACCATCGGCTACGTCGAGGCGCACGGCACCGGCACCGCGATGGGCGATCCGATCGAGATCGCCGCGCTGGCGCAGGCGCTGGGCGCCGGCGGCCCGCGCGGGATCGGGTCGGTGAAGTCCAACATCGGCCACCTGGAGGGCGCGGCGGGCATCGCGGGCCTGACGAAGGTGCTGCTGCAACTGCGGGCGGGACGGCTCGCGCCGACCGCGAACCTGGACCGGCTCAACCCGCGCATCGACTTCGGGCGCAGCGGCCTGGCACCGGTGCGGGAGTTGCGCGAATGGACCGGGTCACCCCGGCGTGCCGGGGTCAGCTCGTTCGGCGCGGGCGGGGCGAACGCCCACGTGGTGGTGCAGGAGCACGTCGCCGCACCCGACCCCGAGACTGTCGACGGACCGGCGCTGTTCCTGTTGTCGGCCCACTCCGCCGAGCGGCTGCGCGCGTACGCGCGGCTGGTCGCCGACCACGTGGCCGGCGTGCCGGGGATCGCCGGGCTCGCCCACACCAGCCAGGTCGGCCGCAGGCACCTCGCCGAACGCCTGGCCGTGACCGCGCGCGACACCACCGAGCTCGCCGACCTGCTGCGGCGCTTCGCCGACGGCTCACCCGCGCCGGGCGTGGTCGCGGGCACGGCCGTCCCGGGAGAGCCGATCGACCGACCCGAGGACCTGACGACCGCGGAGCTGGCCCGGCGCTGGGTGTCCGGCGCGCGGACCGACTGGCGGCGGCTGTGGCCCGAGCCCGCGCCGCGCCGCGTGCCGTTCCCGACCTACCCGTTCGAGCGACGCCGGTTCTGGCTCGACACCCCGGCACCGACGGCGACCGTGGACTACCTGGAGCCGGTGTGGCGCGAGGTGGAGCCCGGCGCGCGCGGCGAGGTGCGCGAGGTGGCGGTCGTCGGTGACCCGGATGCGCGCCGAGCGGTGGCCGAGGCGTTCCGGGCGGCGGGGGCGCGGGTCACCGAGCCGGCCGACGTCCGGAGCCTCGCGTCGGGACCGGCGCCGGACACCTTGGTGGTGCTCGGCCCGGTGGCGGACGACCCGGCGTTCCCCGATGCCGGTACGGCCGCCCGAGCGGTGAGCACGCTGCTGTCCGGTGCGACCGCCGTGCTCGGGCGCGACAAGCGAGTGCCGCTGCGGCTGGTCGTGGCGCACCGGGACGACGAACCGCAGCACTCGGCGCTGGGCGGTGTGCTGAAGACCCTCGCACTGGAGCACAGCGCCGTGCGGGCGGTGCGACTGGTCGTCACACCCGGCGGCCCGTGGGCGGACCTGCTCGTGCGGGAGGCGCGGCACGCCGCGCTCGGCGTCACCGAGGTCCGCTACCGGGACGGCGCGCGCGAGGTGCGCGAGCTGACCGCGTTGCCCGCCGCGCTGCCGACCGACGTGCGGCTGCCGGTCCGCCCGGGGCACACCTACCTGGTCACCGGCGGGTTGGGCGCGCTCGGGCGGCGGTTCGCCGACCTGCTGGCCGACCAGGCGCCGGTGAACCTCGTGCTGGCCGGGCGTTCGCCGGGTGACGACGCGGCGGTGTCCCGGTTGTGGCGCGGCGGCGGCACCGCCTGGTACCGGCGGACCGACCTCGGCTCGCCGTCCGATGTGGACGGTCTGGTCGCGGAGGTGCGCGCCAGGTACGGCGCGTTGCACGGCATCGTGCACGCGGCCGGCGTGACGCGCGACAGCCGTGCGGTCCGCAAGACGCCGGAGGAGGTGGCCGACGTCCTCGCCGCCAAGGTGACCGGGAGCCTGCTGCTCGACCAGGCCACCAGGGACGAGCCGCTGGAGTTCTTCGTCATGTTCGCCTCCCTGGTGGGCGAGACCGGCAACGTCGGCCAGGCGGACTACGCCTACGCCAACGCCTTCCAGCTCGACTTCGCGCCGACCCGGGAACGGCTGCGGGCGCGGGGTCGGCGTCGCGGTCGGACGGCGGCGATCGGCTGGCCGCTGTGGGCCGAGGGCGGGATGACCGTGGACGCGGCGACCGAGCGGCTGTTCGCGCGGCGGTGGTCGATGGCGCCGATGCGGTCCTCGGTCGGGGAACGCGTGTTCGCGGCCGTGCTCGACGGCACCGCGAGCCGGTACCTGGCCGTCGAACGCGCCACCGAGGCCCCCGCGCCGGAGGTCCCGCCGACCGTCGTGGCACTGCCGGCCCCGGAGCTGCGGGTCGCCGTGGAGCGCGAACTGCGGGAACTGGCGGCGGAGTTCCTGCTCGTGCCGGCCGCGGAGGTCGACGTGACGGCCGAGCTGATGGACCTCGGCTTCGACTCGATCGCGCTGACCGAGACGGTGGCGCGGCTCAACCAGCGCTACGGCCTGGACCTGCTGATCACGGCGTTGTTCGAGCACCCGACGCTGGCCGACGTCGCGGACCACCTGGTGACCGAGCACGGCGGTGCGGTCGCGACGGCCCACCCGGCTGCACCCGGATCGCCGGCTCCCACCGCCGTGGCGGTGGCCACCGAGGTCGAGCACCCAGTGGCGGGCGCAACGTCCGACACCCGGGTCGCGGTCATCGGCATGGCCGGGCGGATGCCCGGGTCCGACGACCTCGACGCGTTCTGGCGCGACCTCGCCGCCGGGCGCGACCTCATCGGGCCGGCGCCCGCCGACCGGGCCGACCTGCTCGGCGACCACCGCGGCGGTTTCCTGGACCGGGTGGCCGAGTTCGACCCCGAGTTCTTCGCGATGTCGCCGAACGAGGCCCGCCTGGTCGACCCGCAGCACCGGCTGTTCCTGGAAGCGGTCTGGCGCGCGTTGGAGGACGCCGGGTACCGGCCGGACGAGGTGTCCGGCCGTTCGGTCGGGGTGTTCGCGGGTGTGTCGACCGCCGACTACGGCGAGCTGGTCGTCCGGGCGGGCGGGCCGACGAAGGCGCACATGGCCACCGGCATCGCCCGCTCGATCCTGGCCAACCGCGTGTCGCACCTGCTCGACCTGCACGGACCGAGCGAGGTCGTGGACACCGCGTGCTCCAGCGCGCTGGTCGCGATCCACCGCGCGGTGCGGGCGCTGCGCTCGGGCGAGTGCGAGCTGGCGCTGGTCGGCGCGGTGAACCTGAACCTGAGCCCCGGCCTGTTCTCCGTGTTCACCCAGTCCGGGATGCTCAGCCCCGACGCCCGCTGCAAGACCTTCGACCGCGCCGCCGACGGCTACGTCCGCGGCGAGGGCGTGGGCGTGCTGGTGCTCAAGTCCCTCGACCGGGCCGTCGCGGACGGGGACCGCGTCCACGGCGTGGTGCTGGGCAGCGCGGTCAACCACGCGGGCAAGTCGCCGTCGCTGACCGCGCCCAACCCCCGTGCGCAGGCCGAAGTGCTGCACGCGGCGTACCTGGACGCCGGCGTGCCGCCCACCACCGTCAGCTACCTGGAGGCGCACGGCACCGGCACGGCGCTGGGCGACGTGGTGGAGGTCGAGGGGATGCGGCAGGCGTTCGCCCGCCTCTACGCCGACCACGGTCTGGAACCACCCACCGCGCCGCACGTGGCGATCGGCTCGGTCAAGACCAACATCGGGCACCTGGAGGCCGCCGCGGGCATCGCGGGCGTGTTCAAGGTGCTGCTGAGCATGAGGCACCGCACCCTGCCCGCGCACCTGAACGTGGTCGAGCCCAACCCGCTGCTGCGGCTGCCCGACTCGCCGTTCCGGATCAACGACCGCACCGCCGAGTGGCCGGGCGTGCCGGGGGAGGGCGGTGAACCCGTCTGGCGGGCGGGGGTGAGCGGCTTCGGTTTCGGCGGCACGAACGCGCACGTGGTGCTGGAGTCCTGGCACGACGGGCACCGCCCGCCCGGACGCGCGGCGCTGGCACCGGCGCGGATGAACCCGCGGCGCCTGTGGTTCACCGACACGGCGAACGGCGTGGCGGCACCCGTCCCGGTCGCACCGACCGGCGGTGCGCGCCGCAAGGTCGTGCTGGCCCCGCTGGACCGGTCGGCGCCCGCGGTGCCCGAGCCCGAGGCCACCCCGCCACCCGCCGCCTCCGCGTCCACCCCGGTCCCGGACGAGGTGGACGAGGTGGACGGGGTGGACGAGGTCGTGCGGCGGGTCGTGGCGGACGTCCTGGGCATCACGCCGGGGGAGGTGGGCGACAAGTCGTTCACCGACATCGGCCTGGACTCGGTGTTCCGGATGGACGTGGCCCGCACCCTGAACGAGAGGTACGGCGTCGACCTGCGCGGCGCGGACCTGTACGAGCACGACGACGTGCGTGCGCTCAGCGGCCGCATCATCGACCAGGCCCCGACCGACGCCGAACCGCGGCCGGTGGAGGCGCTGACCCGCTTCCTCGAAGGCACCCTCGGCCGCCCGCTGGACCCCGCGCACACGTTCGAGGAGAACGGCTTCTCGTCGTTCGACATGCTGCAGTCGGTCAGCGCGCTGGAGAAGCACTTCGGGGCGCAGCGCAAGACCCTGCTGTTCGACCGGCCCACCGTCGCCGAGCTGGCGGACCACCTGGCCGAGGGCCACGGCACCGCCGCCCTCCTGCGCGTCGCACCCGACACCGACACCGACGACACCCACGACGCCGCCGACACCGACGACGTGCCCGTGGTCGAGCCACCGACGGCCGACCCCGCGATCCTGGTGCCCCGGTCGCGGGTGGCGGTGGACCCGTCGTTGCGGGTGCTGGTCGCGGAACTCGACGCGGCGCACGGCAAGGAGACCGGCCTGGCGGGCCGCGACATCGCCCCGGTGCTGTTCTTCGGCCGCGCGCGGGACGGCTACTTCGCCTGCTCCCACCGCGACCGGGACCTGCTGGTGTGGAGCTACGTCGGCCCGGCGGACCGGTTCGCCGCGCTGGCCGACGAGTACGCCCGGTTCGCCCGCGCGCGGGGGCTGCGGCCGAACCTGCTGTCGCTGCTGCGCCTGGACGAGCTGGCCGGCGCGCCGTGCACGGCGACCCCGTTCGGCGCGTTGCAGCGACTGGAGGGCATCGACTCGTTCTCGCTGGACGGCGGCCGCCGCGCGAAGCTGCGCTACCTGGTCCGCCGGTTCGAGCGGACCGGGGACTGCCGGGTGCGGGAGTACGCCTGCGGTGCGGACGCGCGGACCGACGCGGCGCTGGCCGAGCTGCTCGACCGGTGGGCGGCGGCCAAGCCGATGGTCAACGCCTACGTGCGGCGGGTGCGTGACGAACTGGTCCGCGGCGCGCTGCCGGAGCGCAACCGGGTCTTCCTCACCTACCTGGACGGCGCCCTGGTGAACGCGGTGGTGGTGGCCAGGATCCCGTCCGAGCCCGGATACCTGCTCGACGTCGAGTTCTACCCGGACGACATGCCGCTGGGCGGCCTGGAGTTCGCGATCGTGCGGATCATCGGGGTGTTGGCCGGGGAGGGGCACCGGCTGTTCAGCTTCGGCGCCAGCTTCGGCGTCCGGGTGGTGGAGTCGCCGAACGCCTCGCCCGCGGCGGAGGCGGCGCTGGCGGAGTTGCGGTCGGTGGGCATCTTCGGCCGCGGGAACTACCAGTTCAAGAAGAAGTTCGGCACCGACGACCGGCCGCTCTACCTGGTGCAGCCGACAGGCCCGGACGTCACCCCGGTCGCCGACGTGATCCTGATGATCGCCGACCCCGAGGTCCCCGCCGGGCCGGGGCCGGACGCCACGAAGCCGGCACCGGCGGCGCACGGGACGGCCGCCGAACGGCATCGCGCGGCCGTGCTGCGCGCCCACGGGCACAACCCGGTCCGCATCCCGCACCACCTGGTGGAGTTCGACCTGATCACCGACTCGTGGGCCGAGCGGACGGACCCGTGGGTGCTGTCCCGCACGCGGGAACTCGCCGACCGCGTCGCCGCGGACCGGGCAGCCGCAGACCAAGCCGCAGACTCGGCAGCCACCGGCCAAGCCGCCGAACTCGCGGAGTGGTCACCGCTGCCGCACCGGGTGTTGACCGCCAGCGGCCGCTCCGCCGAATCGCTGCTGTGCCGGGCGTGGCCTGGTCCGCGCGGCACCGTCCTGCACAACTCGCTGTTCCCCACCTGGCTGTCCACCCTGGTCGAGGTCGGCTTCACGCCGGCCGCACCCCTGCCCACGCGGACCGGCACGGGACCGTTCACCGGCGACCTCGACCTGGCCGCGCTGCGCGAGGCGTTGAGCCGCCACGACGACGTGTCGTTCCTCGCCCTGGAACCGGCGTGCAACGCCACCGGCGGCTCGCCGATCTCCCTGGCCAACCTGCGCGCCGCCGCGGACCTGGCCGGGGCGCACGGCGTGCCGGTCGTGCTGGACGCCACCCGGCTGCTGGACAACGCGGTCCTGATCGGCGAGCACGAGCCCGAACACCGGGGCCGGGACGCGTGGGACCTCGCGGTGGAGGTGTTGCGGCTGGCCGACGCCGCCACGTTCAGCCTGTCGAAGGACTTCGGCGTCGACCTCGGGGGCCTGGTGGTGACCTCGGCCGGCGAACTGGCCGAGCGCCTGGACGAGCAGGTGCTGCGGCGCGGCCGGGAGCCGAACCTGGCGGCGCGCACCGCGCTGGCCGCCGCGCTGGCCGATCCGGCCCCGGTCGCCGAACTGGTGCGCGTCCGGGTCGACCTGGTCGCGCGGTTGCGGCGCCGGCTCACCGGAGCGGGCGTGCCGCTGATCGACGGCACCTCGGCGCACTGCGTGCTGCTCGACGTCGCCGCCGTGCCGTGGTTCGCCGGTTTCGTCAACCCGGTGCAGGCCTGCCTGGCGTGGCTCTACCAGGGCACGGGGACGCGCGGCGGGCCGCACCTGTCCGGCAGCGGCACCACCGTCCGCCTGGCGGTGCCGGTCGGCGCGGACGCGGCGTTCGTGGACGAGGTCGCCGAGCGGCTGGTCGCCCTGTTCGCCGATCCCGGCGAGGTCACCGACCTGATCGCGGTCGACGGGAGGTCGGGTGGGCTGGTGGAGTCCGCCGTGGCGCGCTACCACCCGGCGACCGGCGTGCCGGCGGACGTGCGGCAGGCGGTGCGGGAGACGGTGCGGGAGGGGCGTCGACCGCCGTCGGCCAACCTGGAGGTGCTGCGCGCCGCCGCGCCGGGCACCCGCCGACACCTGTTCACCGTGCCCGGCGGCGAGGTCGAGGTGCTGACCTGCGGACGCGGGCCGACGGTGCTGATGATGCCGCCGTTCAACATCGGGGGCGGCGTGTTCGCGGGCCAGTTCGCCGCGCTGGCCGACCGGTTCCACCTGGTCGTCGTGCACCACCCCGGCGTGGGCGCGACGACGGGCGGCGAGGTCTCGCTGGCCGGTGTCACCGAGCTGCACCGCACGGCGCTGGACCGGTTGGGCGTGTCCGGGCCGGTGCACGTGGTCGGCTCGTCGTTCGGCGGGCTGCTCGCCCAGAACTTCGTGCTGTCGCACCCGGACCGGGCCCGGTCGCTGACGCTGCTGTGCAGCTCCTACCGCTACGCCAACCGGGTCGGCGGGATCAACCGGCTGGAGCTGATCGCCGCCGAGGACGTCGACGCGCTCGTGGCGGCGGGGGTCGACGGCGCGGCCGAGCACCGGGACGAGCACGTGCGGCACCTGCTGCGGTGCGAGAGCATGGCGCCGCACATCGGCCTGCGGTACCTGGACGTGTTCGCCGAGGAGCCCGACCTGCTGCACCGGTTGCCCGACATCGCGGTGCCGACGCTGGTGGTGCACGGCCGGCTGGACGGCATCGTGCCGCTGAAGACCGCGCACCTGATGCACGGCGCGATACCCGACGCCCGCTACCACGAGCTCGCCGACGCCGGCCACTTCCCGAGCGTCACCAACCCGCGTGCGGTGTCCGACGTGCTCGCGGGGTTCCTGTCCGGGTTCGAGCCGTTGGAGGACGCGTGACGGGCTTCGGGATCGAGGCGCTGGACGTGTACGGCGGCAGCCTGGCCGTGGACGTGCGCGCGGTGTTCGAGGGCAGGGGCCTGGACCCGCAGCGGTTCGGCAACCTGGAGATGCGCCGCCGGTCGGTCGCGCTGCCGTTCGAGGACCCGGTCACCAACGCGGTCAACGCCGCCGCGCCGCTGCTGGCGCGGCTGTCCGAGGCGGACCGGCAGGCGATCGGGCTGCTGGTGGTGGCCAGCGAGTCCGGTGTGGACTACAGCAAGTCGATCGCCTCCTACGTGCACGACCGCCTCGGTCTCGGCCACCGCTGCCGGGTGGTGGAGGTGAAGCAGGCGTGCTACTCGGCCACGGCCGCGGTGCAGCTGTGCCTGGGGTACCTGGCGTCCGGGTTCGCGCCGGGCGGCAAGGCGCTGGTGATCGCCACCGACGTGTCGGTGGCCGACGAGCGGGCCGAGTACGCCGAACCGGTCACCGGGACGGGCGCGGTCGCCCTCCTGCTGGGCGACCGGCCGCGGGTGTTCACCGTGGACCCCGGCGCGTTCGGGCTGCACAGCTTCGAGACGCTGGACTCCGCGCGGCCCGCGCCCGACCTGGACATCGCCGACGCCGACCGATCCCTGATGGCCTACCTGGAGTGCCTGCACCGCAGCTTCGCCGACTACGCGTCCACCGTGGCGGGCGCGGACTTCGCGACCACGTTCGACCACCTGGTGATGCACACGCCGTTCGCCGGCATCGTGCGCGCCGGCCACCGGCGGATGATGCGCACGCTCCACCGGGCCGACACCGGGGCGATCGACCGGGACTTCACCCGCCGCGTCGCGCCGTCGCTGGTCTACCCCGGCGAGGTGGGCAACCTGTTCGCCGGTTCGGTGTACCTGGCGCTGGCCGCGCTCGTCGACACCGCCCGACCCGCCGGACCGGCGCGGGTGGGCGTGTTCTCCTACGGCTCCGGCTGCGCGTCGGAGTTCTACAGCGGTGTCATCGGACCGGAGTCGGTGACCGCGGTGGGGGAGGCGCGCATCGCCGCCCGGCTGGCCGCCCGCGGCACGGTCGACTTCACCGAGTACCGGCGGTTGCAGGCCGAGGCCGCCGCGTGCCTGCGGCCCGTCGCGGACCGCGACGTCGACGTGGACGGCTGGGCCCGGCTGCTCGACCGGGTGGTCGACCGGCCCAGGCTGCTGGCCCTGACCGGGGTGCGCGGGTACCACCGGCGGTACGAGTGGATCTGAGGAGGTCCCTGTGACGGAACCGGACGGCGGGCACGACCGCCACGTCTTCGAAGCACTGCGGCGCAACGCGGTGGAGGTCGTGCCCGAGCTGGACGAGGGCGCCTTCACCCGGGACCGCACCCTGTCCCAGCTCGGGTGCAACAGCATCGACCGGGCCGAGATCGTCACCATGACGATGGAGGAGCTGGGCATCTTGGTGCCGGTGCACGAGTTCCAGCAGGGCCACGACATCGGCACCCTGGTCCGGGTGCTGCGGGCCTACTCGTGACCGTTGTCGTCACCGGCCTGGGTCTGGTCGGCGCGATCGCCCCGGACGTGGCCGGGTTCGACGACGCGCTGCGGTGCGGCCGGGTGGCGCTGACCGCGTGCCCGGCACCGGAGCCGCCCGACCTCGGCCCGGCGTTCGCCGCCCGGCTCACCGGCTTCGACCTGGAGCGGGCCGTGACGTCGGTGCCGGACGTGCCGGCCGGCCTGCGCGACCTCGCCGTGCGCACGGCCCGCCGCTCGCCGTTGCCGGTGCGTGCCGCGACCGCCGCCGCCGTGCAGGCGTGGGTCGACGCCGGATTGCACGTCCGCGCGCCCGCGGCCGAGCGGATCGGCGTCGTGGTGGCGGGCAACAACCTGACCGAGAGCTACAGCGAGGCGGCGCACGCCGGCCGGGTGCCCACCCGCTACGCCCTGCACCACTACGACACCGACCACGTGGGCACGCTCAGCCGGGTCCTCGGCGTGCGCGGCGAGGGCTGCACCGTCGGCGGTGCGTCGGCGAGCGGCAACCTCGGCCTGGTGACGGCCGCGCGGATGCTCGCCGACGGTGCGCTGGACGTGTGCCTCGTGGTGGGCGCACTCGCCGAGCTGTCCTCGGCGCAGCGACGTGGTTTCCTCCTCATCGGCGCGATGGCCGCGGCGGGCGCCGATCCGGTCGAACGGCCGGTGTCGCCGTTCGACCGCGGCCGGCGCGGGTTCCACGCCGGTGAAGCGGCGGCGTGCGTCGTGCTGGAGACGGCCGAATCGTCCACGGCGCGCTCCGCCACGCCCGTGGTGCGGCTCGCCGGCCACGCGGTCGTGCTGGACGGCAACCACCTGCCCGACCCGTCGGTGGACGGCGAGGTGCGGGCGATGCGCCTCGCGCTGGACCGGGCCGGCGTCGCAGCGGCGCGAGTGGACTACGTCAACGCGCACGGCACCGGGTCGCCGGTGGGCGACGACGTCGAGGTCGCCGCGCTGCGGGCGGTGTTCGGCGACGAGCCGGGGCCGCACGTCAACGCCACCAAGGGGTTGACGGGGCACTGCCTGACCTCGTCCGGCGTCGTGGAGGCGGTGGCGACGGCGTTGCAGGTGCGCGGCGGGTACGTGCACCCCAACCCCGGGCTGACCGACCCGGTGGACCCGGTGTGCCGGTTCACCGGTGCGCGGGCGGGGCGGGCCGGGCTGGGGTTCGCGCTGTCGGCCGGGTTCGCGTTCGGCGGGCTGAACACCGCGGTCGTGTTCGCGCACCCGGACGCCTGACCGTCGTTCCCGGACGGCCCCGCGCCCTCAGGCGGTCACGTGGCCGGGGCGAAGGGGAACAGGGTGACGAAGTGGGCCGCGAGGTCGGTGTCGCCGTGGACGGTGAGGTCCCCGGTGTCGCGGGCGTCGGTGAGGGCGCGACGTCCCTGGATGATGTTGTTCAGCGTGGTGGTGTCGGTGTGGACGGTCGCGTCCGGTTGGTGCGGCAGGTGGTCCTGGCCGGGGTCGCGGGTGAGGTCGAGGGCGTCGGTGCCGATGGTCGTGTGGACGGTGTCCCGGCCGAAGTGGAGGGTGATGTGGCTGGCGGGCCCGTGGGCGCGGTGGTCGTAGCGGTGTGGGTCGTAGAGGGTGTGGAGGGCGAGCATGAGGGAGTCGACGCTGATGGGTGCG
>NZ_BAAGTN010000012.1:0-131480 GCF_054781895.1 Saccharothrix stipae | reverse complement strand
CCGCCGAACAATTTTTCAGCCTTCAGGGGCACTCGACTGGTTCGAGTGCCCCTGAAGGCTTTTTTCATGCCTTGCCCGAGCCGACGCAGATGAACGGCCGTCGCAACGGGTCCACCGCCACCGCTTTCGCGAGTGCTCGCGCCGGTGACATGCCTGTCGCGAGGGCCTGGTGGTAGTCGTGCATAGCGGTGGCCGTGGTCTCGTCCCCCACGCGGCCGATGGAGACGATGACCGTGCTGACCCCTGCGAGCAGCATGGCGTCGGCGAAGCCGAGGGCGTCGTCGTCCGGTTCGACGTGTCCGCCGGCGAGTTCGCAGGCGGCGAGCACCACCTGTCGCGGCGGGTGGCGCATCTCGCTGAACTCGTGGGCGAACAGCACCCCGTCGATGAACTCCAGCCTGGAAAAGTGGGCGTTCTCCGGTTCGTTGACCCCGTATGCCGCGAGGTGCACCACGGCCGCGCCGTCGCACACCTTCAGCACCTCGGCGACTTTCGCCTGGTTCACCGGGAGCACCGTGGGGTCGAGGTGGAGCCGGGCGAGGCCGTCGATCTCACGCGCGGCCGCGGGCAGGCCCGGTCCGGCGGCCAGCACGACACGGCCTGGTCCGGGCAGGGGCGGAGTCGCTTCCGAGGCCAGCCATGCCGTGATGGACGGCGCCACGACGACCGACCTGGCGCGCAACGTCGCCAACGCCGACCACGCGACCGAGTACAGGGGGCCGGTGGGTACGACCACCAGTTCACGATCCCCGATGTGCTCGGCCAACGGCCGCATGAGGAGCCCGTCGAGCGTGCGCGCCTGCCGTTCGGCCGACGCCGCGATGACGGCTGCCAACGGAGGTGCGAGGTGGTCCGGTGCCATGGCGTTGACGTCGGAGTGCAGCCGCTGAGCCGGGTCGAAGATCACCTCGGTCGGGCCGAACCCGAGGACGCTGGTCCCTTCGTCGGTCACGACGAGCGCGAACAGCTCGTCCCACACGGTGACGAAGCTGATCAGCGCACGATCACCGATCGCGTGCACCACCTGGTCGAGCGTGGCCGCGTCGGCCGCCGGTCGTGCCGGCGCGTACTTGAGGCGTTGCACGCGGGCACGCTCGGTGAAGGTGAAGAGAGCGCCGGGATCCTGCCGCTGCACGACCACGTCCAACGCGAGGTCACGGAGCCGTCTGCGGTACAACCCGCCGATGGGCACGGGGCTGAGTTCGGCGGAGCGCTCCCGCTCCACGAGTCCGAAGGCGGTTTCCACCTCGAACAGCACGTCGTCGCCCTTGCCGCGCTTGAGCGCGATCTCCGCCCGGCACAGCTGGAGCAGGAGCCGGTAGTCGATCCGGGCGGGTCGCTTGGCAGCCGTTTCCGGCATCAACGTGGCCGCCAGGCCGACGTCGCCGTCGGCGATCACCAGCCGCACGCCGAGCAGCACCGCGAACGCGGCCTCGTCGGGCAGACCGGCCTTGGTCAGCTCGGCCGCGGTGCTCAGTGACCGCTGGTAGTGCTCGGACCGCGCGTCCCCGGTCAGTCGCTCCGGCTCGGCGGTGAACGCGGCGAGGTGCGTGAGCGCGCAGCTGGCCGCGGCCCGGTGGTCGCCCGCATCGGCGAACCGGACCCGCGCGACCGCGGCGAGTCCGGCGGCGCGTTCGGCGTCGCCCCTGGCCAGTTCCGCCATGGCGTGGTGCTGGTCCAGCCTGGCCAGCAGCGGGTGGGTGTCCCGCCACCGCAGGCGCAGTTCGTCGAAGAGCGAGCACGCCTCGGAGTGGATGCCCGCCGCGATCATCGTCTCGGCCTGGTCGAGCTCGATGCGGTCCACGAGGTCGGACGCGGAGGTCCGGCAGGTCTTGAGCGCTTGCCTGAAGTACTGCAGGGCGCGCGGGATGTCACCGACCACGCGGGTGAGCAGCGCCAGGTCACGCTCGTACGCGCCGAGCCGGAAGGCCGGCACGCCGCGCAGGGCCGCGTGCTTCGCCACGATGGTGAGGTTGAGCCGTTCGGTCTCGAACCAGGCCGGCACGTCGGCGTCGAGCGCGGCGTGGGCCTTGGCCGCGTAGTGCTCGAACAACCGGCCGAACGCGCGGTCCGCCGCTTCCCGGTCGATCACGGTCTCCGCCTGTTCACGGGCGTAGGCGGTGAGCAGGTCGTGCATGCCGAACCGCCCGTCCGCGCCGGCCTCCACCAGGTGCACGCGGGCGAGCGCGTCGAGCAGGCGGTTCGCCTCCGCCTCGTCCACCGAGGCGAGCGCGGCGACCGACGCGGTGTCGTACTGCCTGCCGGGGTGCAGCCCGAGCACGCGGAACAGCGCGCGGCAGTCGTCGTCGAGCTGCTTGAACGACCACGAGAACACGGTGCGGATCGTGCGGTCGTCCTGGGCCAGGCCCAGCAGCCGCCGTTCGCCGGCCAGCTCGGTCACCAGTTCGCCCAGCGAGGCGCGCGGCCGGACCACGGCCACCTCGGCGGCGATCCTCAGCGCCAACGGCAGCCGTGCGCACAGCTCCACCAGCGCGACCGCGTCGTCCGGGTTCTCGTCCACCCGCCGTCCGATCGAGGTGCGGAGCAGCCGCACGGCGTCGGCCGGTGGCAGCCGGTCGAGGTCGACGCCTCGCGCGCCGTACCGGACCCGCAGCTCCGGGAGGGCGTCCCGGCTGGTCACGATCACGAAGCAGCCGGGGCTGCCCGGCAGCAGCGGCAGGACCTGGCTCGCGGTGCGGGCGTTGTCCAGCACCACGAGCACGCGGCGGTCGGCGAGCAGGCTGCGGTAGAGGGCGGCGCGTTCCTGGACGTCGTTCGGCACGTCCACGACGCCGAGCGCACGCAGGAACCCGGCGAGCACGTCACCGTGCTCCAACGGCAGTTCCCGGTCGTAGCCGCGCAGGTCCACGTACAGCTGCCCGTCCGGGAACCGGTCGCGCACGCGGTGCGCCCAGTGGATCGCCAACGCGGTCTTGCCGACGCCCGCCGTGCCGGAAACCGCGGAGACCACCACCTCGGTGAAGTGCTCGCCCAGCAGCGCGTCCAGCTCGGCCAGCTCGGGTTCGCGCCCGGTGAAGTGGCCGATCGGCAGCGGCAGCTGGCGTGGTCGCGGTGCACGCGAGGCGTGGAAGTGGATGCCGCCGGACACGTCCCGCGCCTGCACGAACGACTCGCCGGAACCGGAGAGCTCGTTCGAGTGGCCCGACTCCTCACTCCCCAAGCCGACCTCCATCCGCCCTCTTGAACGGTAGCGCCAACCCGGTGCCCGTGGTTCCCCGCGACTAAGTTCTCCGCCATGCACCACGAGGCCATGCAGCACGAGACCGTCGACCCCCGAACGCAGCGCCGCTCCGGCGGGAACGCCGTGCAGGCCGACCTGGCCACGGTCCCGTTCCGCGTCGACCGGGACCGCGTGGCCAGCTCGCCGTTCTTCGCGCGGCTCGGCGGCGTCACGCAGGTCGTCAGCTCGACCGGCTCCGGCCTGCTGGTGCACAACCGCCTCACGCACAGCCTGAAGGTCGCCCAGGCGGCCCGCGCCATCGCCGAGCGCCTCAACACCCGCCCGGACTACGCCAACCTGCTGGAGAAGCTCGGCGGTTGCGACCCGGACGTGGTGGAGGCCGCCTCGCTGGCGCACGACCTGGGGCACCCGCCGTTCGGGCACCTCGGCGAGCAGGTCCTCGACCGGCTGGCCCGGCACCGGTTCGGGCTGTCGGACGGGTTCGAGGGCAACGCCCAGTCGTTCCGCATCGTCACGACCACCGACGCGCGGGGTCCGGCCGCGGTCGGGCTGGACCTCACCGTGGCGGTGCGCGCGGCGATGCTCAAGTACCCGTGGACGCGCCTGTCCTACCCCAAGCCGCACCCCAGGGACCTCCCGGCGCCGCCCCGTGGCGCGGCCGAGCCCGTCGACGCGCCGGGCACCGGTTCCGCCAAGTTCTCCGCCTACGTCACCGAGGTGGACGACGTCGAGCAGTCCCGCGCGTTCTACGCGGGCCGGTTGGAGCCGTGGCAGCAGACGGTGGAGGCGTCGGTCATGGACACCGCCGACGACATCGCCTACGCCATCCACGACCTGGAGGACTTCCACCGGGTGGGTGTGCTCCAGCACGCGGCGGTGTCCACCGAGCTGAACACCTGGCTCGACCACGCCGTCGAGCTCGCGGGTCTGAGCCTGGCCGACCTCGCCGCCCAGCAACGCCGACCGGGTCGTTCGCTGGAGACCCTGCGCCGCCGGCTGCACGCCAAGGACTCGTGGGCGGTGGACGACGAGGTGTTCGCGCACGCCGTGGCCAAGGTGCGCGCGGAGCTGGTCGACGGCCTGCTGGCGGTCCCGTTCGACGGCTCGGTGGAGGCCGAGCAGGCCGTCGCCGGGTTCTCCGCCCGCTGGACGCGCCGCCTGGTGGACGCGGTCGGCGTGGTCGAGGAGCCGACGACCCGCTCGGGGCACGTGGTGCTGGCCGTGCCGCAGTGGCACGAGGTGCAGGTGCTGAAGTTCGTGCACCGCCGGTTCGTGCTGCTCCGACCCGACCTCGCGCTGCACCAGCGCGGCCAGGCGCGGCTGCTCACCGCGCTGGTCGAGGCGCTGGAGCAGTGGGTCACCGACCGGCACGAGGCGAACCGGCTGCCGCGCAGGCTGCACGACCTGGTGGAGCTGGCGGGCGCCGAGTACGCCGCGCTCGCCCGGACCGACCCGTCGGTGCTCGTCGGCGCCACGGGGGAGACGCCGTCGGGTCCGGACGCGGTTCGGGCGCTGGCCCGCGGCCGGGCGGTGGTCGACTTCGTCGCCTCGCTCACCGACAACCAGGCCGCGGCGCTGCTCGACGCACTGTCCGGACGAACCGGTCAGCTGTGGACAGATGCTTTTGTACTGTGAAATGTGATGGATCGACCGTCTGCGAAGTAGGCCGAACGGTGGCAGACGGTACTTGGCCGTGCGCAATACGTTGACCCCTCGGTCGGAGACATCCGACCGGAGGCCGCGTGCGTCGGGGGCACGCCAATCTGGGGGAGACGCCTGTGCGCTCACCGAAACGTCGTTTGCGAAGAAACGCCCTGATCGCGGCGGGTGCCGCCGTGCTGTTGACCGCGGGCGTCGCAGCGCCCGCCACCGCCGACCCGACCAAGGCGTCCAAGGGCGTCGAAGCGCGGACCGCGGCGCAGATCGCCGCGCTGCAGGACATCAAGAAGTCCCTCACCGAAGCCGAGTCCAAAGTGGACAGCGCGCTCGTGGTCGAGCAGCGCCGCCGCGGGAACGCCACGACGCTCAACAAGCTCCCCGCCCTCCAGACCGGGGTGAAGGTCCACAGCGGAAACACCGTCGTGGTGGACATCCGCGCCTTCAAGGTCACCGACGACCTGGTCGCCGCCGTGAAGGCCGCGGGCGGCGGCATCCGCTCGGTCTCCACGGAGGGCAAGACCGTCCGCGCCCAGCTGCCGCTGAACGCGCTGACCTCCCTCTCCGCCCGCGGTGACGTCCGCCGCGTCGAGGCCGCGGTCGAGTACAAGACGTTCAACCAGAAGGACCGCAAGGCCGACCCCGTCCCCTCGAAGGAGGACAAGGCCAGGGAGATCGAGGCCCGCACCCGCGAGGCCCTGATCGCACCGCAGGCGATCCGGACCGGCGAGGGTGACCGGGCGCACGCGGCGGACACCGCGCGTGACGACTTCCGCGTCACCGGCACCGGCGTGAAGCTGTGCGCGCTGTCCGACGGCGTCGACTCGCTGGCCCTGTCGCAGGCCGCCGGTGAGCTGCCCGCGGGCGTCGAGGTCCTGCCCGGCCAGGAGGGCTCGGGCAACGAGGGCACCGCGATGCTGGAGATCCTCCACGACATCGCCCCGAACGCGAGCCTCGGCTTCGCCACCGCGATCAACGGCGACGCGAGCTTCGCCGACAACATCCGCGCGCTGCGCTCGCAGCTGGGCTGCGACGTCATCGTGGACGACATCCTCTACTTCAACGAGTCGCCGTTCCAGGACGGCGTGATCGCGCAGGCCGTGGACGCGGTCACCGCCGACGGCGCGCTGTTCTTCTCCTCCGCGGGCAACGAGGGCAACGTCGCCGACGGCACCTCGGGCCACTGGGAGGGCCAGTTCGTCGACTCCGGCGTCGGCGTCGGCAAGTTCGCCGGCACCGCGCACGACTTCAACCCCTCGCCGGACGCCAAGCAGGTGTTCAACCCGCTGTCGGACAGCTCCGGCAACGTCCCGGTGACGTTGTTCTGGTCCGACCCGCTGACCTCGTCGTTCAACGACTACGACCTGTACCTGGCGAACTCGCAGGGCAACGTGGTGTCGTTCAGCCAGGGCGTGCAGGACGGCAGCCAGGACCCGTACGAGCGGCTGAACACGCCCGCGAGCGCCTTCGGCCTGCGGTTGGCCGTGGTGAAGTTCCGCGGTGAGGACAAGTACCTGTCGCTGTCCGCCCTGGGCGGTCGCTTCAAGGACTCCTCCGACGGGCTGAAGAAGTTCGCGACCTCCGGCGTGACCCGCGGCCACTCCGCGGCCAAGGGCGCGATCAGCGTGGCGGCCGCCCCGGCGAACAACCCGCTGCCGTTCGACCTGGAGCCGGGCGACCCGGCCAACCCGCGCGGCCCGTTCCCGAACGCGTTCGACGGCACGCAGAAGCCCGAGCGGTTCACCTCCGACGGTCCGCGCCGGGTGTTCTTCGCGCCCGACGGCACCCCGCGCGAGGAGGTCAGGCAGAAGCCGGACCTGACCGCGGCGGACGGCGTGCAGACCAGCGTGGCCGGGTTCAACCCGTTCTTCGGCACGTCGGCGTCCGCGCCGAACGCCGCGGCCATCGCGGGCCTGGTGCTGTCCGGCAACCCCGGGTTGTCGCCGGCCGAGGTGCGCCAGGCGCTGACCGCCACCGCGATCGACATCGTCGAGGCGGGCGTCGACAACCGGACCGGCGCGGGCATCGTGCGCGCCGACCTGGTGCTGGGCTACACCGGCGCCTCGCCGCAGCCGCTGGCGAAGGCGGCGAAGCCGTCCGTGGTCAACGACGCCGACGGCAGCCAGTACCTCAAGCCGAACACCACGGCAACGGTCACCGTGCCGGTGGTCAACTCCGGTGACGGCACGGCCGCGTCGACCAGCCTCGTGCTCACCACGCCCACCGCGGGCGTGACGATCGCGCCCCGGTCGAAGTACTACGGCAACGTCGAGGTCGGCCAGACGGTCACCAACACGTTCAAGGTGACCGTGCCCGCGTCCCTCGGCGTCGGCTCGGCCGTCCGGCTGGACGCCCGGGTGACGTTCGCGGGCTCGACCTCGCCGACCACGAGCTCGTTCACGCTCAACGTCGGCGAGCCGTCCCGCGACACCAGGACGTTCGCCTACGCCGGGCCGGTCGTGGCCATCCCGGACAACGACGCCACCGGCGTCGCGGTGCAGATCCCGGTCAGCGGCGTCGGCCGCGGCTCCAAGATCGTGTTCTCCATCGACGGCGACACCTGCAACGCGAACACCGGCGCGACGACCGTCGGCATCGACCACACGTTCGTCGGTGACCTGGTCGGCACGCTGACCTCGCCGTCCGGCGCGACGGCCACGGTGTTCCAGCGCAACGGCTCGACCGGCAACAACCTGTGCCAGGTCGTGTTCGACGACACCGCCGCGCAGCCGTTCTCCTCGGTGACCAGCAACCTCGCGCCGTACACCGGCACGTGGCGGCCCACCACCCCGCTGGGCGGGCTGCTCGCGGAGCCGGTCGACGGCACGTGGACGTTCAAGGTCGTGGACGGTGCCGCGTCCGACCGCGGCTCGATCCGCGCGGTCTCGCTGAAGATCAACGGTTACATCTGATCGACGAAAAGGGCCCCGGGAGCACGCTTCCGGGGCCCTTTTGTTCACGTGTTACTTCGGCCACTCCCAGCGGATGCCGAACACGCCGGGCCCGAAACCGAGCGCCACGGCGTGCACGCCACCGGCCGCGTCCAGCGCCAGGTTGCGGCGCCGGGCCGGGGTGTCGTCACCGGCGGGCACGCTGAACTGCTGGCAGCGGGCGGGCAGGTGGGACTGGTCGAACCGCACCTCGATCACGTACTCGCGCACCGGCAGCCGGAACTTGCGGGTGAACGTGTTGTTGCCCGCCGGGTAGTGGCCCTCGGCGAACAGCAGCTCGTACTCCATGATGATGGTCTCGCCCCTGCTCAGGGGCCGGTCGAACATCATCTCGGCGGCCATGATGTTGGCCTCGGTGTCCTCGACCACGCGGCCGAGGTGGCAGTTGCGCAGGTTCACCACCTGCGGCAGCACGTCCGCCTGCTCGGTCTCGAACACCAGCGCCCAGCGGTCCGGGCCGTCCTGCTCGGCGCGCAGGATCTGGCGCACCCACACCGAGCGCTGACCGCCGTCCGCGGCGATCTCGATGCGGTCGTGCTGGCTGATCCGGCCCAGCTTCACGTCCGAGGACGTGTCCACCTTGGTGAGCAGGGTCGCCACCCGCTCGCGACGCGCCCACAGCGCGTCGATCGGCATCATCGTCGTCGGCCGCGACCGCCTGCCGCGCGGGCGCGGCGGCCCCAGCAGCGCCGACAGGCCTGCCTGCGGTACGCCGAGCACGGTCTCCAGGTGGCGCAGCGCCTCCAGCGACTCGGGTCGCTCGGGTCGGCGTCGGCCGGACTGCCAGTAGCTCAGCGTCGCGACGCTGATGGTGACCCCGCGCAGCGCGAGACGGTGCTGGATGCGGTCGAGACTCAGCCTGCTTGCTTTGATCGCGGCTCTCAGCGCCTCGGGGAAGGGTCCCGTGGTGAGAAGCTGCGCAAGACTGCCGTGGCCCGCCGAGTCGAGTTCGTCGACGGACAGGTTGGGTCGACCGGCAGCGTTGGTCATTGTGACTCCCCGCTGTCATGAGATCACGCCCCAGTGACCCTACCCGCCAACGCAGGGCGTTGGTGCCTACCAGGTGGAGTCAATGATTGGGCCATACGGGTTACGAGTTCACTGGGATGGGCATCGTTCTGTCAAGTGGTGAACATCCGTGCTCTCTCCTTTGTAAACCCGTCGGTAACATTGTGCAACGGGGGCTTCGGGGTCGTGGCGGCGGGCCCTTCGGTACCGGTGCGCGGTAAGCGACCGTTCGGCAGCGGGCGGCGTGCCCGGTCGTGTGCGTCGTCACCTGCTTCGTCACCCGCTCCGCCGTGCGCTTCGCCGTGCGCCCCGCTGGCCACGTGTCGTTGGCGGGTGTTGATCCGTTGGGCCTACTGTGTGCCCGGTGACCGCCGCCCAGGACCTCGTGCCCCTGCCGGAGGACCCGTTGACGGAGGTCGCCGCCGCCGTGCTCGGCGACGGCCACCACGTGGTGCTCGACCTGCTCGACGTGGTGCGCCACCACGGCGGGCCGCCGGTCGACGTGGTCCGCGCGGGCGACGACCTGCTGCCCCGGCTGGCCCACGAGAACGCGCTCGACCAGGCGCTGGTGCTGGCCCGGCAGGCGCTCCGGCCGGGCGGGCTGTTCGTCGCCGCCGTGCCCGAGCTGGACAAGCTCGGCCGGTTGCGGCCCACCGCGCCGCCGCCGAAGGTGTCCGGGCGGGGGCCGGACCGGCAGGTGACCGTGCAGCTGTGGGACTGGTCGGCCGACGGCGAGTCCTACGCCCTGGAAGTGGTGCGGCTGGTGCGCGGCGCGGAGACGTGGGAGGTCGCGAACACCGTGTCGACCCGGCACCGGGTGCTGTCGCCCGAGCAGATCTCCGCGTCGCTGGCCGATGCCGGGTTCGGCGCGGTGCAGCGGCTCTCGCCGGCCGAGTGCGGGCACCCGCTACCGGTCTGGGTCGCGGTCGCGCCCGCATGAGCAGGGTCCGCCCGGTCTCCGGCGGCGGACGGGCGGTCGAGGTGCCGCCGGAACGCCTGGAAGGGTGGTTCTCGCGGTTCGCCGCCCGGCACGGGGGAGCGCGCTCGACCTCGGTGACCGCCGACCGTTGCCTGGTCACGGCGGTGGACGGAGCTACGGCTTCGGTCGACGCCGCCTTCGGTGAATTCACTCCGTCGGGTGAGTCCGATGGTCTCGTGCTCGACGCGTTGCTGGCGCACGCGTTCACTTCGCGTCGGGTCGGGCTGCTGCTGGTGCGGCTCGGCGGGCACAGCATCGGGGTGGCGCGGGACGGGGTGGTGCTCATGTCGACCACGGACAGTCGTCAGGTGCACGGGCGCAACAAAGCGGGCGGGTGGTCGCAGCAGCGGTTCGCCCGGCGGCGGGAAGGGCAGGCGCGGGTCGCCCTCCAGGCCGCGGCGGACGACGCGGCGCGGGTGCTGGCGCCTCGGGTGGGTGAGCTGGACGCGGTCGTGCTCGGTGGTGACCGGCAGGCGTTGGACGCGCTGCGGGGTGACCGCCGGCTGGACGAGGTGTTCGCGTTGGCCTCACCGCGGGTGCTGGACGTGCCGGAGCCCCGGCGGGCGGTGTTGGACGAGGCCGCGGTCCGGGTGCGGGCGGTGGAGGTCGTGGTCCGGGAATCACCCGGGAAGTCGTGACAACCCCCGCCCACCCCGACCGCATTCATAAGGGTGAGGGGGCACCGGACCGCGGTGGCCCCACGAACCCGAGGAGCAGTCTTGCTGCGCAAACGACTCGTGCTGGCGGCGGGAGCGATCGTGCTCGGCGGTGTCGCCGTGGCCGTGCCCGCGCTGGCGTCCGGCGGCGGCGACGAGGCGCCCGTGTCGACCACCACCCGGCCGTCCCCCACCTCGGTCAGCACGTCACCGGTCGCCACCTCGCCGGCCACCACCTCGCCGACCTCCATCGCGACCGAACCGCAGTCGACGGTGACCCAGCCGCCCGCGACCACGAGCATGCCGGTGGAGGTCACCCCGAGGCCGACCACGGTGCACCCCGAGCCCACGTCGTCCCGGCCGCCGGTGACGTCGACGGTGACGACCTCGCCCGGTGCGTCCTTCCCCGTGACGACCACGACGACGAGGCCGCCGCTGTCTACCTCGCCGACGGCCACCACGAGGCGCTGACGGCGTGAGCTGGGACGCGGAGTTCACCCACTACTTCGACCGGTGCGCCGACTCGATGCGCTTCACCGCGCTCTTGTTGTGCGGCAACCACCACGAGGCCGAAGACGTGGTGCAGTCCGCGTTCCTCAAGCTCTACCTGGCGGGGCCGAAGCTGGCGCAGCGCGAAGGGCTGGACGCCTACCTCCGGCAGATCGTGGTGCGCACGTTCCTGGCCGAGCGACGCCGCGTGCGGTGGAAACGGGAGAAGCTCACCGACGCGTTGCCGGAGGTGCCGGTGGCGGGGTCGTTGAGCGAGGACAAGCTGGTGGTGTGGCAGGCGTTGAGCGCCGTGCCCGCCAAGCAGCGGGCGACGCTCGTGCTGCGGTACTGGCACGACCTGGGGGTGGAGGAGACGGCCGCGGCCCTCGGTTGCTCGGTGGGCACGGTGAAGAGCAACACGAGCCGCGGCCTGAAGGCGTTGCGGCAGAGGCTGGGACCGGAGTTCGGCGAGTTGTGGCAGGAGGTGAGGCGCGGTGCTTGAGGACGAGCTGAGAAAGACGTTCGAGGAACTGAACATCCAGCCGCTGCCGCGGTCGTTCGGGGCCGTGGACATCGTCCACCGGGGTGTGCGGATCAAACGCCGCCGCCGTGCCTACGCGGTGGCCGCGACCGGGACGGGCACCGCGATGGTGGCGGTGGTGGTCGCCTTCGCCCTGAACCAGCCCCCGAACGGCGACAACAGCCCGGCGGGCCCGCCGGGTCCGGCGAGCAGCTCCAGCACCCCCATCCCGACCAGCCCCTCCACCGCGCCGGAGGACGCCACCTCCTCGACCGTCGGGGACCCACCGAACCCCTCGACCAACCCCTCGGTGCCACTGACGACCAGCCCGGACCCGACGCCCACGTCCACCACGACGAGGACGACCTCCCCCACCGCGCAGACCACCGCGAGATCCACGAGCACCGAACATCCACTGCTCACCACCATCCGCGGCTGACGGCCGACCCGTGCAGAGGTTGTGGGCGGTCGAACACGTAGTCGGATGATGTTGGAATGAGGGAGGGGCCTCGGGTGATCCCCGCAGGCAGGCTGCGTCTGGCCCGGTCTGCTCGCGGACCGGGGATGGCCTTTGCGGCCGGGCCGCCGCCTCCCACCTGAAGCCGCACCTGGACCGCGCCACCGCCCGGCCTACACCGAGATCCCGCCCAACGAGACCCAGCACACCGCCATCGCGTTCCGGTCCCTCACGTCTGTGGCGCGACACGCTCGCCGCCGCCGGGATTCACCCACAGACGCACCCCGCCCCTACCGCTCCGAGACCGAGCGCCGAGCTGCCGTGAGGTCGGTACAACTACCCCAGGGTGCCGGTGGCCAGCAGACCGCCGTCCACGCGCACGGTCTCGCCGGTGATCCACTCCGCGCCGTCCGACGCCAGGAACGCGACCAGCCGCGCGACGTCCTCCGGCGTCCCGAGCCGCTTCATCGGGTAGCCGGCCGCCGCCGCCTCCTCACGCCCGGTGTACAGGGCCTCGGCGAAGCGCGTCTTCACGACCGCCGGCGCGACCGCGTTGACCCGGACCTTCGGCCCGAGCTGCCACGCCAGCTCCTCCGTCAACCGGATCAGCGCCGCCTTGCTCGCCCCGTACGCCCCGATCACCCCGGTCGACCGCAGCCCGCCCACCGACGCGATGTTCACCACCGCGCCACCGTGCTCCCGCATCCACGCCTTCCACGCCAGCTGCACGAACCCCAGCGCGGCGACCACGTTGACGTCGAAGATCTTCCGCACCGCGTCCAGGTCCGCGTCCACCAGCGCCCCGAACACCGGGTTGATGCCGGTGTTGTTCACCAGCACGTCCAGCCGCCCGAACCGCTCCACGGTCGACTCGACGGCCCGTGCCCGATCGTCGGCGCTGCCCGCGTTCCCCGGCACCGCCAACACCCGATCGGGTGAGACGCCCGCGGTCGAGGCCAGGGATTCGGCCGCGGCGGCGACCGCGTCCGCCTTGCGGGCCGTGATCGTCACCGACGCGCCGCGCGTCAGCAGCTCCAGCGCGATGCCGTGCCCGATGCCCCGACTGGCGCCCGTGACCAGGGCCGTCCTGCCCGTGAAGTCCGAAGTCATAGCGGGCAATGTATGCCGGTGGACACACCTCGATAATCAAGTGGCGCCCACCCCGTAGACTGGAACCGTGGTCATCCTGATCGAGTAGGTCCCGCGCCAGCCGCGCCGTTGACCTCGCACGACCACACCCCGGAGTAAAACTTGATCACCGCAACCGATCTCGAGTTGCGCGCGGGCTCGCGCATCCTGCTGTCCGACGCCACGCTGCGCGTGCAGCCGGGCGACCGCATCGGCCTCGTCGGCCGCAACGGCGCCGGGAAGACCACCTCACTGCGCGTGCTCGCGGGCGAGGGCCAGCCGTACGCGGGCGAAGTGCGCCGCACCGGCGAGCTCGGCTACCTGCCGCAGGACCCGCGCGAGGGTGACCTGTCGGTCGTCGCCAAGGACCGCGTGCTGTCCGCGCGAGGCCTGGACCAGCTGCTCCGCGACATGGAGAAGATGCAGTCCGCCATGGCCGAGCTGGTGGACGACACCGAGCTGCAGGAGGCCGTGCGCAAGTACGGCCGTCTTGAGGAGCGGTTCTCCGCCCTAGGCGGGTACGCGGCCGAGAGCGAAGCCGCCCGCATCTGCGCGAACCTGGGCTTGGCCGACCGCGTGCTGGCCCAGCCGCTGCGCACCCTGTCCGGTGGTCAGCGCCGCCGCGTCGAGCTGGCCCGCATCCTGTTCGCCGCCTCCGAGGGCGGTGTCGGCGCGAAGTCCAGCACGATCCTGCTGATCGACGAGCCGACCAACCACCTCGACGCGGACTCGATCGCGTGGCTGCGCGGGTTCCTCAAGTCGCACGAGGGTGGCCTGGTCGTGATCAGCCACGACGTCGAGCTGCTCGACGACGTGGTCAACAAGGTGTGGTTCCTCGACGCGACGCGCGGCGAGGTCGACATCTACAACATGGGCTGGAAGAAGTACCTCGAAGCGCGTGCCGCGGACGAGAAGCGCCGCCGTCGCGAGCGCGCCAACGCGGAGAAGAAGGCCGGCGCGCTCATGGCGCAGGCGGACAAGATGCGCGCGAAGGCCACCAAGGCCGTCGCCGCGCAGAACATGGCCCGCCGCGCCGAGAAGCTGCTGTCCGGCCTGGAGGACACCCGCCAGGCGGACAAGGTCGCCAAGATCCGCTTCCCGTCGCCCGCCACGTGCGGCAGGACGCCGTTGACCGCGGAGGGTCTGAGCAAGTCGTACGGGTCGCTCGAAGTGTTCACCGGCGTCGACCTGGCCATCGACCGCGGTTCACGGGTGGTCATCCTCGGGCTCAACGGCGCGGGCAAGACCACGTTGCTGAGGCTGATCGGCTCGATGGAACGCCCCGACAACGGCGAGGTCATCGCCGGGCACGGCCTCAAGCTCGGGTACTTCGCCCAGGAGCACGAGACGCTCGACCACGAGGCCACGGTGTGGCAGAACATCCGCCACGCCGCGCCGGACGTGGCCGAACAGCAGCTCCGCTCGCTGCTGGGCACGTTCCTGTTCAGCGGTGAGCAGCTCGAACAGCCCGCGGGCACGTTGTCGGGTGGCGAGAAGACCCGGTTGGCGCTGGCCGGTCTGGTGTCGAGCGCGGCGAACGTGCTGCTGCTGGACGAGCCGACCAACAACCTCGACCCGGCCAGCCGCGAGCAGGTGCTCGACGCGCTGCGCCGCTACGAGGGCGCCGTCGTCCTGGTCACGCACGACCCCGGCGCGGTGGAAGCGCTTGAGCCCGAGCGGGTGATCCTGCTGCCCGACGGGACCGAGGATCACTGGTCCCAGGAGTACCTGGAGCTCGTGCAGTTGGCTTGAGCCAACGGGTTTCGCACTTCACACCACAACGTGAGCCCTGATCGACTCTGTGTGATCAAACGACCGCTCGCCGATCATTTCGCTTGATCACCTGGCGTTCTTGGTCTTCGTGTTCGATCATTGCGACGACAGGGGCTTTCGAAGGCCCGACCTGCTGTCTACGGAAGGCGGGACAAGGTGGCTGACCTGAAGAAGGGCGCCCGGATCACCGGCGCCACGCGGGACAAGCTGGCCGCTGACCTGAAGAAGAAGTACGAAAAGGGCGCGAGCATCCGGGCGTTGGCCGAGTCCACCGGGCGCTCCTACGGCTTCGTGCACCGGGTGCTCAGCGAGTCCGGTGTGCAGCTGCGCGGTCGCGGTGGCGCCACCCGCACGAAGAAGAAGTAAGCTACCCTCCGGTAACCACATGGCGTCGAGGAGAGACGACGCCTGACGAAACCCGGAGGTTCACGCATGTCGGCACCGACCACCATCGACGCCGGCCTGCTGGAACGCGGAGGCGTGCGGCTCGTCGTGGACGGACCGCGCGCGACGATCACGCTTGACCGTCCCGAGGTGCTCAACGCACAGACGCCGTCGACCTGGGTGGCGTTGCGGACGATCGGCGAACAGCTGGGCCCGGACGTCCGCGTCGTGGTCGTCCGGGGTTCCGGTCGTGCCTTTTCCGCCGGGCTCGACCGGCGCATGTTCACGGGCGCCCCGGTGGAGGGCGAGCCGGGTCTGCCGGAGATCACGCGACGGGGACCCGAGGCGGGTGCTGCGCTGATCGCGGAGTTCCAAGAGGGCTTCCGCTGGTTGCGCGACCCGGCTCGGGTGACGGTCGCCGCGGTGCGCGGGCACGCGATCGGCGCGGGCTTCCAACTCGCCCTCGCGTGCGACTTCCGCGTGGCCGCCGACGACGTCAAGTTCAGCATGGCCGAGACCTCGCTCGGCCTGGTGCCCGACCTGGGCGGCACGCTGCCGCTGGTGCGCCTGGTCGGGTACTCGCGCGCGGCCGAGATCTGCGTGACGGGACGGCGCGTCGGTGCCGAGGAGGCGTTGCGGATCGGTCTGGCGAACTCCGTCGTGCCGGCGGACGGGTTGGACGCGGCGGTGGACGACCTGGTCGCGCAGGTGCTGAAGCCGATGCCGGGTGCGGTGCGGGAGACGTTGGCGCTGCTGGCGTCGGCGGCGGAGGGTGCGTCGGAGGAGCAGCAGCTGCGGGCCGAGCGCGAGGCACAACTGCGCCGACTCGCCGAACTGACCGCCCTGGCCGGCGGCCAGGGCTGACCCTCCAGGTTGGACACGATCGGGTGAGATCGATCCGAAAATGTACGGAAACACTGTTCCCGTACCTCGGTTGATATGACCGAGCGCCGAACCACCCCAGCCAGCCCACTCACTCACCCGAACCACTCACCACACCGACCACCCCGCCGGCCACCACCGCCCCGATCCGCGAGCCGGTCGGCCGCCGCCCCGCCGCCGACACACCACCCACCGCCCTGCCTGCCACCACCACCGCCCCGCCGCCGCAGCCCTCGTGCCGCCCTGCCGCCGGACCCCGCGCCGCCCCAGCGCCCCCACCCCGCCGCCGCCCCGACCGCGCGACCCCGCCGCCCGCCCGGCTCGCCCGCGACCCCGGACCCTCGCAGCCGCGACCCTGGCAGCCGCTCCCTACCGCCGGTCGCCGCCCGCCCGCGACCCGCTCGCCCGCGACCCGCCCGCCTGGGGCCCTGCCGCCCGCGACCCGCCGGCCTGGGATCCGCCGGCCTGGGATCCGCCGGCCTGGGATCCGCCCGCCTGGGATCCGCCAGCCGGCCAGGGATCCGGTGGCCGGCCCGCCCGGCGCGACCGCAGCCCGCGACTGTCGTCGCCCTGCTCGCCCGTGATCCGCGCTCGCCGACCCGCCCGCCGCATGTCCGGCTCGCCCGCGCTCCCAGCCCGCGACCGTCGCCCGCCCCGCTCGCGCGCGATCCGCGCCGCCGGACCTGGCTGCCGCCCGTGATCTGCGCCTGCTGGCGCGCCCGCTGCCGCCCGGCTCGCCTGCGATCCCAGCCGCCCGGCTTGGCCGCCCTCGGGACCGCTGATCGCAACCCGACCGGCTTGGCCGCGACTTCGGTTCGCCGGATTCGGCCGTCGCCCGCGATCTGCGGCCCGGCGGGTACGGCTCCGCGCGCGATCCCGTACCCGCCGGATTGACTGCCGTCCGCCCGGCTTGCCCCGCGATCCGCGTTCGCCTCGGCCTGACCGCGCGCCGCGACCCGCGCCCTGGCGCCAGATCCGCTGGCCCGTGACCCGCCGGATTCAGCGGCGCGCGACCGGCCAGGTTCGCTGGCGCGCGACTGGTCACGTGCGTCCCGTGAGGCTGGGGCGGGGCGGTTGGCGGGTTTTGGTCCGGCCGCGCGGACGGGTGGGGGGAGGGTGGTTGGGGTGAGCGGGAACGTTGGGGGTGGTGGGGGCGTTGCTGTCTGTCGTGGACGGTTCCTGGGGTTTGATGCGCAGTGCGATGCGGGCGTCCGATGTGCCTACCGGGGTGCGGCGGGGGACGTTTCGGCGGGTGTTGGGGTTTGCGGGGCCGCATCGGGCGAAGTTGGTGGTGTTCCTGCTGCTCACGGTGGTGTCCGCGGTACTCGCGGTGAGCACGCCGGTGCTCGCGGGGCGGGTGGTGGATGCCATCGTCGGCGGGCGGGGTGTGTCGGTGGTGGTTTGGTTGGCCGTGGTGATCGCGGGGATCGCGGTGGTGGATGCGGGGTTGGGGCTGGTCGAGAGGTGGCAGTCGGCGCGGATCGGGGAGGGGTTGATCCACGACCTGCGGGTCGCGGTGTACGGGCACGTGCAGCGGATGCCCGTGGCGTTCTTCACCCGAACGCGCACCGGTGCGTTGGTCAGCCGGCTGAACAACGACGTGATCGGCGCGCAGCGGGCGTTCACGTCGACGCTCTCCGGGGTCGTCACCAATGTCATCCAATTGGGGCTCTCACTGGGCGTGATGTTCACCCTGTCGTGGCAGGTGACCGCACTCGCCCTGGTGTTGTTGCCGGTGTTCGTGATCCCGGCCCGCCGCATGGGCGCCCGGATGGCGGACCTGCAACGCGAAGCCTCCACGCTGAACGCGGGTA
Source organism: Saccharothrix stipae (assembly GCF_054781895.1). Classification (NCBI taxonomy): domain Bacteria; kingdom Bacillati; phylum Actinomycetota; class Actinomycetes; order Pseudonocardiales; family Pseudonocardiaceae; genus Saccharothrix; species Saccharothrix stipae. The sequence continues at coordinate 113,581 of NZ_BAAGTN010000012.1, read as the reverse complement.
TGACCACCCAGATGACCGAACGGTTCTCCGCCCCCGGCGCGACGCTGGTGAAGCTGTTCGGCCGACCCGAGGACGAGGTGGCGGAGTTCGGTGAACGGGCCGAGCGCGTCCGCGACATCGGCGTCCGCACCGCGATGGCCACCCGCTGGTTCATGACCGGCCTGACCCTGGTCTCGGCACTCGCCCAAGCGCTGGTCTACGGCCTCGGCGGCTACCTCGCGCTCACCGGCCACCTGGCCGCGGGCACCGTGGTGTCCCTGGCCCTGCTGCTCACCCGCCTGTACTCGCCGCTCACCGCCCTGGCCAACGCCCGGGTCGACGTGATGACCGCCCTCGTGTCCTTCGAACGGGTGTTCGAAGTACTGGACCTCAAGCCCATGATCACCGAACCGGAACGACCGCGCCGCGTGCCCGACGGCCCGGTGTCGGTGGAGTTCGACGACGTGCGGTTCGCCTACCCGGCGGCGGACAAGGTCTCGTTGGCCTCACTGGAATCAGTGGCCACATTGGACACACGCGGTGGTGAGGAGGTGTTGCACGGCATCAGCTTCCGCGCCGAGCCCGGCCAGCTGGTCGCACTCGTCGGCTCGTCCGGCGCGGGCAAGTCGACCATCGCCTCGCTGGTGCCGCGGCTCTACGACGCCGATGCCGGCACCGTCCGGCTCTCCGACGTGGACGTGCGCGAGCTGTCGTTCGAGTCGCTGCGCCGCGCGGTCGGCGTCGTCACCCAGGACGGGCACCTGTTCCACGACACCATCCGCGCGAACCTGAGCTACCCGCGTCCCGGCGCGACCGAGGACGAACTGTGGGACGCGCTGCGCCGCGCCCGCCTGGACACCCTGGTCGGATCACTGCCCGACGGCCTCGAAACCGTGGTGGGCGAGCGCGGCTACCGGCTGTCCGGCGGTGAACGGCAGCGGTTGACCATCGCCCGCCTGCTGCTGGCCCGGCCGCGCGTGGTGATCCTGGACGAGGCGACCGCGCACCTGGACTCCGAGTCGGAGGCCGCCGTGCAGGTCGCGCTGACCGAGGCGTTGCGCGGCCGGACCGCGCTGGTGATCGCGCACCGGCTGTCCACGATCCGGGCGGCGGACCAGATCCTGGTCGTGGAGGACGGGCGAGTGGTGGAACGCGGCACGCACGCCGAGCTGCTCGCGGCCGAGGGGCGCTACACCGACCTGTACCGGACGCAGTTCGACGAGTCGGAGAAGGGCGGGGAGCCCGCCGAGACGACGGGCGCGCCCGCGCGGACCGCGGAGGCAGCCGTCTAGAGACCGCTGTCTGGGAGACCACCGAGCTAGAGACCGCCGAGGAACGTGCCGGAGGCGGCCACCGCGACCTTGGACGAGCCGCCGTTCACCACCAGCACCGAGAACGCGAGGTCGCCCCGGTACCCGATGAACCACCCGTGCGCCCGCGAACCGTCACCGAACTGGGCGGTGCCGGTCTTGCCGCGCACCGCACCGTAAGGGGCGAGCTCCCGGGCCGTGCCACCGGTCACCACCTCGCCCATCATCGAACGCAGCGCGGTCGCGACCCCGCCGGGCAACGCCGTCGGCTGCGTGCCCTCGGTCGGGATCTCCCGGATCAGCTGCGGCACGGGCGTGCGGCCGTTGGCGACCGTGGCCGCGACCAGCGCCATGCCGAACGGCGTCGCCTGCATCTGGCCCTGGCCGATGCCGGCCTCCACCCGGGCGGGCACGGAGTCGGCGGGCGGGATCTTGCCGGTGTTCGTGGTGATGCCCGCGACGGTGAAGTCCGACGCCAGCCCGAAGTACGCGGCGGCCTCGGGCAGCGCCGTCGCGGGCAGGGACGCCGCCAGCCGGCCGAAGCTGGTGTTGCACGACGCCGCGAACGCCCGGCGCAGCGGCACCGTGCCCAGCTCGAACGAGTCCTCGTTGGTGATCTGCCGGGTGCCGATGGTCGCCTTGCCGGGGCACGCCACCGGCGTGTCGGCGGTCGCCAACCCGCCGGTCAACGCCGCCGTGGCGGTGACGACCTTGAACGTCGACCCGGGCTCGTACCGGCCGTACAGCGCGAGCGGGTCGCGTCCGGCGGTCTGGTTCTGCGCCACCGCCAGGATCTCGCCGGTCGACGGCTGGATCGCCACCAGCATCGCCGCCTCGCCGACCTGGTCGACCGCGGCCTGCGCGGCGGCCTGGGTCTTCGGGTCCAACGTGACCGTGGTCGTCCTCGCGCCCTGCGCCTTCTGCTCCTGCACCACGGCGACCGGTGCCCCGTTCGGGTCGACGATGGCGACCTGCCAACCGGGCGTGCCGTTCAACGCGCCGACGGTCTGCCGCACCGAGTCCATCACCACCGGCGCGAAGCCCGGCGGCACGGGCGCGCCGTGGCGGTCGAGCAGCGCGCCGTCGGCGGCGGTCGTGGTGTAGGCCAGGCTCTGGCCCTCGGCGAGCTGCGGGTGCAGCAGGGTCGGCGACCAGTGCACCCGCCACCGGTCGTCCGCCAGCCGCAGCTCGACCCGGGTCGGGTACCGCAACGGCACGCCGCCGGGCAGCGTCCACGTGACGGCCGCGTCGACCGAGGTCGTCGTGGCGCCCTCGGGCACCTGCGGCAGCGCGCCGAGCTGCGCGTGGAACGACACCCCCGGCATGCCCTGCTGGGTCCGGGCGATCGCCGCGCCCGCCGCGTCCACCGCGTCGGTGGCCGCCGCGGCCTGTCCCGCCTGGCCGGACATCATCGCGGTGAAGAACTGCTGGGCGACGACACCCGGGCCCACCCTCGGGGGTTTGTCCTCGGTCGCCGGCCCGTCGTCCGGCCACAGCACCAGCACGCCCGCCACGATCACCGCGACCGACGCGACGCCCCCACCGGTCAGCACCCACCGCTTCGTTCTCTCGTTCACGAATAACCCCCCTTGCCGGTCGGAGATTAACCCGACCGTGTGGAGAATTCGTGAACTTCGGTTCAGCCCAGCTGGGGCACCCGCGTGTGGTACTTGCGCAGCAGGTCGGCGTTGGCCGTGTCGCCGCCCTCGACGTTCGCGCTGCGCCACAGCGGCAGCGGCACGCCCGCCTCGGCCGCCTTGTCGAACAGGCGCACCATCAGCAGGTTCCACAGGAACGCGGTCGCGATCGTGGAGACGGCGGCGGTGACGGGGTTCGCGAGCGGGTAGGTCGCGTCGCCGGGCGGCACCAGGTTGTCCAGCACCACGGTGGCGTTCTCGGCGAGCGTCGTGCCCGCACGGCGCGGTGCGAGCGCGCTCGCCGCGACCGACGTCACCGCCACCACGGGGCAGCCGGCGTCCGCCGCGAGCACCGCCAGTTCCACCGGGTAGGGGTTCACGCCCGAGGTGGAGAAGACGAACAGCAGGTCGTGCGCGGCCAGGCCCGCTTCGCGCAGCACCTCGGCGGCCAGGCCGGAGCGGCGTTCGGCGGCCGTGCTGCTCACCGCGCCGTGCATGGGCAGCAGTTCCGGGTGGTAGATCGGGCGCACGCAGGCCAGGCCGCCGGCGCGGTAGAACGTCTCGGCGACCGCGGCGAGGGAGTGGCCGGCGCCGGCGGTGAGCACCATGCCGTCCGCGCGAACGCTCGCCAGCACCAGTTCGGCCACGTCGTCCAGTGCCCCCGCGTTCTGCTGCTCCACCCTGGTCAGGTGGTTGCGCACGACGTCGCCGTAGTCGGAATCGGTCGCGAGCTCGGTCGTCATGCGGTCCTCCAGTGGTCTATACCAAACGGTGCCGGTGCCCAGTCCTACCGGATCGTCCCATCACCCGCCAGGGTGTTGACCTTCAAACATCGCGGATGTTCAGCTGAACACCATGGATGTTGCGTGGCGGCACGAGAAGATCCTCCAGCGCCTGCGCGGCGGTGAACGCGTGGCGGTCGGCACCCTGGCCGGGTTGGTGGGAGCCTCGGAGATGACCGTGCGGCGCGACCTCGACGTGCTGGAGCGGGAAGGCCTGCTCCGGCGGGTGCGCGGTGCGGCGGTCGGCATGCTGACGGGCGAGGAGACGCCGTACGCGGCGCGGTCCCGGCAGCGGCTGGAGGTCAAGCGGCGCATCGGCGCGGCGGTCGCCGCGCTGCTGGACGACGGTGAGGCGGTCGTGCTCGACGGCGGCAGCACCACCGTGGAGGTGGCCCGGGTGCTGATCGACCGGCGGATGACCGTGCTGCCGCTGTCGCTGCACGCGGCGGACCTGCTGCGCGGCGCGGAGCAGGTGCGGCTCGTGCTGCCGGGCGGCGACCTCCGGCCCGGCGAGCTGGCGTTCGTCGGACCGCTCACCGAGCACGCGTTCGAGGTGATGCGGTTCGACACGGTGGTGCTCGGCAGCTGCGGGCTGAGCGTGCGCGACGGCGTGTCGGCGCACGACCTGGCCGAGGGTGCGGTGAAGAAGGCGGCCGTCGACGCGTCGGCGCGCGTGGTCGCGGCGATCGACAGCTCGAAGTTCGGGCGCACGGCGTTCGGGCGGGTGTGCCCGGTGGAGGCGATCGACGTGCTGGTCACCGACTCCGAGGCGCCGGAGGAGGAGGTGGCCCGGATGCGGGACGCCGGTGTGGAGGTACGGCTTGTCTGACGTGGTGGTGCACCCGCCGCCGCGCCGCGCGCGGGTGGCCACGGCGGTCGTGTTCGCCGTGCACGCCGCCGTGTTCGCCGCGTGGACGCCCCACATCCCGGCGGTGAAGGACCGGTTGGCGCTCGGCGACGGCACGTTGGGGTTGACGCTGCTGGGCGCGCCGGTCGGTTCGGTGGGCGCGATGCTGCTGGTCGGCGGCTGGGTGGCGCGGTGGGGCAGCAGGCGGGTGGTGCTGGTGGCGTTCCTCGCGTACGGGGCGGCGTCGCCGTTGCTGGGGTTGGCCTGGGCGCCGTGGGCGTTGTTCGCCGGGCTCGCGCTGTGGGGCGGGTTCCAGGGCGCGTTGGACGTGGCGATGAACTCCCAGGGCATCGCGGTCGAGGCCGGGTACGGCCGGCCGATCCTGTCCGGCTTCCACGCGTGGTGGAGCTTCGGCGCGTTCGTCGGGGTCGGGTTGGGCGCGCTGGCGATCGCCACCGGGCTGGACCTGGCCACGCAGATGTTTGTGGCCGCGGGCGTGGTGCTGCTGCTCGCGCTGCCGCTGACCAGGGCGATGCTGGGCGACGACCACGCCGTGGACGGGCACCGGCTCGGGCTGCCGTGGCGGGACCGCCGGGTGCTGCTGCTGGGCGCGATCATGTTCGCGGGCCTGCTGTGCGAGGGCGCGGTGGGCGACTGGGCGGCGCTGTACCTGCGCGACACCGTCGGGGTGCCGGCGGAGCGCGCGGGCTGGGGTTACGCGGTGTTCGCGGCGCTGATGCTCCTCGGGCGGGCCATGGGCGACCGGTGGGTGGCGCGGTTCGGCGCGGCCCGGGTCGTCGGCTGCTTGGCGGGGTTCGGCGCGGTCGGCCTGGCGGTGGCGTTGGTGGTGGGGGAGTTCTGGGTCGCGCTGGTGGGGTTCGGCGCCTTCGGCCTCGGCCTGGCGTGCATCGTCCCGGTGGGGTTCAGCGCGGCGGCGGCCCAGTCCGATGCCCACGCGGCGCAGGCGATCGCGGGTGTGGCCACGGCCGGCTGGGCCGGGTTCCTCCTCGGGCCGCCGCTGATCGGGCTGGTGGCGGACGCGAGCTCGCAGAGCCGGGCGCTGGCCGTGCTGCCGGTCCTGTGCCTGTGCGTGGTGCTCGGCGCCCGGTCGCTCGGCCAGGGGCGACCCGGCCCCGATCACCGGCCGCGGTAGCGCGGGTCCACCGGCGGCAAGGGCTTCTCGGGCAGGTTGGCGTGCGCCTTCATCATGAAGTCGAACCACGTCCGCGCGGGCAGGGTGCCGCCGTAGATGTCACCCTCGTCGCACAGGCGGGGTGGGCCTCCCTGCACGCAGATGCCGCGCGGCGACGTGCTGTCGTTGAACACCTGCACCGCACCGGCGTAGTCCGGGGTCGCGCCGAGGAACGCCGCCGACTTGTACTCCTCCGTCGTGCCCGTCTTCCCCAGCGCCGGCCGCGTCCAGCCGAACTGCTTCGCGGCCGCCGCGGCCGTGCCGCGGTCCTGGTCGTCCTCGCTCATCGCCACCGCGAGCGCGTTCGCCAGCGGCTCCTCCACCACCTGCTCGCACGGCGGCTCGGCGTACGCGGCGTCCTTGCCGTGCCGGTCGGTGACCTTCACGATCGGCGTCGGCCGGCACCACGTGCCACCCGACATCAGCGTCGCCGCCACGTTCGCCAGCTCCAGCGTGTTCGTCGGCGCCGGCCCCAGCGTGAACGACGCGTTCCCGGACCCCTTGTAGAACTCCGCCTGCGTCACCCGCAGTTCCTTCTGCTTCGCCTTCGGGTCCGGCGGCACGCCCGCGATGTTGGTCGCCAACGTCTCCCGCATGCCGAGCCGGTGCGCCATGTCGACCACCGCGTCCAACCCGACCTTCTCCTCCAGGATCACGAACGCGGTGTTCGGCGAGGTCGACAACGCCTGCGTCAACGTCATCTGGGGCGGGTAGCTGCCGTCGTGGTTGCGCAGGCAGTACCAGTACGTGAACGGCTCGCCGGTGCCCGGGCACCCCGGCGCGCCGCCGCGGAACACGCTTGAGGCGTACGAACCGGGCGACTGGACCACGCTGTCGACCCCGAGCCCGCCCTTCTCCATCGCCGCCGCGGCCGTGAACACCTTGTACACCGACCCCGCGCCGAACTTGTTCTCCACCGCGCTGGGCAGGTCGAACTGCGTCTGGAACTGGTCCTGCTTGAGCCCGTAGTCGCGGTTGGCCACCAGCGCCACGACCTCGTGCCGGTCCTTGCCCGGCCGCACGATCGCCGCCGCGTTCGCGATGCCCGGCGTGGTCTTGGGCACCTGCGCCTCGGCCGCCTGCTTGGCCTGGAGGGTGAGCGCGCGGTCCAGAGTGGTCTGGATGGTGTAGCCACCGATCTTCAACTCGTTCAACGAGTAGCCGTTGCGGGTCAGGTGGTTCACCACGAACGAGCAGAAGAAGCCGACCTCCGGCCCCGACCCGACGCACCCGGTCGACAGCGGCCGCACGGGCGTGGCCAGCCCCAGCGGTGCCCGCTTGTGCACCTCGGCCTGCTCGCGCGACAGCTTGGCGTTCTCCGCCATCAGGTCGATGACCATGTTCCGCCGCTCGACCGCCTTGTCCGGCCGCGCCTCCGGGTCCAGGAACGTCGGGCTGTTGACCATGCCGGCGAGCATCGCGGCCTGCGGCACGGTCAACTGGTCGGGCGTGGTGTTGAAGTACGCCTGCGACGCCGCGGCGATGCCGTAGATCGTGCCGCCGAACGGCACCACGTCCAGGTACCGCGACAGGATCTCGTCCTTGCTCAGCCGGCTCTCCACGTGCATCGCGATGCGCGCCTCGCGCAGCTTGCGCGCGATCGTCTGCTCCTGCGCCTCCTTCTGGCCGCCGACGTCCTCCCGCTCCAGCACGTGCACGAGGTGGTTCTTCACGTACTGCTGCGTGATCGTCGAGGCGCCCTGGGAGACGGTGCCCTCGGACTGGTTCCTCATCGCGGCGCGCAGCGTGGCCAGCCAGTCGACGCCCTGGTGCTCGTAGAACCGGCGGTCCTCGGCGGACACCAGCGCGTCCTTCATCACCTGCGCGACCTTGTCCGGCGGCGTGAGCAGGCGGTACTGGTCGTAGAGGTAGGCGAACGGGACGCCGTCCTTGTCCGTGATGGTCGTCATCAACGGCGGCGGCGCCTCCAACATGCTGACCGTGGTGGCGGCGACCTGGTCGCTCATCCGGTTGGACACCAGGCCGGCCGCGCCGACGACCGGGATCGCCATCCCGGCCAACAGCAACCCGGCCACCATGCAGAGGCCCATGAGTTTCGCGAGGCTGGCGGTTCGCATGATGAGGGAGTTTCGCTGGGACGGGCACCGGAAACGTCGGCGGAACCGGGTTCACCGCAACGTACGGACAATGACACCCCGGCGTTTAACCCGGCTTTGTTCACCCGTTAGTGGACTGTTTCTACTCAGGGTCTGCTACGCGGCGTCGGTGCGGTTGAAAGCGGCGCTCGCGAGATCGGCCGCGTGCCGCATCGCGGCGGCGTGCAGCGCGGTCAGCGACAGCGCGTCGGCCTGCCCGGCCGGATCGCCCACGGTGGGTTCCAACCGCGACTCGGCGGTCACGTAGACGACGCACTCGGCGGCCACGCTCAGCCGCCGCGCGAGGAACGCGACGGCCCTCATCAGCCGCTCGGCCTCGGCCTCGGTGATCGGCACGACCCGCGGCAGGTCGGCGTCGACCTCCTCGTCGACGTCCTGCCGGCTGGCCCGGCAGGCCAGGCCGCGGTCCCACAGACCGGCGGCCTCGTGCAGTGACTCGATGAAGGGCTCCCAGTCCACTTGGGTCGAGGTCATGATTCTCACCTTCCGTACGTCGTGCTCATCGGGTGAGTGCCCCTGGAAGTGTCACTTCATGCCGGCATTTCTCGGCGGTCGAGGAATTGATCGTCACCGACGCGGACCGCCTGGTCACGACGCGTGCCTCGAAAGTCGACTTTTGTCATTCGATCAGGTGGATAAGACATCTTCAGGTTGTCCTGGCACCAACGGTGGTAGCCGTTCGGCAGAAGTCACGACCGCGAGTCGGCGCGAGCCGCCGCGAGGAGCACGGCCCCACCCACACCGGGCGGAGCAGGGGAGGAATGTCCGATGCCGACGCGATCCCAGAGATGGCTGTCCCGCACGACCGCGTCGGTGGTGGCGCTGGCCTGCCTCGCGGTGCCGCACGTGCCGACGACGGCGGCCCAGCCGTCGCGCGAGGGCGCCGCGGACCACTACGCGGGGTCGCAGATCGCCAAGCACGAGGGCGCGACGCCGGTCGACGCGTCCGAGCTCGTGCTCGACGGCCCGACCGTGCCCGGCATGGACGTCAGCAGCCACCAGGGCGACGTCGACTGGCCGCACTGGTGGGGCCAGGGCATGCGGTTCACCTACGTCAAGGCCACCGAGGGCACCGGCTACCGCAACCCGAACTTCGGCCAGCAGTACAACGGCTCGTACGACGTCGGCATGGTCCGCGGCGCGTACCACTTCGCGTTGCCCGACCGGTCCGACGGCGCCGCGCAGGCCGACTACTTCGTGGCCAACGGCGGCGGCTGGTCGGCGGACGGCCGCACGCTGCCCGGCGCGCTCGACGTCGAGTACAACCCGTACGGCGAGGACAAGTGCTACGGCCTCGCGCCGGAGGCGATGGTCGCCTGGATCCGCCAGTTCAGCGAGACCTACCAGGCGCGCACCGGCCGCTGGCCGATGATCTACACGTCCACCTCGTGGTGGGACATGTGCACGGGCGCGCTCGGTGACTTCACCGGGACGAACCCGCTGTGGGTGGCCCGGTACGCCGAGAGCGTTGGCCCGCTGCCGCACCCGTGGTCGGTCCACGCGATCTGGCAGCACACGTCGACCCCGATCGACCAGAACCTGTTCAACGGCACCATGGACGACCTCGTGGCGCTGGCCCGGGGCTGAGTCGTCCGGAACGGCGGCAAGCCATGCACAACGACAAGGCCAAGGGCACCTCATTCCCGGTGCGGTGGCGCGGCTACGACCGGCGGGACGTCGACGCGTCGCTGACCCGCCTGCGGCAGGAGGTGGCGCGCCTGCGGGAGGAGCTGGAGGTGCTCCGCCTGGACCGGGACGGCGCGGTGGCCACCGCCGACGACCTGATCCGCGAGCTGGAGGACGCGCGCAGCGAGATCGGCGAGTACCGGGTGCTGCACGCCGGCTACTCGAAGGACAACGCCGTGTCCGGGTGCATCCGCTACCTGATGCACGTGGCCAGGCAGAAGGCGGACGCCTTCGAGACCGACGCGCGGGAGCGCAGCGAGCAGATGCTCAAGCGGGCCGAGGAGGTGGCGCGGCAGCAGGCCGTGCTGCTGGACGAGACCGAGCAGGAGACGCAACGCAGGCTCGCCGAGGCCGAGCAGCGGGCCCGGGAGATCGTCGACCAGGCCACCGCGGAGGCGCGCGCCCTGCTGGCCGGTCACCTGGACGGGCCGGACCGGTGGACCGCGGACACCCAGCCGTCGCTGGACGTGCCGATGCCCCGGCTCATCTCCGGCCCGCTGCCCGTGGTGCAGCCCGAAGCGGAGGAGCAACGCCCCACCACGGCGTGACGGGTCACGGCGCCCCGGCGCACGACCCGTCGAGTCGGCATGTCACGCGGGCAGGTCGCCCGGGCGGTCCACGTCGTGACCGTCCGCGACGTCGCCGCACGGCACGTCGAGCGCGCCGTGCACGCGCAGGTAGTCCCGCGCCCCGGCGTCGCCGACCGCGGCCGCGGACACGCCCGCCCAGTGCTCGGCGCCGATCAGCACGGGGTGGCCCGGCGCGCCGTCGTACGAGGCGCGCGCCAGCGCCGCGGGTGCCGCCAGCGGCCGCAGGCGCTCGACCGCCGCCGCGGTGACGCCCGGCGTGTCCACCGGCAGCACGACGACCGCGGCGACGTCCGCGCCGGACAGCGCGTCCAGGCCCGCGCGCAGCGACGAGCCCATGCCGGTGGCCCAGTCGGGGTTGTCCACCACGACGCAGCCCTCCAGCGCCGCCCCCGCGCGCACCGACGACGCCGAGGCGCCGAGCACCACGACGACCGGCGCGCACCCGGCGTCGCGCAGCACCGCCGCGGCCCGGTCGACCCAGAGCACGCCGCCGTGCGACACCAGCGCCTTGGGCCCGCCGAACCGCCGCCCGGCGCCCGCGGCGAGCAGCAACCCCGCGACCCGCATGGGGTCACACTAGGGCTTGGTGGCCCTTCAACTCCGCCCTGCTGGCCACCGCGAGCTTGCGGTAGACCCTGGTCAAGTGCTGTTCCACCGTGCTCACGGTGATGTGCAACCGCATCGCGATCGCGCGGTTGCTGTGGCCACACGCGGCGAGGGTCGCGACCCGGCGCTCCGAGTAGGTCAACTCCGTCATACGCCAGAACACGTGCCGCACCGCTACAACGGTTCAATCACGTCGAGAGATGTTCCAGCAGCAGTGCCGTCAGCGCCTCCGGCGCCTCCTCCGGCACCCAGTGCGAGACGTCCTCCAGCATCTCGAACCGGTACGGGCCGGTGACCCAGTCGCCGGTGGCCAGCGCCGCCGTGGACCCGAACGCCACGTCCTCCGTGCTCCACACGTACAGGGTCGGCACCGACACCTGCCCGGCCTTCCCACCCGGCCGCCCGGCGCGGTACCAGTTCAGCGCGGCGGTCAACGCGCCCGGCTCGGACAGCCGCCGCACGTACTCGTCGACCCGGCTCGGCGGCACCCGCCACTCGAACATCTGCCGCAACGCCGCCCCGTCCTCGTCCAGCATCCGCTTCTCGGTGTTGCTGTTGCGCCACTCGGTCATGTACCCGGACCGCAGGTGCTGGTCCTCGTCGGTGCGCAGGGCCTCGGCGAACGCGCCGGGGTGCGGCGTGGACACCACCGCCAGCCGACGCAGCCGGTCCGGGTGCTCGGCGGCGGTCCACCAGGCCACCGCGCCACCCCAGTCGTGGCCGACCAGGTCGAACACCGGCCAGCCGAGGGAGTCGGCCACCGCGAGCACGTCGCCGACCAGCGCCTCGATGCCGTAGTCGGCGGCACGCTCGGGCCGCGCGCCGGGGGAGTAGCCGCGCTGGTCGAACGCCACCGCCCGGAACCCCTCGCGGCCCAGCACCGCCACCTGGTGCTCCCACTCGACGGCGGCTTCCGGGAAGCCGTGCAGCAGCAACACCGGCCTGCCGTCCGGTGGGCCCGCCGCGATCGCGTCGAAGTCGCCCTCGTCGGTCCGCACGCTCAGCTGTTCGATCACGGTGATCTTCAGTCCCATCCCTCGACCGGTCCACGCGTTCCGCCCGACATCTTCGCGTGACGCGCGCCGCTTGCTCCGAAGCGGGCGCGCCGCTGGGCCACCCAGGTGGTCCGCGGTACACCGTGGCGACGCAATCCGGGCGCGGCACTCGGCCGATCGGCTCATCCGAGGTCACCGGAGGGTGCTGGTCAGGTCACGAAGAGTCTGATCGTGGTCAGCTTTGGTTCGTCCCGTATCAGGAGCCCCGCTGCGCGCTCCTCATCAATGAGCCGGGATGGCCGGGAGGAATGACGAGCGTGAGGAGGTCGCCGGATGGTGCAGCACGCATCCGTGCGAGCTGACGTCGAGGTGGGGGTCGGCGCGGTCCGCGACGGCGCAGACGTACCCGGTCGTCCCGAGGTCAGGCTGGTCGTGGGCGAGGGCCCGCACCGGGTGACCACCCAGTGGCTGGCCGAGGCGGAACTGTCCGAACTGGTCGACCGGGCGCTGGTGGGGGACCCGCGCGCGGTCGACCAACTCCTGGCGCGCATCCAGCCGCTGGTGCTGCGCTACTGCCGGGCGAGGGTCGGGTCGAGGGAGCGCACGCTCGTCTCGGCCGAGGACATCGCCCAGGAGGTCTGCCTGGCGGTGGTGTCGGCGCTCGGCCGGTACCAGTACGAGCCCGGTTCGTTCCTGGCCTTCGTGTACGGGATCGCCGCGCACAAGGTGGCCGACGCGCGAAGACGTGCGGTGCGCAGCCGGGCCGAGGTCGTGCCCGAGCTGCCCGACACGCCGACCCTGGAGGACGGCCCGGAGCAGCGGGCCATGACCGGTGAGCTGATCGGTCACGTCACCCAGCTGCTGCGCAAGCTGCCCGAGCGGCAGCGCGAGATCCTGGTGCTGCGGATCGCCGTGGGCCTCTCGGCGGAGGAGACGGCCGCGGCCGTCGGCTCGACCGCCGGGGCGGTGCGCGTCGCGCAGCACCGGGCGTTGGCCCGAATGCGTGAGATGTTCGCGGCTGTCAACGGCTGACCCGGCCTGGCATCGTTGGGTCATGGCTGCCACGCCTCCGCCCGTGCCTTCGCCTGCACCGCCGCCCACCCCGCCGTCCGCGCCGGTGGCCGCTCCGCCGCACACACCACCGGCCGCTCAGCCTCTCGCACCGTTGTCGCCTGCACCGCTGCCCACCCCGGTGGCCGCTCGGCCGGACACACCGCCGGCCGCCCCGCCTCTTGCACCGTTGCCGCCCACACCGCCGCCCGCGCCGGTGGCCGCCCCGTCGCCTGCTCCGTTGCCGCCCGCCCCGCCGCCTGCACCGCAGCCCGCACCGCCGCCCGCGTCGGTGGCCGCGCCGGTGGTCGCTCCGCCGCCCGCGCCGTTGCCGCCCGTGCGGTCGTCGGACCTGTCGCCCTCGGAGCAGGGCGCGGGTTCGTCGCCCGTCTTCGACGTGCTGCTGTCGGGGACGGTGTTCCTGGACATCATCTTCACCGGCCTGCCCCGGCCGCCCGCGCCGGGCACCGAGGTCTGGGCCGAGGGCCTCGGCTCGTGCCCCGGCGGCATCGCCAACCTGGCCGTGGCGCTGAGCAGGCTGCAACTGCGGACCGCGCTGTCCGCCGCGTTCGGCGAGGACGTCTACGGCGACTTCTGCTGGGAGGTCCTGGCCGAGCAGGAGGGCGTCGACCTCTCCTACTGCCGCCGGTTCTACGGCTGGCACTCCCCGGTGACGGTGTCCATGGCGATGGACCGCGACCGCTCGATGGTGACGCACGGGCACCGGCCGCCGGTGTCGGCCGACGAGATCCTGAACCCGCCGCCCCGCACGCGCGCGTGCTTCGTGCACGTGGGTGCCGACGACGAGCGGTGGGTGACGCAGGCCAAGGAGCAGGGGGCGCTGCTGTTCGCCGACATCGGGTGGGACCGCACCGAGGCGTGGGCACCCGAGCTGCTGAGCCGGCTGGAGCGGTACGACGTGTTCCTGCCCAACGACGCCGAGGCCCAGCGGTACACCCGGGCCGACACGCCTGAGCGCGCCGCGATGGCGTTGGCCGAGCACGTGCCGGTGGTGGTGGTGACGCGCGGCGGCGGTGGCGCGGTGGCGGTCGACTCGACCACCGGCGAGGTGGTGGACGTGCCGGGGCTGAACGTCGCGCCGTTGGACTCGACCGGCGCGGGCGACGTGTTCGGCGCGGGATTCGTGCTGGGGACGTTGGCCGGGTGGCCGCTGGCGCACCGGGTGCGGTTCGCGAACCTGTGCGCCGCGCTGTCGGTGCAGCACTTCGGCGGGTCGCTGTCGGCGCCCGGCTGGGCGGACATCGCCACCTGGTGGCGGACGGTGTCGCGGCGGCCGGACGACGAGCTCAAGGGGTACGGGTTCCTGGAGGACGTGCTGCCGCACCACGCGGGGGTCGAGGTCCGGCGGGCCAGCGCGACGATCCGGCTGCGCGCCTCGGGCTGATCACGGGCCGCGGGTCGCCCGCCGGCGCCGCCGGGATCTCCGACACGCCGGGCCGCCGCCGTGGTCACCCGATCGTGATCTTGCCGGCGGGCGAACGCGTGTTCGACCATGGACGTGGCGCGGCACCGGTCGAGCCCCCCGACCGTGGCGCCGGCCCTGCTCCGGGCGGGGTGAGGCTGATCACCCTCTCGTGCCTGGCGGGCTCCGCCGTCCGGCCCATCGGGGTTTGACCACGGGCTCGGGCGGGCAGGAGTAACTTCGACAGCTGTTGTCGAAGATCGCGTCGAAACTTCTGCTCGTCACGGAGCAACCCGCGGTGGTCTTCGTGCGACTTAGTCAGTGGGGGTTCCTGCGGGGCTGTGGAAGGGGTTGCTGGTTCAGTGTTCGCCGCGCGCGCGACAGGTCTGGTCAAGTTGGTGGGGTTGTGCCTGATGGCGGGCGTGCTCGTCGCGGCGGTGCTGTTCCCGGTGGTGGGCGGCCTCGGGCTGGCCTCCAACCGGGCCGCCGACACGGTGGACCAGACCTCGGGTGAGTTGACCAAGGCCGAACTGCCCCTCGTGACGACGGTGCTGGACATGAACGGCCAGCCGATCGCCTACCTCTACGACCAGTACCGGATCCCCGTGCCGTCCGAGGGCATCGCGGACACCATGAAGGCCGCGATCATCGCGATCGAGGACAAGCGGTTCTTCGAGCACAAGGGCGTCGACTGGCAGGGCATCGCCCGTGCCGCCGCCAAGGCCGGTGTCGACGGCGAGACCACCCAGGGCGCCTCGACGCTGACCCAGCAGTACGTGAAGAACTACCTCGCCTTCGTGGTCGGCAAGGGCTCCGAGGAGGCGTACGAGAAGGCGACGGAGGTGACGTTGGGCCGCAAGATCAGCGAGGCCCGCATCGCCACCCAGCTGGAGCAGAAGATGAGCAAGGACGAGATCCTCACCGCTTATCTGAACGTCGTCCCCTTCGGCAACGGCGCGTTCGGCGTCGGCGCGGCGGCCCGCACCTACTTCGACACCACCCCGGACAAGCTGACCGTGCCGCAGGCCGCGATGCTCGCGGGCCTGGTCAACGAGCCCAGCCGGCTCAACCCGGGCTCCGACGTGGACGCCGCGATCAAGCGCCGCAACACGGTGATCGACCGGATGCGCGACAACGGCGCGTTCGGCCCGGACGCCGCGGTCGCCGAGGAGAAGGCCAACGAGTACAAGGCCGCCGACATCGGCGTGGTCCCGGACCTGAAGCTGCTGCCCAACGGCTGCGTCGGCGCGGGCGACGGCCCGGTCTACGGCTTCTTCTGCCGCTACCTGGTCGACTACCTGGAGAAGGCGGGCCTGCCGACCGAGGAGCTGCTGCGCGGCGGCTACACGATCACCACCACGATGGACCCGGTCGCCACCCGCGCGGCCAAGGACTCCGCCATGGCGCAGGTGCCCAAGACCCAGCCGGGCGTGGCCAACGCGATGGCCGTGGTGCAGCCCGGCCCGGACAAGCACCGGGTGCGCGCGCTGGCCGCCAACCGGGACTTCGGCAACAACGCCGACGCCGGGCAGAGCGCCTACTCCATCCCGGCCGAGGTGACCAGGTTCGGCGCGGGCTCGATCTACAAGGTGTTCACCGCCGCGTCGGCGCTGGAGCGCGGCGTCACGGGCATCGACAAGCAGATTGACGTGCCGAAGACCTACACCTCGAAGGTCTACAAGGACGGCAACAAGCCCTACACGGTCAAGAACGCGGGCGACTACAAGGACAAGATGACCTTGACCGAGGCGTTGGCCCAGTCGCCGAACACCGCGTTCATCATCCTGGAGGAGAAGGCCGGGCTGAACAACGTGGTCGACATGGCCTACCGGCTGGGGCTGCGCGAGTCGATGCAGGGCGTCAACGGCCAGGGCAACCCGCTCAAGGCCGACGGCTCCAACGGCCCGTCCCAGGGTGACGAGTACAAGCGGGACAACAGCGGTTCGTTCACCCTCGGCGCGGGTCCGACCAGCGTGCTGGAGCTGTCCAACGTGGCGGCCACCATCGTGAACGGCGGCAAGTGGTGCCCGCCGACGCCGGTGGAGAAGGTCGTGGACCGCAACGGCCAGCCCGTGCAGCTGAAGGAAGCCGCGTGCGACCAGGCCGTCGCGCCCGAGGTGGCGAACGCGCTGGCCGTCGGCATGAGCGCGGACATCAAGCCCGGTGGCACGGCCGCCGGCGCGGCGGGCGGCTGGAACCGGCCGATGATCGGCAAGACCGGCACCACCGAGAACCACTGGTCGGTGGCGTTCATGGGCGCCACTCCGCACTTCGCCGGGGCGGTGATGACGTTCACCGATGGGGTGTCTCCCCAGGTGATTTGCAACGGCACCCCGCCGAGGCTGTGCGGCACGAACGACGCCGGCGGTGTTTACGGTGGTCAGGTGGCTGCGCCGACCTGGTTCAACGCCATGCGGGTGATCCACGAGGGCAAGCCGCCCGCCGATCTCCCACCGGTCAACCCGCGGTACCGGTAGTCGACCTTCGTCACGGGTTACGTCACCCCCGAACCAGCCTCTGACCTGGCCTTTTATAACGGCCACATACGGAACTCACAAGTGCTTGAACACGTTGAGTGACAGCGAGTGGGTTACGTCACCAAAAAGCACTAGTGGTTGTGCTTAGGGTTGCACCTTCTTGTTACATCGGGTTACGGTCCCGGCCGCATGTCACGGTTCGGTCACCATAGGGACACGGCGTCGCTCCCCGAAAGCGTCGCCAGCCTGGATCCCCCGCCAGGTGTCCCTGTGGCCGGGCCGTGCTCCCCGATGCAGGAAGGCACTACCTTGGCACGGCACACGAAAGCCGACGGTCGACGCGCGTTCACCGCGCCCCACGCGCCGTCCCGCAACCGCTCCCATCGCGCGGAGTGCGACCGCAAACCCGTGAGCGGTCGCGTCGCGGCCGTGGTCGTCGCGGCCGGCGCCCTCGCCACCGGCGTGGGCGCCAGCGGCGGCCTCGACGCGGGCGACACCCGGTTCCTGCCGGTCGGCGCCAGCTCCGACCTGGCGGCCGCGCTCGTCCACAGCTCCGCGCCCCGCGCGACCGAGGTCCGCACGGTGCACGCCGTCGAGCCCGCGTTCGAGGCGGCGAAGCTGATGCGCTCCGAAGGGCTCTTCGTCCGCCAGCACGTGGACCAGGCGATCCGCCACGCCTCCGACGGCTACACCGCGCGGCAGGCCGAGCTGAAGCGGCAGCAGGACGCCGCGGCGGCCGAACGGGCCCGCGTGGACGCGGAGAACGCCCGGATCGCCGCCGAGCAGGCCCGGGCGGCCGAGCAGAAGGCCGCCGAGGAGGCCGCGAAGCGGCCGAAGGTCGCCAAGCCCGCCGAGGGCTCGTTCACCTCGGGCTTCGGCGCCCGGTGGGGCACGACCCACTACGGCGTCGACATCGCGAACTCCATCGGCACCCCGATCCTGTCCGCGATGGACGGCGTCGTGGTCGAGGCGGGCCCGGCGTCCGGCTTCGGCCTGTGGGTGCGCGTGCAGCACCACGACGGCACGATCACGATCTACGGCCACGTCAACGAGACCCTCGTGTCGGCGGGTCAGCAGGTCCACGCGGGCCAGCAGATCGCCACCATGGGCAACCGCGGCCAGTCCACCGGCCCGCACCTGCACTTCGAGGTGTGGATCAACGGCTCGCAGAAGATCGACCCGGTCGGCTGGCTGGGCGAGCGCGGCATCTCCCTCTGACACCCCCACCCCGCGCCCGAGCCACGCGCGACGGCTCGACCGCGCGTACCGCGTTCTGCCCCGCTGGGATCGTTCCCGGCGGGGCAGAACGGCGTCCGGGGGACGACCGGCGTGGCCCCCGAAGCGGGCATACCGACTGGTCGGTACCTGAGGTACGGTGGCGGTCGGACACCTTCAGGAGGCGATCGTGGGTCGTTGGGGAATCACCCTGCCGCTGACCGGCGTGCCGGTGCTCGACCACCGCGCGCTGGTCGCCGAGCTGGCCGAGCTCGGCTACACCGACGTGTGGTCCGCCGAGACCGCGGGCACCGACGCCTTCACCCCGCTGGCCCTCGCGGCGCAGTGGTCCGACCGCGTCCGCCTGGGCACCGCGATCGCACCGGTCTACACCCGCGGCCCGGCCACGCTGGCCATGACCGCGGCGACGTTGGCCGAGGTGTCGGGCGGTCGGTTCGTGCTGGGCATCGGGTCCTCCTCGCCCGCGATCGTCGAGCGGTGGAACGGCGTGCCGTTCCGCGAACCGTTCAAGCGCACGCGGGACACGCTGCGGTTCCTCAAGGCGGCGTTGACCGGCGAGAAGGTGACTGAGGAGTACGAGACGTTCTCCGTGCGCGGCTTCAAGCTGGAGCGCGCGCCCGGGCACCGGGTGCCGATCATGCTCGCCGCGCTGCGCCCGAACATGCTGCGGCTGGCCGGCCGCGAGGCCGACGGCGCCATCACCAACTGGCTCGGCGCCGACGACGTGCCCAAGGTGCGCGCCGAGATGGACGGCGGCGAGCTGGCCGCCCGGATCTTCGTGTGCCCGACCGAGGACGCCGACTCGGCCCGCGCGCTGGGCCGCATGTTGATCAGCACGTACCTCACCGTGCCCGCGTACGCGGCGTTCCACGACTGGCTCGGCCGCGGCGAGGCCCTGCGCCCGATGCACGAGGCGTGGGCGTCCGGTGACCGGCGAGGCGCCGGTGCGCTCATCCCGGACGAGGTGGTGGACGCGTTGGTCGTGCACGGCAGCGTGGACGAGTGCCGCGCGCACGTGGCGAAGTACGCGGCCAACGGCGTCGACACGCCCGTCATCGCCCTGCTGCCCACCGGCGCGGACCAGCTCGACCTGGTGCGCGCACTGGCGCCAGGGGTCTGACGGTGGCGCGGCGGACCGGGGCGACGTCCGAGCGGATCGTGGGCGCGGCCGTGCGGTTGTTCGCCGCCAAGGGGTTCGACGCGACGACGGTGCAGGAGGTGGTCGAGGCCGCCTCGGTCACCAAAGGAGCGCTGTACCACTACTTCGGGTCCAAGGACGACCTGCTGTTCGAGATCTACCGGTCCCTGATCGGGCGCCAGATGGCCGACCTGGACCGGATCGTGGCGGCCCGGCTGGACGCGGCGAGCACGGTGCGGCGGATCGTGGTCAGCCTGGTCGAGACGACGGCGGAGAGCGTGGACGAGACCGCGGTGTTCGTGCGCGAGATGCACCGGCTCGACGCGGACCGCATGGCCAGCTTCCGGACCGAGCGGCGCCGGTACCACGAGACGTTCCGGTCGGTGGTCGAGCAGGCGCAGCGGACCGGTGAGTTCAGCGCCGCCGTGCCCGCCGACACGGCGGTCCTGATCGCGCTGGGCGTGGTCAACCAGCTGCCGACCTGGTACCGGCCGGACGGGCCCAAGTCGCCGACGCGGCTCGGCGAGGAGATCGCCGACTTCGTCCTCGCCGGGCTGAGGCCCTGACGACCGGTCAGGCCGTGCGGCCCGCGCGCTCGCGCAGCACGGCCAGCGCCTTGTCGGCGTGGGCGTTCATGGCGAACTCGGATTTGATGACGTCGATCACGGTGCGGTCGACGTCGATGACGAACGTGTGGCGCTTCACCGGCAGCGGGCCGAAGCGGCGCTTCACGCCGAACGCCGCGGCCACCTCGCCGTCGCCGTCGGACAGCAGCGGGTAGTCGAAGCCGTTCACCGCGGCGAACTCGTTCTGCCGGCGCACCGAGTCCGGGCTGATGCCCACCCGCCGCGCCCCGACCTCGGCGAACTCCGCCGCGAGGTCGCGGAAGTGGCAGCTCTGCGCGGTGCAGCCGGCGGTCATCGCGGCGGGGTAGAAGAACAGCACCACGGGACCGTCGGCGAGCAGGCCGGACAGGGTCTGCGGAGTGCCGTCCTGGTCGGGCAGGGTGAAGTCGGGAGCCTGGTCGCCGGGCTTCATGGGAGTCCTTCCGCAGGGTGTCGATCACGTCTCGCAGGGTGCTCGCGGCAGGCCAACCGTACGGTTCTCGCTAATCTCGTACCAGGCCGGGAGGTGTGAGTTGACGAGCATGTCCGACGTCGCGCGGGCCGCCGGGGTGTCCGCGGCGACGGTGTCGCGGGCGCTGCGCGGCGAGCCCGGCGTGTCCGAGGCGACCCGTCGGTACGTCACCGAGATCGCCAAGCGGATGCGGTACGCCATCGCCCGGGACGCCTCCAGCCTCGCGGGCGGGCGGCGGTACGCGATCGCGGTCCTCACCGCCGACGTGGGCCGGGGCGACCTGCTCGCCGGCGCGGAGGGCGCGTTGCGGCAGGCCGGGTACGACGTGCTGCTCTACGTGCTGCGCGACGCCGACGCGCGCAAGCGGTTCTTCGAGGAGTTGCCGCTCGGCCGGCGGGTCGACGGCGTGCTGGCGCTGGCGGTCAACCTCACCGACGCCGAGGACGCCGCGCTCAAGGGCCTGGACGTGCCCGTGGTCGCGGTGTGGGACGACGACCTGCGCGAGGCGCTGAGGCTCGCCGCGGTGCACCTGGTGGAGCTGGGGCACCGGGACGTCGCGCTGGTGCTGGCGGGCGACATCGACGAGTCCTACGACGAGGTGCTGGTCGCCGAGGGCCTGTCGGCCCGTCCGGAGTGGACGCTGTGGTCGTCCTCGACGGTGGCGGGCGGCGAGCAGGTGGTGGACGCGCTGCTGGACGGCGAACGCCTGCCCTCCGCCGTGATCAGCACCAGCGGCGAGGTGGCGCTCGGCGTGTTCCTGCGGCTGCGCCGCGACGGGCGGGACGTGCCCGGTGACGTGTCGATCGTCAGCCTGGAGGGCACGGACCTGGCCCGCGCGGTGGGCATGACCGCGGTGGAGGGCGCCTGGCGGGAACGCGGCGAGCACGCCGTCGACGTGCTGCTGGCCGGTCTGCGCGGCGACGAGCACGACACCGCGCCGCCCTCGGTGCTGCTGGTGGTGCGGGATTCCACCGCGCCGAAGGTTTGACGGCCACTCGACCGGGCCATTAACCACGGGGAACTTCCTGCAACCTTTGGGTGACCAGGCGCAACCGCCCTGGCACCGGCCTACCGAGGGGGACGAAGCTGTCCAGCGTGGACGACGAGCTCGCGGCACTGGCCGACGCACACGGCGTGGCCACCTACTACGAGGACGCGAACCAGCGCCGGGCCGACGTCGACGCCGATGTCGTGGTGGCCGTGCTGGCGCAGCTGGACGTGGACGCCTCCACACCCGAAGCGGTGCGCCGCGCGCTCGCCCGGCCCAAGCCGTCGCCCCGGACCGTCGTGCTGCGCACGGG
The DNA here is from genome assembly GCF_054781895.1 of Saccharothrix stipae. Lineage (NCBI taxonomy): Bacteria > Bacillati > Actinomycetota > Actinomycetes > Pseudonocardiales > Pseudonocardiaceae > Saccharothrix > Saccharothrix stipae. The sequence continues at coordinate 92,138 of NZ_BAAGTN010000012.1, read as the reverse complement.
CGACGTCCTGGACGAGGACGGCACGGTCGAGTTGGAGGACGGCGGCCGCGTCGAGCTCCCGGCCGAGTTGCCCCCGGGCTACCACCGGCTCGGTGAGCGCACCGTGATCGTCGCGCCGCGCACGCTCCCGCCCGTTCCCCGGTCGTGGGGTTGGATGCTCCAGCTCTACGCCATGCGCTCGGCCGAGTCGTGGGGCATGGGCGACTACGGCGACCTGGCGACCCTGGCCCGGCGCAGCGCCGCCGAGCTCGGCGCGGGCGTGCTGCTGGTCAACCCGGTGCAGGCGGTCAGCCCCACCCTGCCGGTGGAGCGCTCGCCGTACTCACCCTCCAGCCGACGCTTCGCCAACCCCCTCTACCTGCGGATATCGGACATCCCCGGCTACCGGGACGCCGACGCGGGCACCCGCGCGGAGATCGACGCGCTGCGACCGCCCAACGACACCGACCTGATCGACTACGACGCGGTGTGGACGGCGAAGGCGAAGGCGCTCGAACTGCTCTGGCGGCGCGAGGAGCACCGCGCGCCCGAGGGCGACCTGCTGGACTTCGCCCGGTTCTGCGCGCTGGCCGAGGTGCACGGCCCGGACTGGCGGACGTGGCCGCCGGCGCAGCGCGACCCGGCCACGGCCACCGCCGACCCCGACCGGGTCGCGTTCCACGCGTGGCTGCAGGAGTTGTGCGAGCGACAGCTGGCCGACGCACGCCGGGCCGCGCGCGACGCGGGCATGCCGGTGGGGGTCGTGCACGACCTGCCGGTGGGCGTGCACCCCGGCGGCGCGGACACCTGGGCGGTGCGCGACGCGTTCGCCGCGGACGTCACGGTCGGCGCGCCGCCCGACGCGTTCAGCCGGCTCGGCCAGGACTGGGGCCTGCCGCCGTGGCGGCCCGACCGGCTCGCCGAGCAGGGCTACGAGCCGTTCCGGGCCGTGGTGCGCAGCGTGCTGCGGCACGCGGACGGCATCCGCATCGACCACGTCGCCGGCCTGTGGCGGCTGTGGTGGATCCCGCCGGGCGAGCCGCCCCAGCGCGGCACCTACGTGCACTACGACCCCGAGGCGATGCTGGCGGTGCTGACGCTGGAGGCGCACCGGGCCGGCGCGGTCGTCGTGGGCGAGGACCTGGGCACGGTCGAGCCGAAGGTCACCGAGGCGTTGCACGAGCACGGCGTGCTCAGCTCGGCGGTGCTGTGGTTCCAGCGCGAGTACGACCTGCCCGACCACCCGCTGATCCCGCCGGAGAAGTGGACCGCGTCTGCGATGGCGAGCATCTCCACCCACGACCTGCCGACGGTGGCCGGGTTCCTGGCCGCCGAACACGTTCGGGTTCGAGCCGAACTGGGGCGGTTTGAAGGGGCGGTGGACGGGGAATACCGGGCAGCCGAGCGTGAGCGCGGGGAGTTGCTCGAACTCCTCAAGCAGGAAGGTGTGCCTGCCGATGACCTGGTTACCGCGTTCCACGCCCTGCTCGCGAAGGCCCGTTCCGTGCTCGTGCTGACATCGCCGCAGGATGCGCTGGGTGAGATCCGCCAGCCCAACCTGCCCGGCACCACCGACCAGTACCCGAACTGGCGCATCCCGCTGCCCGTCGCGCTCGACGACCTGTTCGTCGACCCGGGCGTGCGGCGGGTGGCCGAGGTGCTGGCGGCGGGTCGCGCGCCCGAAGCCGCCGGCGGTTCGCGATGAAGCGAAACGCGCACGTCACAGCACGCGGCCCGGCCGCGGAGTATCGTCAACCAGTCACCCGCGCCATGGTTGGAGGTGGCAGTCACCCGTGAACACCGACTTGGTGTCCCGCACCGGGCTCGTGCCCGAGCAGATGATCCCCCAGAGCAGCCCGGTGGACGTCCTTGAGTCGACCGTCGAGAGGGTCCTGGTGGCCGTGCGGCCGTCGAACCTCGCCGATCCGCTCGCCGGAGCCCACCACGCCGAGGAATCCCTCCGGGACGCGCTGCGGCGCACCGAGGCGGGTGCGGACGACGCGCTGGTCCAGGCGGTGGCCTGCGCCGAGGCCGCCTGCGAGCACCTGCGCTACTGCGAGCTGCAGGAGGCCAGGCTGCTGCTGGTCGCCGCCCGCGGCCAGCTCGCCAGGTCGCACACAGGCAGATCCTGACCCAGCACGGTCAGGGGTCGGAATCGTTCTCGCTCGTCCGGAGGAAAAACCCTGTGCGGCCCTGGCCCGGAACTCCCTACCCGCTCGGTGCCACCTACGACGGCGTGGGCACCAACTTCACCCTCTTCTCCGAGGTCGCCGACCACGTCGAGCTGTGCCTGTTCGACGATGACGGGACCGAGACGCGCGTGCGGCTGCCGGAGGTGGACGGCTTCGTCCACCACGGCTACCTGCTCGGCGTCGGTCCCGGCCAGAAGTACGGCTACCGCGTGCACGGGCCCCACGACCCGGAGCGCGGCCTGCGGTGCAACCCGAACAAGCTGCTGATCGACCCGTACGCGAAGGCGATCGCGGGTGACGTCGACTGGGACGAGTCCCTGTTCGGCTACCGGTTCGGCGATCCCGACGCCCGCAACGACCAGGACTCGGCGGGCCACGTGCCGCTGTCGATCGTGGTCAACCCGTTCTTCGACTGGTCGAACGACCGGCCGCCGAACATCCCGTACAACGAGTCGGTCATCTACGAGACCCACGTGCGCGGCCTGACCATGAACCACCCGGAGGTGCCCCGGAGCCTGCGCGGCACGTACGCGGGCCTGGCGCACCCGGCGGTGATCGACCACCTCAAGGGCCTCGGCGTCACGGCGGTCGAGCTGATGCCGGTGCACCACTTCATCACCGATCACGGACTGCAGGACAAGGGCCTGCGCAACTACTGGGGCTACAACACGATCGGGTTCTTCGCGCCCCACGCCGGTTACACGGCGATGCCGGAGACGGCGAACCAGGTGCAGGAGTTCAAGGGCATGGTGCGGGCCCTGCACGAGGCGGGCATCGAGGTCATCCTCGACGTGGTCTACAACCATACCGCCGAGGGCAACCACCTCGGGCCGACCCTGTCCATGCGCGGCATCGACAACCAGGCCTACTACCGGCTGGTGGACGACGAGCCGAAGTTCTACATGGACTACACCGGCACCGGGAACTCGCTGAACGTGCGCAGCCCGCACACGTTGCAGCTGATCATGGACTCGCTGCGGTACTGGGTGACCGAGATGCGGGTCGACGGGTTCCGGTTCGACCTGGCCGCCACCCTGGCCCGGGAGTTCTACGACGTGGACCGGCTGTCGACGTTCTTCGACCTGGTGCAGCAGGACCCGGTGGTCTCGCAGGTGAAGCTGATCGCCGAGCCGTGGGACGTCGGGCCGGGCGGCTACCAGGTGGGCAACTTCCCGCCGTTGTGGACCGAGTGGAACGGCAAGTACCGCGACACCGTGCGCGACTTCTGGCGCGGCGAACCGGCCACGCTCGGTGAGTTCGCCTCCCGCATCACGGGCTCGTCGGACCTGTACCAGGACGACGGCCGCCGCCCGTACGCGTCGATCAACTTCGTCACCGCGCACGACGGGTTCACCCTCAACGACCTCGTGTCGTACAACGACAAGCACAACGCCGCCAACGGCGAGGACGGCCGCGATGGCGCGGACGACAACCGGTCGTGGAACTGCGGTGTCGAGGGCCCGACCGACGACCCGGAGGTCAACGAGCTGCGGGCCAGGCAGCGGCGCAACCTGCTGGCCACGACGCTGCTGTCGCAGGGCGTGCCGATGCTGCTGCACGGCGACGAGCTCGGCCGCACGCAGCAGGGCAACAACAACGCCTACTGCCAGGACAACGAGCTGTCGTGGGTGGACTGGACGCTGGTCGAGAAGAACCGCGACCTGGTCGAGTTCACCTCCGCGTTGACCGCGTTCCGCCGGCAGCACCCCGTGCTGCGGCGCCGCCGGTTCTTCCAGGGCAAGCCGATCCGCAAGGGCGACGAGCTGCGCGACATCGCCTGGTTCACACCTTCGGGTGAAGAAATGACCGAGCGCAACTGGGGCGACGACTTCGGCCGCTGCGTCGTGGTGTTCCTCAACGGCGAGGGCATCCCGGACCTCGACCAGCGGGGCATGCGGGTGCTGGACGACTCGTTCCTGCTCGCGTTCAACGCCCACCACGAGGACATCGAGGTCACCCTGCCCGAGGAGGGCTACGGTCCGCAGTGGACGGTCGTGATCGACACCGCGACCGGTGAGGTGACGCCGCCGGAGCAGGGCGAGGTGGTGCCGGCGGGCGGCACGCTCACGCTGGTGGCGCGGTCGTTGGTCGTGCTCCAGCGGCTGGAGCAGGAATGACGGAATTGTCGGACCCCACCGGTAATCTGAAAGCAGGGGACCCCCAGGGGGGACGCCTGCGCAGCGATTCGGTCGGTGCGGCGCCGTCCTCGACCTACCGGATCCAGTTCACCCCCGACTTCACCTTCGCCGACGCCGAGGCCGTGGTCGACTACCTGGACGCGCTCGGCGTCGGCGCGCTGTACGCGTCGCCGGTGCTGGAGGCCGTGCCCGGTTCCACGCACGGCTACGACGTGGTCGACCCGACCAGAGCCCGGGAGGAGCTGGGCGGCGAGGCGGGCCGGGTGGCGTTGCACAAGGCGCTCAAGCGGGCCGGCCTCGGGTTCGTGCTCGACATCGTGCCCAACCACATGGCGGTCGGTCCCGACGACGTCAACGCGTGGTGGTGGGACGTGCTGCGGCACGGGCGGGCGTCGCGGTACGCGGGGTACTTCGACATCGACTGGGACGCCGGGCCGCTGCTGCTGCCGTTCGCGGGCGACGAGGCCTCCGAGGAGGAGCACGAGCACTACCGGCTGGTGTTCTGGCGGCGCGGCAACGGCGAGCTGAACTACCGGCGGTTCTTCGACATCACCACGTTGGCTGCGGTGCGGGTCGAGGACCCGGAGGTGTTCGACGCCACACACGGCGAGGTGCTGCGCTGGGTGGCGGCGGGCGAGGTGACCGGGCTGCGGGTGGACCACCCGGACGGCCTGGCCGACCCCGGCGGGTACGCGCGGCGGCTCAAGGAACGCGGCGGCGTGTGGCTGGTGGTGGAGAAGATCCTCGGCGCGGACGAGCGGTTGCCCGCGAGCTGGCCCGTCGACGGCACCACGGGCTACGACGCGTTGCGCGAGGTGTGCGGGCTGTTCGTGGACCCGGCGGCCGAAGGGGCGTTCACCGCGCTGGCCGACGAGCTGGGCGTGCCGACGGACTTCGCCGCGGTCGAGCACGAGTGCCGCGACCTGGTCACCCGGACGATCCTGCGCGCCGAGGTGCGCCGGATCGCCGCCCTGGTGCGTGACGCGGACCGCGAGGAGGCCGAGCGGGCGGTCGCCGAGGTCATGGCCCGCTTCCCCGTGTACCGCTCCTACCTGCCCGAAGGGCTCGACGCGTGGACGGCGGCCGTGCACGCGTCGTCGTCACCGGCGGCGCTGGCGCTGGACCGGCAGGTGCGCGCGGAACCGCACGGCGAGCTGGCCACCCGCGTGCAGCAGACCTCCGGCATGGTGGTCGCCAAGGGCACCGAGGACACCGCGTTCTACCGGTTCACCCGGTTCGTGGCGCTCAACGAGGTCGGCGGCGCGCCGGACCGGTTCGGCGTGCCGGTGGACGAGTTCCACGCGCGGGCGGCGATGCGCGAGGCCTCGACGCCCGCGACCATGACGGCGTTGTCGACCCACGACACCAAGCGGTCGGAGGACGTGCGGGCCCGGCTCGCGGTGCTGGCCGAGCTGCCCGAGGAGTTCGCCGAGTCGGTGCGCCGGTGGACCGCCGCGCACCCGATCGACGAGCCGTCGCTGAACGCGCTGGCGTGGCAGTCGCTGGTCGGCGCGTGGCCGATCACCCCCGACCGGATGCGCGCCTACCTGGACAAGGCGGCCAAGGAGTCGAAGGTCCGCACCACGTGGATCGACCACGACGAGGAGTTCGAGGCGGCCGTGGCGGCGTGGCCGGAGCAGGTGCTGACGGGTCCGGTGGCCGCCGAGGTGGCGTCGTTCGTCGACCTGGTCGTGGCGCCGGGCTGGTCCAACGCGCTGGGGCAGAAGCTGGTGCAGCTCACCGCGCCCGGCGTGCCGGACGTCTACCAGGGCACCGAGCTGTGGGACCTGTCGCTGGTCGACCCGGACAACCGTCGACCGGTGGACTACGAGGTGCGGCGACGGCTGCTGGACCGGATCGAGGACGGCTGGCTGCCGGACGTGGACGACTCGGGCGCGGCCAAGCTGCTCGTGGTGCAGCGCGCGCTGCGGTTGCGTCGGGACCGGCCGGAGCTGTTCCGCGGCTACCGGCCGCTGGTGGCTTCCGGTGCGGCCGCGGCGCACGTGGTCGCGTTCGAGCGGACGGGACTGGTCGCGGTGGCGACCCGGCTCCCGGTGGGCCTGGCGAGAGCGGGCGGTTGGGGCGACACGGTGCTGCCGCTGCCGGCGGGGGAGTGGACCGACGTGCTCACGTCCCGCCCGGCCACCCCGCGACTGGCCGACCTGCTGGACCGCTACCCCGTGGCACTGCTGGTGGACGGTCGGCGAAGCCGACGATCGGTGGACGGTCGGCGAAGCCGACAATCGGACTGAGGAGATCAGTGACTTTCTCGGTGTGGGCACCGGCGCACGAACGCGTCCGCGTCCGGGTCGACGGCCGTGACCACGAGATGACCGCCGGGGACGGCGGGTGGTGGCACGCGGACGTCTCCGGGGTCGACTACGCGTTCCTGCTGGGCGACTCGGACGAGGCGCTGCCCGACCCGCGGTCGCGGTGGCAGCCGGACGGGGTGCACGCGGCGTCACGGGTCTACGACCACGCCACGTTCGAGTGGACCGACCGGGCGTGGACCGGCCGTGCGCTGCCGGGTGCGGTCGTCTACGAGCTGCACGTCGGCACGTTCACGGCCGCGGGCACGTTCGACGGCGCGGTCGAGCGGCTGGACCACCTGGTCGACCTGGGCGTCACGCACGTCGAGGTGATGCCGGTCAACTCGTTCGACGGCACCGCGGGCTGGGGCTACGACGGCGTGCTGTGGGGTGCGGTGCACGAGCCGTACGGCGGGCCGGACGGGTTCAAGCGGTTCGTGGACGCCTGCCACGCGCGAGGGCTGGCCGTGCTGCTGGACGTCGTCTACAACCACCTCGGGCCCTCCGGCGCGTACCTCGACCGGTTCGGGCCGTACTTCGCGGGCAGCAACGACTGGGGACCCGGTCTCAACCTCGACGGCGAGGGCGCCGACGAGGTGCGCCGGTACGTGATCGACAACGCGGTGGGCTGGCTGCGCGACTTCCACGTCGACGGGCTGCGGCTGGACGCCGTGCACGCGCTCGTGGACCGCAGCGCGCTGCACGTGCTGGAGCAGTTGGCCGTCGAGGTGGACGCCCTGTCGGCCGCGGTGGGCCGACCGCTGACGCTGATCGCCGAGTCGGACCTCAACGACGCCCGGCTGGTCACCGCGCGGGAAGGCGGCGGCTACGGCCTGCACGCCCAGTGGGCCGACGACCTGCACCACGCGCTGCACGTCGCGTTGAGCGGTGAGACGTTCGGCTACTACCCCGACTTCGAGGGCGCGTTGGACAAGACCCTGCGCGAGGTGTTCTTGCACGCGGGCACGTGGTCGTCGTTCCGCGGCCGGAGCCACGGCCGGCCGGTGGACCGCGACCGGCTGCCCGGCTACCGGTTCCTCGCCTACCTGCAGAACCACGACCAGGTCGGCAACCGCGCCACCGGCGACCGGTTGTCGGCGACGGTGCCGTGGCGGCGGCAGGCGGTGGGCGCGGCGATCGTGCTGTGCTCCCCGTACACGCCGATGATCTTCATGGGCGAGGAGTGGGCGGCGAGCACGCCCTGGCAGTTCTTCGCGTCGTTTCCGGACCCGGAGCTGGCCGAGGCGGTGCGGACCGGGCGGCGGCGCGAGTTCGGCCGGCACGGGTGGGGCGAGGCGGAGGTGCCCGACCCGATCGACCCGGAGACCGTGCGCCGGTCCACGCTGCGCTGGGACGAGGTGTCCGAGCCGGGGCACCGCGAGCTGTTCGACCTCTACCGGGCGTTGATCGCGCTGCGCCGGTCGCGCCCCGAGCTCGCGGATCCGCGGCTGGACCGGTTCGCGGTGCGCGCGGAGGGATCGGTGCTCGTGCTGCACCGCGGCGGGTTGCGGGTGGTGTGCAACCTCGGGGACGACGCCGAGGTGCGGCTCGACGTCGAGGTCGGCGACGTGCTGATCGCGTCGGCGGAGGTGGAGGTGGACGGGCAGGCGGTGCGCCTGCCCGCCGACTCCTTCGCGATCGTGGACCGTGCGGTGGGGGTCACCCCTCGTGATCCGGGACGAGCCACCCGACCTCGGTGAGCTTCTCGGCCAGCAGCCGACCGGCCAGCTCGACCTGGTCGGCGAGCTGTCTTCGCACCTCGGGCCGGTCGGCGCCGGAGGCCTCGGCCGCGTCGTAGGCCGCGACGAGCCGGCGGGCCGCGTTCACCACCTCGACCCCGGGCCACCCCGACACGGCGACCTGGCCGTCGTCGGGTTCGGTGGAGGCGTGGACGGCCCGCACGGCCTGGCGCGGTCCCAGCTCGGCGGAGAGGTCGAGCAGCTTCAGCGCGATCGTGTGCAGCTTCACGTTGTGGTGCTGTGACATCCGCACGAGTAGCTGGAAGCCCTCCTGGGGCGTGCAGCCCTGCACGGCGGATATCAGGCCGGTGGCCTGCCCGATCACGGTGCGCGTCTGCACCGCTTTGCGCAGTCCCACGATCTCGGCCTCAAGGCCGGCGATCCGCGCGGTCAGCGAATCGTCACGCCCGTTGTCCCCGACCACGGTCGGGCTCCTCTCTCGCACTTCGGTACCGGTCAGCCAGGCCAGCAGTGCGAGAGCGTCCGGACACGCGGGTGCCAGCACCGGCAAGCCCACAGCTCTCGCTGACCCTGGTGCCCTTGCGGGTGCCGGGTGGCTTGCGGCTGGCTTTTCAACCGCGTAGACGATCACCGTAGTAGAGGACGGGTCGTCCGGTGCAACTAGGAGGGGGTCGTGTCGGGTCGCGTCGCTCCGCGTCGCGGCCCGGTCACCCCGCAGAACGCGACCTCAGCGCGGCGGGAGCACGCAGAACCCGTTGCCCGTCGGAGCGGCGGGCCGTCGCCGGTCGACTCGGTGTGCTAGATCCCCCTGGGGTCCTGCCAACGGCGTGCCACGCGGTGTCCCAGGGCCGCGTACCAGAACTCCTCCAGGGCCTTGACCTGGCCCGACGGGCAGTCGACGGCGATGGCGACTATGTGTGCGGTCATGGGGTCGGAGTTTCCCCGTCCGGGTGAGGGGTATCCCTCCGGAGACGGAAGAGACGCGGACGAGAGGAGCGGTCATGGGGACCGACGACAAGCTCAACAACAAGGCCGAAGAGCTCAAGGGCAAGGCCAAGGAAGCGGTCGGGGACGCCACCGACAACGAGCAGTGGCAGGCGGAGGGGCGCGCCGAGCAGACCAAGGGCTCGCTCAAGCAGGCGGGGGAGAAGGTCAAGGACGCCTTCCGTGGTGACAACCGCTAGTTCCACCGGTCGGCCTTCCAGCGCCGCCGAGTTCGTGCCCGAGGGTGCGGACTTGGCGGCGCTTCGCCGTGCGGCGGCCGGGTGCCGGGGCTGCGAGTTGTACGCACCGGCCACCCAGGCGGTGTTCGGCACGGGGCCGGAGGACGCCAGGCTCGTGCTCGTCGGGGAGCAGCCCGGCGACGTCGAGGACCGGCAGGGCGAGCCGTTCGTCGGGCCGGCCGGGCGGTTGCTGGACAAGGCGTTGGACGAGGCCGACCTGGCCCGTGAGGGTGTCTACCTGACCAACGCGGTCAAGCACTTCAAGTTCGTGCCCGCCGAGCGCGGGAAGCGGCGCATCCACAAGAACCCGACGCGGGGCGAGGTGGTGGCCTGCCTGCCGTGGTTGCGGGCGGAGCTGTCGCGGGTGCGGCCGGACCTGGTGGTGTGCCTGGGTGCGACGGCGGCCAAGGCCGTGCTGGGCACCGCGTTCAAGGTCAGCGAGCGCCGGGGGCAGGTGGAGCGGGTCGAGGAGCACGACGTGATCGCGACCGTGCACCCGTCGGCGGTGCTCCGCGCCCCGGACCGGGACGAGGCTTATCAGGCGTTCCTGGCCGACCTGCGGGTCGTGCGCGCCCACCTGGGCGAGTGATCCGCGGTCGTTCGCCGTTCGTTCTTCGCGGTTCGTTCTTCGCGGTTCGTTGTCCGCCGCCGTGGACGTGAAACGGCCCCCTGACCGCTTCCCGCACCAGGTGCGGGCCGAGCTGGACTGGGCTCGGGGTCACGGGGGCCGGGTGGCTGCCTGGGATTCGCCCAGACCACCTGGGAAAGGTCGGTCCTAGCGGACAGCCACCTCACGACGAGTCCTATAGCTATTCAACTTCGGACCACCTCCTTCCTCGTGTACCACGAACTTATGCGAGCCGCGGCGGGCCTCGCAACGTGAATTCCTGCTCGGTCCGGGGAAGGCCCGGTCACCTGCCCGGCGGGGCGTGACGTCCGTTTCCCGCCGGACTCGCGGTGCGTGGGGCCGCAGGATCGGTGGCATGGAATTCGACGGCAAGGTCGCCCTGGTCACGGGCGGCAGCAGGGGTATCGGTGCGGCGATCGCGGTGCGGTTGGCGGAGTTGGGCGCGGACGTCGCGTTCACCTATCGCAACGACCCGGGCGACGTGGTCGACCGGGTGAAGGGGTTGGGGCGGCGGGTGGTCGCCGTTCAGGCGGACAGCGGTGACCCTGAGGCGGTGGTCGCGGCGGTCGGGGAGGCCGTGGCGGTGCTGGGGCGGTTGGACGTGCTGGTGAACAACGCCGGTGAGTTCATCGTGGGGCCGGTGGAGGAGTTGGGGGCGGCGGAGTTCGATCGGACGTTCGACGTGAACGTGCGGGCGGCGTTCCTGGCGGTGAAGGCGGCGTTGCCGCACCTCGGTGACGGTGGGCGGGTGATCGGCATCGGCAGCAACGTGGCCGAGCGCGCGGTGTTCCCCGGGTTTTCGCTGTACTCGGCGAGCAAGTCCGCGTTGGTGGGGTTGACGAAGGCGTTGGCGCGGGAGTTGGGGCCGCGGGGGATCACGGTGAACCTGGTGCACCCCGGTGCGACCGACACCGACATGAACCCGGCGGACGGTGCGAGCGCCGACGTGATCCGCGGCTTCACCGCGCTCGGGCGTTACGCGCAGCCGGCGGAGGTGGCGGCGGCGGTCGCGTTCCTCGCCTCCGACGAGGCCCGCTACGTGACGGGCGCCCAACTCCACGTCGACGGCGGCTTCACCGCCTGACCCCCGAGAGTCCAACGTTCACACCGCGAGAGTCCAACGTTCGCGCCGCGAGAGTCCAACGTTCGCGCCGCGAGAGTCCAACGTTCGCGCCGCGAGAGTCCAACGCTCAGAGCACCTGAGTTCAACGCTCAGGGCAGGGAGCACCCACGCTGAGCGTTGAATTCGGGGTGCCTGAACGTAGGACTCTCGCGGTCTGAACGTAGGACTCTCGGGTGCTGGAGGTTGGACTCTCGCGGTGTGGGGGTTGGACTCTCGGGTTAGCCGGCGTTGACGTCGATGCAGGCGTAGAAGGCGTTGGAGGTGTCGCCGATGTTCCAGATGGCGAGCACGGTCTGGCGACCGGACGCGCCCAGGTTCACCGTGTGCGACACGGTGGCCGGGGGTTGCTGGTTGCCGCCGTCGAAGAAGCCGACCCGCCTGCCGCTGACGTAGTACTCGTAGTTGGCGGTGCGGTGCCGGGCGGTGAAGGTCCAGTTGAACGTGACGGAGCGGCCGGTGCTCGCGACCCTCCAGCCCTTGTTGTTGTCGTTCAACTCGGCGAACCTGGCGACGCCGCCGTTGCAGCTGCGCAGCCCCTTCGGGCCTTCGACGCTCTGCGGCTCGTACTTGATGTCGCCGCACGACACCAGACCGCGGGCGCACTGCGCCTGACGACTGGCCGGCGACGACACGTACCCGTGCGCGAACGCGGGTGCCGAGGGCAGGGCGACCGTCACGAGCGGCGCGACGAGCACGCCCGCCGCCACCGCGGCGATCCTTCGGCGGAGTGACATGTGGACTCCTCTGATCGGATGGGCGGAAACGCTTGTGGCGAACGCCAACCCGAGTGCGCTGGGTGGAGCGTTCACCCAAACGCGGCGGCAGGTCTAGACCATACTCTCTGTGATTGGCGCGTGACAACCGTCAACCAGAGGGTTCATCCGTGCGTTCCAGCCGGGCCGAGCAGGTCGACGATCCCGCTGAGTCCGTCCCGGTGTGCAAGCCGGTGAATCGGTGTCACGCACGGGTGACACCGCGGATGACGCCGAGGTGGTCCGGCATCCGATTCGGGTCGATGAACGGAAGCCCGCCACCCGTGGACCTACTTGGCGAGCCGCTGGTCGCGCTGTCCCCGCCGACTTCGCGCGGCAGGGAGGTGAACGCCGTCGGGTTGGTTGCCGTTGGCCTGCGGGCGGTACGGCTAGTCGTGGGCCTCTTCCAGCAGACGCGCTGCCTGGGCGGTCCGTTGGTACAGCACGAAGCGCCCGTCCCTGACCTTGGTGACGAGGCGCGCGCGGTGCAGGGCGCCGAGGTGGTAGGAGACGGTGCCCGGCGCGTACCCGATCCGGGCGGCGAGTTCCGCGGTGGACCGGGCGGTGTCGAGGTCCGCCAGCAGGGCCGCCCGGGTGTTGCCGACCACCTGCACGATCCCACCGGACCCGCGGTCCCGGCCGGCTCCGATCCGCTGGGCGGGGTAGTAGAGGACGAACTGCCCGGGTACGTCGACCTGGATGACGACGTCGGACCAGTTGAGCACGCCGGGGGCGAGGACCAGGTCCCGGCCGGTGACGTCGATCTCGCCGGTCGACGACCTGGCGAGGGTGACCGCGTCACCGGCCCAGTCGACGTCGGGGTGGAGCGCCCCGAGCATGTGGCCGACGCCGTGGGTGGCGATGGCCGTCGCGCGGTGGGCGATGTCCCGGTCGATGATCGAGCGCAGTTCCGGCCAGCCGTCGGACAGGGTGTCCCGCCAGAACCGGGCCAGGCCGTTGGCCAGGCGCCGCTGCATCCGACCCGACTCCGCGATCCGGCGGGTCGCGGCCCGCAGCGGCCTGCTCCAGTGGGTCCGGGTGTAGGTGAAGACCTGGGTTTCGAGGTCGTCCTGCGCCGCCGCCTCGATCTGCGCGATCTGCTCGTCGAGCAGGTCACGACGCCGCGCGTCCGTCCCCGGCTGCGGGGTGAGCAGGTCGGGCGCGTAGGTGTCGCCGTTGCGCGGCAACAGGTCCGCGAGCAGGGCGACGTCCGGGTGGGCGAGAGACGCGCGGGCGAGTGGGCCGGGATCCCCGAACACCGGGTGCCGTCCCGACGCGGCGGTGAGTTTCAGCCACGCCATGGACTCCGACGCCGGGGAGGGCGACAACCGCGTCCTGGCCACCGTGTCGGCGTCTACACGCAGCGTGAGCACCGCCCGGACGCTAGCAGTCGTCGCGGCGGATTTGAACCGGTTCGAATGCTTTCCGGTGCGAGGTCCGCGCGGGGTTGAGTGGTGCTGCCGAAAAGCGGCCAGTGGACCCGTTACTCGAAGAACCTGGGAGTGGTTTGTCATGGTGAGGCTGAAGGACACGCCGAAAGCGAAGAGCCGCACGAGGAGGGTCGGTGCGTTCCTGGCCGCGGTGGCGTCGGTGGCCGGGCTGATCTTCGCGGTGGCACCCGCCACGGCCACCGCTGCCCCCGCCCCCGCCGATACCGCCACCGTCGCCGGCTACCCCACCAGCAGCTTCTCGATCGTGGTCGGGGCGAGCTACTACAAGGGCACGGTCACCTGGTACAACCGGGCGGTCGGCGTCACCGGGTCGTTCAAGGCCGTCGGGTGCCGGCGGATCTACGGAGAGGCGTGGAACAACAACACCTTCCTGGACGTCGCGAGTTCCAGCACCTGGTGCAACCGGTCCGGGTCGGCACCCTTCGCGCTCGACGCGAACGCCGTCGGCGGGGCCAACGAGGTCTACATCTGGATGACCACCGAGGATCCCGACTACTTCCTCGAAGGTGTCGTCTGCTATCGCGGCGTGAGCGTTTGCGTCCCCTTCTAGGGGCGCGTTCGTAGCTGAGCGGTGAGCCGGCGCGCACACGGGGAGTGGTCCGCGCCGGCCGGCTACCAGCGGTGTCCCGGGGGGTGAAGGGGGGCGGTCGGGCGAGTGCCCGGGCCGCCCCCCGGCTCACGTCAACTGGAGGGACGCGTCCGGGACGCCCGCCACATGGTGTGCTCCCGGCTCACGGCCTCCTCGGCGTCCGCGACCTCGCTCGCCCACGACGCCTCGTCCTGCACCAACTCCAACCGGCCGCGCACGATCGCGAGCTCGTTGGCCGCGAACGTGTAGGCGCGGGCGAGGGTGGACAGCTGGCGCAGGCTGATCCAGGCCGTGCCCGCCGCGATCACCGCCGCCACCACACCCGCCAGGTCGAACCGCACCGCGCCGACCGCCTTCGCCAACGCCGCGCAGATGCCGACCACCTCGATCGCCAGCAGCCCGGCCCGCCACCACCCGGCCAGCCGTTCGTTGCGCGCCGCCTTGGCCGTGTACCAACGCTGCTGGTCGGCGATGCGCGCCTCCAGGTACGCGGCCTTGCGCTCGGCCAGCGGCGCGGCGCGCAGCAGCCGCATCCCCTCCGTGACGACCGGCCGCTGCGACGGTTTGATGCTCGTCGCCGGCGCGTCCTCCAGCAGCTCGTGCATCTGCTGGATGAGCCGGTGCTCGGTCGCCCCCTCGCCGCCGACCTTGTCGAACGGCACACCGCCCACGCTGAACTTCCACGCCAGGCTCTTCGCCGACTCGGCCAGCGCCCGCCCGTCGTACCAGCGGTCCTCGGGGCGCGCGGCCTTCAGGTTCAGCTCGGTGACCATCACCGCGGCCAGCGCGATCGCCGTGCCGATCGCGGCCACGTCGACCCGGCCCAGGATGAACGGCACCGCGCCGGTCGCGGCGGCGGTCACCGCGAGCAGCAGCCGCAGCCGCACCGCCCGGACGTAGCGGCGCTGGCCGTCCAGCGACGCGCTGTCCGCGGCCTCGAACAGCCCCGGCAGGTCGTCGTCCCCCAGACCCCTCGCGGTCATCACTCCCCTTCCCGGCGTAACACCTGTTCGACGTGGGCCCGCAGGTCGGCGTAGCCGAGCACGGTGGTCAACGGCGAGGTGGCGATCGCGGTGGACCGCTCGTCCGCGCCCTGGGCGATGGCGTCCGCAGTGCGCCCGCTGCCCCGCAGCACGACCAGCGGCCGGTCGCGGTCCAGGCTGTGCTCGGCGTCGTCGAAGGTGATCAAGCCGCCGTTGGCCAGCACGGTCAACGACGGCCGCGACCCGGCGACCACGTCCGCCACGTCGGCCAGCCACGGCGACTCGTCACCCCACGTGCCACCGGGCACCAGCACCAGGTGGGTGTGGTTCGGCTCGAACACGCCCACGTCCACCGCGACCTCGGCGGCCACCCCGATCAGCGGGAACGCCCCGCCCGCCGCCGCCCGCGCCCGGCCCGCCGCCCGCATCACGCCGACGTCCGTGCCACCGTCGACCACCACCGCGCCGCACTCGTCCAGCAACGGCACCAAGTCGCGCAGCGCCCCCGCCAACGCGTCCAGGTCCGTTCGCTCCATCCCGTCCGCGCCGCCGACCAGCACCAGCACCGGCCGGCCGAGCGGCAGGCCCGCCCCGCTCAGCTGCACCTTCGACGTGACCCGCACCATGTCCACGATCGGCGACCGTACCGGCGCGTCGCCCATGCCACCGCGTTTCCGCGCACGTGGCACCCGGAAGTCCGATCGTGAGATCCGCGCGGTCGAACGGGTCCGTTCGTCGTAGGCCCGGTGTGGAGCGCGGCGGTCGGGTCGGTGGCGATCGCGACGACGGCGTGTCGTGGTGTCAAGGTCCTACAACTCCAGGTCGGTGAGCACGAGGACCCGCTGTTCGGTGAGGTCCTCCATGGCCGCGCGCACCCCCTCGCGGCCGGTGCCCGACTCCTTGATGCCGCCGTAGGGCATCTGGTCGGCGCGGAAGCTCGGCACGTCGCCCACGATCACCCCGCCGACGGACAGGCGCTTGGCCGCGCGGAACGCCACCCGGACGTCGTGGGTGAACACGCCCGCCTGCAAGCCGAATCGCGACGCGTTGACCCGGTCGAACGCATCCTCCACCGACGGCGTCGAGTCGAGCACCACGACCGGGCCGAACACCTCCTCGTCCACCACCTTGCACCCCGGCGGCACGTCGGCCAGCACGGTCGGCTCGTAGGTCGCGCCCGCCCGCCGCCCGCCGGTCAGCACCCGTGCGCCCGCGGCCACGGCCTCGGCCACCCACGCCTCGACCCGCCGCGCCGCGGCCTCGTTGATCAGCGGGCCGACGTCGGTGGCCGGGTCGGTCGGGTCGCCCGTGCCGAGCTCGCGCACGTGCGACACCACGGCCTCGGCCAACGCCGGGTACACGTCCTCGTGGACGTACACGCGCTGCACCGAGATGCACGACTGCCCGCCCTGGTACATCGAGAACGTGGCGATCCGCCGCGCCGCCCGGTCGAGGTCCGTCCAATCCGGACAGACGATGGCCGCCGCGTTGCCGCCGAGCTCCAGCACCACGTGCTTGCGCGGCACCCGGTCCAGGATCGAGTAGCCCACCGGGCCGGAGCCGGTGAACGACACCACCGGCAGCCGGGGGTCCTCGGCCAGGGCCCCGGCCACCTCGTTGGGCACCGGCAGCACCGACCACGACCCGGCGGGCAACCCGGTCTCCGCCAGCAGTTCGCCGAGCAGCAGCGCGACCAGGGGCGTCGTCGGCGCCGGCTTGACCACGATCGGCGCGCCCACCGCCAGCGCGGGCGCGACCTTGTGCGCCACCAGGTTCAACGGGAAGTTGAACGGCGCGATGCCCAGCACCGGGCCGCGCGGCGCGCGCCGCACCAGCGCGAGCCTGCCGTCCGCCGCCGGGTCGGTGTCCAGCCGCTGCAACTCGCCGGAGAACCGGCGCGCCTCCTCGGCGGCCCAGCGGAACGTCGACACCGCGCGGTTCACCTCGATCCGCGACCACTTCACCGGCTTGCCCGACTCGGCGGTGATCAGCGCGGCCACCTCGTCCGCGCGCTCGGCGAGCCGTCGCGACACGTGGTCCAGCGCCGCCGCCCTGGCGTGCGCGGGCAGGTCGGCGAAGTCGCCGGCCACGGCGTGCGCGGCGGCGACGGCCCGTTCGACGTCCTCGGCGGTCGCGTTGGACGTCACGCCCGCCACCGCGCCGTCGTGCGGCGTGCGGATCTCGACCGGGTCGTCGCTCGTCGCGGGCTGTCCCGCGACCCAGTACGGCGTCGTCGTCACTGGATGGGCTCCTTCAAGCACGTCCGGGCCTGCTCGGCCGGCGAGTTCGGCCGCCGCGACCGCGCCGTTCGGCGGGCTCGCGGAGCGGGTGCCTCCGGGTGAGCGGGTGTCTCCGGGCGCGGTCGGGGCCATGGCTCCAGCATCGACCGGTCGGGCGCCGGAGGACAGTGTCCGAGGTGGCCGGCAGCCGTGCTCGGGCTGTACACAGTGGCCATGGCGTTGACGGTTCGGGCGTTGGCCCGCGAGGTCGGGCTGGCCGTGCTCGTGGACAGCGGGCTGGACCGGGTGGTGGCGTGGGTGCACAGCACCGAGCTGGCCGACCCGACGCCGTTCCTGGAGGGCGGTGAGCTGCTGCTGACCACCGGCATCGCGCTCGGGCCGCACGAGGAGTACGTGCGGCGGTTGGTGGCGGCGGGCGCGGCGGGGCTCGGGTTCGGCACCGGGTTGAGCCACGACCGGGTGCCCGAGGACCTGGTCCAGGCCGCCCGGGACGTCGGCCTGGCGCTGCTGGAGGTGCCGCGGGACACGCCGTTCATCGCGATCACCAAAGCCGTGTCCCGGGCCGTGGCGGCGGACGAGTACGCGGCGCTGGCCCGCACCGGCGCGGCGCAGCGGGCGCTGACGCGGGCCGCGGTGACCGACGGGCCGCCGGGCGTGGTGCGGCGGCTGGCCCGGCTCATCGACGGCGCGGCGGCGTTGCTGGACCCGCACGGGTCGCCGGTGCACGCCGTGGGTTCGCTGCCCGACCTCGCCGGGCACGTGCGGCGGCTCGCGGCGGCCGGCGGACCGGCGGGCGCCGCGTGGCGGGCGGGGGAGCGGCACGTCGCGATGCAGGTGCTGGGGCGAGGCGGGTACCTGGCCGTCGCGGCCGGGCGGCCGTTGGACGCGGGCGTGGTCAACACCGCCGCGTCGCTGCTCACGGTGGCCCTGGCCCGGTCGGACGAGGTGGAGGCGGTGCGGCGGGAGCTGCGGGAGGCGCGGTTGCGGCTGGCGCTGGCCGGTGTCGCGGTGGACGGGGTGCCCGACGGGTCGTTCCGGGTCTTCGTGCTGCACGAGCGGGTCGAACCCGAGGGGTTCTGGGCGGAGCTGGACGGACGGGTGGTCGTGCTCGCCCAAGCCGTGGACGTGCCCGCCGCCGCGTCCAGCCCGGTCGACGCGACCGACGTCGCCCGCGGCTACCGGGAGGCGCTGCGGGCGTTGGAGGCGGGCGTGGCCACGTTCGAGGAAGTCGCGGGCGCCGGTCTGCTGGCGCCGGACGCCGCGCGGTTCGCCGCCACCCTGCTCGCGCCGCTGGACGACGTGCTGCGCGAGACGGTGCGGGTGTGGCTGGCGTGCCACGGCCAGGCCGACCCGGCCGCCACGCGGCTGAACGTGCACCGGCACACCGTGCGCAACCGCCTTCGACGGGTGGAGCAGCTGCTGGGGCGTTCGCTGGAATCCGCAGGTGTGCGCGCGGAACTCTGGCTGGCCCTGCACGCCTGACCGTACGCTGGGCGCACACCGCCACCGACCACTCCTTATTCCACAAGGGGGATCATTTGGCGCGCCTACGATTCACCGTCCACGCGGCCGGCGTCTTCACCGCCACCGCCGTGCTGCTCGCCGCCGTGTTCACCAGCCCGGCCAGTGCGTGCATCTGCAACCCCGGCAACGAGGCGTTGCGCTACCAGCAGGCCACCTACGTGTTCTCCGGTGAGGTGGTCGCCGAGAAGGTGGAGCAGTCCGTCTACCGGTACACCGTCGTGGTCGACACCGAGTACAAGGGCGACGTGCCGCGCCGGGTCTACGTGCTGACGCAGCGCAACAACTCCTGCGGCCTCACGCTGCGCGTGGGCACCGAGTACCTGGTGTTCGCGAAGGGCGACGTGGCCGACCGCCGGGTGGAGACCGACCAGTGCAGCGGCATCCGGCTCGCCGCGGGCGGCCCGCCGGTGACCACCTCCCCGGCCGGCACCCCCACCACCATCCCGACCACGACGCCCTGCGCGACCGCCACCCCGTGACGGTCGACGCCCTGACCCCGAAGGGGATTCCCTTGGCACGTTTCCGTTTCCTGGCCCACGCGGCCGGTGTCGTCACCGTCACCGCCGCCCTGCTCACCGCCGTGTTCACCAACCCCGCCAGCGCGTGCAGCTGCCTGCCGAGCACGGAGGGCGAGCGCTTCCAGCGGGCGACCCACGTGTTCTCGGGGGTCGTGCTGAGCGAGTCGGTGGAGGCGGGCGACCCGACGTCGCCCTACGACGACAAGTACCGGTACGCCGTGGCCGTCCGCAAGGAGTACAAGGGCGACGTGCCGCGCCGGGTGGACGTCCTGACGTCCACCAGCGACGGGCTGTGCGGCATCAGGCTGTTCGTGGGCGTCGACTACGTCGTGTTCGCCCACGGCGACTCGGCCGACCGCCGGGTGGAGTCGCACTCGTGCAGCGGCACCCGACCGGCTTCGGGCGGCCCGCCGGTGACCACCGTGCCGTCTACCACCACCACGACCCCGCCGACGACAACCTGCGCGACCGCCACGGCCTAACGTGGCGCGATTTCGCCCGGCCGTGCGCCGGAGGTCACTCGGACGGGTGGTCTTCGGCGCGCAGTCGATTGCTCGCTCCCGTCGAGCGCGGCGTGCTCGTACTGTTCGTCCGGGTCGTGGTCGGATGTCCGACAGGTGTCCGACACGGCTTCGGGGAGCCGAACAGATCGGTGGTTTGTGACAGGCGCACTACGGGTAGGTGACCCCGAAACGGCAAAAGGGGTAACTGGTCGTGCCGTGCTACCGGTAGCTTCCGGCGTCCGGGCCGACGTCGTCGACACAGCGGAGGTTCAACCGGATGTGGGACGGTGAGCTGACCGGCGAGGTGGTCGACGGCAGGTACGCCCTGGGCAGCCTGTACGGCTCGGGCGGCATGGCCGAGGTGTACCGCGCGCTGGACACCCGTCTCGACCGGAAGGTCGCGATCAAGTTCTTCCAGGGCGAGGCCTCCGGCGAGGACCGGATCCGGCTCGACCGCGAGGCGGAGGTGCTGGGCGCGCTGCGCTGCCCCGGCCTGGTCGAGGTGTACGGCACCGGCAGCTTCCGCGGCCGTCCCTACTTCGTGATGCAGCCGGTCGAGGGCGGCACGCTGCGCCGCCGGATGCGCGGCGCGATGTCGCCCGAGGTGGTGGCCGCGATCGGGTCGCAGGTCGCCGGCGTGCTGGCCCACGTGCACGCCAACGACGTGGTGCACCGGGACGTGAAGCCGTCGAACATCCTGCTCGACGCGACCGGTCGCCGCGCGTACCTGGCCGACTTCGGGCTGGCACTCCAGGCGCAGGTCACCCGGGTCACCCGGTCGGGGGTCCTGGTCGGCACGGCCGGTTACCTCGCGCCCGAGCAGGTGCGCGGCGCCGACGTGCTGCCCGCCGCCGACGTCTACGCGCTGGGCCTGGTGCTGCTGGAGTGCCTGACCGGGCGGCCCGAGTACCCCGGCGGCGACACGGAGGCGGCGCTGTCGCGGCTGCACCGGGAGCCGCGCATCCCGACCGGCCTGCCCGACCCGTGGACCGAGGTGCTGACCGCGATGACCGCGTCGAGCCCGGCCCGGCGGCCGTCGGCGGCCGAGTGCGAGCGGTTGCTCGCGCGGGCGCAGCGGGCGAGCGCGGGGCTGCCGCCGCTGGTCGAGGCCGCGGTGATGGACCGGCCGGTGGAGGCCGAGCCGGAGGCAGGCAAGCCGGTGGAGAAGTCGGACAACCGGCTGCTGCTGTTCGGCGCGGCCGCGGCGGCCGGGGTGTTGACGGTGGTGGGTTTCCTGGCGATGGGCAACCCGTTCACGCCGGACTCCGGTGACCGGTCCGGTCGGCCGACCACGAGCACGGTGCCGGGCCGGGTCGCCGAGCAGGCGCCGGACCCGGGTGCGGCCGTGTCGGTCGACCCGTCGGTCTCGACGGTGACCGTGGTGGAGGGCGCGCCCGTGCGGCAGACGCGGGACGGCGCGGGCGGTCGTGACGACGCCGAGGACGATGACGACCGGGCGGACGACGCCACCCCGACCACGACCGTCCCGAAAACGACCGCCACGACCACCACGACCCGGCGCGAGACACCGGCCAACGCACCGGTCGTGATCGCACCCGACCCCGCGCCACCGACGGACGTCGGCCCGCCCTCGAAGCAACGCGGCGGTTCGTCCGGCAGGGGCTGACCGGACCGGCGGCGCGGTCGGGAAAGGCCTGGTCAGCGCAGGGCCGGGAGCAGTTCGCCCTTGGCGAACTCCAGGAACTCCGGCTGGTGGTCGCCGCCGATCTGCACCAGCGCCAGGTCGGTGAAGCCAGCCTCGCGGAACTTCGCCACCGCCTCCACCACCGGTCCGACGTCCGGGCCGCACGGGATCCGGGCGGCCACGTCCTCCGGCCGCACGAACTGCGTGGCGCCGGCGAACCCGGCCGTCCCGGGCAGCTCCGAGTTGACCTTCCACCCACCCGCGAACCAGCGGAACTGCTCGTGCGCCCGCTCGACCGCCGCGTCCCGGTCCAGGTCCCAGCAGATCGGCAGCTGGCCGATCTTGCGCGACCGCCCGCCCTGGAACACGTCCCACTCCTGGCTCAGCGACGCGTCCGGCTCGGTCGCCACCATCGCGTCGGCCAGGGGCGCGAACGTGCGCACCGACTGCCCGCCGGACACGGCGACCGCGATCGGCACGCGCTGCTCGGGCAGGTCCCACAGCTTGGCCGAGTCGACCCTGAAGTGCTGGCCCGAGTAGTTGACGTACCCGCCGTCGAACAGCTGGGAGATGATCTCCACCGCCTCGCGCAGCAACTCGTGCCGCACGTTCACCGGCGGCCAGCCGCGCCCGACCACGTGCTCGTTCAGGTTCTCGCCCGCGCCGATGCCCAACGTGAACCGGTTGCCCGACAGCAGCTGCACGGTCGCCGCCTTCTGCGCCACCACCGCCGGGTGGTACCGCACGGTCGGGCACGTCACGTACGTCATCAGCTCGACCCGGTCGGTCGCCTGCGTCACGGCGCCGAGCACGCTCCACGCGTAGGGGGCGTGGCCCTGCTCGTCCAGCCACGGCGAGTAGTGGTCGCTCATGACCTCGAAGTCGAACCCGGCCTGCTCGGCCTGGGCGGCGTGCTCGACCAACTCGCGCGGGCCGGCCTGCTCGGTCATCAAGGTGTAGCCGATCCGCACGCTTCCTCCTACGCCATGGGCAGGTCGGTCAGGTCCGCCCGCAACCCGTCGAGCTCCTCGTAGACTGCCGACGCGCCGGCCTCGCGCAACTCGGCTTCGCCGAAACCACCCGTGAGTAGGCAAACCGAGGGCAGCCCGGCCCGGCGCGCGGCCTCGCAGTCCCACACCGAGTCGCCGATGACCACGGCCCGGCCGCCGCCGTCGACGCGCCGCAACGCCACCTCGATCAGGTCCGGCGCGGGCTTGCTGTCCTCCACGTCGTCCGCCGACGTCGACGTGATGCCGGGGGTGTCGATCAGCTTCAGGTAGTGGTCCACGTGGTGGCGCTTGCCCGAACTCGCCAGCACCACGGTGAAGTTCTGCTCCAGCGCCGAGCCGACCAGGCGGTGCGCGCCCTCCAGCGGCCTGACCTCGGCGAGCATCGGCTCGAACGCCGCCTCCCACGCCTTGCGCAGGTCGTCGCCGTGCTCCCGCTCCACGTGCTCGCCCGCGACCGCGGCGACGAGCTTGTCGCCGCCCATCCCGATGGCCCGGTGCAGCCGCCAGGTCGGCACGGTGATGTCGAAGCGTCGGAACGCGCGGAACCAGGCCACCGCGTGGTGGTAGTTGGTGTCCACCAGCGTCCCGTCGACGTCGAGCACGAGCGTGTTGGTCATGGGGCCTGGTTAACCCGACCGCACCACCCGCAAACCGGCGGACCTCGCGAACCGCGCCAGCGCCCGGTCCAGGTCGGGGTGCTGCCCGGCGGTGGCGCCGAGCGGCCACACCACCAGCCAACCGTCGTCGCCGAACGGCCGGATCCGGGCTCTCGCCCGCAGGCGCAGGCCGAAGGTCTCCTCGTTGATGCGCCGGATCTCCACCCGACCCACCTCGCGGGCGGTGAACTCGCGCGAGTAGCCGCGCCACGTCACCACCAGCCGGTCCGGCTCGACCCGCAGCCGGTTGGGCCGCCACGGCGCACCCCGCACCACCCAGTGCAGGACCAGTGCGCACACGCCGAGGACGGCCGCGGCCGCCCAGGCCGGGATCATCGTCGGGTACAGCACGGCGAACGCGATGACCGCCGCCGGCAGCCCGAAGAACATCACGATCCTGGTCGGCGGCAGGATGTTCGCCTGCCGGAACACCACCGCGCCGGTCCGGACGGGCACGGTGGTCAACAGCCGTTGCGGCGCGGGTCCCACCGTGGCCAGCCGCTCCCGCAACCGGACGTGCCGGAACTGGTAGACGCCGCCGACCCGGCGCAGCACGCCGACCCGGTGCGCCTCCCGCAGGAACGCCATGGCCGACCACGGCAGGCGACCGGCCAGCACCAGCCCCACCCTGGTCAGGACCCACCGGCCGGACGCGCTGGTCAGCAGCACCAGCGCACCGGCACCCGCCCACGCCCCCACCCCGAACAGCACGCCCAGCAGCACCTGCACCGCGACCGGCCGGTCCGCGTGCAGGGTCGGCACGTACATCAGCGAGCCCACCTGCGGCGCGACCAGCAGGAGCACGGCCCACACCGCCTTGCGGTCGCCGCGCAGGAGGTCGTCCGGGTCGACCGCGCGGTCCGCGTCGACCGGCGACATCAGCGTCGACTTGGCGAAGCCGAGCAGCAGGGCCAGGGGCAGCAGGAGCCAGCCCGAGTGGTCGCCGATGGACGCCAGTGACGTGCCGTACAGCGCCGAGGCGGCCACCCACCCGCCGGTGGCCAGCACTGCCCGCCCCGGTCGGTGCCGGGCCTGCTCGGCCAGCGCCCGGAGCCGTCGGCGCACCGCCAGCCGACCCGGTCGGCCGGTCGGCGGCCGGCCACCGGGCGTGACCTCGCCCGAGGTCATCTCCACCAGCAGCCAGATGGTCACACCCATCGGGAAACCCAGGCCGGACAGCATCCCGCCGAGCCGTCCGGGATCGTCCATCCCGCGGCTGACCCACCACCACGACGCCACGACCGACGCGCCGACCAGCGAGGCCAGCGCGAGGTACACGACCCGGGCGGGGCGCGCCAGGCTCAGCCGCCACCAGGCGATGTCCTGCTCGCGGCGCGCGGTCAGGTGGTCGGCGAGGAACCCCAGGTACCGGGTGGCCTGGC
Source organism: Saccharothrix stipae (assembly GCF_054781895.1). Taxonomy (NCBI): domain Bacteria; kingdom Bacillati; phylum Actinomycetota; class Actinomycetes; order Pseudonocardiales; family Pseudonocardiaceae; genus Saccharothrix; species Saccharothrix stipae. The sequence continues at coordinate 67,593 of NZ_BAAGTN010000012.1, read as the reverse complement.
CGACGTCCCACCGGCCGCGGTGCTCCTCGTCGAAGGCGGCCGGGATGAGCCCGTCGAGCAGGTGCTCCGCCACGGCCGCGCGGTCGGGCAGGCGGGTCAGCTCGGCGGGGTCGGTGGCGGGGGAGCGGTACACGCGACGCGCCAGCCACACCATCAGCGGCGTGGACAGCGCGACGGCCAGGTCGCCGTCCGGTTCGGCCGCCATCGCGTCCAGGACGGGCCGCCAGGCCGGTAATCGGGCCGGGGTGACGGCCGTGCGCAGGTGCGCGACGACGGCGGACGCGGTGAGCGGCACGGCGCGCAGCACCGCCGCCGACCGCAGCACCTCGCCGTCGGCGACGGCCGCCGCGTACTCCGCGGCGCGGGACGTGACGATCACCTCGCCCAGGCCCTTGGTCAACGCCGCCAGGGCACGGCCCCGCACCGGCGCGGGCAGTTCGTCCAGCCCGTCCAGCACCGGCAGCACCCGCCGGTCGCGCACCAGGCGTTCGACCGCGGCCCGGCCGTGCGTCACGTGCAGACCGGGGTACTCCTCGTTGATCCGGCGCAGCAACCACTCGGCGGGTCGCTCGCGGACCGGGTCCCACGACGCGACCGACAGCAGCACCGGCACCGTCTGCCGCTCGCGCAGGTCCACCAGCAGCTGCTGCACCAGCAGCATCGCGAACGTGGTCTTGCCCGAACCGGGCTCGCCGAGCACCACCAGCCTGCCGCGGGGCAGCGCGCGGAACGCCCCGGCCAGGCGCGCCAGGTCGTCGCCCTCCGGCACCTCGCCACCGATGTTCGCCGGGTGGTCGGCGTGCTCGCGGCCGGCTCGCCACACCACCGGCAGCGGCGCGGGGTCGAACAGGTCGCGGGCGGCGGACTCGTCGCGCCACTGCGCCAGCACCAGCCCGGCCAGCTCGGCCGCCGCGAGGTCGACCGGCTCGGCCGCGGGCGGCAGGTGGACGTGCACGTCGCCGTGCACGTCCCTGGCCTGCAACACGAACGACGCGGTGCCGTCGAAGCTGTTGTGCATGAGCGGGATTGTGCCGGGCGGGTGATCAGCCGACGTACACGCGGATCGCCGTGCCGTCCTGGTGCGCGTGCACGCGCACCAGGTCGCACAGCAGGTTCACCAGCATCACGCCGTACCCGCCACGCCCGTGCGCGCCGGGGTTGCGCCTGCCCAGCATGGGATTCGCGAGCCGGCCCGCGTCACGCACCTCGCACACCACCGCATCGCCCTCGCGCCACAGCAGCAGCGTGCCGGAACCGCCACCGTGCACCACGCTGTTGGTGGTGAGCTCGTTGACCGCCAGCACCAGGTCCTCCACCTGGTCGGCGGTCAGGCCCACCTCGGTGGCGAACCCGGCGACCAACCGCCGGCCGGCGCCCAGGCCGTCGAGGTCGAACCGGCGGGTCAGCGCGTCCGGCGGCGGCGCGGGCAGCGGCCGGTTGAACTCCTCCGCGATCAGGAACGGCTCGCGGTAGCCGACGCTGGGCCTGCGCCGCAGCCCTTCGACCACGATCGGGTGCGTGGTCTCCGCGTCCCGCACCGCGGTCGTCGTGAGGTTGGTCGTGTCGTACGGGCACAGGATCCAGGCCGGTCGGTCCTCGAACGCGGTGTTGATCAGCGCCTCGTGCTGCACGCACGCCGGGTACTCCAGCTCCGTGCGCTCCGGCCAGATCGGCTCGCCGATGATCCGCACCCGGCCGGTGGTGGCGACGTTGTCGGTGAACGCGGTCAGCACACCGGGGATGATGCGGCCCGGGTTGCGGCCGGCCCGCCTCATGTCCAGGAACTCGACCTGCTCGGCCTGCCCGCCCAGCGCGCGCCGCAGCAGGTCGATGCCCCGTTGCGGCACGGCCACCAGAACCGGCTCGCCCGCCGCGAGACCGTCCCGCACGAACGGCACCGTGCCCGCGAGGTACTGCTCGTCGTCGCGGTACAGCAGTGCCTCGTGCACGAAATCGACCACCGGGAGGCCCTCCGAACGGTGTACTGGCGGGGAGGCTACCTGTCCAGTATCGCTCTCAAACACCGTTACGGACGAGCCTGCGCAGGCAGACGCGGGTCTCCGGGGCCAGACCGCGGGCGGCCTCGGCCGCGACGATCGCCGTGAGACCCGGCGACAGGTCCGTCACCTCGTGGAACCCGAGGCGCCGGTAGTAGGGGCCGTTCCACGGTATGTCGCGGAACGTGGTCAAGGTCAACGCGGTCAGACCGCGGGTCGCGGCCCAGCGCTCGACGTGGTCGAGCAGCGCGGCGCCGATGCCGCGCCGGGCGTGGTCCGGGTGCACGCTGAGCTGCTCCACGTGCGCCGCGCCGTCGACCACCTCGACCGCGACCCACGCCACCGGGTGCGGGTCGGCCGCCACCCAGACGTGCAGGTGTTCCAGGGTGCTCAGCGGCATCGGGTCGTCGTCGGCGATCTCGGGCATCCCGAAGTCGCGGAACGGCTCACCGGAGGCGCGTTCGATCGGGGGGAGCGACGGCAGCTCGTCCGTTCGGGCGGGGCGGAGTTCCACCGGCCCATGATCAGCCGGCGGTGAGGTTGCGCTCAACCTCGTTCGCCAGCGCTTCGAGCAGGCGGGCCGGCAGCTGGTCGTCGGGGCAGTCGTCCACCCGGAGCTCGGCGACGCTGCCCGCCGCACCCGCCAGCGAGACCCGCAACCGGCCCCGGCAGCCGTGGTCGGCCAGCGGTTCCCACGTCAGGAGCAGCTGGTCGTAGTCGGCGGCCAGGCTCACCTGGTGCGGCTCGTCGTGCGCGCGCAGGATCAGCACGTCGTCCGAACGGCCGATCACCTGGTACGGCCGGGGCAGCCAGGAGGCCAGCCGGACGGGGTCGGCGGCGGCGTTGAACACCAGGTCGGGCAGGGCGGGGACATCTCGTCTGGCGTGGATGGTCACGGGGTCACGGTTACCCCGTTCGACCAGGCGCACACGGGGTAACCAGCGACCATGACCGCAGCAGAGGGAACCGCGCCGGAGCAATCAGTGGACGAGCCGGTCGACCCGGACGAGGTCGCCGAGGAAGCGCCGATCGACCCGACCCCGCAGGAGGTCGACGAGTACCGCGCGCTGATCGGCGACGAGGTGCCCGAGCGCGACGACGGCGGGCCGGAGATCCCCGAGTTCTGAACCGGCGCGCCGACGCCGGACCACGGCCTGGCCGGGTACACGACCCGACCAGGCCGAGGCCCACGACTCGGCCGGGCGGGGGTTCAGGACCCGGACGGCGCCGAGCCCGGTTCCGTCATCGCGCGCATCGCCCGCGCCTTCACCGGGTCGGGCAGCACGCGGCCGGCGACCGCCTGCGCCTTGTTGCGCAGCGACCCGGCCACCACGTGGTCGTCGCCGTCCATCAGCGCCGCGAACCCGGCCCGCGCGACGTCCGCCGGGTCGTCCTTCGGCCCGGTGGCGACCTTCGTGCCGGTCATGCCCGCCCGGCGGAAGAAGTCGGTGTCGGTCGGACCGGGCATCAACGCCGTCACGGTGACCCCGCTGTCGCGCAGCTCCTCCCGCAGCGCCTGGGAGAACGACGCCACGAACGCCTTCGACGCCGCGTACACCGAGTGGAACGGTCCGGGCGCGGTCGCCGCCACCGACGAGGTGAACAGGACCCGGCCGGCACCGCGTTCCACCATCGCGGGCACCAGCCGCTTCGCCAGGTGCACCGCCGAGCCGATGTTGAGGTCGACCACCCGCAGGTGGGCGCGCAGGTCGCTGTCGTCCACGAAGTCGCCGCCGATGCCCACGCCGGCGTTGACCGCCAACGCGTCCACCGGTCGTCCGACCTCCTCGACCACCGCGACCAGGTCTTCGTTGCCCTCGAACGTGGCCAGGTCGGCCCGCACCGGGTCGACCCGCGCGCCACCGGCGGCCAACTCACGTGCCACGTCGTGCACCACGTCGTTCTCCGCCGCCACCACCAGGTCGAACCCGTGCTCGACGAACACCTTCGCCAGCTCCAGCCCGATCCCGCTGGAGGCGCCGGTCACCACCGCCAACGGCCTCTCGGAAGCACTCATGGCGGTGAACTACCCGGAGTCGGATCACCCAATCCGGTTTCGCCCGGCGCACCGTTGGGCATTCCCTCCGGTACCTCTCACTCGTGAATGGTGGTGACGCATGTCCGGAAGACCCCGTCAGGTCGGTGTGCTGGACGTCGGCTGCTTCAGCGCACACCTCGTCGTGGTTTCGGGCTCACCGCTACACCCCGTCCTCTCGCACAAGACCCGCCTGCGGCTGGACCGGGCGCTGGACTCGCACAACCGATTGCGCCGCGAAGGCGTCGAACAGGTCGTGACCGCCGTCCAGACCGCGCACCGGGCCGCCGAACGGGCCGGCGTCTCCGGCGTCGTACCGTTCGCCACCTCCGTCATCCGCGACGCCGCCAACGCGAGCGAGGTGATCGCCGAGGTCACCCGCCGCACCGGCACGAAGCTGCGCGTGCTGCCGGGCAAGGAGGAGGCCCGCCTGGCCTACCGGGCCGCGCGGCACTGGTTCGGCTGGCACGTCGGCGCGCTGCTGGTCCTCGACGTCGGCGGCGGCACGGTGGAACTCGCGGCCGGTGAGGACGTGGAGCCGTCGTTGACGCGCTCGCTGCCGTTCGGCGCCCGCACGATGACCCGGCGGCTCGCGCTTGACGGGGCCCTGCCGCGCGACCACCGGGGCCTGGCCCGCGCGCAGGTGCCGGTGCACGACCGGGTGCGGGCCGCGTTGGACGGCGTGTCCGTCGCCGACCACCGGGCCGTCGGCTGCTCGAAGGTGTTCCAGCAGCTCGCGCGGCTGGCCGGGGCACGTCCGCAGCACGAGGGGCCGTTCGTGCCGCGCACCCTGCGGCTGGCCGACCTGCGCGGCTGGATACCCCGGCTGGCCCGGATGCCCGCGCCCCGGCGCGCCCGGTTGCCCGGCATCTCCCGGCACCGCGCGGCGCAGTCGTTGGCGGGCGCGTTGGTGGCGGAGGCGCTGATGGTGGCCACCGGTCACGACGAGGTGGAGATATGCCCGTGGTCGACGAGGGAGGGGTTGCTGCTCTCGCTGATCGGGACGGGCGATGACGACGAGTACTGCCGGGTGGCGTGAAGGGGTCGGGATGCTGGCGCTGTCGGTCGAGGCTCACCGGACGGGGTGCGCGGTGGTCGTGGCGACCGGGGAGTTGGACCTGGCGGGCGCGCGGCGGGTGCTGGACCGGATGGACCGCCTGGTGAGCGAGGGACGCGACCGGATCGTGCTCGACATGGCCGGGGTGGCGTTCTGCGGCGCGCAGGCGATGAGCGCGTTGGTCCGCACCAGGGCGAGGGCCCAGCGGTCGGGTGGTTGGCTGCGGCTGGCCGCCGTGCCGCCGCACGTGCGGCGGGTGTTCGAGCGCACCGACCTGGACCGGCTGTTCCCGCGCTACCCGGACGTGACGTCGGCGGCGACCGGGCGCGTGGTGCCCGGCGGGGACGGGCGTGGGGGTGCCGGTGCGGTCGGGCGGGTGGTTCCCGGTGTGGACGGGCGTGGTGGCGCGGGTGCGGATGGGCGCGGCGGTCCGGGTGCGGTCGGGCGGGTGGTTCCCGGTGCGGATGGGCGTGGTGGCGCGGGTGTGGACGGGCATGCCGGATCGGGTGGTGCCGGGCCGGCCGCGGCCGGTCGTGACGGTCAGGTCGTTTCGGGTGGTGATCGCGGGGTAGTCGAGCGGGAACCACCGTCACAGGCGAGGTGATCCGCATGAGTGCGACCACGCGGTTGCCGCACCCGGTCCGCGCGGCGGCGATGGCGGTCGCGGTCGTGTTCCTCGTGGTCGGCGTGCTCGGGTTCGTGCCGGGCATCACCACCCACGTCGACCGGATGACGTTCGCCGGGCCCGGGTCCGGCGCGCACCTGCTCGGCGTGTTCCACGTGTCCGTGCTGCACAACCTGGTGCACCTGCTGTTCGGCGCGATCGGCCTGGCGATGGCGCGCACCGCGTCGGCCGGGCGGGCGTTCCTGATCGGCGGCGGCGCGGTGTACCTGGTGCTGTGGCTCTACGGACTGGTCGTGGACAAGGCGGGCACGGCGAACTTCGTGCCGGTCAACGACGCCGACGACTGGCTGCACCTCGGCTTGGGCCTCGGCATGGTCGCGCTCGGCCTAGCGCTGAAGGGAAACCCCCATGCTCGCAGTGCCTGACGTCGTCGAGCCCGCGTTCCGGGTGCTGGCCGGCGCTCGCGACGCCAAGGCATTCCACCCGCGCGGCCGGTGGTTCGAGGGCGTCGTGACCGCGACGTTCGACCCCGCGCTGCCGCTGCCGGTCGGCGTGACGGAGGTGGTCGGTCGGCTGTCCAAGGGCGTGGGCACGCCGGGCGGGCTGCCCGACGTGCTGGGGCTGGCGTTCCGGCTGCCGGGACCGTGGGACGTGCTGCTGTCCACCTCCTTCGCCCGCGTGCTGCCCAGGCCGGCGCGGCGGTGGACCAGTGCCCGGTACGGCACCATCAGCCCGTTCCGCTGGCGGGGCCGGCTGGTGTGGCTGGCCGCCGTCCCCGATGCCTGCCGGGTCGGCTCGGCGGCGCTGGACGACCTGCCCGCCGAACTGGGTTTCACGCTGGAGGTCGGCGGCCCGTGGCGGCCCGTCGGCAGGCTCGTCGTCCGGCCGCTGGACGTCGACCGCGACCTGCCCGCGTTCGACCCCGTCCGGAACCGGCCGCCGGGCCTCGACCTGGCTCCCGCCGCGCTCGCCCGGGCCCGCGAGCGCGCCTACCGGGGCAGTCGACGCGGCCGATCGCCCGATCCGGTGACTGCTCCGGACGCATGATCGTGCGTTGCTCCGGGTAGTCGAAGGTCATGACGAGTCCGTCGGGGTCCGGAGCCCACCGTCCTCCTGGTTTGTCCAGCCCTGTTCGCCGCTACCCGGATCGTTGGACGTCCCTCGTCGCCGGAGGGTGGGTCCACGTGGCCGCCTGTTCTGACGAAACTCCTGCTGGGCGGTCCAGTGGAACGGAGAACGACCGATGCGACACGATCGCTCGACCCGGCGACGGGTCGTCATCGCCTGCCTGGCGACGGCAGGCCTGCTGCTGGCCGGGGTCGAACCCGGCCGCGGCGCCGGGCGACCAGGCGAGGGCGGGATCCTCGGCGCCGACCGGGAGGGCGCGGTGGCGGGCAGCTACATCGTCGCGCTGCGGGAGTCCCACGTCGACATGCAGGAGACGCCCGCCGTGGCGGAGTCGCTGGTCGCCACCTACGGCGGTGAGGTCAAGCTGACCTACACCACCGTGCTGCGCGGCTTCTCCGCCGCCATGTCCGAGGACCAGGCGCGGGAGTTGGCCGCCGACCCGGCGGTGGAGTACGTCGAGCAGGACGGCATCGCGCACGCCACCGGCATCGCGCACGCCACTGGCACCGGTACCCAGGAGAACCCGCCCTGGGGCCTGGACCGGGTCGACCAGAAGAACCTGCCGCTGGACAAGAAGTACACCGCCAAGGGCACCGGCGCGGGCGTCACCGCGTACGTGATCGACACGGGCATCCACAAGGTGCACACCGACTTCGGCGGCCGGGCCGTCGACGGGCACGACTTCATCGACGGCGACGCCGAGGCGCAGGACTGCCACGGCCACGGCACGCACGTCGCGGGCACCATCGGCGCCACCACCTACGGCGTGGCCAAGGGCGTGAAGCTGGTCGGCGTCCGGGTGCTCAACTGCCAGGGTTCCGGCCAGTGGTCGCAGATCGTCGGCGGCCTGGACTGGGTCGCGCAGCACGCGGCCAAGCCCGCGGTCGCCAACATGAGCCTCGGCGGCTCGGCCAACACGTCGGTGGACAACGCGGTCAAGAAGACCGTCGCGGCCGGCGTCACCGTCGCCGTGGCCTCCGGCAACGACAACCGCGACGCGTGCAACACCTCGCCGGCGCGCACCCGCGAGGCGATCACGGCCAACGCGACCGACGACGCGGACAACCGGGCCTCGTTCTCCAACTTCGGTTCCTGCACCGACATCTTCGCGCCCGGCCAGAACATCACCTCGGCCTGGAACAACGGCGCGGAGCGCACCATCAGCGGCACGTCGATGGCGTCGCCGCACGTGGCGGGCGCGGCGGCGCTGTTCCTGGGCGCCGCGGCGGCGGCGTCCCCGGCCGACGTGGCCAAGGCCCTGACCGACAACGCCACCGCCGGCGCGGTCAAGAACTCGGGGCCGGGCTCGCCGAACAAGCTGCTGTACACCGGGTTCATCGGCGGCGACAAGCCGAACCCGCCGACCTGCGCCGGTGGCTCGAATGCCGAGGACGTGGCCATCCCGGACGCCGGCGAGGCCGTCACGTCCGACATCGTGGTCGCCGACTGCGAGGGCAAGGGCGTCGCGGCGACCGCCGTGAAGGTGGACATCGTGCACCCGTACGTGGCCGACCTGGCGGTGGACCTGATCGGACCGAGCGGCGCGGTGTTCGCGCTGCGGCCCGCGGGCACCAGCAAGGACGCCGACGGCATCCACGAGACCTTCAAGGTCGACACGTCGGCGGAGAACAAGAACGGCACGTGGAAGTTGCGGGTGAAGGACGTCTACACCTACGACACCGGCAACATCGACGCCTGGTCCATCGCCTTCTAGGGCACGAGGGCCAACCGGCCGAGAGGGTGCGGGCGGGACCGGATCCGGTCCCGCCCGCCCGTCGTCACGCCAGCGGACGTCGTCCGGCGAAGCCGAGGTCCGTGCGGTGGTACCAGTCCAGGCCCTCGTCGCCTTCGAGCCAGCACAGCAGCACGGGCACGCCGTCGAGTTCGGCCGGGAAGTCGACCAGCAGGGGAGCGAAGCCCTTCAGCTCGGCGCCGGTCTCCTGCACCGCGGTCATCAGCTCGTCGAGCCGGGCCTGGGCCGCCTTGAGCTCCGGCAGCCCGCCGAGGTCGGTCGGCCCGCCGCCGTTGAGCGAGGCGGCCAGCTCGGCGGCGTCGGCCCGGATCGCGACGATCTCCGTGAGCACGGGCAGCAGCCCGGCCAGCTCTTCCCGCGCCTCGGGCACGCTGAACAATGCCACCCCTGGTCCGCCGTGATCCGCCTTACCCGACCAGGTTACCCGCCGCCGTCCGAGGCGACGTGCCGCTGCCGGGCAGGTGGGTCGGGGCCGCCTGGGCGGTCGTCAGGCGGCCCCGGGTCACCTCAGCGCAGCGGCGGTGAGGCGAGCTTGGCCAGTTCCAGGGCCTGCTCGGGCCACCAGCGGCCGGCGGCCGGGCCACCTTGGCACTCGCCGTCCGACTCGCCCGGGCGCTTGATCCACAGGAACGCGTCCACCAGCGGGATGCCGGTGTTCGCCGTGGGGCGGGCGCCCAGACCGCGGCCGGGCGGGTTGCACCAGTCGGTCTCACCCTCGCCCGGCGTGTAGTGACCGCGGCCGTTGCGGCTGGTGTCGAGCACGAAGTGGGTCATCTTCGACTTGCGCACCGGCATCGCGTCCAGCTCCTCGTCGGCCGGGCAGCTGGTCGCACCTTCCTCCGTGCGCAGGTAGATGCACTTGGACACACGCGTGCCGTACTGGACGAGGTCCTCGGTGAAGCGGTAGTTCGAGGTGTTGAGCGCGAACCCGTCCGCCCGCGTGACACCGCCCCGGAGCAGGCGGTTGACGATGCCCAGCTGCTGTCGCGGCTCGCCGTAGCCCGCGTCGTAGTCGTTGAGCGCCTGCCACGCCGAGTGCCCGGCGTCCAGGTAGACGCGGGTGTGCTTGCCGCGCTTGAGCGCGTCCACGGCGTGGTTGATCTCGCGGAACCGCTGCGGCACCAGCTCCTCGTCCGGCCCGATGGTGCACCACGGCTCGCTGGTCAGCAGGGCCAGGCCGTCCGGCTCGACCACCACGACGGCCTTCTCGTCACCGATGCCGGCGGCGAAGGCGTCGATCCACTCCTTGTACTCCTGCTCGCTGCGCGCGCCGCCGGCGGACCACTGCGAGCAGTCCCGGTAGGGCACGAAGTACGCCACGAGCACCGGCACCTGGTGCTTGGCCCGCGCGGCCCGCACGACGTTGCGCACGTTCTCGCGCACCTGCTCGGCGCCCGCCGTGGTGAACCAGATCGCGGTCGGCTGGGCGGCCAAGCCCCTCATCAGCTCGGCGTCCGCGACCCGGCCCTCGGCCTGCCACCGCGCGGCCTGCCGCGCGGCGTTGCCGTCCGGTTCGACGTAGAACGACGTGCCCTTGGGCAGGTGGGGCGGTCCTGCGGCCGTCACGATCCCCTCCGCTCCGGCGCCACTCGCGCCGATCAACGCGCACACCGCGGTCGCCGCCAGGGTCAGCCCGACGCGCCGTCGTCCCGTTCCGCTGCTCACTCGTCTGCTCCTCACGGAACGCTGCCTGGGAGCGCTCCCAACCGGCCGCAAGCATGCGTGTTCATGAGCTGCATCACAACCCCCGGTCACGGGTGCGGGCACCGTTTCGCAATGCGGTCGTTACCTTGCCGGTGACGGTGCGAGGCCGGCGGCCCGCAGGAGGGCCAGGCCGAGGTGCAGATCCTGGAGCGCGATGCCCGAGCTGTCGAACACCGTCACGTCGTCGGCCGACGTCCGTCCCGGCGCACGGCCCGCGAGCACGTCGCCCAACGCGGTCGGGCGGGCGTCGGGCACGTGCTGGAACTCGCCGAGCACCGCGGACTGCGCCGGCCAGTCGCAGAACAGCCGCGCGGACGCGAGCAACGCCACCGGCAGCTCCTGCTTGCCCTCGGCGTCGGACCCCATGCTCGCCACGTGCGTGCCCGGCCGCACCCACCCCGCCTCGAACAACGGCGCGCGGGCCGTGGTCGCGGTGACGATGACGTCCGCCGAGCGGCACGCCTCCTCGGGCCCGGTCACCACCGCCACCAGCCCCTCGGCTGCCAGCGACGCCGCGAACCGCGCGCCCCGATCGGCATCGCGCGCCACCACGTGCACGACCGAGAGGTCGCGCACCCGGGCCAGCGCCAGGCACTCGTGCCACGCCTGCGGGCCCGTGCCGAAGACCGCCAACGACCGGGCGTCCGGCCGGGCCAGCACGTCGGCCGCGACCGCGTCGGCCGCGGCGGTGCGGAACGCGTTGGCCAGGCCCGCCTCGACCACCGCCCCGATCCGGCCGGTGTCCTGGTCGAACAGCAGCACCACCGAGCTGTGCCGCGGCACCCCGCGCTCGGCGTTGCCGGGCCAGTAGCTGCCGATCTTCACCCCGGCCGCCTCCGCCGACGCGGCGGACTTGACCGTGAACCGGTTGCCGGGCGACGACCCGTGCCCCACCACGGCCGGGAACAGGACACCGGAACCCGCCGCCTCCAGCAACGCCGACCGGGCGGCCGCGTAAGCCAGGTCCCGGGTGACCAGCGCGCTCGACTCCTCCTCGGACAGGAAGATCACCAGCCGTTCACCCGCCGCCACGTCGTGCCCGCGTCGCCGACGAGCCGGTAGGCGTCGTGCTGCGCGGCCGTGGCGCACGCGTGGTTGGGCAGCACGCGGACCAGCGTGCCGATCGGCAGGTCGGGCAGCGGCGCGTCGCTGCCGGGCCGCACGGCCAGGGTTCCGTGCTCCTGGCTCGCGTCGGTCATCAGCAGGTCGGGGTACGGCGGGCCGTCCAGCGGCGCGACCAGGCCGTAGCCTTGGTCGACCGGCTGCCGGGACGTGCCGCGGTCGCGCGAGGTGGCCATCCAGCCGCCGTCGGTCATGATCTTGCCGGGCCGGTGGCCGATCACCGTCACCACCACCGACAGCGCGAGGTCGTCCACCGAGCACACGCCGATGCCCGCCATCACCAGGTCGAAGAACACGAAGTTGCCCGCGCGGACCTCCGTCACCCCGGTCAGGTCGGCAGCGGCGTGCGCGGTGGGCGTCGAGCCGACGCTCACCACCGGGCACGCGAACCCCGCCGCGCGCAGGTCCTCGGCCACCCGGACGGCGGCGGCGCGTTCGTTCTCCGCCGCCTCGACGAGCGCGTCAGGCGTGTAGCAGAAGTACGACTCGCCCGCGTGGGTCAGCACGCCGCGCAGCTCCGCGCCGTCGAGCGCGGCGGCGATCGCCGTCACCTCGGGCGAGCCGGGCGCCACGCCGCCGCGGTGGCCGTCGCAGTCGACCTCGACCAGGGCGGGGATCGCGATGCCGGCCGCGGTCGACGCCTCGGCCACCGCGCGGGCCTGCGCCACGCTGTCCAGCAGCACCACCAGGTCCACCCCGCGTCGCCGCAGCGCGAGCACCCGGTCCAACTTGGACGGTGCGATGCCGACCGCGTAGACGATGTCGGTGAAACCCGCGTCGGCGAACGCCTCGGCCTCGCGCAACGTCGACACCGTGATGGGCCCCGTGCCGCCGTCGAACACCAACCGGGCGACGTCGACCGATTTCGCCGTCTTCACGTGCGGGCGCAGGGGAGTGCCGAGCGCGTCGAGGTGGGCGCGCAGGCGTTCGACGTTGCGCCGCACCTTCGCCTCGTCCACGAGCAGGTAAGGGGTCATCGCTCCTCATCGGTGGGTTCGGTGCGGCACGCGGCCAGGTCGGCGTAGAGGGAGGCGCGCGAGATGCCCAGTCGTGCGGCCACCCGGGGCGCGGCGCCGCGCAGGTGGAACACGCCGCGCTGGTCGAGTGCCCGCAGCAGGCGCAGGCGTTCGGGTTTGGCCAGGCCCGCCACCGGCTTGGCCAGGGCCGGCTCCTCGGCGCGCACGACGGCGTCGACGAGCTCCTCGACGTCGTCGGTGAACGTCGTGGTCGTCGCCGTGCCGCCACCACCGGCCAGGTCCGCGAGCAGGTCCCCGACCTGGCGCAACGCCGTCACGTCCAGGTTCACGCACAACGCACCGAACACGTCGCCGTGCTCGTCGCGCAACGGCATGGTGGACGACTTGACCACCCGGCCGTCGGGCGTGCGGGTCAGGTAGTTGAGCTCGTCGACCGCCTCGTTGCCGCGGGCGAGCACGGCCAGGCCGATCTCGCTCATCGCGCCACCGACGTGCCGCCCGGTCACCTCGCCCGCCACCGCCACCACCGAGTTGTCGGGCCGCCGGTAGTCGTGCAGCACCACCTCGCACGACCGGCCGAACGTCGCCGCCAACCCGGGCACCACGGCCTTGAGCGCGCCGAGTATCGCGTCCGCTGTCATGCGCACAGCTTAGACATAAAGTCTGATGATTGGACAATCCGTCCAGTGAGGTCGAGTGGTGCTGGCGGCGCCGCCACGCGGGTTTGAGTCCCCCGATGGTGGGTGAATCCACTTCTGACCGTCGTATCCGACCGCCCACTGCGACGCTTGGTCGCGGCGGGCGCCGTCCTGCCCGCGCCGTTGTGGAGGATCACGCCGATGAGCCTGGAAAAGCCGTGGAACGACGTGGCGGACCAACTGCGTCCCGTCGAGCCGGAGACCGACGCCGGGGTGGAGGACGAGGAGGCCTCCGTCGGCCGGGCGCAAGCCGCGGCGGAGCCGACGGAGGTGGTCGAGGCCGACCCGGCGGACGTCGCGGACCAGAACCGCGTCGTGCCGCTGCCCGAGGACGGTCCGGAGCCCGACGAGGGCTGGTAGCCGATCAGGGCCGCGCGGCGTCGACGATCGCGTCGACCACCTGCGGGCCGTCCAGCAGCACGCGGTCGTTGTGGTCGGCTCCCGTGACCTCGACGGAACGGCCGCGCGCCGCCGTCGCCACCGCGCGGCTCTGCTCGGGCGGGACGATCGTGTCCGACGTGCCGAAGACGACCGTGACCGGCGCGTCGACCCGTGCCACGTGCCGCTCGGTCGGGAACTCGTCCGACAGCAGCCACCGGACCGGCAGGAACGGGTAGTGGCGCGCGCCGACCGAGGCCAGGTCGGTGAACGGCGAGCGCAGCACGAGCCCGGCGGGCGGGTGCTCGGTGGCGAGTTCGGCGGCCACCGCCGCGCCCAGGCTCTCGCCGAAGTACACCACCTGCCCGGCCGGCACGCCCGCGTCTCGGACCAGGAACTCGCGGGCCGCGCGCACGTCCAGCGCCAGCCCCGCCTCGGTCGGGTCGCCAGGATTGCCGCCGTAGCCGCGGTAGTCGAGCAGCAGCACCGACAGGCCGCGGGCGGTGAGCGCGCGGGCGAGCGGGACGCGCAGGTGCCGGTTCCCGGCGTTGCCGGGCGCGACGAGCACGGTCGCGCGTGCCGACTCGACCGGGAAGTGCCAGGCCGCCAGGCGCAGGCCGTCGCCGGTGGTCAGGGTGACGTCCACGCCGCCGGTCAGGACCTCGGCCGCGCCGGGCAGCGGCCCGCCGGTCGGCAGGTAGATGAGCTTGCGCTGGAACGCGAACGCGCCGCCGAACACCACGGTCACGATGATGGCGATCACGGCGACCACGGACAACACCCGCCTGCGCATCGGACCATCATGCGGCCGGGACCGCCACGCCCGTCAACGCCGGGTGTCGTGGTGGTGAGGGCGCGCGACGCGGCTCGCCCGGGCGGGCACGTGCGGCGGGGGTCAGCGGGCCCGGCTCAGGGCTCGGCCGACCAGCGAGCCGAGCCGGTGGTGGTCGTGCCGGGGTCGTCGACGGGTCGGTGGGATGGGGCGACGTCGGGGGATCCGGCCGTTGGGTGAGCGTCGGCACCGGGTGGGCGGTGGAGGTGGCCGGCGGCTGCGGTTCTTCCTGGATGGTCACACCGCACCCGCCGACCCATGCGGCGAACCGTCGCCGGTACAGTACGGGGGTAGGGTGCTGGTACGGCTCCGCCCCGGGGTGACCGCGGTCACCGGGCGTGGCGTCCGAGTTGACCCTGATACCCCCCGGGGGTATAAATGTCCCTGAAGGCACCACGCCGGAACACGACGGGTGGCCGAAGGGAGTGTGGGACGTGCGGGGTTACACCTCGGACAAGGATGCCGTCCTCAAGCGCTTGCGCCGGGTCGAGGGGCAGGTCCGCGGGTTGCAGCGGATGGTCGAGGACGACGAGTACTGCATCGACGTGCTGACCCAGATCGCGGCGGCGACCAAGGCCCTGCAGGCGGTCTCCCTCGGGCTGCTCGACGAGCACCTCAAGCACTGCGTCGCCGAAGCGCTGGCGCAGGGCGGCGAGGGCGCCGACGCCAAGGTCCGCGAGGCGAGCGACGCGATCGCGCGCCTGGTGCGGTCCTGAACCGACACGACGAAACCGGGAGTTCACGATGGCCGAGTCCACTTTCACCGTCACCGGCATGACCTGCGGCCACTGCGTGGCGTCCGTGACCGAGGAGGTCACCAAGATCGACGGCGTGACCGACGTGGCCGTCGACCTGCCGACCGGCGCGGTCAAGGTGACCAGCGCCGACCCGGTCGCGGAGGCGGACGTCCGCGCGGCCGTCGAGGAGGCGGGCTACGCGCTCGCCGGCTGAAGCCGGCGCGACGCCGGCAAGGCGCCGGCGCGAGAGGCGCATGACCACGGCCCCGCCGGTGGTAACCGGTGAGGACGAGCACGAACGGCACAGCGGCCGATCCGGAGCCCGTCGCGAGGCGGGCTCCACCAGTCTCGAGGACTGAACCGATGAACACAGCAGTGAAGCTCTCCGCCTACGGTGCGGTACTCGCCCTGGTCGCCGGTGGCGCCTGGGCGGCCGGCAGCGCTGTCGGTCCCTTCTCCGTCGAAGCCGCCCCGGGCGGTCACGACGGCACGTCCGGTGCTGAGGGCGCCGGGCACGGGGACGACCACGGCGGCACCGTCGCGGAGGCACCCGACCAGCCCGCGGGGCTGGCGTCGTCCAGGGGCGGTCACACCCTCGCGCCCACCGACACGACGCTGACCACGGGAACCGACTCCTTCTCCTTCCGCATCCTGGGCCCCGACGGCGCGGCGGTCACCGCGTTCGACGTCGAGCACGACAAGCGGATGCACCTCATCGTGATCCGGCGCGACACGTCCGGCTTCCGGCACGTCCACCCCGAGATGGCGCCGGACGGCACGTGGACCGTGCCGCTGGACGTCCCCGAGGCGGGCTCCTACCGGGTGTTCGCCGACTTCAAGCCCACCGGTGGCGAGGCGACCACGCTCGGTGTCGACGTGAACGCGGCGGGCCACTACGAGCCCCGTGCCCACGCGCCGTCCCGGGTGGCCGAGGTCGACGGTTACCGAGTGCGACTGGACGGCGACCTGGTGCCGGGCAAGGCCTCGCCGGTGCGGCTGACCGTCAGCAAGGACGGCGCGCCGGTCACCGATCTGCAGCCCTACCTGGCGGCGTACGGTCACCTGGTGGCGTTGCGCCAGGGCGACCTGGCCTACCTCCACGTGCACCCGGAGGGCGTGCCCGGCGACGGCAAGACGCCCGCCGGCCCGGAGATCGCGTTCGTCGCCGAGGTGCCGTCGGCCGGCGGTTACCGGCTGTTCCTGGACTTCCGGCACGACGGGGTCGTGCGCACCGCCGAGTTCACCGTCGACACCGCGAACACCCCGGTCGAGGGCGGCGGCCACGAGGAAGAGGAGCACGGTCATGGCTGACGCGCGGATCGAACTGGCGATCACCGGCATGACCTGCGCCTCGTGCGCGGCGCGGATCGAGCGCAAGCTGAACAAGCTCGACGGTGTCACGGCGACGGTGAACTACGCCACCGAGAAGGCGCGCGTCACGTTCCCCGACGACCTCGACCCGCGGACGTTGGTCGAGCAGGTCGAGGCCGCCGGCTACCAGGCCGCGCTGCCGGTCGTGGAGACCGAGCAGGCGCACGCCCCGGTCGAGGAGGACCCCACCGGGGCGTTGCGGCAGCGGTTGGTCGTCTCGGCGGTGCTGGCGGTGCCGGTGATCCTGCTGGCGATGGTGCCTGCGTTGCAGTTCACCTACTGGCAGTGGATCTCGTTGACGTTGGCGGCGCCGGTGCTGGTGTGGGGCGCGTGGCCGTTCCACCGGGCGGCGTGGGCGAACCTGCGGCACGGCGCGGCCACCATGGACACGTTGATCTCGATGGGCACGATCGCGGCGTTCGCCTGGTCGTTGTACGCGTTGCTGTTCGGCACGGCGGGCACGCCCGGCATGACGCACCCGTTCGAGCTGACCGTGCAGCGCACCGACGGCGCAGGCGCGATCTACCTGGAGGTGGCCGCCGGGGTGACGGTGTTCATCCTGGCCGGTCGCTACTTCGAGGCGCGGTCCAAGCGACGTGCGGGTGCGGCGTTGCGGGCGTTGCTGGAGCTGGGCGCGAAGGACGTCGGCGTGCTGCGGGACGGCCGTGAGGTCCGGATCCCGATCGGCGAACTCGCCGTCGGCGACCGGTTCGTGGTGCGGCCGGGGGAGAAGATCGCCGCCGACGGCGTGGTGGCCGAGGGCAGTTCGGCGGTCGACGCGAGCATGCTGACCGGCGAGTCCGTGCCGGTCGAGGTCGGTCCCGGCGACGCGGTGGTCGGTGCGACGGTCAACGCGGGCGGTCGGCTGGTCGTGCGCGCCACCTGGGTCGGGTCGGACACGCAGCTGGCGCAGATGGCCAAGCTGGTCGAGGACGCGCAGAACGGCAAGGCGCAGGCCCAGCGGTTGGCGGACCGGATCTCGGCGGTGTTCGTGCCGGTCGTGATCGCGCTGGCGGTGGGCACGCTGGCGTTCTGGCTCGGCGCGGGCGGCGGTGCGTCGGCGGCGTTCACGGCGGCGGTCGCGGTGCTGATCATCGCGTGCCCGTGCGCCCTGGGCCTGGCCACGCCGACGGCGTTGCTGGTGGGCACCGGGCGCGGCGCGCAGCTGGGCATCCTGATCAAGGGGCCGGAGGTGCTCGAATCGACCCGTCGGGTGGACACGGTGGTGCTGGACAAGACCGGCACCGTCACCACCGGGCGGATGAGCCTGGTCTCCGTGCACACGGCGGAGGGCGTCGAGGAGGACGAGGCCCTGCGGCTCGCCGGTGCGTTGGAGCACGCGTCCGAACACCCGATCGCCGCGGCCATCGCGGTCGGTGCGGCGGAACGGGTCGGCGAGCTGCCCGACGTCGAGGGCTTCCAGAACCTCGAAGGGCTCGGCGTGCAGGGCGTGGTCGACGGGCACGCGGTGCTCGTGGGGCGCGAGCGGTTGCTGGCCGAGTGGGGCGTGCACCTGGACGGTCGGCTGGCCGAGGCGAAGGAGGCGGCCGAGCGGCGTGGCCGCACGGCCGTGCTGCTCGCGTGGGACGGCGAGGCGCGGGCGGTGCTCGTGGTCGCGGACACCGTGAAGCCGACGTCGGTCGAGGCCGTCCGGCAGCTGCGCGACCTGGGGTTGACGCCGGTGCTGCTGACCGGTGACAACGAGGCGGCGGCCCGGGCGGTGGCGGCCGAGGTCGGCATCGACCAGGTCGTGGCCGAGGTGCTGCCGAAGGACAAGGTCGACGTCGTCGCCCGGCTCCAGGGCGAGGGCAAGGTCGTGGCGATGGTCGGTGACGGCGTGAACGACGCCGCGGCGCTCGCGAAGGCCGACCTGGGGTTGGCCATGGGCACCGGCACGGACGCGGCGATCGAGGCGAGCGACCTGACCCTGGTGCGTGGCGACCTGCGTGCGGCGGCGGACGCGATCAGGTTGTCGCGGCGCACGTTGGCCACCATCAAGGGCAACCTGTTCTGGGCGTTCGCCTACAACGTCGCCGCCCTGCCGCTGGCCGCGGCCGGACTGCTCAACCCGATGATCGCGGGTGCGGCGATGGCGTTCTCCTCGGTCTTCGTGGTGTCGAACAGCCTGCGGCTGCGCGGTTTCCGCAGCACGGCCACCACACCGGACCAACCGTCCCGTGCCGCCGAGTCCACACCGGACAAGCTCCCCGCCACCGTCTCCTGAACGTAGAACTCGGGGTACGCGAACGTAGGACTCTCGCGACCTGAACGTAGGACTCTCGCGAGAGTCCTACGTTCGGGGGCCGAGAGTCCTACGTTCAGGTACCCCGGGTTCAACGCTCAGGTCACGCGGAACCCAGGGCCGAGGTCGACTCGCGGACGACCAGGCGGCACGGTTGGCGGATCACGCCGGACGGGCGGCGGCCGTCCAGGGCGTCGAACAGGTACCTCGCCGCCGTCGTGCCCAACCGCTCCAGGTCGAGGTCCACGGTGGTCAGCGGCGGCCGGCAGTCGGCGGCGAACTCCTCCCAGTTGTCGTAGCCGACGATCGCCACGTCCTCCGGTATCCGCCTGCCCAGGCGGGAGAGGGTGTCCGCGACGCCGGTCGCGATCTGGTCGTTGCCGCAGAACACCGCGTCCACCTCGGGATCGGTGGCCAGCAGCACCCGCGCCGCGTGCCTGCCCCACCGCTGCGACCACTCCCCGTACAGCGGCGCGCCGCCGGCCAGGTCCAGCCCGTGCTCGGCCAGCACGCGGTGCAGCGCGGTGACGCGGTCGCGCGCGGCGCGGTAGGTCCGCGGGCCGGTGATGTGGCCGATGCGCTTGCGCTGCAACGACACCAGGTGCTCGACGGCCAGCCGCGCGCCGCCCTCGTCGTCGGCGATCACCGACAGGTCGTCCGGGTCGCTGGACTCGCAGTACACGTAGACGACCGGCACCGGGATGTCACGGGTGAGCGAGGGCCGGATGTCGTTGTCGTCGCCCAGGATGATGAACCCGTCGACCTGCCTGGCCAGCAGCGTGCTGATGTAGTGCCTGCGCCGGATCGCGTCACCGCGCGCGTCGCACAGCAGCACCGACATCTGCTCGTTCGCCAACGCGTTCTCCGCCCCCAGCAGGATCGGGATGGCGAACCGGCCGCCGAGCTCGTCGGTGAGCAGCCCGATGGTGCGCGTCCGCCCCGAGATCAGCCCCCTGGCCAAGGCGTTGGGCTGGAACGACAACTCGGCCGCGGCACGCAGCACGCGTTCACGCGTGGCGGGCGCGACCTCGTCCCGGGCGTTGATGGCCTTGGACGCGGTGGAGATCGAGACGCCGGCCAGCCGCGCCACGTCGCTGAGGGTCACCGCGTCGGACCGCCGTCTGCCCATCGAAAGCCTTTCGAAAAGTTTGTCGAACGCCGAACCAATTGTAGGTGCTCTTCACGACCGTGAACCGCCATAGTGGGGACGTTTTCGGGCGGCCACGAGGACGATTGCCGAAAAGGTTTTCGGCTGTCAGAGTCGGGACGAGGCAAGCGGACCGCGGGAGGTCGGGATGACAGTGACGTCGCCGAGCACCACTGCCGTCGGAGGACGTCCCGTCGTCCCCTCGCGGGGGAGGTTGCGCCCGTTGGGCCAGGACGAGGTCCGGATCACCGGTGGTTTCTGGCGCCGACGCCAGGACGTCAACGCCACCGCGACCATCCCGCACGCTCGCGGATGGATGGACCGCCTGGGCTGGACCGGGAACTTCACCGCGCCGGACGCCGCCTCGGCCAACCGGCGCGGCCGGGAGTTCACCGACTCCGAGGTCTACAAGCTGCTGGAGGCCATGTCCTGGGAGATCGGCCGCACCGCGCCGGCCGCCCTCGACGCCCAGGTCGCGGAGCTGACGACGGCGATCGCGGCGGCCCAGGCGCCGGACGGCTACCTGCACACCGCCTTCGGTCGCCCGGGCCAACCCGCCCGGTACGGCGACATGCTGTGGGGCCACGAGCTCTACTGCACCGGGCACCTGCTCCAGGCGGCCGTCGCCCGCGCCCGCACCGGCGGTGGTGCGGCGGACCCGTTGCTGGCGGTGGCCCGCCGTGCCGCCGACCACGTCTGCGACGCGTTCGGACCCGACGGCACGCCCGGCGTCTGCGGCCACCCGGAGATCGAGCCGGGCCTGGTGGAGCTGGCCCGCGCGACGGGGGAGCAGCGCTACCTGGACCAGGCCGCGCTGTTCGTCGAACGGCGTGGTCGCCGCACGCTGCCGCGCCACCACTTCGGCTGGTCGTACTTCAGCGACGACCAGCCGGTGCGGCAGGCCACCGTGCTGCACGGGCACGCGGTGCGCGCGCTGTACCTGGCCGCCGGCGCGGTGGACGTCGCGGTCGAGACCGGTGACGACGAGCTGCTCCAGACCGTCGCGGCGCAGTTCGACCGCGCGTTGGCGCGGCGCACCTACCTCACCGGCGGCATGGGGTCGCGGCACGCCGACGAGTCGTTCGGCGACGACTTCGTGCTGCCCGCCGACCGGGCGTACTCCGAGACGTGCGCCGGGGTCGCCGCGATCATGCTGGCCTGGCGGTTGCTGCTGGCCACCGGCGACGGGCGCTACGACGAGGTGGTCGAGCGCATCCTCTACAACGTCGTGGCCACCGCGATCGGTGACGACGGCCGCTCGTTCTTCTACGCCCACACCCTGCACCAGCGCACACCGACCACCGCACCGCCGGCGGACGAGGAGCGGCTGGGGTTCGGCGGCGGGCCCAGGGCGCCGTGGTTCGAGGTGTCGTGCTGCCTGCCGAACGCGGCACGCCTGCTGGCCGGCCTCTCGTGCTACCTGGTCACGGCCGACGACACCGGCCTGCGCCTGCACCAGTACGTCGACTCCGAGGTGTCCACCCGCCTGGCCGACGGCCGCGAGGTGGGGTTGCAGGTGCGCACCGGCCTGCCCGACGACGGGTCGGTGACCGTGCGGGTGACCAAGACCGACCACCAACCCTGGTCGATCACGCTGCGCGTGCCGCGGTGGGCGACGGGCGCGACGCTCGTCACCACCCACGGACGCCGCCAGGTGCCGGTGGGCGACATCGTGGTGTACCGGTCGTTCGCCGTCGGCGAGGAGATCCGGCTGGAACTGCCCACGCGGCCGCGCTTCACCGCGCCCGACCCGAGGATCGACGCGACGCGCGGGTGCGTGGCCGTGGAACGGGGCCCGTTGGTGTACTGCGCCGAGTCGGCGGGTGAGGCGGACCTCGACACGTTGCGCGTGGACGACACCGTGCCGCCGGTCGACACGGAAGCGGGCGTCGAGGTCGCCGCCCGGTTCGACGCGCCGGGCGCCGACGACTGGCCCTACGGCCCACCGGAGCCGACCGGCGGCATCACCCGGCCGACCACCCCGCTGAACCTCGTCCCGTACCACCGCTGGGCGCGCGGTGGCCCGTCCACCATGCGGGTCTGGCTGCCCAAGACCTGACCGACGAGGACCTGACCGACAAGGACCTGATGACCCACCCGGACCGTGCTCAAAGGAGAGACCGGTGAAAACCAGAGGGCTTCGTGTTGCCTCCGCCGTGGCGGTGGGTGTGCTGGTGCTGGCCGCGTGCGGCGACCGGGGAGCCGAAAGCCCGGCCGGCGCGGACGACGGCGCGGTGCTCACGCTGTGGACGCGGGCCGCGACCGAATCGGTGTCCAAGGCCTACGCCGACGCCTACAACGCCACCCACCGCAACAAGGTGGAGGTGACCGCGTACCCGAACGAGGAGTACCCGGCCAAGCTCGCCTCGGCGGCGGGCGCGAAGTCGCTGCCCGACCTGTTCGCCGCCGACGTGGTGTTCGCGCCGCAGTACGCCTCGCAAGGCCTGTGGGCCGACGTCACCGAGCGGCTGGCCGGGTTGCCGGTGCGGGACCGGCTCGCGCCGTCGCACGTGAAGGCGGGCACCTGGGAGGGCGCGAACTACGCGTTGCCGCACACGATCGACCTGTCCGTGCTGCTGTACAACAAAGACCTCTACGCGAAGGCGGGCCTGGACCCGGAACGGCCGCCGCGCACCCTGCGCGAGTTCGCCGACCACGCCCGCGAGGTCGACCGGCTCGGCGGCGACGTGCACGGCACGTACTTCGGCGGCAACTGCGGCGGCTGCGTCGAGTTCACCCTGTGGCCGTCGGTCTGGGCGGCCGACGGCGACGTGCTCGACGCCGACGGCGAGCAGGCGCGGGTCGACTCGCCGGAGATGGCGGAGGTGTTCGGGATCTACCGCGCGCTGTACGAGGAGGGCGTGGCGGCGCCCGCGTCGAAGGACGAGGCCGGTCCGACGTGGCTGGGTGCGTTGCAGAGCGGGAACGTGGGCATAGCGCCCGCGCCGTCGGTCTGGCTGGACGCGTTGGAGCAGCAGGGCTTGAAGCTCGGCGTGGCCCCGATCAGCGGGCCGGCCGGCGGCGAGTCCACCTTCGTGGGCGGTGACGCGCTCGGCATCGGCGCCACCACGCAGGAGGTCGAGCAGGCGTGGGACTTCCTGTCCTGGACCACGTCCGACGAGGCGCAGGTCGAGGTCGTGGCCAAGAACAAGGGCGTGCCGACCCGCACGGACCTGGCGGACAACAGGTACTCGGCGGCCGACCCGCGCACGGTGCTGGTCAACGGCCTGGTGGCCAAGGGCCGCACGCCCTACGCGCGCAACTTCAACGTCTCGTTCAACGACCCGCAGAGCCCGTGGCTGCGAACCGTGCGCGGCGCGCTGTTCGGCGACGCGGGCAAGGCGTTGGCCGACGGCAACACCGCCATCACCAAGTCGCTCCAGCAGGGCTGAGCGACCACCGGAGGCTCGGATGTCCACGACGACGACGCCAAACCCCGGCACGACGCCAAATCCCGGCATGACGCCGAACACCGGCACCAAGTCGAACACCGGCACCACGTCGACACCGAGCACGAGAACTCCCCGACCACGCCAGGAGCACCGGCCCGCGAGGAGGAGCCGTCGGCTGCGCGCGCTCGTCGGCGCCGCCTACGCCGCGCCGACGGCCGTGATGGTGGGGCTGTTCTTCCTGGTGCCGTTGGCGCTGGTGGCCTGGATGTCCCTGCACCGCTGGCCGTTGCTGGGCAAGGCGGAGTTCAACGCGCCGGCCAACTACGGCGGGATCGCCGAGGACGAGTTGCTGCGCTCGGCGGCCTGGTTCACGGTCAAGTACACGGTGATCATCACGGTGCTGCTGTTCGTGGTCGCGTTCGGGTTGGCGTTGCTGGTGCAGCACCGGCGACCCGGTGTCGGCTTCTTCCGCACCGCGTTCTTCCTGCCGATGGCCGTCGGCTTCGCCAGCGCCTCGCTGCTGTTCCTCGGCCTGCTCAGCGACGAGATCGGGCCGGTGACCGACCTGCTGTCGTGGCTCGGGCTGGTCGACGGGTACGTGTCGTGGACCAGCGGCAGTCCCGGTTCCGCGCTCGCGTCCGCGGTGCTGCTGGTGCTGTGGCGGTTCGCCGGGTTCGCCATGCTGATCCTGCTGACCGGGTTGCAGGCCATCCCGCCGGACGTCTACGAGGCCGCGCGGGTGGACGGCGCGAACCGGTGGCAGACGTTCTGGCGCATCACGGTGCCGTTGCTGCGACCGACGATCGCGCTGGTGCTCACGCTGATGACGACCGGCTCGCTGCTGGCGTTCGACCAGTTCTGGATCCTCACCCGCGGCGGACCGGACAACAGCACCACCTCGCTGGTGATGGTGATCTACCGGGAGGCGTTCGTCCGGCTCGACCTCGGCTCGGCCGCGGGCATCTCGGTGGTGCTGCTGGTGGTGCTCGTGGTGTTCAACGCCATCCAGTTCCGCGTGCTGCGCCGGAGGTCGTCGTGAACGCCCGGGGCACGCGTTGGGGCTACTACGTCACCGGCACGGCGCTGGCGATCCTGTTCCTGTTCCCGCTGGTGTGGAGCGCCTTCGCGTCGGTGCGCACGGACACCGGGTTCGGGTTGGAGAACTACGACCGGCTGTTCGGCTCCGCCAACGGCGTGCGGCTCAAGCACGTGCTCAACAGCGTGGTCGTCAGCGCGCTCACGGTGGGCGGCACGCTGTTCATCGCCACGCTCGGCGGCTACGCGTTCGGCCGGTTCCGCTTCCCGGGCCGCGACGTGCTGTTCCTGCTCACCCTGGCGATCCTCATGGTGCCGTACGCGACGATCCTCATCGCCCTGTACGTGCTGCTGGGCTGGTTGGGGCTGGAGGACTCGCTGGTCGGGCTGAGCCTGGTGCTCATCACGTTCCAGCTGCCGTTCTCGGTGTTCATGATGCGCAACTCGTTCGAGGCCGTGCCGGTGGAGCTGGAGGAGTCGGCCCGGGTCGACGGCTGCACCAGCGTCGGCACGCTCGTGCGGATCATGCTGCCCGCCGTGCGGCCGGGTCTGGTCACCGTGGGGCTGTTCGCGTTCCTGACCTCGTGGGGCGAGTTCTTCGCGCCGCTGATCCTGCTCAACTCGACCGACAAGTTCACCACCACCCTCGCCGTGGTCAACCTGCGGACCGCGAGCCACGGGTCGATCGACTACGCCGCGCTCGAAGCGGGGGTGGTGTTCATGGCAGTTCCCTGCCTCGTGCTCTTCGCCGCCATGCAACGCAGCTACGTCCGCGGGTTCACCTCAGGCGCCGTCAAGGGGTGACCCGGCCGGTCCGACGCTGCTCCGTCCGGCAACCGGAAGGAAGATGATCGTGTCACGATCATGGATGAGAACGGTGCTCGGCGCCGTGGCGCTCGCGTTGGCCGTCAGCGGTGCGGGCGTCGCGCAGGCCGAGCAGGCGCGTGACGTCACGGCCGCCGCGAACCCGGCGACGTGGAGCCCGCCGTCGAACCTGGTGACCCCGCTGAACCAGGTGTGGTCGCACCAGGAGAGCACGTACGGCAACCTCTACGGGTTCCGCAACTACGGCTGGGACCAGGTGTTCGTCAACGGCGGGTACCTGAACTTCTGCGTGCGGTGGGACTCGTCGGCGCCGGTGAGCGCGTCGCTGCGCGACCGCGTCCACGCCAAGCTCGCCGAGCAGTACAAGAAGTGGACCGACCTCATGGTGGGCCACAACAACTGGCCCTACGCGCAGGTGCCGATCAAGGTCGTCGGCTGGGCGGTGCGCGACCGCAACACGTTGCAGTGGAACGACAACTCGGTCGACATCTACGTCAACAACATCCGGGAGAACGCACCGCAGTGCGCCGAGCAGTGCGGCCGGTTCTTCGTCCGCGACGGCCAGTACCGCAACTGTCCCGGCGGGGTGCCCCGGCACTACGACCAGTCGCTGTGGCTGACCGCCGGCATGGGCGGCGGCGCGGGCGGTGACTGGGGCCAGCGGATGGGCAGCGAGTACTTCGTCAACAACCTCGGCAGCACCGACATGACGATCCTGCTGCACGAGATCGGGCACACGTTCGGCCTGGACGACTTCTACGACTGGACGCCCAGCGGCGTGTCCAACTTCATCATGAAGGCCGGCAGCGCCCGCAACATCACCGAGTTCGACGCCTGGATGTTCCGCGACTGGTGGCGGCACCTGAAGAGCCGCTACGGCCGCTGAGCGAACGCCGGCGCCCCCGGACCCCGCACCGGGGGCGCCGGCCCCCTGCCACGGAAGGTCACGACCATGTCCCTGCCCACCCCATCCCGTCGCGCCGTGCTGCGCGCGGGCGCGGTGGTCGCCTCGACCACCGCCCTGCCGGCCCTCTCCGCGACGCCCGCCGCTGCCGCCCCTGCCGCAGCGGCCGCGAGACCGGACACGGGCGTGTCGGCGCACGCGTTCCCCCTCGGCGCGGTCACGCTGCTCGCCGGACCGTTCCAGTCCAACACCTCCCGCACCCACGCCTACCTGCGGTTCCTCGACGCGGACCGGTTGCTGCACACGTTCCGGCTCAACGTCGGCCTGGCGTCCTCGGCGACGCCGTGCGGCGGGTGGGAGTCGCCGACGACCGAGCTGCGCGGCCACTCCACCGGCCACGTGCTGACCGCGCTCGCGCAGGCCTACGCGAGCACCGGCGACACCGCGTTCCGCGCCAAGGGCGACTACCTGGTCGCCCAGCTCGCCGCCTGCCAGGACCGGGCGCGGGCGGCCGGGTTCAACACCGGCTACCTGTCCGCGTTCCCGGAGAGCTTCATCGACCGGGTGGAGGCGCGGCAGCAGGTCTGGGCGCCCTACTACACCCTGCACAAGATCCTGGCGGGCCTGCTGGACGTGCACCTGCTGGCGGGCAACGCCCAGGCGCTCACCGTGCTCACCCGGATGGCCGCCTGGGTCGGGTGGCGCAACGGCAGGCTGACCCAGGCCCAGCGGCAGAACATGCTCAGGACCGAGTTCGGCGGCATGAACGAGGTGCTGGCCAACGTGTACCAGCTGACCGGCGACCCGGCGCACCTGACCGCCGCGCAGCACTTCGACCACGCGGAGGTCTTCGACCCGTTGGCCGCCAACACGGACGCGCTCGACGGCTACCACGCGAACACGCAGATCCCGAAGGCGCTCGGCGCGATCCGCGAGTACCACGCCACCGGCCTGACCCGGTACCGCGACATCGCGACCAACTTCTGGCACATCGTGGTCGGCGGGCACACCTACGCCATCGGCGGCAACTCCAACGGCGAGTACTTCAAGGCGCCCGGTCGGATCGCGTCGGAGCTGTCGGACCACACGTGCGAGTGCTGCAACACCTACAACATGCTCAAGCTGACCCGTCAGCTGTTCCGCACCGACCCGAGGGCGCACTACTTCGACTTCCACGAGAAGGCCCTCTTCAACCACCTGCTGGGCGGGCAGGACCCGTCGTCCGCGCACGGCCACCACAGCTACTACGTGCCGCTGCGGCCCGGTGGCAGGCGGACCTACAGCAACGACTACCAGGACTTCACCTGCTGCCACGGCACCGGGATGGAGACCAACACCAAGCACGGCGACAGCATCTACTTCCACGCCGGCAACACCCTGTACGTCAACCTGTTCATCGCCTCGGTGCTCACCTGGCCGGGCCGGGGGATCGGCGTGCGGCAGGACACCGGGTTCCCGGAGTCGGCGGCGACCCGGCTCACCGTCACCGGGTCCGGGCCGATCGACCTGCGCGTGCGGATCCCGTCCTGGGCGGCGGGCGCGCAGCTCAAGCTCAACGGCGTGGTGCAGGACGTGCCGGCCGTGCCGGGCACGTACGCGCGCCTGGACCGGACGTGGAGCAGCGGTGACGTGCTGGACATCAGCCTGCCGATGACGCTGACCCGGGAGGCCGCGCCGGACAACCCGGGCGTGCAGGCGGTCAAGCACGGCCCGATCGTGCTCGCGGGCGGGTACGGCACGACGGACCTGACGTCGATGCCCACGCTCCAGCCCGCCACGCTGCGCGCGACGACCACCCCGTTGCGGTACACGGCGACGGCGAGCACGGGCCAGGTGACGTTGCTGCCGTTCTACCAGGTGCACGGCCAGCGCTACACGGTCTACTGGAACGTCACCGACACGCCCGCGCCGCCGCCGTTCATCGCGCACTACCCGTTCGACGAGGCGGCGGGCTCGGTGGCGGCGGACGCCACCGGGAACGGCCGGACCGCCACCCTCGCCGGCGGCGCGCGGTGGACCACGGGCCGCAGCGGCTCGGCGGTCGACCTCGGCGGCGCCGGCGAGCACGTGCTGCTGCCCGCCGGTCTGCTGGCGGGTGCGACGGCGTTCAGCGTGGCCACGTGGGTGTGGCTGGGCACGGTGGCCACGTGGGCGCGCGTGTTCGACTTCGGCGCCGGACCCGGCACGTACCTGTTCCTCACCCCGCGCGGTTCGGCGGGCGGCGCCAGGTTCGCCATCACCACCGGCGGCGCGGGCGCCGAGCAGCGCATCGACGCGCCGGCACCGCTGCCCGCAGGCGTGTGGACGCACGTCGCCGTGACGCAGACCGGCAACCTCGGCGTGCTCTACGTCAACGGCGCCGAGGTGGCCCGGAACACGGCGCTGACCGTGCGGCCGTCCGCGCTCGGCAGCACCACGCAGAACTGGATCGGGCGCTCCCAGTACGCGGGCGACCCCTACCTGGACGGCGCCGTGGACTCCTTCCGCGTCCACGGCCGCGCCCTCACCGCCGCCGAAGTGGCCGACCTGCACGCGACCGGCCGCTAGCCCACATCCCCCACCGTGAGGACACACCCATGCGCACCCGACACCGGGCGGTGAAGCTGGGCGCGGCACTCGCGCTCGTCGCCTCCGCCGCCGTCGCACCGGCCGCGTTCGCGGCCAACCCGATCGTCACGAACTACTACACCGCCGATCCGGCGCCCCTGGTCGTCGGCAACACCATGTACGTCTACGCGGGCCGGGACGAAGCGCCCTCGGGCACGAACAACTTCGTCATGCGCGAGTGGCGGGTGCTGTCCTCGACCGACGCCGCCACCTGGACCGACCACGGCGCGCGGGCGAACATCGGCACGTTCCCGTGGGCGGGCGCGGACGCGTGGGCGAGCGAGGTCGAGGCCAAGAACGGCAAGTACTACTGGTACACCTCGGTCAACGGCAACGGCGCGGGCTGGATGGACATCGGCGTCGCGGTCGGCGACAGCCCGCTCGGCCCGTTCCGCGACGCGAAGGGCGGGCCGCTGGTCAGCGACGGCACGCCCAACTCGTCCGGGCTGAACATCGACCCGACCGTGTTCACCGACGACGACGGCCAGTCCTACCTCTACTGGGGCGGCTACTGGGGCGCGCGGGCGGCCAAGCTCAAGCCCAACATGATCGAGCTGGACGGTGCCGTGAGCACGCCGCAGGGCTTGGCGAACTTCTGGGAAGCGCCCTGGATGTTCAAGCGCAACGGCCTGTACTACATGATGTACGCGGCCAACGACACCAACGGCTGCGTCACCAACTCCAACTACGCCTGCCAGCGCTACGCCACCGCCACCAGCCCGCTGGGGCCGTGGACGCACCGCGGCGTCGTGCTCGACCAGGTCTCCTCGACCACCAACCACGCGGGCGTGGTGCAGTTCAACGGGCAGTGGTACATCGTCTACCACAACGCGAACGCACCCGGCGGCGGCAACTTCCGCCGGTCCGTCGCGGTCGACCTGCTGCACTTCAACGCCGACGGCACGATGCGCAAGGTCACCCAGACCACCACCGGGCCGCCGCCGAACCCCGGCGGCAACCCCGGCACGGGCACCAACCTGGCCACCTCGGCGACCTCGTCCACGTCGTACGTCTCGGCGTGGGAGACGGTGGCCGCGCTCAACAACGGCGGCACGCCCGCGAACTCCGCGGACCGCTCGAACCTCGCCTACGGCAACTGGCCCGAGCGCGGCACGCAGTGGGTCGAGTACCAGTGGCCGACCGCCAAGTCGATCGACAAGGTGGCCACGTACTGGTTCGACGACGACCAGGGCATCGACCTGCCCGCGTCGTGCGAGGTGCAGTACTGGAACGGCGGCACCTACGTCGCCGTGCCCGGCCAGTCGGCGTGCGGCGTCGCGGGCAACACGGTCAACACGACCACGTTCACCGCCGTGAACACCACGCGGCTGCGGTTGTCGATCACCTCGAAGCCCGACTTCTCGACGGGGGTGTTGGAATGGCAAGCCTTCCAGGCGTGACCCGACGGCTGGCGGTCGCGGTGGTGCTCGGCGCGCTGCTCGTGCCCGTGCCCATGTCCGTGCACAGCGCCGCCGCCGCGCAGACGATCGGCTACCCGACGTTCACCGGACCGTCGACCCCTGCGCCGCCGGTCGGCTACAACACCGGCAGCACCATGCGCGCCATCTACGACGCCGAGAGCGGCGGCACGGACTTCTGGGTCGACCGCTTGCTCGCCCGGCCCGGCAACGACCCGGCGGGCCCGTGGCTGATGACCCGCGGCCGCGGCCTGTTCATGTACACCCACAACCCCGGTGTCATCGGCTTCGGCGGGAACGCCGCGTACTGGGACAACATCAGCAGCCAGAACGCCTACGCCGTCACCGTCGGCTCGGGGACGCTGACCGAGCAGGTGGCGAGCCGGTGGCAGGCGCCGAGCCACTGGAAGGGCGTCTACACCGGCACCGGCGTCCGGGTGGAGGTGGCGAAGTTCATCACGCACGACAACGTCGCCGTGACCAACCTGACCGTCACCAACACCGGCTCGGCGTCGACCACCCTGCCGCTGCGCGTCACCTCGCCGTACGCGACCGCGGTCAGCGGCTCGGAGCTGACCGGCGCACGGCTGGTGAAGAACAACCTGACCACGATCCGGCCCAGGTTGGCCGGTGACGGGTTCACCGCCGCGAGCGGCGCGCTCACCCGGTCGATCACGCTGGGCGCGGGCCAGTCGACCACCACCAAGGTCGTCATGGGGTTCGTCACCGACGAGATCCCCGAGTCGCTGACCGAGTACAACGCCTACCGGGGGCACTCGCCGTCGGTCGCGTTCGCCACCCACGTGCGCGCCTACAACCGTTGGTGGGCCGACAACATCCCGTACATCGACGTGCCCGACCCGGCGATCGAGAAGAACGTGTACTACCGCTGGTGGTTGATGCGCTTCAACCACCTCGACGTGGACATCCCCGGCCAGGACTTCCAGTTCCCGGTCTCGATCGAGGGCGTCACCGGCTACAACAACGCGATCGCGTTGACCCAGCCGATGCACATCGACGACCTGAAGTACCTGCGCGACCCGGTCTACTCGTACGGGCCGTGGCTGTCGGTGGGCCAGTCGTCCAAGGGCGGCCGGTTCATGGACAACCCCGGCGACCCGGAGAACTGGTCCAACTCCTACACCCAGTACATCTCCGAGGCGGCCTGGCGCAGCTACCAGGTCCACGGCGGCCAACCCGCCGTGGCCGGGAACCTGGCCAAGTACGCCGAGGGTGACGTGAAGGGGCAGTTGGCCACGTTCGACACCAACAACAACGGCGTCATCGAGTACGACTGGGGCGCGATGACCGGCAACGACGCCGACGCGGTGTCGTTCGACTGGCGGGCGGGCAACCTCGACCGGGCCGAGACGGCGTACGTGTGGAGCGGCGCGATGGCGGCCCAGCAGGCGTACGCGCTGACCGGGAACTCGGCGAAGGCGACCGAGATGCAGGCGCTGGCCGACCGGATCCGCACCGGCGTGGTGAACACGCTGTGGAACCCGTCCCGGCAGTTGGTGGAGCACAAGCACGTGGCCACGAACGCGCACGTGCCGTGGAAGGAGATCAACAACTACTACCCGTTCTCGGTCGGCCTGATGCCGAGCACCGACCAGTACAAGCAGGCGCTGCGGCTGTTCGCCGACCCGGCCGAGTACCCGGTGTTCCCGTTCTACACGGCCAACCAGCGGGACAAGGCGGAGGCGGCGCAGGCGGGCCACCCCGGATCCAACAACTTCTCCACCATCAACTCCACCGTGCAGTTCCGGTTGTACTCGTCGGTGCTGCGCAACTACCCAAACCAGTGGATGACCGCGGAGGACTACAAGAAGCTGCTCTACTGGAACACCTGGGCGCAGTACGTCGGCGGCAACACGCAGTGGCCGGACGCCAACGAGTTCTGGGCGAACTGGAACGCGGGCGCCAAGAGCATCGACTACCGCTCGTGGATCCACCACAACATCCTCGGCAGCAGCAACTGGACCGTGGTCGAGGACGTGGCCGGGTTGCGCCCGCGCACGGACAGCCGGATCGAGCTCTCGCCGATCGACATCGGCTGGTCGCACTTCGCGGTCAACAACCTGCGCTACCGCAACATGGACCTGAGCGTGGTGTGGGACGACCCGGCCGACGGCGTCACCCGCTACAACGGCGTGCCGCAGGGCTATTCGGTCTACCTGAACGGCACCCGCGCGTTCACCGTCGACCGGCTCACCCGGGTGCTCTACGACCCGGCGAGCGGTCAGGTCACGTTCCCGTCCGGCGCGGGCACGGTGAACTACAGCGTGGCGATCGCGGGGTTGCGGGCGCCGCAGGACGTGGCGCACGGCGGCGCGCGGATGGTGGACATGTTCGCCAAGGCGGGCGTCGACCTGACCTCGACCACGCCGAACCTGGCGCAGGGCGCGGCCGTCACGGCGTCGTACACGGCGGCCGGCACGTCCACCGGCGCCGCCGTCGACGGGTTCCCGATCAACGAGCCGCTGTGGGGCACCTCGGGATCGCCCGGCTCCTCGGACTGGTACGAGATCGACTTCCGGCAGCAGCGCACGGTGGACGAGGCGCGGCTGTACTTCCGCGACGACCGGGCGGGCAACCGCTACCGCGCGCCGTCGTCGTACGCGGTCCAGTACTGGAACGGCTCCGCCTGGGTGGGCGCGGCGGCGCAGACCAGGACGCCGACGACACCGAGGGCCAACTACAACCGGGTCCGGTTCACCCCGGTGTCCACGCAGCGGATCCGGGTGCAGGTCACCCACGCGCCCGGGTTCAAGACCGGGTTGACCGAGGTGAAGGTGCACAACCGGGGCGGTGGCGGCGATCCGGACCCGCCACCCGGGAACCTGGCGCCGTCAGCGGCCCCGTCCGCGTCCTACACCTCGTCGTGGGAGTCGGTGGCCGCGATCAACGACGGGGTGGACCCGCCGTCGTCCAACGACACGGTGAACCCGCGGTGGGGCACTTGGCCGAACACGGGCGAGCAGTGGGCCGAGCTGACCTGGGACTCGGCCAGGTCGGTGAAGTCCGCGCACGTGTACTTCTTCGACGACGGCCAGGGCGTCGACCTGCCCGCGTCGTGGAAGGTGCAGCACTGGAACGGCTCGGCCTACGCCGACGTGCCGGGTGCGAGCGGGTACCCGGTGGCGGCCGACCGGTACCAGGAGGTGACGTTCACGGCGGTGAGCACGACCCGGCTGCGGGTGGTGCTCCAGAGCGGCGCCGACTCGGTCGGCCTGCTGGAGGTCAAGGTCTTCGGCTGACCGCGGCGGGGGACCGGCCACGCGCCGGCCGGTCCCCCTCCTCGCGCGGCGGTGTCAGCAGCCGCCGCAGTTGTAGTAGGTGACGTCCCAGTGGTTGCTCTCCAGGAAGTAGATGTTCCCGGAGCCGGACTGCCACTTGTTGCCACCGATGTAGGCGAAGTTGCCGCGGATGTAGTTGCCGACGCAGCTGTAGAGGCTGTAGTCGAGCTTGTAGCCGTTCCAGTGGCTGTAGGTGCCGCTCGCGTGGCCGGTCTCGGTGCCGCCGGTGATGTTCAACGCGCAACCGCTGGCGCTCTTGAGGGTCACCGCGCCCTGCACCGTGGTCAGGTTGATCTGCGAGAACGACGTGCAGGTCGGGTTGTTGCGGTCGCTGCAACCGCCGCTGGAGGACCACGTGATGCCGGCGGCGCGGAAGCGGGCGGCGGCGTCGGCGTGGGTCAGCTTCGTGACCAGCGCGGTGACCGGCGTCTCGGCGGCGGGGTGGAAGACGGTGTCCTGGACGGCTTCGGCGGGCGCCGCCGAGGCCGTGGTCGCGCCGGTGATGGTGAGCAGTGCCGTGGCGACGGCCACGAGGGCGGCGCGGAATCGACCGGTACGCATGGGAACTGTCCTTTCGACGGGCAGCCCTCGTCGGACCCGGGGTGACCGGGCCGGTGCAGGGGTGCGGCAGGGTCGACGGCCAGCTTAGGAGCCGGCGGGTTACCGCACAGCGGCCAAGTGGGAGATTTTCTGACTGGCTGACCGTGGTATGCGGTGGCCGTCCGCCGGGCCGCTCGCCTTTGTCATCGCCCGGCACGGCCGCTGCCGCGGCGAAATCGGCCGGCGGGATCCGGCGGTTCGATCTACCGTGTTCCGGTCCGCGTGTGCGGTGTGGTCCACGAGGAGGAGTGAGATGCGGCGACTCGACGGTGTGCTCCGGTCAGACGCCCCTTCCCACACCCCCGAGGACCGTCATCTCCACTCGAACCCTCAACCTGGGCGTGCTCGCGCACGTCGACGCCGGTAAGACCAGCCTCACCGAACGGCTGCTGTTCGACCACGGGAGGATCCCGCGGCTGGGCAGCGTCGACGGCGGTGACACCCAGACCGACAGCGGCGAGCTGGAACGCCGTCGCGGCATCACCATCCGCTCCGCCGTGGCGTGGTTCGCGCTGGGTGATCTCCAGGTGAACCTGGTGGACACGCCGGGGCACCCCGATTTCATCGCCGAGGTCGAACGCGCCCTGTCCGTGCTCGACGGCGCCGTGCTGGTCATCTCGGCGGTCGAGGGCGTGCAGGCGCAGACCAGGGTGCTGATGAGGTCGCTGCGGCGGCTGCGCCTGCCGACGCTGATCTTCGTCAACAAGGTGGACCGGATGGGCGCGCGGCAGGACGACCTGCTCGCCGAGATCCGCCGCAGGCTCACACCGGCCGTCGTGCCGGTGGCGCGGGTCGAGCGGCTCGGCACGCGGGACGCCACCGTGTTCGCCCGGTCGTTCGCCGACCGCGCGTTCGCCGCCGAGGTGGCCGAGGTCCTCGCCGACCACGACCTCTCGCTCCTCGGCCGGCTCGTCGACGGCGAACCGCCCGACGACGTCGCGGGCCTGCTGCGCGACCAGACGTGCCGCGGGGTGGTGCACCCGGTGTTCTTCGGCTCGGCGATGTCGGGCGCGGGGACGGCGGAGCTCGCCGACGGGGTGCGGAGGTTCCTCGCGCCGCGCCCGGCGTCGTCCGAGGGCCTGCGCGGCACGGTGTTCGCCGTCGAGCGCACCGGCAAGGGGGAGAAGGTCGCCTACCTGCGCCTGTTCTCCGGGACCCTGCACGGTCGGCAGCGGGTGGCGTTGCGGCGGCGCGACGGCTCGGGTGCGGTCGAGGAGCACCAGGGGCGCATCGCCGGGCTGGAGGTCGTCGGCGGCGGGTCCGGACCGCTCACCGCGGGTGACATCGGCAAGCTGCGGGGTCTGCCGGGGGTGCGCGTGGGTGACCGGTTGGGCACGGACGACGACGAGCCGGGGTCGCACTTCTCGCCGCCGATCCTGGAGTCGGTCGTGCGACCCGAGCGGCCCGGCCGTGCCGCCGAGTTGCACGCCGCGCTCACCCGGCTGGCCGACGAGGATCCGCTGATCCGCACGCGAGCGGCCGGTGGCGCGACGTCGGTGCTGCTCTACGGCGCGGTGCAGCGGGAGGTGATCGCGGATCGGCTCGACCGCGAGTACGGCATCAAGGCGGTGTTCGAGCAGGTCCGGCCGGTGTACTTCGAGCGGCCGGTGGGCCGGGGCGAGGCCGTGCACGAGTTCGACCCGCGTGGCCCGAACGACTTCTGGCAGACGGTGGGGGTGCGCGTCGAGCCGCTGCCGCCGGGGACCGGCACCACGTTCACCAGGCAGGCTCAGCTCGGCCTGCTGCCGAAGGCCTACCACCGGGCCATCGAGGAGGCGGTGCGGACGACGCTCCAGCAGGGCCTGCACGGGTGGGAGGTGACCGACTGCGCGGTCACCGTCACGCGGGTCGGCTGCCTGGCGCCGAACACGGTCGCCGCCGACTTCCGGCACCTCACGCCGATCGTGCTGCTGCGGGCGTTGCGGCGGGCGGGCAGCGCGGTCCACGAGCCCGGTTACCGGGTGGAGGTGGAGGTGCCGGACGACGCGCTGAGCGCGGTGACGGGTCTGCTGCTCTCGCTGGGCGCCGACCTCGGACCGGCGGTGGCGTCCGGCTCGGCGTGGCTGGTGCCGGGTGGCATCCCGGCCCGGTCGCTGCACGACCTGGCCGCCGCGCTGCCCGGCCTGACCCGCGGCGAGGGGAGCATCTGGCACGAGCCGGGGCCGGCCCGGGTGGTCAGGGGGCAGCCGCCGACCAGGGCCAGGACGGACGGCAACCCGCTGGACCACGACGAGTACCTGCGGTTCCTGTCGAACCGGAACCTGGCCACCCGGTGACCGGCCGGGCTGCACCGACTGGGCTGCACCGACTGCGCTGCACCGACTGGCCAGAGCGGCTGGGCGGCACCGGCTCGGCTGCACCGGGTGGGCTACACCGGTTGGGTCGCCGGGCGTTCGAAGATCAGCTCCAGCCCGTCCTCGTCGTCCCACTGCTCGCCGACCTCGACGAACCCGAAGCCCGCGATGGTGGCCAGGGACGCCTCGTTGTCCGGGCCGATCGTCGCCCGCACGGTCCGGACGCCGGGGTCGGCGGCGGCCCGGCGCAGCAGTTCCACCAACGCGGCCCTGGCGTAGCCGCGCCGCCGGAACGCCGGGTCGACGGAGTAGCCGATCTCGACCATGCCCGCGGCGTCCGGCGGACCGTGGAACCCGGCGTGCCCGACCACCACGTCGCCGACCGCTTCACCGTCCACCGCGCCCTCGTCCACCACGGCGAGCCGCGCCATCCACCGGGCGTTGCCGGGGTCGGCGGCGATCTGGTCCAGCCGGTACCGCCACAGCCACCGCGCCCGGTCGGTCAGGAAGTACTCGGTGAGCGCGACCTCGGCCGCGGTCAGGTCACCGTCGAGCAGGGCGGCCATGACGCGGCCGTCCAGCTCGACGAAACGCACGTCATCCGCTGTCACGGTGCGCATGGTCGTTGCCGCCGGCGTCGCCGTCCACCGGATTTCCCGGGTCCGACGGGTGCCCGCCGGACCGACCGCCACCGTCCCGGCGGGTCCACGGCCACGTCATCAACGCCCACACCACCAGCACGGACGCGCTCTCCGGCACCAGGTACCACGGCCAGTCACCCAGCAGGTCGAGCACGGACGCGGTCGGCGGTTTGCGGTTGAGGTAGCCGTAGTTCGAGCCGAGCGCCGCGTTGAGCGCGAACATCGCCGCCGCCCACGCCACCGTGATCAGCACCGCCAGCCGGTAGCCGCGCCAGTCGGGCCGCAGCCCCAGGCCCCAGGTCAGGTAGACGGCCGCCCAGACGACGAACAGGTGCGTGGCCCAGAACAGCAGGAACCCGAGGTCGGGGAAGTCGACCCGCAGCACGGGCGTCACCAGGGCCTGGACGCTCAACGTCAGCCCCCAGTAGTAGGTGAGCGCGCAGGCCCACCGGCGTTGCGTCCACAACGCCCAGGCGGCGATCGGGCCCGCCAGGTCGGACAGTTGCAGCGGCAGCGAGTGCTGGACGTCCCAGCGCGGCGGCAGCATCAGGTAGGTGTGGATGCCGACCTGGAGCAACAGCACCACGGCGGCGAACGCGCGGGAGAAGCGACGTGACGGCCGCGTGCGGCCCAGCGCCACCACGACCGCGGCTCCCACCGCGAACAGACCCAGCACGACCCAGTGCGAGGGGCCGTACGGGGTGAAGTCGGGCTCGTACGCCACACGGTGGGCTACCCGGGTGACGGTCCGTCGATACGCCGACGGTCGGTGTTCAGCCGGGGCGGCGCTCGCCGGGTGTGGTCGGCGCACTCACCAGGTCGAGTGTCGGCACCACGGTGAGCAACCGGTCGACCTCGGTGAGCTGGAGCGGGCGGACCACCGACCGGCGGTTCGCCACGACCGCGAACCCGACGCCCGCCGCGACCGCGCGGTGGTGGGCGTCGAGCAGCGCCGCGATGCCGAGCGAACCGAGGATGGTCACCTCGGTCAGGTCCGCCACCAGCACCGGCGGCCGCCGTTCGAGCTGGGCGTGCAACTCGGCGCGGATCAGGTCGACACCCGCCAGGTCGACCTCGCCGGTGACACGGGTGACCGCGAAGCCGCGGACCTCGATCGTGTCGACGGCGAGTTCATCGGCCTGCCAATGCCGATCGGTCATGGACGCGCTCCCTCGGGATGGGTTTGTGTGACCGTGGCGTCGTCCCGGTCCGGCTCGGCGTTACGCCCGGCGTGAGCGGGGAACCCGGATCACGACGACGCCACGAGGCCGTCGAGGCCGTCGACGCCGTGAGGAGGGACGCGTGAGCTCGTACCCCCGTGACCACGAGCCCGACCCGCCGGACCCGTCGGTGCCGGATCCCGTGCCGCGCCGGCCGCAGCCGACCGGGCCCGAGCCGATACCGCCGAAGCCGCTGCCCCCGCCGGTGCCACCCACCTCGGGTACCTGATCCGTGGCCGACATCGGGGTCATGACCTGGGTGGTCACCATCGGCGTCGTCCTCGCGCTGCTCGCGGTGGACCTGGTGCAGGCGGTGGTGCGGCCGCACCGGGTCGGGATCGGTGAGGCGACCGCCTGGTCGGTGTTCTACGTGCTGTTCGCGGTGCTGTTCGGCGTGTGGTTCACGATGGCGCACGGCGGGGAGGCGGGGACCGAGTACTTCGTCGGGTACCTGGTGGAGAAGAGCCTGTCGGTCGACAACCTGTTCGTGTTCGTGATCATCATGTCGACGTTCTCCGTGCCGGAGGACCACCAGCACAAGGTGCTGACGTTCGGCATCGTGCTCGCGCTGGCCTTGCGCGGGGTGTTCATCGCGGTGGGCGCGACCCTGCTGGCGTTGTTCTCGTTCGTGTTCCTGGTGTTCGGGCTGTTGTTGATCTACACGGCCGTGCAGCTGTTCCGGCACCGGGACGAGGATCCCGACGTCGAGGACAACGTCGTGGTCAAGACCGCGCGCCGGGTGCTGCCGGTCGCCGACGACTACGACGGCGGCAAGCTGTTCACCCGCGACGGGGGCAGGCCGATGGCCACGCCGCTGTTCGTGGTGCTGCTCGCGATCGGCAGCATCGACGTGCTGTTCGCGCTGGACTCCATCCCGGCGGTGTTCGGGATCACGTCGGAGCCCTACGTCGTGTTCGTCGCGAACGCGTTCGCGCTGCTGGGGTTGCGGGCCTTGTTCTTCCTGGTCAAGGGGTTGCTGGACCGGTTGGTGTACCTGTCGACGGGGTTGTCGCTGATCCTGGCGTTCATCGGGGTGAAGCTGATCCTCCAGTGGGTGCACAAGGACGTGGACGCCCGCGTGCCGGAGGTGCCGACGTTGGTCAGCCTCGCGGTGATCGTGGTGGTGTTGTCGGTGGTGACCGTGGCGAGCCTGGTCAAGACGCGGCGTGACCCGTCGGTGAAGGCACGTCCGGGTTCGTTGCGGGCCCGTCGTGCCAGGGCGGAGGGCGGCTCGGGCGCCGAACGGCCGCAGCCACGTCGCGGGGAACCGACGTGACCTTGCCACCCCGCGCGTGTCCTACGTCCGGAACGCGCGTGTCCTACGTTCGGAACAGTCGAGTTGAACGTCCAGAACGGTGCCGGGCGTTCTGAGTGTTGAACTCGGGGTACGCGAACGTAGGACTCTCGCGTTCTGAACGTAGGACTCTCGCGTTCTGGAGGTAGGACACGCGTGTTCTGGAGGTAGGACACGCGCGGGGGTGGGGGTGTTAGCGGGTCAGGAGGTGGCGGAGGGCCTTGACGACGTCGCCGGGTGCCTCTTCGGCCATGAAGTGGCCGGACGAGACGGTGTGGTGCTCCAGGTCCGGTGCCCACTCGCGCCACCGGGCGGCGGCGTCGAAGCCGAGGGCGGCGCCCCAGTCCTGTTGCAGCACGGTCACCGGCATCCGCAGCCGGTTCCCGGCCTCGCGGTCGGCCCGGTCGTGGTCGACGTCCACGGTGGCGGAGGCGCGGTAGTCGGCGACGATCGAGGGGACCGCCTCGCGTGACGCCTTCAGGTAGGCGGCGCGGACGTCGGCCGGGATCGCGGCCGGGTCGGTGCCCCAGAGGTCGAGGAAGTGGCCGAAGAACGCGTCCGCCGAGGCGCTGATCATGGTCTCGGGCAGGCCGGGCGGCTGCGCCATCAGGTAGAGGTGGAAGCCGACGGCGGCGGTGGTGCCGTGCAGCACGTCCCACATGTCGAGGGTCGGCAGGACGTCCAGCGACGCCAGGTGGGTGACCACGTCCGGGTGGTCGAGCCCGGCGCGGATGGCGACCAGCGCGCCCCGGTCGTGCCCGGCGAGCGCGAAGCGGTCGTGCCCGAGGGCACGGGCGAGGGTGACGACGTCGGCGGCCATCGTGCGCTTGGCGTAGGTCTGCCCGTCGACGTCGACCGGCTTGTCGCTGTCGCCGTAACCGCGCAGGTCGGGGCAGATGACGGTGTGGTCGGCGGCCAGGTCGGCGGCGACGTGCCGCCACATCAGGTGGGTCTGGGGGAAGCCGTGGAGCAGCACGACGGGGCTGCCCGAGCCGCCCACGGCGACGTTGAGCGCGACGCCGTCGGCGACGGTGACGCGCTGCTGGGTGAACGAGGCGATCTTCATGTTCGGCTCCCGGTCGATCGGTCGGTCGAAGGGGTGTTGGTGGGTTCGTCGACAACTGTGCGTCGTGCCGATCAGCGTTCGGTCAGCCGTCGATCAGCGGTCTGGTCAGCGGTCTGACCAGCGGTCTGATCAGCGTCGACTCGGTCGGCCGGTGGGTGGGGCGTCGGATACGTTGTCGGCGATGGTGCGTTTCGGGGTGTTGGGGCCGTTGGAGGCCGTGGACGAGCGCGGGCCGGTGGACCTCAAGGGACCGCGCCACCGGGCCGTGCTGGCACGGCTGCTGGTCGCCAACGGCCGGGTCGTGCCGGTCACGCGGCTGATCGACGACCTCTGGGACGACGCGCCGGACGGGGCGCTCGGCGCCGTGCAGACGTTCGTGGGCGCGTTGCGCAAGGCACTCGAACCGGATCGCCCGCCCCGGACGCCCGCCCGGCTCCTGGTCACCGCACCGCCCGGCTACGCACTGCGGGCGGAGGACGTGGACGCCCGGCGGTTCGAGGACGCCGTCGCGTCGTCGGCCCGGTCGCACGCCGCCGGCCGGCCCGCGGACGCCTACGCGCTGCTGGGCGAGGCGCTGGCACTCTGGCGCGGCCCCGCGTACGCCGAGTTCGCCGACCAACCCTGGGCCCGCGCCGAGGCGACCCGGCTGGACGAGATGCGGCTGCTGGCGGTCGAACGGCGGGCCGAGGCGGCGTTGGCGCTGGGCAAGGCCGCCGAGACGGCGCCGGAGCTGGGGGCGCACGTCGCCGCGCACCCGCTGCGCGAGGACGGCCGGAGGCTGCTCGCCCTCGCGCTCTACCGGACGGGCAGGCAGGGCGAGGCGTTGGCGACGCTGCGCGAGGCCCGTGAGTCGCTGCGCACCGAACTCGGCGTCGACCCCGGCCCCGCCCTGCGCCGGCTGGAGTCCGACATCCTCGCCCACGCCCCGGACCTGACCACCGGCTCGGACACCGCGGCACCGCCCGCCACACCCGCGCCGGACCCGCGGCCCGTCCCGTTCGTCGGCCGCGCGGACGAGTTGGCCGAGTTGGCGCGGGCAGCCGCGACGGCGGCAGCGGCGGGGCGGCCGAGGTTGGCTCTGGTGTCCGGGGTCGCGGGCGCGGGCAAGACGGCGCTGGCCGCGGCGCTGACCGAACGACTCGCCGCCGCCGGCTGGACGACCGCGTGGGGCACGTGCCCCGAACTGCGCGGCGCGCCCGCCGCCTGGCCGTGGACGCAGATGCGCGACGCCCTCGCCGCCGACCACCAGCCACTACCCACCCTCGGCACCGCCGCCGCCGACACCGCTGGCCCCGCCGCCGGCCCCGCCGCCGCCGACACCCCCGCCGCCGCCGACACCCCCGCCGCCGCCGACACCCCCGCCGCCGCGACCCCCGCCGCTACCACCGCTGTGACCCCCGCCGCGACGCCCGCTGACACCGCGACCGTCGAGGACCCCGTCGCGGCGCGGTTTCACCGGCACCGGGCCATTGGTGCCTACCTGGCCGCGGTCGCCGCGCGTCGCCCGGTGCTGCTGGTCTTCGATGACGTGCACTGGGCCGACGAGGAGACCCTCGCCCTGCTGACCTCGTTGGCCGCCGACCGCGACACCGGGCCGGTGCTGATCGTCGCCACCTACCGCTCCACCGAGATCCCCGCCGCGTTGACCGGAGCCCTCGGCCGGGCCGCCCGCGTCGAACCGACCCGCGTCTACCTGGGCGGGCTGACCGAACCGGGGGTGCGGGAACTGGTCGAGGCCATCGCGGACCGCGAGCCGACGGCCGCCGACGTCCGCGCGATCCACACCCGCAGCGGCGGCAACCCGTTCTTCGTCCGCGAGCTCACCCGGCTCTGGGAGACCGACCCGGCCCTGCGCACCGTGCCCGCCGGCGTCCGGGACGTGATCCGCCACCGCCTCACCCAGCTCACCGAGACCACCCGCACCCACCTGCGGCAAGCGTCGGTCCTCGGTCAGGACGTCGACCTGGACGTGCTGATCCCGCTCACCGGGGACGACGAGGACGCCGTGCTGGACTCGGTCGAGTCGGCGCTGCTCGCCGGCTTCCTGGTGGAACCGGACGCCGACCGCCTGCGGTTCGCCCACGCGCTGGTCCGCGAAACCCTGTACGACGACATCACCCGCACCCGCCGGGCCCGGTGGCACGCCGCGGCCGCCGACGTCGTCGAGCGGGCGCACCCCGACGACGTCGAGGCCATCGCCCACCACCTCCTGCGCGCCGGGAGCCGGGCCACCGCCGCACGCACCGCGCACTACGCCCGTGCCGCCGCCGAACGGGCCGAGCGCCGGTTCGCGCCCCACCAGGCCGCGGCGCTGTGGCGGGAGGCGCTCGACCGCTCACCAACCACCGAACCGACGGCACGCCTGGAGGCCGTGATGGGCCTGGTGCGGTCGCTGGCGGTGACCGGCGACCTGGAGCAGGCCCGGCGGTACCGGGCGGAGGCGGCCACCGAGGCGGTCGGCGACCCGGTGCTGACCGCGCGCACGATCGGCTCCTTCGACGTCCCCGCGATCTGGACCACCAACGACGACGAAGCCCTGTCCGCCCGCCTCACCAGCGCGGCCGAACGAACCCTGACCCTCCTCCCGCCAGGCCACGAGGCCGAACGCGCGCGCCTGCTGATCACCATCGCCATGGAACGGCGCGCCGACCCCGGCCACAGGGGCATGGAGGCGGCCCGGGAAGCGGAGGCGATCGCCCGCGACCTGGACGACCCGTCGTTGCTCGCGTTGGCGCTCAACGGCCGCTTCCTCCAGACGTGCCACCGGGCGGGCCTCGCGCCCGACCGGGCCCGGATCGGTGACGACCTGCTCGACCTGGCCGCGCGCCACGGCCTGGTGACGTTCGAGGTGCTCGGCCACCTGATCGGGCTCCAGGCCCGCGCCGCGCTCGCCGACCTGGCCGCCGCCGACCGGCACGCGGCCGAGGCCGACGCGCTCGCCGAGCGCCACGACCTGCCGCTGGTCGGCGTCTTCACCGCCTGGTACGCCGCGCTGCGACTGGCGGTGTCCGGTCGGCGGGACGAGGCCGAGGCCGCCTACCGCGCCGCCGCGTCCCGGCTCGCCAGCGCCGGCATGCCCGGCGTGGAACGCGGGATGCTCCCGTTGGCCCTGCTGAGCCTCGGCGTGGTCGAGGACGGCGACTGGGGTCCGCACGAGCCGTGGGCACGCCCCGTCGTGCTGCTGGCACGGGGCAAGCGCGCCGAAGCCCTCGCCGCCACCGTGCCCGATCCGCCGCACGACCTGCTCCTCGAAGC
Organism: Saccharothrix stipae; assembly: GCF_054781895.1. Taxonomy (NCBI): domain Bacteria; kingdom Bacillati; phylum Actinomycetota; class Actinomycetes; order Pseudonocardiales; family Pseudonocardiaceae; genus Saccharothrix; species Saccharothrix stipae. The sequence continues at coordinate 23,940 of NZ_BAAGTN010000012.1, read as the reverse complement.
CAGGACGTGCCTGCACGCCGTGATCGCCGTCGAAGCAGGCGACCGGCCTGCGGCGGAACGCCTCTACGCCCGCCTGCTCCCGGCGGCCGGAGAACTCGCCGGCGCGGGCAGCGGTCTGATCTCCTTCGGCCCCACCGCGCACCACCTCGGCAACCTCGCCACCGTCCTGGGACGCCACGAAGAGGCCGCGGCGCACCACCGCCGGGCCGAGGAGATCGCCGACCGGCTGAACACTCCACAGTGGACCGTCCCGCGCGTCACCTAGTGCGCGGTCGCAGGGTCGCCTTGGGTGAACATCCCGATCTCACGCACCTCGGACCGCCATACGTTCGCCTGGTGACCGGAAAACGATTCGTGCGCGGCCTGGCCCTGCTCACCGGCGCCGCCCTGGCGGCCACCGCCCCGACCGCGACCGCCTCGCCGGAGGCCTTGCGGTTCCACCTGCCCGCACCCACCGGACCCCACGCCGTGGGCATCACCGAGCTCCACCTCGTCGACCACGCCCGCGCCGATCCCTGGCTGCCGACCCGGACCCGGGAGCTGATGGTCACCGTCCGCTACCCGACCTCGTCCCGTGGCGGCGCACGGGCGCCGTTCCTGCCGCCCGCGGTAGCCGAAGCAGTGGCCAGGTCCGACGCCGCGGCCCTGCGCATCGACCCGGCCGAACTGGACTACGGCTTCGCCACCCACTCGATCCCGGACGCGCCCGCCCTGCCCGGTCGACGGCCCGTCGTGCTGTACTCGCCCGGCCGCGGCAACCCGCGCGCCCTCGGCACCGGCCTGCTGGAACAGCTGGCGAGCGAGGGGTACGTGGTCGTCGCCATCGACCACACCCACGAACCCCTGGCCGTGCAGTTCCCCGACGGACGGGTCGCACCGCGATCGGTCCCGTCGCCGCTCACCGTCGAGGTCAACAAGAAACTGGTGGCGACGCGCGTCCAGGACACGAGCTTCGTGCTCGACCGACTCGAAACCCTGACCAGGGGCGGAAACCCGGATGCCGGCCACCTGCCGCCGGGCCTGCGCCGGTCGCTCGACCTCACCCGGGTCGGCATAGCCGGCCACTCCGCGGGAGGCTTCACCGCGGGCGAGGCCATGGTGTCCGACCGGCGGATCGACGCGGGCGCGAACCTCGACGGCAGCATGGCCTACGCCCAGTCCACGCGCGACTTCGGCCGCGTCGCCGACGAAGGCCTGGACCGGCCGTTCCTGCTGATGAGCGCGGGCGACCACAGCTCGGCGTCGGACGCGTCGTGGCAGGAGTTCCTGGCCAACCACCGCGCCTGGGTCCGCCAACCGCACCTGTCGGACGGCGAGCACTCCTCGTTCACCGACCACCAGTCCCTGGTGCCGCAGCTGGCCGACCACCTCGGCCTGGACCCGGCGGTGACGGCGCCCGTCGTCGGCACGGTCGACCCGGCCCGCAGCACCGCAGCCCAGCGCGCCCACCTGACCGCGTTCTTCGACGTGCACCTGCGCCACCGGCCGAGCCACCTGTTCGACGGCCTGTCCGCGCGGTACCCCGAGGTGCGGCCCCTCGGCTGAGCCGTCAGGCCTGGCCGCTGGGCGTGATCAAGCCCGTCTCGTAGGCCACGACCACGGCCTGGACGCGGTCGCGCAGGCCCAGCTTGGCCAGGATGCGGGCGACGTGGGTCTTCACCGTCGCCTCGGACAGGTGCAGCCGACCGGCCAGTTCGGCGTTGCTCAACCCCCGCGCCAGCAACCGGAGGACCTCCAGCTCACGCGGTGTCAGCGCGGCCAGGTCGCGGTGCAGCGCGGCGGTGTCCGCGCCGCGGTTGGCGAACCGCTCCACCAGGCGACGGGTGATGGCGGGCGCCAGCAGCGCGTCGCCGGAGCGGACCATGCGGACCGCGGCGACCAGGTGCTCCGGCGTGACGTCCTTGAGCAGGAACCCGCTCGCGCCCGCGGACAACGCGGCGTAGACGTAGTGGTCGAGGTCGAACGTGGTCAGGATGATCACGCGCGGCTCGGCGTCGCCGCCGGTCAGGATGCGCCGGGTGGCCTCCAGGCCGTCCAGCTCCGGCATCCGGATGTCCATCAGCACCACGTCGGGCACGGTGCGGCGGACCGCTTCCACGGCTTCCGCGCCGTTGGTCGCCTCACCGACCACGTCGATGCCGTCGGCGGTCAGGATCATCCGGAAACCGGTGCGGACCAGCACCTGGTCGTCGGCGACCACCACCCGCAGCGGGTCGGTCACGGTGCCTCCGCGGCAGGTTCGACGGTGTTGGGCGCGGGCTCGGAGGTGGGTGGTGCGGGCTCCGAGGTGGGTGGTGCGGGCTCGACGGGGATCGACGCGGTCACCTGGTAGCCGCCCTCGGGCCGGCGCCGGGCCTCCAGCGTGCCGCCGTAGACCGCGAGGCGTTCCCGCAGCCCGATCAGCCCGTGCCCGTCGCCGGTGGCCGCACCGGGCCCCGGCTCGCCACCGGTGTCGACCACCTCCACCCGCAGGTGGTCGGCGCCGTAGTCCACGGTCACCGCCGCCGACGCGCCCGCGGCGTGCTTGACGGCGTTCGTCAACGCCTCCTGCACCACCCGGTAGGCGGCCAGCTCGACCCCGGACGGCAACGGGCGCGGCCGCCCGGTCACCCTCGACCGGACCGGCACACCGGTGTCGCGGACCCGGGCCACCAACGCCTCCAACTGGTCCAGGCCCGGCTGCGGGGTCAGGTCGACGGGTTCCGGGCCGTCCATCGTCAGCAGCCCCATCACGTGCCGCAGCTCCGTCATCGCCGCCCGCCCGCCCGCCTCCACCGCGAGCAACGCCTCCTGCGCCTGGTCGGGCGAGGACGCCATCACCTTGCGCGCCGCGCCCGCCTGGATCGTCATCACGCTCACGTGGTGGGTCACCACGTCGTGCAGCTCCCGCGCGATGCGCGCCCGTTCGTGCTCGACCGCCCGGTGCAACGCCTCGGCCTGCTCCCGCTCCAACGCCGACACCTGCGCCCGGCCCTCGTCCGTGCGGGTCTTCCACGTGCGCAGGCCGTTCGCCGCCACGATCAGCGGCACCAGGATCAGCAGCGGGACGTACTCGTTGGGCACCACCGGCAGCTCCGACTCGCGGAACACCGCCACCGCCAGCACCACCGCCGACAGGCTCGCCAACGCGGGCGGCCGGAACGGGCTGTACGCGGCGGCCGAGTACGCCGCGACGATGCAGGCGAGGAACGTGAGCCTCGGCGTGTCGGACGGCGTCACCAGGGTCGCGTACAGCACGACCCACAGCACGGCCAGCGGATAACGGCGGCGCAGCACCAAGGCCGTCGCCGCCACCACCGCGACGATCACCGCGCCGACCACCACGCCCGGCTCGGGCGGGGGAGGGTGCATCGGCGGCACCAGGCCACCGACCACCACGCGCACCGGCACGTCACCGCTGTCGAGCGCGTACCGCACCGACGTGATGCCGATCGCCAGCGCCAGCACCACGTCGAACAGGTAGTTGCGCCGCGTCGGCCGGGGCAGCGGACCGCTCGGCAGGGCCACCAGGGCGGCCCAGGCCCGCAGTCGGTCCAGCACCGGCGCGCTCGTCACCCGGCCATTCTCACCGACGGCCCCGCCACCGGACATCCGCCCGCCGACCCCTCCGCCTACACCGCTCGACTACATCGCGGGGATGACACCGCACCGCCCTCATCCCGGCGGAGTACCGGAAATGCCCCGGCCGACCGACGCGCCCCGGCCACCCCCGCTCCTAGCGTCCACCGCGCCGAACCAGGACGACCCAGGGAGCAGACCCATGAGCACGCCGGTGATCGAACTGCGCGACGTGAGCCGCAGGTACGACGACGGGCCGCCGGCGTTGAGCGACGTGTCGCTGACCGTGGGCGCGGGGGAGGCCGTCGCCATCCTCGGCCCGTCCGGCAGCGGCAAGTCCACGCTGCTCAACCTCATCGCGGGCCTCGACCGACCCGACACCGGCACGGTCACCGTGGCCGGCGTGCGGGTCGACGGGCTGGGTGAGGCCGGGTCCGCGCGCTACCGGCGGGCCCGCGTCGGCATGGTCTTCCAGTTCTTCAACCTGCTCGACGACCTGACCGTGGCCGACAACGTCGTGCTGCCCGCGCAGCTGGCCGGCACGGCGCGCGGCGAGGCGGGCAGGCGAGCGGCGGAGCTGCTCGACCAGCTCGGCATCGCCCGGCACGCCCGCGCCTACCCGGGCCGGCTGTCCGGCGGCGAACGGCAGCGCGTCGCGGTGGCCAGGGCGTTGATGAACCGGCCCGCGCTGCTGCTCGCCGACGAACCGACCGGCGCGCTGGACACCGCCTCCGGCGAGGACGTCAGCGCGTTGCTCACCGAGCTGAACGCCGAAGGCCAGACCCTCGTCGTGGTCACCCACGACCTGGCCCTGGCCCGGTCCTGCACGCGCCGCACGATCCACCTGGTCGACGGCCGGATCGCGGGCGACGTCGTGGCGGAGCCCACCCGATGAGCGCGCTGGGTCGCGTCGTGCGCTCCGGCTTGGCACGACGCCGCGTGCAGACCGTCCTCATCGGACTCGCCACGACCATGGCCGTGACCTCGTCCGTGCTCGGCGGCTCGCTGCTGGAGGCGTCCACCGCGCCGTTCGACGAGGCGTTCGCCGAGCAACGCGGCGCCCACCTGTCCGCCCGGTTCGACCCGACCAAGGTGACCGCGGCGCAGCTGTCCGCACCGGTCGCGGGCGTCACCGCGGCGGCCGGACCGTTCCCGGTCCTGACCGTCACGCCCGGCGACGACAGCCCCGGCCCGCGAGCGCCGCTGACCGTCGTGGGCCGCGCCGACCCCGGCAGCGGCCCGGTGGACGCGGTGACGTTGACCGAGGGCGCCTGGGCCGACGCGCCCGGCGAGATCGTGGTGTCCGCCGACGGCCCGTACGCGCACTCGCCCAGCGGCTCCGGCGTCGGCCGCGAGCTCGTCCTCGCCGACGGCTCGGCGTTGACCGTGGTCGGCCTGGCCCGCTCGGTCAGCCGCACCGCCGACGGCTGGGTGCCACCGTCCTGGATCACCACGCCCGACGGGCACCAGGTGCTCTACCGGCTGGCCACCGCGGCCACCGCCGAGCAGGTCGACGCGGGCCGTGCGGCGATCGAGGCGGCGGTGCCCGAAGGCGCCCTGACCGGGTCGCAGTCCTGGCTCGTGCTCAAGCAGACCGCCGACCGCACCATCGCGGTGTTCGTGCCGTTCCTCGTCGCGTTCGGCGTGCTGGGGCTGGCCATGTCGCTGCTCGTGGTCGGCAACGTGGTGGCCGGCGCGGTCGGCGCGGGTACCCGGCGCATCGGCATCCTCAAGGCGCTCGGCTTCACCCCGGCGCAGGTCGTGCGCGCGTACATGGCCCAGGCGCTCATCCCGGCGGCCGTCGGCACCGCGATCGGGGTCGTGGCGGGCAACCTCCTCGCCATCCCGGTGCTGGCCGAGACCGAGGACGTCTACGGCGCGGTGACGCTCACGGTGTCCCCGTGGGTGAACGCCGCGGTGATCGCCGGCGCGTTGGTGCTGGTGTCGGTGACGGCGTGGGGGAGCGCGTCCCGGGCCGGCCGCCTGCGCACCGTGGACGCGATCGCCGTGGGCCGCACCCCGCGCCCGGGACGCGGCCGGTGGGCGGCCCGGTTGACCGCGCGGCTCGCCGTGCCGCGACCGATCAGCCTCGGGCTGGCCCGCCCGTTCACCCGACCCGTCCGTGCGGCGGCGATGGTGGCGGCCGTCCTGTTCGGCGCCACCGCGGTCACGTTCGCCGTCGGGTTGGCGGCCTCGCTCAACCAGGTGCAGATCGCCCGCAACCACGACCGCGCCGACGTGACGATCGGCGTCGAGGGCCGCGGCATGGCGGGCCCCGGCGCCCCGGCGCCCAATGCCCCCGGTTCCCGCCCTCGCGGTGGGAAACCCGGGTCGGACCCCGACCCCGCCGCCGTGTCGGCCGCCATCGACGCCCAGGCCCGGACGCGAGCGCACTACCGCACCACGCGGACCGACGTGACCGTCGCCGGGGTGACCGGGTCCACCAGGGTCGTCTCGTTCACCGGCGACGCCACCTGGGACGGCTACCAGATGGTCTCCGGCCGGTGGTTCGCCGCACCGGGCGAGGCCATCGCGGCGACGCCGTTCCTGACCGCCACCGGCACCCGCGTCGGCGACACCGTCACGCTGCACGACGGGGACGAACCGGTCACCGTCCGGATCGTCGGCGACGTCTTCGAGATGAGCAACGACGGCATGGTCGTCCTCACCGACACCGCCACGTTCGCCGGCACCCCGACCGACGTGAGCCACCACATCGCGGTCCAACCGGGCACCGACGTCACCGCGTACGTCGAGAGCCTGAACAAGGCGCTGGAATCGCTGGGGGCCACTGCGGCACCCGGTGGGGACGACCAGGCCAGCGACACGATCATCCTGATCAACAGCCTGACCGCGGTGCTCACCCTCATGCTCGTCGCGGTCGCCGCCATGGGCGTGCTCAACACCGTGCTGCTCGACACCCGGGAACGGGTCCGCGACCTGGGCGTCCACAAAGCACTCGGCATGACGCCGCGGCAGACCGTCGCGATGGTGCTGGGGTCCGTCGTCGTGATCGGCGTGCTCGGCGGTGCGGTCGGCGTGCCCGTCGGCGTCGCCCTGCACCAGTGGGTGCTGCCCGCCATGGGCGAGAGCGCCGGCATCGGCCTGCCCGCGTCGGCCTTCGCCGTGCACGAGCCACTGCGGCTCGTCGCGCTGGGCGTCGGCGGCCTGCTGATCGCCATCGTGGGGGCGTTGCCGCCGGCGACGTGGGCGGCCCGGACGTCCACCGCCACCGCGTTGCGCACCGAGTAGGGCCTGTGCCCGCCCTCCGCCTACCGCCGCGAAGGTGGGCGGAGGGCGGGCACCAGGGCGAGCGCGGGCACCAGCAGCAACGGCACGACCAGCAACGCGCGGAGGACGCCGACCTGGTCGCCGAGGATGCCGACCACCGGCGGGCCCGCCAGGAACGCGGTGTACCCGATCACCGCCACCACGCCGACCCGTGCGGCCGCACGGCCCTCCTCGTCGGCCGCCGCGCTCATGCCCACCGGGAAGCCGAGCGAGGTGCCCAACCCCCACAGCGCCACCCCGGCCACGGCCACCGCGGGCGACCCGCCCAGCACCGCCGTCGTCACGCCGCCGATCGCCAGCAGCATCGTGCCGACCAGCACCGGCACCCGTCCCCAGCGGTCGAGCGCGACCGTGCCCACCAGCCGCCCGAGCGTCATCGTGGACACGAACACGCCGAACACCACCGCGCCCGCCGCCGGCCCGAACGCGTAGCCGTCCACGAACGCCACCGCGAGCCAGTCGTTCGCGGTGCCCTCGGTGAACGCCAGCACCAGCACCAGCAACCCGATCAGCAGCGTGCGCGGCTCGCGCCAGGCCGCCAGCACGCCGCTCTTCGCGCCCACCGCGTCGTCGCCACCGCGGCGGAAGGTGCGCGCCGCGACGACCGTGCCGACCAACGTCACCACCGCGACACCCGACAGGTGGGCGGTCACCGGCAGGCGCGCCCACGCGGCCAGCGCGGCCGACCCGGCCGCCGCGACCGTGCCCAGGCTCCAGACCGCGTGGAAGCGCGGCATGACCGTCCGGCCGAGCTCGCGCTCCACGGCCGCCGCCTCGACGTTCATCGCGACGTTGCAGGTGCCCGACCCGTAGCCGAGCAGGAACAACCCGATCCCCGCCGCCGCGGCGGACGGCCACGTGCCGATGGCGACGCCCGCGACCACCAGCCCGACCGCGACACCGGCGGTCGACACGCGGACCGTGCGCCGCGCGCCCAGCCGGTGGGTCACCTCGCCGGCCGTCAGCATCGCCACCGTCGCGCCGGCCGACATGGCCAGCAGCAGCACGCCGAGCGCGGCGGGGTCGAGGTGCAACGAGTCGCGGGCGGCGGGCACGCGGGCGAACCAGGACGCCACCGCCACCCCGTTCAGCCCGAACGTCACCGCGACCCCGACGGTGGTGGCGCGGACGGACCTGGCGGCCGAGCCGTCCGTCCCCCCGGTGACCGACATGCGTGCTCGTCCCATCGGCTCCTGCCTCGCTCGTTCCCCGACACCCACCCCCGGCGTCTCCACCCCACCCATGGAAGCGCTTCCACCGCAAGGTCCGGAGCCGGCACACTGGCGCCGTGGTCGCACATCCGGCACGGCGGCGCGAGGCGACGCTGGAGGACGTGGCACGCAAGGCGGGCGTGTCGGTGGCCACCGCGTCCCGCGCGCTGACCGGCCGCGGACCGGCGTCGAACGCCGCGCGCACCCGGGTGGCCGCGGCCGCCCGCGAACTCGACTACGTCCCGCACGCCGCCGCACGCGCCCTCGCCACCCGCAGCGGCACCCACGTCGTCGTCGCCGTCGGCGGCCACACCGCGCACGTGCTGGACGACCCGTACGTCGCCCGCGTCCTGACCGCGACCGCCCGCACCGCCGCCGCCCGCGACGTCGGCGTGTCCGTGCGCTGGCTGCCGCTGCACGACCCGGGCGAGCTGGGCAGGTTGGCGGAGGACCGGGGCATCGGCGGCATCGTCCTGGTGAACCCGACCCGACCGGCCCTGGCCGCGGTCCCGCGTGCGGCGCGTGGCCGGATCGCGGCCATCGGCGTCGGCACCCGCGACGTGCCGTCCTTCGACGTGGACAACGGCGCCGCCACCACCCGCCTGGTCGAGCACCTCGTGGCGGGCGGCCGACGACGCGTCGCCATGATCACCGGTCCGTCGTGGCTGCCGTGCACCCAACGGGCACTCGCGGCCTACCACCGGGCCATGGCCGAGTCGGCCACCCCGCCCCGCTCGGTCCCCGGTGACTTCACCGCCGCCCGCGGCGAGTCGGCGGCCGCGGAGATCATGGCCCGCTGGCCCGACACCGACGCGATCTTCGCGCTGGGCGACCTCTGCGCGCTGGGAGCCCTCGACGCGCTGCGCCGCGCGGGTGTGGACGTGCCGGGCGACGTCGCGGTCGCGGGCTTCGACGACATCGCCTTCGCCGCCCTCAGCCACCCCGGCCTGACCACGACCACAAACCCGGTCGAGGCCATCGCCACCGGAGCGACGACCGCCGTCCTGGACCGCCGCGCCCCGGGCCCGCTGACCTTCTACCCCTCCACGCTGGTCCTGCGGGACAGCGCCTGACCACCGGGTCGCGGCCGCGTGGCCGCCGTGGCGTGCCGCCGATCCACCGCGACCGCCGCCATCAGCACGCACCCGACCATCGGCACCACCAACGGCGGCAGCTGCCAGGTCACGATCAGCAGCACGGCCAGGGCCATCACCAGCAGCAGCGACCCACCGGGATCGACGGCGGCCCGCCGCGCCGCCGCACGCCCCACGACCGCCCACCGCACGTCCTCCGACCACGCCGCCGCGGCGCGGAGCACCACCACCGCCAGACCGACCGCCGCCACACCGCACACGACGGCCACCAGCCCGCCCCCCGCCACCCGCGTCCGCAACAGCACCACGTCCACCGCAAGCACCGCGAAAGCGCCGACCACCGCGATCGACGCGACCCAACCGCCGGGCAGCGCCGCCCGCACCCGCTCGAAGAACGCCCGGATCGACGTGGTCTCCCCGTCGACGTGCGCCTTGATGTGCGCGCACCCGGCCGCGAGCGCCGGCATCAGGGTCACCACCGGCAGCGCGACGAGCAGCACCAGCAACCCCGCGGTCAGGCACTCACCGAACAACGCGAACCGCTTCACCGGCTCACCCCTTCAACCCCGACGTGGACACGCCCTCCACCAGGAACCGCTGGAAGAACAGGAAGAACAGGATCACCGGCACCAGCGCCAGCATCGACATCGCCATCAACGCGCCGAAGTCCGACCCGGTCGACTCGTCGATGAACAGCTGCAACGCCAGCGGCAACGGGTACTTGTCCGGCGTGCTCAGGTAGATCAGCGGCCCGAAGAAGTCGTTCCAGCTCCAGATGAACGTGAAGATCGCGGTGGTGATGAGCGCCGGCCGGCACAGCGGCACGATGATGTGCCAGAACACGGTCCAGTGCCCGGCGCCGTCGAGCTTCGCCGACTCGTCCAGCTCGCGCGGCAGCTGCCGGATGAACTGCACGATCAGGAAGACGAAGAACGCCTCCGACGCCAGGAACTTGCCCGCCAGCAACGGCACGTAGGTGTCGACCAGGTCGAGGTTCTGGAACACCACGTACTGCGGGATGATCAACACGTGGAACGGCAGCAGCAGCGTCGCGATCATGATCCCGAACAGCACCGTCCGACCGCGGAACCGCAGGCGGGCGAACGCGTACGCGGCCAGCGCGGACGACGCGACCGTCCCCACCACCGAGAGCACCGCGAGCACCGCGGAGTTCCAGAAGAACCGGCCGACGCCGATCCCCACCACGCCCTCGAACACCCGCTCGTAGTTGGCCAGCGTGGGCTCGCTCGGCAGCAGTCGCAGGCTCCCGATGATGGCCTCGGACGGCTTGAACGTCGCCGCCGCCACCCACACGATCGGGTACAGCACGACGGCCAGCAGCGCCAGCACGCCGACGTGCCACGCCACCCGCCTCAACGACAGCGTCATCGCCGGTCCCCCGAATCCCCGGAGTAGAAGACCCACCCGCGCGCGGTGCGGAACAGGAACACGGTGACCAGGCCGACGCCGAGCAGCAGCATCCACGCCATCGCCGACGCGTAACCCATGCGGTAGTCGCCGAAACCCCGGTCGAACAGGTAGATCGTGTAGAACAGCGTGCTGCCCGCCGGCTGGCCGTTCGGCCCGCCCACCACGTACGCCGACGTGAACACCTGGAAGGAGTTGATCGTCTCCAGCAGCAGGTTGAAGAACAGCACCGGCGAGATCATCGGCAACGTGATCGACCAGAACCGCCGCGCCCGACTCGCGCCGTCGACCTCGGCCGCCTCGTACAGCTCCCGCGGCACCTGCTTGAGCCCGGCCAGGAAGATCACCATCGGCGCGCCGAGCTGCCACGTGGCCAGCAGCACCAGCATCATCAGCGAGAAGTCCGGGTTGCCCGCCCAGCCGCCGGTGTCGATGCCGAACCGCTGGAGCACCTGGTCGACCACCGAGTCGTCGCTGAACATCATCTTCCACACGATCGCGACGCCGACGCTGCCGCCGATGAGCGACGGCCCGTAGAACGCGGCCCGGTAGAAGCCCTGGCCCGCCCGCTTGCCGTTGAGCAGCACGGCCACGGCCAGCGCGACGGCCAGCTTGATCGGCACGGCCAGCGCCACGTAGATCGCGGTGACCTCGACCGACCGCAGCCACCGCGCGTCGGTGAACATCCGCTGGTAGTTCTCCAGCCCGATCCAGGTCGGCGTGTTGAACAGGTCGTAGTCGGTGAACGAGAGGTACAGCGAGGTCACCATCGGCCCGAGGGTCAGCAGGACGATCCCGATGATCCACGGCGACAGGAACAGGTAGCCCGCCGGCCCGTCACCGGACAGGCGGGCCCGCTTGCGCGGACCCGCCTGCCGCGGCACCGCGACCTCGGCGCGCCGGTCCGGCGCGATCGTCGCCTTCGTCACGACCCGAGGGTCTCTTCGGCCTCGGTGAAGAACTGCTCGACCGCCTCGTCCACGGTGATGCGGCCGTACTGGAGTTCCTCGGTGATCCGGATGAACGCCTGCTCCAGCGTGCCGGCGCCCTTGGGCGGCGCGGGAGGCGTCTTGCCGAACTTGTCCTTCAGCCCGTCCTCGTAGGCGGCCACGGCGGCCAGCGGTCCTTCTAGCTGGGCGGCTGCGCGCTGGGCGTTGGTCGGCGGCAGGCCCCGGTTCGCGCCGAAGATCTTGCCGACCTCGGGGTCGTTGACCATGAACGACACCAGCTTGGCCGCCGCCGCCGGGTGCTCGGTCTTCTGCGACACGCTCAGCAGCATCGACGGCTTCAGGTACTGGCCGGACGTGCCCGCCTTGTCGGTCGGCACGGGCCCCAGCTTCAACTCGGCCTTGGCGCCCTTGTCGTAGCGCGCCATGAAGTTGTCCCAGCCGAGGTCACCGGCGACCAGGTCCTGCTCCAGCGCGTGCGACGGCTTGATCTGCACGCCCTTCTCGATCGGCAGCGCGACCTTGCCGTCGGCCAACTCCTTGCCCTCCTTGAAGAACTCCGCCAGCCGGGCCTTGTCGAACCCGAGCTTGCCGTCCTCGGTGTAGAGCAACCCGTCCTCCTGGCGCAGCTGGAGCTCCAGGTTGTAGTAGCTGCCCACGTAGTTGCCGCCGCCGGGCACCCCGGTCTTGTCCGCGATCGTCTTCATGGCGTCGCGGTAGTCGTCCCAGGTCCACCCCTCCTTCGGCTCCTCGACGCCGGCCTGGGTGAACAACGCCGGGTTGTAGATGTAACCCCAGGTGTTGGCGCCCGTCGGCACGCCGTACAGCTTGCCGTCGATCTCACCGGCGCCCTTGAGCCCGGACAGGAGGTCGCCCAGTTCGAGGTTCTTGCCCTCCTGCTTCTTCAGGTCGTACAGCGCGTTGCGATCGGAGTACTCGCGCAGGTACGCGAAGTCCATCTGCAGGACGTCGGGCGCGTTGCCGCCGGCGGTCTCGGTGGCCATCTTCTGCCAGTACGCCTCGAACTCCTGGAAGCTCGGCGTCACCTTGATCTCGGGGTTCTTGCTCTGGAAGAGGTCGATGGCCTTCTGCATCAATTCGGCGCGCTCGGCGTTTCCCCACCACGAGAACCGCAACGTGGCGGGACCGGCCTGGGTCTCCTCGCCGCCGCCACCGCTGCCGCCGCAGGCGACCGCCAGCAGCGCGACGGCCGACGTCGCCAGGACTCTGAAACGTTTCAGTGCACCCATTCGATTCCTCCGGTCTCAACCGCTTGCCGACGTTGAGGGCGGTGCGGCGGGGAAAGCGCTTTCCGGGAGGCTACGAGCAGGGTGCGCAAACGTCAATGCCCGCTTCGGCAGCCGTTCGGCGGCCGATCGGCGACCGTCCGGCGGTGCCGCCGCCCCCGGCCACCGCGGAGCGCGGTGACCAGGGGCGGTGGCAAGTCGCACGAGTGTCATCGGACGTAGGGCCACCCTGCGGAATCCCAAGCGAGCCAATTGATACCCAACCTCGAAGCGCCGTCGTCGCCGTAATAGTGGTAGACGAGGATGTCACTGTCGACGTCGGAGAACACGTCCTGGTGGCCGGGGCCGTGGATGCTGCCCTGACCCGCGAGGATCTCCGTGCCGCCACCGGAGGTCATGGCCGTGCCGTTGCGGGCGTAGTAGGTGCCGGTGACGCTGGTCGAGCGGCCGACCACGACCCGGTAGTTGCTCGACGCGCCGCGGCAGCAGTAGTCGAAGGACGCGAACAGGTAGTAGTAGGAACCGCGCTTGACGATGTTCGGCGCCTCGATCGGGCCGCCGTTGCGGCCGGCGATGGAGCGCAGCGACGAGTCCGACCGCAGCCCGGTGGACGGGTTGAGCGCGATCATCTTGAGGCCGGACCAGAACGAGCCGAAGCTCAGCCACCAGCGGCCCTGGTCGTCCACCACCAGGTCGGGGTCGATGGCGTTGAAGTTGTCGCTGGTGCGCGACTCGATCACCAGGCCGCGGTGGGTCCACGTGCCGGAGTTGCCGCTGGGGCTGGTGGCCAGGAAGATCGCCGAGCGGTTCGAGCCGAACGTCGAGGCCGAGTAGTACAGGTAGTACTGGCCGTTGCGGTGGGAGATGTCCGGCGCCCACAGGTTGCGGCTGCCGTTGGTGTAGGTGGTGGTCCAGGACGCGCCGTTGGGGAAGGCGACGCCCGCGTTGCGGAAGGCGGTGCGGTCGGTGGAGGTCTTCAGGCCGATGTTGTCACCGGTGTGCGCGACCAGGTAACTGCCGTCGGGTCGCTTGACGACGCTGGGGTCGTGCACCCTGATGTCGCCGGTGACCACGCCGGGTCCGGGGTAGGCGGAAGCCTGCGGCGCGATCGCGACCGACGCGGTGGTCATCGCGAGCGCGGCGATCAGGCCGAGGGCGCGTTTCCTCGATGCAGCCACGGTTTCCTCGATCTCTCGGGGGGTGTAGCGGACGCGGCGGCGGGGTGTCCGGAGTGGACTAGGGGAGGACGGCGCGGCGTCTCGGCCCGACAGATGTCGACGTGCGCGGACTCATGCGTCGCCTCCTTGCGAGCAGGAATCGTGACGCGCCTCCGGTCGCCTGCGGAGCGGCCTGACCGGGAGCGCTTCCCGGCACCGTAGCGCAGCCCCGTCGGGGTGGGCAAGCCTGTCTGTTATCGCTAACAGGCAGGCTTGCCCAGGTCGGACATCAGTGTCTGTTAGCGCTCACAAACGGGCTGATCAGCTCAGCACCCGACCGAGGAAGCCGCGGATGTAGCCGGTGACGGTGTCCAGGCGGTCCTCCAGCGCGAAGTGGCCGGTGTCGAGCAGGTGGATCTCGGCGTCGGGCAGGTCGCGCCGGTACGCCAGCGCGCCGTCGGGGCCGAAGATCTCGTCGTGCCGTCCCCACACGGCGAGCAGCGGCACCCGGGTGTCGCGGAAGTACTGCTGGAACACCGGGTACGCGTCCAGGTTGTCGCGGTAGTCGCGGAACAGTGCCAGCTGCACCTCGGCGTTGCCGGGCCGGTCGAGCAGGGCCTGGTCGTGCGCCCAGGTGTCCGGGTCGATCCGGCTCGGGTCCTTGACGCCGTGGGTGTACTGCCAGCGGGTCGCGTCGGGCGTGAGCAGTGCGCGCACCGCCGGTTCGGTGTCGGGGCCGGGGTCGGTGGCGTAGGCGAACAACGGCTCCCAGAACGGGGTGAAGCCCTCGGTGTAGGCGTTGCCGGACTGGGTGATGATCGCGGTGACGCGCTCCGGGTGGCGTGACGCGATCTTGAGCCCGATGGGTGCGCCGTAGTCCTGGACGTACAGCGCGTGCCGCCGCACGCCGAGGTGGTCCAACAGTCCGAGCGTGATGTCGGTGAGCGCGTCGAAGGTGTAGTCGAACTCGTCCACCGACGGCGCGGAGCTGTGGCCGAAGCCGACGTGGTCCGGCGCGATCACGCGGTAGCGGTCGGCGAGCTCCGGGATCAGCTCGCGGAACATGTGCGAGCTGGTGGGGAAGCCGTGCAGCAGCACCAGGGCCGGGGCGTCGGCGTGGCCCGCCTCCCGGTAGAACACGCGCTGCCCGTTGACGTCGGCGTACCGGTACGAGGTCATCGACTGCTCCTGTCTCGAACGGTCTAACTGTTCTGATGGCTATGAACGGTTAGGCGGGAGCTCAGGTAAGCAGCCACGTGTTAACCTGTCAAGCGACTCTCAACGGTTAGGCAGGGGGAGGTGCGGGCCGTGCTCGGTGCCGATGACGCCGTGACCGGCGCGCTGCTGGCCCGCGGCTGGCCCGCGCGTCCGCTGGCGGACCAACCCCTGGCCATCGACCTGCTGAACACCCGTTGGGTGACCGGCGGCGTGCCGTACGACCTGCTCGACCACGACGACCTGACCGGGGCCTGGCTCGCGGACCGGGCACTCCCCGCCGGCCGACCCGTGCCCCGGCAGCCGCTGCGCCAGGCCCGGGACGCGCTGGCCGCCGTGATCGCGGACCCGGCCGACCACACCGCGCTCAACTCCCTGCTGGCACGGGGGCGGGTGCGGTTGGCGGTCGACGAGCACGGCCGGGTCGAGCACGACGACGTCGCCGACCCGCGGTGGCGCGCGGCTTGGGCGTGCCTGCGCGACTTCGTCGGCCTGCGCGAGGCGACCCCGGACCGCATCCGCAAGTGCGCGAACCCGGAGTGCGTCCTGCACTTCCAGGACACCTCGCGCACCGGCAGGCGGCTGTGGTGCTCGATGACGGCCTGCGGCAACCGGCTGAAGGCCCGCCGCCACCACAGCAGGCTCCGCGCCGAACCCTGACCGCGCCGAACCCTGACCGCGCCGAACCCCGAGCATCCGAACCCGGCCGTGCCGAACCCCTGCCGCCGCGCGGGGCGTCAACCGGGCGCCGGTGGGGTATGGCAAGGCACATGACGCATCAGGAACCGCTGGACCTCGGCGCGACCGGGCTGTCGCCCGACGAGGAGGAGCGCACCAGGCGCGAGCACGACCTCGACCGGCCGGAGGTCTTCGACCGGCGCAACGACGTCGACCGCCGGGCGCGGACCAGGGCCAACCTGCTGCCGGAGGAGCTGGGGACCGGCAGCGCCGATCCCGAGGCCCAGGCACGCGAGGTGTTGCGCGACTCGGACGTGCGCACCGAGGTTCCGGAGTCCGCACCGGACACCATGGCGGAACGACGCGAGTCCGACGCCTGACCGCTTCGGCAAAGTGCTCACTCGGTGAGCACTTTGCCGGCGCACCATGGGGGCATGGACGCGCGCACCGAACCGCAGACGCTCGACTTCGCCGACGCCGCCGGGTGGGCGTCGTGGCTGGCCGAGCACCACGACACCAGCGACGGGGTCTGGCTCAAGATCGCCAAGAAGGGGTCCGGGCGGTCGTCGGTCACCATCACCGAGGCGCTCGACGTCGTCCTGTGCCACGGGTGGATCGACAGCCACCGCAGGGGCCTCGACCAGCACCACTACCTCCAGCGGTACTCGCCGCGCCGACCGGGCGGCTCCTGGTCGCGGGTCAACGTCGAGAAGGCCGAGGCGCTCATCGCCGCCGGGCGGATGCGGGCACCGGGCTTCGCCGCGATCGAGGCCGCCCGGGCCGACGGCCGGTGGGACGCGGCCTACGAGCGGCAGCGCGACGCCACCGTGCCGCCCGACCTGGCCAAAGCGCTGGCCGCCGACGAACGCGCCCGCGAGCGGTTCGGACTGCTGGACCGGACCCGGCAGTACGCGCTGTTCCTCCGGCTCATGAAGGCGAGGACACCGGCCGCCCGAGCCGTGCAGCTGCGGCGGATCGTCGGTGAGCTGACGCGGTGACGTGAGGTGGAGGCCGGGTGGGGGGACGGGGGAGAGTCGCGTCCGCCCACCCGGCAAGTCGGGGCTCGCGTGTCGGCGAAGGTAGCGCAATGTTATCGCTAACACCAGCCCTCTTTGCTGATCATGCCGATAACCAGCCCCTATGAAGTGCGGCCGTCAAGCGGGTGCAACCCACTGGATCTCAGACCTCAATCGTCTCGTAAGTGGGTATTGAGGCGCGCGGACCTGCGCTGTTAGCGTTAACAGCCGCCACGTCCCGACGCCACGATGGAGTGGATCCGATGAACAGTGCCGTTCCCCGCTGGATATCGCGCCGGTTGGCGGTGGTCGCGGTGGTGGCCGTGACCGCCCTCGCGGGCCTGGCCGTGACGCCCGCCGCACAGGCCTCACCCGCCGTGCAGTACACGAACCCGCTGGCGGCCCAACGGGCGGACCCGCACATCTTCAAGCACACCGACGGCTACTACTACTTCACCGCGACCGCGCCGGAGTACGACCGGATCGTCCTGCGCCGCGCGACCACGATCCAGGGCCTGGCCACCGCACCGGAGTCGGTGATCTGGCGCAGGCACTCGTCGGGTGAGATGGGGGCGCACATCTGGGCGCCGGAGATCCACTTCATCAACGGCAAGTGGTACGTCTACTTCGCCGCCGGTCGCACCGACGACATCTGGCGCATCCGCCCCTACGTGCTGGAGAACGGCAGCGCCAACCCGCTGACCGGCACGTGGACCGAGCGGGGCAAGGTCAACGTCCCGTGGGACACCTTCTCCCTGGACATGTCGACCTTCACGGTCAACGGCGTGCGGTACCTGACCTGGGCGCAGTCGGAGCCGGGCATCGCCACGAACTCCAACCTCTACCTCGCCCGCATGGGCGCCGACCCGTGGTCGATCACGGGCACGGTGACCCGGCTGACCGTGCCGACGCTGGCGTGGGAGATGCGGGGCGGGGTGAAGGTCGCCGAAGGGCCCTCGGTGATCCAGCGCGGCGGCCGGGTCTTCCTCACCTACTCGGCCAGCGCCACGGACGCCAACTACTGCCTGGGCATGCTGACCGCCTCCGCGTCGGCGGACCTGCTCAACCCCTCGTCGTGGAGCAAGAGCGCGAACCCGGTGTTCGCCTCCAACGCCGCGACCGGCCAGTACGGCCCCGGGCACAACTCGTTCACGGTGTCCGAGGACGGCCAGAGCGACATCCTCGTCTACCACGACCGCAACTACCGCGACATCTCCGGCGACCCGCTGCGCGACCCGAACCGGCGCACCCGCGCGCAGAAGGTCTACTGGAACGCCGACGGCACGCCGAACTTCGGCATCCCGGTGGCCGACGGCGTCACGCCCGTGCGGCTGAAGTCCTACAACTACCCGGACCGGTTCGTCCGGCACTGGGAGTACCGGGGCCGGGTCGAGGCGAACGTGAACCCGCTCGCCGACTCCCAGTTCCGCATCGTCACAGGCCTGAACGGGTCGGGCACGGTGTCGCTGGAGTCGACCAACTTCCCCGGCTACTACCTGCGGCACCGCAACCACGAGATGTGGGTGGAGCGCAACGACGGCAGCGCCATCTTCCGCGCAGACGCGTCGTTCTTCCGCCGCGCCGGGCTGGCCTCCGGCTCCGGCGTCTCGTTCGAGTCGCAGAACTACCCCGGCGAGTACATCCGCCACAATGGCACCAACATCAACCTGACCACCACGCCCGACACCGTCGCACGCGCCGACGCCACCTTCATCCTGGAGTGACCCCTGTGCTGCGCTACCCCTTGCTCCACCCACCGCTGCTGCACGCCCTGGCCACCGCGGGCCACGGGTCGAAGGTCCTGCTCGCCGACGCGAACTACGCGCACCGGACCAACGTGCACCACCGGGCCACGCTGATCCACCTCAACCTGCGCCCCGGCCTCGTCCCGGTCGACGACGTGCTGGAGCCGGTGCTGTCGGCGATCCCGGTGGAGGCGGTGCACACCATGCGGCCGGACGACCTGGGCACGCCACCGGTCTGGGCCGACTACGAGCGGATCCTCGGGCCGGACCTGCCGTTGCAACCGTTGGCGCGGCAGGACTTCTACGCGGCGTGCCGATCGCCGGAACTGGCGGTGTGCGTGGCCACCGGTGACGGGCGGCTCTACGCGAACCTGTTGCTCACGGTCGGGTTCGTCGCCTGATCCCGACTCCGGCCCGCACGTCCGCGTGCGGGCCGGAGCCGGGCCTGGTCCGTTGTGGACGGAGAACGCGGCTTCGGGTCCACTGAGGACGGCCGTGCGCCGAGGTGTCAGGAAGCCAAGGGGCTGTGCAGGATCACCGCGTACCCGTCCGGGCCGACGGCGACGCACCGCCGCTCGTGCGGGCCGGTGCTGATCTCGCCGACCTGGAAACCCAGCGCCTGCGCGCGCTCCCGTGCCTCTTCGAGGTCGGGCACCTTCACCAGCATCGCCGGACCGTCGTGCACGCGGTCCGCGCCGGACAGCGCGAGCCGACCGCCCGCGACGTCGAACTGGGCCCAGCGGTCGCCGTCGACGAACGTCGGCGCCACGCCGAGCAACGCCGACCACCGCTCGACCGCGCCGGCGAGATCGTCTGTCGGGACAACGGGAGCAATGCGTTCGGCAGCCACGTGTTGCAAGCTAATGAGCTCCCCGGCAGGCCGTCAATCGGACCGCCGCCGCTGCGGCGGATCCAGCAAAAACGAGGAAGCCGCGCGGTGCGCCCGCCTGCGGATCGGCGGCCGCGTTCGCCGGTCGACGGGTCGGAACCGCGCCACTCCTCGGGGTGGACGCTTGCCCGGTCGGAGCACCCGCGCGCGTTCGGCCGAACCGCGCTGCGCCGAGCACGGCGGATTCGGCCGCCGACTTCACCCGATCGACCGAGCGTGAACCCCCGTGACATCGGGTATTTCCCGGGTCGAGGGTGGGGCAAACGGAAAGGTGGCGTCGTGGTCGAGCGGTTGACAGTCCGACGCCGGGAGCCCTGCGAGGGCACGGACTCCGGCCCGGACCCGGTGGTCGAGATGGACGTGTGGTGGGAGCGCATCGGTCGGAGCCTGGGCCGCGAGTGGGACCTGGCCACGGCCGACGAGCGGCCCTTGCTGGTCGACGTGGCGGTGACCGCGAAGGCCTACTTCTTCGCCACGCTGCTGGAGGACGTGGGGCCGCGGGACGTGCGGGTCGAGGTGCGCGACCAGGACCTGCGGCCGGACGGGACGCAGATCAGGCGCGACCGCGTCGGGATCACGGTGCGCCCGACCCGGTCCACGCGCACTTACTACTACTGCGCGACCGTGCCCGCGGCGGTCGACGTCGAGCGGATCGACGCGTGGTTGCTCGACGGCATGGTGGTCGTGCGGGTGCCGACCAGGTAGGCGCGTGGGTCCCGCCGCCGGTGGGGGAAACTGCCCCGCATGCGGATCAGTGCACGCGGCCTCAACCGGGCCACGCTCCACCGACAGCTCCTCCTGCGCCGGGAGGCGCTCGACGTCGGTGAGGCGGTCCGCCGCGTGGTCGCGGTGCAAGCGCAGCACCCCGCCTCGCCGTACGTCGCCCTGTGGAACCGGCTCACCGACTTCGACCCGGTCGCCCTCGACGCCGCGATCGCCGACCGCACGCTGGTGAAGGCGACGTTGCTGCGGATCACCTTGCACCTCGTGCACGCCGACGACCACGCGGCCATGCACACCGCGATGCGGCCGACGTTGCGCGGGGCCAGGCTCGGCGACCGCCGGTTCACCGCGAGCGGGCTGTCCGTCGCCGAGGCCGACGCGGTGGTGCCGGACCTGCTGGCGTTCACCGGTCAACCCCGCACGGCCGCTGAGGTCGAGGCCTGGCTCGCGGCGCGACTGGACGTGCCGCCGAAGGGCGTGTGGTGGGCGCTGCGCACGTTCGCGCCGCTGCTGCACGCCCCGGTGGGCGGCGCGTGGTCGTTCGGCCCCCGGCCGTCCTACGTCACCGCCCACACCGAGCCCGCGGGCACCCCCGACGAGTCGTTGCCCGCGGTGGTCCGGCGCTACCTGGAGGGCTTCGGCCCGGCGTCGGTGGCCGACGTGGCGCAGTTCGCCTTGGTGCAGCGCTCCAGGGTGCGGGACGCCGTAGCCGTCCTCTCCGACACCCTGGAACGACTGGAGGGCCCCGACGGCACGAAGCTGCTCGACCTCCCCGACGCACCACGCCCGCCCGAGGACACCCCGGCCCCGCCGAGGCTGATGGCCATGTGGGACAGCACCCTGCTCGCCTACGCCGACCGGTCCCGGATCATCCCGGCCGGGTACCGCAAGCTGGTCACCCGCGCCAACGGCGACGTGCTGCCGACCCTGCTCGTGGACGGCCACGTGGCCGGCGTGTGGCGACCGGCCGGGGGAGGGGTCGAGGCGACCGCGTTCCACCCGCTGCCGGACGAGGTGTGGCAAGGGCTCGCGGTCGAGGCCCGTGCGCTGGTGGCCCTGCTCGCCGACCGGGAACCAGGCGCCTACCGCCGCTACGACCGGTGGTGGTCCGACCTGCCCGCCGCCGAGGTCCGCGTGCTGCCGGGTGATTAGAGAACGGGTTCACCGACCAACCAGGGACCGGGTGGAAGACCGGTGGGACAGGGTTTCCGGCAGGGGTTCGCGGCGGTCTAGCCGGTCCAGGCCGCGAGTCCCGAACGGGACGGGGCGGCGCCGGGGAACGCGGCCGCGAGCGTCCGCACGTACCGACGTGCCTCGGGCGTCGTCAGGTCCGGCGGGGTCAGCCAGGGCGCGAGGTGGTGTCGCCGGTCGGCGGGCGGCGTGCCACCGAGCACCAGGACGTCCGACGCGTCGGGCGTGATGGTCCTGCCCAGGCGCGCGGCCTCCTCCCGGACGACCTCCGCGGCCTCGACCGCGCGGGCCGAACCGTCCGACACGACGGCGAACGGCCCGTCGATCGACGCGACCCGTGCGCGCAGCACCGCGGCGTCGTCACCGGTCAGCCCGGGCCACGGCAGGTCGCCGCGCTTGCCGGTCAGCTTCGCGGCCAACACCGCCGACGCGTAGTCCGGACCCTCCGCGCCGCGGATGTCGGGACCGGTCCACGCCACACCACCGGTGTCCACCGGGACCGTGGTGCGCGTGCCCGCCCGTTCCAGCCACAGGTCGCTGCGGCCCTCGGGCAGCCAGACCAACGCCCACCGACCCGTCATCCCCGGCCGCGCCACGGCGGGCACGAGGGCGTTCGACGCGTTGCCCACCGACAGCGGGACGTCGGTGGTGTGCACGATGTTCCAGCCCGGCATGTGCGGCACCACGAGCACGTCGACCGGGTTCCCGCCGAGCGGCACGCGGGTCAGCATCGGGTCGCCCGCGGCCGGGGTGGTGAGCTGTCCGGCGATCGTGACCGTGCCCAGACCCACCAGCAGCGTGACGCCGAGCGCCGCCCCGACGACCCGCACCACCGCGGTCGGCGGGCACAGCGCGAGCCAGGACGCCGCGACGAACGCCGCCATCAACGTGATGTAGGCGGACGACGACGGCGGTCCGGCGAACCACGCGCCGGCGGCTGCCGCGGTCACCACGGCAACCGCCACCACGAGCAGGCCGAGCACCGGTCGCTCGCGGCGCAACGCGGGAGGCGCCGCGAGCAGCCCGATCAACGCCACCGCGGCGAGCCCCGGCATCCACGAGGCTTCCGCGATGAGCAGCACCACGACGCCACCGATGCCCGCGAACCCGGTGACCACCCGCCGCGTCACCAACCCCGACGCGGCGGGGGCGAACGGTCGGACCAGGGCCCAACCCGCGACCACCGTCACCGCGCCGAGGAGGATCAACCGCAGGAGCGTGAAACCGAGCGGCAGGCCGACGGCGCCGTGGTTGTGCATGCGATCAGGCCGAAGCGCCGACCGGGAGCGCGCACGTGCACTGCATCTCCGCGCGTTCCTCCCGCGACGGCCGCATGTGCAGCACCATCGCGATCACCATGGGGATGAACACGATCGTGTTGTAGAACAGGTGCAGCTCCACCCGCGGGATGATCAACTGGATGATGCTCGTCGGCGCGGGCTTGCCGAGCAGGTTCGTGCCCGCGGACGACTGGATGATCAGCAGCAGGTGCTCGATGTGGTGCCAGAACTGCAGGCCCAGCGAGATCGTCCACCACGTCTTCGCGCGCCCGACGAACCCCTTGCGCAGCGCGAAGAGGAACGTGAGCATGATCAGCGCGTAGCCGTAGTGCATGACCTCGGACGTGACCAGCCACGGGAACCACAGGCCGAGCGCGCCCTTGGACTGCGGCACCGGCCAGCCCAGGGCGTAGATCTGCACGGCCTGCGTGATGTGCTCCACCCAGTGCGCGATCACGATCAGCATGAACGCGTAGAGCGCCGGCTTGTGCCAGTGGGTGTTGAGCGAGCCTCCCCTGGCGTGCGTATGGGCTTGTGCGTCGACCATGTGCTCCTCCTGATGGCTCGCCCCGACCGGTTCATTTCACCTGACCAGCGACGATATGGGATTTCGGGCTCGTGAAGAACGCATAGGTGCGGACACCGCAATCCTGGAGAAGCCCGGTAGTCCAAATGCCGGTACTGTGGTCGCCCTCGTTGGCAGTGCGACACCCGCGAGCCGATGTTATTAGGCGTCCGGGTGCCCGGTCCTCTTCTGCCGTGCGGTCACCGGTCGACAACGAAGCGGTCAAGAATCCGCGTCATCGGCGAAATGCGCAACGCGGAAGTAGCGCGCAAGGTTCCGGTGTGCTTTCCGATGTGCGCGCGATTGTCGGACGGGCGGTCGGCGCTCGGCCGGCGGGTGCCCGTCGCCCGTCAGGCGGTGGCCGGCGAGAACGGGAAGAGGGTGACGAAACGGGTGGCGACGGCGGTGTCGCCGTCCACGGTGAGGTGTCCCGCGGCGTGGGCGTCGGTGAGGGTCTGACGCCCCTGGATGACGCTGTTCAGGGTCGTGGTGTCGGTGTGGATGACCACGTGCGGTTCGCGGCCGTGGGTGGGGTTGCGGGTGACCTGGAGGGTGTCCTCGTCCGGGCTGATGGTGGTGTGGACGGTCTCCTCGCCCAGCTGGAGCGCGACGTGCGTGGCGCCCTGAGCGGTGAGTTCCCCGGCGCGGTGTGGGTCGTAGAGGGTGTGGAGGGCGAGCATGAGGGAGTCGACGCTGATGGGTGCG
>NZ_BAAGTN010000011.1:0-120529 GCF_054781895.1 Saccharothrix stipae | reverse complement strand
CCGCCACAGAAGATCACACCACTGACACACCCCCACACCCGACCTAACGAAGTCCTACTAGGCCCTGTTGCACGGACAACGCAGCACGGCGGACCTGGTCGACGACTACGGCATCCAGTGCACGCCGGTCCGCGACCTGCTCGTCCGCTACCTCGACGAACGCCGGCCCGGCGTGGACTACGGCACCCTGCGCAACATGGCCAGCATGCTGGCCGGCACGTTCTGGGCCGACGTCGAACGCCACCACCCCGGCATCGACAGCCTCCACCTGCCGGCCGGGGTCACCGAGGCGTGGAAGGACCGCCTGCACTTCGTCACCAGGGAAAACTGGCCGACCAAGGTCCGCAAGAGCAGGCTGAGGATCCTCATCGCGGTCAGATCGTTCTACCTCGACATCCAACAGTGGGCCGTCGAGGACCCGAGCTGGGCGGAGTTCGCCGTCCCCTGCCCGGTCCGCCCCACCGACACCCGGGGCGGCGCGAAGGCGGACAAGAAGAGAACCGCCGAGATCCATCAGCGGATCCGCGACCGGCTGCCGCACCTGCCCGTCCTGGTCGACACCGCCGAACGGCACCGGGCGGACCAGGCAGTGCTGCTGAAGATCGCGCAGGCCGCCCACCACGACGAGGTGTTCTCCCACGGCGGTGTCGACTACCGGCGGGTACACACACCCAAGCACGTCTGCGCGCGGAACACAGCGACAGGTGAACTGGTCAACCTCACCCGCGCCGAATCCGACGCCTTCTGGGCCTGGGCGATCATCGAAACGCTGCGCCACACCGGCATCCGGAAAGAAGAACTGCTGGAACTGACACACCTGGCACTGGTGTCCTACCGCCTACCCGACACCGGCGACGTCGTGCCCCTGCTGCAAATCCTGCCCTCCAAGACCGACCAGGAACGGCTCCTGCTGGTCAGCCCGGAACTCTCCAGCGTCCTGGCCACAATCATCACCCGGCTCCGCCACGACAACGACGGCAGCATCCCGCTGGTCTCCCGCCGCGACAGTCACGAGCACGTCCTCGGACCGAAACTGCCACACCTGTTCCAGCACAAGACCGGCTGGAGCCCGACCGTGATCAGCACGGCGACCGTGCAGAAGTCGATCGACCACATCCTCGCCCTCGCCGGGGTGACAGATCACGCCGGCCAGCCGCTGCGCCACACCCCGCACGACTTCCGCCGCATGTTCGCCACCGACGCCGTCACCGGCGGGCTACCCGTCCACATCGCCGCACGGCTGCTCGGCCACGCCACGGTAACCACCACCGAAGCCTACCTCGCCGTCTTCCAGGACGACCTGATCCGCTCCTACCGGACCTTCCTCGACCACCGGCGAGCGACCCGCCCCAACGAGGAGTATCGGGAACCCACCGACGAGGAATGGCGCGAGTTCCAGCAGCACTTCCACTTGCGCAAGGTCGCGCTCGGCGACTGCGGCCGCCCCTACGCAAGCCCCTGCCAACACGAACACTCCCGCCTGCGCTGCCCCATGCTGCGCATGTCGCCGACACAACGCCCACGACTGGTGGAGATCATCCACAACCTGGGCGAACGCATCGCAGAAGCCCGGATGAACGGCTGGCTCGGCGAAGCCGAAGGGCTCACCTACAGCCTCTCCAAAGCCAAGGAGAAACTCGTCAGCCTCGACCGAAGCCTGAACCGGATGCGCGACAGCTCCCACCCGACCGCCCTCGGCATGCCGACCATCGCTGGCCCACGCTGAGCGCCGGCCCGCGATCCCTGATCGTCCGGCGATTGTCGGCGTGCAGGTCAACATGCGCGACCCGGTGCCGGTGCACGTGCGGGTATCGGGGAATACCGCCCCTGAGCACGGCGGCTCCGTTCCGCTTCCCGGACACGTCCAGCATCCGCCCGGAAGTTCACCCGAGCGGCATCGCCGCCACGGACCCACCGGGCGGACATCCTCTTCTGCCGAATAGCGATCATATGAACGTATTGCGGCGACCCTTCTGTTATCGAACGAAACGAGATCTGGTCGATCACGCAATGTTGCGATTCGTCCGGGATTACATTGGTTGTCGGGTAGTCCGGGCACAGCATCCGCTCGCTGTCGGCGAGCGTCGCCGCGTACAGGGAAGTTCCCGATCCGGGATGCCGTCCGACGTGTCCTCAACCCGGCGAACGTTCGTGGTCATCGCACGAGCTGTCGCGCCCGTCCTTGCGGCGGCTCTCGTCCGCGATCAGCCGGGCCAGGAGATCGCGGGGTGTGTGCAGCAGGTGAGGGTTGTCGGCGATGAGGCGGTGTTCGTCGTCCGTGGGTTCCCGGACGGTGATCGACGGTCCGAGTTTGATCAGCAGGATCGGTCTCATGTAGACGACGACGTCGTCGTGACCGCGACACGCCTCCAACAGGCGCGCGACGACATTCGCCATCCGCTCCTCTTGAGCGGCAACGGGACCAGAGTGCACCTCCACCGATGTGATGTGCGCGCCCTGTACCACCGCACCGAGACTCTCGGCGGTCGCCTGGTTGGTCGACACCGCTGCCAGCGTCGAGGCTAGTGTCTTCGCAGCCGCAGACCCCTTCGGCCGCACCGACAGCCGTTGGAACCAAGAGCCGCGTTCCGGGCGCTGCCACGCGGTGATGCTGTAGCCAGCGGCTTCCAGAAGATCGACCACCGCATCCCGGACACGGCTGCCGTCGTCTCCGGAGGTGTACACCACCAACTCTTCCTCGGCCTCCGGCACACCTTCGGAGGCCGCAACTACCGAACCCGACGACACGCTGCCTCTGTCCCCCGCGACAACTCTGCGACGAGCACTCGAGCGCCCTTCCAGGGCAACGGGTGTATCGCCTGCCCCGGAACTGGGAACCGCCGTCCCCTTGTTGTAATCCCCCGCGTCCACGGCACGAGGTGCGCAGATCGCACACCCTGCCGCGTGACGCAGAATCGCTTGGCATTGAGCTGATGTGAGGATCAGGCCTGAGCCGGCCCCACCCTGGTCGGGGGTGAAGACGCGGTCGAGCAGGCCGGCCAGGGCACCGCAGGAAGCCCGGCCGGTGCGAGCGAGCACAAGAGCCACGATCGCACCTCTCGTGGCTTTCCTGGCACGTTCCAGCTGCCGGGACAGCGTCCTGACCGGCACGTCGAGAGCGAGAGCCAGTTCCGGCCCCGCGATCAGGGTGTCCCTGTCAAGGCTAAGCCGAACGTGTTCGCGCATGACCGGCTTGAGTGCGGGGTCGATGCTCTCGATCGCGGGGTAGAGCAGCGCCCAAAGGTCTCGCTTGGTCGCGATCACCTCGACATCGGACGGCAGGGCGAGCAGATCCTCGACGTCGATCTTCGACTGGGCGATCTCGAGGTACGGTTCACCCGGTCGGTACACGAGATCGTCCGGCACACCCGAAGCGGACCTTTGCCGCCACGCCGCGTACTTCTCCCTCACGAGATTGACGGCGATTCCACGAACCCACGACCGGAGGGAGTGTGGTTCCGCACCCTTGCGAAACCCTTCGAGGGCGCGTGTCGCAACCTCGCTGACGCAGTCATCGACCTCCTCGTCTCGGGGCAGGCGCCGGTAGAAGAAGTCTGGTAGCAGCACCCGGCACAACTCAAACAGCTCCGCCGAGGCAGCCGGGTCGCCCACCTTCAGCCGCTGCAACAGGCTTTCATCCGACATCGCAGCACCCACCGATCATCCGCTCGCACCGAGAGCATTGTCCAACCACCTCACCACGGGCTCCGCGGCGTTCTGCCTGCCCCCGACAGGCACCCGGCCGCGCGACCAGTCCGGACAGTCGGTCACGGCTAATGACCACGGCGGTGCTGGTCGGGGAGCCGGGCGTCAACGGGAGCACCTGGGCCGTGGAACGGGCGTTGTCCAGGATGATCAGCGACTTCCGGCTGGCGACCGACGCCCGGAAGCAGCTCGTCAGCGACTCGCTGTCAGGGGAAATCCGCTCTGCTGGGACAGCGAGTGCGCGAAGGAATCCTTCGAGCGCCTGGTCCGGCGACATCGGCCACCACCACCGGCCGGGCCCGATGCCCCTCATCACCCAGCCACCCCCAGAGCCCGAACCGAGCACCCGCCCATACCACCCACGGCCGCGCCGCCAACCACGCCCACGCCCCGCCACTCAGACCCCCTCACTCAAGCCTGCAGCGCGACCATCCTGTACCGACTAGTCGCCAACCGGCCGCCAAGCGCTACCGACACACCGCAATTACACGACACAACGAATGCACTCTCATGCCGCAGAGCGCGTGACCCGTGCGCCAGCTTGGTCGGTCGGGTTCACCCCTTCAGCTGTGCTGTCACGTCGGCACGGAGGTGTTTCCCTGGCGGGCCACCGCGAGCACGTACGGTCGGCAAACCGCCATCGCCAGCCGTCCGGCACCGGGCATGCTGGTAGTCCGGATAAAAAGCGTCTGGTTCTTTGCCGGGGTACTCCTGCTGCCAGTACCGCTTCAAGCGGTACTGATTGCCGTCAGTTTCACCCACGAGTGGTACAGGGTCTTCCGCCGCCGCGCGGTAGCCCACCGCAAGATTTTCTCCGCCTGCACGGTGCTGCTGGCCACCGCCGCCGCGACGCTGGTGCTGGCCGCGTTCTACCCCGGCGTCGACCCCGGCCAGCCGTTGATCACGGCGCTGGGCGGTCCGCGCGGCGTGATCACCCTGGTGTTGGCAGGGCTGATCTACCGACTGGTCAACTACGCCCTGGTGGTCGGCGCGATCATCGCCACCAACCCCGACAAGCCCGCGCACCAGGCGTTCGGCCCGGCATCTGACCAGCTGCTCATTGCCGCCGCCATCGGTCTGGGTTACGCCGTGACCCTGGTGATGGTGTATCAGCCCTGGACCGCGCCGCTGCTGTTGGTCACCGTCCTCGCCCTGCACCTGGGTCTGCTGCTGCCGCAGTTCCGGGCGGCGGCCCGCACCGACGGCAAGACCGGCTTGGTGTCGGCTCAGTGGTGGCACGACCAGGCCGCCGCCGAACTCGAACGCGCCCGCCGACTCGGCGGCCCGGTCGGGGTCCTGATGCTTGATCTGGACCGCTTCAACCGCATCAACGACACCTTCGGGCACCCGGCCGGGGACGAGGTGCTCCGCGCGGTGGCCGACGCCATCCGACGCGGCGTGCGCGGCACCGACCTCGTCGGCCGTTGGGGTGGGGAGGAGTTCGCCGTACTCTTGCCCGGCGTCGACGCCACCGGAGCGGCGACGGCCGCCGAACGGATCCGGGCGATGGTCGCGGTGCTGCGGGTGGCCGCACGCGACCACACCGGCCAGGAAGTCGTCATCAGCGGTCTGACCCTGTCGGTGGGTGCCGGGGCGTTCCCCGCCACGGCCACGACGGTGGCCGACCTCCTGCTGGCCGTCGACGCCGCCCTCTACGAGGCGAAGGACGGCGGACGCGACCAGGTCCGGTTCGCCGAGGTCGGCGCAGCCTGAGGACACGCACCGACTACCCGAGGGTCGGCGGACTCGGTCGTGCATCGGCCACCTACCCGTTCGTCCCAACTGAAAGCCCACTTCCGGTTGGCTCCGCCGTTGCAGGTCCAGATGATCAGCTGCATCCCGTCGGCGGCAAGGCATTTGGCATCGTTGCGGATCGTGCCGTCGATGTTCCGATGCCCATGCGTCAGGGGCAGGTACCGAAATACTCGATCGTCGATCAACGACGGTGCGGGATTTCTCTGCGCGATGTGCGCCGTGGTTCGTACCCGACCCGGTCCATTCGCCCGACCGGGTGAGGTTCGGGTTGCGCGGTTGCCTCACGCGAGGCAACCGCGCGGCTGCCAGGAACCAGCCGCAGGATGATCCACCTCGCCGCCCACGGTCTCTGCGCCGGCGATCCGGCGGGTCGCCGCGCACGTTGCGCCGCCGCCGGTCAGGCGTCAAGCCCACGGGGAAAGCGTCCGTGGGCTTGACGCCTCTCCCGCCGCCGACGCTGACCGAGCGCGTCCCGCCGGATCGCGGGACGCGGCAAGGCCGTCAAGCCTGACCCTCAAACCCGCGTTGCAGGTCTTGCCGCTCGATTGCAGCAGAGGAGAGAACCCGCAATGGGAGCGGAAATTTTCAGTACCTATGCCGAGGGCGTCGACGTCGCGGCCGCATTCCGGGCGGCCGTCGAGCAGGCGCAGTACGACGACGGCCATGACGGCTCGACCGGCGCGATCGCCGAGAAAGACCATTACGTCGTCATCGACGGCGGGCCGCTGTCGCTCAGCGAGGCCGAGGCGTTGGCGGACAGGCTGATCGAGGGAAGGGACAGCCGGGTTGACGACAAGTGGGGGCCGGCCGGGGCCATCGCGGTCCTCGGTGGTTCCCGCACGCTGACCGGCCTGCCCGTTCCCGTCCGCGCCGACGGCTACCCCGACACGGAGACCGCGGCGCTGGCCGCGGTCGAGGGCCGTCTCGGTGACACGGAGACCGTGACCGAGACGGCCCTCAGCTTCTACACCGCCCGGCGCCGCGGTATCGATGTCGACGAGCACACGACCGCCACCGTCACCACCACCGGTTCGCCCGAGGTGACCGGCTGGTTGTTCTTCGGCTGGGCCAACTCCTGATCCCGGCGCGAAGGAACGCAGAACATGGACGGCAGCCGCGCCCCCTCGAACTCCACGATGACGCTGACCGACGGCCGCGTGGTCAGCGTGGCCGTGTCCGGGCGGCTCGACGTCGACGACCCTGACGGGCACTACACGATCTGGCTCCCCACGGTCGGCGAGGTGAGCCGCGGCGACATCGCGCCGGTCGTCCTCGACTGACGCCACAGAGCCGGGTATGCGCCACCAGCGTGCTCCACCCCAGCAAAGCCGCACGGCGGCCACACCACCAGGTCAGGCCAACCGCCCACACAACCTCGACCGAACCACCGCTCTTCCTTCCCCACCAACACATGTCCGCCCTCACGCAAGCGCATTGCCGTGCCCGAAGACATGCACGGCACACCGGACAACGGCGATGGTCAGCGACCACGTCACCGACGCCGCGCCCTCCGCCGGAGCAAGGCACCTGGTGTTCGCGGTGCCCTGAGGCCGCGCCGAACTCGCCGTCGACGTGTTCCGACGACACGACGGGCGCGAGGTTCTGTTGTACGACGCCAAGGAGGCGTCACGGGGCACCGGCAATCAGTGCAAGGTGCTCGCCGCTCCGCGCCCGCCCCAGGGACACCCGAAGCGATCACGCGCGATAGCGGGGCAGCCGGGTCGCCGACGCGGTCCAGGCGTCACCACGCCCCCGCGCACTCCCCCCTTCCGAATACGGGCGGGCCGACCACCCCGCACGTGCCAGACCGACACCGAGCGAAAGAAGCGACCCGTGTCACCTCCATCCCTGATCGGTGGACTCGACTCCGACAACGACACTTACACCGTCCGGCCGTGCAACAGGTTGGGCTTCCCCGCGAACCAGGTGGCCGAGCTGGGCAAGGCCCTGCACCGCTATCACGACGGGGATCTCGACCGTCTGCTCGCGGCGATCCTGCGCCACGATTGGGAGTCGATCAACCCGTGGTCCGCGGGCCACGCACTGGACACCGGACAGCGCACGCCGGGCACCGCGGAGAACATCAGGCCGTACCGCGGCATCGGCTACCACCTCACCGAGTCGGCCCCGGAACCGAGCACCGGCCGCCTGCGCGACCGCCCGGCCCCGTCCTACCGATGGCTCTACGCCTTCGACGCGGAGGTGCTGCGCGTCTTCCACAACCAGGACGACCGGCGGTGGGTGCCGATGTACGACTTCGTCACCGCCGAGCTTGCCACCCTCGACCTCGCCGGCCTGGGCGATCTGGGCACCGGGCTGGGATAGGCCCACGTGGCCAATCCAGCCGCACCGGATCGAGGACCTCCTCAGAGATCCCCCGCCCGCACCGACCACGCCCTCGCCCCCACGCGGGTCCGAGTCGCGCGCCGACCTGGTCCGGTGTTTGCCGTCCAGCGTGCTCTGTCGGGGTGGGGGTGTCCAGCAGAAAGCACTGGACACCCCCACCTCGGCAGAGCCGCACGGCGACCACACCACCGGACCAGGTCCGCAGCCACAACGACCCCGACCGCACACCACTTTCCTTTACAGCCAACACATTTCGCATTCACACCAGGGCACCGCCATGCCTACAGCACCGGAATGAGGCCATCACGATGACCACGACCCCCGACACCACAGACGCCGACGCCGCTGCCCCCGACGAGGCCACCGGTCACGTAACCGACGACGACACCACCATCGACGACCGGACCGTCTACCCCTACGTCGTTCACGGGATCGACCCGCGGACGCTGCGCGCGGACGGCAACAGCCGTGTGGTCGGCGACATCCGCGAGACCCGGCCCGCGCTGGTGGCATCCGTCGCCGAGCACGGCGTGGACCCGAGGATCTCGATCATCAACGTGGCGCCGGACCCCGACGGTGCCCTCGCGGTGCTCGTGGGCTTCCACCGCCACGCCGCGGCGGTCGCGGTCAAGGAACGGGAGAACCCCGCCCTCACCGTCGATCTCCTCGTGCACGCTCCCGGCACCAGGAGGGAGGTACTGGTGGTTCAGGGCATCGAGAACATCCTCCGTGAGGACTACACCACGGTCGAACAGGCAGAGCTCTACGGCCAGCTCGCCCTCGAAGGGATGAACGCCGAGGCGATCGCCCGGGAACTGAGCCTGCCGGACGCACAGGTCAACGCCGGCCTCGCCGTCGCCGCCAGCACCCGCACTCGCGTCGCCGGCAAGGCCCTGCCCACCGCGGACATGTTCCAGCTCTCCCAGCTCGCCGAGTTCGGCGACGACGAGCAAGCCCACCAGCAGTTGGTCGACGTCATGACCAACCGCCCGCACCAGTTCGAGTGGACGATCGAACAGCTGCGCGACAAGCGGGAACAGCAGGCCCTGCTGGCCCGGGAGACGCAGCGGTTCACCGACCTGGGCTACGCACTGGTCGACGACGAGAACGACCTGCCCGACGGCGTCGAGCGCCTGGACGAACTGTGCGCAGGTGACACCGTCGAACCGCTCGACCCTGACGGCCACGCCGACTGCCCAGGACGCGCGGTCTCCGTCTGGGCGGACCGCGACCTGGAGGTCGAGGTCATCCACCTCTGCGTCGACTACACCGCACACGGCCACCGCACCATCGCCTCGGTCCGGGTAGCCGAGGCCGAGGACCGGCTGCGCGCCGATGGTGTGCCGATCGTCGATCCCGACACCGACGGCATGGTCCGCCTGCACGAACTGCTCGCCGACGCGCAGGCCCAGCACTCCGTCAGTCCCGAGGAGCACGCCGGCTGCCCCGGTCACGCCGCCTACGTCCTGGACAGGCCCTCCCGGGCCATCACGGACGTCCAGTACGTCTGCACCGACTACGCCGCGAACGGCCACGCCCTGCGCTTTGCACAGACGGCGCAGCCCGAGCACGACGCCGCCTGGCAGACCTCCGAGCGCAAGCGGGCGAGCGTGAACAACAGGCTGTGGCGCGACGCCAAGGTCGACCGCCGCAAGTGGCTGACCAAGTACTTCGCCGGCTGGCGGAAGCGCAAGGCCGCCGAGTTGCCGCCGCGCCTGCAGCACTGGCTCGCGCTCGCCCCGATGCTGGCCGGCGACTACCTCGCCGAGCCCGGGCACACGCACGACTACGCCTGTTCGCTGCTCACACTCACCGAACCCCAGGACCACCGGCGCGACCACAACCCCATCACGGTGCTCCTACGGCGCAAGTCGACCACCGAGACCCAGGCCGTCCTGATCCGCCTCGCCCAGGTCGTCGGCGCCTGCGAGAAGCACTGGGATCTCGCTTACACCGACAAGAGCGCCGATGCCAGCTGGCGACGCCCCAGCGAGGACACCCAGTTCTACTTCGAGCTGCTCGCGGCGCTGGGTTATCCGCTCTCCCATGTCGAGCAACTAGTCAACAACCCCGACCTGGACCAGGAGAAGTGGCCTCACCTCGCCCCCACCGACACAGATGACGCCACGGCAGCGCAACCCCTCCGCTCCTGACGGTCAGGCCCGCACCGACCTGTCCGGTGCGGGCCTGACCGCTGGCGCCTTGTCAAGCTGCCCGGCTGCCTCGCTACCGAGCTCAACACTGATACGTCACTGCGGGCACCCGAGACGGTGCCACCGCGCTGGACCACCAACCGCAGCTGACGCCTACCTACTCGGCACCTAGCGACGTGTCCCAGGTGAGCGAACTGACGAGTTGCATGTCAGGTGGTCACAGCGACCCCCAGTATCGCGATCAGGAGATATTCGCTAATTCGGCAGTATCCGCCACTTTCGAGCGTGAGCGTGGTTCGCCACCGTCCTCGGACACGATGCCGCCGCCTGAAGTTCTGACCAGGGACCGAGCGGGACTGGCGATCTGCGCGAAGCCGATCAGGCCGTGCCAGGGTCCGCGGCGATGAACCCGGCCCAAAGTGCGCGGGCCGGAACCCCCGCCGCCCCTTCGGGCCCTGGCAAGGCCTGATCTTCGGCCCGCAGATCGACAGCCTCGGCGCGGCCCAGCCAGCGGGTGTTTCGGACTGGCAAGTCGTGTCCCTGCGATGAAGGAGCACACGGTGCCACATTCATTGGTAGTTCACTGCAAGCAGGCCCCATACGATGTCTACATTGGACGACCGTCGAAGTGGGGCAACCCCTTCAAGATCGGCAGTGACGGTACCCGTGAGCAGGTGATCGACCGGTATGAGCAGTGGCTGCTCAAACAACCTGACCTCGTCGCCGCGCTCGGCGAGCTGACCGACATGACGCTCGGATGCTGGTGCGCCCCGCACCGCTGCCACGGTGAAGTTCTCGCCCGACTGGCAGCAACTGTGTCCGTGTCCGACCTGCCGGAGACGTCCCCGGGCCTCACCGACTGGTCGACGGCAGTGCCGCCGTTCTGAACCTACTGGCGCTCCTCAATGGATCTGTAGCCATGAGAGGCCTGGGCAGCAGCTCATGCGGCACGCCTGGACCGATCAAGCGATCGCTGCTCAAGGCTCGCTTCTCCCGCCTGCACGAGGAGAAGCGAGTCTTTGCCGTGATGCAGGCACCAGCCCTGACCTACCGGCTCCGGGCGCCTGCACAACGCCGGAGTCCACGTCGACGATGTCGAGTACCGGTGTACCCAGTGCAGCGGCCTCGATGTCGACGCCGCCGTGGGCACCGTACTGGCGTCGCCGTCAGCCCTGGCCAGGAGGTGGGCACGGAGCCGGTGCGACACCCCGTCCGGTGGGGCGTGCGCACTCTGCGTCCGCGTCGGGCCGGGGGCAAGCCGCGGAAAAGATGCGGCTTGCCCCCTTACCCCGCCACGGACGCCATCCGAGTGCGCCCCACCGGACGGGGCCCGACGCCCGATACGGCGGCGCCGGTTCCGACTGAATGGACACGATGAAGACGACCCGCCACTGAAGAAGTGTGCTTACCGGTCATTCGTATGCGGTCCGACGGTCAACCGCACTCCCGATAATCGCGAAATCGTCGAGGATCGGACAATACCAACGGAAAGATTATCATGCGCTTGAAGAACTCGAATGGGCTCTTCGTCGACACCATCCGCTGCGCCGGTCGTCGCCAGGCTGCGCTGGAAGGCAGCGTCGGACCACGGTCGGACCGACGCCCTAATTCGATCTACGGTCAGTGCCCGCAGTGCCGGCAGGTCCGTCCCGTCGACCCGAAAGGCAGGCTGGTGGGCCACGACGAGCCGTTGCGGCTGGTCGTGCAGCCGTTCGTGGTCGGCGGGGACGCCTGGACCGCCTACGGCGCCCGGTGGCACCCCGCCGAGCTGGCCTCCATCCCGGCCCGGATCGCCGCCGAATTCGCGTGGCAGCACGAGGACGGAACCTTCATGACCTTCTACGGCGACAACGGTCACCGACCGGTCACCAACGCCATGCCCGATTGGGCCCGTGAGTGGCTGTCGGTCCATGTCCGGTTTGTCGAACAGTGGACGGGCGAACACGACATCATCGACCTGATCCCGGCATCAGAGGCATACCGGTTGCCGATGTTCTCCACGGTGGCGGTGTAGCGCATGGCGACGTCAAATACTCCCGACGACGCCAACCCGGCGGTCGATGCCCCCTCTCGATCCATCGGGCCACCCGAACACGTAGGCACCGGCGAAGTGGAGCTCGGGCAGGGTGGCCAGTGCGAGACCGGTGACGTCACCCCTGGGGCTGTCGGTTTTGATCCGGACACAGTCGAGGGCGCGGCGGTCATGCGACTGCTGCACCGCTATAAGGACGTCGAGCACGACGACCCGAAGCGCGGCGTGTCCGGCGGTGATGCCCTCGGGATGCTGAGGGACTGGTTCCGCTCGCTGGGCGTCGACCTCGGCGATGATCCGCTCACCACGGCGCAGAAGCTGCGGTTGGCCGTGCGACGCCGCCCCGGTGGTTCCCTGCGCGCCCGAGGTGTTTACAGCGTCCGGATCGGCACCGATCACGCCGAGCCCGATCACCTGGTGCGCACGTCCTTGCACGCTCTGGCCGAGCAGTTGGGACCGGGCACCGGTATCGACTTGTCGAACTGCGAAGGTGGCCTGCTCGCCCGGTTCGAGCACGCCGCACCACGGCAGGCGCCCGGTACGCCGGGTCCGGACCTGCTGGAGATCCTCCAGACACTGGTGGCCACGGCCTTGGACTACGACGCCGATCCAGTGCGCCTGGACCCTGACCAGTTCGAGTGGGCTGAACGCAACGGCCACCCGCTGATCATCATCCGGCGCACCGACGGCGGCGTCATCCTGACCAAGTCCCACACTCCGCAGTGCGCCTTCGTCACCAGCGCGGGCATCGCCGGGTGCGACTGCGACTGACGCCGCATCGGGAAGGTCCCCTCCCCCGGTCAGCACCCGTCCGCGCCACTGTCCGCCCCATGTCGGTGGGCCAGCGCAGCCTGCCGCAGCGCCGGCAAGGGGGCAAGCCGCAAACAGCACGGCTTGCCCCCCTCCTGCCGCCGCCACGGCCGAGCGGCCGCGCCCCACCGACACCAGGGGCGGACATCACCGCCATCACGTCAAGCGACGGCGACCGACCACGCCGACATCACCGATCAACCGAGTGCGAGGAATGGAGTTCACGTGTCGCTGACCACCACCGTGCGCAACGCCACCTTCGAGGACATGCTGCACATGCTGCACACCCAGCACGCCGACAAGATCGACGTCGTGGCCCCGGCCACGGCGTTGCGGGCCCGGGGCGGCGCGATCGAGCTGTCCGGGGTCGAGCCGGTCGTCGACGACCACGGCGTCACCCTGGTCGACGGCCTGTACGTGCCCACCGCCGCCGCAGACGGCACGATCGCCTCGAAGCTGGGCATCGGCTCGAAGTACCTGCGGCGCCTGCGCACCGAACGGCCCGACCTGTACGACGCCAACGTCAACGGGCTACTGCACGGCAAGTCCAAGCGCACCGCCACCGGCACGACCACCATGGTCTACCCGGCCGACTCCCGATCGTTCCTGCTGCGGCTGTTCCGCGGCAAGGACGCCGAGCCGGGAGTGCTCCGCGCCCTGCTGTCGGACCGGTTCGGCATGGTCGACAACCTCGACCTGCTCACCGCCGTGCTCGACGGCATCCGCCAGGCCGACGTCGAGGTCGAGATCCGCTCCTGCGACCTGACCGACTCCTCCATGCACTGCAAGGTCTACTCGCCCACCGTCGAACGACTGGCACCGAAGTTCCTGACCGGCTACCGCAATCCGTTCACTAACACGGACCTGGAGGCCGACCGCCAGCGCATCACCACCGACCTCGACACCGGCCGCCGCCTCGCCGCCGCGGAGGGCCTGGGTTACGAGCCCGGCTCGGAGCCGGTGGTCTTCGCCGGGTTCCGCTTCTCCAACTCCGAGATCGGTTCCGGCTCCGTGACCCTCAAGCCGGAGCTGTTCGTGCGGATCTGCCGCAACGGCTTGACCTTGCCCGCCCTGGCCTTCCGCAAGGTCCATCTGGGACAGCGGATGGAAGGCGGCACGATCAGCTGGTCGCCGGACACCGTCAAGAAGCAGCTCGACGTCATCTCCGCCCAAGCCCGGGATCACGTCCGCGAGTGGCTCTCGCCGCGGTTCCTGGCCGAGCAGGTCGCGAAGGTGGAGGAGCAGGCCGGTGCGCCGGTCACCGAGCCGCACACCACCGTGCAGGTGCTCAAGCGCGAGCTCGGGTTCACCGAGACCGAGCGCGAGGGCGTGCTCCGGCACTTCATCGCCGGGGGCCAGACCACCGCTGCGGGCATCGCCAACGCGATCACCAGTTACAGCCAGACCGTGGCCGACCCCAGCCGCGCCGACGCGCTGGACGACCTCGCCCTGCGCGCGATGACCCTGGCCAGGTAGGAGGCGACCAACCTCGGCGCACACGGCACGGGCCCATCCGGTGGCGACCGGGTGGGCCCGTGGCGCCGGCGACGGAGCCCGTCACCTGGGCCCGCACCCACAGAGGCGCGACCGACCCCAGCGATCGACGGTCGTTGTGCTGCTCAGGGCAACCGAGCAGGGACACCCGAGCGGCCACCGTCACCGAACAGCGTAGGCGCCGGCACCAGGCGCCCCTGGGCCCGCTATCACCGCCCGCCGGACCGGCTGCGCAGCCGACCTCGATTTGGCCGCACCACGGCCAGCCACGCACTCACCCCTGGGCAACACCCCGTGAAGTCCTCCCACAGTAGGGAAAGCCATGCCTACCGCTCACGTCCGTTCTCTCATGCCGGTCGCCGGCGGCGCTCAGGACTTGGTGATCACCGCCGTCCTCGGAGCCGACCGCCACATCCGCTCTCCTCTGTCGGGTCGTCGCCGGGTCACACCGGAGCGGCGTAACCGGGTCAAGGCGGCCATCCGCAACTCCGACCTCCCGTACCCGATCACGCCGGTGAGCATCGACAGTGATCGGTTCGTCGGGAGCGAGCACCCGGTGCACGATCTCGCCTTCGCCGTCGCGGTGCTGACCGCAGCCGGCGATATGCCGGCGCTCCAGCACACGATCGTGCTGGGTGGCTTGACCCGGGACGGCAGCGTGCGTTCAACTCCGGACCTCTGGGAGTGCCTGCGCTCGCTTCGCGGACGCACCGACGTCCACCGGGTGATCGTGCCCAACACGGACCCGGCACCCGCGATCGACGGTGTTCAGGTGCTCAGCGCGGCCACGCTGACCGACGTGGTGGCCTACGCCCACGGCCGCCGCGACGCGCTCACCCCGGCTCCCGACGCCCACTCT
This sequence comes from Saccharothrix stipae, assembly GCF_054781895.1. Classification (NCBI taxonomy): domain Bacteria; kingdom Bacillati; phylum Actinomycetota; class Actinomycetes; order Pseudonocardiales; family Pseudonocardiaceae; genus Saccharothrix; species Saccharothrix stipae. The sequence goes on along the minus strand of NZ_BAAGTN010000011.1, from coordinate 105,375 downwards.
TCGCCCGAACGCACGATCCCGCCCGTCTTCGACGGAGTGATGCTCTCGCCGTGGGTGGCGCGCGGACTGGCAGCGGCAGCCGCAGGCGGACACCACGTCCTGCTCACCGGACCCGACGCCGACAGCCGAACACTGTTCGCACGCATGCTGGCCGCCCTGCTGCCCGAACTGACCGACGAGCAGGCACGCACCCTGGCCGAGAACCGACGTCACGACGCCCGCGCCGACGGCGTGGTGGTCGATCACAACCCGCCCTACCAGGCACCTGCCCGCGTCGCGTCGTGGTCAGGACTCGCCGGCACTTCCCGTCGACCCGGAGCGGCACTGCTGGCCACCCACGGCGTCCTGCACCTCGCCGACGCGGGCCGACGCTCACCCACCCAGTGGGCGACGATCCGACAGATCATCGACAAACGCGCGGTGTTCCTGGACGTCGACGGCACGCCCACCCGCTTCACTGCAGACCCGCTGCTCGTTTTGTCCTGTGTGGACCTGGTATCGGAGATGCGTCAAGTGCCGCCGTTCATCTACGACCGCGTCTCCGTCCGGCTGTTTGTCACGCACGCCGACCATGAACACCGGCAGGACCCGGATGCGGTGACGCTGCCGGCGCTGGCCGACAGGGTCGCCGCCGCTCGGCTGCGCGCCGCCCGCCGGTGGTCGGACGACGGCGTGTCCACCAACGCCGAGGTTCCCGACGATGCCCTGGCCATGAGCAGCATCTTCCCCCGTGCCTCGTGGGAACTGCTCGATCGTCACCACCAGGCCGGGCTGCTCAGTGGACGCGGCGTCGCCGAGGTCCGGCGCGTCGCCTGGTCGCTGGCCGACCTCGACGCCTGCAGGCACCCCGAGTCCCACCACGTCGAGCAGGCCGTCGCCCTACGACTGCAAAGCCTCCCCGCTTCTTCCTGACCGGAGTTCGCGGCTCGTCCCGGCGCGAGCCGCGAACCCGCCGGTCCGGACATCGCCAACCAGCAAAGGAACCCACGCATGACCATCGAACCCGCTATCCAGCCCGTCATCGACGCGCCGTTGCCGCTGCTGCGGCGGCGTGATCTGGTCCGGGCGGTATCCGAGGAGGCGCCGTGGACCGGCATCGACGAGGTGCTGCGTGTGCTGCGCGACGCCACCCCGCCCACCACGCGCAACGCCAAGTCCTGGGAAGCCGGTCGGGCACGCACCATCAGCATGATCGGTTCCGCCACCGACCTGCGACTGTCGCCCACCCGACGGTTGCTGTCGTTCACCGCGCGCTCCACCAGCGCCACACGCCACGGGCGCCGCCACGTCGTCCACGTCGCCACCGCCACGCACGTGCCCAAGCTCGCCGACCTCGCCCACGGAGACGCCGACGCCACCCAGGCAGGTCTCGACCTGACGGACCAGGCGTTCGCCGACTACGTCGACGCGCTGGAGCGCCTGCCCGGCGCCACTGGCGCCCCGATCGACTGGGGACGCTCACCGGAGGAAGTCCTGGAGCAGGTCACCGCTTGGCGCGATCCCCTGCTCGGCAGGCGCCACACAGCCGAACTCGAACTGGCTGCCGGAGCACGGGCCCTGCATGCCGCCGCGATGCTGCACGCACTCGCCGACGCCCCGGCCCGCGACGCCGCCTGCCACAGCGTCGTCACCCTCGTGCGCGACATCCTCGACGGTCCGTTGCCCTGGGTTCACGGCCGCAAGCCTGGACCGTTCCTGCGGCCGGTCAGCGTCGCGCTCGACGAACTCAACGGCGGTCGCAAGACCGGCCGCAGCGATCAGCGCCCGTCCGAGACCCGGGTCGACGACAACGTGACCACCGCGGTCATCGTCGAAGCCACGCTGACCGCCCTGGCCGGCCTGCCTTACCAGGCCGTCGACGCGCTGCGCCACCGGGCCGGGCAGCTCGACGACCTCGACGCCTGGTACATCCCCGCCGATCGCGCCGCCACGCTACGGAACCTGGCGCTGTCGCTGGCGGAGCTGTTCTCACCCGCGCCCACCGAACTGCAACTCCTGCGCAGGGTCCAGCCCGGCGACGTCGTCGCGTTCCTCGACCAGCCAGCCTGGGGGCCGCAACTGCGGGTCGTGCAGGTGACCGGCCCCGTGCAGTACTTGTCGCTGGGCATGGTCGCAGGAACCGAACGCGTGGCCATTCCGGTCAACGACGTCACCGCCGCGCCCGTCCAGTGCAGCGGGCTACTCGTGGTCGACCCCGCGGCCGGCCACACTCCGCCGATCGACCTGAAGATCATCGACGGTCAGCGCGTCTCGTTCCTGAGGGCAGGTCACGTCGCCACCGACCGGTGGGCGATCATGCCCTCCAGCTTCGCCGGCGCCGACCACATGGCCGTCACCGCCGCGCTGAGAGCGCTGTCGCACCGCGCCGTCGACGAGTTCGACAACGCCGCTCGACCCTGACCACCGCGGACCACACCGGCCGCGGCGTGCGTCGAGGCGCACATGAACGCCACCGACCACGAGAGCGCTCCAAGCTCATCGTGACGAGCGGCTTCACCCGATCCCGCTATCCGTCTACTTCGTTCCTGACGCTCGGACGTCGCCGTGCCCGCGACAGCCGCCGGCACGGCGACATTCGAGGGTCGCTTGCGCATCTAATCCAGAGGAGACGCACCTATGCAGGAAACGCACGACGTCTCGGAGAGTTCGCCGGATCAGGTCGAGGTGGGCCGGTGGGTGAACTACCACGGTTCACTCGACGACCACTGGGGCCGCTACCGGGTCGCCTCCGTCAGCAACACCGTCGACGGCCCGCGGTACGCACTCGCCGACGAGCGGGAACGCATCGTCCTGACCCGCGTCAGCCGCACGTCCATCACGCTCGTCCCCGACGGCCCGCCGCACCACGTGCGGAACATGCACCGACGCCTCGCGGCGGTCAGACAAGCCGCTCACGCCCTGTACGGTGGCGCGCTGCCCGAGCCCCTGGACAACTCGATCCGCAATGTGCCCAAGGTCGTCGCGGCCAACAGACACGCCGAAGCCGAGCACTACCTGCTGTCGCTGGAAGCCACCGTCGGCTGCATCGACTCCGAAGAGTTCCAGCGACGCGCCCAAGCCGTGGTCGTCACCGTCGGCGATGACTCGTGGTCGCCCGAGCGGATGACGTCCGCTGCCGCGACCCCGGAGGTCGCGGCAGGAGCCGGATGACGACCTCCGGGGTCGGGGCGGAAGTTCGCCCACCGCACCGACGGCATGGACTACAGCCCGGTGCGCACGTTCGGTCACGTATTCGCCGATCGGATGCTGTCCGACACTTGGACGCGCATAACACACTGCGATGAACCCGCCCTGTACTGATCTCCACTTCACCTGAAATAGGCCCTACCCGCTCCAGCTCGACACTTCCATTTCGACGGCGCGGCCGTGCCACTCACCGTCCCGGGGGTAGAGGCCGACACGTTGGTCACCCACGCTGTGCCGTCGCTGGCTGTCCTGTGCCGGTGAGCACCACAAAGGATTGGTTCGCCCCGTAAACCACCCGCCCATCACAAGTGCGGCGACCCCCGTGAGAAGTCGACGCGACCCAACCGGCACCTGGTGCGTGGCAAGCCGCTTTACCAGGCCCTCGGTGTCCGTCGCGACGGCGGGGCACGCCCACGCTGCGCCAGCACCGGACCGGGGTCAAGCCCGCAGGACAGGACACCTGCGGGCTTGACCCCGCACGTCCGGCACCGACGCCCACGCGAGTGCGCCCCGCCCCACGCGGCGGGCGCCAACGGCCCGCCGGGCCGGACACCAGTCGGGCAGTCACTGCCACAACACAGTGAAGGACCACAACCCATGCCATCGCACCGCTACCAGGTCAGCCTGATTGTGGTCGCTGCCACCGGTGACCAGGTCACCAGCACCATCCACGACACCAAGTCCATCGACCGCCACCGCGGCGTCAGCAGCATGCGTTCGAACAACACCCTGCCCGAGTTCCTGCGCCGCCGCGACGAGTTCGCCATCCCTGCCGGGGTTCCCGTCGTGCGCTTCGACACCACCGACGGGGCGGTGACCTTCGCGTTCCTCACCCGAGGCCCGTCCCACTTGGAGTACCTCCCCGCAGGCGCCGTGCAGGGTCCCGATGGCACCGAAGCGGCCTACGACGGCCGGGCGTGGCACGAGCTGGCCGGCTTCTACGTCGGTGACGACGTCTACGCACTGCTCGCCGAACAGGCCGGAGTGCACGTCGAGCGCATCCACGGGCACGACTGAACTACCGACCCGTACCCGTCGCCGTCGGGTTCCGGCTCATAGCCACCCGATCGCCGATGGCCGCAACGGTCGACCACAGCTACGAAGGAGCACGATCATGATGTCCGACCCGACGCCCGAGCCTGTCCCGTCCGCCTACTCGCTGGATCAGAACATGTCGGCCAAGCTGAGCGAGCCCGGCGAGCTGATCGCTGCATCGCCGTACCTGATCGGGTACTACCCGGCGGACGCTCTGGTCGTCAACATCATCGTCGACGGCGTGATCGAACTGACCATGTGTTCCGAACTGCCCGCCGACGACCTCTCCCAGAGTTTGGTCGGTCAGATCGCCGCCATCGTGGCGCGTTACCCCGCCGCGGCGGTCGTCGGTGTGGTCGTCGGCGGCGGCGAGCCCGACGGGCACGTTCTACCGCGCACCGCTCTGGTCACTCGACTGCGACACGCGATCTCCGAGTACGACACGTCACTGCACATGTTCTGGACCTCGGTGATCACCGCCGGAGCCCAATGGCACGACTACGACAACCCGTTTCACACCGGTGTCCTCCCGAACCCGGAAACCTCCCTGATCGCCGTGAAGGCCGCAGTGCAGGGGCTGCGGGTGTTCGGCAGCCGAGACGACCTCCTCGCCCTACTGCGGCCCGACCCGCAGGACGCCCTGGCTCGCCGAGCGACGGTGATCGACCTGCTACCGGATCAGGTTCGCCGGCGATCGGCAAGCGTCTCCTACCGACTGGTCATGGAGCAGGTGAAGCGGACCGGCGGACGGTCGGAGGCACTTGCCGACCAGGACATCGCGATGCTGGCCGTGGCCCTATCCGACTACACGGTGCGCGACGCGTGCATCGCCACCGCGACAGGCGAACACGCCCAGGCCGCCGAACGCCTGTGGACCGAACTTACCCGCCAGTGCCCCACCCCGGAATGCGCGGAACCGGCCGTGCTGCTGGCCATGTCCGCCTACCTGCGCGGCGACGGCGGGCTCGCCGCCTTGGCGCTCGACCGTGCCGATACCGCCGTCCCCGACCATCGACTCGCCGAACTGCTCCGTGCCGCCCTGTACAGCCAGATCCACCCGGACAAGCTCCGCCCCATCGTGAACCGCGCGGCCGAAACCGCAGAGCAGTTGGTTCGGGCCGATCTCGCGTGGCCTTGACCGGCCTCGTTCCCACCTCCACGGCAGCGCGCCTGCGCAGCGCACCTTGTCTGGCACCCACCGCTGCGCAGGCGCACTGACCACCAGGCTCGCACACGGACGACCGTCTCATAGGACCGCCCACAGGCCCGCCACCGTTGTCACAGATGCCGACGCGACTGCGCTCCAAAGGTTGAGCGTCCGTGAACCACTCAAGCGAAACCCGGCAGCAGCAACAGTCGCCGCAACCGGTCACGCTGCTCATCCATGGCGAGCCTCCGCGACACCACCCGAACCCGATACCCATGAGGAAGGACAGGACTGCCTTGAGCATCGTGAGCACAGCTCGATTTCCGGAAACGCGTTCACGCGTACCACCGCGACTGATGCGCGTCGCGCTCAACGCCGCCCGCGACGGTCACCACGTGATCCCCCTGTGGCCCCGCAGCAAGATACCCAGGGACAAAGGGTGGGAGTCCGCGGCCACTCGCGACCCTGAGCGGATTCGCGACATCTGGGGAGCGCTGCCCTACAACGTGGGCATCGCCTGCCGCCCCAGCGGCCTGTACGTGCTCGACCTGGACGACGCCCACGGCCATGAACCACCGCCTCAGTGGGCAGGAGCCAGGCACGGCCGCGATGTCCTGGCACGACTGGCCGCCGCAGCGGGGCAGCCCTACCCGGCCGACACCTTTGCCGTGCAGACCCCCAACAAGGGGCTGCACCTGTATTTTCGGGCACCCGTCGAGCCGGAGCTGCGCAACACGATCGGCCGCCTCGGGTGGCGCGTCGACTCCCGCGGCGCGGGCGGCTACATCGTCGCCGCCCGATCAGTAGGTGCCCGTGGCGTTTACCGGCCGATGAACCGCGCCCCGATCGCCGCACTGCCGCTGTGGCTGATTCCCCTGCTGCTGCCACCCGAACCACCGAAGCTTCTGCGGTCGACGAGCAGGGCACCGCATCATCCGGACGCCTACCTCGACGCCATCGTCACCGGCGAAGCCGACAAAGTACGCAGAGCCGCTCCCGGGCAACGGCACAACACCCTGCTGCGTGCGGCGAACAAGCTCGGCCGCTGGGTGGGCGGCGGCGACCTCGACGAGCATGAAGCCCGCGCCGTCCTGCACGCCGCCGCCGCCCAGCACGACGGAGTCGAAGGATGGAGCGCGCGCCAAGCCGAGACCACCATCAGCGACGGGCTCACCTGGGGCATGGCCCGACCACGCAGCCTGGCCGACCTTCGCTGACCACCCGGCCCAACGGCGCGACTTGCTCCCCGTCGACCCGACTGCGTGGTTGAGGTGCGCTCCTGTGCGGCCGGCTGTGCCCGTGGTTGCGGTGCGCCACACCGTACAGGGGCAGTGGGTGGCGACGGCACACAACGCCGCCCCCACCCACTGCCCCTGTCTCGGCGGACGCGCCCCGCAACCGCGGGGCACCCCGACTCGCAAGAGGGTGCGACACGATGAACATCCGACCGAACCGACAGCGCCTCGCGGAAGCCTTCGGCCGGTGCAGGCACACACTGCTGCGCTGGGCACAGCGCTCCGTGAGCATTCGGGTCTTCCACAACCTGAACGACCGCGCACTGCTGGTGGGCTACCAGGGACAGCCGGTCGCCGAAGTTCTCGCCTACACCGGGCCGCCGAGCGCCCGCAGCCACGACGTGGACCTGGTCGAGGCCGCCTTCCAGCTGTGCAATGTCGGCGACGACCCCGAGTTCGGCCGACCCGACCCACGCGCCGTCCGCTACCGCCGCCGCGGTAACCGGTCGCTGTCCATCGGCGACGTCGTCGCGGTCGACGGGCGCTTCTACGCCTGCCAGCGCATCGGGTGGCGCCGCATCGCGCAACCCAGGCTGATGCACGTGCGGCGTCACGGCACCACGCCACTGCACCGCGACCAGCGCCCCGTGCCGGGAACCGACCCGCGCTCACCCGAACCGCAAGTCTGACCCCGGCACGTGGCAGCCCCACTAGGCAGGGCACGGCCTGTCCTGCAAGGCGTATCGATGCCGCGGACGCCGAGGCACCGCACATCCCCGGTGATTCCTCCCGACGCCGGAGCAAGCGCCTCGCAACCATGACCGCCGGACATCGGCGGAAGCGGTCGTCGACCGAGAGCACGACGGCCACAACGGCTATCCGCCTGACAGCCCACCTCGCGCAGCGCCCCATCCCACGAGCCCGGCTTCGGCCGGCGCCGTGGGGCTCTCGCCGCGCGCAACCCCACCTCGCCCACAGTCACTTCCCCACCTTCCAGGAGCCACACACCGCCATGCCCTTCAACCCCGACACCGGCATCTGGGACAGCAGCTACAGCCCACCGGAACCCCGCGACCTGCCCGCCGTTCGTCTCTACCTGCGTGAGGTCTTCGCCCAGCCGGAAGCACTCGCCTTCCACACCACGATGGTCAGGCAAGGCCGCTTCTCACTCGACCTGATCCGCTCACCCGACCCGGAACAGGCTGCGCGGCTCATCCTCGAAGGGGAACGCGAACGCCTCGCCGAGGCCGCCCTGTACTGGGTCTCCCCGGAGATGACCCAGGTCGCCACGACTGCCGCCAACACATTGCCCGAGGATCTGCGCGTCGACGAAACCCACCAGCCCGCCGAGCAGGGGTTCATCGTCTTCACCGAACCCATCGGCTCCTACATCGGCGACGCGCTGGGCGACCGACGAGTCGACATCGCCGCCGCCTCCTGGGGCCCACTGCCGGGCGTGCCCGACGCCACCGGGGTGACCTTTTACAGCGTCCGCGACCTCGACTACGTCCGCCACGCCCTGCCCCGAATCCTCGGCCGGCCACCCAAGCGTGCCGAACTCGACGCCGCATTGAAAGCCACACCAGAGTGGCTGTGGGACAACGAGATCACCCTGCACCATGGCAACACCATCGCCGACCTCAACCTCATCGGGGAGCTGAGCACGCTCTTGGTCGGCCAAGCCGTCGTGCCTTGGCTGAAGGTCCTCTACGCCGCATGGCTGCTGATGACCCAACCAGGGATCAGCGAGACCGAGCAGATCACCCCCAATCGGCGCCTCCAGCGCCGCGAGGCCCGCGAGGGTGTGCGCACCTCCGAAGTCCGCATCGTGCACGTGCATCGCCGACACCGCGACAAGCCCACCGACAACCGGCCCGCCGGCACCGGTGAGCGCCAGTACACCGTGCGGTGGCTGGTCCGCGGCCACTGGCGCAACCAGGCTCACGGCCCCAACCGGTCCCTGCGCCGCCTCGTCTGGATTGACCCCCAGATCCGAGGCCACAAGGACAAGCCGCTCAAGACCGGCCACACCGTCCACGTCTGGGACCGGCCAGCGAGCAGGTAAGACACCCTACTGCACGACACCCCCGGCGGCATGGCCTCATGACCCGATCACAGAGCCCGGCCACGACAACGCCCGACACCGAAGTCGTTGTACTGCACGACCGGCCCGTCAGCTCCCACGGCCGCACCCGCGACTACGTCCACCCGGACCGGCGGGTCGTGCAAGTGCCCGACCGCACCTGGCCCGCGGTCTGCACCTGGGACTCGCCGACCGGCGTGTGGTTCGACCGCCACGGCCGCCCGGTCGACTCCGTCGAGTCGAATCTCGCCGCAGGCCTCTTCCTGCTGTGTCCCGGCTGCGGCCTCGACAACACGTAGGCAACCTCGGCGACGGCGCACGGACCCCCGGCACCCAGGTCGACGGGCTCCGCATGTCCGTTCGAGTCGGAGAAGCAAGCCCTGTGACAACACGTCCGTTCTTCCATGCCGAGGCGGCCCGTACTCGACCGACCTCACACAGTCCCCGCCGTTCGGGCTGCTCAGGCACGCGCCTGATACGAACCCACGCCGAAAGGGCCAAGACGTCATGAACAACTCCGCTGAGGAGCCAGAAACCCGCATCCGGCACCTATCGGCTACCAACGCCGATCGCGGCCCATCCACTCCGACCGCCGAAATGACAGGCCCGGACGCGGCCGAGTTCGCCGCGGCGTCACCGCCGCACTCCCGGCTCGGCCTGTTCTGCCACGCCGACCAGCTGTACTTCCTCTCGGTTCCCAGCGATGACGACGAACTGGCTCTGCTGCCGATCAGCTTGGTCGGCGACCCCTACGCCGACCGCATCCACGTGGTCCGCGGAATCGACTTCTGGGTAGGAGACCGAAGCCTCCAGAACCACCCGCCCAACACGATCGCCAGCATCCTGCTCGACGACCTGCTCGGCGACATCCTCACTGGTGAGGTCGCCGCCGATGAAGACGACCTCACCTTCGTTCGAAGGCTCCGCGTCACAGGCGTGCCGAGAGTCGCCGGCCCATGCCTACTGCTGGGACGCGACGAGACGACCGACACCAGCACAGGGCTGCCAGAGACGTTCCTCGACTGGTTGCGACGCAAGGCGGCGCAACCAGTCGTCGACCCTGCCGAGAAGCTGACCGCAGGCGACGGAGCAGACCTGGATAAGTAATCCGCGGTGTTCCGACTTCGACTGCGTTGACCACCGACCTCCGCTCCAATACCGACCCGCCGGGCGGAGCACCGACACGCACAAGGAGACCATGACAGACTCCACCGCAGGACCCTGTCCCCGGTCGTCCCCCGTTGGGCGACCTGGCACCGATGTGTCCAGATTGCGGCATAGGCGTCAGCCAACCGCACGTCGTCGACGAGACCGGCGGCGGCGACACCGCCACCTGCCCGGTGACCGGCTGCCAATGGGTGATGTGCGACGGCAAGCACGACTGCTGACGCGACCTCTGGACCGGATGGCTGCCCGGGGACCTCTTCCCTGTCAAGTCGGCGTGTTGAGAGATCTTGAGGGCTGCTGTGCGGCCTGGGGTGGGTGACCGCCGGCGGGCTACCCAACGGATCGCATTGGCCTGCGGAGAGGCCCTACGCTCCGCCATAAACGCACCGTCGGTGACGCGAGCGGCTCGCGGCAGAAGAGTGCGTTCCCGCTGACGAAGGAACGTCGTTGCAGGTGTGGGCCGGTCGGTCCTGATCGCGCGGTGGAACTCGACCCAGGATACTTCGGTCATCTGTACGAAGGCTTGCTCGCTCACAATGACGGCGTCTGCAGGCGTCGGGCATATGAAGCCGGGCCGGTGTGCGGGCGCGGGCGCCACAGCACCTTACGCCACCGTGGCCACGACCTCGACGCCGTTCTTCACCTTCCGTGGCGGGCCCGCTTCAGACCACTGCCGAACGTGGCGCGGGCGTGATGAGTGCGCGAGACTGCTTCGATGGTTTCCGAATACGCCCAGAGCGACCAATTCCGCGGTGCTCGTATCCACCTGTGCAACCTCTCCGGCCTCGAGATCCGCGATTGCGAGGTGAACGATCTGAAGATCGTCGACTGCTACGGCAGCGACGTCTACCTCGGTGGCCACTTCGAGCGCCTCGTCGTCAACGACGTCGACGTGACCGCCTACGTCGACGCCGAGCTCGACCGCCGGCACCCCGCGCGGGCGCTGGCGCGGAACGCGGCATCCCCCGAGGACTACCGGGCTGCTTGGGACGCCATCGAGACCCTGTGGGACGCGACACTCGACCGAGCGCGGCAGTTGCCCGCCGCCAAACTGCACGAGCAGGTCGGCGGAGAGTGGTCATTCGTCGAGACACAACGGCATCTGCTGTTCGCCTGCGACGCCTGGCTCGGCAACGCCGTGCTCGAGGAGAAAGCGCCCTACCACCCATTGGGCTTCCCGGCCGGGGGGACGCCGCCGGACGAGTCGGCGAACCTCGGCCTCACCCTCGAAGCCACCCCGACGCTCGACGAGGTGCTCACGCCGCGGCTCGCCCGTATGGCCGCGATGCGGCGTGTCGTCGACGGGCTGACCGCGGCCGAGCTCGACCGGGTATGCGGTCGCAAACCAGCGGACATGTATCCCGACCAGGAGTACGTCGTGCGCCGCTGCCTCAAGGTGGTGCTGAAGGAAGAAGCCGAGCACCACCGATACGCCGTGCGCGACCTAGCGGTGCTCGAGGCAGGTGTGCCTGAACGGCAGTAGTTCCCGCGTGGACCCCCAGCGGTGCGGGACGCACCGGGCCGCGAAAACCTGCGGAACTTTGTGGACTGCCCGTACAGGCTCAGCAGCGGATCCACCCGGTAGTCCGGCGACAGGAAGAGCGGGTCGCCCGCCCGCACCCCCACCTGATCTTCCCGCACCGGCAGGTCCTCCCACCCCGCCAGCAGCCGCCGCCGTACTCCACCCCGCACCGCATCCCGCGGCACCCAGCACTCGCCAGCCCGTCATCCCACCGTCCCTTGTGAACTGCATCAACACGCACATTCAATAGGGAAGACCTCGACTGTGAACTACTCGGTTGGATGATCGCCCCCGGCTTCCCCGACCTCAACCGGCTCTATACGCAGGGCATGTGGGATCCGCAGCGCTGTCTCTGGATCCCACGCCCTGAAGCCGACCAGCAGTAGAGCTTGCGCGCCCAGCGGGAGGTTGATGGGGAGGTGTGGGCTCTCGGCGATCGGCCATGCACGGTGTGCGCTTCGCCCGCCGAGAAATGCCCGCGGCCAGATTGGCCGAGACCGAACCAGGTCGACCATCGAGCCGAAATCGCACCACGACACACCATCGGCCAAGAACCAGCCGCAGGCGAACGCGCTCACACTATGGGAGCCCGGCCGGAGGTCGGTGGGCAGATGGTTGGGGGCGTGCCCAGCCGAAGCCAGGCACGCCCCCGGTCACCCCGCAGAAGCCCGAAGGCTTACCACCGCCAGGCAGTGGCTCGACCAAAACTACGGGGGACACAGCACATCAGAACCATGCAGGCTCACAAGGGCCTATTCCGATGCGCTACGAGGCGTAGTATAGCGGCCCAACGGATCATCATCACAGCCCTGGCGGCGCGCGGCATCGCCGCCATCTCCAAGGCCCTGAGCTGCCGTTTTGCTATCACCGTAGCTGCGTACGCGGCCCGGCGAGGCGCACCTTGGCCGCCGCGCGTCACCAAGCCCCCTCGTGCCCTGAGGGTGTCATGCCGCTACGGCCGCATCAAGGCACCCAAAAAATTCTTCTCCGCAAGCTCCGAAGAATTATTTCGGGGCCCACCTTGACCCGACCTACGCGACACGAAACCAGCACTACGCGAGGAGGCGGAGGGAAAAGGGTTGGCCACCATTCTTCGAGATGCTCGACAATGCGCGGCACTTGCGTTAGTTGGCGCAAAAGCACAGGTCAGGACACTGAGAAGGTGGGATAACACTTCCGCAACGACAATGCTCATGTCATTGCATCATCTTGCGAAATGGCCAATCTGGCCATTAAGATAGAATCGCAAGACACGCCGGGAAGACCAAACCCGGCGTACATGCGGATCACAATTCGAGGTTATTCATGTCGCAGCTCACGTCTTTTTCCGATGCACTCAACGATGCCGCCGCCTTCGTTAGGGGTGGCGACCGCGCAGCCGCCAAGCGTCACGTTCGCGCCGTACTCGACAACGCCGACCCCGAGACGCTGGCCCTGATGGGCAAGTGCGCCGCCACGCTCACCAGCTACCCCTACCGCATCGCCATCGCCAAGCTCCGCAACGCGTGGCAGCGAACCACCAACCCCGAGCACCGCGACATCATCGCCGCCTGTGTCCCCGACCAGGACCCCGGCCTCTACCGTCCCGACACCACCAGCGCGCCCCGCTACGGTCGCGGCAACTACCAGGCCCCGCGCGACAGCAGCACCCGCTACGACCACAGCGCCCGCCGCACCGTGCCTCAGCAGCGCACCCGCGCCCAGGCCGAACCGCGCACCGTCACCGAGTACGCCGACACCCGCGCCGGAGTGGACGACGCCCCCGCACGCGGCGAACGCCCGATCGCCTACGAACTGGATTACGACCGCGCCGCCGTTGCCGATCTGCGCACCCGCCCGTGCGTGTGGTGTGCAGGGGAACGCGCCGTCATCGACGTCTACACCGACCGCTTCAGGGCCGGACACGGTGACGACGGACTGTGCACCGAGTGCCGTTCGCTCAACCGCCCCGGCATTCCCGAGCTGCACACCGGTCACGCCTACGCCGACACCATCCGCGCCCGATGCGACTACCACGTCACGCACAACGGCATGCCCGCCGTACGCGCCGAGTGGCGACGCGCCATGCAGCAACACCGCCGCCTCACCGCCACCACCATCGAACAGTGGGCGAAGGACTACCAGAACCGACAGGCCACCGTCACGATTGCCGACGGCGTACCCCGCTGCGCCCACTGCGACGCCAACCTGAACAGCACCCCCAACCCCCACGACGTACCCAACCAACACGACGAGCGCAACGCCCCGCATGACCCGCGCTACTGCTCCCGCACCTGCGCCAACGCCGCCACCGCCCCCGAGGACGCCCCCGAACCGCAGCCCGAGCCGGAGCCGCAGCCGCAGCCGGAGCCGGAGCCGGAGCCGGAGCCGGAGAACGTTCCCATCAAGGACAACGGACGTTGCGGGACGTGCGGAGACGTGAAGCAGGTTCGACAGGGTCTGTGCCTCGACTGCCGGCGGTTGGAGCAGGAGACCGCCCAACAGCCGCACACCGAACCGGTGGCCGCCTAACCCGCTCAACCACGGCCGGCGGACGGGAACAACCCGTCCGCCGGCACCCGCGGCGTGCCGGGTGGCCGGCATCGAGCCGGCCACCCGGAAAAGCTGGCCCCACCCACCCACCCCCGACCGCCTCACGGCGACATCGAACCCGCCTGCGGCGGGTACTCACCCCCGCCAACCCCCACATCTCCCGCACCGAAGCGATGCCCCCAACCCATCGCAAGAGCACCCCCGACACCATCATGACCGGACGACACCCCGCCACTCGACGCGTGTTCATCGGAACCGCTCACCACGTCCGGCTCACCACTGACAGCGACGCCGATGACGTCCTCACCATCACCGCCCTCTCGCTCGGCGTCATCCTCCGGTTCATCCGACTCGCCTCCAGTCGACGCCGACCGCGCCAAGCGCACCAGCGACGCAACCATCTGATCGGACATCCCCGCGTAGCGCGCCAGCTCCACCTCGTCGAACACCTCCAGCGCCGCCGCGACCGTCTGCGCCAGGCCAACCCGGGCCACCTGCTTCTTCGCCCGCTCGGCCTCGATGTCCTTACCGAGCTGCTCGCGCAGCACAGCGACCCGCTCACGGTGTCGCTTCCGCAACCCCGCGATCCGCTCGTCGCTACTGCGCTCCACATCCTCGGCCGCCTCAGCGGCACGGGCGACATCCCGGATTCCGGTCGTCCGCCGCCGGGCTCGCCGCCTGTCCTCCTCCGCCACCTGCCGGGCGATGTCCTTCGCCGACACAGCCATGCTCCCGACCTCCACTCCGCACGGTCCCCCTGGGAGCACCACCACCGTAAACGCCACTTCCCCCCAACTCCAGAAAAAACACATTTCCACAGCGACACAGACCCGCGCAGCGCAACCGATCCCGTCTGTCCTTTCGGTACCTTTTCGCTCAACGAAAAGTCGACATCGGAACGCCCACCGCTTTCAAGCAATACAAGATCAACTGATTTGCACTATGGTATCCACGAGGTTTCCGCATCAGGGCACCAAGCCGGTAGCGGTCATCTCGGCCCCCACGCCAAGAGCCGAAGAGGCGGCAGGTCGTACAGCGACGTCGCCGAGCAGCGCGCGGGGAGGTCGTCGCGTGGCCTACGTCAAGCCCATCGGCTTCGACCCAGTGGAGATCGACTACCGCCTCGGCCGGCACAGCTCGTGCAGCGGTTCCGACCGGGAACGGCCGCTGTCGGCACACCCCAAGGGTGGCCCGGCGGGCCTACTGTGGATCG
Organism: Saccharothrix stipae; assembly: GCF_054781895.1. Lineage (NCBI taxonomy): Bacteria > Bacillati > Actinomycetota > Actinomycetes > Pseudonocardiales > Pseudonocardiaceae > Saccharothrix > Saccharothrix stipae. Next base: position 90,255 of record NZ_BAAGTN010000011.1, on the reverse strand, counting down.
GACGAGGGCTGCACGAGGTCGGCATCACCCCGCTGAGTCCACTGACCCATGACCAGTTCCCCCAAGCGCGGACCCTCGCCACCGGGCACCATCCACATACTGGCGAAGTACTGGTGGAGCCCAAGAAGGCCGTCCCGGAGGATGCCAAGCTGCCGATCTCGCCGCTGGTGCGCGCCGTGCACGGGATCGCCAACCAAGCCGGGGTACTGGTGTCCGAGGTGCTCGCGGAGCACAAGCTGCGGGACATGTTCGCCACCGCAGAACGGGTGTGGCGGGCCGACGGCGAGACCGCGCGCCTGCGTGCCGACCACGCAGGTCTCATCCTCGACGCCATCGGACTGGCACCGGACGACGTCTGGCAATCCGGTGCCTTCACGCGAGCCACGGCGAACCTGTTCACCATTGTCCAGACCACCGGCCACACCGGAAAGCCGCGAAACAAGCGGGCGCCGCGACGCGTCATCACCGGCAACGCCGCCTACGACCTTACCGTCGACATCCCCAAGAGCGACTCGACCTTCCTGGCCATCGCCACCCCGGAGCTGGCCGCGCAGGCGGAGCCGATGTACCTCCAGCAGGTGCTGCGCACCTTCGACTGGCTCGAAGCCCGCACCGCCTACGGCATGCGCGGCAAACACGGCCAAGGCAAGACAGCCACCACCGTCCCTGGATCCGGCTTCCTGGGTTGGGCAATGGTCGAACGCACCGCCCGTCCCGTTACAGGCATGCCGGTGGGCGATCCGCACTGGCACGTTCACCTCACCCTGTCCAACATGACCCGCGGCATCGAGGACGGCAAGTGGAGCACCATCGCCGCCGGAGGGCGCGATCTCATCCGCCACGCCCCGGTGGTGCAGCACATGGTGCACGCACTGATCCGCTACCAGATGACGACTCGGTTCAGCGTGCGCTACCACCGCAGCCAACGCACCGGACGCTGGGAGATCGCAGGGATCCCCGACGAGACACTGAGGCAGTTTAGCAAGCGCAACAACGATATCCGCGCCCTGCTCACCCGTCTGGGACACGACCCGCAGACCGCGACCCGCGTCCAACAGGACCTCGCGGCCCGACTGACGCGCCGCCCCAAGCACGCACCGGGACGTTCCCACGGCGACTACATCGACGCTCCCGACGCCACGCTCCAGGACATCTGGCAAGGACAGGAACTGGCCGCCGGACGCGACCCTGCCGAGCAACTGCGACGTGTTCTCGCGGGTGGTCACCTGCCCGAAGACAGAGAGCAGCTTGAACCCGAACCGGTCATCACCGCCGAGACCATCGCGCGCCAACTACTCGACCCGGCCGCCGGTCTGACCTCGCACAGCCGCCGCTTCACCCGCGCCGACGTATTACGCCACGTCGCCGACGCGATGCCCGGCGGCTACGAGTCCCCCGAGGCGATCGAGGCCATGACCGACCGGGTCCTGGCCCACCTTGACTTCGTCCGGCTGCCCCAAGGCGCGGAGCTGGTCCACGGAGTGGGCGCGAAGCGCTCCCTGGCCGCGCAGCACATGGCCAACGCCGAGCAGTTCACCACCACCGACGTCGTCGAAGCCGAGAAGATCATCCTGCGCGCCGCGAAGGCCAGCCACCCCGAACAGTCACCAGTCCGCGTCACCGACCCGGACCTGCTGCAGATGACATTCGACACCGTCGAAGCCGGTCAGGGCTACCCGCTCTCCGACGAGCAACTCGCCGCCGTGACGCGCCTGGCGACCGACGGCCGCATGATCGACACCGTCAACGGCGCCCCCGGCACCGGCAAAACCACCCTCCTACGCGCACTGCGCACCACCCTGGAAGCAGCTGGCTACGTGGTGGAGGGCACGGCCAGTGCCGCCGTCGCCGCCCGCAACCTCCAGGCTGAATCCGGCATCCCCTCCCGCACCCTGGCCTCGCTGCTGTTCACCGCCGAGGACCTGGACAGCACCGCACTCACCGGCGTCGACGTGCTTGTGGTCGACGAGGCCAACCTCACAGACGACCGCGCCCGCGCCCGCCTGTACCGCCGAGCCACCCGAACCGGTACGCGCATCGTCGAAGTCGGCGACAAACTTCAGCTGCGCGGAGTAGGCGCGGGCTCACTGTTCGGGCATGTTCACCGACTCGTCGACGGCCCCGATCTGGTCGACAACAGAAGACAGCGCGACGAGGATGAGCGCGAAGCCATCGCCCTGTGGCGCGAAGGCCGCTACAGCGAAGCCCTCGCGATCTGGATGCTCAACAACAGACTGGTCGCCACCGACACCACCTCCGAAGCCACTGCCGCCATGCTCGCCACCTGGGCGCAGATGCGCACCGGGGCACCCGACCCACACACCGAGATCCGCGGCCTGGTGATGCTCAGCGCCACCCGCGACATGGTCGACCGGCTCAACCACGGCGCCCAAGCCCTGCGCCTGGCCGACGATGAACTCGGCCCCGGCCGCACTTATTCGTTGCGACGCGGCGGCGAGATCCGCTTCCACATCGGTGATCACGTGCTGATGCGCATCAACGCCGTGCAGCGCCGCACGTTGGCCGACACCGACGTCCTCAACGGCTACCGCGCCGTCGTCACCGCCATCACCGACGACGGCACCCTCACGGTCGAGTGGCAGGAGGACACAGCGGATGGCCGCGCCGCCCGCTTGGGCAGGCTGACCCCGGAGTACGTCGCCTGCGGCGGTGTCTCGCTCGGTTATGCCATGACCGTGCACAAGAGCGAGGGTCTGACGGTCGGTGACCAGTGGCGCGGGCCCAATGGCGAATGGTCCGGCGGCACGGTGCTGTTCCACGCCGCCGGAGCCGACAACCCCGCAGCCCACGTCGCCACCAGCCGCCATCGCAACGCAGTCCACCTCTTCGCTCCGCTTGACGCGCTCGACACCGAACGCGAAGTCACCGCCCGGCCCGAGCTGCGCACCCGCGCGGAGCGGATGGAACGTGCCGTGGAGAAGCTCGCCCGACGTGCCCGCGCCACCGAGACCTCACCCGACGACGTGCCCGTCGTCGTCCAACTGCGGCTCGCCGAATTCCGCGGCCTTACCGACGCGCAAGCCCGCGAACAGCACGCCCGCGACGCCGAAGCCGCCGCACGCGAAGCCCACCGACGCCGCCGGGAACGCGCCGAGCACAGCGCCGAAGCCAAACAGGCACACGCCGAACGCGCCGAGCGGGACCAACGGTCGCGCGACCGCGCGGCGACCCTGCTGCGTGACGTGTGGCGTCACGAGCCCGACCTGGTGGAGCGGATCATCGCCGCGGCCGCGTTCACCACCGTGGCCCGGCGGCTGGCCGAGATCGAGAACTCGGCACTGGACGTGCACGAAGTGCTCGCCCAGGTGCCGCTACACACCGTCGCCTCCGGCGCCGTCACGGACCCCGCGGCGTTCACCGCGTGGGCCGTGCGCGACGCCGCCGAACGCCTCGCCGACGGCCTCGTTGACCGCGAGCACGAACAAGCCGAACGCCGACAGCAGCGGCAATTGATGCGCGACCAGGTCGCCGACCTGCTGCGCGAGACTTGGACCGCACGCCCCGAACTGGCCGAAGCCGTGATCACCAGCTCCACGTTCGACGCCGTCGTCCGTCAGCTCGACCACCAAGCGGTCGGTGGCCTGGACGCCCGCACCCTGCTCGGACGCGTACCGCTGGCGAAGGTTGGCCACGATAACGTCGACGACCCGGCCCGCCTCACCGCCTACTTCATCAAACGCGCCGCCCGCGCCCACCAGTGGGAGGTCGACCAGGCGCAGGGTGGCAGCGACCGGGCGGGCGCCGAACGCCACCGCCGCAGGGTCGCCACAGAACACCTGCGCCGAGCCTGGGCCGACTACCCCGAGACCGTCGACCTCGTCGCAAACGGACCCGCGTTCGGCGCACTCGCCCAGCGCATCGAACAAGCCGCCGAAGCCGGCATCGACGTAGACGCCGTACTGCGCCAGGTTCCACCCATTGAGGTCAGCGCACGCTGGGTCAAGAATCCCTCGGCGTACACCACCGCCGCCTTCCAACGCGCCGCTCAGCATCAGACCCAGCCCACCGGTCCCGAACCCGCTGCTCTCGATCGACAATCACAGGCCCACGAGCCTGAACCACAGCGCATGCCGCGCTGGACCGATCGCGAACACGGCCATCACGACGACGGGCACCTGCGGCGCCTCCTCGCCGTCGAGCAGCAGCGCCTCGAAGCCCTCGACCGAGCCGTCGACGAAGCCCGCCGCAACGCCGAAGAGCTACGGATCCAGGTCAACACCGAAGCCGGTCCCGCCGTGCGGGCACTCGACGAACACCTGCACCGGCTACGCGAGCAAGCCGATCTGGTGCGTCAAGCAGACGACCTCGAAACGCGCTGGCACGCGGCCTTGGAACGCGCGGAGAAGGCCGCCGCCGACCGCGCCCGCACCGAGCACGCCCTCGACACCCTCGGGCCGCTGGCCCGCACACGGCGCGCCGAACTGTCCGAGCAGGTCGAACGGCACACCGAGGTGGAGGAACAGGCGCACGCGCACGCCCGTGACCTCGCCGCGCAGGCGGGGCGACTGCACGAGCGCACCGGGCCGCCCGAGCAACGCCGCCACACCGTCGTCCGCGCCAACGCCGCCGAGAAAGACCACGAGCACGCGCGTCCTAGAGCCCACCAACGCGACCTCGACGCCCTCACCATCGCCCAGGACCGCGCCGAACGCCTCGCCGCCGAACACGACAGCCTCACTCAGCGCATCGACGGCCTGCGCAACGAAGTCGAGCTGCGCGACCGCCAACCCGAGCATGTCCGCGAGCGAGAACGACAGGAACGGCACACCGAACTTGTTCCGGCGCACGACCGAGCCGGTCGCGCGCCCGAGCCCGCCGGGTACCAACCCCACATCGGCGACCCTGAACCACCGCACACCGGCAGCGAGATCGAGCCGCAACCTGGCGTCCGCTAGCGGACCACCGAGCAGCTCACCCCGCGGGCGGCGTACGGAGAACAGGTCGTGCTCCGGGATCAGGTTGCGGTGGGCGTGGGCGGCGGTGCCCGCCTTTCGTGCGGACGAGTTCGAACGGTCGGGTGAACTTCGCAGGCACCGGCCGGTATCCGGTGGTCATGGTGCGACGCTGCGATTCGCCGACCAACAACCAGGTCGAGGAGGTGTTCGAGATGGTGGCACCCGAACCTGAGGTGCGTAACACGGCATCAGGTGCTGCAGGCCACGTAGTGCAGGTCGGGGTGGTCCACGGTGATGTCCACCTGCACGCGGCACCCCCTCAACCGACGCAGGTGATTCCGCGTCAGCTCCCTGCCGCGCCAGCGCTGTTCGCGGGACGGGCCGCGGACCTGACCGAGTTGGACCGCGCCCTGTCCACCTCCGTACCCAACAGAGTCGACATCGCCGTGCCGGGACAGGCTTCTGCCGACGTGCTCGTCGCGGGCGCGACGGTGATGGTCTCCGCGATCGGCGGGGCCGGAGGCATCGGCAAGACCTGGCTGGCCCTGGCCTGGGCGCACCGCCACCTGGACCGGTTCCCCGACGGGCAACTGTTCGTCGACCTGCACGGGTTCAGTCCCGCAGAAGAGCCGATGACGTCCGGGGCGGCAGTGCGCGGGTTTCTCGAAGCCCTCGGCGTCGACCCCAACCGCATGCCGACCGACTTGGACGCCCAGTCCGCGCTGTACCGCAGCCTGGTCGCGGGCAGGCGGATGCTGATCGTGCTGGACAACGCCGCCACCGTCGACCAGATTGTCTCCCTGTTGCCTGGCAGCCCGACCTGCACCGTGCTGGTCACCGGCCGCCGCAAGCTCGCCTCGTTGATCGACCGGTACGGTGCCCGCCACCTGCGACTGGGCGTCCTCACCCAGGCCGAGTCGCGCGCCCTGCTGGCCGCACGCCTCGGCACCGACCGCGTCGCCGCGGATCCCGAGGCCGTCGACGAACTCGTCGAGCTGTGCAGGAGCTACCCGCTTGCTCTGTCGGTCACCGCCCGCAATGCCGCCACCCGCCCCGGCATCCCGCTGGCCGAGATCGTCGCCGAGCTGCGCGACCTGGGCCTGGAGATGCTCGACCACGACACCGACCCCGCCGCCAGCCTGCCCGCCGTACTGTCCTGGTCTCTACGCCACCTCACCGACGAACAGCGTACCTTGTTCGGGCTGCTCGGCATCGCGCCCGGACCCGATACCACCCTTCCCGCCGTGGTCTCCCTCGCCGACCTGTCCCTCGCCCGCGCACACAAGGCGCTCTCGGCGCTGGAAGAGGCGTCGCTGGTTGAACGGCGGCCGCACGGCCGGTATGCGATGCACGACCTGGTCCGTGACTACGCCGCCACCACCGCCCATGGTCTGGCCAAGCCTGTGCTGAAAGCGGCGATGGAACGGGTGGTGGACTTCTACCTACACACCGCCCACGCCGCCGACCGCCTCCTGGAACCCCACCGCCAACCGATTTTGCTCGACGAACCGGCTCCCGGCACCCGTCCCCATCCGATGTCCGACGTGGCGACCGCCATGGCGTGGCTGGACGCCGAACACCTCCACGTACTGGCCGCCCAACACACCGCCGGTCTGCACCACCGGCACCACGTCGTGTGGCAGTTGGCCTGGACCATGACCACGTTTCACTACCGGCGGGGCCACCGCCACAACGCTGTAGTCGCGTGGCAGGCCGCTCTGGATGCCGCCACCCACCTGAATGACGCCGTCATCACCATCCTCGCTTACCGGGGTCTCGGCCATGCCTGCACCAGGCTGGGACGGCATGAGGAGGCGACCAGGCACCTGCGCCGGGCCTTGGCCTTGGCCGACCACCACGACAATCCCGTCCAACAAGCCCGTACGCACCGTGACCTCGCGCGGGACTGGGAGTGGCAAGGGGACGACCGGCAGGCCCTCCGGCACGCCCGGCGCGCCTTGAACCTCTACCGCACGCTCGACCACCCCGTGTGGGAAGCCGACGCGGCCAATCAGGTGGGCTGGTACGCCGCCCGCCTGGGCGACTACAACACCGCTCGCGACCACTGCCAAGCCGCTCTCACACTGCACCAACATCATCACAACCCCGCTGGTGAAGCCGTCTCACTTGCCAACCTGGGCTACGTGGCCCACCACACCCACCGACATGAACGGGCTCTGGACTGCTACGAATTGGCCCTCGCCCTCCTCTGGCAGGTGGAAGACGGCTACAACGTGGCCACGACTTATGATCGAATGGGGCAGACGCACGCGGCCCTTGGACAACATGAGCATGCCCGCAAGGTGTGGCGGGAGGCACTGGAGCTGTACCGGGAACAAGGCCGCGACACTGACGCCCAACGTGTCCAACAGCAGCTCCACGACCTCGATAGCAGCGACGAGGTCGATCCGGACGATCCCTGCCAACGTGTCGCCGGCGACGCTGACGGGCCCTTGTCGAGACCGGCGTCATCGGCCAGGAGCAACAGCCCGTCTCGGCAAGCCGCACCATAGGGTTGCGATGACCACCGCCGTCCAGCCCTCGACGGTCAGATACGAAATCCGCTCAAGGTGATCAACGCGCGATGCCTTGCGCGGTGATGACCTTCGAGTCCATCGCGAGCAGGCCCGCGCCGGGTAGCGCGACCCACCCGAAGCACCGACCGACAAGGTCACACCTCGGTATGGTCGACCGCTGCCGGGCCGTTGGATGCGGTTGGGCGTGTCCGGCGACGCAAGATCCGCCTTTCAAGCCCCCGCTCCCACACGGTGAGGCGAGTCGTAGACCCACAGCCTGTACGAATCACCCAGGTTGATCAGATCCTTAGCACCCCGTTGTTGGTAAGGTCGTATCCGGCTCGAGCGTTGAACCTCATCTGGGAGGTCGGGCGGCGCACCTTGCGGGGCGCCACCCGACCACATCGCGCTACTTGAACAGGTCGATGATCTGCCCGATCAACGCCACGACCTGGACAAGGGTACCCAGAAGGACGCTGGCCTGATCGGAGCGCCAACTCCGATCGGGCTTGCGTGCACCCTCCGGTTCGTCATCCTTTTCTGGATAATCTTGATCCAATCCGCACCTCCGTCGATCACCTCGTTACGAGGCGAGCCGCTTGTCGACTCACGTGTTGTCGACAAAGCTCGAAGGCATCGTAGATTTGATCTTACGGAGGCAGCACAATCGAACTGTCGCCCGAAAGCCCTGTCTCCGTCAGGACTCAACTTCGTATGCGATCTTCAGTGCAGAGGGCGGTTTTGTCCAAGCGGCCACCGAAGCCAGCCGGGATTGCCGGGTCGTCGTCGGCGAGGTAGCGGACGCAGCTGTCGTAGCTGCACTTCGACAACTCCAGCGCGCCGACGCCCCTCGGCCCGCTTACCGGCCGCGACCCGGCCCATCGCCGTGACGGTTTCCCGTGCTCCTCGCCGAAGGTGCGGCGGTGTCGATCCTTCAGTTCCATATTCGGCGGGTCGCCTCGGCGTACCGGCCCTGCGCCCGGATCATGACGCCGTACCAGCTCATCTGGCTGATGAGCACTGCTTGCACGAGGCGGTGCAGCTCGATGGAGTTCGTGCGGTGGTCCACGCGGACGAGTGCGAATCGGTTGATGTCGCGAATTGCCTCGTTGAGCCGCAAGCGGTCGCGCAGCACCCGGGACAGCTCGTTCGGCACACCGGTGATGTTGCGGCTGTAGGTGAACATCGCGCGGTTGATCGGCTCCGGCGCCAGGAACGCGCACACCTGGAGCAACCGCAGCGCCGAGGGGTTCTTGCGCTTGAGCTCGTTGAGCGACAGGTCCCACATCGCCGCCACCGACTCGGGGTAGTCGAGGGTGGTGGTGACGTTCAGCAGCTCCAGCTGTTTCTCCGCGAGGAGTTCCAGGTACTCCGCGGCGGGCATGCCCGTCTCTACACGCCACGCCGCCACCTGCGCGATGGCTCAGTCGCTGCCCCAGTTCCACCAGCGAGTTGACGATCTTGACCGACCGCTCGGCGGGCACCCACCAGATCAGGTCGAAGTTCGCGCGGTTCCGATAGGCGTACTCGATGGCCAAGTGCGACTTGCCCACACCTCCCATGCCGTGGAGCGTTTCGGGCAGCACGGCCGCTGTCCCGCCCCGAACCAGACGCCGTTCGAGCTCCTGGAGGAGGTCCGCCCGCCCGGTGAAGTTCACGTTCCTCGGCGGTACTCCGCCGAAGACGGGCGATGCGAGAGTCCTTCTCCTTTCTTCCTGCTCGACGGCAGTCACCTCTGCTCCTCCTGCATTTCGCTCGACATCGACCGTGTCCTCGCGAACATGCGTTCGGGCACGTTCATCAGCCCGCATATCCGCGCCCGCGTCATCATTCCCGACCGTCGGCGACCGCTCGACTCCGGGGTCCTTGGCTGACGATTTTCTGGGGAGATGCAGCCCTGACCAGGCCCTACGCACCGCTCGCTCCGCTTCCGCCACGTGCGGCGGCGGGCTAATACGCGAAGCGGTCGAAATCGGCTCCTCGTCCAGCGGCCAATCGAACCCGGCCACCACCGGTTGCTGTTCATCCAGGTAATGGCGGACCACCTTGCGAACCCGCTCGGTGTCGACCCGACGTCCGTATGCGAGCAGTTCCTCCCGAATACCATCCCGCACGAACCTGAACACCACTCGATCTTCGCCGTCTTCAGGGCCGCCGGGCACGATCGCCACAAGGGGGCCGCCGAGGAATTCCGACAGGGCCGCCCGCCCGGCTTCCGGGTGCAGCACCTCGAGGATGCGGACGAGGAGGGGGATCTCCAGTGGCGTGACGGCCCAGTGGACCGCCAAATCGAACACCACCGACACGTGTACCGTCACATCCTTCCGGTGCGGGCACGACACCTGGGTTCGGATCGATAAGCCGATTCAATGCCAATGCGCCCGGAATCAGGGAACCATGGCTTGGACACCACCCTAGCGCCCGACCGCGGCGTCAGTGCGCGTTGACGAAGTGGATCGATTCCGAACGGGGGCGATAATCGGGGATATACCGTGGAATCGACTACTCTCTCACCATATTCGAGTAAACAGGAGGCTACGCCTACCAGGTGAATTAGGAACCGCTGTGCGTCTGGTATCGGGGGCACGCCCGCTGGGCATCAGATACCTCCCTGCGAACCCCAACCAGAGGTCAGGGGTTCCGGTAGACGCTCTGCGTCATCCCAGAGGACGGCAAGACTTCGGCCCGCGCGCGGCCCATCTGACTCATTCGTCAGCAGTGCTTCGCGGCGCAACCGGGCCAACCGATCGGGCAACCGACGGACCTCGCCTGCGGCGAACAACTCGGTCACGGCGTCGTGGAAGTGACTGGTGGAGCAGTCCTCGCGGTCCCAGATGATGATCGGGATCCCGGCCCGGAACAACCGGAGCCCTTCCAGTTCAGCCAGTGCGAGAGCACCACCTTGGCCTGGTCGACCGGGTCCGGGTCGACTTCGAAGACGAGGTGCACCACATCGGGGTCATCGTCGTCGGCCTTGATTTCGTTGCGCCACCGGGCCTGCTCGAACAGATCGGTCACCTCGAACTTCTCCGCCAACCTCCAGTTGTAGCGACGCAACTCGGCCGCCAGGGCGCTGTCCCCGAGATGTCCGGCGAGGCAGTCCACCAGCACCATCGCGGGCAGCAGGGCACCCGAACCTGCGTTGTGGTCGGCGAGGTGCAGGAACAGCGACCACACGGAGCGGCACCGCGCGGGAAGGTCGTCGCAATGCCCATCGGTGGACACGTCGGCCAGGCGACGCAACTCCAGCCGTTCCTCGAACGGGTCGTCGGACAACCGCACCGATCTCAACGCCTTCGCCAACCGGTCCCAGTCCCCCGTCGGCAACGCCCGGAACGCGGCCCACTCGCCCCCCAGTTCGACGAGCCTCGGGATCTCGGGCGCGTGCCGGTCCAGCAACCGATGCAGATGATGAGTACGACGCCTTCATAGATGGCCAGCCGAGAAGCTGCCGACCGCGCAACCGAGCGGCAGGGCTCGATTTGCTGCGAGTAAGGCTTGCAGCCGTCGGATCAATGACCAGTCGGCGCGCGAAATGCCGTACTCGAACGTGCGCTCCCCACGGAGAACCCGAACGAGAAGTGCAGCTCCTGGCGGCGTGCCTCGCCAGAGTCCTTGGCCTGAAGCCGGTCCGCTGGACGAAGTACATCGCCTGGGATGGTTCGCCACGAGGCTGGATGCTCGCCTGCACGGCAGCCAGCGGGGTCGCTGCCCAGCAGGTGGTCGAGCCGCGATCGGAAGCCTGGTAGGTAGCGGAGGTGGTAGTCGCCTGCCATTAGCGGTGTGGTTCTGCGGTCGTGGTGGGTGTCGTAGTAGACCCACACCATGACCGCGAGGTCGTACGCAAGGCCGGGATGCAGCGGCCAGCAGTCGGGGATGAGTTCGCGACTGGTCACGGCGTGGACGACGTTGTAATCGGCCACCCATCGCCGAACCATTCGCTTCAGGGCGGCGGACTCCTCCTGGGATAGCACGCTCCACGTCCACGGCGTGCGTCGGACCGCCGCGGGTTCGGACTCCAGAAGTGCAAGCAGGATCGCCGCATCGTGCTTGGCGGACGGTTCGGGTACAGATGAGGTAGGACCGATTGACTGGCCGGTCACGGCTGGATGCCTCCAACACGGTTGAAGGTGGCTCGCGCTTCGGCCGCGTCCATGCTCGCTCGGCCTCGGCTGCGTTCGCGGCTGCGTGCTTCCCTCAGGACTACGTCGACAGCGGCGACCTCGCAGTGAATGCGGCGGCTCAGGCGGCGGCGTTGGTAGATCGTGGGTGCGGAGGTCACGAACAGCCCTGCCCCGCGTGGTGCAATTACGGCCCGACCATCGGTCAGACGCTGTTGTTCCGACACCGACAGGCTGTCCACCCGGCTGACCTGGTCGGTGCCTCGTGCGCGGGTGCGTTCGGTGAGCGCCGCGTTGCCCGCTCGGGCGGTCAGCTCGGGTGCAACGGTCATGTCCAGCCCGCCGACCAGCGTGACGCTGGCCGAGGCCCGCAGACCGTCTGCTTGGGCGCCGTAGACTTCGTCTTCTTGGCTGCTGCTCTGCACCGAGTACAGGTAGTGGATGCCGTGCTTGCGCATGGTGTTCCCGACGTAGGGCAGGTTGGGCACCACGACGCTGTGCCGCAACTCGTCGAGGACCGCGACGAACGGCACGGGCAGCCTACCCCCAGTATGGCTGAGTGCCGCAGTGCGGGCGGCGATGAACATTTCCGCAGTGAACAGCGACAGCAAGGGCCGCACCCGGTGCACACGGTCGGGATCGGCCAGCACGTAGACGGTGCCGCCCTCGCGAACGAAATTGGCCATGTCGAACGACTGGTCCGGGTCGACGTCGCAGAACGTGCGGCCTTCGCTGCCGATCAGTGCGTTGATGGTCAGGGCGAGGTAGCGCTCGACGCCGGAGGTGGTGCGGTCGGATCGGGTGCTCAGGTGGGTGGTCAGCGCGAGCAGAGCGGTGCGGTCGGCGTGCGGGTGCTCGGCCAGTACCCGGCGCGGGGTGGTGTGCTGGGTGTCGGACAGCCACTGGGTGATCTCGTCGAGGCCGTAGCCGCCCAGCGCCGCCGCGTACAGCCAGGCGGCCAGGACCTCGCTGGAGGAGTTACGGAAGAAGGTGTCATCGTCGCTGCCGCGCCGTTGGGTACCGGCGGTGTCGGAGCCGGCGACCAACGCGTGTGCCCGTCGGGTGGCCACGGCGAAGTCGGCGCACCCGTCGATCGGGTTCCACCGCACCTGCGGGAATCCGGCGGTGAACCGGTGGGCCGGGTCGGAGAAGTCCGCCGCTGCGACCGGGTACTCGCGCATCCGGCGGTGGCGCGGGAGCCATCGCAGCGGTGCCCGCGCCGGGCGTGAGGGGCGGTGGCGGCGGGCCAGCACGGTGTGGGTGAACACCGCAGGCTCGATGCTGAGCACCATCGCCGCGCCGGGCAGGTCGCGGATGATCGGGATCAGTAGGCGCAGGGTTTTGCCCCAGCCGGTGCGGCCGAGGATGCGGATGTTCTGCTCGAAGTGCGCCCACAGCGGCACCCACGGCGCCCACGGCCGCAGTGGTCGGCCCAGGCGATAGCCGAACGCGGTGGTGGGCATGGTCAGGCGGGTCCACCATCGGCTTCGGGGCCAGGTCACGCGGCCTTTGCGGCGGGCCTGCCGGCGGCCGAGCGTGCGCCGCACCTCTCGGGTGCTGGCCAGACCTTCGCGGCGGTATCCGGCCACGGGTGCGACCACGAACGCGAGCCACGCCGCCCACGGGGGCAGGGCGATGGTGAACGCCCAAAGGGGGCGCACGGGCCACTGGATGGTCACCGGCCACCGTGATCCGATCCGATTCGGAGACGCGGTCGGGTCGGCATGCGGAACGCTCGGGGGCGTCGGCGAGACCGTGCCAGAGGTGGCGGTTGAGGACGGAGGCCGGTAGGTCGGCAGGCCGAGCAGCCCTCCGTCACCGCCGGTCGGCGAGTGCAGCTGGAGCCGGGGTGGTCGCCAACCCTGTCCGTCGACCATGGCGAGCAGCCCTGCGCCCAGCCACACGGCCGCGACCGCGCCGGCCAGGGCGAGCAGCAGGCTGGCCGCACGGCGTCGACGTTCCTCCAGCGTCGTGCGGTGTCGTCCTGGGATCACCATGCGCGCACCACCAAGGAGTCGAACCCCGTGACACGGGTGCGCACGAGGCTGACCTTGACGACGCCGCCGCTTTGAGGTGCTTCGACCATGTAGTGGACGCCGTTGAGCGTGCCCAGGTAGAGCGCCACATGGGTCGCCGGGCGTCCCCAGAACAGCATGTCCCCGGACTGGGCCTGTTCCCAGGGCAGTGAGCGGCCGACCTGCTGCTGGTTCTGGGAGACCCTCGGCAGGGTGACGCCGATCTGGGCGAAGGCGTAGACCATCAGGCCTGAGCAGTCGAAACCGACGTTTTCGAAGTCGCCGTGGGCGTCGCCGACGCCACCGTCGCGGATGCCGACAGTGGGGCCGTTGGTGTTGCCCCCGCCCCACGAGTAGCGGGTGCCCAGATAGCTCAACGCAGCGGCCACGACCGTGGCGACTCGTTCGTTGGGCATGGCGAGCGTGCCGAGGATCCCGGCTTCAGCGGGCAGGGTAATGGTCGTCCCGCTGACCATGATGCGGATCGGTCCCGCGCCACCACCCGGCGCGCAGACGATGCCCCCGGTGCCGCCTTGGACGGGGGTGCCCTCGTAGAGCTGGGCAGCCAGCGCGGTGGCCCACCCGTCCCATCGGGCATACCAGGAGGCTCCGGCGCCGGATGCCTGCACGGTCTGCGCCGCGTCGGCCAGCGCGACGGTCGGGTCGTTGTAGTTCGGGACGCGAGCCAGCAGCTGCTCGTAGAACGCCTTGGTGGTGTCGGCGGGGTCGTTGCGGTTGACGTTGGCGTACAGCTCGCCCTGCTGCTGGAACAGTCCGAGGCTGCGGCCGTTGACCGCGTCAGGGTCCAGGGTGGATTCCTGCATGGCCGTGGCCAGGGCTATCGCGGTGCCGCGCTGGGTGATGCCGAGGCCCTTGCCGACGGCGACGATGGTGCGGGCGACCGCCATCTGGTCGGCGCTCAAGGTGGCCTGCACCTGCCCACCATGAGCGGTTTGCTGGGCATCCGGTTGGTTGGTGGGTCGGATGGTGACCGTGCAGCCGCCACGTGGCGGAGCCGCCGTCGCCTCCTGGGCTCCGATGCTGAGCAGCGCGACCAGCAGCAGCACGCTGAACAACGCGACTGTGCCGCCGAGGATGCTTTTGACCATCAGTTCAGCCGCCCTCGGCGGCCAGGTCGACCCGCCACGTGCCGTCGACCTGCCGCAGCACAACCCGGGTCGAGGCGACCCACTCGACATACCGGGTGCCTGCGGCGGTCGTGACTAGCCGGTCGGCGGTCACCCGCACCACGACCCGCTCCGCGGTTCTGGGCGCGCTGGGCACGAGCTGGGCAACAGGCGCGGAGCAGTTCCCGGACTCCCGGGCAGCGGTGGCCTGTTCCCAACTGCGCGCGGCACGGTCGTCGGCGGTGGGGTCGAACAGCGACCACGCCTCAGCGGTCATCGCCGGTCGGGCCCGCCGCTCGGCGTCACCGAACCGCTCCCCGGCGGTGGTGAACGGGCACCACCGCGCCAGCCACGCACGTGCCGCGCTCTCCGCACCGGCCAGCTCCTGACCTGCCGGTGGCCCTTGTGGAGCCGCTGTCACGACGATCGTCGCCGGATCCGTCGCGGTCCGGGGCTGGACCACTGTCGGTGCGACCCCCGAGGGCGGGATGGGTGGTTGTTCCGGCAGAGTCATCGAAGACGTGACGCCGGAGGGCTGGACCGTCATCGACGTCGAGGTGCTGGACGTGACCCCGGCGGGGGTCGGTGCCGGTTCGCCAGGCTCACCCGACGCGCTGTCCGGTGTGCCCGGTTCATCCATCGACCAAGCCAAACCCACCACCGCGGCGACCACGGCGATCACGCCGGTGACGGCTGCGATATTGCGGCGGACCGATACGGGCCCCCATGGCGTGCGAACGTCGCCCAAGCCCCGGTCGCGGCTGCGGGTGAACTGGTGGTGCAGCTCGGCGCGGCGCTGCGCACCGACCTCGCGCAGCTCGCGCCGTCGATGTGCGCGGGCTCGGGCGCCCACGCCCCACGGCCACCATCCCGGCCGCGGGCCAAGCAGATCACGTCCCCAGAGCGCGCGGCTCACCTCGCGTGCGACCTGCGCTGGACCGTCCGCATCGCCATCTGACTGTTCGGCCCCGGGGTTCGCGATCTCGTACGGCTCGGAGTCGTCGTGTTGCGCGCCGAAGCGTGTCACCGGTGCTCATCCCTTCGCTGATCAACCGGACTCGGTGTCACCACGCCGCTATCCGGGTGTCCGACGTGGCCGTGTCGGCGGTATCGGATTCGCGTCGCCCTGATCTGGTGAGCGCGTTTCGCGTCGCACGGAACGTATTCGGGCCGTGGTGATCTGGTGGACGCCACGGCGGTTGCGTGCCGGGGGCGGCGGTGTCTTGTCAGGCGGTGCGAGTCCCCGCCCGCCGGGCGGAACGACCCACACCCGCCGCGTGTCTCCGACTCCTTGCGTGGTGCCGGTTCCGCCGGGCGACGCGATCCAACGGCGCGGGCCGACCGCGGTGGCCTGCTCGGCGTCGAACGTCGCACCCCTGCGTGCCTCGGGGTCGGGACCCGAGACAGGCTTCTCCCTTACCGCCAAAGCAGGCCCGGCAGTGATTGCGGTTGTAGCACCGGTCCCGTGCGGGCGTGCTCGACGCCCACCTGGGCCCGGCGCGTAGGGCCGTACGTCAGTGGACGGGGTGATGCGGGTGGCGGTTGCCTCCACCGGTCCGCGGTCGATGTCCGCTGCCTTGGTCGCCGTCGATCTGAGCTGGTTGGCCGCGATGCGGGTCGCGGCGACGGCCAACCCGACCCCACCGACCGCCGCTCCACCGGCCACTCGCGCTGCCCCGGCGGCGACGCGGGCGACGCCGCCGAACGCCTTGAACGCCGTCCGTGCCACCGACCGCGCGATCAACGCCGAGCCGACGCCCATCGTGCGGGCTCCTTCGCCGCCGGTCAGCGAGTCCACCCAGGCCTGCATCTGCACCGCCGACGTCATCAGGGCGATGTTGAGCACCGTGACGATGAAGAAGCCGTGCTGGCCGACGAGGGTGACGATGACAGTGGAGGTGACGGTCACACCGGACACTGTCGTGGTGATGGTCAGTGCTTGAAGGCTGCGACCGAAGGTGTAGATGACGTAGCGCGTGCCGGCCGCACGAGGCCAGCCGGGTATCGGCCACAAGGTGAGGAACACCAGCCCCGCAACCAAGGAGAGCAGCAGTCCCACTGACGCGTTGAGTCCGGCCACGATCAAGCGCACCAACAGCAACTCCAAGGGCACTACCAACAGCGTGAGCAACAGCACGATGCCCAACCGTGCCGGGTCCTGGCCGCGGATGTAGTCGCTGTAGGGGCCGAACTCCTCGACCGCGCCTTGGTCGTCGAGGATTTCCATCCATCGCTTCCAGGTGTCGTCGTTGGCCAGTGCGTGGTGCCCCGCCTTGCCGCACACGTTCAGGGAACCGAAGTGCGCCAGGCACCAGGGGGTGGCGCCGAAGTTCGACCACATGCTGTCGACGAGTCGGCGGGTTCCCGCGTGTGGACTTCCGTCGGCGATAGCCGGTGCACGGAATCCGGTGGGGTTGTTCGTCGTGGTCACGAACTCGGTCGATCCGGCGATGACACCGTCGGCGATCTGCTGTCGAGCGCCGTCCACGGTGGTCATCACGGTGGACGGGCCCGAGGCGACGAGCATCGCCGTCGCGGCAGTGGCGATGACCCAACCCAAGTCGGTGGCGAAGCCCCTGCCCTCACCGCGCCATCGGGCGTAGGTCATAACCGCGCCGATCGCGACGGTAGCCATGATCAACGGCCAGAACACGTGGTAGGCGACAGAGTTCACCGCTTGGTCGATCTTGTTGCTGGACTCGGCGTAGAGGGTGAGGTTGAGCAGCCATTCCAGCAGCGTCAGCGCGCCCTCCAGCACGCCGAGCGCGAGCCACATCAGCAGCAGCGTGATCACGCCGATGATCTGGTAAACCGGCAGCGCCAGATCCAGCCAGCCCGATGCCGAGTCATCCGGTTTGACCGTGATGGCGTAGTCGTAGAACGAGTACGTCTCGAACAGCGTCTTCGGGCTACCGCCCGCCAGGTCCGGGCCGGTGATCACGTCGTCGGCCAACGCACTGCGCGCGTGGCCAGCGATGAGCAGCCCCATCAACCAGGCCAGGGTCATCATCCGTTCGGGCCGGTCTCCCAGCCATCGCAGCGGTCGCGGGCCACGTTCGCGCGCTAGCCTCACCACCAGCAGCGCCTGCGAGCCCGTGCTGCGGCCGAGGTCTGCCAGTCTGGCGAGAACATGTCCTCTCATGGCTCCTCCGCGGATGCAGCTGCCGCCGAGTCGACCAACCACCGGTCGTCAACCAGGGCCAAGCCGACTGTGATGTGCCTGGGTGCGTCGTCGTGCGCACGGACTTCGACCACCGCGACCGCGACCTGGGCGGACCTGCTCTCTCCGAGGATTCGGACCTCCGGTCGCGGCCGGTAGTCAGTGATTAGGCAGCGCGCTTCGCGGCCGAGCCAGGCACGCCACCGCGGTGTCGCGAGTCGGCACGCATCCGGGTCCAGCGCCTGGTGGCGTTGTGCGAAGGCGAGCGCCACCGACGCCGGATCACCGAGATCCAGTGGTACCGCGTCTACCGAGGGCTGCGGTTCGGGCCACGAGATGGCGATGGTGGTTAGGCTCACCAGTGCTGCTGCCGACACAGCCGATGCGATCATTCCCGCGCGGCGCTGGGCAGCTGACGGTCCCAGCGGTGAGGTGGCGATCACCGGACACCCTCCTGGTGATCGGCTCGCTGCTGTTCGCCGACCACGCCCTCCGCAACCGCCTTGCCGGGCTCCGAGGCATCAGCCGACGCCGCGACCGTCCGGACATCCGGGGACACGCCGCCGACCTGTTCACCGTCGGTGCCGTACGCGTAGAGGTCGGCCGAGTCCTCCGCTGCGTCTGTGGACAGGGTGTCGGCGATCCACTCGGTGAGGCGGTCGAAGGCCACCAGCCCGAGCCGGTTGTACCGATCGCGCATCACACACTCGCCCGGTCCCAGCATGCTCTGCGCTTGGCGCAGTCGCAGACCTGCGTCGGGCCGGTGCAGCAGCACCGCCTGGGCGCGCTGTTCCTCCTGCCCCAGCGCCTCGAACGCCGCCGACATCACCAGCTGCTCGACCAGGCCCTCGATGGCGGCCATCTCGACCGCAGATTGGGAGTCCAGCAGCAAGTAGGTCTTGAGTGCGCGGCCGGTGCGGGCCAGCCACTGCACCAGCGACCGGCCTTCCGGGTAGGCGGTGATGCGGTGCAGCTCGGTCAACGCGACCAGCTTGATCAGTTCTCGCACGTGGCGTGACTGCATCAGCGCGTACGCCGTGGAGGTGCGGAAGGTGGTCATGGCGCAGCGCTGGGACACCGTCCACTGCTCCGCCATGCTGCCGGGCTGCGGCAAGCCCAGGCCGTCCAGACGCAGGTAGACCAGTCCGCGGCCGGACAGCATCGGAGCCGCACCGGCCGCTGGGGTACCCAGCGCGGCGCGCACGTCGGACTGGCGGGAGCGCACCGACAACGTCTCGCCCAGCGTCCGCGCCGACTGCGCGGCCGGTGTGTCACCGGGGGCGGCGATGAGTTCGCCGATCACGGCGGTGGCCGACCACAGCTCGCGAGCGCGGGCCAAGACCCGGTCGATCGCGGCCTCCAGCACCGCCTCGGTCCCTCGCCGGTCCTCACCGCTCAGCACGCCCAGCAGGGCGTCCAGGGTCAGCGCGCGGGCCTCGTCTGCAGTGGGCGTCCACCGCATCGGGTCCATCAACCCGGCCGCGTCCGGTGCGGTGACGTCGATGACCTGCACCGGGACACCCAGGACGCGGTCGGCGACCTCCACGATGCCGGCCAGGTCGCCCTTGGGGTCGGCCAGCAGGCACCAGGCGCCCTCGGCCAACGCCGCGAGCACCGTCAGCATCACCGCGGTCGACTTGCCGGAGCCCGAGCGGCCGGTGAACGACATCGTCGTGGGCATCCGTCGGTCATCGGCGGTGCGCGAGACCAGATGCAGCCGCACCGGTCCGGGTGTCGCGCCGAGGTTGCCTCCGATGTAGGGACCGCTGCCGTCGCCGACCGCCGAGCCGCCGTGGAACCATGAGCCGGCCAGTGTGCGCATCGGCTGGATCTGTCCGAACTCCGACACCCGCACCCGGTCCCCCGGCAGCAGCTCCTTCCACAGCAAATCCTGGATGTTCGGTGCCAACTCCAAAGCCACGATGCCGGTGTAACGGCGGCGCAGCGTTTCGATGCGGTCGGTTAGCTCCTCGACAGTCTCGGCGTGCACCACCCACCGCGGGTGCGAGGTCGCCAGCATGTCGACGCGCCGCCGCACTTCCCGGTCGCGTTCGGCGAGCGCGAGTTCGGCCTCGTCAATCTCCTCCGGTGGGGTGGTGCCCGCCTCACCGGCCTCCAGGGACTGCGACCTGGTCCACTTGCGGCCGGTGCGCAGCAGCGCCAGCGACCCGGTGCGGCCGTGGTTGACCCCGCGCACCGACGCCTCCACGTCGGTCAGCTCAGTCAATAGCGCCAGCCACTCCCCGCCGGGGATCTCCAGCTCATCGGCCGGGAAGCCGTTGACCGCAGGCACTAGCACCGCCACGTGCCGCGTGGCACCGGTGACGGCGTCCCTGGTGGTCACGTAACGGCCGTCGGAGCTGGGGAGGACCTCGCCATTCATCAGCGACACTAGTCGCGCGCCGGACAGCTCGCCGTCGTCGACCGAGGCGAGGTCGGCGGTACGACGAAGTTCACGGGCATAGGCCCACGCGATCGCCGCGGCCGACGCCGGGACACCGCGGAGAGGGCTGTCGCGCGCCTGGCCGAACCACCGCCGCACGGTGGGCCGCAGTTCCTCGACACGGTCGTGTGCGTCGCGCAGCATCCCTGCCCGGGAGCGCAGCTGCGCGGCGACCGCCTGTCGTCGACGTTCCCACGGCGAAGCGGTGTCTCGAGTCGGCCAGCGCACGCCGAGCAGCACCACGCGGCGGCGGAAGTGACCGGCTTCCGTGTTGCGGGCGATGCGATGTGCGCCCAGCTCGATGTAGTAGTCCGCACCCGGCGCGCGGACCCCGGGACTGGAAATCCAGCTTTCGCGGTAATCCTCGTCTGAGTACCGCGTCCACATGATCTTGAGGTGGTACTCGGCGTCAACCGGCAGAAGCGTGTGCAGCGCGGCGGCCGTGGCCCAGGTCGCGGCCTCCAGTTCGCCGTCCTCCATCAATTCGGTGGAGCCGTCCGGGATCTGCGTCCAGCTCCACACCGCGTCGTCCGTGACCTCGATGCCGTCCAGGATCAGCAGTGGCGCGGCGGGCGGGTCGGTGATGTGGCGTGTCTTGCGTGTCATGGTGCGCCACCATCCTTTCCGGACTCGGGTGCCGAGGTGACCAGAGGAGTGGTGACCAGCAGCCGGATCGGGTCGGATCGGCGTCCGGTGATTTCCAGCAGTGGGTTGCCGATCACCGCCCTGCGAGACGGCATCCGGAATTGCGCCCAGTCCCGCCAGGCGGCGAGCATCATCCGGCCGGTGTCATCGCGCCGCGTGCCGTAGAGCACGAACACCACCGGCGGCACCAGGAACACGAGTGGCGACAGGCGGTGCAGGATCGGCATATCCAGCAGAAGCAGCACCGCCCACCACAGCGCGAAGCCGACCGCCCCGATCAACAGGGCCCGCCGCTCTACACCACGTCCCAGGGAACGGCCGAACAGCTCGTACTGACGGGTCTGAAGTTTCAGGTGGACGGTGTCGGTGGGCAGCCTCATGTCGTACCGCCGACCACGGACTGGATGATTCCCTTGAGGATGTTCTCGGCGGTGTCCGGGAAGAAGATGAACACCCCGCACGCCATGGCGCCCAGGATCTGCGCCATCATCCTGCCCGGCTTGTCCTCCATGTAGGACCAGAAGGCTCGCACGCCCAGCACGATCATCAGCAGCACACCCAGCAACGTGAAGATCGCCTGCTTGATGCCGTCCAGGTTCACCTGTTGCAACGGTTGGGTCTGCGCCAGGTCCAGGGCACTCACGATGGTCATCGCGGTGTTCATCACGGTGCTTTCCCGGTGTCGATGTTGATGCCCGCCAACAGCCAACGGTCGGCCTGGCGGTGCAGGCTCAAGCGGTAGGTGCAGGTCAACCGGCCGGCACTCTCCGCCACGCGCCACACCGCTGTGGCCACACCCACGCGTTGATCGGGCGGTGCGCCCGCGGATGCCTGCATGCCACGCCACTGCCGCAGCTCGACGAGCGTCGCCGCGCCCTCCAGGGAGGCGATCCGTGCTCGCGGAGCTCGGACGAAGTCCAGGTCGCCGGTGGCGAAGGCATCCATGAAGGTCTCCACGGCCGCACGGGTGTCACGGGTGAACCGGTCGTCGGACACCGCCTGGCCCGACGGCACGGATTCAGGGACCACCGTGCCGGGCTCACCGACCAGCGCCGGAGACGCGGTCAACAACAGGCGGCCGTCGTGCTCCGCCAGAGGCACCGCGACGACCAGCCAACGCGCCGGATAGGCGCGCCAACCCGGAAGGTCCGCCGGTGCCGGCTCCGCGGCCGGGATACCGGAGCCGGCGGTGGGCAACGAAGACCCCGACTCCTCGGAGGGCGGTTGCGTCGGGGACTGTTCTAGCGATCCCCGGTCCTCGTCCGGCGCGTAGGGCACGACTCGCACCCGCACGGTCACCACGGCCTGCTCGCCGCCGTGTCGCACACGGCCGAGGACAACGGCACTGTCGGCGGACTGACGGCCTTGGCCGTCCCAGCCGTCTACCTCCCGCCCCGGAAACGCCCACCGCCGCATGACCTGCTCGCGGCGCTCCCGCTCCCGGGCATCCCAGGACAGGTAGTCCACCGCCATGCCCGCGGCGGCCCCGTCAAGAACCTCATCGGCAACGCCTGGGGTGGAGGTCGACGTCGACGGGCGCAACCACGCCGCCACGGTGACGGTCACGTCGACCGCGCCCAGGACGGTCAGGGCCGTGATCGCGGTCAGCACCGCCAGTCGCCGCGCTCGCGTCCACCACGGTTCGCGGACACCGTCGACCACGTCGAAGGCGGTCTGTCGCGACGTGGGTGAATGTCGTACCGGTGCGGCGTCGGCCGGAGGCGTCGGGGCCGGTGGCGCCCACTGCGGTGCGATACCGTGCGCTGGCGCTGGCCCGGGTGGTGCGGGACGTCCGGGCACCGAGGCCCTCCACGCGGGCGGCCGGTGTCGAACGTCCAACGGCGGTGCCTTTGGTCCGATGGCCGCGCGTCCTGGCTTGTCGCCGGCGGCGAACGCCGTGCCGTTTGCCCGAGTGGCCTTCCTGGCCCGGCGCGCTCTCCAGCGGACACGGACAGCCCGGTGATTCTTTCCAGCCATCAACCGCCACAGCAGATCACCGACCATGATCCGACCTCCGGACGGCCGACAGCCTCGTGACCAATACACACATGTAACCCCCTGTGAACACCGCATCGCTACTTCGCCACAATCCCGGATGCGCGGCGCGATACAAGCACCATAGCTCCAGTCTGCTCACAGAAAGCGTTTTTCCCGTAGATCGGGAAAAACGCTTTCAATGAATAAAAACCACCCGACTTGAATCTGATGCGATGCGGAGAAGTCCGCGACGTGCCATGATGTAGTCGGTGCGCAGTCGGGTCTGCGCGCTGTCGGGTGTGCGGGCGGTTGATTGCTCGTCGAGCCGTGGGGGCGTAGGCGAATAATCTTCCGCTCGCACTGGCGACACATTCCATGTGTCGAAAAACGGGTGTGCGGGAACCGGGGGCGGTTCCCGCACACCCCGCCCGCCATGAGCGTGTCGAGGCGAAGTCGTCGAAGCAATCGCGCGGCAACCGGTCAGTTCTTTCGGTCAAGCCGCTCGGATGTGGTGCGAGAGGTGATCGCGACCAGTCGCCCGCCGATCCGGTATCGGCGGCCCACCCGTTCCACGGCGCCGCAGTCTTCCAGGGCGCGGATGAGACGGTGGACCGTGCTGAGCGGAAGGCCGCCGAGTTCGCCGATCCGGGCCAGTGTCAACGGTGCCGGTTGGGGAGCGATGGACTCCAGCACACGCAGGCAGCGCTCCAGGTAGGAGTCGCGACCATGAGTCGCGGCTGCGGGGGCGGGTCGGGCCGCCCCGGATGGGTCACCGGTCATCGCCGTGCTCCGCTGTCGATTCCAGTTCCGGGTGGGTCAGCCGCCACGGCTGCGCGCCTTGTTGCCGATGGGATCGAGCCCCCAGTCGGCCAGGGCTCCGGGCAGGGAGAGACGGGCGGCGTCAGGCGATCCTCCGCCGCACCGGTTCACGACGGTGCGGTCAGAGCACCGGTCCAGCATCGCCTCGACGCTCCGGCGATCGGCAGTCATCAACGATGCGACCACAAGGTATGGGACGCGCACGATGCTCAACTCCAGTGGCGGGTTGTCACGGCCTCGCCGTCCACGGGCCAACCTGGATGTACTGCGGCACCGTGGCGGGCGCCCGCCACAGCAGCGGCCACCAGTAGGTCGTCTCGGTCACCACCGCGACCGGACGTCCCGCCACGAGCAGACGTGCCTGCGAGTACAGCGCCGGGGCATCGGCCTGCGCTGGCCCGTCGATACGGACGGTGAACTGGGTGGCACGTTGCACCGCCGCACCGAGCAGCTCGCCCAGCGGGACGCTGCCGTGTCGCAGCACCGCTTGCCCGTCGATGTCCAGGCGCAGCGCCGACTCGTACACCAGCGCCGTCACCGCGGCAAGACGCACGGCTGCATCACCCGTGGCAGGCACCAGAAAGCCGTCGCGCACCGTGACACGGGCACCGGGCGGGATATCGAGCAGCTTGGCCTCCAGCGGGTTCACCTCACGGCGCGTGTCAGGGGCGCGCGCTGTCCTGCGCACGGCAAAGCCGGTCCACCAGGACAAGGCCGCGGTGTACGTAGGCGCTGTGTTGATCAGACGCTTGAGCCGCACTGCCCGCTCCTCCAGCTCCTGGCCTGGGCTTTCGCCATGGGTTCCAGGAGTGTCGGTGGCCGGCCTTTCCGTTTCGACCGCGGTCCTGAATGTGGTGGCGTCGTGGCCGATGCTGACGCGCGTGTCGATGTCGACGAGGGACACGGTGATGCTCCTGCCTGAAAGCCGGCGTTGGTGGGGACGCGGCCCGCCCTCCTGGGAAGCGAGGGCGGGCCGCGCGCTGAGGGCTCGTCACTCGGTTCACCCGGTGACCGGGTGCCGGGCGACGACGATCGACGGTGCGGGTGCAGGGACGACGACCACGCTGGTCGTCGTCGATTCTGACTGAGGGCCGGAAGGGTTCGGCGCCGACGACGATGACGTTCCCGTCGGGCGGGACGTCGTGGTTATCGGCGTGGTCGTGGTGGGCTTGGACGTGATGGCCGCGGGCTTCGGCGGCGTGGTCATCGTCGTGGACGATGGGACGCTGATCCCTGCCGCCCGGGCCGAAGCGACGGTCGTGGTCAACACGGTGGCGGCACCTGCGATGAGCGCACCGGCCGCCAACCCGGCCAGGATGATGCGGGCAGACCTACTCGTCACTGGATCTCCTTACGGCTGAACGGTTTCCTGCCCGGCATCGACGCCCCTGGCGCCCGCTATTTGATCAACACGGTGGTGCCCGCAGGAATGGGGTTTCCGTCGTGGAGTGTGGTCAGTGTGTGCAGTGCGTCGGCGGGAACCCGGATGCAGCCGTTGGAGCCGGCGGCGCCGAAGACGCCCGGATCGGGCCAGCCGTGCACGGCGATGGTTCCGGGCCTTCCGCCGTAGGTGGTGTGAGTGTCGGAGTGCGCACCCAGCGCCAGGGGCACCGGCGTGTAGGTGGCGGTGGGGTCTCGCGTCGTGGCGATCACGAACGTGCGTCCCTGGGGCGTGACGGAGTTCCTGGCGCCGATGCCCACCGTCCACCGTCCGATCTCGCGATCATCCTGGTGCAGCGTCAGCGAGTAGCGCGCCCGGTCGACGGTGACCAGGTGGGGCGTCGTGGCGAGCATGATGTCAGGTCCCAGGTACAGCCAGGCCACCCTGTTGTTGGGCCTCGACGGCAGGGCGACCATGACCCAGTTCGATCGTGGCTCCAGGATCGGCAGCCAGGTGTCGACCTGAGCGCGCGCCGGTTCGACGCCGATGAGCTGGGTGCTGGGCACCGCAGCGACGGGGTCACCACCCGGCGACGCGTACGCCGCCACGGTGCGCGTGGGATGCGCGACCGTGCCGTCCGGCACCTGCTCGGGTGCCGAGTCGCGTGGCGCATCGGGCACCTCAGTGAACGTGTCTGCCTGCGGCAGCAGGACCAGTTGCTCCTCGGATACCGGCCGGGGCCGCGGTGATGCCACGGGACCGGCCGCCGCATCGGCGACCGGTCCCGTTTGCCGGCCGGGCGAGGAACCGGTAGCCGAGTGACTGTACTCTCGGTTCTCGGCCGTGAGAACGACTGCGACCACGGTGAGGACGGCTTGCGCGAGCCCGCCGAGGACGACTCCTCGCGATCGGCGTGGGACCACGTTTCCCGGGTCGTTCGTCCTGCCGTGGCGCACGATGGTCACCTCCTTCGTCATTTGCCGGACTAAGTGGACAGTTGGGCTAGAAATGAGGTGGTGCGCCGGACGTCCCCGACAGCGGCGGTGCACCTGGTTTCGCGCGCAAGCGCCTTACAGGTGGACTTGTCAGCAACCGCGGCCGTTGTAGTAGGCGTAGGTGATCAGCCCGCCTTGGAGGGACGGGTGGGTGGACAGGTTGGTCGTGCCGGGCCACACGCAGATCGAGCGGGTCGCGCCTGTGCCCCACCAGAACTCCACGTTGATCGAGATCCGTCCGGATCCGCAGTGGACGTAGTACGAGTTCCGGTTGGGCGCATACCAGCCGCACCCCTGGGCCGTCACGCCTTCGGTACCCGCTTGGGATGGCGCCGGAGCCGCGAGCTTGACCTCGCCCTGGATCTGCGATCCGGGCAGGACCACGCCGGCCTGGGTCTGGATCTGCGAGCCGGGGGTGCCTGAAGGTGCCTGGATCCGGGACGCGGACTTGTCGGTCGAGGTGGGCCCGTATGGGCCGCCCATGGCGATCTGTGCCGAGGCGCTTCCCGCGGCGACGGCCAGCGACAGCCCGAGCGCGAGGCCGAGCACGCCGAGCAGGCGCAGGATGGACGTGCGTGTCATCGGGTTCCTTTGCTTCCGGTGGGGACGGTGTGCCGCGCCGCTCGCCGCGCCCCCAGGGGGATTGGGCCTGAGCGGCGGCGCGGCACACCCTGCCGGTCGGGAGTGACCGGCAGTCTGGTTCTCACCGCCATCCGACGGTGAGCGTCCGGCCCGCAGTCGGGGCCGGCGGTCTGTGGTTGTCACGGGGCAGGGCGCTTGGTGAGCGCGACGACACGCCGCGTTCGGTGAAGTGATTGCCGTCCAACGCCTTTAGCGTCTGATCAATGCCAGCTGCTCTGCCCAGAACGCCCGCATCGGACCGCAGGACGTTGCGCCCACGGGCGGGATGTGGCCGGTGGCCTCGATCTCCTGCCGTGACGGACGTTCGCCAGCTCGCGCCTGCCGTTCGCCGTCGTCGGTGACTGTGCCCGTGAGCTGGAAGCGTTGCCCACTGGGCAACTCCAGCACGACACAGCCGGGTTGACGTCCGGTCCACTCGACGCTGCCGGTGACAGTGACCATCGATCCGCGCGCCTGTGGCGGCGGGATCACCACCGCGGTTTTCACTTGCGGATCGGGGCGATTCGCATCCGCGGATGCCGAGTCGACGACGTCTTCTGGTTGCGAGGTCGCGCAGGCCACCGCCGCAGCCAGGACGCTCAACATTCCCAACACGGTGGACCTCCGCCGATGGCGCCTCATCCCAGGTCGCCTTCGTCCGTCGGGATGCCCACGTCCCAGAACGTCGAGTCAGTCAGCGGGACCCTCGGCTCCCGCGTCCGCGACAGCGATGCCGTGTGGATGGTCCTGGCAGCCGAGATCAGCGAGTTCGGATGCGCCATCTGCGGTGCCAACTCGTCGAGGACCGCGTGCGCGGTATCGCGGGCGAGAGTCCGCCCCAGCAGCCAGATCCGCGACGGCACACCCGCTCCGCGCAGGACCGCGTAGATCTCCTGGGTGGCCGGCAGGTAGCCCAGCACCCACTGACCGCAGCGATCCGGTTGCAGGGCGGCGGACAGGTCGTCGTCATCGCCGTCGCGACGCCAGGCCCACCCCCACTCTTCGACGCCGTTCAACGCGAAGACACCCAAGCCCGTGGCAGTCGCCCTCCGAGGGTCGAGGGTGAGGAACGTGGTCTCGTCATCAAAGACCACCACCTGGGCAGGAACGTCCGGTGACCGACGCCAGCCGTCGGCAGCCGCCCGCAGTGGCCCCGACGGCGGGTCCAGCCCGATCACGAAGTCGCGGAGATCTTCGGCCAGGGCACGCGCGTTCTCCAGCTCCCGCACGGCCTGGGCGTGCTCGTCCACCGCCCGCTCAAGCGCGCCGATGTCGGATTTGGTCGCGGACCGGATCGTCGTGATGCGCCGCTGTGCGTCGTCGATCCGTTCCAGTGCCTCGGCCGACTCCTGCCGCAGCGTCGCTTCCAGCAGCAGCAGGTCACCAGCGGCGTCGGCGGTCAGGACCTGGAGCGACCCGTCCCTGACCAGGCGGTCGCTGATCGTCTGCGGCACCGGATCCGCCCGGTGTCCCAGCAGCACCAGCAGCTGCCCTTCCACGGTGTGCCGCCATCGTGCACGACGTGTCTCCACCTTGTTCCCCCTGTTATCCACCCGTCAGCAGGGCTGCGTACAACCGCTTGGTCGGACTTCGTGCGACAGCCGTCCTCTGACAGTCCACGAGCAATCAACCCGTCAATCGCGAACAAACCGACCCATGCAGGCACGTTTCGCGTCATCGCGACAGACCATTGGCCATGTCCGCATCCATGAGCTTCGCCGCAACAGATGACCCCGTTGCCGACAGAACAATGACACAGACTCCTGCGTCCCGTCACGAAAAAAGTTCGAACTAAACACAATTGGCTTCCGACCTGCACAAATACAACCATCTCGACTGTGCCTGATATTTCCTCAAGTGAAATGCTTTCAATGCATGAAAAGAGCCGATTCCACCACATGAAATCTTCCGCCACGCGCGTCGTAAGCATTGTTTCGACTGATGAAAACATTCCCTGGAGCACTTCGAGTCGACTATGGTCCTCAGCGCGCGACCGGCACCCCCTTGCCAGCCGGTGTTCTCAAACAACGAGATCGAAGGGACAGCCATGCGTAATGCGATGCCGAGTTCCGTGGGTCCGCCCGTTCGATGTGCGGTCGCGCCACGAGCCGCGGTTGCGTGGCAATGCAGGGCCGGACAGGTGCAGGTATGACCGGCACCGGCCGTCGGATCACGGCGCAGGGAGCCCGGTTCATCGGCCTGGTGGCGGGAACGGTCGCGATGGGGTTGGGCATCGCACTGCTGGTGCGTGCCCGGCTCGGTCTGCTACCGCTGGACGTCCTGCATGCGGCAATCAGCAGGCACACCGGGTGGACGATGGGCGGCGCGTTCCTCGCCGTTCAGGCGGTTCTGCTGCTGGCTTACCTGCCGCTGCGGGTGCGGCCGGGTGTGGGGACGGTCGTCGCCGCGGCGGCTCCGGCGCTCGTGTGCGACGTGGCCTTGGCCCTGCTGCCGGATTTCACCCTGGTGTGGCGCCTGGCGCTGTTGCCGCTCGGCGGCACACTGTTCGCGCTGGGGATCACCCTGTACCTGGACGCCGGGATGGGTGCACTTCCGCGTGACGGCCTGATGCTGGAGCTGCACCGCCGCCGGCCGTGGTTGCGCCTGGCGGTGATCCGGGTTGTCTCGGATGTCGGATGCCTGCTGGCGGGCTGGCTGGCCCTGGGACCAGTCGCCGCGGTGACCGAAGGAACCGTGGGTCTTGGCTCGCTGCTGTTGGCGTGTCTGCTCGGACCGGTCATCGCGATCCTGCTGCGCCGGACCGGGAGCTCCACCACGCCCGCCGAGTCGTCACAGGACGGACAGGCATGCCGCGCCAGCGGCCAGGCGTGTACTTCACGCGATTCCCATCGCGAGTTGGTTACACAACCCCTTCGCCCCGCAGCGACCGACGACGTCACGCGGGACTACTCGCGAACATCCGCGACACAG
The DNA here is from genome assembly GCF_054781895.1 of Saccharothrix stipae. Taxonomy (NCBI): domain Bacteria; kingdom Bacillati; phylum Actinomycetota; class Actinomycetes; order Pseudonocardiales; family Pseudonocardiaceae; genus Saccharothrix; species Saccharothrix stipae. Next base: position 60,588 of record NZ_BAAGTN010000011.1, on the reverse strand, counting down.
ACCCTCGACGGCGTACCGGTCGTCGACCTCGCCCATCACCTCAAGCGCTGACCTCTCGGCGCGCTTACCTTCACCTGTAGGGAGATCCATGTTGCGCGGCCCTGTTCGGGCCGTCCTGCTGCTCTGCGCTGTGGCGCTCGCGGCAGTGGCGTGCACCGGCTCACCATCCGACCAGTCGACACCCACCCCGACGCACGACCCGAACCCCTCCACGCAGGCGGAGGTCCACCCGGCCATACCTCAGGACCTGCGCCCGGCGGCCGAGGCGTACTCCCGCTACCGGGAGATCGACGCCTGCGCGCTGCACGACCCGGCGGCGGCCGAGAAGGCGTCCGGTGAGGGCAGCACCGGAGACGAGCTGATGCCCGGCGACGACGGCTTCAACAGTTGCACCCTGCGGCTGCACAAGTCGGAGTTCGACTCCACGTGGACGATGTACCTGAGGGCGGCGCAGGAGTACGACGCCGCGCTCCGTCGCGAGGCAGCGCCCGAGCAGGTCGGCGGCGTGGAGTTCTACGTCAAGGAGGAGGGTGCGCCGCAGCCCTCCTGCGAGCTGGCCCGCCCGCTGGACGACACCTACGCGGTCGTGCTCGACGTCCACCCCGGCGACCGCGACAACGTCGTTCGGCCGGTGTGCGACTTCGCCCGTGACTACGTCGGGCAGCTCACAGACCGGTGGCGTGACCTGCCGCGCCACGGTTCCGGTCGCACGCAGCCCGCGCTGCCGTTGGCGCTGCGCGATCCATGCCAGGCGCTCACCGCCGTGGTCGACGATGTGGGCGCGGACGCGGAGATCCAGCCGCGCGAGGTCTACGAGTGCAGCATCATCCCCGGTGCCGCCGGCACCGCGAACCCCAAGGGCGAAGCCGGGGCCGGTGGGATCACCGTGGTCTTCGGGGTCGACGAGGACCCCGCACGCAACCTGACGATCTCGCCCGACGAGTACCGGGCCGTGGACATCGCCGGTTACAAGGCGGTGACGGGTGCCCGTGCCGGGCAGTGCCGAACGGTGGCGGTGTGGGATCCGGACGCCACGATCGTCGAGGACCACCAGGACGATGACGCACTGCCCGCAGTCCAGATCATCCAGGTCGACACCCCCGACTGCGAACAACCGTCCCAGGCACTGGTCGAGAAGATCCTGAACGCGGTGGGCAAGCCGTGACCCCCACCCGCACGCTCGGCACCGTGCTCCTGGCGGCGATCATGGCGCTGTCGGCCTGCACCACCACCATCAACGGCACCGCACGACCCCATACGCAATCGACCCAGGACAGCTCCCAACCGGCCGTGTGCAGCCGCGCGCCAGACCCGGACAACTGCGCCGAGTTCCAGCGCACCGAACCGGCCAAGGGCGAGCATCTGTTCACGGCGTGGGCCGCGGACGAGGCCGCCAGCTCGCAGATGCTGTGCAGCGCACTACCCGACCAGACCTGGCAGCAGTGGCTGAGCGAGGGCTTCTACCGCTACGTCAACGACTCCTCCTGGTGCGAACTGTGGTCGGCCGACAACCAGATCGCGATCAAACTCGGACTGTTCGGCGCCTCGCCCCTGCGCGAGTACTTGGCCAGATTCCAGTCCGATCCGGGCATCTCCGCCCTCACCCGCCAGGTGCAGATCGCCGGAGTACCGGCGATGACAACCGGGCTGGCCGCCGACTCCGACGGCGTCGGACGCGACGGCGAGCAGATCACCCTGGCTCCGCACGGCGACGCCGACAAACCAGGCGTGCTGCTGATCCGGTTGGAGCTGCACCCGCCACGCGGCCGTCCCTCCAACACCCCGGTCGACCGCAACCGCATCGGGTTCCGCGACGACCTCGCCGGCGCACTGCTCGGCGCGCTCTACCCGCGATGACCCTTCCACCGACACGGAGACCATCCATGCGCACCGGCACCATCGCGGCCCTCGTCATCGCCGCGGCAGCGATGACGTTGACCGCCTGCACCACCACCGTCCCCGGCACCGCGACCTCGGCCGGCACCACATCGAGCACCGCTGGATCGTCAACCGCCCCGACGACTCCAACTCCCGGCTCGGCGACAGCCTCGGGATCGGATCAGCCTGACGCGCCCATCACCCTGGGCGACCTCGACCAGCGTGTCGACGCCGCGAGCGTCGGCGCCCCCTACGACCCCTGTTCCATCGGCTGGTCCGCCTTTCCCGCCGAGGTACGCCCGACCAAGGCCGACGCGAAGCCATCGCTGCGCCCTCCGCGCGACGGGGATGCCTTCGCGATCGCGTGTCGCTACGACAACGGCGACACCGTCGAAGTCACCGTCGACGAACAGGGAAACGCCAGCAGCAACACCGGCCGCGACTTCTTCGCACTCATCGTCTGGGCCCGCCCCGACCAGGTCTCGACCAACCCCGCCGACCACACCAACTCCTCCGCCACCACCTACGGCGGCAAACAGGGATTGCTCAAGCCCGGCCAGGACCGCAGGGGCAACGCGATGTGCACCGCGATCATCCGACTCGCCAACGGCGCCGGCGGCGTCAGCATCACCAACGGAAAGTTCACCCAGATCGACACCTGCTCGATCGCTCGCACCGTAGCCGACAAGATCGCGGCAGTCGCGCCATGACCGAGCCGCAGACCCGCATCCACACGTTGGCCGGCGACGTCACCGTCGACATCTCCGCCGGCGCATCTGACGCACTGCCCCTGCCGCCGCCGGTCCCCTCGCGACGACGGACGATCCTCACAGCGCACGGCCCGACCGTGCGGCTGATCGGGGCCAGTATCGCCTTGGCGATCCTGGTAGTGCTGCTGCGCCACCAGGACGACACCTCCGCACGGTCAGCCGAACAGGCCACGGTCACCGCTACAGCGACAACCCTGGTCCGCACGGTGCCCACCACCTCGGTACCCGCCACGATCACACCGACACCGGCGCCTGGCGCGATCCCACCACAGCAGCCAAGTCAGGATCACCTCGACCGGCTACCGCTCGCGGTCGTCGGGCAGGTCCTGGCGCACGCACCGGCCGATCCCGACCCGACCGGTGACCCCGGCACCGACGTACTCCATCCGACCGCCGCCACCGCGGTGTACAACGCACCCGGCGGGCAGCCGTTCGCGCGCCTGCCGCCCAGACAAGTGTTCACCCCGACATGGGTGCCGATCACCGAACGCCAACCGGGTTGGGTGCGCGTGCTGCTGCCGACCCGCCCGCTCGACGGCGGCGTCACGCCTACCGGCTGGATCCATCTCGACGACACGCTGCGGCTGTCCCGGACCGGCCACAGAGTCGACATCGATCACGTCTCTGGCAGTGTGGCGGTGTTCGCCCAGCTCGGTCGCGTCACGACCAACGGAACACCACCAACCGCTCCCCCACCCACAGCAGGCAAACCACGCACGTTCGTCGCGATCGCGGCCCGCACCACCGGAGGTGGGTGGCTCACCCGCATCTGGCTGCCCCTGGTGGTCAGTAGTGAACGCATCTGCACGAGCCTGCTCGGCGCCACCAGCGTGCCCGGCTTGCCGCCCATCTCGCCGCTGGGCCACCTCGACACCCAGAACTGCCTCATCACCCCCGACGAGCTGCGCGGCGCGTTGGCTGAAGTCCCCGCGGGCACGATCGTCCTGCAACGCTGAAACGTCCTGACGGGCCATCGTGACGGACACCTGGTGCGCACAGCGTCCGCTGGAGCCCTTCGTTCTCAACCTCGGGTGGTCCGCATCATCGGTGCGGACCACCCGAGCGACGGTTCCTCCGGTACAGCTTCCGCGAACCCGCCGCGACCGTCCCGGACACTATTGCCCGGACAACCCGCCGCAGCTCCGCCCCACACCGTGAGACGACCTTCCGTGACAACGACAGGCGCATACGAACGCGCCGGTCGCCTCCACGATCCGTCTCCAGCAGCCCTGATCCGGTGTCTCGCTGCTCGTGGAACGGCATCCTCCAACCCGACGAGCCGGACGGTTCTCACTGCGGCCGGGCACCCGACCACTCCGACCACACAGGCCCCAGCGTGTACCGACCGTGATCCCTTTCCAAGGCACGCAACCTCACCAGAGCCTTGGCCAAGCGGTGCGTCGTCGGCAGCGGCAGCTTGACCGCGAGGCTCATCTCGGTCAGGTTCATCGGCCGGTCCTGGTTGGAGACAACCTCCAGCATCTGAAACGCCCGCTCCAGCACCGAAGACCGACTGCCGTTACCCGTCGCCGTGTCTTGATCCGCCGGGCCGTCGGAGACCTGTGGTTCGACGTACCGTTCTCGCAAGGAACGGTCTGGCCACAGGGATCCCCGTTCCCGTCGGTCGTCGCTCAACGACACCTGCTTCCCCTCCCTGGCCTGTCGCGCGGCAGCCATGCACCTCGCAGGCGACGAACTCGGCGCGATCATGCGCACGATGCCGTCGTGGCGACGCTCGCCCTTGTCACGAACCGGTTCATGCCTGGGAGCTCCCACCTGGTGATGACGGTTGTGGCGTCGCCACCGGGTCCCGTCACGCGACAAGGATCGAAGGCCTGTCCAGTGCCACCTGCACGTCACTCACGCGTGCGACCCCGGTCTTGGTGACCGAGTCGCCGTGTACCGACAAGCATCGTGACTGCCAGCCTCACCAGGCATCAGGGCGAACCCCGCAGTCAGCTCGAACCCGCGCAAGTGCGGATGACCTTGAGACGCCAGGTCCACCAGCGGGTAACCACATCGTTACCGACGGTACATGCCTCATCACCGGACGCACCCAACCGGGGCAGGACCCTCCACCCGATCAGCGCAGCACTGTCGAGTCACCATCGTCAATTGTCAAGTTCCGGCCGAGCCAGCGCAGTTAAACGGGCCAATTGAGCCGCACAGCCTTTAATGGGTGGCAGATGTGCTGCCCTCACCACCGCCGAGCCCTGGTGCGAATGGTCACGTTTCGTCGGGGTGCCGCCGCGACGTTGCGGAACGGCCGCCCAGTCCAGGTCGGGTGTCGTACGGTGCACTGTATGGGCACGTCGTTTGGGGCCGCAGCATCAGACCAGGACGGCAGCATCGAGACGCGGGACGCCTTCGTCGGCAGGCGTAGACAGCTGACCGATCTGAGGAATGCGATGAGCGGATCCCGACTTGTCACGCTCTCGGGTGGTCCTGGTGTGGGCAAGACCAGGTTGGCCCAGGAATACGCCAAACTGGCGCAGTCCGCCTACGAGCACGGCGGAGCGTTCGTCGATTTGCGCCGAGTGCCTGCCGGGGACACCGCGTTGCTGGAGCAGGCCGTGGCATCGGCGGTACGGCTGCCCAGCCAGTCCGCCCGGGATCTGCGGACATCGCTGATGGCGTTCCTGCGCGACCGTCGAATGCTGCTCATCCTGGACAATTGCGAACACCTGAAGGAGGACGTGGGCGGCCTGGTGGACACGCTGCTGCGCGGGGCGCCTCAGCTGCGGGTGCTGGCCACCAGCCGCGAGTTGCTCGGTCTGATCGGCGAAATGCTGATCATGGTGCCGCCGCTGGAGCTGCCCGACGAGGACGGGCCGCTGAATCCGAAGGTGGAGGCGGTTCAGCTACTGGTCGAACGCGCACACGCGGGAGTGCCCGGGTGGAGCCTGACGGAGCAGAACTGGCCTGCGGTGCGACTGATCCTGCGCAGTGTCGGCGGACTGCCGCTGGGCATCGAGCTGGTGGTGGGGCAGATGAGATCAGTGTCGCCGGAGGCCATCGCCGCCCGGCTCGACCGATCGCCGCACCAGCAGGCCCTCAACGAGCTGATCGGCCCCAGCTACAGGGTGTGCGAGCCGGCCGAACAGCTGCTGTTGGCGGCGCTGTCAGTGTTCACCGGCCCGTTCGATCTGGAGGCCGCCGAGCAGGTGTGCGCCGACGAGAAGCTGCCCGAGCGCGCAGTCGCAGAGGCCTTGGCCGGCTTGGTCGACAGGTCGCTCGTCGTGCCCTCCCCGTCCCGCACCCACTACACCTTGTTGGAACCGGTCGTGCAGTTCGCCGCGCAGCGACTACACGAGTTACCCGACGCAGCCGCTGCAGTCCGGCAGCGGCACCGCGATCACTACCGGCACGTCGCAGCGCGGCATGCCGCAGGGTGGCGCGGCGGGAACGAGATGGAGGTACTGCGCGCCGTCGAAGTCGACATGCCCAATCTGCGGGCGGCACTTGGGGCGCTGCTGGCCGATCCCGCGTGCGCCGGGCAGGGCCTGGAGATGGCCGTGGACGTGGCTCGGACTCGCTGGTGGACGTACTCCGGACGTCTGCCAGAACAGTCGTTGTGGCTCAACCGCGCCCTGCAGGCCACCCCGGCGGTCGCGTCGGTGCTGCGGGCGAGCGCGATCGCGCTCGACGCGTGGATGATGTTGTGCCTGGGGGAAGGCCGCGAGGCGGTGCTGAGGCGCATCGCCGATGCCGAGGCGATGGCCCCGACCGACGAGCAGGTAGCCGCTCTGTTGTTCATCAAGGGGGCTCAGGTCGCCCTGCTCGATGGCGACCGCAGTGGGATGGATTTGCTGCGCCAGTCGCATCGCCTGTGGCTGTCCTACGGCCCCGATGCTCTGGTCGACGCGCACCTGACCGAGACGCTGCTGACGATCGGGTCGGTGCTCGTAGAGGACGCGGAGGAAGGCCGGCGGGCAGCACAGGAGTTCTTGGCCGGCTGCGAGCGGCTGGGCGCCGAATGGGGCATGGCATGGGCCCGTTGGTGTCAGGCGGTGGCACTGGTCCGGTTCGACGACGAGCCGCGCGCGGCCGTGCGAGTACTCCTCGACGGTGTGCGTGGTCAGCAGCGGATCAACGACCGGTGGACCCCGCTGTTCACCCTTCCTGTGCTGGCCTGGGCGTTGGCCCGCTGCGGGCGACGCTCCGCCGTCGCCGCGGCCCGACTGCTGGGCGCGGCCGACGGCCTGCATCAGGCGACCGGCATTCAGCTCTCCCGTGATCTGAGGGTTTTCGCCCTGGTGCAGGAGAACGCCGAGGCCGCAGTGGCCCAACACCTGTCCCCCGAGCAGTACGAGCAAGCCCGTGACGTCCGAGTGGGCACCGTGGACGACGCCGTGGCGCTGGTACTCAACGGCCGGTACGCCGATGCGCCCGACGACGAGGACGAGTCTGCGGCCGACCGGCCTGCCTCGAACAAGCCCGCAGGCGGCGAGTTGACGGAGAGCGAGCCAAGGCTCACCGCCACCGAGAACGAGGTCGCCAAGTGGCTGATCCAAGGCCTGGGAAACAAGGCGATCGCCGACAAGCTGTACATGAGCCATCGGACGGTGGAAAGCCACGTGCGCAGCATGCGCGACAAGGTGGGCGCGGCTAACCGCGTCGAGCTCGCCACACGCCTTATCCAGCGGCGCGAGGACCACTGACGTCAAACTCACGACCCGCCCAGCCCTACGGGGACGCGCGGCGAAGGCGGTTCACCCGGTCAGGACGACGTCGACCTCGGCGAACCCGTTGGTGACCAGGTACGGGTTGCGTGGCATCTCGTGCACCGCGATCGCCGGACGTGAGCGCGGCCAGCGCGAGAGGACCTCCTGTACCGCGATCTCGGTCTCCATCGTGGCCAGAGGGCTGCCCACGCAACGGTGCCACCCCAGGCCGAAGGTCAGGTGCGACCGGGCGGGGCGTGGCCGGAAGGGCAGGAACCGGTGCGCGTCGGCGCCGAACGCCTCCGGATCCCGGTTGGCCGAGCCGAGGTTGACCATCACCAGTGCGCCCGGTGACAGCGTCACGCCGTCGCCCAGGTCGATGGGCTCGCGGACGAGGTAGTGCGGGATGTTGCGGGTGGGAGGGTCCCAGCGCAGGCTTTCCCGCACCACGTCGGGGATGGACTCGGGGTTTGCGGCGACCGCGGACCACTGCTCGGTGTGCAGCAGCGCGGCCAGGGTATTGCCGATGGCCGCGGTGGTCGTCTCGTGACCGGCCAGCACCATCAGCACCGCGGTGGTCAGGACCTCCTCCGGGGCGAGTCGGTCCTCGCCGCCGGTGTGCACCAACGTGGACAGCAACGCCTCGTCGGGCCTGGCGCGCTTGTCCTCGATCAGCGCGGCCAGGTAGCCGACCATCGCCTCCGAGGCGGGCTGCTGCCGTTCGGGTATTTCGGTCATCATCGCCGAAGACCACCCGGCCAGCAGGCCGCGGTCCTGCGCCGGCACGCCGAGCAGTTCGCAGATCACCATCAACGGCAACGGCAAGGCCAAGGCGGCCACCATGTCGACCGGCCGGTCCGGATCCACCTCGTCGAGCAGTGCCCCGGTGATCTCGACGACGTTTTGCCGCAACTGCTGCACCCTGCGAGGGGTCAGCGCCGCCGCCACGGGGCGCCGCAGCCGGGTGTGGTCCGGCGGATCGGCGTTGATCATGCTTCCGCCGATGACCGCCGTCACGTTCGGCTCCACCCCCGCCTCGACCATGTGCTCCCTCATCACGGAGGCGATACCGGCGCCGTCCTTGGTCAAGCCCGGATGGTTGTTCAACAGCGTCCGCGCCTGCTCCAACCCGACGGTGAGGACGTGGACCCGCACACCGTTGGCCTGGCTGGCCAGATGCACCGGTCCGCTTCGGCGCGCGGCATCCTCGACCTGGTGGTGCAGGTAACCGGTCGAGTCACCGCCGACCAACCTGGCGCGGTCGACCTGGTCGTGCTCGATTCGGGTCATGGTCTGCGGCTCTCCCCTAAATCTCGGCGGTCCGGGCGGCGACGCGGTGCACCGGCAACAATGCCGCGTCCGTGCCCCGCGGCGCATCAGTGCCGACACGCGGATTCCAGTCGTCCCGGTACGGCGCGGCCAGAAGACATGCAGGCGACTTGAGCCGTCACAACGCGTGTTGTCGCTCGTCGAGTCGTCGTCCGGACCGACATGCGAGTCAGGGTCTCCTCCATTCGGCCCCAGGGCGATGCCGACAGTGATAGGGCCATTACCTAGTGCAACCCAACCAGCTTAGGCTTCTCCGCATCGATGCGGTTCACAATTGGTCTCCGGGTTTGATGCGATGTCGAGCTCGCTCCGAGTCACGAAGCTGATCTCGGACCTGGGGACATGCCCGTGGACCCATCCGGGGTCAGAACGACCGGCGCTGCCGGATCCGGCACGCAACCAACGTTTGCGCGGCGCCACGCAGGGCCGTCGTCGCAGCCTTCGTACCGGACACCGCGACGGCGCGGCGCTCCCCCGATGGGTAGGCACGACGAACAAGGGAGTGCGGATGGTCACCGGACGCGATGGTCCCACGGTTGGGAACCTCCACCTGAGACCCGCTATGCCTAACCCAGCACCGCGAGCAACTCCACCGACGCAGGAAGCGCAGTACCGACCCAGGAGCACCGTGATCCGCTCGTCCGAACCCACCCTCGTCATGGTCGAGCGTCGCGATCCCAGCAGGGACCGGCGCTACTGACCACAGACTCCGGCGCACCCGCACCGCTAAGCACCTCGCCTGGGCCGCGGTGTGGTGGGGCAACCCACGAGCCTGCCGAGCCGCTCCACCACTGTCATACAACAAACCAGGGGGACCGTTTCCATGAGCAGACCGCTAGTCATTGAGACCACCGGTGCGATAGGCCTGACCGGCGTGAAGGTTCGACTGGCCTACGACCAAGCCGATCCATACACCATCTTACTGTACGTCTGGAATTGGCACGGCAAACACTGGCTTGAATGGGTCTGCGAACGTGACCTGCTCGCCCAGGCACTCAAGTGCAACACGGACGGCACAGTTACAGGTGAACTCGACATGCTGATCACCCGCGTCAACCACCAAACCGTGAAGATCACCAAGATCACACGCGCTGAACGGCGCGAACAAACTGAGGTCGTCCTCGGTGCCGCCAAGCTGGCTTCATTTCTCGACGACACATTCACACTTGTTCCTCGCGGTCATGAACAAGTCGAACTCGACGTTGAGCAGCTACTACACTGACCTGACCCCTTCAATCGATGCCTGACCGACAGGATGCAACAAGGCACGGGATGCACTGCAGAGTCCACCATCGACAGAGCGAAACACCGGTGGAGCAGCAGCATGTAGACCGCTCCACCCATAGGCCTGCCGTGCGAGAACCGCAGCGACGTCCGAGCCGTGTGTGGATTCGCACCATCCCGAGGTTCACTCTCACAGGATGATCGACAACGGACATCATCTCCTGACGCCGCCTCCCGTCGAAGTGCGTGGTGGGATCACGAGTCGGCATGAACAACGCACCGAAGGACGAACAGCGGAACCGAACGCTGCTGGGTATGAAAGGGGCGCTGTTCGCCAATCAACGGCTGTGATCAGCCCAACGCCGCGACCAGTAACACGCCTCCGATATTGTCACCATGGCCGCCCAGAACGCAATCGGCCGTCACAGCCTAGTACCGCCAGCAAGAGGGTGCGGTTCACCGGTCAACGCCGACAGTGCGGCAGCGACCTCGTCAATGCCTGCTCGAACGTAGATAGCTGTCGCACCGTGGTGGTCCGAGGCGCTGTCGGCATGCCCTGCGAACGCCTGCGCGACGGCGTAGCCGAAGTTGCGCCTTACCCACTTTAAGGTGGTGTACCGCAGCCAGTGCGTCGAAATGCCCTGCTTGTACACTGGCTCCACGTGTTGACCTATACGCCGCCACAGGCCGTCATAACGCCTGTAGGTCAGCGGATCGCCGTTGTGATAGCGCAGCACCGGACTACTGCCGTCCTGCGCGCCCCTCAGGTGCGCGTGGTCGACCAAGTGTGTCATCAACGTCGGCGACACCGGCTGCCAGCGACTGGTTCCGCCCTTCTCATGCAACTGCACCAGACACTGCTCTTGGTCCAAGTCGTCCAGTGTCAGTGCCAGAGCACCTCCGCGGCGCGCAGCGGTCTCGACGTGGAACCGGATCAGCAACGCGTCCAGCGCCGGATCGTTGCCCGTCGTGGCAGCCGCCTCGGTGATCCGATCAACCAGTTCGTTCTCCAGGCCGCGGCGCCTTGACGGCAGCCTCTTCGGCTTCGTCACCTTCCGGGAGGGATCGTCGGCAGCGGCTATCAGTCCGTCGTCGACCGCGACTCTGTAAAGGCATCGCAATGCACCGATAAGATGCTCGGCAGCACTTACGCCGCCCCGGCCCGAGCGCCGCGTGACAGCCTTGATCTTGACTTGTTCAGCCAGATCCGCGATCTCCGACGGAAGCGGCTCGTCCAACCTCCGGTCCGACCATACCGCCAAGACCTTCTTCCAATACGAACCGTAACAGCGACGAGTGCCAACCGAAACCGTCCGCTCGACCACCGGAAGGAATTCCGCGAAAGTAGGCATCGGCGGACGATCGCTCGCATACCCAGCGAACAACTCTTCCGGCGCAATTCCCATGTGCGCAATCAGCGCACGCGCCACATCGATATCAGCTTTGGTTGCCATCGACACCTAAACCATCCGGTGACGCGGCACCCGAGTCCGGATCGTGAAAACTCCGGATCATTTGCGCAATATTCACTGAAGGGTGCACAACGAGTACGCCATCGAGCCCCGTGGCCACCATGAGTACCCGTTGCCCGACTCTTAGGCCACACAGGCGCAGCATGGCCTGTGGTAGCGCAACGCGCATGCGTCGGTCAACGAGCGGCTGACCCCCTACCGCCGCATGGGCGACCACGAAGTTCCGGCCGAGCGCGGGGACCAACAACGTTCGATGATCCCATCCGAGACTGGTCAGGATCGGCCGACTTGCCACTCTTCCACGATCATCTACCAGACCAAAAGCAAACTGCAACTCCGCCCTGCCCACCAGAGTGTGGAGCTCTCCGAGGTTGAACTTGCTTATTCTTCCACCCACCGCAATCGCGTCGACCACAGGCAGGGCTAGCGATTCTATTACTAACTCTTCGGCAGCCCGCGCAGATCCTGCTGCAGCCCGCCCGCCCCGCACTCCAACACTCACCGGTGGCAGTTTCAATAACCCTCCTGTCATCGACGAACGCCCTCGAATACGTTCGCCAGGGTAACCCAGTCACCAGCCGATCGCTAACATTTCAAGCATTGGAACAAAGGCATCCACAAGAGTTCCACGAGATCCACCAGTCTCGCCGCCGACGACCTGCCGGCCCTGCCTCGGGCTCGCTGGTGGGGTCACGTGGTGGCCGCCTTGGTGTCCGGACAAGGCAGCCGTGTTCGCCACGACGTTGGCCCGTGAACTGTGCCGACTGCGGTGATCGTGACGGCCGTGCGGGACGAATCGCACATGAACGTACCGATCCAGCTGCCGGCAAGCACCTACAGTGCGAACGACGCCAGCGTGGTCGCCGTCGACAGTGACGGCCAGTACGAAATCTTCCTGAGGTGGTACCAGGACAACGCCAAGGCCAATGCCCACTCCGGTGTTACGGGCAACACTTACATTGACGCCTACCGGCTCAACGGCACCCGACTGTGGCGCATCGACCTGGGCCGCAACATCCCATCCGGTCCGGCGCCCAATACACCCAGTTCCAGGTCTACGATGAGCCGTCCCGACACACGATCTCGACACCGGGATGCTCGCGCAGCCAGGTCTCCAGGACGGCGGCGTCGCGGCCGGGCAGGACCGCGACACGGTGGCCGGTGCGGGCGTCGATGACGATCGTTGCGTAGCGGTGGCGGCGGCGCCGGGCGAAATCGTCCACGCCGATCACCTGCGGGACCGACTGCTCGGGCAGCGGCAGACGCGGCATCGAGGACCAGGACGACTTCGTCTGAGCGGGCAGGGGTGGAACCGGACCCCGTCGACGTCGACCGGCAGCCTCGAGTCGTTTACCGGGATTCACCACATGGGTGTCGGCGTTCGACGAGGGTTACCGCCGCGATGGATCGTACGGATAATCGGGTCGACACGCGCGACGTGGTGAGCGCCGCGGATCGGGCTGGCGCGACGACGAAGGGCGGACCAGGCGATGGCCGACGGACTGCTGAAGTGGTTGAACGGTCGGTTCGCGTCGGGATCGCGCACGGACAACGTGATGACTGGGACCACGGAGGGCGACCTCACCCAGTTCCGGGACTTGCGCGTCGACCACGTCGAGGTCAAGGTCGGCGCCCCACTCCCCCGCAATTCTGCGGACTACCGGCAGCAGGTGCTGCGGATCGCCCCGAACGACCTGATCGGTCGGGAACGCGAACTCCGGGAGATGGCTGAGTTCTGCACCCGGGAGACCGGTCCGGACTACCTGTGGTGGCGTGCGAACGCCTGGGCCGGGAAGTCCGCGCTACTGGCCTGGTTTGCCCTGCACCCGCCGGAACGCGTTCGAGTGGTGTCGTTCTTCATCACCGCGAGGTTCGCCCACCAGTCCCACCGGATCGGCTTCGTGGACAACCTGATGGAACAGCTGCTCGCCATCCTCGGCGAGTCCAGGGCCGACCTACTCACCGATTCGACGCGCGACATCCACTTCATGACGACCCTCGCGGACGCCGCTGGGAGGTGCGCCCGGCAGGGCGAGCGCCTGGTCCTGGTCGTCGACGGGCTGGACGAGGACCAAGGCGTGACCGCCGACGGCGATGCGCACAGCATCGCGGCACTGCTGCCGCGGAAACCGCCAGCGGGGATGCGGGTCGTGATGTCGGGCCGGCTGAACCCACCGGTTCCCGCCGACGTGCCGCCGGAGCACCCCCTGCACGACGGGTCGATCGTCCGCCGGCTCGAACCCTCGTCCGAGGCGGCCACGATCCGGGTCGACCTCGAACGCGAACTCGACCGGTTGCTCAACGGCAACCGGACCCAGCAGGACCTGCTCGGCCTGCTCGCATCGGCCATCGGCGGCCTGACCGGGCGCGACCTCACCGAACTCACGGGGAAATCCCAGCGCGAGGTGGATCGGCACCTGCGAACGGTCACCGGGCGCAGCTTCGCCCCGGACTCCGGAGAATGTCTCGACCCGGACGCCGCCTACGTGCTGGCGCACAGCGAGCTCCAGCGGACCGCGATAAACGACCTGGGACCGGATCGGGTTGACCACTACCGCACCCGGTTGCACGAATGGGCACGGCGCTACCACGCCAGGGGATGGCCGGACGACACACCCCGCTACCTGTTCCAACCGTACTTCGGCATGGCCAGGGAGGCAGGTGCCGACGCGGTGATGACCTGGTGCGCGACCGATGCGGCTCGCCACGATCACATGCTGCGGACATCGGGCGGGGACGCCGCAGCGATGACGGAGATAACCACCACGAGGGACGTCCTGCTCAAGCAACCGGAACCGAACTTGGCGGACCTGGTGCGCCTGGCCGTCCACCGGGTGCGGATCGAGGCGCGGAACGAGCTGATCCCGGTGATGCTGCCGCGCCTGCTGGCCAGGCTCGGCGAGCCGCTGCGGGGCTTGGCCCTGGCGAAGGCCGTCACGGATCCCGAACACCGGGTCCGCGCGCTCGTCGAACTGGTGCGCGACACCGAGCCGACCGCCGTGGAGACCCGTTCCCGCCTGCTCGACCGCGTCGAAGACCTCGCCGACACGATCCACGACGAGCGCTGCCGAGATGTGGCGTGGACGAGCTTCGGCCGGCTCGTGGCCGGCACCGGCGATGTGAGTCGCGCAGGTGAGCTCATCGCTCGCACGGGCGATACCGACCGGCGTGAGCGGGCGTGGCACTCCCTGATCCCGATGATCGCCGCCACCGGCGACTTCTCCCTCGCCGAAAGCATCCTGAGAGCCGATGCCTCCCCCGAGACGAAGGTCGGCGCAGCGGCGTCGTTCGCCCGGTCGGCCACCGCCGCCGGTCTCCCCGACCTGGCCGAACTGGCCACCGGGTTCGTGAACAACCGGATCGCCCGGGACCGCGTGATCGCCGCACGGGCCCGCATGGCCGTCGCCATGGGGAGCGTCGACGAGGCCCTGCCACTGCTGCACCGCCTGGTCGACGGCAACCTCCACCTCCGCCTCGCGACATCACTCGTCCGCATCGCCTCGATGAACGGTGATCGCACCGGCGCACGAGCACTCGCCCGCACCCTCTCCGATCCCGCATCGCGGTCCCGCGCCCTGCTGCCGTTGAACTCCTCGCAGGGTTCCGGCGACCTCGACCGCGCCGTCGCGCTCGCCTGCGCCACCCGGTCCCCTGCCGACCGGGCAGCGCGTCTCATCGTGCTCGCGCCGGCCGTGGCCGCCGCCGGGGACCTCGACCGCGCACGCTCCCTGACAGACCTCGCCGAAGCCGCAGTCCGGCACATCGCCGACCGGGACGTGCGCGTCTGGACGACCTTCCGCGTCACCGATGCCGCGGCAGACCTGGAGATGACCGTGCCGGACAACCCGAGGATGCTCAACCCCGTTCTGCGAACACAGCGCGACCTCGACGAGTTGGCCGCCCTGGCGGACGTCACCGCAGGTTCCGAGGAATGGTCGACCACGCTGTCGGCGCGCGTCGACGACCTCCGCGTCGACCAATTCCCGCCGACCCCGAGGGCAGCGGCCCTCATCCGCCTGGCCGAGGTCACGCTCTCGACCGGACACCCGGACCGCGCCCGGCAGCTGGCCGGGGAGGCCGAAGCCACGGCGCGCACCGCCGGCCGGGGCGAGGACGACGAAGCACTGAGCGACCTCACCCTCAGTTTGGCGAACATCGGCGACTTCACCCGCGCGGAGGCGGTCGCCCGGTTGATCAAAGGATCAACCGTGGCGGCCGGGACGTTCGTCAAGGTCACCCACCTCGCGGTCCTGGCGGGCGACAGCCACGCGGAATCCGCCGCAGCCGACGCTCGCCGGGCGATCGGCAGCATCGATGACCGACCGACTAGGCACCGCATGCAGAAGGCACTGGAAGGGGCCTGGGAGGGGAAAGTGGACGACGGCTTCTCGCCCCAGACGAGCGGCTGGGACAGTGGATTCACCAAAGAGGTCATGCTGTTCAACTTCCGCTCCGCGGTCGCTGCCGGAAACCTGGGGGAAGCGCAGCGGTTGGCGAGCGGGATACCGAACACCCACATGAGAGCCGAAGCCATAGCGGAGCTCGTCCGCCTGCGCGTCGAGCAGGGCGAGGTCGACTACGCGGAGAGCCTGACGCAATCGATAGCCGACCCCGCGTACACGGCAAGAGTGCTGGCCGGTCTGGACGGCCTGGTCGACCCGGAGAAGATCACCGCGCTGATGATCGAGCTCACGGTCCGCGACCACTGGTCGACCCTCATCCCCCTGGCCGCTCTACCCGACCGCACGAGCCTGCTCGAAATCCTGAGCGACGAGGTGACAGCGGCATTGCGGTGAAACCGCTCCTCCTCGCCCGCGCCGCCCGACCATCACTCACCGGAACGCACCGACGGGTTCAGCCAGCCGCTGCATCCAGACTGGGCAGATGCCGTGAGGATCGCTCCAAAATTCTGTCGAGTGCACCGTCACGACGGCCAGGCACGGGCAGCAGCCGCGGCGGCGTTGATCGGCTCGCTGTGCGTGGTCCTGCTGGCGACTGAAGTGGCGGAGGGCGCGAGCGGATCACGATAGAGGATTCCGCTGCTCGCGGACATGACCGCTACTCACTGCGGATGACAAGCACTGTCCGCGCGGTTCCTACCTGTTCGGAGATAGCCGAGTCGCTCGCCGAATCCACCACGGTGCCCAGCCTCTGTCGTCCCGCTGCGACGTGATCCGTGCGTGGCGTAGGTTTCCGGCGGTCAGCGTCGGGCGATGACCCAGTTGAACAGAGCGGCTGCCGCAGCGGTGGCGCCGCAGCCGCCGAGGACCGCCTCGGCGGGATGGTAACCCGCGAAGGCGACGAGCACGCCGGTGCCGATGCCGCTGAGCGCCGCGAGCGTAAGAATCAGCGCAGCGCGCAGTCCGAGCAGCGGGGTCGGCTCGGATGAGTCGGGCTGGTTGGTGTCGGGGGTTGGCATCGGGACCTTCCAGCCGTCGCAGTCATGATCCATACGCACAGCATGCGTATGCTAATGTGAGGTACATGGAAGACGATTTCGGCGACCTCGTCAAGCGGGGGCGAGGAGCACTGGGGTGGACCCAGCGGGATCTCGCACGACGGATGGGCGTGGGTCAACAGGCCGTCAGCGCCTGGGAGCGCGGTTTGGCGCGCCCGGAGGATGCAGTCGTCGCCCGCCTTGCCGAGGAACTTCCCGTCGATTTCGCCCCGTTGCGGGGCACGGCAGGTTCGAACGAGAAGGCGATCGGCCCGGTCGGAGTGCGGCCGCCGGTCAAACCGTTGCTCAGCAAGCTGCCGCTGCACGAACTGCCGCCCGACGTCTTCGAGCAGTTCAGTGCAGATCTAGCCGCCGCTCTGCACCCGGATTCGGAGGTGCACCGCTACGGCGGTCAAGGCCACACCCAGCACGGGATCGACGTCATCGTCCGGCATCCGGACGGCACGATGACCGGAGTCCAGTGCAAACGTGAACAGAAGTTCGGGCCCGTCAAGATCACCGAAGCCGTCGGGAAGCTGATACTCGAAGTCGACCGTTGCCGGATCTTCCTGACCCGCGTCGCCAGTCCGCAGGCTCGACAGGAGATCGGCAAGTACTCCTCATGGGAGCTGTGGGACGTCGATGACCTGTCCGCAGCGGTGCGGTCCCTACCGGACCGGGATGCGGCCGTTCGGCTGGTGGACACCTACTTTCCCGGGTGGCGCGAGGCATTCCTGGGAGTGGCATCCGCCGGTTCGTGGTTGACGGCCGAGGAGTTCTTCCGGCCCTACGCCCGGGACCGCATCTACTCGCACGTCTGGCAACTCGTCGGCCGGGACGACGCGCTGGCCGACCTGCTGAGCTGGGCCGGTGACCGCGATCGGCGCGAGACGATCGCGTTGGTCGTCGGCCGGGGAGGAATCGGCAAGACCCGCCTAATGCGTGCCCTGGCCGACGAACTCGTCGAGCGGGGAGGGAACAGCGTTCGCTTCCTGGCCATGAACGCCGCCGTCGACATGCGTGATTTCGAGCAGCTCCCTCCCGACGACGGCCTGGTCGTCGTAGTCGACGACGTCCATGACCGGACCGACACGGCCACAATCGTCGCCGGTGTGCGGCGGTTTCGGCCGCGAGCCAGGGTGCTGTTGTCGTTGCGGCCCTACGGCCGGACGTCCCTGCTCGCAGATCTCCGACAGCTCGGCGTGCACCCGTCGGAGATCCCAACACGTGAGCTGAACGACCTCACCATCCCGGAGGCCGAGGCGCTGGCACGCTCCATTCTGGGTGCCGACACCGAGTCCTGGGCGGCGAGGCGGTTGGCGGAAGCTGCTCCGGACTGCCCGCTGCTGGTCGTCGTCGGCGCCAACCTGATCGCCAGGGCAATGCTCGATCCAGGGCGCCTGGAAGCCGACGAGAGTATCCGAGAGGAGGTCCTGGGCGCGTTCCGCGACGTCGTGGTCGACACGCCGGGCGGCGTCGATGCCGAACTGCGGCGAGAGGTGCTGCACGCGATCGCCGCGCTACAGCCGTTCAGACTCGACCAGCCCGACTTCCAGCAGGCTGCCTCGACACTGACCGGCAGGCCGTTCGACCACGTCATGCGGCACGTGCGTGCGTTGCAGGAGGCGGGAGTGCTGATCCGTCGCGACGAATCCATACGGATCGTGCCCGACCTGCTGGGGGATGTGGTGCTAGCCGAGGCAGCGGTGGACGGTCCCTCCGGTCTCTCCACCGGCTACCTGGAACGGGTGTGCCAGGCCACCGCGGACGCGCCGCTGCTTCATGCCATGGTCAACGCCAGCCGTGTGGACTGGCAGACCCGGAACCGGGGCGGCAGCCGCAGTCCGGCGGTCGAGGTCCTGTGGAACGCCCTCCTTGCCGCGTTCGAAGCAGGCACGGAGCACCATCGGCACCGCATCCTCGAAATGGTGCGCCAGGTCGCGGCCTTCCAACCGGCCCATGCGATGGTCATGGTTCGCACGGCACTCAGGCGTCCGGCGGGCGACGGTCGCGTCGACCGGGTGCCGGCCGCCGCGATCGACGGCGGTCTGATTCGGGAGCTTCCCGGCATCCTGCACCGCATCGCCTTGCACTTCGACCACTTGCAGGAGGCGGTCGACCTGCTGTGGTGGTTGGCGCGCTGGGACACCAGGCCGCCGCACCAGCACCCGGAGCATCCCATGCGCGTGCTGACCGATCTGGCCGAGTACACCGCCAACAAGCCCACTGCCTTCCAGGACCGGATGATCACGGCGGTGCAACGCTGGCTCCGCGAGGACGACATCGCCGAGCACCCGTACTCACCGTTCGCGATCCTGGAACCGATGCTGGCCACCGAGGCCGAGGAACGCCACACCGATGGGCTCACCCTGATCCTGCGCCCCCTCGCGGTCATCGCCGACGTGGTCCGCCCGATCCGGGACCGTGTCGTCGACTTGGCCTTCACCGAAGCGCGTGCCGACGACGTGCGACGCGCCGTGCGCGGCGTCCAAGCCCTGGAAGTCGCAATCCGCTACCCGATCGGAATGCTCGGTCGCCCGGTCGACGACACCGAACGCTCCAGCTGGACACCGGTGTTCCTTGACGTCATCGAGCGCATGGCCGAATTGGTCACCGGTCAAGGTGTGGAACCGGTAGTTGCGGTCGCCGTCCGCAAGGCCCTGGCAGGGCACGCCCAGCACACCGAGGCAGAAACCAACTCGGCGGCACGGGCAGTGATCGCGGACCTGCCCAACGACGTCGACTACCAGTTGGCCCACGTCCTGCACGACGGGTGGGGGCCATCTCTGCCGGACATGGACGACTACTACGAACACAGCCGACGCCAGCGGGACTACTTCACCAGCCTGGCTGCTGACCTGTGCAACCGGTTGCCACCCGACGAGGTCGTCGAGCAGGTTACTCAGCGGTTGGTCGCGGATCACTACGCCTACCAGGACAGCGTGGCGACACCTGTCCCGTTCGTGTGGACGTTGGCGCGTAACCACCCCGAGGTCGGTGTCGAACTCGTGAAACGGGTCGCCTCGGACTCCGCCACTGCCACCATCGGCGCTTCCGACCCGTCGGTCGTGCTACGCGAACTCGTCGCGGTCGTTCTCGGCGCCTTGACCGAGTCATCGCCCTCCGAGGCGATGAACCTGGCACGAGCGCTCCTCGACACCCCCGACCTCCACAACGCCCGTGCCGTCGCGTACGCCTTCAGTTGGGGACGCGGAAACCGTGCCACCCTGCTCGACGGCGAAGCGGAACTACTCCGCACCTTCGCCATCCACGGCGATCCCGACGTACGCAGGCTCGCCGTGTCCGCTACGCGGATGCTGGGA
This sequence comes from Saccharothrix stipae, assembly GCF_054781895.1. Lineage (NCBI taxonomy): Bacteria > Bacillati > Actinomycetota > Actinomycetes > Pseudonocardiales > Pseudonocardiaceae > Saccharothrix > Saccharothrix stipae. The sequence continues at coordinate 40,491 of NZ_BAAGTN010000011.1, read as the reverse complement.
CAACAAAACCGGGATCTCGCCAGGCAACTGGTGACCGGCGTCCGGTTCGCCGACTCGAAGGCACTCGCCAGCGAGGTGGCGGCCGTGCTCTCCACACCCGGGCCCCTGTCATGGAGGGAACTGACCGGCCCCGACAGGGCCGATCTATTCGAGCAGTTGCACGATTGCCCGTCCCTGGACGATTACCACATCACCACGCTGCTGACCGAGATGTCGGCCGAGCACTCCGGAGAGGTGCTTGAGCTGCTCATCCGCCGCGTCGAAGCCTATGAACGCAGCGACCACACCTCCCGCTACGAACCCCTGCCGTTCCGGTGGCACACGCCGTTTCGCTTCACCGACAGCACGCACTTCGAACAGCACCTGCGTCGCGTCCTGGCCTGGATCTCCGAGCACCCCGAATCCTGGATCCGCGAACGCATGGGCTCGCGGATCTTCGCCGCAGTCGCCGGAGGTTTTCACGACCCGGTTCTGAAGATTCTGTCCGATGCACTCCGATCCGGCAGTCGGGCGCACGTGCTGGCCGCCGGCATCGCACTGAGTGAGGCACCACGCGACTTCGCCTGGACTAGGACCGCGTTCGTGATCGAAGCCTTGGAGATCGCCGAGCGGTACGACGAGGATTGCGTCAAAGCCATCGGTGGTGCGCTCCACTCGGCTACGGTCCGCGGCATGCGCGTCGGCACACCGGGCAAACCGTTCCCAGAGGACGTCGAACAGCGAGACGAGGCAACTCAGGTCGCCGCAAGTTTGTCCCCCGGCTCCATCGAACACCGGTTCTATACGTCGCTGGTCTCGGCAGCCGAATCCCAGATCAGATGGCAGCTCGACCGGGATGAGCGGTTGAGCGACAGGCGTACCTGGTAGGCGCTCGGGAAAGCCAGCTGGAAAGGCCGACCACGAAATCAGTCAGCCAGGCACAGCGCGACAGGTGCCAGTTCCGGCTACGTCCGAGTCGGCGATCAGCCGGTCAACCGGTTCAGGTCGATGTCGAGGTGGCCGATCGGATCAGTGACCAGACCCGACGCTTCCTGCCGTCACCTCAGTTCGACCCGCCGGAACGCTGCACGCCCGCCCCGGCGAGCGCCTCGGGCAGTCCAGGCACATGATCTCCACCGAAGGAAAACGTTCGTGGGCAAACGGTAGCGGCATGTCCCCGGGGTGATCGCAACCGCAACGCGCCCGCCTGACCCGCCTCCGGGCGCTGGTGCCGGTCGGCAACGCGATTGTTGGCATCGGCCCGGCCGATGCCAAGCAGATGGTTGTAGTGACCGACCACGACTCGAAAGTATTGGCGCGCAAGCTCTTTCGCTGCCGCACCTGGAACCTCGGGACCGCGCTGGACTGGGCCGCGCAGCGTGCCTCGGCGGCGGGGTGACGGTGGCGTGCGAACCGACCGGACACCGGTGGCGGACCCTCGGACAGCTCGCCGCTGATCGCAGCATGCCGTTTCGTGTGCACCAGCCCATGCTCAGCTCGTGGTCACGCGTGCGGAGGACCTGACCTTCGACAGGACCGACGAGAAGGACACGGTGCTCATCGCCCATGACCGCGCAACTGCGTTGCTACGTGCCCGGACCCGTCGACGAGACATGGGGACGACTGCGGCACCTTGGTGCCCGTAGGGATCAGTTGATCGTCACGATGACCGGCCAGGTCCAGCAGATGCGGTCGCTGCTGGAGTGCGTGTGGCCGGCGGCGCTGGACACCGCGAAGCAGCCGTTCCGGTCCCACACCTGGCTCGCCGCCCTGACGGCGGTCTGCGACCGCGGCGGCGACGACCTGGAACGGACTCGCCGACTGGGCGCCGACCGGTTCGAGCGGGGCGTGCGGCGCGAGGTCGTTCGGCGGTGCGCACTCAAGCCCTCGCTGCGGATCGCGAGCAACCTGTTCGCCGTCCTGACCGACCCCACCGGAGTGATCGCGCACCGACGTAGGGCACTGGAACGGGTGCGATTCCTCCTGACCAACCGCGACCACGCCGAACGATGCCCGGCCGAGGTCGAGTCGCTGATGCCCGGTGTCGTAGACGAGGTCGGCCTGACCGCACTGGTCGGCTCGATCACCGGGCTGTCCGTGCTCGGGGCCACGGGAGAAGACGTCCGGAACGATCACCGGCCGCACCAAACTCCCCGGTCAGGGCCGCACCAAGCCTACGCCTGGCCGCCTGGCGGGCGATATGGGGAACACCACGCGCCAACCCCGTCTACAACGCCCGCTACCGGCACCTCACCGGACGCGACACCAACAAACTCACCCCCGACCCAGGGTCGACCGCAACCACGAGCAGGGCCGGGCAAGCCCCACGCGGCATGGAGACACCTCCGGGTGATCTCGCCTCTCATCACGGGCAGCCCACCCGTCCCCATACAACCCGATGACACGGTGCCGGGACCAACCCCATGCCGCTATGCAGGGAACGACGACGAACCCAGGGACCGACCGACCACTCGACCAAACGACATACGCTGATGAGAGTGCGTTGCCGATCCTCGGCCGAGACGGCGGACGCCTCGGCAGTCGGTAACGGATCATCAAGGATGACCCTTCAGAAATCCGCATTTCTGCGGTGTTGCGGCAATCGTTCGAGTGGCCATTGGGCGCGCACAGGTGAGCCCCGCTCAGAATGTTGTCCCGACGATCACAACAAGGACGCCACGCCCTGTCTTACCGATGGGTATGATTCGCCTCGGCGATCGACACGAGGTTCAGCCGCAGACCTCCTGGTAGGACACCTCCGGCACATAACGCTGCCACTCCTCGCGGGTGAGCGAGCGTCGAGTGGTGTCGCATAGGGTTCTGGCGATATCGCTGGTGTAGCCGAGATCCCACCGCCGCACCGAGTGGTCCTCGCCGACGCTGGCCAGTGCTGCACCGTTGGGGCTGAAGGCGATCGCGCGCACAGGGCGGGTATGGCCGAGGTAGGGCTGACTGATCTGACGTCGGCTGCCGATGTGCCACAACCGCACCGAGGTGTCTCCGCTGCCGGTGGCCAGCAGTCGCCCATCCGGGCTGAACGCCACCGAGTACACCGGCCCGGTGTGGCCGGTGATGGCCTCCCCGACCGGCTGGCGGTTCGTGGTGTCCCACAGCCGGATGACTCCGTCATCGGATCCAGTGGCCAGCAGGCTGCCCGTCGCGTTGAACGCCACGCCACCTACCGGGCCGTTGCTCGCCACAGTCAGCGTCGCGTCACGTGCCGGGTCTGTGAGGTCCCACAGGTGGACCTTGCCGTCGTCTCGGCCTGCGGCCACGCTCCGCCCGTCCGGGCTGAACACGACCTGCACTGCGGGCGGCCCATCGAGCAGAGTTCTCGTCCGGGTCTTCGTCGCGATGTCCCACAGGAACACCGCGGGCTTGACCTCCTTGGAGTCACCCGCGGCCACCGCGAGGGTCCGTCCGTCCGGGCTGAACGCGACCGACCAGGCCACCGCACCCGCGACCAGCCGATCGAGCTGTCTTCCGGTGCGCAGGTCCCACAGCGTCACACTGCCGCTCTGCTCGATCGGCTGGTCGCCATCCCGCCAGACATCCACGCCGGCCAGGGCCACCGTGGTGCCGTCGGGGCTGAACGCGATCGACCGAACTGTTCGGGTGATCCCGGTTGACAGGCTGCCCACTGGCTTGTCGGCATCGTCCCACAGCCGCACGCTCGGCCCTTCACTTCCCCAGTTGATCCCGGGGTTCGTGCCGGGTGAAAGCGTCACGCCGCCATCCACTTCACCGCTGAACACATCGTTCAGCACACCGCCGGCCGGTAGGCCGCGAACTCCGCTGAAGGCAGTCAGCCAGTTCGCGCCGGCCAGGCACAGGCGCCAACTGTCCTGTCCGCAGGAGAACAGGTTCCTGGCCTGCTCGGGGCTCCACCCGTAGTCGCCACCCGTGGCAAGGGTCCGGCCGTCCGGGCTGAACGCGGCAGCGTAGACCGGGCCGACGTGCCCGGTCATCGGCCGGTTCGCCCGCAGTTGACCGCCGACGTCCCAGAGCCGGACGGTGCCGTCCACGGCCCCACTGACCAGCGTGCGGCCGTCCGGACCGAAGGTCAACGAGGCGACCTGCCGGCTGTGCCCGGCCAGCGGGTTACCGACGGCTTGCCGGGTTCTCGTGTCCCACAGCCGGACGGTGCCGTCCTGGCCGCCGGTGGCCAAGGTCCCGCCGTCCCGGGAAAAGGCGACTGGCGGTGCGTTGCCGAACCGGTCGACCTCGGTGCGTGCAGGAATGGCCGGTCCGCTCTCCTGTCGCGTTCCCACGTCCCAGAACCGGATCGAACCGTCCGCGCCCGCGCTGACGAGCGTCTTCCCGGTCGGGGACATGGCGAGGGCGGGCACGACCCGGGAGGCTCCATCGGCTCTGTACGCCTTCACCGGCGCACCGATCTGGTGTTGGGTGGCGGTGTCCCAGAAGCGCAGGGTGCCATCCACCGCCGAGGTAACCAGCGTGCGGCTGTCCGGGCTGAACACCGCCGAGGGACTCACTTCGGCGGCAGTGCCGTAGTCGGCGACCGTCATGACGGCGCCGATCTGCTTCCGCGTCACCGGGTCCAGCAGCCGTACCCGCTGCTTGCCGATGCTCACCACCAGGAATCGCCCGTCCGGTGCGTACGCCTCGGCGGGAGCGGGGTGGTCGTTGGTGTTGGCGGTGGCGGGGCGGCCGTCCAGCTCCGTGGCCGCCACCCGGCGGGCGGCCACGTCCCACAAGGTGCCGCCGCTGTCGTGTGCGGCGACGGCCAGGGTACGGCCGTCCGGGCTGAACTCGACCGACCGGACCGTGCCGGAGAACACCGGCAGATCGCCGATCGGGGCACGGGTCCGGCTGTCCCACAGCCGGACCAGGGTGTCCGCCGCCGTGGCGAACGAGGTGCCGTCCGGGCTGAACGCCACCGCACCGACTGCTTGGCCGCCCGCGTCCAGCCGGGCGATCCCAGACCGGCCCCCGGCGACCAGCATGCTGGTCGCCGCCTCGGCGGTCGGGCTGACCCTGGCGGCCGCCAGGCTGAGCAGCCGGGACAGGTCCGGATCGGTGTCGCCGATCGCCTCGCTGCGCGCCGCGAGCGCCCGGGACAGCGCCTGATCCCGTTGGGTGATCGCCGCCTGGCCCTGCACGAACGCGATCAGTCCGAGCAGCGACACCAGCCCCACCGCTGTCCACCGCAGCCAGGTGGCGATCCGGTGCTGCCGGTCGTCCTCGCTGTCCAGCCGGTCCTTGGACTCGCCGTGGACCGGAGCGGCCAGCGTGGCGAGCTCGGACCGGAAGCTGCTGTTGCGGATCGACAGGCGCGGCCGGTCGCGAGCCCAGGTGAGGTCGACCCAGAGCGGTTCGGCCGCGAACCAGCCGGTCAACGCGGGGGGTAACGCGGTGGTGCGCTCCCAGTCGAAGTCCCCAGCGACCCCATCCCACTTGATCTCCCCCTCGCTGAGCACGATGAGGAACGTCTCGCGCTCCCGGTTGGCTCGCCAGTACTCGACCTCCCGCCCCACCCAGACCGATCGGGCGGCCTGTGGGGAGGCCATCAGGATGAAGTACCGGGAGGACTCCAGCGCGTTCTCGATGGTTCGCCACAGGTCCGGATTGGCACCCAGGCTGGTCTGATCCCGGAACACCCGCAGCGCCCTGGGGCGGTACCAGCGCTTGGCGAACCGATGCAGACCACGTTGCACCTCGGAGGCCAGCCGCATGTCCGCCACATGGCTGTAGGACAGGAATGCGTCATAGCCGGCGCGGTCACTCGCCATGGGAGGCCCTCCACAAAGGGATACTGACGGCTGATCGTCTGCTCCGGATGCCGATCCGCGACCACTACTTCCGAGCTGGCCGCACGCCTTACCCACCTTGTCACCGACCGACGACACGCCCATCTCCGAGGGCACTCGTGCCGGCTCTCAGACCCGTGGCATCGCCCGACGGGCTGAACGTGGGTGGACACAGCACAGTCTCGCAACACCGGTCGGCGGCATGACCGAATGTTACTGACGTACCGAGGACGAGGACTCGTGCGCTACGTCGATCACCCGGCGTGGAGATGGTGTCGTCAGCGCCTGGCGGTGTTGTCGATCCAGGTTCGGGTCCGGTCCGAGCTTCTGCGCCCGTCGTCCCCACTGGGCGTCAGCCCGCCTGGGATGTGGGCCGCCGTCGACCAGTACGTACCCGTAGGGCGGACGCCCACCCAGATACCGGCCCAACTCGGCCTGCGCCTTCATCGACGCCAACGCCCGGTTACGGGCCCCGACCACCTCCCGCTCCGACTGCGCACCCAGGAACGTCATCAACCTGCGGTGTTCACCGTCGTCCAGGTCGACCCGGCCGCCGACCTCGGGCAACCACACCTGCACCCCGACAGCGCGCAGCAGCGGTGCCAGTTCGTCGAACTGACGACCGCAGAACGCCCGCTCGTACTCGCCCACCACGATCGCGTCGAACCCGCGGTCCGGGTCGGCCAGCGCCTCCAGCAACCTGGCAGCCTGCGGCCGGTTGCACCACCGGCGTCGTCGGGAGGCGCCCTCGTCGAAGAACTCCGCCATGACCGTCCCGTGCCCGGCGATCAGGCGCTCGCTGACCTCTCGCTGCCACAACCGCGAGGAACGCCGGTCCTGATACTCCGAAGTCGACATCCGACCGTAGAACGCGAACCGCAACCCGAGATGAACGTGCGGGTCCTGCGAACGCCTCCGCTCACCCTCACGCTGCCTGGTCCGCAACCAGCAGTCCAACAGGCCCTGATCATCCATAGAAGCGCTGGTCGTCATGGGTGCAACACCTTCGGTCAAGGGACACGACACCCTTGGGACCGCACCCGATCACGACCATGACAGCGACACCCCGGCGAACACCCGTATGGACCAGGGCATACCTCCGAACAGCCCTGCTGCCTCTACCGGCGTGCAGGTGGGCATGAAGCCATCGTCGCTGGGCAGATGCCGCCAGAACCGCCCTGGACAAGCTGGTCGAGGATGCTGACACAGCTGTCTGACACGATCGATGCGCCCTGGATGTCCGATTCGACAGCCCGCCCGGCGAACCCCGAGGTCGCGCCGCCGTCCATCGCGAGCGTTACGGCGAACAATCCTTCGCCGGTGGACCGCGCCGCACCCTGGCGATGGCGCTATCGTGTCGATGTGACCGCAGCCGCCGCACACGAACCGTCGCCGGAGACCGCCAGGACTCCCGAGGCGATCCGCGCGGCGCTGCTGCCCGAGGAACGCGACGCCTTCGACGCCGACTGCCGCCACGCCCTCGGCCAGGCCGTCGAGCAGTCCAGCCTGCAACCGGTCCGCGACGTGCTCGACCACTGGTGGCGCATCGCCACCGTCACCCGCCACGACCCCGCCGCACACCGACGGATGCTGGCCCGCGTCGACCAGACCCTCACCGGCCAGACCCCGCCGCGGCTGCGTACCTGGGACGAACTGCGAACGGAACGCGGCCTGTAGGTGACCTACACGATCGAGTTCCCGGACGAGGTCTGGGACCAGGTCCACGCCCTGCCCGCCGAAGCCACCACACCGTTCGCCGAGGCGATGACCCTGCTGACCCACGAACCCTGGCACGGCGAGCCCTACCACCGCGCCAACCCCACCGGCGCCCTACGCCAACTCATCTACGGCTTCGGCCACGGCCTGATCATCTACGTCATCCTCGAACAGCAGCAACGGGTCGTCATCGAACGCGTGCTCTGGCTGGAAGACCTCGGCTGACCACCTATACGGTTACGAACAGTGCGTGAAACCAGCCTCCATTCAGACGTAGAGAGGGCACATGGCGGGCACCAGGAGGATTCTTCTGGGCCTTCCCTTAATGGGGAACTCGGAGCACTGTATCCGTCAAGCGTCACCGAGATGATAGGCGGAACGCTCGATCAACATCCCTTCATCGACGCTTACCGAACAGTCTGAGGGCATGTGCAATAAGGTGTCGCATATCGGACATCGCAAACGCCAGGGCGACATCATCCTGTTCGAACTGGCCACTTCCGTGTCGGGCGCCAATAGGGCGACCGACCACGATCGGCCGTGCGCAAAAGCCGAACACATCTGCCACGAACTGAGCACGTCACCGATGCCCGGCGTCGCCTCGGCCGCGTATTGCAGGATCCGGGTCATCCAAATTTTGGCGATCTGCACCTGAGGATTCCGTGTGACAGTACGGGCGAAATTCAATACTTCGACCCGAAATTCTTTGATGTTACTCCGGTGATCCTGTGAGCGTCGATCCATGAACCGCTCGAAATCTTCGCGGTCGGTCAACGTCAATTGTAGGCATCGCAATTGACGTTCCACCGGCTCGTCCGGCCCCAGCAACCAGACGACCGCGGCTGCGCTCTCGATGGCCGTGCGGAGCACGCTGAACGGTGCTGCGGTGGCGACGTCGACCGACGCGGAAGCGAGTAGGCGCGTGGCCTTCACGTGGACCGAGACGGTCCGGAGCAAGGGCAGCACCGATCGAGTACGGGATCGTCTCGCCAATCCGCCACCTGCGGCACGGTGGCGGCCAGCACCGACACCTCGTCCATCGTCCGCAACAGGAAGTCGCGTACAGCATCCTTGGGAACGTCCTCAACCATCGCGACAGTCTCCATGTGACTGCAAACCGTAGCCGACCACGGCCTGAGTCGCTCCAGCCCAACCTCGACCCGCCCGAGGCGGGCACGCTACTGCTGCGACAACCGCGGATCCAGTCGTCGGCGGTATAGGATCCGCCGACCAGGACTCGTGATCGAGGTAGCCGTCGATGGTCAGCAGCAAGGCCGGATCCAGTGTGTCTCCAGAAGCCACAGGTGGCGCGGGCACGATCGATGAGTACCGGTTCGCGGCCGTCAACCTGGTGAAGCTCCTGCGCGGGGACATGGCTCCGGGCCTGTCGGCTCCGATTGCGGCCGTCGGGTTGCAACGACGGGAAGCGGGGAACATCCTCGACGATGTCGTTCTTCAGACGGCGCCGGAAAGCAATGCGCTTCAGATCGAGTACCAGGTCAAGCGCGCCATGTCCCCGGTGCAGTCAAACGCTGCTTTCATCGACTCGCTGAAGCAGTGCATTCAATCTTTGGAAGACAACGCGGAGGAAATCGAGTCAGGACAACTGCGTCTCGGGTTGGCAACCGGTCCGTCGCAGCAAGTCGACCAGTTGCGCAAATTGACGGGAATAGCCTGGCAGCACCTCACCTTAAGGTCGTTCGAAGCGATCGTCAGGCCCAGCGTGACCGATCAAAAGGTCTGCGATCGGTTCGAGCGCGTTGTCGAATCGGTCGCCGTGGCCCAGCGGAGTCGGGGCAAGTTGCTCGAAACACTCGATTGCCGGTCACTGGCGCTGGCAGTGCTTCGTTCCCTGCACGTGTGGCAATTCGAGATCGGTCAGGACGGCCGGGACACGATCGATGCCGTGGGCCGCTTGGCCGACGTGTTGCCCCCGGACGGACACTCGGCCCTTGACGTCTTCACTTACCTGGCCGAGATCGCCGAGGAGGTGGGGCCGAAAGCCGGTTTGATCGACCGGGCGATGCTGCGGGCGAAACTACTGCGTCGTGAGGTGGCGCTGACGGTCGAACCGAAGCAGCGCGCCGCGTTGGCAAAACTGGCAGCCGCGACACAGCGGGAACTCGGCGCCACGGCTTGGACTATCGCCGATCGCCTCGAACTGCCTCGCGAGAAGACACTCGACCGCATCAAGGCCGCCGTCGAAGCGAACTCCTTCGTCCTGGTCTCCGGCTCGGCCGGTGTCGGCAAGTCCGTCCTCGCCCGACGCGCGGTCAAGGATCTGGCGGCAACAGCGAGCACGGCCATCATCAATCTGACCGGCCGTAGCCAGGAGAGCCTGGCCGATCTTCAAGCCGAACTCGGTGTGGAGCTGGCCTCTGCCTTGCAGGCCGCTGCCACCACCGGCCCTCGGGTGCTGCTCATCGACGGCGCGGAGCACGCGCTCACCAACAACGCCCGTTTGCTGACCGCGGTACTTCACGCTGTGCCGCTCGACCCGGAGAAAGCACCCCCGTGGACCGTCATCGTGACAGCCCGGACGGAAGCCGCAACAGCGGTGAGCCGCCGCCTGCCGTCCCCGCCGGTGCGGATCGATGTCGGTAACGCCGACGCTGACGAAGTAGGCGCGATCATCAACGCGTTCCCGCAGCTGACACCGTTGACACGGCACCCGCGAAGCAGGCGGCTTCTTCAACTGCCCTATCTGGTGGATCTACTGGTCCGGGTCGACTCCGGACTCGATGACCGCCCCCTCGGCGAAGAGGACGTGATGGACCACGTGTGGGAACACGTGGTCCGCCGCGGCAACGGCGAACGACCCGGCGCCGGTACACCTCACAGCAGGGCCGTGGCCTGCTTGGTGCTGGCCGAGGCATCCCTGCACGCGGACGGCGGCTCGACACTGGCTTCCTGCGAAGGCGAGGCAGTCAGCGGATTGATCAGCGACGAGGTGCTGGTCAGGCACCGCAACCGCCACCGCTTCGCCCACGACATCCTTTTGGACTACGCGGTGGCCAACAGACTGCTGGAGGACGACCATCAACATCTGCTGACCGGGGTCGACGAGCCACGCCGGCTCATGCGTGCCATTCGGCTGGCGATGCAAAGTCGACTGGGGGACGCCCAGGCCGAGGGCTCGGCGGTGGTCCGACAGCAGTGGGGCGAAGCCGTCGAACTCGCCCGGCAGTTGGAGGAACGGGACGGGCCGCGCTGGCGCAACATTCCCTACGAAGCGCTGCTCGCGATGGGCGATCCCCGGCCGCTGCTCGACGCCCTTCGCTTCCCCTTGTTGGAACGCGACGGTGAGCAGCTTCGTCGGCTCCTCAAGGTGACCCGCAGTTTCGCGGCCACCTCCGTCAGGGAACCCGAAGCCGACGGCTTCCAACTCGACGTCGTACTGGCCGCCCCTGTTGTGGACTTCGTCCGCACTGCAGGTCAAGCCCAGCCGCAGAAGGCGACCTATCTTGCCGCGGACGTGGTCCAGCGGTGGCTGCTCGCCGCATGGCGTGCCCGTGTTCCGATCGAGACCCACATCACCGACCCGCGACAGCTGGCTCAGGTCACTGCTCTGTGGTCGGAGGACGATATCTACGGGGACCGGCTGAAAGCCGTCCTGCCTGCCCTGGCCATGCTCGGCCGGTACCCCACGCCGGAAGCCCAGGCGGTGTTCGACCGCCTGTCCGACCGCAACGGCGAGCTGTCCTCGATCGTCGAGGTGTCCGATGTCGCCGCAGCAGCGGCGCGAGCGAACCCCGAACTGCTTCAGCTGCTCGCAGGCCGCTACTACCTGGACCAGGATCTCCGACTCGACCCGGCGGAGACTCCGCCTGCGGCCAGACGCAGACGTGGTCGGCGCAGGCCCAGGTTCGCCTCCGGCGAGGAGTTCGAAGACGGAGTGCGCGACCACACGCCCAGCTACCTCAAGGCGCGGAACACGGGCTTCGCGGCACCGCACTACGGCCCCTTCCAAGCACTGCTGACGACCTCGCCAGAACACGGCCTCCGTCTCATCGGCGCCGTCGTCGACAGCGCCACCGCAGCCCGGACCGCTGTGGAGCGCTCGTTCGAGGACCGCCCCGATCCCAGCTTGACGCTGACGATCCACCGCCCCGATTGGGCCGAGCCAGTCTCCTACCGCGGCACCGCAGCGACCTGGGGCTGGCTCCATGGGACAACCAACGGCACCCACCCGGCGATGTCAGCACTCATGGCACTGACACAGTGGACACTGCAGGAAACCCATCAGTTTCCCCTCGGTGACGTCCTGGATCAAGTACTGGGAGTCAGCCGCAGTCTGGCGATCCCGGCTGTCGCCCTGTCGCTGATCCTCGCCCGTTTCGACATGGTCACCGATGAATTGGACCCGTTCCTCGGGCAACCGCTTGTGTGGGATTTCGAAGGGGATCAACGGCTGCAACAAGCTGCCGTCATCCTCGTCGGCCGCAGCAATCCCGAACGTCGCAACCGGCTTCGTGCCCTCGGCGATCGACTCGTCGAACTGACTCACCGTGATCTGACCGCGCACCTGGGCCAGGCACCGCCCGATGATCATCCCGAGATGCTTGTCGCCCTGAAGCGGGCCCGCAGTCTGGACGTCGACGCCTACCGACTGGAGCAGTCGTCGGAACGGGAAGGGATGGTGGAGGTGTCCCTCGACTACCCGGAGGAGCTCGCACGCGGTCTGAGGCAGAACGGACTGCCGTTCCAACTCCACCTCCGAGTCGCTGGCATCACCACTCAAGCCGTACAGGCGCGCGACGAACGCGCGGATGCAGATCCGGTCGCCTTGTGGCACGACCTCATGAACGTCTTCCGGCAGCTCGACGAGCTCGACAACCCTCACCTCGGCACCATCCACCCCCGACGCGAGGCGGCGTCCACCGTCGCCTCAGCCGTGCTGCTGGCAGCCGCTCGCAACGGCGACACCGCAGACCGGCAACTGATCGAAGACACCGTGCTGACGCTTCTCGACGCCGTGGAACATCCACCGGCCGAGGAACACGATCAGCACTCCGAGGATCGGAGTATCCGATGGCCGATGGGTGCCGACCGCGCCGCGGCCACAGCCCTGCCTTGTGTGCTCACCACCCCGGGCTTGCGCGATCGATGCGCGCACCTCGCCGACCGTGTCGAAGCCGCGATCTTGACTCTGGCCGAGTCCCGCCCCTCCGAAGTGAGGCGACGACTTGCCGACACACTCACCGACGCACTGAATCCTTCCTGCGACAACGAGCACGACACCCGAATCCACTCCCTCGCCGTCGCAGTCATGAAGAAGATCGTCCTCAACGCCGGACTCGGGCCCTGGAGTGACCACCAACGAAACCGGATCAAGCTGACAGAGCCCTTGTCAGAGGTTCTAGGGTCAGGTGATGACATCCTCCACATCGGTGAAGCCTCGGATGCCCTGCCTGCTCTCATGCGCACCGCCCGCCTGACGTGCAGGCACGGCCAGGCTGCGGCGGAGACGCTGCGAGCGCTCGTGGACTACGACATCCTCGCGTGGCCGAAGCACTACGCTCGACACCTCTACTCCGACACCGAGCACTGGCGCAGCGAACTTGATCGCCATGTCGCCGCACAGGTCCTCGACGGCGACAGCGCACTGCTCGACCGTTACCTCGACGGCTTCGCCCCCGTCGGAGAAGAACTCCGCAGCCTGCTGACCGAACTCGTCAAACAGGCCACAACACCAGAACACGGCACGCTGCTGTTGGAAACCTACTGGCCGCGCATCCTCGATCGCCTGCTCCCGGCCAACCGGAACCTCGCCGGCAACGACTACCGCGAGCACCCGCACCACAGCCACGAGGAGGGCTTGGACCGGGCACTGCTACCCGAGTATCCAGTGGACAGAGACTGGCCACTACAGCCACTCGGTACCATCCTGAAGCGTTGGGCGCAGGCGTTCGAAGGCAAGCCTCACGTCGCGGATCGCGCCCTCACATGCCTGGCACAGTACGGCCTGCTCGCCTCACCTACTGCCACAGGCATCATCTTGAACATCCTGGGCGACAACGTTCACATGATCCGTCAGGACTGCCGAACCGTCACCACCTGGCTGTACGTCATCCTCATCGCCAATAAGGACGCAAGCGTCGGTATCAGGCCCCGACTGCTCAAACTACTTGACGAGCTGGCAGATATCAGTGATACGGACGCCATCGAACTGCAGCGAGAGCTGGAACTCCAGTAGCCGGAGCCGCAGTACCCCTCGGGCATCAAGAACATCCTCCCCAAGATCCGTTGATACAAGAGGTTCGGACACATGGTCAGTCGGCACGACGACGGAGCCGGCGTCGCTTCCGCAGGTGGATCCCGTGCCGCCGGAGGTATGCGCTTCCAGGCCGAGGTCTTCGCCTGGTGGGCCGCTCTCGCGATGTCCGGCGAGAGCCCTGGATTCGATTTGGATCCGGCAAGCCGAGTGCAGGCTGTCGGCTGCGAGACGGGCCTGCCCGTCGATGACGTCGGGGTCGCCTTGCACGACGGGGGCTTCATCCTCCTCCAGGCCAAGCGAGGAATGACTCGGCTCGACGCCGGCTCCAGCGACCTGAGCAAAGCCGTCGACCAGTTGATCGACGCCTTCCGTGGCGGTCTCCGCACCAGGGTCGAGGTTCGCGGAGTCGACCTGGCCCGAGATCGCCTGGTGATCGCAACCGATGCCACGTCGAGCGGCGCATTCGATGATCTCGCGACGGTTCTTGCCCGTCTGCGGGGCCATCCGGACACATTGCCGCTGGAGGGCGCCGCAAGCACGGCCAGACAGATCACCGCCTGGACGCGTTTCCACAGCATTGTCGAGCAGCGATGGACGGGGGCATCAGGGTCAGCGCCCACCCAGGAGGAGTTGCGCCGGTTCTACCGCGTCTTGGAGGTTCAACGGCTTGACTTCACCCCGGACAATGGAATGCACCGCAGGCAAACAGCGAACCTGCTGGAGCGCGCCGGTGCCACGGACGGCCCGCTCGACCGCCTGATCAGCCTGGGACTGAAGCTTGCTCATGAACGGTCCTGGCGACTCGTCCACCAACTCAGAGCGGCACTGGACATCCCCTTCGACCCTTCGGCGAATACGCCGAACCAGCCGAGAGGGCATGTTTCGTTCGAGTGGTTGCATCACCGTCTCGATGAGGCGGTAGGCAACCTGGGCCCTCGGTACAACCGCGAGTTGACCGTCGACGTGCCCGTGGGACGTGTGATGGCCGGGTTCGCGCGCCGGGAGGACGCATTGTCGCCGCTGCGCGCCCAGTTGCACCAAGCGCACACCGCGCTCGGGCGGGCGGCAGCCATGGAACCCGGACAAGGGCGCCTTCACGACCTGGTGGCAGACCTCAAGGCTCTGCGCGAGCCAGTCGACGCTCCTGCCGGACCCGGCGCTCTACCGGTCGATCTGTGGCGTTCCCGGTGCTTAGCGATACTCGACTCTCTCCGAGAGATACCGGACGACCCCACTCTCCAAAGCCGGGAATCGTCCGACTTCCGCGACGCCGTCGACTCCGGATGGGAGCACCTGGAACAGGCCGTCAGAGCGTTGGACGGGCCAGCACTGACCGCGTGGAACGAACCTGTCCTGCTCATCACGGGGGAACATGGCCGAGGCAAGAGCCACCTCCTGGCCGACACCGCCGTCTCCGCGATCAACGACGGCCAACCCGCTGTGCTGCTGCTGGGACAGCACTTCCTCATCACGAGGGAACCGTGGGCCCAAGCGACAGCCAACCTGCGCTGGCCGGGCACCAGCGACGAATTCCTCGCCGCGATCAACTCTCTCGCCAAGTCTGCGGGTCGACGGGCACTGCTGATGGTCGACGCCCTCAACGAAGGCGATGGCAGGACAATCTGGCCCGCACGCTTGGCGGGCTTCCTGGAGCAAGTACGCCGGCACGACTGGATCGGCGTGGTCCTGAGCGTGCGGACCATCGCCCAGGACGCCTGCGTTCCCCCCTACGTCCGCGACGAAGTACTGGTCGTCCCGCACCTCGGGTTCGACGGTGTGGAGTTCGATGCCGTACGGGAGTTCTTCCGCTACTACAAGCTCATCGGCCCCGCCACACCGCTGCTGCTCCAAGAATTTCGGGAACCGCTGTTCCTGGAGTTGTTCTGCCGCACAGCTCAACAACATCCCAACCTGCTGACCGGTGCCGCGCCGGGCCTGAGCACCGTTCTCGACGAGTACCTCACCACCAGGGACGAGGTGGTCGCCGAGCGACTGGACACCGATCCGCACGATCGTGTGGTCGTCACCGCGTGCCGCGAGCTGGCCAGGGCCATGCACAGTCGAGGCAGGCGCTGGCTGAGCAGGCAAGAGGCCAAGGAAATCACCGAACGCGTGTGGCCGACGACGGGCGGGTACTCCCGCTCGTTGTTCCTGGCACTACTGGCCGAACGAGTGCTCATCGAAAGCTTCATCGGTTGGCGCCAGCACACACCCGACTCGCAGCCGGTGCAGTTCGCCTACGAGCGCCTTGCCGACCACTTGATCGCCACCAACCTCATCGACTCGGCGCACCGCGGCAGCCACTACGACCACGACGCGCTCGCGCGGATCGCGGCCGACCTGCCCGCAGGCGATACCACGCTCGACGCGCTCACCCTGCTGTTGCCCGAGCGCGTCGGGATCGAACTGACCGATTTCGCCCACGTCCTGCCACCGGAGACGAGCAAGGTGCTGCCCGACCGGGTGGTTGCTTCACTCGCGCTGCGAGTACCCGGCGCGATCACCGACACCGTAGCCGAGCTGCTGGAGCGACGACTCCTGGGCGAAGACCGACAAGCCGCCCGAGCCGCCGCACACATCGCCGTGTCGTTGGCGTGCCGTCCAAACCACCGCCTCGACCACCAGTGGTTGCACACGACACTAGCGGCGATGCCGATGTGGCAACGGGACATGACCTGGACCGCAGCCACCGCCGGACGACGAGCACAACCAAGCCCTTACGCAGGATTGCTCACATGGGTCGGCGCCGAAGACGAACGCATCCTGGCTGGCCTGAGCGGGGAGTCGGCCCTCGCGAGTGCCGTAACCCTGATGTGGGCATTCACCAGCTCCGACCGGTTCGTACGCGACACCGCCACCCGCCGCCTGGTCAAGATCGCCTCAATCCATCCGACCGTGCTGTCCCCGCTGATCCACCGTGCCGCCGAGGTGGACGACCTCTACGTCCTGGAGCGGGTCTGCGCGGCCGCCTACGGCGTCGCACTACGCCGCCTACCCGACGCCATCCTGCTCAAGGTCGCCACAGCGACCCTCGACACCGTGTTCGGACAGGATGATCCGCCACCCCACATCCTGATCCGCGACTACGCTCAGGGCATCGTCCGGCTCGCCCACCAGCGCGGTCTGATCACCGACGCCCACTGGGCCCGAGCAGCAGGCCCCTGGTCGAGCCCATGGCCCGGCAGAGATATCCCTGACCCGGACGAGCTGGAACGACTCTACCCCCTATTCGCCGATGGAAAGCCCGCCCGAAGAGAAACACTGTGGGCTTCGATCCACCTCAGCGTCGGCGAGGGCGGCGACTTCGGCCGCTACATCATCGGCACCAACCATCCCTACAGCTTCCCCTTCACCACCCAACTCCGTGACGCACCAGCACAAGAGACCACCACGGACGAGATTGCGGCATCCGACGACACCGAACCTCCACACCCCAGCATGCTGGAGCAGCTCGTCGACGCCCTACCCGAAGACCACCCGCTCCACAAAAGCATCACCGACCTGCTCGCCTACGCCGAAACACTGGCGGAGGACGAACCACACCAAGAGCAGACCCCTGTCGACGCCAACCTGGTATGCCGCTTCGTCATCCTCGGTGTCGCCGACCGCGGCTGGACACCCGAACGCTTCCGCGACCTCGACTACGAACTCGACGAAGAGCAGGACGTCGGACGCGCCTCACGCAAGCGGGAACGCATCGGCAAGAAGTACCAGTGGCAGGCATGGCACGAAGCCCTCGCCCGGCTCGCCGACACCCATCTGCCCAGCGAGAACCCCAACCGCCAACCCGTCACAGCCGCACGGATCTCTTCCACCCGCGACATCGACCCCTCGCACCTGCTCACAGGAAATCCCGCCAGCCCGGCCAACGACCAGTACATCCCGACAGACGCCTGGTGGCTGCCACTGTCCAGGCCGGAGACACCCAACCTGTCCAGTTTCGATCTCCAGTGCGCTTGGGTCGCCGACGACACAGCACTACTGGACACCAGTGCCCTCGTCGTCGTTCCCGGCACCACAGCCGCCGCCTCACCTGCCGGCCGCGCCCTGCGCCTGCGCGACAGCGCCGAGTGGATCCTGCTCCACGGCACCGCAGCCTGGTACTGGGACGCCTACGGCCCTGCTCCACGCATGAACAGCAAGGGCGTCTGGGCAGACCAAGCCGCCGTGTATCACACCGTCCTCATCCGCCGAACCGACGTGGCCGACGTTCTGGCATCTCCGCTCCAGCCCTACGGTCCACACCACTACAACCAGAGCTTCGCCGACGGACCGTTCCTCGGCGAGTTCCCCGACCAACCCGCCTACACCGACCTGCTCGACGACCGCGGGCACGAGCATGGGTGGGCCACCGACACCCACATCCCCGCGCCGGTCCTGCTCACCACGGACCACTACCTGTGGGAGGGCAACATCTACGACTGCTCCCTCACCGACTCGGTGTCCGTGTCCCTTCCCACAGCCCACCTGCTCAGGCTCCTAGCCCCGAATGCCTTCGCTCGCGACGGCGCCGTGTACGGGGAAGGCGGCGAGGTCATCGCCTTCGCTCCCAACGTCTTCGAACCCGGTAACTCCACCCTGCTCATCCGCGCCGACATCCTCCACACCGGACTCAACGCCGCCGACCTGACGCTGGGCCAAGTCACTTACCAGGAACGTCGCTCAGCAATAGCCCTAGAGCATGATCCCTGGCCCGGCCAAACCACCCGTACCAGCCTCCATATTCACCAAACCACCTCCGATGGATGGATCGTCGCCGGCACTGTTAATCACGATCACAAGTACCCGCCACGCTCACCACGCAGCGGATCAGAGGCCCAGTCACGCCAGCGATAGCCAGAGAGGCTTATAAAGCTGGCACAGGCGCTACCTCGGCCGAGTCGAGGAGTTCGAGCGATGTCAGTCAAAGGCTAGCGGGCCGCGTCGCGCTGTGGCACGTGAAGTCCAAGTAGGCGCCAACGGCTGACTGCGATCAACTGCGGACTACAGCATCTAGATCGAACGTACCGCTACAGCGGTCTGTCCTACTGCCATCTCCTACTGAGACCACAGCCCATTGTGGACGATGTGACGCCGAAGATCTTCTGTGCTACGTTCTACGTGTGACACATCCCCAGGGGGGACGGGGAACACACAAGATCATCGTGGTGACGAGGCGCGGGGATTCGACCCCCTGGTGGGGATGTATCCCACGCGTGGGGGTTCAAGTCTCGGACACACAGTTACCCCACGGGGCAGGTCGACAGTTTGTCGAACTCGCGTCGTGGGGTTCATCTTTTTTACCGATTCGCCGATGCGCGCGGTTCTTCGATGACGACTCTGTCGGCATGACAAATGATCACGACCCGGTCGGCGCGCAGTGTGTCGACGACCGGGCGCGGGCTCGCCGCCGCGGGCATGTGCAGGGCATGTCCGATCCTGATGATCAGCTGCTCTTCGCGGAAGTAGAGCGTCGGCGGCATGGCCTCGGTGCGCGGACCGCGAAGGTGGCGGCAGCGGTAGCCGGGACGTCCGTGCACCCACCGGGACTCCATCCGCCGCCCGCACGCGCCGCAGCGCAGCAGCCCGGCCAGCAGGTACTCCCGGGTCTCCCCGCGCCGGTTCGGGCGCTGGGCGCGGATGCGCTGGACGGCGACGAAATCATGTTCACCGACCAGCGCGGTGTGGGTGCGCTGGCGGGACAGCACCCACTGGTGGGCGGGCTTGCGCTTCGTCATACGGTGGCGCCGCTGATCGCTCTGGGTGGTGTGGTCGTGATCGACGCTCTGCCGGTTCCACACCTGCCACCCGGTGTAGCGCGGGTTCCGCAGGATCGTGGTCACGGTCTCGGCGGTCCAGTGGCGCCTGGTGCGATGGGTGTTGCGTTCGGGGTCGTGTTCGGCGGGGCACGGCGTGCGCTGCCGGTTGAGGGTCTCGACCAGGTCCTCGATGCTGCGTCCGGCCAGGCGCTCGGCGAACAGCCACCGCACCGTCGGCGCCGTGTCGGGGTCAGGCTCGAGGCGGGTGACGTTGCGGCCGCGGCGTGCGCCCGCAGGGTGGGGATGCGGGCCCGCCTCGACCAACCGGTAGCCGTAGGGCGCCCGGCCGCCCAGGTAACGGACCTCCTCGGTCAGGGCCCGCATGGCCGCCATCGCACGATGCCGGGCACGGACCACCTCGCGCAACGACTGCGCACCCAACATCCTCACCAACGCCCGATGCTCCGCCGTCTCGAGATCGACCGGCCCACCGGCCTCGGGCAGCCACACCCGCACACCGTGACGCCGGAACAACGCCAGCAGCCGCTCCAACTGATCGCCCGCGAAGCCGCGCTCGTACTCCCCCACCACGATCGCGTCGAACCCCCGATCCGGATCCCGCAACGCCGCCAGCAGTTCCGCGGCCTGCGGCCGGTCACGCCACCGGTCACGCCGCGACCGCCCGGCGTCGAAGAACGTGGCCGTGATGGTGCCGTGTCCCGCGATCAGCTCCTGGGCCACCTCCAGCTGCCACGCCCGCGAGGTCACCGGGTCCTGGTGCTCGGTGGTCGAGGTCCGACCGTAGAACGCGAACCGCAGACCACCCATGGGAGCAGGCCCCTGGTCGCACTGGACCCCGGACCGGTCTTCCGCCCGCAGGCCCATCCAGTCCGTGAGCACGTCCCGACCGGACAACACCACGACAGCCGCCTTCCACACCGCCACAGGAAGCAAGATCATCCCAAGGTGGCTTCTAGGCGGCATGGCAGGCCCTGACTCGACCGACGCACCAGCCGGGCCGGTGAGCGCCGCGTCTGCGAAACGTCGCCGCCAGCCGCAAGATCGAATGCCCGCTATGCGGCATGACCGGATGTTCGTAATTCTGCAACTTGGCTTGGTCGTCGGAGTTCTGCTCGCGCTGGCGGACTGAGTAGCTGTTTCCGAGCTACTGGTGCTGGGTGAGTCGGCGGCTGGTGATGCGGATCATGGCCTAGCAGACCACGGCCTGGTGGCGGTGGGGTAGGCGTTCGTAGTCGCGAACGCAGCGGCGGTGTCCGGTGATCCAGGAGAGGCTCGGCACTGATCCCGACTTCATGTCCGAGGACTACTCATCCAACAGCGTCTACAGCATCCGCGACCGACTGCTCACCCACCTGGCTGCGCGCGGACACTACGACACACTGTCTCTGTTGCGCGACAACCGTCCCGACCTCGACCGCACAGTGCTCGCAGCGCACCTGCGCCGCGCCCGCGACCAGGCAACCAACCTCGCCTACACCCCGCTCGACCCAGCCGACCTGCTCGCGTTGCTCGGTGGAGCCGACACCCGACTGATCCGCAGCGCCGACGATCTCCTCGACGTCGTGCTGGAAAACCTCCGCGAACTCCAACACCAGATCACCAACCGCGGCGCGTTCAACGACCTGTGGAACCTCGGCGAACCTCCCTTCCCAAAGGCGGAGGACATCATCTCCGACTGGATCCAACGCAACCTCAACCCTCTGCTGGGCACCACCGCCGTCGTCGAGCGCGAACCCCAAGCCCGGCGAGTCAGGCCCAGCGGCACCGGAACCAGGATGGACCTCACCGTCACCGCCCCGATCGCCGCGCAGCCCGGCAGCACAGCACGAGTGATCATTGAAGCCAAGCTCCTCAACCGCTCCGGCCTGCTCACCTCGCTACATGAGCAACTGGTCGATCGGTACCTGCGACGAACCGGAACACGGCACGGCATCTACCTCGTCTACTGGGTCGACCGCGCATGGCGGCCGTCGGGCTGGACAAGCGCGCACCGATACGACGCAGACGCTCTACAACAACGACTGACCGAGCAAGCGGCGGAAGTCGATGATCGCTACGTCGTCCACCCGTTCCTGCTCGACATCACTCCGCCCTACCCGCCGCCAGCTCCATAAATAAGCGCTCTCAGGCCAAATCGAATGAGCGGAGCACCTACACGGTAACGACGCCGCCACCGCTCAAGGGAAGTGTCGGCAAGCGCATATAGACTGGGCAGCCCGACCCGACGGTCAGGCCGGAGGCAGGCCACGGATTCCGCTGGTGTACCTCGATCTGAACCACATCGTCGCGATGGCCAGGGTGCAAACCCGTCATCCGAATGCTGCACCGGCGTACGACCGCCTGTTCGATTCGGCGAGCCGCGCCGCTGCCGGACACCGTGCGATCTTGCCGTTGAGCGAGTCCCATGTTTGGGAGATCGCCAAGATTGCCGACCCGAAGCAACGAAAAACCCTCGTCGACGTGATCGAACCACTCTCCGGGTACCAGTACATGCTCGGCCGCGTCACTTTGGCTCACCTTGAGTTCGAGGCAGGGATCGCCGTGATCACCGGGGAACCATCCGAAATCATCGGTCATCCGCTGATCAAACCGACCATCGGGCATGCGTTCGGCAAGGTCGGCGGATTGAAGTTCGTCGACGAAAACGGCAGGAACACCACCGACGAAGTCCGCCGCAGCATGGGCGCCGATGAGTTTGACCGCCGAATGACCGAAATGAACTTCATGTTCGAACGCCAAGCCCTGCCCGGACCAGCGGATGACGAGATCGATGATCTACGTGCAAGATATGGGTACCGGCCAAAAGTCGCCTTGGAAAGCCACGAGAGTCGGGTCGCGTTCGAGTGCGAGACCACCCGTCTTCTGGACGAGCACCCGGAGTGGCGACGCGGCCGTCTGCGTGACCTTATCGCAGCACGAGGATTCACGCACGAGTGGCTCGACATGCTCAATCGAATCCGAATGGAGCGTATTAACTCAGGCCGGCCAGCCTTCGAGCCGACCGACGATCAGATGCGCACTCTTATGAGCGCGATGCCGCACGCTCAAATAGCAATCAGCATGAAAACGCGATTCCACCAGAACCCTGAACATGTCTGGACAGCGAATCACATCACCGACATCGACGCCATGTCGGTCGCCTACGCCTATTGCGACGCCGTGTTCACCGACAAGGAAGCACGAAACGCTCTACTGGCGTCCCGCGAGCTTCGCCCACTCCGCACGTTCGTTCCACGTCGCGTTGATGAACTCATAGAATGGCTGGACGCGCTACCGGTTCGTGTCGCACCGGACATCCTGGTGCCGCACCCGCCGTCACGAATCTCTTGAGAGAAACCCAGCCACGTCCATGCCGGGTATCCGTTTGCTGGTAGAGGTCGCGGGGTTGCACTGGTCAATAATCGAGCGTTATTTCACTCAACTCGTGGACGTTAACTGGGTCGGTGTCAACGAAGCCACGTAGGCGGCGGCTTGGAGAAGCAGGGCAGTTCCGGTCTCGCCGACACGGTCGACGAAGCCGTGGGCGAGCTCATTGCGGAGATTCGTGCCGACTGTGTGGGCGCAGAGCACCAGGATGAACCGGTGCCACGAAGGATCCATTCCCAACGCCAGCAGCTTGTCGAGCAGGAACCTCAGGCCCGGGTACTGGCCCGGTGCCCGGTTGCGCTGCACCCGGTAGATGCCCGCATCGCTCTCGATCAGCAGGTTCCGGGCCAAGGCCTCGATGCGTGGGGTGATCGTGAACGCCGCGCCTTCGGTGTCGCCTGCCCAGAACCGGGCGAACGCGCGGCCGATACCGGCGCTCAGGTGGTGAGGGATCACAGGGTTGGCGCAGAAGTGATCGGTCAGCTCCGCCACGCTCGGGATCGGGTGCCTGGCTATCACTCTGACCAGGGCTTCGAGGAGCACGGGAGAGAACAGCTGCATGTGGTGCAGCTCGTGTTGGACCAGGCGGTACTCGTCCTGGTCCTCCGAGCTGCTCGCCTGGAACCGGGGGAGGTTGTCGCCACCCAACTGCACGGGCGGAAACAGCTGCGAAAAGACGGATACCTTGGAGAGCTCGTCCCGCAGTCGGCGATTGCGCTCCAGATCACCGGTGGCCGGCCCGAATCGTGCGAAGCGCACCAGAGCCTCTCGCCAGTCATCGGCCTTGGTGATCGGCCGCAGCATGCGCTCCAGCTCGCCGCGGGGCTGTGCCGTCTCGACCGAGAACGTGGTGAGTCCCAAAATCTCCAGCCGCATGGCCTGCAACTTCACCGTGGCGCGCTCCACCAACTCCTGGTCGCCGCTCATCCGCGCGTGCTGCACCGCGGTCTGCAGGTACGTGACCCGCACCAAGGGCTCCACCGCCTCACCGGCAGCGATCCATACATCGACCCGGTCCGACCAGAGCCGACGACTCGCTTCCGGTTGCGCCTTGACCCGGGCCAGCTGTCGCTGGATCACCGAGTCCTCCTGATGAGGCCGACCACGGTAGAGCGTCCACGCTTCTTCCAGCATCGCGGCCACAACGTGATCGGCACCGCCCTGTTCGATCAGCACGTCGATGAAGCCGAGCACGACCCCCGGTGCGGGACGGTCCTCCTGCAACGCCTGCCACGCGAGCGCCGCAGTCCGATCGAGCACATCACCAGCAGTCCCAACCTGCTTGGTCCGCAAAGCCAGATCCAACGCCGTCCGCACGGCCTCCACCGCGTCGAGACTCGGGGCATCGGCCAGCCCGAGGTAGCCCTCGGCAGCACGACGCGCCCGCTGCCCCACGTTGCCATGACGCCGCTCCACCAACAGATGCTCAAGCCGGGCCACCGCGCGATCATGGGTGACCAACCCGGCCAGCTCCGCCCACCACGCCACACAGGCATCCGGAACGTCCTCCAGAAACGGAATGCTGGCCGTCCCGTCACTGAACACCATCCACGGCACGAAATACTCGCCCTGCGCCTGGCCGTCCCGCTTGCGGTGGAACTCAAACGCCCAGATCGTCCACTGCACAACGAACTTCTGTTCATCCACAACCTGCTCCGTATCGGCAGTATCGCCGAAAGCCGCCCTCAGCCCAGTGCTGACGTCTCGCGCATCAGCTGCTCCGTTCGACGCCTGGTCGACCAAGCGGGCAACACTCTCGGCCGTCCACCGTTCCACGGGCTCAGTAGTCATCACGACACCTTATCTACCGTCCCGGCAGACAACGAGCCGTTAACCGCTACACCTGCCGACTCCAGGGAAGATCGCTGCCCATTGTGGACGGTGTGACACCGGAAGATCGTCTGTGCTACGTTCTAAGTGTGACACGTCCCCACAGCAGGACGGGCACCAACAACACCATCGCGGTGACGAGGCGCGGGGATTCGACCCCCCGGTGGGGATGTATCCCACGGGTGAGGGTTCAAGTCTCGGACACATAATTTACCCCGCGAGATAATTCCAGGTCACCTGGGAGTCTCGTGGGGCTTTATGTTTCCCGACGCTGCTTCGACCCTACCTGATGGTCGCTGCTCGTAGGATGTCTGCCGGTGCGAGGGCAGGAGCAGTGGGCGGCGTCCGGCTCGTCCCACGACCTGTCGACCGCGGTCACGGCCGTGTCTCACCGGCGGCGGGTAACCCGCTCCCCCGGTTCGGGATGCGTCCCGCGAGTGGGTGGCGCGGAGCCCGGTCTGTCGGTGCCGACGCTGGGGCACTGCGGGGAGGATCGGTCTCCGGAGAGGCTGGCGCGTGAGGCGAGTTCTGCCAGCCGGTGCATTGACCTTCGCGGCGGGCGCGTCGGGCTGATCCGCCGCCGAAGCCGTCGCACGACTCAAGGCCAGCAGAATTTGTTCGCCTGCTTTTCCACGATGTCCGGTCCCGGGCCTGCCATGGACAGGCTGCGGTGCCGGGTGCCTGCGTGGTGTGCGTGCTCGCCCCGTGGTGCCGCGGTCGAGCAGAGCGACCCCTGCGGCGTCGCAGCGGAAAGCGAGGTCGAGTTCGTCGACCAGGCGTGCGGTCTTCTCCGGGTCTGGGTTGTCGGCGATGCCTGCGGCGGTGAGGTGTGCGGCGATGCGGCCGAGCGGGTGATCCTCGCGCAGGTACAGGTTGCCCGGCGCGCCTTCCGGTCGGGTGCGGGCGCTGGTGTGACCGTGGCGGCAGCGGTACGCGGCACGACCGTGGGAGCGGTGCGAGTCCATCTTCCGTCCGCACAACCCGCACTGGAGCCTGCCCGCGAACAGGTAGACGCACTCGCCTCGGTCAGCGTCGGCTTGCCGGGTGCTGTTCCTGGCGGCCTGGATGGTCTGGGCGGTGACGAAGTCCTGCTCGGACACCAGCGGCGTGTGGGCGATGCGGGTCGAGATCGCCCAGGCGTGCTGCTCGTTGCGGACACTGGTCCGACGCCCGCTCGGCGAGCGGGTGGAACGGTCGGCACTCGTGCGGTTCCACACCTGACGACCGGTGTAGCGCGGATTGCCCAGGATCTCCACCACCGTACGCAGCGACCAACCCGCATCGCCCCTATGCCGGTCGCGTTCCGCGTCCGCGCTCGACGGGCTGGGCACGGCCTGTTCGTTGAGGTGGCGGGCGATGCCTGCGGCACTGTGTCCGGCCAGACGTAAGGAGAAGATCAGCTGAACCACAGGCGCCGTGACCGGGTTGGGTACGAGCCGCTGCTGCCGAACCCCGCGACGCGCCAACGCTCGATTCGGGTGCGGGCCAGCGTCGACGAGACAGTAGCCGTAGGGCGGCCTGCCGCCGAGGTAGCGTCCCTGCTCGACGGTCTGCATGCGCATAGCGGTGACGACCCTGTGGCGGGAACGCAGCACCTCCGTGAGCGAGCGCTTCGCCAGCAGCGCCAGTAGCGCTTCGTGCGCGGGATTGTCGAAGTCCACCGGCCCCTCGGCCTCGGGCAGCCACAGCTGCACCCCGTACAGCTCCAGCACCGCCCGCAGCTCCCGCACCTGAGCACCGTCGAGGAACGCGCGCTCGTACTCGCCGACCACCACCGCGTCAACCCGATTCGCGTTCGCCGCGATGTAGCGCAACATCGCCGCCGCACGAGGCCGTAGATGCCAGGGGACCTGACGGGAACACCCGACCTCGAAGTACTCCCCCACGATCACACCGTGCCCGCCGGTCAGCCTACGGGACACATCCAGCTGCCACGCCCGCGACGTGCGCGGGTCCTGGTGCTCACGAGTGGAAGCCCGACCGTAGAACAGAAACCGCAGACTGCCGACAGGAGTCGCGTCCATGGCCGGGATGCCCGGCGGGACCGTGGCGGCGATCCACTCGGCGAGCGTGGTCGGACGGGACAGAGCGGACACCGACATGGCGCGGTCCTCGACATCGGAACGGGGGCTGGACGCCGAGGTGACGAGGCGCCTTCGCCACGATGACAAGGAACTCCAGATATACGCCCAATCGGAGCAGCCCGAACCGCCTGTGCTTGTCTGAACAGCTGCGGCATACGCGTATCCGACCGTGCCTGGTGGCGTCGATACCCACGGCGAGTCGCTGCTCGATAGCGCGGAACCGCGCTGCCGCAGGCTTGACGTCGGCTTCAGTCTCTCGCGCACCGACGCCGACCTATCCCAGGTCGACCGCTCAACCGCTGTCCGGGTTGGCGCTGGTGGAGTGGTCGAGCTCGTCGAGCTGCTGTTGGACGCGTTCGGCGTCGGCGTCGCGGCCTTGTTCCCGGTACAGCTCCAGTGCCTCCCGCCACACCGTGCGGGCCTGCTCGTGCTGGCCGAGGGCGGCGTGGGGGTGTCCCACGCTGTCGAGGGTGTCCGCGACTTCGTAGGTGTTGCCGAGGGTGCGGTTCAGGGTGAGGGCGTGGTGGTAGTGGTCGAGGGCCTGGTGGTGGTCGCCGGTGTGGTGGGCGATGTAGCCCAGGCTGTCCAGGGTGGCCGCCTCGCCGTCGGGGTCGTGGTGGTGTCGGTTCAGGGTGAGGGCGGCCTGGCAGTGCTCGCGGGCGGTGTCGAACCGGCCCAGCCGCGCGGACAACCAGCCCACCGAGTTGAGCGCGCCGGCTTCCCGCACCGGCTGGTCGAGGACGCGAAAGAGGGCGAGGGCGTGGTGGGCATGCTCCAGGGCCCGCCGGTCGTCCCCCCGTCGTCCCCAGGTGATCGCGAGTGCCCGGTGGGTGAGGGCCTGTTCGGTGGGGTCGTGGTGGCGCAGGGCCAGGTCGAGGGCCTGCGCCAGGTGGGTGGTGGCCGCTTCGTGCAGGCCCAGCAGGGAGCAGGCGTGGCCGAGGTGCCGGTGGGCCCGGCTGCGGGTGGTGGGGTCGGGCAGGTGGTCGGCGGCGTGCAGTGCGGCCTGCCACGTGGTGACCGCGTCGTGCCGGTGTCCCCGTCGGAGGTGGAAGGTGTTCAGGTTCCAGGCCAGGTGCCAGACGGTGTGGTGGTGTCCGAGGGTGGCGGCGGTGCGTTGGGTGGCCAGCAGGGTGGCGTGCTCGGCGTCCAGCCAGGCCAGCGCCGCGGCGGTGTCGGGCAGCGGGTGCGGGTGCACGCCGGGCGCGGGCGGCTCGGGCGACAGGAGCGGGTTGCGGGGGTACAGGAGGCGGTCGGCGGCGTGGGCGGTGTGCAGGTGGAAGTCCATCACCCGGGTCAGGGCCGCTTCCCGCAGGTGCTCGGGCAGGGTGGTGTGGGCGGTGTCCGTGGCGTAGCGGCGGACCAGGTCGTGCATGGCGTACCGGCCGCCGGGCCGTCGTTCCAGCAGCGAGGCGTTCTCCAGCCCGCTCAGCGTCCTGCGGGCGGTGCGGTCGGGCAGGCCGGTGAGGGCGGCGGTGGCGGGCGGGGTGGTGTCGGGACCGGGGGCGATGCCCAGCAGCGCGAACACGGTGCGTTGGGTGTCGGTGAGGTGGCGCAGGGACCAGGACAGCACGGTGGGCAGGCTGGCTGCCGGGTCGGTGTCGTGGTCGAGCGCCTCCATGCCGAGGTCGCGCAGTTCGGCGGCGGACTCCGCCAACGGAACGTCGGGGCGGGTGTAGGCGGTGCGGGCGATGATCGCCAGGGCCAGCGGGTGGCCCCCGCACAGCCCGATCAGCTCGTCCACCGCCTCGGGTTCGGCCGCGACGCGGTCAGGGCCCAGGCGGGCGGCCAGCAGGCCGCGGGCCTCCTCGTAGGTGAGGACGTCCAGGGGCAGGTGGCGGGCGCCGTGCCGGTCGATCAGCGAGGCCAGCCGGTGACGGCCGGTGACCAGCACCGTGCAGGACGGCGAGCCGGGCAGCAGCGGCACGACCTGGTGGGCGGTGGCGGCGTTGTCCAGCACGATGAGCATCCGCCGCCCGGCCACCAGGCTGCGGTACAGCGCGGCCTGGGCGTCGAGGTCGGTCGGGATGCGGTTGGGGGCGATGCCGAGGGCGTCGAGGAACCCGCGCACCGCCACCGCCGGCTGCACAGATTCGCCGGTGGGGCTGAAGCCGTGCAGGTCCACGAACAGCTGCCCGTCGGGAAACCGCGCCAGGTGCCGATATGCCCACGCCAGGGCGAGCCAGGTCTTGCCGATGCCCCCGGCACCGCCGATCGCCGACACCAGCACCGTCGCGCCCTGCCCCGCACCCGCCGGGCCGGTGGTTGGGGCCGCGGTGGTCGGTTCCCGCGCGTCGGTGCCCGGTCCCCGCGGTGTGGCGGCGTGGGTCAGGGCGCGGTCCAGACGGGCCAGTTCCGCGGTCCGGCCGGTGAACAGTCCCGGTGCGGCGGGCAGCTGCCGCGGGATGACCGGCGCGGGCCGCGGTGGCGGCGGGTGCAGGTTCAGATTGCCGTGCACCACACCGACGGCAGCGCCGTGATCGGTGGCGACAAGGTCACCGTGGATGCTCGTTGTCGCCGCGGTGCCAGCGTCCGGGGTGGTGTCGGAGTGAGGCGGGTTGGGCGCCGACGCGGTGTGCCCGTGGTCCGCGTCGGCTAGCGAGGGTTGTCCGGTTCTCCCGTCTGGGGCGGTGCGCTGATGGTGAGGTGGTCGCCGGTAGCGGCACCGATGGTGATGCCCCATGCCGCGCCGTTGACGCCACCGTGAATAGTCGTACTACGACCACCGGCCCCGCTGACACCCTCGTGGTGGCTGGAGGCCATGTCCCCGGTGCCGAGGTCGCTGGATTCGCCGTTGGTGCCTGTGGGTGTGCTGTTGTGCGGGGTTGGTGTGGTGGGGCCTGGTGGGTGGGTGACGAGGTGGTGCAGGCGGGTCCGGGTGGGGGTCGAGAGTCCGGTGCCGCCGCTGAGGTCGCGCATGCGGGTGGCGATGTGGTCGGCCCAAGCGGTGATGTCGACGTGTCGGCCGCTGTGAGCCAGTGCCTCGGCGCCCAGGAGCAGGAGTCGTTCGTCGTGGACGATGTCGGCTTCCAGCGAGCCGAGCTGAGGCGGGATCTCGTGGTGTCGGCCCTGTTCGAGCAGCAGTTCCCAGAGGGTGACCAGGGCAGTGCGGCGGTGTGCGTGGGCGTGGTGGCGGAAGGTGTCCACCCAGCGTCGGCGCACGTCCTCCAGCGGCGCCCCACGCCACAGTGCGAGGGCGTCGTGGAGGCGGTCGGGGTCGCGGTGTTCGCCCGCGGCACGGGTTTCGCGCAGGAAGCGGTGGTAGTCGACGGTGCCGGGGTCGACGTCGAGAAGGTAGGCGTTGGCACCGGGGTCGTGGCGTAGCCAGATGCCGTCTCCTCCCGCTCGTTCCATGGCGTCGCGAATGTAGCCGACGTAACGGATCAAGGTTTCCGGTTTGGGTTCGCTGCGCCCTTCCTCGACCCAGATCCGGTCGAGCAGTGTGGTGACGGGGACGGGTCGGCCGACCTCGACGGCCAGCAGGCCCAACAGACACCGCTCCGCCGACCTGGTCAACGTGATGACGTCGTGGTCGCTGTGGATCTCGACGTTGCCCAGTATCCGGATCTCCACCCGTTCCCCCCGGCTGTAGCCCCTTCTTGGGAGCGCAGTCTGTCGAGATCCGCGCCGTCGTCCAGCCGATACGACGGTGCTGCACTCGTCCGTAACGCGGGTCCACCCGGACGGGGCAGGAGCCGTCGACGGTGCGTGGCGGTTTCGCACTTCGGGTTCGACCGAGTGGTGTCCGACAACTGCGGACACCACGGCGGACAAAATTCCCACCCAATTGGGGTAGCGATGTCCGTCCCGGTGTCGCGGACGCCGTCCGGGGATCTGTCGCGTGCGTTCGCCGATGCTGATTCCAGTCCCGGCACACGGGATGCGAGGCCGGAATCGGAGATCGACGTCATGAGCGGCATGGGTGGCTACGGCCATCACCTACCGGATGCGTACCAGGCGAAGCGATTCTGCTGCCGGGTCTCGCTCCGCGAGGGTGTACGCGGCGTGGCGCGAGCTCCTTGGGCGGGAGGGAGGTGGCTGTGGTGATCGAGTTCGAGGATGTGGTGTGGCAGGAGTCGTTCAGCGGCGAGCAGGTCGGCGGTTGATCAGAAGGAGGGTGTTGATGTTTCGTCCACGAATCAAGTTCGAACACCGGCCCGTCCGCTACGGCGAGGACCGGATCAGGATCGGAGGCGACGTGGTCGGTGTCGCCTCGGAGATCGGTGACCCGGAAGGGTGGGTGTGGACGTTGC
This sequence comes from Saccharothrix stipae, assembly GCF_054781895.1. Lineage (NCBI taxonomy): Bacteria > Bacillati > Actinomycetota > Actinomycetes > Pseudonocardiales > Pseudonocardiaceae > Saccharothrix > Saccharothrix stipae. Next base: position 9,519 of record NZ_BAAGTN010000011.1, on the reverse strand, counting down.
TCAACACCCTCGACGGCACGCGCACGGTGGACCAGGTCGTCGCCGACCTGGTCCACCACTACCCCGACCGGCCGCACGAGCAAATACGGCAGGCGGTCGACGACCTGGTCACCGCAGGGTATGTCTACGACGCCGCCGCACCTCCACCGGAACGGGTGATCGGCACGGGGTTGGATCGGTACGACCGCGGGATGATGCTGTTGCGGTGGATGGACCGCACTCCCAGCCGCAGCGCCTGGGACGCGCAGTTGCTGCTGCACCAGGCCCGGGTGACAGTGGTCGGGGTCGGCGGTGTCGGTGCCGCAGCGGCGTGGGCGTTGGCCGCCTCCGGCGTCGGACAGGTGCACTGCGTGGACGGCGACGTCGTGGAGTGGTCCAACCTCAACCGGCAGGTCCTCTACACCGAGCACGACCTCGGTCGATCGAAAGTCGAGGTCGCGGTGCAACGGCTGCGGCAGCACAACTGCGAGGTGGTGGTCACCGGTGACCACCTGGTGATCGACCGGCCTGGGCAGCTGCGGGCGTTGGCCGTGGACTGTGATGTGCTGCTGCTGGCGGCGGACACACCGGGTGAGATCCGGTCGTGGACAAACCGGGCGTGTTTGGCCACCGGAACAGCGTGGGTGCACGGCGGCTACTTTGGTCCGCAGGTCCATATCGGACTGTACCGGCCAGGAAGCGGGCCGTGCGCGGACTGCGGCCGCACCGCCCGGTTAGAGCGTGATGCCGCGTTGCCGCCACTGACCCCATGGGCACCGGCCCGCGGTCAGACGCCTCCGCACGCGGCGAACGCGGTGACCGCAGGGATGACCGGGTTACTGGCGGCACACGCGGTGACCAGCCTGATCACCGGCGCGCCGGCACTGCGGGTCAACCGGGAATACGGGCTGAACCTGGTGACTCTGCGCGAACACACCGTCGGATTGGACGCACCCCGGTCCGATTGCCCGACCTGTTACGGGCTGGTCTGATCTGCTGCTCCGGCTTCCAGCTCACGCAGCCGGAGCAGCACCTCCTCCGCCCGCGGGTCCATCAGCGCGGTCAGCACCGCCACCGCCTCCTCCAGCATCTGCCGGGCTTGCGTAGGCTGCCCCAAGTGCTGGTGGGAGGCGGCCGCGGCCTCGCAGAGGGGAGCGATCAGGTACTCCATCCCGCCGGCCTCCCGGCACGACTGCAAGGCCTGTTCGCACAGCTCCAACACACGGCGGTGCTCGCCCAGTTCCTGCCACGCGGTCGCCATTGTCCGCAGGGCATGGGCCTGGCTCGCGGGATCGGCCTCGCGGCGCAGCACCAACTCGCGTTCCGCGTGTACCAGTCCCTCCCGTGGCCGTCCGGCGGCGATGTGGATCGCCCCCAGGTTGCCCTCCACCACCGCCTCGGTGCGCACCTCACCGGCCCGGCGCGTCAGCGGCAGAGCTTCGGTGTAGCAGGCCAACGCCTGCTCGTAGCGTTTGAGCGCCCTGTGCAGATAACCCAGGCCACACCAGGATTCCAACTCCCGGACGGTGTCGTCCACCAGGCGTGCGGTCTCCATCACCTGCGTGAAGTCGGCTTCAGCCTGTGCCCACATCCCCATGTCGTGATGGGTGTTGCCGCGGCGGATCAGCAACGACAATTCCGAGCCGTGGTCGCCCGAGGCGCGCGCGGCCGACAATCCCAGCGTCTCCGCCTCCAGCCGCAACGGCCACCACGACCGCGGCCGCAACGTCACGAACCGGTAGGCACCAGCCAGCAGGATCGTCTCCTCCCACAACCGGTCCTGGTGGGCGATGCGCACCGCCGACATCATCGTAGGCAACTCCGAGATCAACCACTCCATCGCCGCCGCGCGGTCGAACTCCGGCACCCCACGAGCCCTGCCTCGCAGCGCCAAGGGCGAATTGCCGGGGAACACGACCCGGTCTGCCACATCGGCGACTGTCGCGTACCAGCCGATCACCCGTTCCACAGCCTGTCGCCGCTCCGGCCCGGAATCGTCGGCATCTGCCCGCCCCGCCGCGTAGGCGTGCGCCAAGTCGTGCAGCCGGTACCGCCCCACCCCGACCGGCTCCACCAGATTCAGATCGACCAAGTCCTCCAGCAGCCGACGGACCCGCGACAACGGCCAGTCCGACAAGGCTGCCGCCGCGCCTTCGCCCAGCTCCGCCGCAGGGTGCAGGCCCAGCAGCCGGAACAGACGCGCCTGCTCCGGCAACAACCGCGCATACGACGCGTCGAACACGGCCCGCACCGCAGCCGAATCGTCCCCCGACACGCTCAACCCCTCCACCCTGCCCCGCTGCCCGGCGATCTCGGCCACCAACCCCGCCACACTGCCATGCCGACGCCCCGCGACCCGACACGCCGCCACCCGCAACGCCAACGGCAACCCACCACACAAGGCGACCAACGACGCGACCGCCTCCGGCTCCGCCCGAGCACGCTCCTTCCCGATCACGCCCTCCACTAACGCCACCGCGTCCTGGGCGGGCAGAACACCAACCGGCAGCCGTACCGCACCGTCGGAAACCGCCAACCCCGTCAACGCCGCACGCCCGGTCACCACCGTCACACACCCCGACCCCGCAGGCAGCAACGGCCTCACCTGAGCCGCCGACACAGCGTTGTCCAACACCACCAACACCCGCCGCGACGCAGTCAACGACCGATACAACCCAACCTGCGCCTCCTCGGCTGCGGGCACAGCCTCCGCCGAGATCCCCAACCCCTGAAGAAAACCTGCCAGCACCGCCGACGGAACCAACGGCGCACTCGGCCCGTAACCCCTCAGATCGGCGAACAGCGTCCCGTCGGGAAACCGCGACTCGGAACCTCGCGCCCACCGCACCGCCAACGACGTCTTCCCGACCCCACCCATCCCCTCCAACACCACCACCGACGGACCACCCGGCTCATCCGACGCCCCGCCCAGCGCGCTGTCCACCGCCGCGAGTTCGCCAGCCCGGCCGGTGAAATCCCGGACACCAGCTGGCAACTGCCGAGGTACCGGAGCCCGTGGCGCCGGCAGCACCACCTGCCCGATGCTGCCCGCCTGCACCACCGCACCCACCACGGCAGTCCCCGCCAACGAGTTCGACACACCCACCCCGTCCGTCACCCACCACAGATCCCACAACCGGCACCGACGCACCACCGCATCGACTGCAGTCCACCCGGTCGGCTCACCCACCCGCGACACTCTCAGACCTCCTGGCGTCGATCGAGCATGATCGACGCCAGGAGGAAGTGGAGGTCCCGAACAGCACACCGGTTGTCGCCCACGGCTGCATTACTACTACCGATACGAACTGATCGAGTGGTGTCGTACGCCCAAAGGGTCGACCGACGCGCGAGAAAGCCGACGTCGCCGCCATTCACGACGCCGTCGGTGATCACACACATCGATCCCCCAGCGCAATCGGTGACCAACGATCACCGCAGAACAGCGGACCGGAGTGGCCGCATACCCACCAGTCGGGTGGACTCATACGGCCGGACGGGCGACTGAGGCGTCGAAAGACGCGACCCCTTCCTCGCTGGTCGGTAGACCGTGGTTCATCGGCGCACCAAGCTGTTCTGCCCTCGGGGGTTGACATGGCGGATACGGGTCGGCACACGATCAACCGCACGATGGTCTTGGTCGACGTAGAGAGCTTCAGCTCCCCTACCCGGACGCTGCACCACCAGCCCGGCCCCCGCACGGCCCTGTACGAGGTGGTCGGCGAGGCACTGGCGGCGGCAGGGGTGCCGTGGGACATCTGCCACGATGAAGCCCACGGCGACGGCCTGTTCCTTCTGATTCCGCCGGACTACCCGAAGGCACCGTTGGTGGAGGTACTGCCCGAGGCGTTGGCCCGGGCAGTACGCGGGCACAACGCCACCAGCCCCGACGCCGCCAGAACACGGCTGCGGTTAGCGGTGCACGCCGGCGAGGTAGCCCTCGACCAGCAGGGCGCCACCTCCGCCTCCCTGACCACCGCCTTCCGGCTGCTCGATTCACCGCCGCTGAAGAACGCCCTGGCCGACTCTCCCGGTGTGGTGGCAATGATCGTGTCTCAGGTGGTGTTCGACGAGGTCGTACGCCACTGCGCCACGCTGGACCCGGCAACATTCCGACCCGTAGAGGCGGCGGTAGAGGGACTCCGGGGCCTGGCGTGGATCGCTCTGCCGGATCACCCCCACCCACCCGACCTCGCCGTTCTCAACCAGCGCCGGACAGACTCCACATCGTTCACCTTGGCACCGGATGGCCGGAACTCGACCGTGCCCGGCACCGGCGCGAGTACCGACACTCCCGGGCCTCGGAACGTGACCATCGCCGGTGGCGTCCACGGAGTCGGATCGGGCATCACCATCGGCGCAGCCACCGGCGACCGCTCCACCATCGGCACACCACCGATAGGTGGACCGGACAACCCCCCGGCAGTCGACACGGACTCCAGGCGCACCGTGTCGGCGCACGACCTCGCCCACCCCGAGTCGTCCCCCGCACGGGTGGTGGCGCGGGTGGGTGGCGATGTCAACGCGAACGGCGGGGCCGCCGTAGGCACGCTCACCGGGGACCTTCACCTCCACCAAGCGGTGGCTCCACCACCCGTGCCTATCCCGCGTCAACTCCTGCCCCCGCCGGCAGATTTCATCGGTCGTGACGACGCCTTGGCGACACTTGATCACGCTTTGACCGTTGACCCGAATAACGTCCTGACCGACCTGCGAGACCAGGGCCGTAAGGCAAGACAGGCGGTGATCACCGCGGTCGGAGGAACCGGTGGTATCGGCAAGACCTGGCTCGCCCTGACCTGGGCCCATCGCAACCTGAGCCGGTTCCCCGACGGACAGCTATTCGCCGACCTACACGGGTTCGGCCCCGGCGCCCCTCGGCACGCTGGCGACGTGCTGGCCGACTTCCTCGCCGCCCTGGGCGTAGACCGCGACCTCCAGCCCCAGCAGTTGGACGCCCGTGCCGCGCTCTACCGCACCCACACCACCGGCAAACGCCTGCTCGTCCTGCTCGACAACGCCGCCACCGCCGAACAGGTCGTGCCCCTGCTACCCGGCGGTACAACCTGCACAGTGCTGATCACCAGCCGACACCGACTGCCGTCTCTGATCACCCGCCACGGTGCCTGCCCCGTAACGGTCGATGTGCTCACCGAAACCGAGGCCCGCACGCTGTTGTCCGCTGCGCTCGGCAGCGCCTACGCCACCGCCTCCGCCCAACGGGCGGTCGCCGAGCTGATCAAGTTGTGCAGCGGGCTTCCCCTCGCTCTGGGCTTGGTCGCTGCCCGCGTCCGTCCCCACCCCGAATTGCTGGAGGACATCGTCGCGGAACTGCGCGACCTCGGTGTGGACGCACTGGACTCCGACGACCCCGAGGCCAGCCTACGCGCTGTGCTGTCCTGGTCATTACGCCAGCTCACCAGCCAGCAGCACGCCGCATTCGCCCTTCTGGGCATCGCTCCCGGCCCGGACATCGACTTGCCTGCCGCCGCTAGCCTCACCGGCCTGCCGCAGCGGCAGGCTTACGCCGTGCTACGCGGGCTGGTCGACACCTCCCTGCTCGGCCGCACTCCCGGCGGCCGCTATGTCATGCACGACCTGGTGCGTCACTACGCCGCCGACACCGCCCAGAGCGACCTGTCAGACCTCGAACGTACGACGGCGTTGGAGCGGGTGGTGGACTTCTACCTGCATACCGCCCACAGCGCCGCCTGCCTGCTCAACCCGCGCGGGATACCGATCCAGCTTGATCCGCCCTCCACTGGCACCCAGCCTCCTCGGCCACTGCGCGACATGCCTGCCGCGATGGCCTGGCTGGACGCCCACCACGCGCACCTTCTGATAGCCCAACGCCTCGCCGCCGCTCATCACGACCACCAAACGGTGTGGCGCATGGCCTGGGCCCTGGCCAACTTCCACCCACGACGAGGGCACAGCCACGATGCCCTAACCGTGTGGACGGCCGCCATCGCCGCCGCCGAGCACCTCGCCGACCCCTCAATCCACGCCACCACCTACCGATTCCTCGGGCACGCCCACGCCATGTCAGGGCAGCACGAGCAGGCAATCACGCACCTCCACCACGCCCTCTCCCTAGCCGAACGCCACCACGACCTCGCACAGCAAGCTCCCACCCATTCGGTCCTCATGCGGACCTGGGAACTGCACGGAGACCACCGGCACGCCTTGGAGCACGCCCGCCGAGCCCTGGATCTCTATCGAGCCCTCGACCGACCGGCGCAGATTGCCGAAGCGCTCAACACGGTGGGCTGGCACGCCGCCAACGTCGGCGACTACGACACCGCCCGCGAACACTGCCAGGCCGCCCTCGTCCTGCACCGCAAGCATGGCGACTTCCACACTGAGGCGGCCACCTTGGACAGCCTGGGGTTCATCGACCATCACACCGGTCATCACCTGCGTGCCGTCCGCCACTACCGGCAAGCACTACGCCTCTACCGGAACTCCGATAGCTCCATGTACACCGCCGACACCCTCGACCATCTCGGCCACTCCTATACCGCTCTTGGCCGTCACGAACAGGCCCGAGCCGCATGGACGGAAGCACTCGAACTGTACCGGCAACAGGGCCGCATCACCGACGTCCAACGCGTCCACCACCAACTCGACAATCCCACAGGAAGGGAAGACGAGCCATAATCCGCTCAAGCAAGCGGCTTCGGAAGGCCCTCCCACCCCGGTCTGCGCAGCACCGCCTTGCTCGGCAACCCCGAGACCGAGTGCTCCTTCCGTTGGCGGTCAATCGCGCTGCTGACCCGGCCCGAGAATCTTACCGAACGGCAACGAGAACAACTCGACGCCCTAACCACGGCCTGCCCGGAGATGACGGCCCTGGCAAGCGTTGTGCGTTCCTTCGTCACACTGCTCACACCCCACAAGTACAACACGGCCCGATTGGCGACGTGGACCACCGCCGTACGCGAGGCGGACCTACCCCACGTGCACTCCTTCGCCCAGGACATCGACGCCGTCATGGCCGCGATCACCCTCGACCACCACAACGGATGCACCGAAGGCGTGAACACCAAGACGAAGCTGATCAAGCGCCAGATGTACGGACGAGCCGGCTTCGACCTCCTCCGTCACCGCATCCCCTCGGATGCACCACCGAAAGTGCGCCAGAGCCGCTCGTTGACAGACCTGGCTGACGCATCAGAGGCCCAAGTGCCGGTACACGGCTTCCACCATCTCCTCCCGTTCCGCCGGGTCGATGGCCCGCAGGTCGGCGTCCTTGGTGTCGCTGGGGCGCGTGTACCGGTCGAACGCCGCGATCTTCTCGGCCTGCTTCTTCCAAATGCTCACGCGCCGTCGAGCCGGTCCGCGAGGCCGCGTCGTCCTTCATCCCGCCAGGTGAGGCGGACAGCACAACGTGCGCCTCACCGTCTGCTCAGCTCCATCGCACAAGTACGTCCGGCTGGGACCGGGACTATCCGGGAACACGCCGGCCACTTGTCCTCGACCGGTGCCGCATGGCGTGACGCTGGATCGTGCGCGGTGCGGACCCGGACACGTTCCTCCTCGCCATCGGCCGATCCTGCCGAAACGGCCCACTCACCCGGCTGTTTTCGTGTCCAGGCCTCCCTGAACAGGATCGCGGCCCCCGGCTGACGGATAGTCGCGCTCGACGACCGCAGGCACCGTCGTTACCAGCGGAGTTCGAAGCGGGCGGCTTGGGCTGCGGCGGCGAGGCGTTGCCACAGGCGTCGCCGCGGCCGAGGTCCGACCGGAGCGGCCAGTCTGGCCCTGACGAGTGCCGTGTCCCGAGCGACCGCCTGCGGGTTGGTGAGCAGGACGACGACAGCGCATGCCCGCAGTGCCAGCGCGGCGTCGACTGGATGCACGGTGCCGGTGAACCCGTGGGCGATGAGATTGCGGATGTTGTTGCCGTCGCTGAGCAGAAGTGTGCGGAGGAATCGTTCCCAGTCCGGGTCGAAGTCGTTGCTGAGCAGCCCTGGCAATAGGCTGCCCAGACCGGGGAACTGGCCAGGCGTGTCTCCGATCTGGGTGCGGTAGAGCGGCTCGTCGAGTTCGAGCAGCAGAGCACGGACGGCGGCTTCGATCTTGGGTACGGCCAGGTGGGCGCTGGCGGTGTACTTGCCGACCCAGAACAGCTGTTAGGCAAGACCGGAGTCTGCGCCGCCGACATCCTCGCCAGAAACCCGCAGGCACAGCCGGACATCCTCTGCCCGCTGTTCAACGACAACGCCCCAGCCGTCCGCGCAGCCGCCACCCACGCCATCAGCAAACTCCACCAAGTGGACACCACGATAGCTCACAAGATCACCGAAACGTTCACGAACAGCCACGGATTCGACGACCACTTCGAGACACTGTTCCACGCGCTCCAGGACAACCTCCACCTGATGCCCGAAGCGATCATCACCGCCAGTGAACAAGCCGTCCGCATCGCCGGCACCAACCTCGGAGACATCAGCACACGCCACGCCGCAGCCAGCCGCGACATCGTCACCACAGTCGTCCGCCTGTACAGGCAAGGCAACCAAGACGTTCGCCGTCAATGCCTCGACATCATCGACTCACTATGCGAAGCCAACGCCTTCGGGATTACCGATGCGCTCGATGCCAATCGCACTGCGCAGTAAGGGCAGTACTTGCCGGCGGGGCGGGCTCGGGTATGGACACTGAACTGCCGCAGAGCAAGACTTCGATCTCGTATCCGTATCGCCGCCCTGCTCGCCGGATCGGTCGTCTTGGCCGAGAACGAGCCCCACCTCGAGCTGCTCGCCAGGGTCCGGGTCTGCGGATGCACACCGGCCCGCCACCGTATCTCCACATCCGGCACCAACCACCGTCGCGCCGTGCACGGCACGGCCGACTTCGCCCCGGCGCCTGGCACCACCACGTGCCGGTCCGCAACGTCTCGGTGGTGTTCCGCTACTTCCTCCAGCAGTTGCTCGACGCCTACCCTGACGCCCTCGGTCGTGGCTGTGTCGTGCGACAACGCCACCGCCCACCACAGCGGCATCACCCGACGATGGCTCGCGAAGCAGCCCCCTCCCTCATGGTGATCGAGGGCGGGAAGTACAGCCCGCAGGACAACCCTGCCGAACGGGCCTGGGCGGCCTTGAACAGTGAGCCATTTTCATCGTGACGTCGCAGGTCACGGCGCAAGCTGAGCAGTGGGGAGCGGTGGGCGAGGCTCCCGGTAAGGCAGCAGTCGACCAAGATCCGATGCCCCAACCGGGAGCCTCGTCGTGCTGTCCTACCCTGCCGCGATTCCGCTGTCCAACCACACCCTCGTCCGCCTGGGCGACCTGATCCGCGCGGAGCGGACTCGGCGTCGGTCTCGTTGGCGGCGACTTGACCCTGGCCGTCAGGCGTTGCTCGTGCTCGCGCACCTGCGTAACGGCGATACCCACGCCCGCCTCGCCGCCGGGTTCGGCATCTCCCTCAGCACCGCCTGGCGCTATGTCCGTGAAGCGGTGGACCTGCTCGCAGGCCTGGCCGACGACCTCCACGCCGCGGGTGAACGCGCCGCCCGCCTGGCCTACGCGATCC
>NZ_BAAGTN010000010.1:0-86285 GCF_054781895.1 Saccharothrix stipae | reverse complement strand
GGCAGGGTAGGACAGCACGACGAGGCTCCCGGTTGGGGCATCGGATCTTGGTCGACTGCTGTCTTACCGGGAGCCTCGCCCACCGCTCCCCACTGCTCAGCTCGCGCCGTGACCTGCGACGTCACGATGGAAATGGCTCACTGCTGTAGCATCGTAGGCTTGCGTGCGCGCACGCACGGACTGGCAGAGTCGCCACTCCGCCAGGTGCGGCCGGCTAGCGTGGTGTGCAGTGCCGACCGACGACCACCTCGCCTCCTGTCCGTCAATCCCATCGTCGGAGTCGATCGACAGTCGCCTGTGTCAGGCGTACCGGTCGGCCCCGACGGCTCTCCGATCACGTCGGCGTCAACGCGGCGACGTCCAGCTCCTGTACCTGCGGGCTGGCCGACCTCCGGATCGCAGCGACGGCCGCCATGCCATCCGGACGACTCACGGCGTACGGAATTGGCTACCGCTCGTCGGGCCGGCTCGGATCGGCCACAATTCCGGAGGCCCGCCCACCTGCGAGGAGACGCCTAATGACCTCCGTGTCCATGCCCGCAAGCACGTTGAAGAGTTGCCGGGCGTGGCCCAGTTGGATCGGGGCGTCACCGGGCTGACGGGCAGCGTCGCCGCGCCCACACCGCCACCGTGGGCGCGGCGACGCTGAAGTACGCGGCGCTGGCCGGTGGCATCGCCCAAGCGCTCGGGCTGATGGGTGGGCTGGGCGCGGCGGCCGGGACCGTGGCGGGGTCTCTGCTGATCGTCCCGGCGGTCGGCATCGCCGCAGCCGCTGCCGTGGGCGCGCTGCGCCTCGGGGTCGACGGGCTCAACGACGCCTCAGCGCGGAGACACCGGCCGAGTACGCCAAGGCGGTCAAGGACTTTCCGCCCGCGATGCGGGAGACCACCGACGCCGTGCGGGCGCTGCGCCCGCAGTTCGACGGGCTCAGGCTCGACGTGCAGGCCCGGCTGTTCTCCGGGCTCGGCGGTGAGGTCTCGCGGTTGGGGGACCGGTACCTGCCGGTGCTGCGTGACGGCCTAGTACTTCAGCCGCACTTGGTGACTATGTGCGTTTCCGCTGGTAGTGGCTCTTTCTTGCACGGTACTGGTGGCGGCGGCGCCAGTGGGACCATCGGTAGAGTCGATCTTTGTTGAACGTCGTGGTGATCAGGTGTGCCAGGAGACGTCGGACCTCGCCGAGGGTGAGGCGGACGAGGCCGTCCTCGTCCGGGTCGTGTGGGTGTTTGCCGCAGTGACGGCGAGGTAGGCGTGGGCGAGCATGGCGAGGGTGATGTGGCGGTACCAGGCGTCGTAGCGGCGGACCTGGTACTGGTCCAGGCCGATCTCGGTCTTGGCGGTCTGGAAGCATTCCTCGACCGCCCAGCGGCTTCCGGCGACGCGGACGAGTTCGTCGTCGGGTGTGCCGGTGGGGCCGAAGCACAGGTAGAACGCCAGATCGTCCGGGTTGGCAATGCTGCGGCGGATCAGCAGCCACCATGACAGGTCGGGGTCGGGCGGCAGGGTCGCGGCGGCCCAGTCGTACAGCCGCGGCCCCTTGGCGCCGTCACCGGCCGAGCGTCGTTTCCACGCCTCGGGCGGGGCGTTGCGGGCGAGGGTGTCGGCGCGGGCGGTGCCGTTCACGGTCGGGACGGTCTGGCTGCGCGGCACGGCCACGACGTAGCCCGTCCGACGGTCCTCGATCCAGGCGCGGAACTTGCGGTCCTGGCCGTAGGCCTCGTCCGCGGTCACCCACCGGGCCGGTACACCGGCCCCGAACGCCCGCTCCAACATCCGAAGTGCCAGAACCGCCTTGGTGGCAAAGGAAACGGAGTCGGGTACCGCGGCTTCACGACACCGGGCACGGTCACCGGTCCAGGACTTGGGCAGGTACAGCTCGCGGTCGATCAGCGTGCGACCTTCGCCGGTAGCGTAGGCGAGGAACACGCCGAGTTGACAGTTCTCGACCCGGCCGGCGGTGCCGGAGTACTGCCGCTGCACCCCGGCCGACTTGTCGCCCTTCTTCACGAAACCGGTCTCGTCCACCACCAGCACGCCATCGCGGTCGCCGAGCTGCTCCACCACGTAGGCGCGCAGATCGTCCCGCACACCGTCGGCATCCCAGGACGCGGCGTTGAGAAGCCGCTGCATCCCGTCCGGCGTGGACTCGCCGGCCACCTCCGCCAACGTCCAGCCGTTCTTGCCCGCGATCGGCGCCAACAACCCCCGCACGTACGCCCGGCCACGACGCCTCGGCTCCACCCGGTGGAACCGTCCCGCCACCCGCCCGAACAACTCGTCCAAACCCGCGGTCCCGGCCGATAAGTCCTCGTCTACGATCACAAGATCGACAGCCTAGAGCAACATGATCACCAAGTGCGGCTGGAGTACTAGGCGGCATCGCCGAGGGCTACAACCAGGCCGCACGCGGCGCGGCGGGGTTCGCCGCCGAGGCGCGGGACGGTCGATGACGTCCGGCTTATCCTAAACAACACCGGCCAGTCCGTCCGCGCGCTGGCGGGCGGTGTGGCGCCGCTGCTGCGCGCCATCCGCGACATCGCCGCCGTGGGCTCGGACTTCCTCCCCGGCTTCGCCTCTGGACTCGGCGAGAGCACCGAACGGTTCGCCCAGTTCATTGCCACCGCACGCGAGACCGGACAACTACGCGAATGGCTGTCCGCTGGCCTGTCCACGCTGGGCGACCTGGCAGGCGTGCTGGGCAACGTCGTGCGGATCGTGTTCACGGTCCTGTCGGCCGCCAACACCCAGGGCGCGGGCCTGCTCCAGACCCTCAACGCGGTCACCGGCTCCATGCTCGCCTTCCTCCGCAGCGCGGAGGAAGGCGGGCCCTGCAACAGATCTTCGGCGGTCTGGGCGCGGTGGCCTCGGCGCTGCTGCCGCTGCTCACCGAAGTGGTACGGGTGGCCGCCATGGTCGACCGATTCGGACCCGACAGCTCACCAGAGCCGTTCCACGACTGCGCGCGGATGTGGTGCGGACGATGGCCGCCATACGTTCCGCCGATGCCGAGGATGTCGGGCACCACCGATTGATCAACCACGGCGTTACACCACCCGCACCCCGATCAGAGGCACATGACCCCTACGGGCAGGAGCCCCATCGCTGCGCTTGCACGAACGCGATGGCATGATTCTCGACCTTGACCCATACCGCCGTCGTGTTCGACCGATTGTAGTAGTGGACCCATGCGTCGTAAGGCAGTGAGAACCGAACCTTGTAGCAGTAGCCCGCATCTACGCGGAACGCGTCCCAATCCTGGCCGGACGGGGTGCGTTGATCCGGACTGATCCACCTCCGGTTCGCCGTGCTCACGCAAGATTCACCGCGGGCAGTTCCGGTGGTTCCGTCGCAAGTCCAGTCCCTGCCGACGTACACCCCCAGGTGACTCTCGTTGTCGGTCTTCGAACAGAACGGCTCAGTACACGAGGAACCCAGGACGCTCACACCTGAATCCGTGCTGGGACCGTGTTGCTCAGCCTCCTTACCTGGTTCTTGAGACTGCGCAGATGGAGTCTCGGCCACGGCCGATGCCGTCGGCACTCCTATCGCCAGAAGTGGTAGCACGATCACCAGGAGCGCGGCTGAAAGCCACTTGTTTCGCACTTCTCCCCCCTCGGAATCCGGAACCGGTGGAGCAGATCCATGCCGTGGAAGTACACGGCCCGTTCAGAGCATGGGCAACAAGCAACCACTGACCAGTTAAGCGCCGATCCCACCAGACGATGCCTCGGCGAGAGTGAACTCCCACGCGCTGCGGTTCCCCGTCAGAACCCACCGGTTGTGAATGTCGAGTGACAACTATGGCAGCCGAACCGCCGCACCGCAGAAGAATCGGACACGGTCACTCGGACGGCGCAATCGACCCTTCAGCTGGAGACCGTCGCACACAGGCCCTTCGTCACGAACCTGGGCGCGGGAGTCTCCGGGCGACACGCCGGGCCGACATGAGCCAGTGCAGAGTCACTCGCACGATCCGTGATCACACCCGGCCGCGTTGCCGATCGGTCAGCTTGTCGGCCTCCCGAAGTGCGGCCAGCGTCGCCGAGCGCTCGCCTAGGGTGCATGGCCGACGGCACACAGCGACGCCAGCCACGCGCGAGCGGTGTCGGGAGCGCCGCCGTCCAGCTATCCGGCGGCACGGTCGATCAATGTCATACTCTGCTGCGCGGAGCCCGCCTCCACCACGACGCTGCCGAGACTCGCGGTCATGTAGGCCGCCAGCACCGGGTGACCCGCGCGCTCGGCGTACCTTACCGCGTCGCCGTAGCGTTTGGCGGCGGAACCGTGATCATGGCGATCGAAGGCGAGCCACGCGGCCAGATCCGGCAATCTCCGACAATTCGCCGAACCCCATTGGGGTGTTGAGCCGTTGGGTCACGATCCGCGAGGCCAGGTGCAGGTGCAGGTGCGACTCCACCGCCGGTGTCAGCCAGCCCGACGAGATCACCGACTCCATGCGGCGGTAGTCCGCCGTGGGTCCCGACAGCGCCGCCGCGACGTCGTCCGCGCCATAGGCGGCGGGCGCCCGTCCCGCCGCCACGACCCCGACACCGATCCCCAGGGGCGGTCCTCAGGAACGTTTTCCGGTTCACCCCATCAGGGTTACCACCATCGGGCGGCCGGAACTCCAAGTCGGCGTCGGACACGACGCCCAGCACTGCGCGCAGGGCCGTGCGGTACCGGGCGGCGGCCACCGGACCTGGCCCGGCTCTACACCGTCGACCCGCACACCGGGCACGCGGTCGGCATCGGGACCGCCGTCGCGCTGGACGGCCACGCGATCGGCTTCGACTTCAACCCGACCGTGGACCGCATCCGGCTGGTCACCTCGAAGGGCCAGAACCTGCGGCTGCACCCGGACACCGGTGCGGTGGCCGCGACTGACGGCGTGTTGGCCCACGTCGACGGCGGGTCGGCGCCCCGGGTGGCCGCCGCCGGGTACACGAACAGCGTGGCCGGGGCGACGAGCACGACGTTGTACGCCATCGACTCCGAACCCGGCCGCGACTGAGCGCGATCACATGACCGCCGTCGGGTGGGCGACCCGACCGCGGTCGCCGACCGAGCAGCGATGATCGCCGCACCGTCCCCGCGCGTCGCCCCTCGTCGCGGCCGGGTTCGGGCGGATTGCCCGTATGGTGGTCGCCGACCGAACAGTGCGCGACCGGGAACGGGTGCCGGCCACGCGTCTTCAGTCGAGGGACGTGAGGCCTGTGGACACCGACGAGCCAGCGGAAACAGTGGTGTTGCCCCTCCCCGACGACATCCCGGTGCTGGCGTCGGTGCGCCGGTGGGCCGCCGAGGCATTGGCCGACCTGACCGAGGACGAACTCGACGACTGCATGCTGCTGGTCACCGAACTGGTCAGCAACGCCTACGACCACAGCGTCAGCCCTCGCACCGTCCGGCTCCGACGCTCGCCGAACTGGCACTTCGTCCGCATCGAGGTGGACGACGCCTCACCCGACGAGTTGACCTTCGGCCGTTCACGGCTGGGTCCCAACCGCGGCCGAGGCCTGATCATCATCGACAAGTTGGCCGGGAACTGGGGTGTGAATCCGCGCCCCGGCGGCAAGACCGTCTGGGCCGAACTGCCCTGCGGCACAACCGACCTCCCGCAGTGGCCCTGAATCACCCGCTGACGAGCAGGTGCCGCAGGGCGGCAAACGCCAAGTGCACGCATGACTTCACCGTTCCCACGGGGATCCGGAGGCGTGCGGCCACATCTCCCGATGCGATCAGGGCCACCGCCGCACGGCGCCTTCGACGTGTGGCGAGGCGCCGACATGTCCATCCATCCGGCACGGCGCCTGACCGTCGAAGAACCTGCTGTGAAGGGCAGGCAGGGGAGTTCGGGAACGGGCCGGTCCCAGGCCCGGATCAGGGCAGGACCGTAAAGCCTGGTCTCGGTGCGGGTGGTGATGTCGGGTTCGCCCAGGTATCCGGGTCGCCGAAGGCGAACTCGCCTCCGTTGCGGTTGGGCCGCTCCATGGGGCAGGCGAAGTGGCGGTGCCGGGCGGCGCAGGGCACGATCCGAGCGCATCCGCGCCAACACGGTGATCGGCAGGTCGGTCAGGACGTGGGCCAGCCGGGGCATGTAGCCGGCGTCCGCGACCAGCCGCCAGGGCCCGGCAACGATCAGACGGTGCTCGGGGTCGCGGAGGACATGACGATCGCCGTCGCGATCGTGGGAGCGGGTCGGCCGGGTCTGTGGGCAGTGGCGGCCGTACCGACCGAGGCCTCTGCGCACTGCTGTATGGGGTTCGTGGGGCCGGGGGCTCGCCGCGCCGCGAAGGGGGGCGGCGAGGCGAGCCGGCGGTGCCCTGTCGCCGGAGCGGTGTGTCGATGCCGTCGTGGTCGGGGAACTGCGCGGACGGAACGGGGGGATTCCGGTCGCGTCGTCGACGGTATCGACCGTCGAGGCGGTCGCTTGTGGCGATGTGGCTGGGCGTGGCGCCTTCAGGTGGGGTGGGTCAGGCCGCCGGTGCCAGGTCGTACAGGCCCGGTGCCTCCGACGGGGTGGTGCCGATCGGGAAGTCGGGGTGGGTGATCGGCCCGCCCTGGGCTGCGGTGAGCGGCAGGTCGACCGGGATCGTGCTCTCGACCACGGCCTTGATCCACGGCAGGTTGGTCGTCACGCCGGTGTGGACATCGGGGGTGATGCCGCACAACTGGGCGCCACTGCGGCTGACCACGCCGACCTGCACCCACCGCCAGAGGACCCGCCTGATCACCGGGCCGCCGGAGTCGCCGTTGCACACCCCGTTCTTGTTGCGCGGGTTGTGCGTGCACACGTCGCCCTTGGTGATCAAACCGCTCGCGCAGCGCTGCGCCGGCAGGACGACGGTGTCCAGCTCCTGCAACTCCAGTGAACCGCTGGTCGCGTCGTTGGACAGGCGGCCCCAGCCCAGGGCACGGACTTGGCTACCCGGGCGGGGTTCCTGCCGTGCCAGTGGGAAGGGCTTGACCGTCGTGGGGGTGGCCAGCTCGACCAGGGCGGCGTCCGCACCGTGCCTGGTCGGGTCGGTGACCCAGTTCCACCCTGGGTGGATGACGACCCGCTTGATCTCCACCCGGTCTGCCTGCGAGCGGTCGGTCGCGCCGATCTTGAGGTAGAGGTGCTTCTCCTCCGTCGGCACGTACAGCGGCGGGGCGTGCGGGGTGGCCCGGTCGACGGCCTGCCACAGCCCCGATGCCCGCGACTGGGCGGGCAGGTTGGTCAGGCAGTGGGCGGCGGTGAGCACCCACGTCCGAGCGATCACGCTGCCGGTGCACGTTCCCCACGCGGTACGGGGCGGGTCGGTGTAGTCGGTGTCGTACTCGATCGCCACCGCCGGGTAGAGCTCGCTCGCCGGGCGCCCGCCGACGATCTGGGTGCCCACGTCGCCGTCCGCGGGGTCGTCGGCCTGCACGCCGGGAAGGTCGACGATTTCCAACCCGGTGTCGCCACCGGGCGGCTGGACGGTCCTGGCGGTGGCCACCGGGGCACCGGCGAGCACGAGGGCGAGAGCGGCGAGCAGGACGGCCGGCGCCCGCCGCGCGGATGTGGAGAGGGTCAAGGGGTGATCTCCTGAATCGTTGGGATTGCGGGGATTACGCCGGGTACGCACCGCGACGTTCGTGCGGCCCCGGAATTCTGGATGTGGATGCCGACGCGGCAGGGCGGGACAGGACGGCCCCGCGCGTTGTTCGCCGAGGTGGTGCGTGTCCGACGCCGCGTGGCGCTTCCCGCCGGGCAACGCCGTGTCGGGGAGGGATCCGGGTCCGTCCGCCGACTGTCCGGCGCGAGGCGGGGTCGACGTCGATCGGCGAACCGGCGACGCGACATGCCCGCGCCCGGGACAGGGACGCTGTCATCGTTGCCCCGCAGGATCTGGCCGGCCTGGGCCATCGTGGTGGGATCGCCCGGCGGCGTGTGCCGTGATCATGGGAAGCCCGTCCGGCATCTCGGGCGCTCGATGCCGGCGCACACCACGACGCGGCGGGTGTCGTCGGATCCGGTATCCCGATCCGGTGCCGGTGGTCACGACCTGCCACCCGCGGTCTCCAGTTCGGTGACGACGTCGCGTACCTGTTGGGCGGCGTGGTCGTCGGTGCCGATGAGCAGGGCGAGTGCGCGGTTGAACCGTCGGTAGGCCGCGGTCTGGTGGCCGGACAGCCACAGTGCCCGGCCCAGCAGGGTCAGGCACCCGGCCCGCTCGGCCCTGGCCGGTCCGGTCGTGTCGGGTAGTTCCTCGAAGAGCTTGTCGGCGCGGGTCAGGTAGTTGGCCGCGGAGTCGAACCGGCCGACCTCGATCATCAGCGAACCGAGGTGGACCAGCGCCCGCGCCACGCGGATCGGGTCGTTGCCCTGTAGGTGCACTTCGAGTACCTCGTCGGCGCAGTCGACCACTTTGTGCAGCCGGCCCGGGGCTCGGTAGATCGAGGCGAGGTCGTGCAGCGCGGAGGCGGTGGTGTCCGGGTCGTCGTCGCGTAGCCGGTGGATCGCGAGTTCGTGCATGCCCGCGACCGTCGCCGCCCGCAGTGCCCCCTGCTCACGTAACGACGCGGCGGCGCGGCGGAAGGCGGTGGCCAGCAGCAGGGAGGTCGGCAGCACGACCGCGAGCCGCGCACCGAGGTCGAGCAGGTCGTGCGACCACGCCTCGTCCACGTCGGCGGGTACTACCGGCCACACGTCGGCGAACAGCGCGACCGCCGTCTCCGGCTCGTCCGACGCGTCGCGCAGCGTCGTCAGGAGGTCGTCGCGGTGGGCGTCGAACCAGGCCCGGTCGGGGGTGCGGTGGGCGACCGTCAGGTCTTGGCGTAACCGCGCGATCGCGTGCCGCCGGCTCTGGTTCACGCGCCGCTCCGCACCGACCGGGCTTCGTCGCGTCCGGCGGGGGCGGCCCGCCGTTGGAGCGCGGCGGTGGTGTGCTGCACGGTGAGCGCGATGCGGTGCAGGTCCGCCAGCATGGTCTGGTAGACGGCGGGGGCGTCGTCGGTGAAGGCGGTGGCGTCGACGGTTTCGGTGTAGGCCAGGGGCCGGATCGGGTCGGTGAAGGTGAGCAGGGTGAAGGGTTGGCGCAGCGCCGGGTACTGCAGGGCGTCGCCGACACCGTCGGGGACGAGCCGGACGCGAAGTCCGGGCTGTGCGGTGGTGTTGACCACCGCCAACCGCAGGCACTGCTCACGCATGACCCGGTCACCCACCGCACCCGCCAGCGCGCGCTCGTGGACGTAGAAAGTGCCATCGCACGTCGGTCGCGATCGGTCGCCGAATCGGTGTTGCCGTTCCAGGCGTGTGCGCACGGCGGTGTCGACGTCGTGGGTGTGCTCCAGGGCGATGCGGGCGTAGTCCTCGGTCTGCAGCAACGCGGGCACCGTGAACGGGTCGTAGGAGGTGACCGTGACCGCGATCGCCTCGTGCACGGCCAGCATGGGCAGGTCATCGGGCCCGCGCCCGGGGTGCACGCGGACGTGGCTGCCGGTGGCGGGTTCCTGCACCAACTGTTCGATCCGGTTGCGGGTTGCGAGGTCGACGCCGAGGGCACCGAGGAGGGTGGCGGTGTTCCAGGCGCTGGTGGTGCGTGCGCCGTTCTCTACCTTGGACAGCATGGTCGGCGACCACCCCAGCGCCCCGGTCACCTGCTCGAGACTGAGTCGGCGCCGGTGGCGCAGCCGGCGCAGCTCCTCCCCCAGCTCCCGGGCCTGGGCGGTTCCCGACGAGCGCGGGTTCGGAGTGGTCTCTGGTTCCACCGTATGAAGCCTTTCTGTGCGATCTGCGAGTGCGGGCGTGCCCGGATGTCGGATGTAGCGGATCTCGGGGCTGTGGTCTCTCCCGAGGAGGGCCGCGTGTCGGCGTGCGTCACGCGACGTGTGCCGGAGGGTCGTCGTCCCACCGGCGGGCACGGGTGCGTGTGCCGCGGTGTGTCGTGGCCGGTGTTCACCCGGTCCGGTCCTGGTCGCCCTGGTGGTGTCGGCCGGTGACCGAGTCGGCTCGCCGGAGCAGCTCGGCGGCGCTGTCCTGCGGCGTGAGGGCGACACGGTGCAGGTCCGCCAGCATGGTGTGGTGGGTGCCGTGGTCGATCTCGGCGAACACGGTGACGTCGACAGCCTCGGTGTAGACCAGAGGCCGGATCGGGTCGGGAAAGGTCATGACGGTGAAGGGCTGCCGCAGCGCCAGGCGCGGCCCGGCGTCGTCCACACCGTGGGGAATGAGCCGGACCACCCATCCGGGTCCGCCGGTCGTTGCCGTGATCGCCAAGGCCATCAACGGCTCGTGCCCGACCTTGTCCACGGGGGCGGGCAGCGCGCCCTCGTGGACGAAGAAGGTGCCGCCGCACCACGGCCCGCGTTCACGGAAGCGGCGTTGCCTCAGGACACGCGTCCGCACCGCAAGGTCGACGTCGTGGGTCTGGGCCAAGGCGATACAGGCGTAGTCCTCGGTCTGCAGCAACGCGGGAACAATCGGCGGGTCGTAGGAGGTGACGGTCGCGGCGATGTGCTCGTGCCTGGCCAGCATGGCGAGGTCGTCGGGCACCCACTGCGGATGCGGCCGGACGTAGCTGCCGGTCGCGGGCTCGTCGAGCAGCTGTTGGATGCGGCCGAGGGTGGCGTCGTCGGCGCCCAGGGCACTGGCGTAGGCGGCCAACTCCCACCCACCCGTACCACGTGTGCCGCCTTCCAATTTGGACAGTTTCCCCACCGTCCAGCCGACGCGCCGTACCGCGTCCACGAGTGTCACCTCATGCCGCAGACGGAGGCGACGCAGCTCCTCCCCCAGTTCTCTGCCTTTGGGCGTGCCGGCGGAGCGGCGGCGCAGGGCGACGTGTGACTCCAACGTGCAAGCCTTCCCGGTACTCGGACCTCACGTCCGGGCCGCGGTCGACGACCCGATGAAAACTTGCCGCGCACCCGCCGTGCGACGGGCGCGGCTCGCGGCGGTAAAGGCAGTGTGCGTAGGTGGACGTTGACCTGGGTCGGCCCCGCGCGACGGCGACAGTCCCCTGACCGCCGTTCCACGTTCTCTCCCCCTGTCGCCGGGTCGCGTGCTGACACCCGCTGAGCAGGCGCGGTGACGGTGACGGATCCGGTCGGCGTGCGGTGAGCCGACCGACTCGTACAGGGTCAAAGGCTCGACGAGGCGCGGCCACGCGGAACACGGGCCAGGTCGATGAGGGAAAGGTCCACGTGCGCTGCTCCGGGACCGCGACTTCGGCGACCACCGGGAGGCGTCCGCCGTACGGGCGTCGGCGTCGACCAAGTGCACGAGGCGGCGCGAGACTCCTACCGCGCGGGCGGACTGCCTCGTCACCGCCGCGACCGTCACCACTGTCCCGGGCCGTGGCCTTTGGCCAGTCTCGGCGCGAGCCGGGAACCGGGGTTCGGAAGCAACAGCAGCTCCTGCACGACCTCGGCGAGCGAACCCGTGCACTCCCACGTGATACGGGTATCGCGGTCCATGCGCAGTCCCAACGCATCACCCTCGTCGCGGAACCGGACGCCGTCGCGCCACCCACCCGGCCACTGCCTGAACCCGTCAATCTGGTCCCGGCCCGACTCGATCGGCAGGAACCGCCACCCTGTGCCGCTCGAAAAGTCATCGTTGCTGATAGAGCGGTGCAGACGCCGCTTGAGCTTGACTCTGTCGGGGATCGAAGTCCAGCGCGACCTGCCGCACCGACCGGTCACCCCGCCGGCACAACTCGACGATCTCGGCCTTGAACTCCGGGGTGAACGACCGCCGAGGCCGCCGCTTTTTTCCTGCCCATGGACTCCATGATGGGACATCCTTCCGGGGACACGCGTCCCCTGATCTCGGATGTCCGTCAAAACGGGACAAGCCCAATCCAGGCCAGGATGAAAAACGTTCACTACACCCTCATCGCAGACCTCAAAGACCTCGCGCTGACCGGTTGACAAATATAGGAACGTCGCAACGTCAACGCCTCCCGCGCCCACAACGTCGACCGCCTCGCCCACGAGACCCGACGCTTCCTGCACCGCCGTCAACGCCGACCGCACATCGTCCGCGGCTACTTCCATGCCCCGCACCTCCGCTACGCCATCATGTAGGCAGCTCAATACTTATGCTCAAAATAATTAGCACTGGTCGCAACGGTCGGCCGCTTTTCAACTCGTGAGGGCTCCATTACAGTCTGTGCCTGGGAACGCTCCCAGCTCCTAAGGGGTCACCGTGCCGAGGTTGTCGCGCGTGCTCGCCGCCCTGTCCGTCGGCGCGTTGGTGCCGATAGGCGGCCAGTTCCGCCTCGTCCGCGCCACCGTGCGTGGTCACCTACCAGCCCAACGTGTGGGCGAGCGGGTTCACCGCCAACGTCGCCGTCACCAACAACGGGGCGCCGGTCACCGCCTGGACGATCACCTGGACCCACACCGGCAGCCGGCAGATCACGTCCGGCCGGAACCACGATTGCTTACCGACCGATGCCCTGCTCCGCGGGCATGGAGCCGGTAGACGAGTCCATAGTGGACCTATCCAGTTCGGCGGCCCCGGCGGTAGTGACGATGGGTCCGATGATCGGTGTATCCCCGTAGACGCGACACCCGCGAAAGGGGTTTCTTGATGCGTCAGAACAGCCCTCGCACGCTATTCCAGCGCTTCGTCCGCGCAGCGCTGGCCGGCGCAACGCTCCTCGCGGCCATCGGCACGGTACAACCCGCCGCCGCAGAACAGCCGGCCGCCGCAGGACAGCCGGCCGTCACGGCCGCGGCTGCCGGCGCCGCCGCGATCGCCTCGGTCGACCTGGCCGGGACGTGGAGCTTCACCCCGGCGGGCCGGGGGGCGACCTCGATCACCGTGCCCGGCGGCGGCTGGTACAAGCAGGGCTTCACCGACGTGAACGAGGCGGTGTACTCGCGCAGCATCACCGTGCCCGACTCGGGTCAGCCGCAGTCGACGTGGATCGAGTTCGGGGCGGTCAACCACCAGGCGACGCTGTCGGTCGACGGCCGGGTGGTGGCGACGCAGACCACGGCGTTCACGCCGTCGAACTTCGACATCACCGCCTACGCGGCCCCCGGCAGCACCCACACGATCAGCATCGCCGTGAAGGGCCGCGGCGCGTTGAAGGCATCCAACGGCCGGTACCTGGTGCCCGACGCCGCCGACTGGTCCGAGGCGGTCTCGGCTTGACCCGTTTTGACGGACATCCGAGATCAGGGGACGCATGTCCCCGGAAGGATGTCCCATCATGGAGCCCACGGGCAGGAAGAAGCGGCGGCCCGGCGCCCGGTCGGCCCCCACCGAGGGCGGACCCGTGGCAGAACGACATTGGCGGCACTGAGCGCGCTCGGCTCAGTCGTGCTCACCCTGTCCTTACCCAGCAACGCCATCACGGCCGCCTCCGTCCAGGTGGCCCCCGTGGCGCCCGCCGATTCGCCCGCCACGATCATCATGAAGGCCGCGGACATCGTTCCGTCACCGCGCCAACTGGCTGGCAACGGCTCGAGCAGTACAACTTCATCCACTTCGGCATCAACACCTTCACCGGCAGGGAGTGGGGCACCGACACCGAGAACCCGAACTCCTTCCAACCCACCGGCTTGAACACCGACCAGTGGGCGGTCGCGATGAAGGACGCCGGGTTCAAGGGGGCGATCCTCACCGCCAAGCACCACGACGGCTTCCTGCTGTTCCCGTCGAACTACTCCAGGTTCGGCGTGACCTCCTCCTCATGGGCCGGCGGCCGCGGCGATGTGCTCGAGAGCTTCACGGACTCGATGCACAAGTACGGGCTGAAGGTCGGCTTCTACGTCTCATCGGCCGACATGCGCGAGAACCAGCCCGGCGGGAAGTTCGCGAACGGCAGCCCCTCCAGGCCAGTGAACATCCCGTCGCACCCTGCGGATGTCGTCGACGGGGTGACGTTCCAGTTCAACTCCGACGACTACAACACGTACTTCGAGAACACGCTCTACGAGCTGCTCACCCGCTACGGCCCAGTGACCGAGATCTGGCTGGACGGTGCCAACCCCACCGGCCGCAACCAGCCCTACAACTTCGCAGACTGGACCGCCATGGCCCGCAAGCTGCAGCCCACGGCGGTCCTCGAAGGCGACGGCGGGCCGGACGTGCGCTGGATCGGCAACGAAGACGGCTACGCACGTACGTCGGAGTGGTCGGTCGTGCCGACCAACGGCAACATCGCCGACGTCGCCGACACCGCACTGCCCGCGCCCGGCTTCAACACCGCCCCCGACGTTGCGAGCGACGCGGTGCTGTCCCGGCGGAACTCGAACGGGACCAGCGCATGGAACGTGCTGCGATGGCCCCCCGGCGAGTGCAACGGCACCTTGTCGGCGCGCCACAACTGGTTCTGGCAACCCGGTGACAGCTGGCGGCCCCTGCCCGAACTGCTGAACATCTCCCCGAACCGGCAGGGCCTGCTGGACCAGTCGGTGGTGACGGCACTGGGTGAGTTCGGCTCCACGCTCTCCAAGACCTTCGGCACGAACCTCGCGAGCGGCGCCACCGTCGCCAACGACGAGGGAACTTCGAACACCACCGGTCACACCCCCGAGCTGACGCTCGACGGCAACCTCGACAGCTCATGGCAACCGAACGCTGACACCGGCTCGCTCGTGTTCACCTTGCCGGCCACGAAGACCTTCGACGTCATCTCCGTGCAGGAAGACCTGAACATCGGCCAGCGGGTGCGGTCGATCGCCGTCGACTCCTGGAATGGCAGCTCCTGGACCCAGATCGCGAACGAACCCGTCGTCGGCCACAAACGGCTGATCCGCCTGGCCGCCCCGGTCTCCACGAGCCGGCTACGGCTGCGGATCACCGGCTCCCGAGCGGTACCGGCCATCGCCGAGTTCAGCCTCCACCTCCGGCCCGGCAGCGTCGGTGGCGGCACCACCTCCACGATCGTCGGCGGCCAGTCAGGTCGCTGCATCGACGGCGGGGCGGCGGCCAACGGCACCCGGGCGCAGCTGTCGGACTGCACCGGTGGCACCAACCTGCGCTGGACGTACACCGCGAACAAGCAGCTCACCGTCGGCGGCAAGTGTCTCGACGCCTACGCCCGGGGCACCACCAACGGCACCGCGGTGGTGACCTGGGACTGCAACGGCGGCAACAACCAGCAGTGGAGCCTGCGCAGCTGGCCAGCGAGTTCCATCCCCCACCGTCGCTCCACACACTCCTGAGTGACACCGTACGAGAGGAATCGATGAGCGTGAGCACAAGAATCAGTCGCCTCATGGCCGCCGCGGGATTACCGCTGGTCCTGGCCCTCAGTACCGCCAGCTATGTCGTCGCCGACGCGCCGGAAGCCCAGGCCGCCACTGTGGGCCCGTGCGACATCTACGCCTCCGGCGGCACGCCGTGCGTCGCCGCGCACAGCACTACCCGGGCGCTGTACGGCGCCCACAACGGTCCGCTGTACCAGGTCCGCCGCTCGTCGGACAACACCACCAAGGACATCGGCGTGCTGAGCGAGGGCGGGGTGGCCGACGCGGCCGCGCAGGACGCGTTCTGCGCCAGCACGAACTGCGTCATCACCGTCATCTACGACCAGTCCGGCCGGAACAACCGCCTCACCCAGGCCATGGGTGGCGGCGTGCCGGGCCCCGGCCCTGGCGGGTCGGACAACCTCGCAGACGCGAAGGCGGCGCCGATCCGCATCGGCGGTCAGAAGGCGTACGGCGTCTACATCGCGCCCGGCACCGGCTACCGCAACAACAACACCAACGGCATCGCGAAGGGCGACCAGCCGGAGGGCATCTACGCCGTCCTCGACGGTACGCACTACAACGACGGGTGCTGCTTCGACTACGGCAACGCGCAGACGAACGCCATGGCCGACGACATCGGCATCATGGAGACCGTCTACTTCGGCAACAACAGGGTGTGGGGCTACGGGGACGGCAGCGGCCCATGGATCATGGCCGACATGGAGTGGGGACTGTTCACCGGGGTGAACGCGCGGTACAACCCCATGCCCCCCATCAGCCACCGCTTCCTGACGGCCATCGTCAAGGGCGAGCCGAACCACTGGGCGATCCGCGGCGGCAACGCGCAGTCCGGTGGGCTGACGACGTTGTTCGACGGACGCCGCCCCAACGGCTACCACCCGATGAAGAAGGAAGGCGCCATCCTGCTCGGCATCGGCGGCGACAACAGCAACACCGGCCGCGGCACCTTCTACGAGGGCGTGATGACCTCCGGCTACCCGACCGCGGCGACCGAGGACGCCGTACAAGCCAACATCACGGCAGCCGCCTACGCACCGGGCGACCCGCAGCAGGGCGCCCAGATCGTGGGCGGCGCGTCCAGCCGCTGCGTCGATGTGCCGAACGGCAGCACCACCAACGGCACCCAAGCGCAGCTCTGGGACTGCGGTAGCGCCAGCCAGCAGCGCTGGACGCACACCGCCGGGAGGCAACTCCAGGTCTACGGCAACAAGTGCCTCGACGCCTACGGCCGAGGCACCAGCAACGGCACCCAAGTCGTCATCTGGGACTGCCACGGCCAGGACAACCAACAGTGGAACGTCAACGCCAACGGCACCATCACCAGCGTCCAGTCCGGGCTGTGCCTCGACGCCAACGCCGCCGGCACCGCCAACGGCACGAAGCTGATCCTCTGGGCCTGCCACGGCGGCAGCAACCAGCAGTGGAAACTCCGCAGCTGATCGTCGGAGACGTCCGGTCGGGCGTGCCGCCGTCGTGGTCTTGCGGCGGCACGCCCGGCCCTCTCCGGCACTTCATCGACCCACCACCGCGGCGCCAGGCCGGGCACGCGTGAATGGAGATGGATGGACGCGGGAAGAAGAACAGGCGGCATCATGCTTGCCGCGGCGACGTCACTCGCGCTCGTCGCGAGCACCGGATTCGTCCTGCTCTCAGGCGCGCCGAGCGCCCAGGCCGCCACCACCGGGCCCTGCGACATCTGCGCCTCGGGTGGCACACCCTGAGTGGCGACGCACAGCACCACGCGAGCGCTGCCTCGAGGCGTGCGCGATCACTTGACGAGCACGCCGACGGTGGTGGGAGACGAGCGCACGAGGACCGCCCAGCCCGCCGTCGAGACGATCGCCTGTATCAGCACCGGACCCCAGCCCAGTGAGGTTCCCGACTTGTATGTAGGTACCGGTTGGGCTGGCTGGGTGATCACTGGTTATAGCCTGCCGCAGGCGCTGGGTCGGGCTCGCTCGTGAGGTTCCTGCCGCCCTGGTGGGCTGGCTCTTCGGGGGTTTGTGGCCCGGCCCGGCGCCGGCCGCGGTCTGACTCAACAGAGGAATGGGCTCCACACGCTGAAAGTCGGAATGTCGACCGTGGCTTTCCTTGTCCGGCAAGGGAAAGAATCTGCGGTCGATGGTCGTGATCGGGGTTGACCCGCACAAGTCCAGCCACACGGCGGCGGCACTGGACTCCGGCACCCACAGCACGCTGGAGGCCATCCGCGTTGAGGCCACACTCGCCGAGTACCGGCGGCTGCTGACCTGGGCGCGACGGTTCGACGACCGTCGGTGGGCAGTGGAGAACGCCCGCGGTCTCGGCCGGCACCTGACGCAATGGCTGATCGCCCGAGGCGAGACCGTGGTCGACGTCCCACCGACGGCCACCGCCCGGGTGCGCGAGCTGTCGCGCGGCGGTCGCCGCAAGAACGACGTGCTGGACGCCGCGGCGGCGGCCGGCGTGGCCGCCCTGCGCGGTGACACCGCCCCGGTGATGGCCGAGGACGCCTCGACAGTGCTGGGGATGCTGGACGAGCGGCGGGGCAACCTCACCCAGCAGCGCACCAGGACGGTCAACCAGCTGCACGCGTTGCTGCGCGAACTGCTGCCCGGCGGGGTGTCCACGGACCTGACCGCCGAGCGCGCATCCGCTGCGTTGACTGGATTCCGCCCGGTGTCACCGGTGGAGCGGGCTCGTAAGGAACTCGCCCGGGAGAACGCCGCGCTGATCTGCCTGGCCCGACGACGCTGCGATGTCCTGTTCGCCATGCTCCGCAACAAGACCCACTACCGGCACCCCGAGACCACTCCCGCCCCGGCTGCGGCTTGACAACCACATAGGGACACCCCCGACCGACGGCCGCTGATCGGAAGCGTTCCCGACCGTCCCCGCACGTTCCTGGCGACGGGCTTCTCCGGCAAAGGATTCAAGATCGCCTCGGGAGTCGGGTCGCTGATCGCGCGGCGGGCGCTGGGCGATCCGACCCATCCGACCTGGAGGGCGCGCTGCGGTTCGCCGCTCCCGGTCGGTTCGCGTCGACGAAAGCGCGGTGACAGACCCCACCGTCCACTGAAAAGGATGCCTCATCCTGCACCCAACCGGCGCACCGTCGTCTCAGGTCCTCGACGAGCCTGTGACGTCCGGTCGGCCGCCGCCGGCCCCGGCGCATCTTGAATGCACCGGGGCGCGTGAGTACCGGTTGTGCGCCTTCGAGCAGAAGCCGATCCCGCAGCTCGCAGCCGCAGGGCCTGCACCCTGGGCTGTCCAGCAGGCCGGGATGGTTGCGGCTGAGGTGTTCGAGCAGGTGGCCGGCGTCCGCTCCGGTGGCGTTGATCCTGGTCCTGGGCCGGGTGGGGTTCCTGCCCAGGCGAACCGGTCGGCCATAGCGACCGCCCCAGTGCTCGTCGACCAGGCCGTCGAGCGCGTGCTCGGCGGTGCGGGCGAATTCCTCCGGGGCCGCACGCACCGCCTCGGTGACCAGATCGAGGCGGGCCAGGTCACGCACGGCGGCCAGGACCCGCAGTCACAAACTGTGAACGCTAACACCACAGGCTGGCGCCTACAAGATCGTTGACGTACCACAATGCCGAAACGCATCAAATGTCAACGTCATGACGCCTCGACCGCTTACCCGGCAGAGGGTCGTCTCAACTGGGTCGATTTCTTGACATGACGTTTCCCCGAACATCCAATGTTAGCGCTAACGCAATATTGCGAACCGAACCAGGGAGAACATATGCAGGCAAGATCGCGGCGGCTCATCGCCTGCGCCGTCGCTGTGATCGCAGCCGCGCTGCTGCCCGCCGCACCGGCGGTCGCGGAATCCAACGGTGGAACACGGGTCATGCCGCTGGGCGACTCGATCACCGAGGGGACACAGGTCCCGGGCGGCTACCGGAACGGGCTGTGGCAGCGGCTCGTGGCGGGCGGCTACCGCACGGACTTCGTCGGCTCGCAGTTCAACGGCCCGTCGTCGTTGGGGGATCACGACCACGAGGGCCACCCCGGCTGGCGCATCGACCAGATCGACGCGAACATCGTCGGCTGGCTCGGCAGCACCAACCCCCGAACCGTGCTGCTGCACATCGGCACCAACGACGTCGGCCAGGACTTCGACATGGCCAACGCGCCCGCGCGCCTGTCGGCCCTGGTGGACCGCATCACCGCGACCGTGCCCAACGCCGACGTGTTCGTCGCGACGATCATCCCGCTGGCCAACGAGTCGCAGGAGTCGGTCGTCCGCACCTACAACGCGACGATCCCCGGCATGGTGCAGAGCAAGGTCAACGCGGGCAAGCGGGTGCACCTGGTCGACATGCACTCCGCGCTGACCACCGCCGACTTGATCGACGGGGTCCACCCGACCGCCACCGGCTACGACAAGATGGCCGCGACCTGGTACAACGCGCTGCGCTCCGTGCCCGGCAGCATCGGTGATCCCACGAGGCGGATCGTGGGCGTGCACTCGGGCCGTTGCGTGGACACTCCGGGGGTCGCCAACGGCACGCAGGTCCATCTGTGGGACTGCCACGGCGGCAGCAACCAGAGCTGGACCTACACCTCCGGCAGGCAGCTGACGGTCTACGGCACGAAGTGCCTGGAAGCCTCCGGCTGGGGTTCCGCCAACGGCACCCCGGTGGCGATCTGGGACTGCCACGGCGGCGCCAACCAGCAGTGGAACGTCAACGCCGACGGCACGATCACCAACGCGCTGTCCAACCTGTGCCTGGACGCCTCCGGCTGGGGTTCCACCAACGGCACCAAGTTGCACCTGTGGTCCTGCAGCGGCCAGCCCAACCAGCAGTGGAGGTCCTGACCACGCTCGGGTGTCGGCGAGAACCGGCCGGGTGCACGTCGCTTGCGAAACGCGACGCACACCCGGCCCGGTCGACGCACATGTGGCTCGTGTCCGTGACCGGTCGGGTCGATCCGCGACGAACCGGCGCCGCTGGACCAGTAGATTGTCGCGGCTGACTCTTGGGGCACAGGTGGCGGAGTTCGACGCGTGCGTCGTCGGTGGTGAACCGCCGGCGGACCTGGCGTTGCTCGGCGTTGGTCGCGTGTTACCAGGCGGCGAGTTCGGCGTTGAGGGTGTCGAGGTCGCTGATGGGCGGTCGAGGCATTGCCGCGACAGTGCGGACAGTCCGATCTCGGCGATGTCGAGCCAGGACCCCGTGTTCGGGGGTGTGGTGGATCTCCGGGCGCTGGGCCAGGGAGAAGGCCTCGTAGAGCGCGGCGATGCCGTGGGTGTTGAGGTTGTCCATCACCAGCACCACGGTCCCGCCGTCGGGATGGTCCACGGTCAGTAGCTGTTTGACCTGCCCGGCCAGTCGATCCTGGTTCGCCGGGCCAGGGCGTGCACGCGGCGCCACCCGCGCAGGGGCTCTGCCCACACGAAGATCGAGCAGGTGCCGCAGCGGACGTATTCGCTGTCCTCGCGGGCATCCCGCCCGGGTCGGGCCGGAAGTGGTTCGCGGACGTGGCCGAGTAGCTGGAAAGGATTCCCAATGACGTTGTCAACCGGCGGCGGTGATCGGCCGTGACGCCCTCAGGCCGCTGTGACCGCTGGTCGGGGTATGCCGGTCTGAAAGACGCGATCATCGCGATCAGCGGTCGGGGTCGTCGCGGGGGCCTGGGCGGCCAATCCTTCATGGGCTACCGGTTTGCGATCTTCAACCACGCCACCGCCGCCCTCGGCGGGGCCGTCACCGTCAACCGGTTCTCCCTCACCACACCCTGAACGATCCTCGACCGCAGCAGCAAGGAGCCGGAACGCCCGACGAAGGCGACAGCACCCGCCGATACGGGCTAATGCAATGAACGGACACCGGGAGCATCGACGGGCTTCCGGTGTCCGCGTTCGGGCCCAGGCGGGATCGGCGGTGGTGGCGAGCCGGACCGCTCCGGGGAACCGGAGGGCGCCGTCGGCTGGCGGCCAGCGTGTTGACTGTCGTCGTTGATCAACGATAACGCCTACCCGGCAACACGCCCAAATGAGATGCGGAGCTTGACTGCAGATCCACAAAGGACAGACTTGACCCCGTGACCGGTGAACGATCGGACGGCGCGGGCCGGGTGCTGGACTTATGACGGCGACTGGGGCCGCGGACAAGGTCTGAGTGCCCTGCCCCGAGAGTGCGCGGTGGGTTCCGCACCGGCGTGCTGCGGCGCCACGTCGAGTCGGTTCGGCTGTCCACGTTCAACTTCTGGGGCTGAGTGTTCCCAGTGATGCCGCAAGGAAGTCACCGGTGAGATTGGCCCTGCGCATGGCCACCCGCGCGGTAGTGGCCGCGTTGCGCCTGCCCGACGGGGTGATTCGCGCGATCGTCGGCGCGCCCGTCCAGGTCGAGGGGGCGCAGATGAGTCCCACGGCTCAGCTGTTGATCACGCTGGAGCGGTTCGTGCCGAGGGCCGAACCCCAGGTGGTTCCCGACCTGGTGGCGGTCCGCAGGGACTACGACATCGTGTCGTCGGTGCTGCTCGCCGGTGTCGTGCGTGACGTGCGGGTGCACGACACCGTCGTGGCCGGCGTACACGGCCCGGTTCCGGCGCGGGTGTACAGCCCACCCGGTGCGTCCGGTCCGCTTCCCCTGCTGGTGTTCTTCCACGGCGGCGGTTTCGCGTTCGGCAGCCTGACCAGCCACGACGGGATCTGTCGCTTCCTCAGCCGGCATGGTGGCGTGCGGATCGTGTCCGTCGAGTACGCCCTCGCTCCGGAGCACCCGTATCCGGCCGCGGTCGACGACGCTTACGCGGCGTTCCTGCACGTCGTCTCGAACGCGGAGCGCTTCGGCGGTGCCGGCGGTGCGGTGGGGGTCGGTGGCGACAGCGCGGGCGGAGCGCTCTCGGCCGTCGTGGCGCAGCGGTGTGTCGACGACGCGCTGACGAAGCCGGCCTTCAACCTGATGCTCTACCCGGCCGTCGACGGGATGAGTGAACACCGGTCACGGCAGCTCTTCGGGCGCGGTTACTTCATCGACAGCCACCTGCTCGACTGGTACCGGTCCTGCTACTCACCGGACCACGTGCGGCTGTTCGAGCCGTACGCCTCGCCGTTGCGCGCTCCCGATTTCCGCGGGCTGCCGCCGACCTGCGTGGTCACGGCGGGTTTCGACCCGTTCCGGGACGAGGGGACCGAGTACGCGGACCGGCTGAGGGCCGTCGCGGTGCAGGTGACCCACCTGCACCGCGACGGGTTGGTGCACGGGTTCGCTTCGTTCCTGGCCTGCGACAGACACGCTCGGCGAGCGATGCTGGACGTCGCGGCGGAACTGCGTCGCATGGCCGCTGTGGCCGCGGCCGGCATCAGCCCGGAAGCGGCGTCCAACGGCGTGTGAATGGCTTCGGAGCATGCACGTCCGCGTGGTCGAAGGGAGGACCTGATCGGCCCGCCCCGGTCGACCGGGGCAAGCCCGGCTCGAAGATCCACTCGGTGAGCGACCGCGACGGCCTCCCGCCGGCCGTGGTCGTCTCCACGGCCAACCGCAACGACCACCTGGAACCGGATACCGTCGTCGATGCCGTCACCCCGGCCAGGGACGTGTCGGCAGGCCTCGTCGTCTGCCGCGCAAGCCGCACGCGGACAAGGGCTACGACTACCCGATCCGCCGCGCGGAGCTGCGCAAGCGGGGGCATCATCACCCGGATCACCCGCCGGGGCATCGAGTCGGCCAAGCGGTCGGGGCGCCACCGGTACGTCATCGAACGGACCCTGGAGTGGGTTTCCCGGTTCCGACGACCGGCACGCCGCTACGAACGCAAGGCCGCCCACTTCACGGCATTCGTCCAGCCGGCGTGCGCGGTGATCTGCCTGTGCCGCTCGAAAAGTCATCCTTGCTGTTCAGCGGCATGTCTGTACTCGTTGATGAGGCCGCCGAGGATGCGGGTGCGGTGAGGTCCGTGGGTGTCGAGGTCGTGCACGGCAGTGGGGCGCTGGTGGACGTTGGGTGATAGTTGGTCGCGTGCCTGGTGAGGCCGGTGCCGGTTGTAGTGGTCTTCGTAGGTCGTGAGGACCTGGCGTGCATGGCTTTCGCCGGTGATCAGGATGTGGTCGAGGACTTCGTGTCGGAGGGTGCCGATGACCCGTTCGCAGTGGGCGTTCATCCGCGGTGCCTGTGGCGCGCTCTTGATCACGTGGAGATCGTCGGAGTGGAAGACGGCGTCGAATGCCTGGCTGTACTTGCCGTCGTGGTCGTGGAGGAAGCGCAAGGACTCCATCCGGCGTCCCAGGTCGGCGGTGAGGTTTCTGGCCTGCTGTGTCGTCCACTCCCGGGTCGGGTGGGAGGTGACGCCGGTGATGTGCAGACGTCGGGTGCCGTGTTCAAGAAACGCCAGTGCGTAGAGGCGTTTACCGAGCATGGTGTCGAGGTGGAGGAAATCCGCCGCGATGATGCCCTGGGCCTGGGCGTTGGGGAACTGTCGCCAGGTGGGTCCGGTGTGGCGTGGTGCCGGGTCGATGCCCGCTTCGTGCAGGATCCGCCAGACCTCGAGGCGGCGATGCGGTGGCCGAGACCGGCCGGTTCGCCTTGGATCCGCCGATGACCCCACCGCGGTGCCAGGCGAGCAGGGTGCCCGGCATGACCGGGAAGACCTCCCGCCACCGCCGACGATCCAGCAATCCGGACAGGGCGGCGAACCAGAACCGGTCTGCGGGCTCGTAGCGCACCGGACCTGCGAGTTGTCGGCGCAGGACCGCGTTCCCGTGCCGCAGGACGAGCAGTTCGGCGTCCTTCACCGTCTCGTTGCGCAGCACCACTGATGGTACGGACAGCAGTCTTCGGGTCATCTTGAACAGCAGGGATACGACTACCCGGAGATGTTCCCAACACCGTGACAATCTTGCTCTACCAGCAACGATGACTTTTCGAGCGGCACACGCGTTTTCGTCACGATGGCGCTTGTCACGATCTCGAAGAGACGTCCGTTGCCATGGCGTTCAATCGTTCGGTTGAACGCGACGTCCATCTCCAGCGCGTTTTTCTCTCCGCCCGGATGACGCGGAGATCCTCTCGGTCACACGAGGATGACAGTCGCCTGGCCGTGTACATCCCCAGCAGAGAGGCTTCCTCACCTTGTCAAGCTCCCTCAGCAGACGACACGTCCTTGCCGCCGGGGCCGGCGCAGCCTTGGGCTTCAGTGCCTTCGGTGCCGCCGGCGCCTCGGCTTCGCCCGACAGGGCACCGCACCCCAGCGGGCCGGAGGAGACCAGGACGCTCGACGAGCTCTACCAGGCCGCGCTCAGGGAAGGCGGCAAGCTCGTCATTTACGCCGGCGGCGACACACCGACCCAGCAGGACGGCACCAAGGCGGCCTTCAAGGCCCGCTTCCCGGACATCGACCTGACGTTGATCGTGGACTACAGCAAATATCACGACGTCCGGGTCGACAACCAGTTCGCCACCGGCACTCCCGTCCCGGACGTCGTGCAGCTCCAGACCGTTCAGGACTTCGTGCGCTGGAAGGAGCAGGGACGCCTGCTGCCTTACAAGCCTGCCGGGTTCTCGAAGGTCTACGACGCGTTCAAGGATCCGCAGGGCGCGTGGGTCGCCGTCTCGGCGCTCGCCTTCAGCTTCATGTACGGTCCGTCGGCGGTCGGTTCGGCCGCGCCGCGCACCCCGCTGGACCTGGTCGACCCGAAGTGGAAGGGCAAGATCGCCTCGTCGTACCCGCACGACGACGACGCCGTCCTCTACCTCTACTCGCTCTACGCACAGACCTACGGCTGGGACTGGGTGGCCAAACTGGCCGCTCAGGATGTGCGGTTCGCCCGCGGCAGCAACACGCCGGGCGAGGCGGTGGCGGCTGGGCAGAAGGCGATCGGCATCGGCGGCGCCGGCTCGCTGGTCGCTCCCGCGTCGGCACCTGTCAGGTTCGTGGTCGCCGACGGGCATCCGTTCATGGCCTGGGGCCAGCGGGCCGCGATCCTCAAACAGGCCAAGAACCCGGCCGCCGCCAAGCTCTACCTGAACTGGCAGCTGTCCCTCACACAGCAGCAGGCGTCCTTCAACGGCTGGTCCGTACGCACGGACGTCACTCCTCCAGCCGGTCTGAAGCCGATTTGGAAGTACCCGAACGCCCACCTCGACGGCTTCCCCCGCTTCATGGCCGACCGCGCCGAGGTGGAGCGCTGGAAGCAGACCTTCGCCCTGTACTTCGGGGAGGTCAAGGGCGACCCCACGCCCGGCTGGCCCGGACTGCGCCCGGGCGCGTAGCTGTCGAACTGTGCTCCGGTGCCGCGACTGGCGGGACTGGCGGGACCGGAGCACAGTTCTTTCATATGATTCTTTCACATGAGCCGCACCGGCAGCGGATACACTCGGCACCCCTGTCCTCGATGAATCACCCATCCAAGGGGTTGTCGTGTCCGACCGCGGGGCCACCGACATGCCGCCGTCGGCGTACGGGAGCTGGTATCCCCTGCGACACATCCAGCACCTGGTGTTCTTCATTGTCGTCGGCACCGCACTGGTCCGGCTCGCCAGTCTGAACATCGCACTGTGCTGGGAGATCGTGACCGTCAGCACGGTGCTTGCCGTCGTGTACGCGGCAGGCCTGGCTCGGTGGCTCCGGATGGGCGCGTTCGCCCGGCACGCCTGGATCGCAACCCTGATCCTGCTGTGGGCGGTCCTTGTCCAACTCACCCCGCCGTTCCTGACCGTCGCGTATGTCTGGTGCGCCGTGCCGCTGGCGTGTGCGGTTCTGCGTGCGCTCGGTCGCCGTGGAGCCGTGATCGCGGTAGCCGCGATCACCGTCGTGCTAGTTGGTCAGCTGACCATGGCCACCGGTCGGTTCGACCCCGAGATCGTGCTGATACCCGTAGCCGCTGTCTGGGGCACGGTGGCCTTGTACCGGGCGCAGCAGCGGGATGCCGCAGAGCGCCGGCGCCTTGTGGAGGAGCTGCGCGGCACGCGTGACGTGCTCGCGCAGGAGCAGCGCCGGGCCGGTATTCTCGAGGAACGCACGCGCATCGCTCGAGACCTGCACGACACGTTCGCCCAGGAACTGTCCGGCAGCGTGATGCTGTTGCAGGCGGCCGAGCGGAGCTGGGAAGAGCGACCGGACATGGCGCGTGTCCGTGTTCGCATGGCTGCCGACAACCTGAGCGCAGGTCTCGCCGAGACCCGGCGGATCATCACGGACCTCATTCCGTCCGCCGTCGCCGAGGCCGGCCTGGCGGGCGCACTGCACCTGCTGTGCGCCCGCGCGCAGCAGGACGAAATCGCGGAGCGGGTGCAGTTCCGTTCGGTCGGATCGCACGGTCCTGACCTCGGCGAGCAGGCCACCACGTTGTTCCGCGTGGCGCAGAGCGCGCTGGCCAACGTCCGTGAACACGCGCACGCCACCAACGTGACGGTGACCCTGCACCACCACCTGGATCACGTCGAACTGGAGGTGTGCGACGATGGGGTCGGCTTCGATCATGCTCACCTCGGCGATGTGTTCCGTTCGGGCCGGGGCTTGGGCCTTCCGTCCGCCCAGGCGAGGCTTCGCGAGTACGGCGGTGATCTCGATGTCGACAGCGCTCCGAACCGGGGTACGCGGATCCGGGCCACCCTCCCGGCCCGCCGGCCGTCCGGACCAATCGTGCCGGTGAACTCTTCAGCGGTCTCATGACGACCTCACCGTTGCGGTTGCTGATCGCCGACGACCACGCGGTCGTACGGGCCGGACTGCGGGCACTGCTCGACGGTGAGCCTGACTTCGAGGTGGTCGCGGAGGCGGGCAGTGGCGAGGAGGCCATCCATCTCGCTGTCGGCTTGGCGCCCGATGTCGTGCTGATGGATCTGCGGTTCGTGGGCACAGACGACGGCATCGACGGAGTCGAGGCAGTTCGCCGACTGACTGCCGAGGCTCCCGGCACAGCGGTGGTGATGCTGACCAGTTACTCCGGACATGCCGACGTCGTACGCGCGTTGGAGGCCGGTGCGCGCGGCTACGTGCTCAAGGCGGGGCCGCCAGAAGAACTGTTCCAAGCTGTGCACGCTGCCGCCGCGGGCGGCATGGGTCTCGCGTCGGAGGTCGTTGAACACCTCGTCGGCCGAGTGATCAATCCTCCGCCCGGGGTGACGGAACGTGAAAGAGAAGTCGTCCGATTGATGGCCGATGGTCACAGCAACCGCTCTATTGCACAGTCTCTCCATCTCAGTGAGGCGACCGTCAAGACGCATCTCGTGCGCATCTACCGGAAACTGGGCGTCGACAACCGGGCCGCAGCAGTCTCCGAAGCGGTGCGCCGGGGGTTGCTCGAACTCATCTAGTGTCGTGCGTCAGAAATTCCAGAGGTTAGTTGTACCGTGTTGGCATGGCGCACCGGGGTCCGTCGGCTGTGGAGATAGTGCTGTCGGAGGCTGAGCGGGTCGAGTTGTTGCGTCGTGCGGGTTCGGCGGACCGGCGCTCGGCGGAGCGTGCCCGGATCGTGTTGGCGTGCGCAGACGGGATGCCGAACGCGGGTGCGGCGCTGGCATTCGGGATCGCGGTCAAGACGGTGTCCAAGTGGCGCCGGAAGTTCGCCGTGGAGCGGATGGCCGGGCTTGAGGATGCGGGACCGATGGGTCGTCCCAAGGCCGAGCTGGTCCTGGACGAGGTCGAGCGTGCCCAACTGGTTCGGTGGGCGCGGCGTGCGAAGACGGCCCAGTTTCTGGCTTTGCGCGCGAGGATCGTGTTGCGGTGCGCGGAAAGCGTTGCCAACAAGCAGGTCGCGGCCGATCTCGGTGTCGACGAGTCCACCGTGAATCGTTGGCGCGCAAGGTTCGTCGCCGAGCGCCTGGCCGGTCTGCAGGACGAGCCCCGGCCGGGTCGTCCGCCGTCGATCCTGCTCGACCGGGTCGAGGACGTGATCGTGGCGACCCTGGAATCCGGCCCGGGCAAGGACACTCACTGGTCGCGGGCCTCGATGGCCGAACGCACGGGCCTGTCGAGGTCCACGATCGGACGGATCTGGAGGGAATTCGACCTCAAGCCGCATCTGCAGGACTCGTTCAAGCTGTCCACCGACCCGTTGTTCGTGGACAAGGTCGTCGATGTCGTCGGGCTCTACCACGATTCGCCGGAGCGGGCGGTGGTGTTGTGCGTGGACGAGAAGGCGCAGATCCAGGCGTTGGACCGGTCCCAGCCGGTGCTGCCGTTGATGCCGGGCACTCCCGAGCGGCGCACCCACGACTATCTGCGGCACGGCATCACCAGCCTGTTCGCCGCGTTCAACATCGCCGACGGCACGGTCATCGGCGAACTGCACCGCCGACACCGGGCCGTGGAGTTCAAGAAGTTCCCCGTCACGATCGACAAGGCCGTCCCGGCGGAGCTGGACGTGCACCTGGTGTGCGACAACTAGGCCACCCACAACACACCCGACATCAAAGCCTGGCTGCGCAAACACCCCCGGTTCCACCTGCACTTCACCCCGACCGGGTCCTCGTGGATGAACCAGGTCGAGCGGTGGTTCGGCCTGCTGACCGACAAACTCATCCGCCGCGGTGTGCACACCTCCGTGACCGCCCTGGAAAACGACATCACGGCATGGATCGACACCTGGAACGACAACCCGCGCCCCTTCACCTGGACCAAGACCGCCGACGAGATCCTCAACTCCCTCGCAAAGGTCACCGACCACCAGAAAACCCGCAAAACTAAAGCCTTGGATCTCCGGCGCACGACACTAGGTCATCGTCGACTTGCCCTGTCGTGGCACGTGGAGGCGACGAGGTGCGGTGAGGGCTTCGCTTCTTCACCGAGCCGTAGGGCCGTCCGTCGATCGTGCTACTCGCTTTGTGGATGTCGTCGGCCTACGCCAGGCAGTCGACCATGGCTGAGCTTCCCCCGATAACCCGAGGCGGGTTTTACCTGGCTGCGGTCGGTGCCGTCGGGATGGTAGCTGGCTGGGTCTGGGCGGCGTGCCAGGCGGCTTCGTACTCGTCGGGGCTGAGCCAGCCGAGGTCCTTCTGGATGCGCTCGGTGTTGTAGAACCCCTCGATATAGCGGAACAGGTCGTTCTCGGCCTCGTCGCGGGTGCGCCAGGAGCGGCGGTAGACCAACTCGATCTTCAGCGTGGAGAAGAAGTTCTCCATCAGGGCATTATCGTAGGAGTCGTCGACCGACCCCATGGAAGGCAGGACCCCGTTGTCCGCCAACCGTTCCGCGAAGCGGAACGCCGTGTAGGTCCTGGATTCAATTGGTCGTCGCAACACCGGATTGTCGGAGCGAGGATAGCTGATCGTTGAGGCTTCCGTAGAGAACCGGCTGCCGTTCGGACGAACACGCCGCCCTCGACGGAGCAGGCGGGGTGAGACCTCGTGACCGCTCCTGCTCCGCCGACCCCATCGCCGACGTCCAGGCTTGCCGAGGTTCGGCTGACCGGCGCGGCGGTGCTCATCGGCGACACTTCCGCGGCAACGACGCGTCGACCGAAAGGCACTTTTGTCCGACACGCGGTGTTGCCGTAGAAGCCCATCGCATCAAGAAGGCAACAGGCCAGTGACGCCACCATGTCAGGCCACCACCCATTGTGGACGGTGTGACACTGGAAGATCGTGTGTGCCAGGTTCTACGTGTGACACGTCCCCACAACGGGACGGGCGCCAACAAGATCATCGTGGTGACGAGGCGCGGGGATTCGACCCCCCGGTGGGGATGCATCCCACGCGTGGGGATTCAAGTCCCCCCTCGGACACGAGTACTATTCACATTGCCCACTGGCTTGATGATCACATCAGCCACGTGGGCATTGTTTTTGTAGCGGACTTGCAGGTCAAGTGCCCTGTAGAGGTCAGCCAGGCTCTCCACCTTGGCATCGTTGAGCACCGCTCGGACGTTACCCAGAGAGTCGATCATGGCGTGTACGTCTGCGGCCGTCAGAGTCTGCGGCGGTGGAGTGCCCTCCAGTTCAGCCTTGGCCGCCGCCCGCATGGCCTGAGCCTCATTCATGGGCTCTACCAACGCCATCGGGTCGATTCCCGCCTTGATCGCCGCTTGGAACCGGCTCAGTTCCTGTTCCGCCTTGGCCAACCGCTTCCGCGCCACCTCGTGGTTCGTGGGGGTCTCAGTCCCCTGTGAGGCAACCAATGCAGCCACGGTCCGGTCAACGTTCTTCGGCGCGAACAGCTGGCCGAGCCACTTGTTCACCGCCTCCTGAAGAACGTCCTCGCGGAGGTAGATCGTCGGTGGGTGGGTGCCCAGGTAGGGCGAACCGGTCGGAAGAGTCCTTGCAGGGCAGCGGTAGTACATGCCGCGTGCCCGCGGGCTTGCTTCCATCTTCCGTTCGCACACCGTGCACCGCACCCGACCACGGAACGCGTACGTCCGTTTCGTCGGCCGCTCCGAGCGTTCCGTCTTCCGGGCCGTCGCCAGCCCTGTGCCTGCCGAAAACCTCATCCATGCAGGTAGAAGACGCACGAAGCCCGATAACTCGAAGCGCTCGCGGGCACGGTTGTCATCCTGTCCTTGCCGAAAATGTCGTCCGTGCAGGTCAGGCGGCGTGGTGGTATTCGTTGAGGATGCCGCCCAGTCGTTGCCGTCGGCGGATGTCGAGTCGGGTGACCGCTGCTTGATCGGTGGCTGGCTGTGGTAGCGCATGTAGTGGTCGGGCGTTGGCGATGCCCTGGTGGGGTCGGTGGGTGTTGTAGAACCGCTCGTACTCGCGCAGGGCTTGGAGTAGGTGCGGTTGGTTCCAGATCAGCGTTCGGTCGAGGAGTTCACGGCGGCAACTGTGGATCCAGCGCTCCACGATCGCGTTCATCCGCGGAATGCGGACGCCGCTGAGGACGACCTGGACACCGGCGTCGGCGAGGACGGCGTCGAACAACGCCGGGAACTTGCCGTCCCGATCGCGGATCAGGAACCCTGCGGTGCTGCCCGCGTCTTCGAGGTCCATGACGAGGTTCCTGGCGGCTTGGGTGACCCAGGCTGCGGTCGGGTGTGCGGTGGCGCCGAGCACGCGGATCCGGCGGCTGGCGTGCTCGATCACGGCGAGTACATGTAGGCGGGCTCCGCTCAACGTGCGGGTCTCGAAGAAGTCGCAGGCCAGTAGCGCCTCGGCCTGTGAGCGGAGGAAGGCCGACCAGGTCGTCGAGGTGCGCTCGAGAGCCGGGGCTACCCCGGCGTCTTTGAGGATCTGTTAGACGGTGGAGGCGGCGACTGTGATGCCGAGAACGAGCAGCTCGCCATGGATGCGGCGGTAGCCCCAGCCGGGATTCTCGTGTGCCAGGCGCAGCACCAGGAGTCGGATCGAGCGGATGGTTCGTGGGCGGCCGGGACGCTTGGGACGGGATCTGGCTGCATGACGGCGGGCAAGGAGGTCTCGGTGCCGGCGCAGGACTGTTTCCGGGCGCACCAGTAATCGGAGCCGACGAAGCGTGCCGACCGGGAGTCGGTGCAGCAGTGCCGCGAGGAACGCGCGGTCGCCGGGGGAGAGCCGCGGCCGGGTCTGGCCCAGTTGGCGTTCCAGGACGGTGATCTGGTGCCGTAGCGCCAGGATCTCCGTGTCTTTATCCCGGTCGCTCATGGGCAGCAGTCGCAGTAGCGCGAACGCGTTGGTCATGCCCAGGTAGGCCAGTCGGAGCAGCACAGCCGGTCATCATGCCGCGTCAGCCGAGGGCGCTGCGGGCCTGCAGCCGCACCCAGGAGCACCTCGACCGCTCACGCTACGCACGGCTTCAACCTGCATGGATGGAGTTGTCGGCAGACACACCCTCAGGATTACGGTGGTTCTGAGTCGAGGGTGACGCCGGTCTGGGCGAGGGCCAGTGCGGCGGCGAACCGCTGGATCCGCAGCGGCGAGTCCGCCGCCTGGTAGAAATTCGTGGCCTGCACAGCCGCTGCCAGCGACAACTCCTCGAAGATTCACATCGCGGCTGTAGTGTCAAGGAGTTCTGCGCGACAACAGAGTTGCGTCATCGCAACCCGTCGAAAATCGCCGCGCCCGTGACCTTGTCGGTCAAATAAGGCACAACCGAATGCGCATTCGCGCCGTTGTGTACCAGCGTGTTACGGACCCGCTCCCCGAACTGCGGACGCAGGTCCTTGATCAGCGCTACGACGTCCTTCTTGTCGGCCACGTTCGTCCACATCAAGTCCTCGCTGCCGGGCCACGCCCCCGTTCCACCGGTGGGAGCCGGGTCGAGGCGGTCGAACACGAGGTTCGCGATGCCCAAAGGCGATCCCAACGTGACCAGGGCTCGCACCCCGTGGCCCGGCGTCGCGCAGAGCGCCTCGTAGGCCACCACCGTTCCCAAGGAGTGTGCCACCACCACCCGAGTCTCCTCGCCGAGGGCGCCGAGCACCCGTGCCCGCACGGCGGCCCGCACCTCGGGTTCGGTGAGGTAGCGGGCGACTTGCTTGAGGTCGAACACCAATGCTCGTAGCGCCACGTCGGCGAAGAACCGACTGTTCGACAGCTGCGTCAACGCCCGCTGCACCCATCCGGGCGTGGACGCCAGCGTGTCACCGTCTGGAGGAGCGACGCGCTCGTCCGCTTCGGCGGCTGCGGCCCACCACGCCGCAAGTAACTCCTGTTCCAAGCCCGGCGCCACGTCACCCGGACCGAGCATCGGGTCACCCACGCCCAGGAGCGACCCTCCAGGTCGGAACACATCCCCGTAGAACGCCATCGCCAAACTGGGTACCACGCCGCCGGGGTGAACCGCCGATTCACCGCTCACGGTCGCGGCGTAACGAGTGATTCCGTCCAGCAGAGCCGGTTCCCAGGACGTCAGCAGCGACCGCTCGCCCAGACTCTGTTGCCCGATACCGTGAACACACACCACTGACGCCACACAGCACCTCAGACCTTCGGCAAGTACGGGATCACATGGCATCGTGCAGGCCTGTTCCACCTGCGCCGTGCAGTTACCAGAGTCGATTTTCCGAACTGACGAGCTCCCGGACACAAAATATGACGATCGCTCGGGTAGTGTCCTGGCCGGTCGGCCGCAGCCAAAGTACCAGCGCTCGGTGGAGTCGGGACAGACGTTGGTAAGCTGGAGTAGCTGTGCATCGTGACCCTGATGCGCCGAGCCGCTCTCGGACCTCTGTCCAGCGAGGCGTCGAACTGATAGAGGTAGTTGGTGCCTTGCGAGGGTAGGTAACCGCCGTGAATAACGACTCGCCACCGGAGTCGGCGAACCGATGTGAGGTTTCCCGGTGCGCGACGGTATAAGGGCCTGCACGCCCGTTCCTTGCATGCCCTGTCCTGCGGTCGAGCGTGGTGTGCCGTGAATCCGCAGGATCCGCTGTACGCCGAGGGCAGACGCCTGCTGGTGGCGACAGCGGTCACACGGCACCGGCACCACCAACTGTGGGACCGGCCGACCTTGACCGCGGCCCGTCGAGACGTCATAGACCTGTTCACCACCCGCCTCGGATACCGGCACCTGTCGGATCTCGGTGTTGACCCGACCAGGGACGAACTCGCGGCAGGGTTGCGGGACGTGTGCTCCCCGAGGGCTCCCGATTCGCTCAACGAGCGGGACATGCTGGCCGTCTACATCACGTGTCACGGGCATGTGCTGGAAGAGACCGGCGAGCACGTTCTGATCACGTCTGACACCCATCCGGACGATCTCGGCGACGCGTTGTCCACCGCGGACCTCACGGCGAAGCTCCTCCGCGGCACCCGGGTGCGGCGGCTGCTGCTCATGCTCGACACCTGCCATTCCGGTCGAGGCGGCAACGAGATCGCGGCCCGGGCACTGAGCCTGCTGACTGACACCTGGGGACGAGAACCTGGGGCGGGAATGGTGGTGATCGCCTCTTCGCAGCCGAACGAGGAAGCCGTGGCCGGGATGTTCCCGAGGCTGCTGCGCGACGCCATCGACGCGGTGGCTGTGGCGGGCCACGGCCCTGCGACCCTGGACACTCAGGTCCTCGTCGAGCAGATGAACAAGCACGTGAACCGACCAGGGCACCAGCGGATCGGGATCGCGAAGGTCGGGATGACCGGTGCGGAACCGCCGTTCCTGGTCAATCCGCGGCACGATAACGAACTCGACGGCGTCGACCTGGTGGCTCAGAGGGTGGCCGAGTGGCGTGCCACAGCCGACAAACAGGAGATCGCATTCCGGGATGACGTGCTGCGCCGTGCTATGGGCAGCCACGACGCACCTGACGGGGGGTGGTGGTTCACCGGGCGTCGTGATGCTCTCCGCGACCTATCCGCCTGGCTGAACCTCCCTGACGCGTCCGAACCGTTGCGGGTGGTCACGGGCGCACCCGGATCAGGCAAGTCCGCTGTCCTCGGCATGCTGGCCGCGCTGTCCGACCCCGACCGGCGTCCATCGGTGCCTGTCGGAACCCTGGGCCTTCCGGTCGAGTCGCTGCCCTCTCGCGGAGCGGTCGACGTGCGGCTCACTGCCCGCGGCCTGACGTCCGGGCAGGTCCTGCACGCCGTGGCGTCGGCCGCCCGTGTGCACGCCTCGACAACAGATGAGCTGCTGAAGGCTCTGACAAGCCGGACGGTGCCGTTCACCGTCTTGTTGGACGGCTTGGACGAAGCCGCCGCACCCCTGGACCTCGC
Source organism: Saccharothrix stipae (assembly GCF_054781895.1). NCBI lineage: Bacteria > Bacillati > Actinomycetota > Actinomycetes > Pseudonocardiales > Pseudonocardiaceae > Saccharothrix > Saccharothrix stipae. Next base: position 51,599 of record NZ_BAAGTN010000010.1, on the reverse strand, counting down.
GAGTGGGCTGCTGGCCTCGCTCATCAAGTCCGCCCAGGGTCGGATCCGCTTCCTTGTGGGAACCCGCCCGCACCTCCTACCCGTTCTGGTCACCGACTTGAGCCGCGCCGACGAGCGGCTGGTGACCGACCTGGACGCACCCCGGTACGCCGACCGCCCCGCGCTGACCGCGTACGCCATCCGGAACCTGCTCGGTGCCACCGTCGACAGCGCCTACCGGGAGCTGCCACGCCGCCACCTCGTCAAGGTGGCGGAGGCCGTCGCCGAAGCGGCCGGGACGTCGTTCCTCGTCGCCCGGATCACCGCTACAACCCTCTCCACCCAGCCTCCGGTCGCCGACCCCGGCGACCGCGTATGGCAGGCGTCCCTGCCGAGCCTGCCCGGCGACGCCATGCGCCGCGACTTGGAAGCCCGCCTCGGCGCCGATGTCCTACGCGCCCGAGACCTCCTCGTCCCCTTGGCCTATGCCGAAGGCCAAGGCCTGCCGTGGGAGGACATCTGGGCTTCCCTGGCCACCCGCATCTCCGGGCGCGACTACACCGACGACGACATCGTGTGGCTACGCCACAATGCGGGCTCCTACATCGTGGAGAACACCGATCACGACCGCTCCGCCTACCGGCTCTACCACCAAGCCCTCGCCGAGCACCTCCGCGAGGACACCGACGCGCACCGCGTTCACGATGCCTTCACCACCGTCCTGCGCGAGCGCATCCCCCTCAGCCCCGAAGCCCGGATGGACTGGACGCGTGCCAGTCCTTACGCACTCACACACCTGGCGACGCACGCCGCGGCGGCCGGGCGGATCGACGAACTCGTTCTCGACGCCGAGTACCTCGTACACGCCGACCCGGACACGCTCCTGCCGGTGCTCCACCACACGGTCACCCCGACCGCGACCTCCGTCAGCGCCGTCTACCGAACGACGCTGCACCGCTCGCTCACCCAGGCACAACGCCGACTCGTGCTGTCGGTCGACGCGCTCCGGTTCGGCGACAGCACCCTGTCTCGGACGTTCGGACGTACCCACCCCTGGCGCCCGCGATGGGCAACCGGACACCAGACCAGCACCCACTTGCGGGCCACCCTCACCGGGCACACCGGTTCGGTCCGGGCCGTGGCCTGTTTCGACATGGATGGCCGCAGCCATGCCGTCACCGCCGGCAACGACCGGACGATCCGGGTGTGGGACCTCGCCGACGGCGTGTTGCGCTCGGTCGTCCCCTACCCGACCAGACCTGTCCACGCGATCGCCTGCATCGCTGTCGACGGCCGGCCCCATGCGGTCATCGTCGGCAACGACAGAGACATCGCCGTCTGGGACCTGGCCGACAACGCCCTGCGCGCGACCCTCACCAGCTATCGCAAGCCGGTTCTCGCTGTGGCGTGCACCATCGTCGACGGACTCCCGCACGCGCTCACCGCCACCGGCGGCATGCACATCCAGATCTGGAACCTGACCGACGGATCGCTCCGCAGGACTATCAACGACGCGGCGCTCCTGGCCCGGTCGCTCGCGGTCCTCACGGTGGACGGCCGCCCGCACGTCGTCACGACCGGGCGCGGAAACAGCGTCCAACTCTGGCGCCTCACCGACGGCGAACTGGTCAGCTACGCCGAAGTCGGTGGCCCGTCCCCGGTGCAGACCGTCACCTCCACCGTCGTTGACGGCCGCCCGCGTGTCGTCCTCTGCACCGCTGACCACACCGTATATTCGTGGGACCTCGCTTCCGCCGATGTCCAGCGCGAGTCGGGTGTCCAGTCCGCATCCCTGGTGAAGTCGGCGTCCAGCGTCATCATCAACCGGCAGCCTCACCTCATCACCAGCGGCACCGACCACACCGTCAGTGTCTGGAACTCCCAAACCTCTCGCAGTCACCCCCAAGCCACCTTGACCGGCCACACCGGAACCGTCCGCGCGGTCGACTGCACCACGATCGATGGTCACCCGCACGCTGTGACCGCGGGAGACGACGGCACCGCACGGCTCTGGAACCTGACGCTCCCCATCACCCCGTCCAGCCCGAGGAGCCCGGCCAAAGCCGGGTCGGACGTGACAGCCTTCGCCCCTGTACCCGTCGACGGACAGAACATGCTGGTGGTCAGCCGCCAAGACGGGACGTTCGGAATGCGGCACCTCGCCGACGGCACCACGCGGTCCTGGCCACCCGGTCACACCGGTCCTGCCGGTCAGATCCGCGCCCTAGCGGTCACCTCGATCAACGGACAACCGCACGCGATTGTGGCCAGCGGCGACGCGAAAGCCACCGCGTGGAACCTCACGAACGGCAGTTGGCACCTCACCCTTGCCGGGCAGGCCGCTCCCCTGCGGGCACTCGCCTGCACCACTCTCGACGGCCACCCGCACGTTCTCACCGGTGGCGACGACAGAAAGATTCGGCTATGGAACCTGACGGACCGGATGTGCCGGGCTGTGCTCTCCGGTCACACAAAACCGGTCCACGCCATTACCTGCACGACGATCGACGGCCGACCGCATGCCGTCACCGGCTCCGACGACCGCACCGTGCGCGTCTGGGACCTGCACGGCAATTCCCCCGGACAAGTGCTCGGCCAACTTCCAGGACCGGTCCGAGCCGTGTCGTGCACGCTCGTCCACGGCCAGCCGCATGTCCTAGCGGCCGGTGCCGACCGGACCATCCATGTGTGGAACCTCGCCGACCAGACCCTGTCCGCGACGCTTGCCGGTCACACCAAAGCCGTACGCGCCATCGCCTGCACCGTCATCGACGGCACACCTCATGCCATCACGGCCGGCAACGATAACACCGTACGGGTGTGGAACCTCCACGACCACACCGGCGAAGTCCTCCTCCAACAGAACGGCCTCCGCAACGTTCAGGTCGGCCCCGCCGGCGAAATCGTCATCAGCGCGGGATGGGACCTAACCGTGCTCGAGGCAGCCACACGCGAGCTTGACCACTGACGACGGCGCCGGGAGGACGGTAAATCGCTCCTCTGTCTGACAAGCGGAGATTGGATGGCGTCGATGCGCAGGGCGCGGTAGACGACCTCGGAGAGGCGCCGTTGAGCACGCGGAGGACTTCAAATCCGCCCGGTCGGCGAACATGGACGCCCGTGAGCGGGCCGAGTCGACCGCGAGGATATTCCGTGCTGGCACGGTGACTTCGAGGTCGGTGACTGGCGGTAGCTCGAGGCCGCGCGTATCGGGAACTGAGAGGCCGGTGAGGCGGTGTTGGGCAGACCCGCGGCATGGCGGGGCCCTGACCGCTTTCGGTCAGTGTTCGAGCCACCGACATCTGTGCCCAGTCCTGTGCTCGGGTGTCGGTGATCGAGGAGATGGTGTCGATTTGGGTGGTCGAGGTGTCCGGTTTTCGCCAGTGCCGTGACAACCTCGCGCAACGCCTGGTCACGGCGGTCGTTCGGCAGTGACTGGGCCGTCGTGATGGCACGGTGATGGAGTCCGAGGCGTGTCCACACCGCAGGTGTGGGCCGGTGGGCACGTGGGCGTTGCGATCGATGAGGTGGTCCCAATGCACAGCCAGCCGGATGACCGGGCACAGCTCGGTGGCGCCCGCGGTGGCAGTGGCGTGGGCGTGCGGGGTGCTGATGATCCGTCCGAGGGCGATGCGGTCTCCGCCGGTGAGTGGCAGCAGGCGGTCATGACGGCGTCTGTCGGTGCCCAGGGCTGTAGCGCAGTCGAGGTCGCCGGTGTTCAGCAGCATGGTGTGGTAGCCGCGCAGCAAGTACTCCGGAGTGTCGGCCGGCCAGCCACGATGCCGGTGGCGGTCCGCCCAGGCGCGGATGCCATCGCGATGGGCGGCCAGCTGCGTCGGGCCGAGCATGTCGACGGCGGTGACCTGGAGCTGTTAGTGATCAGTTCAGAATGAGTCGGCGTGTCTTCTTTGCCTGCAACACAGGGTGTTCCAAGATCTTCCCGTGCGTGAGGAGGTCTTGACCGACGAGCTGTGGGCGCGTCTGGAACCGCTGATCCCGGTGCGTCCGAGGCGTTTCCGTCATCCCGGCCGCAAGCGCGCGGACGATCGCGCCGCGTTGGAGGGCATTCTGTACGCGGTGCGTACCGGTATCGGCTGGAACCGGCTGCCCACCGCCCTGTTCGGCGCCTCGGGCGCTACCTGCTGGCGACGGCTGACCGAGTGGCACGAGGCCGGCGTCTGGCAGCAGCTGCACGAACGCCTGCTCGCCGAGCTGCGGGCGGCCGGTCTGCTGGACCTGTCCGCGGCGCTGGTCGACTCTACCCACCTGCGCGCTCTCAAAGGGGGGACCACACGGGGCCGAGCCCGGTCGACCGACGCAAGCCCGGCTCCAAGCACCACCTGATCACCGACGCCACCGGCATCCCGCTCGCCGTCACGCTCACCGGCGGCAACCGCAACGACGTCACCCAACTGATCCCGCTCATCGACGCCACCCCACCGATCCGCGGCGTGGTCGGCAAACCACGACGTCGACCTCGCCGGCTCTACGCCGACCGAGGCTACGACCACGACAAGTACCGTCGCCTGGTCCGAGCCCGCGGCATCACACCAGTCATCGCCCGACGCGGCGTCGACCACGGCTCCGGCCCGGGCAAGGTCCGCTGGCCGGTCGAACGCACCTTCGCCTGGATCAAAGGCTTCCGACGACTCCGCGTCCGCACCGAACGACGGGCCGATGTCCACCAGGCCATCCTCAGCTTGGCCTGCTCGATCATCTGCCTCCGCAAACTCATTCTGAACTGATCACTAAGCCGCCGCAACCACCACGGCCACAAGGAGCGCCGTGGCGCCGGTGAACACGATTAGGCCAGGCCTAGTCGGCGCGCAGCGCACCGTGCAGCCGGTAGAACCGGCCGCGGGTGGGGCGGACGCCGGGTGTTTCGAGGCTGATGCGGTAGATCTCGTCCAGTTTGGCGTTGTCCATCGCTCGGGCGTGGGCTTCTGGTGACGTCCACTCCGCGTAGTTCAGCACGCGCGTGCCGTCCGCGCTGGGGTGGAAGTGGGAGGACAGGGCGCCGGGGAACGGCTCGATGCCGGAGACGGCGTCGACCAGGGCATCGACGATGTGGTGCTGCCGTTCCGGGCCGTCCACGTCGAAGCCGGCGGTGATCACACAACCGGGCACCTCGCGGCCCTTGTTGTCGTCCAGGCTGCGGAACACCCGGTAGCGGACGCCGTCGGCCAGGTGCCAGTCCGCGTCGTCGGTCCACTGCGAGTAGGCGAGCAGCGCCTCGCCTTCGAGGCTGGTGAGCACGTTCAGCGACGGCAGTCCCCTCGGCCACGGCGCGCTCGACCACTCGGCCAGCACCGACTCGGCCGCCTCGCGCTGCCGCTCGGCGCTTCCCGCGTACACCGGGTTGATCACGACCACCCCGGCATCGGGTCGGGCGACATCGGGCAGGCGGTGCGTGACGTCGGTCAAGGTCCACCTCCGGGGTATCGGAACACGGACGGATCGCATTGTGGGCACCGGCCCGGTGTTGATCAACCGACTTGCCGACGGCCGCTTGGCGGGCGCACACGGGTGAACCGCCCCGGCCGGGGCCTGTCGCGGCCCCGGCCGGCGGCGGGCTCACATCAGGGGGTAGACCCAGACGGGCGAGTCGACCGAGCACTTGAACTCCAGGCTGGTCAACCAGGACGGGGTGTAGGTGATGTCCGCCCACGTGGTGAACGTGTTGTACCAGTACTGCGGGACGCCGTCCTGGAACCAGCGCCACTCGACGAAGACGCCGGGGTTCACCACGTAGCGCTCGGCGTGCGGGATGCCGAACGGGTGCACCCACAGCCTGACCTGGGTCCACTGGCCCGCGTAGCAGCGCGAGCTGTGCACGGGGTCGGGCATCTCCGCCTGGGTGCGGGTCCCGGTCGTGCCCGCCGTGGAGGGCTGCGCGATCGCCAGACCGAGCCCGAAGACCAGGGCGAGTGACAGGAACAGGACGCTCAGGCGTTTTCCGGGTGATTTCACGGGTTGTCCTTTCGTTGCGGAGGTGACGGGATCAGCGGAATCGGCACACGGCGGATTCGGCGCCGAAGAAAAGGCCGTTCGGGTCGTTCGGCGGAGAGCTGCCGAGCAACCGCGCCGTCGCGCAGGTGCCGACGGACGCGTTGTCGAGCCACGCGTGCGTTTCCCACTGGCGGTCGCCGTTCATGACCTGAGCCGGGAACACACCCGATTCACCGCGGTTGGTTTCCCACACCACACCGGCCTGAACGGGGTCGAGCGGGCCCCCGAAGTGCGTGTAACGGGTGCGGATGCTGTTGTAGTTGCCGAAGATGTCGTGGTCGAGTTTCACGCAGAAGACGTCCCGGCCCAGGCGGTCCACCGGAACGCAGTGGTATTCGTCGGCCGGCGCGCGGCGTTCGGCGGCCCGCGCGTTGTCCTCGCGTGCCTGCGCCCTGATGTCCGGCGTCACGCAGACGTCGTCGCCTTCGAACGCTTCCCGCCACACGAAACCTTCGACGCACGTGTGCGGCCCGAACGGGCCGTTCCTCCAACGACTCGGGGCCGCCGCGTTGTCCGCCCAGGTCCGGTCCCGCGTCGCGGGCGTCACGCACACGTGGTCGGAGGGCTTCGCCTCCCGCCACACGAAGCCGTGGGCGCACGAGTCCACACCCCACTGCACATCGGCGTGCGCGGGCAGGCCGAGCCCGAGCAGCACCGAGCAGAGCACTACGACCAGAGCCGCCGCTCGTCGAACGGATCTTTTCACGGATTCCTCCCATCGGTCACCGGAACGCGTCGACCGCAGGAATGCGGTCGGTGCGGCGCCCCGCTCCTCGCATCGTGTTGCGGATTGGTCGGTTCCGGTGATTTCCCGGATACGGGATGCCGGGCGCACACGGCGCTGCCACGATGGCCGGCGTGGACGGAAGAACGGTCGACCCGGACCGGGCCGCGGACCAGGCCGAGTTCCGGGGTCTGCTGCGCGAGCTGATGCAGGTGTCGGGACACGGTTCACTGAACCAGTTGCAGATCGCCGCGCAACGCAATGGCGTGCACCTGCCGGTGTCGACCGCGGACCGGGCGCTCAACGCGGACCGGTTGCCCACGGCCGACTTCGTCCGACGATTCGTGCGCGCCTGCGGGCGTGACCCGGAACCGTGGATCGCGGCCCGGGAGAAGATCGCGGACCGGAAATACGCAAGGACACCGCGGCCGGCGCCGGGAACGACCACCGTCCCGTGCCCCTATCCGGGCCTTTCGGCGTTCGACGTGGACCAGGAGAAATGGTTCCACGGTCGGGAGGCCGTCATCACGGAACTGCTCCGGCAGCTCACGTTCCGGCTTTCCGGCGGCGGCCCGTTGGCGGTCGTGGCGCCCTCGGGGACCGGGAAGTCGTCACTGCTGCGCGCCGGGCTCGTGCCCGCGGTGGCGCGAGGCGCTTTCCCCGGCTCCGAGGACTGGCCGGCCGTGGTGTGCACACCCACCGCCCACCCCGCGGCGGAACTCGCGCGCCGCCTCTCCGACGTGACCGCCGAGCGCTACCTGCTCGTGGTCGACCAGTTCGAGGAGACCTTCACGCTGTGCGCGGACCACGGCGAGCGGGCCGCGTTCGTCGCCGACCTGTGCGCACGCGCGGACGCGGGCGCGGTCGTCGTGCTGGGGCTGCGCGCCGACTTCTACGGCCACTGCGCCGGGTACCCCGAACTCGTGCGGTCGGTGCGCGGCGGACAGGTCCTGCTCGGCGCCATGACCGCCGACGAGTTGCGCGACGCCATCGGCAGACCGGCCGACGCGGCGGGTCTGCGGCTCGAACCCGGGCTCGCCGACGTCCTGCTGGCCGATCTCGGGGTGCGGGACGGCGTCGGGTACGAGCCGGGCGCGCTGCCGCTGCTTGCCCACGCCTTGTTCGTCACCTGGCAGCACCGGCGGGAACGGGTGTTGACCATCGAGGGCTACCGGCGCGCCGGTGGCATCGACGGCGCGATCGCCACCACCGCCGAACACGCCTACCTGGGTCTGGACGAACCGGGCCGCGACATCGCGCGCCGGCTCCTGCTGCGCCTGGTCGTCGTGGGGGACGGCAGCGACGACACTCGCCGCGGCGTCGACCGCGAAGCCCTGGTGTCCGAGACCGCCGACCCCGAACTCGCGTCGGCCGTGGTGGAGACGCTCACCCGTGCGCGGCTGCTCACCCAGGACGAACGGGTCGTGGAGATGACGCACGAGGCGCTGCTGCGCTGCTGGCCGCGGCTGCGGACGTGGATCGACGACGGCCGGGCGGCGCTCGTGGTGCGGCAACGGCTCGCCGACGCCGCCGACGCCTGGCGGCGGGAAGGGCGGCCGCCGGACAGCCTCCACCGAGGGCCTCGGCTCGCGGCCGTGCGCGAGTGGGTCGACCCCGGCGATCCCGACCTGCCGGTGTCGTCGCGGGAGTTCCTGGCCGCCTCCGTCGAGCACGAGCAGGCCGAACGCGCCGCCGTCCGCCGCCGCACCCGCCGGCTGCGGCAGTTCGCCGGTGCGCTCGCCGCGCTGGTCGTACTCGCCGCGACGGCCACGGTCTTCGCGGTGCGTTCGGAGCAGGATGCCACTCGGCAGCGCAACGAGGCGCTGGCCCGCGGCGCGGCGGCCGAGGCCACCGCCATCCGCGCGGCCAACCCCGCGCTCGCCGCCCAACTCGGCCTGGCCGCATACCGGGTCGCGGCCGGCCCGGAGTCCCGCGGCAGCCTGCTGAGCACTTCCGCGAACCCCTACGCGGCGAGGATCACCGGCCACCGGAACTTCGTCTTCGACGTCCGGTTCAGCCCGGACGGCGCGACGCTGGCCACCGCGAGCGGTGACCGGACGGTGCGGCTGTGGGACGCGCGCGACCCGTTCCGACCCGTCGAGACGGCGGTGCTCGACGGTCACGAGGACAACGTGCTGGGCACCGCGTTCACGCCGGACGGCACGCTGCTGCTCACCTGCGGCGCCGATCGGACGGTGCGGCTGTGGGACGTGGCGACCCGCCGGTCGCTCGCGGTGCTCGCCGGTCACACCGAGGCCGTGCGCGACATCGCGATCAGCCCGGACGGCCGGGTCGTCGCGTCGGCGTCCTACGACGGAACGGTCCGGTTGTGGGACCTGTCGTCCCGTGCCGGGATCGCAGTGCTGACCGGCCACGCGGGCGGCGTGGGCGCGGTCGCGTTCAGCCCGGACGCCACCCTCCTCGCGACCGGCGGCAACGACGGTTTGGTCCGGCTGTGGGACGTCGCCACCCGCCGTGAGACCGCCGTGCTGACCGACCACGGCGCACCGGTGCTGTCGGTCGCGTTCAGCCCGGACGGGCGGACGCTGGCCAGCGGCGCGTTCGACAACACGGTGCGGCTCTGGAACGTCACGGGACGGCCCACGGCGGTGCTCGACGGTCACGCCAACGGTGTGATCGCGCTGGCTTTCAGCCCGGACGGCACCACCCTGGCCACCGGCGGCTACGACATGTCGATCCGCCTGTGGCACCTGGCGGACGGCTCACCGCTGCTGACGCTGACCGGGCACAGCGAAACGGTGTACTCGCTGGCGTTCAGCCCCGACGGCCGCACCCTGGCCAGCAGCAGCCGGGACAACACGGCGAAACTGTGGGCGTTAGGCGGAGCGATGCTGACCGGGCCGGTCACCGGGTTCCTGTCGGTGGCGCACCGCCCGGACGGCCGGGTGCTGGCCAGCGGGGGCATCAAGGACATCGGGCTGTGGGACGTCGGCGACCCCCGGCGGCCCCGGCTGCTCGGTGTCGGACGCGGTCACACCGACGGGGTGCACGGCCTGGCCTTCAGCGCGGACGGCCGCACGCTGGCGACCTCCAGCCTGGACTACACCGCACGGCTGTGGGACGTCGCGGATCCCGCCGCGCCACGCGAAATCGCCGTGCTGAGGGGGCACACCGACAACGTGACGTCGGTGGCGTTGAGCCCGGACGGCCGGACGTTGGCGACCGCCGGCGCGGACGCGAGCCTGCGCCTGTGGGACGTGCCCACGCGGCGGGAACTGGCGGCGGTCCCGCTGACCGCCGACGTCACGTCCGTCGTGTTCACCCCGGACGGGCGCCGGCTGGTCAGCGGAGGGGACGACCGACTGGTGCGGCTGTGGGACGTCACCGATCCCGGCCGGCCCCGGGAAGAGGCCGTGTTCACCGGGCACACCGACGGCGTGCGGGCGGTGGCCGTGACCTCGGACGGCTCGCTGGTGGCGAGCGGGGGCTACGACCGCACCGCTCGGGTGTGGGACCTGGCTTCGGGGCGGGAGACCGCCGTGTTCACCGGGCACACCGACCGGGTGGTGGGGGTGGCGTTCAGCCCGGACGGCCGCACCCTGGCGACCGCCGCGTTCGACCGGACCGCACGACTGTGGGACGTGCCGACCCGGACCCCTTCGGCCGTCCTGTCCGGTCACGCCGAGCGCCTGTTCGCGGTGGCGTTCAGCCCGGACGGGCGCACGGTAGCCACGGCGGGCGCGGATCGCACGGCCCGGCTGTGGGACGTGGACCCGGTGTCGGCCGCCGCACTGACCTGCGCCCGTGCCCACCCGAGGCTGACGGAGGAGGAGTGGCGCAGGTTCTTCCCGGACCTGCGGTTCGAACAGCCGTGCTGACCGGGACGAGCGGTGATGACGCGACGCACGTACCGTTGCTAGGGGATCTGCGATTCGAACAGGGTGCGATCAGTGTGACGGAAAGGTGGTATCGGGCGACTGACGCAAATTGCTGTCCGACCGGCGAAGCGAGGGCCACCTGGCGACTGGTCAATGGTGGACTGGCCCCCGATCCGCCCGTGCAGATTTCGTGACAGTATTCCGATTGTTATGTTATGTTGTGCTTGCTGGAACTGCCGTCCGGTAGGTCAGGTGACGTGGTGCTCGTTGGGAATGCCGCCCGGTAGCTGCGGTCGGCAGCTGGTTTCGCTTGGTTGTGGGCACGAGCCCGCCCCGAGACCGGCTTCGCCACTGACTCGCCCATCCGAAGCTGGACCGATTACCCGACCAAGGTTGCGTGACGCAGTACCAGTAATTTCAGAACCAGTTCTGCGCATTTTCTGACGGCTGGGAACTTTTGCCGTGACGTCGTTTTTCAGGGCGATCACGGAGGTGTGCACGCTGCGGCGGATGAGTTTGTCGGTCAGAAGGCCGAACCATTCGTCATCGACACCGTCAGGGCGGCGTTCATCGCGACGGCGCCGTTGTGCTTGCCGAAAAAGCGATCCGCACAGGTCAGGCGGCGTGGTGGTACTCGCTGAGGATGCCACCGAGTCGCTGCCGTCAGCGGATGTCGAGTTGGGCGCCCTCTGTTTGATCGGCGGCGGTTGTGACAGCGCGCGTAGTGGTCGACGGAACTGCGCGCGTCTTCGAGGTCCATAGCGAGGTTCTTCGCGGCCTGGGCGACCCAGGAGGCCGCCCAAGGTGACTGTCTCGAAGAAGTCGCAGGCCAGCAGTGTGGCGGTCTGGGAGCGGAGGAAGTTCGACCAGGTCGTCGAGGTGCGCTGAGCCGCCGGATCGATCCCGGCGTCCTTAAGGATCTGCCCCACGGTGGACGCGGCGACCTTGATGCCGAGCACGAGCAGTTCTCCGTGGATACGCCGGTAGCCCCAGGCGGGGTTCTCCCGGTCGGTGCAGCAGTGCCGTGAGGAATGCCCGGTCGCCGGGAGAGAACCGCAGGCGGGCGTTGCCCAGTTGGCGTTCCAGGACGGTGATTTGGTGGCGCAGCGCCAGGATCTCCACGTCCTTGTCACGATCACTCATGGCAGGGTGCCCGGCGTGACCGGACAGACCGCCTGCCAGTGTCGACGATCCACCAACCCGGACAGGGCCGCGAGCCAGAGCCGATCGGCGGGCTCGTAGCGGACCCGACCTGCGAGGTGCCGACGGAGCACGGCGTTCTCGTGGCGCAGCACGAGCAGTTCGGCGTCCTTCGACACCTCGCTGCGGAGGAGCACCGACGGGATGGACAGCAGCTTCCGGGTCACCTTGTACAGCAGGGACACGATCACCCGGCCATGCTCCCAAAGACGGTGGTGCCCTCGCTCTACCAGCGGCGATGACTTTTCGAGCGGCACAAACCGCAACGACAACCGATCGACCACGGACAAAGATCATGGCAGAGAGCTATCAAACCCACATGAGACATGGTCTTAATAGCGCCACGCAAAGATGTTCGGCACGTTCGTCCGGACGGGGCATGGAAACAACACAATTTCGTAGTAAGATCCGACCACATGGGTGTTGTACGGTCGGAGGCACAAGAGGGTATTCGCCAGTTGGTAGACCACCCAGCCGTTCTGGCCCCACACGCTCCAGTACTGATCATTGTTATCGACATCGCAGGTGTCAATTGCGGCCCACCCGTGGATGTTCGTCAGGCAGTACACCCTGGGATAGCTGGACTCACTCAGCATGATCATGCCTGCCATCGGCCCGGTCGGCTGGACGGACCACAACCACCGCTGGCGGCTATCACTGTTGTTGCAGCTCACGAGCAACACTTTGCTGAGCGTCTCATCGCCGGCAGTGGCACTCATACACCAGCCCGGGTTACCCACGTTTTCGTAGCGCACGATTCCGTCCGCGCGTGCCGGCGTGGCACTCAGAACGACGCTCGCGATCACAACGGCGATCGCGAGGCCGAGCCTGCCGAGCTTTTCTGCCCCGTTCATAAAATCTCCTTGGGTCAGCACCTCTTGGTGAACACGAATCGCCTCCAGCAACCGCACCGCCGAGTCGGCGAGGCTCCTCGTAGGTCCGAGGAGGGGCGTACGTGACCCGGAATTCGCCAGCTTCGACCACCGAGCCGACCGCCGCCGAGTTCACTTCGTCGGTCCCGGCACACGCGACCTCCTCGGCCGCAGAAGGATCTGGTGGCCGGACGAACATCCGCTGAGGCCAGGAGCCGAACTCGGCCTCGTGCAGGGTGACGATCACGTAATCGGCTGATCCCAGCAGTTCGACAACCGCGCCGCGGAGAGACGTGCCGTCGTCGCCGGAGGTGTAGATCGTCACCTCACAGACGGAGCCAGGGTTGTCGGGTTGTTCCGGCTCGGGCGTTACCACGGGGGACACCTCTTGGTTCGACCGACGGCTGGTGCGGCCCTCCAGCGTTGCACCGCACCATCGGGATACAGGTCAGCATCGGCGGAATTCACCCGACCGCACCCTCTCCAGTCGGACCAGCCGACCTGGAGCAGCCAGCACGAATATGCGACACCGGAATACGCGGCTGTACCAGTCTCTCTGGATGGTCACGGCTGGCAACCCAGAGGAAGTCCAGGTCGGCGGAGGGCACCCACCGCCGCCTGCGCAACAGTGTGGCCAGCGCCACGCAGCCACGAACGATGCCCGTGCCTGTCCGCTCCGCCCGCCCGAACCCGCACCGGCGGCCCGATCCGTGCCCGTTTCGAGTGCCCGAATGCCCGATTGGGTCAGTTCGACCTCAGTCGCAGGACGCGGATGCGGAAGTCCGTGGCCGCCGCCAGGGCTCCCAAACAGTGCCCGATGACAGCCTCACGCGCCTCCCCACCCGCAGCGGCGCGACAATCGGTGATCAACGTCGCCGATCTGTCGTCGACATGGGCCAAGTCCACCGAGTCCGGCAAAGCAGCCTTCCTGGACTGCCACGCCTCTACCACGTGCGGGTCGACGAGACCGAGGATCCCGCCACACTCGCCAGCACTTTCGAAGAACCGCTGGTCGACCTCGACACCCCCGCCGGTCGAACGTCCCGACCGATCCCTGCCGCTCGGCTTGACCCAGTTGTGTGCACTCCCAGTCGTCGATCCCCTCCCGCAACTCACCGGTGTGTTGGCGGAGCCGTTGATCCCGAGGTTCAGGGCGCGTCCACAGGGTGGCGGGACGGCACCCGTGGACGATCGGGCGGTGTTCACCGCGATCGTCTACGCGTTGACCAGTGGGTGCGGGTGGCGGGAGTTGCCGCCGTCGTTCGGTGTCACTGTGCCGACCGCGCACCGCCGGTTCACCGAGTGGACGAAGGCGGCGTTGTGGCCGCGGCTGCACCAGGCATCCTGGACGAACTCGGCTCGCGTGGGGAGATCGACTGGTCGCGGGCGATCCTGGACGCCGCCGCAGTCCGGGCGAAAAAAGGGGCGATATGACCGGTCCGAACCCGGTCGATCGCGGCAAACCCGGCTCGAAGATCCACGTCGTGTCCGACCGGGCCGGTTTGCCGTTGGCGGTCGGGGTGTCGGCGGCCAACCTGCACGACAGCCAGGCGCTCAAGCCCATGCTGACGGCCATCCCGCGCATCCGCTCGCGGCGAGGCCCGCGCCGTTTCCGCCCTGCGAAGCTGCACGCCGACAAGGCCTACGACATCGACCACCTCCGCCGGTGGTTACGACACCGCGGCATTGTCCCGCGCATCGCCCGCAAGGGCGTCGACTCCTCCGACCGGCTTGGTCGCCACCGTTGGGTTGTGGAACGCACGATCTCCTGGCTGACCGGCTACCGGCGCCTGACCATCCGCTACGAACGCCACACCGACAACTACTGCGCCTTCGCCACTCTCGCCGCACGCCGCGGTCGTGGGTCGTGGCGGTCACGACGGTGTGCCGGACGGGAACGGGAATTCCGTGTCCGGTCGGGTAGTCCGCGGTACCGACCGACCGGGATCGGTCGGCGGAGTGGACCAGGTCATCGGCGAGGTGCGCAGACCCGCCCGCACCGCCGCGTGCACGGCGCGCGCCAGCCGTGCGCCCAGAACGGAACGCGGGCCACCGTACTCCTCCACCGGCCCCGTCGTCGGGCACAGCAGCACCGTGGCGTCAGTGGGCGTCCCGGTGCCCGGCACGCCGGCCTCCACCAGCGCTTGGACCTTGGCCTCCGCGGCCGTGGCCACGGCGTTGACCAGCGCCGCCGGCGTCAACCGCTCGGGGAACCACCCCACCACGTTGATCGTGCCCGGCCGCCACGCCAGTGTCCCGTCGCCCGCCGCCCAGGTCGGGTGGGCGCCGATGCCGGTGGTCGCGGTGACCGCCACCCCGCGGTCGGTTCTGGTCACCTCCTGGCGAACGTCCAAGGCGGTCAGCACGCCGGTGCCGTTCCCGACCAGACCGCACGCGGCGGCGAGGTCGAGCACGTCGGCGGCCGGGTCGTCGCGGTCGTAGTCCTGCGGCACGGTGGCGTTGAGCACCCACTCACGCTCGCCGATGCCGCCGCCGTGCACCGCGGACGAGATCGCCAGCCACGGCCGGTCGGTGCGCCACAGCAGCACCGGTCGGCCGTTAACCTGGCGGTGTTCCGGCTTCACGCGGCCCCGCCCGCGTCCCGGTCGAGCGCGGACAGCAGCGCGGCGGCCTCGGCCGCGACCGCCGGGTCGGCGCTGTGCGCGGCGGTGATCCGCAGCGCCCGGGCGGCGCGGGGGTCGTGGTTGCGGCCCGCGGCGATCGCCTCGCGTTCCCGGACCGAGTCGGCGCGCCGGTCGTAGTCGACGACGTCGAGCGGCAGTTCGTGCCAGTAGCGGGCCAGCGGGTCGTCCACCCCGCCGCCCGGCCAGGTCCGGTAGACCTCGTCCCACGAGTGGCCGACGTCCAGCTCGAGCGAGTCGCGGCACACCGGTTCGCGCAGCGGCTGGTATCGGCAGTCGGCGGACAGCCGGAGTCCCTGACCGGTGTTCCGGCCGCCGCCGTGCACGGTGTGCGCGGTGAACACCAGCACGTCACCCGGCCACATCGGGCCGCTGCGGACCGCGTCGACGGCGGTGTCGATCTCCCAGCCGACGATCGTGCCGGCGGACAACCGCAGTGGCAGGACGCCGTCGCGGTGGGATCCCGGTACGACCGCCAGCCCGCCCGACCGGGCCGAGACCGGGGCCAACGGGGTCCACGCGGTGAGCGTGCGCGCCGAGCCCTGCACACCGGGGTGGTCCTGGTGCCAGCCGCTCACGAACGAGCCCCCGGCGGCTTCCGGTGGCACGAGGCGCGGCACCTTGCGCGGGTGCGGGAAGACCGGTTCGCCCAGCAGGCCCTCCACCACGCCCAGCAGGGCGGGTGAGTGCATGAGGGCGTGGAACTCGCGGCGGTTCCACATCGCGCGCCGGGTGGCCTCGCGGTCCGGTTCGCCGCAGCGTGCCATCGCCTCGACGTCGACCGCCGGCAGACCGTCCTCGGCCGCTTCCGCGGCGTTCAGCCACCCGGCCGCCGCGGCGGTGGCGAGTACGAGGTCGCGCACGCGCTCCACCTCTGCTGCCGGCAGCACGCCGCGCAGGAGGAGGTAACCGTCCTCGGCCAGCCGGTCGGCCAGGCGCGGTGCGTCGTCGAGCAGGGGCGTGGAGTCGGTGTAGTCGTGGTGTTCCACAGCGGCCTCCTGTGCCTTCGGTCAGTCGCGGGAGCGGATCGGCACCACCAGCGGTCCGTCCTCGGCGTCGATGACCCGGACCCGCGCCTGGTAATGGGTGGCGATCATCGATTCGGTGATCACTTCGCGCGGCGTACCGGCCGCCACCACCCGACCGTTGACCAGCAGCACGACCCGGTCGGCGTACACGCCTGCGATCGACAGGTCGTGCATGGTCGTCAGCACGGTCAGCTCGTGGTCGCGGCGCAGGGTGTCCACGAGGTCGAGGACCTCCTGCTGGTGGCCGATGTCCAGGGCGCTGGTCGGTTCGTCGAGCAGGAGCAGCCGCGCCTCCTGAGCGAGGGCGCGGGCCAGGAACACACGTTGCAGCTCGCCGCCGGACAGCGTCGGCAGTGCGCGGTCGGCGAAGTCCAGTAGTTCCAGCCGGACCAGGACGTCGCGCACCACGTCGAGGTCGGCGGCCGACTCGCGGCCGAACCTGGGGATGTAGGGGGTGCGGCCGAGCAGGACGTAGTCGAGGACCGTGACGCCGGGCGGCACGACCGGCGACTGGACGACCAAGGCCACCACCCGGGCCCGCTCGCGGTGCCGCATCCGCCGCACGTCGCGGCCGAACAGCGCCGCGGAACCGGTCGCCGGTACCAGCCCGGTGACCGCGTTGAGCAGGGTCGACTTGCCCGCGCCGTTGGGGCCGATGACCGCCACCCACTCGCCGGCGCCGACGGTCAGGTCCACTCCGTGTAGCACGGCGTTGCCGCCCAGCTCCACCCGGAGGCCGCGGGCGTCGACCACCGGCGCGGTCACAGCCGTGTCCCCTGGCCGGTGGTGCGCAGCACCAGGACGAAGAACGGCGCGCCGAGGAACGCGGTGACCACGCCGATCGGGATCTCCGCCGGTGCTGCGGCGGTGCGCGCCAGCAGGTCGGCGAGCACCAGGAACGCGCCGCCGAACAGCATCGACAGCGGCAGGATCGTGCGGTACCCGGCGCCCGCGAGCAGGCGCACGGTGTGCGGCACGATGATCCCCAGGAACCCGATGAGCCCGGAGACCGACACCGCCGCCGCCGTACCCAGCGACGCCGCGGCGGCCAGCGCGTACCGCGTGCGCTGCGGGTCCAGCCCCAGCCCGGCTGCCTCCGAGTCGCCCACCGACAGCACGTCGAGCTGCCGCCGGTGCAGCAGCACGACCACCACCGTCACCACCGCGTAGGGCAGCACCAGCAGGACGTCGCGCCAGCCCGCCGTGCCGAGCCTGCCCAGCAGCCACGAGTAGATCTCCCGGATCGCGTCGGCGTCGCGCTGCATCAGGAACGTCTGACCGGCGGCCAGGAAGGCCGACACCGCCACGCCCGCCAGGATCAGGGTGGACGGCGAGCGGTCGCCGCCACCGCGCGCCGCGAGGAGGTAGGTCAGCGAGACGGCGGTGATCGCGCCGACGAATGCGGCGAGCGGGGCGGCCAGGGGCAACGCGGCGGTGGCGTCGGCGCTCGCACCGCGGCGCAGCGTGATCACCGCCGTGACGCCGAGGCCCGCTCCCGCCGCCACGCCCAACAGGTGCGGGTCTGCCAGCGGGTTGCGGAACACGCCCTGGTAGCAGCCGCCAGCCAGGGCGAGCAGCCCGCCGACCAGTAGGCCCAGCACGACCCTGGGCAGGCGCAGCTGCACCAGCAGCGCCCGTTCCCGTTCCGACAGCCCGCTGTCCAAGTCGATTCCGGGGAGCAGGTCGAACAGCTCGGCCGCGACAGCGGGCAGGGGGAGCGCCACCGGTCCGCTGCTCACGCCCACGACCGTCGCGACGAGCACCGACAGCAGGCCGATCCCCAGCCACACCGGCCGCAGCCGGGCGGGTCGCAGCACCGGGTCGGACGCCCGCCGCGCCGGTGTGCCGACCCCGGCGGGTCTCACCACGGCGGACGGTCCTTCACCCGACCTCGCCCGCCGCGTCCGCGATGGTCCGGACCAGCTCCACCACGCGCGGTCCCCAGCGCGACGCGATGTCGTCGTCCAGGGCCACGATGCGGTTGGTGCGCACCGCCGTGATGCCGCTCCAGCCCGGCCGCGCCTTCACGGTGTCCGCACTCTGCCCGCAGCACTTGGTGTCGGCGAGAAAGATCAGGTCCGGGTCGGCGTCGATCAGGAACTCGGCGGACAGTTGCGGATACCCCGCGTTCGTGCCTTGGAGGCCGGCCCGGTCGGCCACGTTGACCAGGCCGAGGCGGTCGAACAGCGCCCCGATGAACGTCGTGCCGGTCACCGTGTAGAGCGACTGGTCCAGTTCGTAGTAGTAGGTCGGTTCCTCCTTCCGCTCCGGCACGTCCGCCACGATCCCGGCGATGTCGTCGCGCATCCTGGTCACGACGTTGCCCGCCTCGGCGGCGTGCCCGGTCAGCCGGCCCAGGTCGTCGAGCTGCGTGTATGAGTCGTCCAGGGTCCGCGCCGGGCCCGCCTGGTACACCGGGATGCCCAGGGTGTCGAGCTGGTTCGCGATCTGGTTGATGTCGCTGGAGATCACGACCAGGTCCGGCTCGTGGGCGGCGATGGCCTCGGCGTTGGGCTGGAACCCGGACAGGTCGGACCGGGGCGCCTCGGGGGGATGGGTCGACTGGTCGTCCACCGCGACCACCTGCCCGCCCGCGCCGATGGCGAAGAGCATCTCGGTGGCGGTCGGGGCGAGCACCACGATCCGCGAGGGCCGCTCGTCCAGCGTCAGCGGGCCGACGGTGACCGGGAACCCCGCCGTGTCGTCGGGTCTCGGGGTCTCGGGGGCGGGCGTACCGCAGGAGCCGATCAGGACCCCCACCACGAGCACGGCCGCGACCCGAACGCGCAAGATCACCGGCACCTGGCCACCTCCCGGTTCGGACCTTACCGACCTGGACCGGCCCCGGAATGGGCCGT
This sequence comes from Saccharothrix stipae, assembly GCF_054781895.1. Lineage (NCBI taxonomy): Bacteria > Bacillati > Actinomycetota > Actinomycetes > Pseudonocardiales > Pseudonocardiaceae > Saccharothrix > Saccharothrix stipae. Next base: position 32,448 of record NZ_BAAGTN010000010.1, on the reverse strand, counting down.
CCGACGTAGTCTCATGCGACCCGGGGCGGGATATTCCCCCTTGCAGGGAAAGGAAGTTCAGTCGCGCAGCTGGCGTCCGGTGAGGGTGACGAACACGTCCTCCAACGTGGCCTGCCGCGTGGTGATGCCGCCGATGCGGAAATCCGCCGACGCGGCCCGCGCGAACAGGGCCTCGACCGTCGTGTGGACCTCGGTCACGGTGAGCGCGTAGCCGTCGTCGAGCCGCTGCACCGATTGCACGCCGGGCAAGGCGGTGAAATCGTGCTCGCCGTCGACCGCGAACTCCACCACCCCGGTGCCGCCCAGCTCGGCGATCAGCGCCGCGGGCGTGCCCTGGGCGATCACTCGGCCGTGGTCGATCACCGCGACCCGGTCGCACAGCCGCTCGGCCTCGTCGATGTAGTGCGTGCTCAGCACCACGGTGCGGCCCCGCGCGCGCAGCTGCTCCAGCACCTCCCAGATCCGGCGGCGCGCCTGCGGGTCCAGCCCCGCCGTCGGCTCGTCCAGCAGCAGCAGCCGCGGGTCGCCGACCAGCGCGCAACCCACGGCGACCCGCTGCTTCTGCCCGCCGGACAGGTGCACGAACAGGGCGTCCTGCCGGTCGGCCAGGCCCAGCAGGTCGATCAGCGCGTCGACCGTCGGCCCCTGCCGGTAGAAGGAGCGGAACAGCCGGAGCAGCTCCCGCACGGTCAGGTGGTCGGGCAGGTGCGTCTCCTGCAGCGCGATGCCCACCTCGGCACGCAGCCGCTTGTCCCGACCCCACCGACCGTCGAGCACCACGACCTCGCCGCCGTCCGCGGCGAGGAGACCGGCGATGATCTCCATGGTGGTGGTCTTGCCCGCGCCGTTGGGGCCGAGCACGCCGAAGCACTCGCCCTCGCGCACGTCGAGGTCGAGACCGTCGAGCGCGGTCACGGCACCGTAGCGCTTGACCAGTTCCCGGCACCGCACCGCGAGTGACGACATGATCTCGCGACGCTACCATCGGCGGCGCCATGAACTTCCACGCATTCCAGTTCGGCCAGCTGACCCTGGCGCGGTTGCGCACCTACTACCGCGAGCCGGGCAGCGTGTTCTGGACGTTCGCCTCGCCGGTACTGCTGGCCCTGGTGCTGGGTCTGGCGTTCCGTGACGTCGGCTCCGGCTCCGGTCGCGACGAGGACTACGTCCACTTCCTGATCCCCGGCCTGATCGGCATGGGCCTGATGACCAGTGGGCTGTGGGGCGTGGGCTACTCCGTCGCCGACCTGCGCATCCGCAAGCTGGTCAAGCGGATGGTCGCCACGCCGATGCACAAATCGGCGTTCCTGTTCAGCTTCGTCGTGGTGCGCGCCCTGGTGATGCTGCTGGAGCTGCCGATCCTGCTGGCGTTCGGCGTCCTGGTGTTCGACCTCCCCGTCCGCGGGTCGCTGGTGCTGCTGGTCGCGGTGACGGCGCTCGGCGCGCTCGTGTTCGCAGGCATCGGCCTGCTCGTCGCGGCACGCGTCCGGAGCCTCCAGACGGTCAGCGGCCTGCTCAGCTCCGCCACCATGCCGATGTACCTGGGCTCCGGTGTGTTCTTCCCGTCCACCCGCTACCCGGAGGCCCTCCAACCGCTGCTGGAGTTGCTGCCGCTGACGACGGTCAACGACGTGCTGCGGGCAGTCGTGATCGAGGGTGCCGGCCCGTCCGCCATCGCCGGCGGCGTGGCGGTGATGCTGGTGTGGGTGGTGGGCAGCTTCACGGTGGCGACGCTGATCTTCCGCTGGTCGGGCTGACCGGCGAGGTCCTCACTCGTGCGGCTTGAGGTGGCAGCCGCGCTCCACGTGCACCACCTCGCCGGTGCGGTCGAGTTCGAGCATCCGGCGGTGGTAGGACAGCACCCGGTCGTAGTCGACGCCGAGCAGCGGGCCGTGACCCCTGGTCCGGATCTGGTCCGCGGTCCACGACCGGTAGTGGCCGGGGTCGCGCAGCAGCCCTTCGTCGAGGCAGCGCCGGTACGTGTCGGTGCCCGGCAGGGGGGTGAGAATATTCGGGTTCGGGCTGTGCGGCCGGGTCTCGGCCAGGAACTCCATGGTCAGCTCGTAGTCCTCGGTGGTCTCACCGGGCACGCCCAGCAGGAGGTTGGCGCCGAAGCGGATGCCGTGCTCGGCGCACAGCTCGGTGGCCCGGAGCTGCGTGCGCGCGTTCCCCGGCTTGCGCAGCGCGCGCAGCAACCTGGGCGAGGCGGTCTCGAAACCGAACCACACCAGGCAGTTCGCACCGGCCAGCGCCTCGGCCACGGCCGGGGTGAAGTGCGTCGAAGTGCAGTTGAAGCTGAACTCCACATCGGGCAGGTCGGTCTTCATGAACTCGGCGAATCGCGCGAAGTCCGGGTAGGCGGGCGCGATGGAGTCGACCAGGATGACGTAGTTCGTGTCGTAGCGGTCGACGAAGTACCGCACCTCCGCGACCACGTCGGCCAACGGCCTGGCGCGGCCCGCCTTGGGGGCGAACCAGTCGTTCTGGATGGTGCAGTACCGGCAGTGGAACGGGCAACCGCGCCCCAGCTCCAGGTAGATCGACCGGAACTCGCGGGTGGCCGGGAAGCGCTCGGCGGACAGGCCGTGCAGCGCGCCCACGTCGACCAGGCCGTCGTCGCGGCTCGCCAGCTCGGCCACCGCCTCCGCGGTCAGCCCGGTCAGGCTCGCCGCCCGCGACGTCGACACGAAGGAGGGCGGGCGGTACACGTCCCGGTAGGCGGCGTCGTCGCGCGGCTGTGGGTAGTCCAGCAGGTCGAACGGCTCACCCTGGAGGACCTGCTCCTCCGGGCGGCGCCCCCGCTCGATGTCCGTGACGAGGCGGGGCAGGGTGCGCTCGCCCTCACCACGCACGACGTGGTCGAACAACCCGCTGTCCACGAGTTCCCCGGGTAACACGGTGGGGTGTGCCCCGCCGCCGATGGTGATCCGGCCCTGCTCGCGGCACAGCGCGGCTACCTCGAACGCCTCGTCACGCGAGTGGGACATGAAGCTGATCGCCACGACGTCCCCGCTCGTCGCGGCGAGCTCGTCGGCCAGAGGCGCCTCGCACAGCCGGGTGTCCAGCAGTTCCACCTCGTGCCCGGCAGCGGTCAGGCAGGAGGCCAACAGCGGTGTGGTCAGCGGTGCGGTCCACAGCGGGAAACCGACCTGCTCGGGTTCGGCGACGAACGCCAAGGTCACCTTCACGACTTCCTCCCAGAAGCGACTCGTCGTTTCTCCCGCCACCGTTCGCGCGGCCGGAGAACTCGTTGAACTGGTAGGGCACTCCACGCTCAACGGCTACCACCGGCCTGCCGGCCGCGGACACGCCACGAGGTGGCGCGCGCCCCGAGTCGGGGGGAGAGCACTGGAGATCGGCGGCGGCGTCGGAGGGATCTGCCCTGCGCCACCTGCCCTGCCCACTCGGCTCCAGCAACCTGCAATCACTACCACACGGTCGTGACTCTCCTCCATGCAAAGAGAGCGGCTACCGCATGAGCAGGCGTCGACACCACGGCGCGGTGGTCCTTAACCTCCGGACCGCGGGTTCGGCGATGCCGGTGATCGGCCGTGCTCCGATCCGGGGAATGCGGGGTCGTGGGATCCCGGACAGACACCGGGCAGGTGCCAACCCTGGCTCACCAGCTGTGCAGCGGGTAGTAGCCGGTCGCGTTGCCGAGCAGTCGATCAACTTCGCTGCCGTAGTCATAGCGGCGACACCGGTCCAGCAGACCTATCGGTGGGTCAGGAGCGCCTTCGTTCAGCCAAAGAGCGACTTCCATGCGCACGGCGCTGTGGCGCCACTTGCCCGTACGGAACCGGTCCCTCGCCTCGCGGAGCAGGCGCCCAGCGTCCCCGTCGCCTCCGTCCCGTGCGATTTCGGCTCGGACCGCCAGGAGGTGTGGTGTCATGTACGGGATGGCGATCCCGAAGTTCGGATCGGTGATACGCGCCTCCAAAGCATCGATGCGTCGGAGGGCTTCGTCGGGCCGACCTTGGGCGCGGGACAGTTCGGCGTGTTCCCATTCCAGTCGCACCTCGCACACCGTCATTGGCGCCCCGTGGGCACGGATCCCGTCACGGCAGGCGACCAGATGCCGCGAGGCGGCAACCTGGTCGGTCGCTTTCAGATAACTGGCCAGGGCGACGTCGGACCAGGCAGCGGCCTGGTGGTTGCCGGTGTGGACGGCCGCGTCGCGGCAGGCGCGCAGATCCTCAAGACCCTCATCTGAACGCCCTGTGGAGCACAGCACCAGGCTGCGGTAGAAGTTGCCCCATACACGGGTCTGCGGCCGGCTGTAGAGGGTGTTGTCGTCCATCGTCTTCGCCAACCGGCGCAGCGCTTGGACGTAGTGGCCCCGGCTGTGCAGCACGTCGCTGCCGAAGATCAAGGCGGTGACCCGGCCGTCGAGGTCGTCGTTGCGGCGGGCGAGTTCGGCCGATTCGCGGTAGTCGCGCGCCGCCACGTCCTCCTGGTCGGTCATGACGTGGATACGTCCCCGGAGATTGGTGATGCGGGTCAGCAGCCTGCGTCGCACGCGCGTGTCTGACACCCGGTTCGCCGCCTTGGCAGCTCGTTCCAACTCGTCCAAGGCCGTGGTGTAGTCGGTACCGTTGGCGTTGACATGCGCGCGTCCCAGCAAGGCCGAGGAAAGCAGGGCAGGCTCGACGGCCAGCGACACCGCGCGTGCGTACCGGTGCAAGGCTTCCGGCCTGCGTTGGACGACTTCGGCCGTCGCCGCCAGGCGCAGGTGCACGCGTGGGTCCGCCGGCCACGACCGTAGGCACCTTTTCAAGCCGTCGTACGCGTGTTCGGCTTCGTTGCTGTGGACGAGCACACGAGCGATTGCGAGCCGCCGGTCACGCAGCGGAATTGCGTCGAACGCCGCCTCGGCCGCTGCCGACAGCGCGGGCGTGTACGTCGAGGGCGGCGCAGGCAGCGTCGACCTCGTGTCGTCGGCGAGCGGACAGTCGCTCGTACAGCCATTGCGGCGGGTCGGGGTGGTCGATCACGCGCATGCGCATCCGGAGTTCGTCCTTCAGCCGCTGGGCTTCGGGAGAGAGCGGGACCGGCCCGTTGCCCCCTTGGAACTGCAGCCAGGTGATCCGGGCGGCGTCGTACAGGTACGGCATCACATCACGATCACGTCCGCTGTAACCGATCACGATCACGTGGCGTCCAGCCACCAGCGACCTGAAGCGCGTGGAGATCGCCCGGGGCAGTCCTTCGACGTACTGGCTGAGCATCGTCACCACGGAATCCACATCCGAGGCCAACCCGTGCAGGTGCAGCACGTCGGCTGGTCGACCATGCGGCGCCGCCAGTTCGATCAATTCGTCCTGGTTGGTGGTGACGACCGGAACGCCGAGCCGCGCCAGCACGTGGTGCGGTCGGGTGGACCGTGCGCCCACCAACATCGAGTAGACACCCGCCAGCGTCCTCGCAGGCACCTCGCGGGCCATCAAATCCAACGCGACTTCCAACCGCAACGGATCGTCGGACTCGCGTTTGCCGAACTGCCGCACGACCGATTCCATCGCGGCCCGCCGATAGGCACCGCTGCCCTTGGCCACCCACTCGAACGCCAGTACGGCCAACCGCTGCCCATCAGGAAGACCCGACCACCGGGATACACCGGCACCACACAACACCGTCGCACGAGCAGGCAGACGCGGCACTACCGCACTATGCACCCACCTACTGATCGCCGCAGTTCCCCGACACGCGTGGAACCACCTGAGTTGCGGTCACGGTTCGTAAGAGAACTTCCGATCCTGACCTTCGACCGGCTCGCCGGGCACTCGCCACCTGACCTTCGTACGTCGCAACTCATCGTGAACCGGCGGTCGACAGCGCGGCGCGGGGGACCGACAACCTCCCAGCTTAGTCACCGATATCGACGTGACACCCGATTCACCCGAATGGGTGTTCTCGGTGTTGCCCCCGAACCGCCGTTCGTGCAACGACTGGGCGGGTGGTTCCTCCAACGGGTGCTGGCCCAACTGCGCGACCGGTCGACGGAGCCGGTGGCCGGTCTGGAGTTCGACGAGGTGTTCAGCGAACGCCGTGACGAGTTCCGACCCGACAACCTGCCCATCGACACCGACATCGCCGAGTTGGACGGGACCGGCCTGGAGCACGGTGACAAGACCTTCGTCCATCAGCTGCGCCTGCTGGGAGTGGGCGACAATCGTGTTCGTCGCGCGGTGCGGGACTACCTGCGCGCCTTCACACAACGGTCACGGTGGTCCAACGACAACCTGCTGCGGCCGGGCGAGTTGGGCAAGTACGAACGTCGCCTGGTCGACGAATGGGAAACCCACTTCGACATCATGTCCGACGAGCTGGGCGAACAGGCCGCCGAGGCGGACAAGCTCCGCGAGGCGAAGGCGATCTACCGTTGGGTGGAGCAGGAAGCCCGGTTCGCGATCCGGCCGGGTTGTGGAGGCCGCAGATGCCAGGGCACCTGACGGGAACACCCGACCTCGAAGTACTCCCCCATGATCCTGCCGTGCCCGCCGGTGAACCGGCGGGAGACATCCAGCTGCCACGCCCGCGAGGTGCGCGGGTCCTGGTGTTCATGGGTAGAAGCGCGACCGTAGAATAGGAAGCGCAGACTTACGGCCGGAGCGGCGTCCAGGGCAGGGATACCCGGTGGGATGGTCGCGGTGATCCACTCGGCGAGCGTGGTCGGGCGTGGCAGGTCGGACACCGTCATGCTTGGTCCTCGACGTCGGAACGGGGATGACGGCGAGGGTGCTCAACGTGACCGTCGTCGGCGTGACCGCGGACACCTGCGTCACCGCGTGGCCCTCCTGCGCCCGCGTGAATTCGCCGAAAGGTGGTGTGCCGTCGGGATTTGAGCTGTAGCGTCCCGCGCGGGTCGGGGGATCCGTGACCTGTGGGGGTGTTCGATGCGGTTCCTCACCGCTGTTCTGTCGGCGGCTGCCCTGGTGGCGGTCGTTCCGGCCGGTTTCCCCGCGGTGGCTCAGGCACAGGCCGCCGCGGGGTCGACTTACACGGCGTTGTCGCCGACCCGGGTGCTGGACACCCGTTCGGGGGGTGGGCCGATCGGGACCGCAGGCACGATCTCCCTCGACCTGGCCGGGCGGGTGCCTGCGTCGGCCACGGCGGTGGTGTTCAACCTGACCGGCACCGAGCCGACCGCGAACACCTACGTCACGGTCTCGCCGCACGGCCAGGCCCGGCCGGCGGTGTCGAACCTCAACCTCCGGGCGGGCGAGACGCGGGCGAACGCGGTGACGGTGGCGGTCGGGGCGGACCGCGTGGTCGACCTGTACAACAACGCGGGCAGCACGCACGTCATCGCCGACCTGGCCGGGTACTACGCGACCTCGGGCGGGTCGAAGTTCATCCCGGTGCGGGCGTCCCGTGAGATGGACGAGTACCGCGGCGGGCGCGTCGGGCCGGGGGGCACGACGACGCTGGACCTGTCGCGGACCGTGCCCGCCTCGGCGACCGCGGTTGTGCTCAACGTGACGGCCGCCCGCGCCACCGCGAACACGTACGTCACGGCGTGGCCCGCGGGCACCGCCCGGCCGACCGCCTCGACGGTCAACGTGCCGATCGGCGGCACCAACCCGAACCTCACGACCGTCGCGCTGGGCGCGGGACGGCTGGTGAACCTGTACAACAACGCCGGTGAGCTCGTCCTGGTCGTCGACATCCAGGGGTTCTACACGCCGGAGTACGGAGCGGTGTTCACCCCGATCGCACCGCGGCGGATCTTCGACACCCGCAACGGCACCGGGAACCCCAACCAGAACTCCACGCCCATCGGGCCGCAGCGGTCCCGGGGTGTCAGGCCCGACGCGGCGGTGCCGGCGGAGGCCATCGGCGCCGTGGTCAACATGACCGGGATCGCACCGACGGCAGACACGCACGTCACGGCCTGGCAGCTCGACCGCGATCGCCCGGAGACGTCCAACCTGAACCTGGCGCGCGGCCAGACGGCGGCGAACCTCGCCGTGGTCGTGATCCAGTCCGACGTCCACGAGTCGCGCTTCTACACCTACAACAACGCGGGCGAGACCCACGTCGCCATCGACCTGGCCGGGTACTTCTCGGTGCCGCCCGTGCCGTGCCTCCGCGACTGCGCCTACGTGTGGGGCGGTAACTACGGGCGGCTCGGCAACGGGACGACGACGTCCTCGTCGTTGCCGAAGCCGCTGCACGGGTTGTCCGGCGTGGTGTCGCTGACGTCGAACACCGCGGCGCTGGCCGACGGCTCGGTGTGGGTTTGGGGCGGCAATGGCCCGTACTTCGGTGAAGCCTGGTACGCCTCCGCCGCCGTCCCGATCCCGGTGCGGGTGGCCGGGCTCACCGGGGCCGTCGCGGTCGCCGACGCGTTGGCCGGCAACCACTACGCGTTGCGGGGCGACGGGACCGTCTGGTCCTGGGGCAGCGACGGCTCCGGCGCGCGGGGCCTCGGCGTGGGCGCCCACCCGGTGGAACCCCGGCAGATCCCCGGGCTCACGGGTGTTACCGCCATCGCGGGCGGTTGGGAAACCGGATACGCGTTGCGCAACGACGGCACGGTCTGGGCCTGGGGTTGGAACCACCGGGGCCAGCTCGGCACCGGGTCCACCTCCGAGTCGTCGAGCGTGCCGACCAGGGTCAGCGGGCTCACCGGTGTCGTCAAGATCGCCGCGGATGGGACGACCGCGTTCGCCGTCACCGCGGACGGCACCGCGTGGGCGTGGGGCGACAACTACGAAGGCGCCCTCGGCAACGGCACGACCGGCGACTTCTCCCGGGTCCCGGTGCGCGTCTCCGGGTTGACCGGGGTGGTCGAGATCGACGGTGACAACTACAACGGCTACGCCGTGCGCAGCGACGGCACGGTCTGGTCGTGGGGCGACGGCTCGTTCGGCGCGCTCGGCGACGGGAGCGACTGCTTCGACTGCGTCAAGAACGTGCCGGTGCGCGTTGACGGCATCACCGGCGCGGTCGACGTCGTCAGCCACACCTACGGCGGGCAGGTGCTCGACGCCTCGGGTCGGCTCTGGATGTGGGGTTCGAACTCCAGCGGCGACCTCGGCACCCCGCCCAGCGGCATTCCCGCGCTGCGGCCCGTCCAGGGCCCGGACCTCGGCACCGTCACCGCACTGGGCGACGGTGGGCAGGCGCTGGTGCCGAACCCGTGAGAACCGGGTGGGCGCCGGCGATCACCGGCGCCCACCCGCCTCTTCCGCGTGAACGCCCAGGAACCGCGTCGCGCAGCCGTCGTGCGTCGGTAGCCGGCAGCTAAGCACCCGATCAGAAGTCTTGTCCGTAACCTTCGGGGAGCCAGGGTGACGTCCAGGGTGCGGCGGTGGTGACCATCTGGCGGTTGGTGCGGTCGCGAAAGTAGGCGTGGGTCTGGCGGACGCGATCGTCCATGGTGGCGGGTGCGGTATTGGCGGTCCAGTGTTTGAGGCCGGTCCACACGCGTTCGACGGGATTGCCCTGCGGGCTGTATTTCGCGCCCTCGACCAACATGAGGCGGGGTGTTTCGCGAGCCTGATCCTCCCCTGGTTGTACGGAGTCGGGTTACTGGATGATCACTCGTCTCAGTAGCCCGGAGGACAACCCGCGATGCCCAAGAGGTACCCATCCGAGTTCCGTCGCAAGGTGCTCGACCTGGTCGCGTCCGGTCGCCGTGTCGCGCAGGTCGCGGCGGATCTCGACATCAGCGAGCAGGTGATCTACACCTGGCGCCGCCAGGAGCTCGTCGATACAGGGCAACTACCCGGGACGACCAGCGCCGACAACGCCGAACTGGTCGCCGCGCGTCGTCGGATCACCGAACTCGAGGCCGAGGTCGCCGTCCACCGCCGTGCCGCCGAACTGCTCAAGGAGAGCAGCACCCCAAAAGACGCTACGAGGCGGTCACGGTGATCGCCTCGGAAGGGCGGGCGCTCCAGCCGGCCTGCCGAGGGCTCGGAGTGTCCGCGTCCGGCTACCACGACTGGCGAGGCCGCGCGCCGTCGCCGCGGGCGGTCCGCCAGGCGTGGTTGACCGATCTGATCCGCGAGATCCACGTCGAGTCGTTCCAGGTCTACGGCGCTCCGCGGGTGCATGCCGAGCTCACCCTCGGCCGCGGGATCGTCGTCGGGCACAACACGGTCGGGCTTCTCATGCGCCGCAGCGGGATCAAGGGTCTGCCCCACCGGCGCAGACCACGGCCGAAACATGACACGCCCACCGCGGTGGACCTGGTCGACCGAGACTTCGTCCGAACCGCACCGAATCAGTTGTGGGTCACCGACATCACCGAACACCCCACCCGTGAAGGCAAGGTGTACTGCGCGGTCGTGCTCGACGTGCACTCCCGCCGCGTCGTCGGCTGGTCGATCGACTCCGGTCAGACCGCCGCCTTGGCGACGAACGCGCTCGGCATGGCCATCTCGAACCGGTCCCCGCTGTCGAACACAGTGATCCACTCGGATCACGGCGTCCAGTTCATATCATGGACTTTCACCAGGCGTGACAAGGAATCCGGGCTTCTACCGTCGATGGCTTGATCGGCGATTGCTTCGATAATGCCATGATCGAATCGTTCTGGGGACGAGTGCAGACCGAGCTGCTCGACCGTCAGCGGTGGCGAGCCCGCCTCGAGTCGGCCAACGCCCTGTTCGAGTACCTCGAGATGTTCCACAACCGCCGCCGACGCCACACCGCACTCGGGATGCTCACCCCGATTGAGTACGAACTCCTACACGCCAGGATCGCTCCAGTAGCCTGAACTCCAGTAACCCGACTCCGCGCAACGGGGTGAGGATCATCCGAGATCAGGGGACGCGGGCGCGGGCATCGCCCGTCACCTCGACCAACAGGGCGTGCCCAGTCCATCGCACGCGACGCGGTCGAGGCGTGTGCGGACCTGGTGGAGGCTGTGGTCGATGTGCACGCGGTCGGCTGGCCGGGAGCTGGACCCGCCGCTGACCTCGGGCGGTGACGTCACGGCGGCGTTGCGCAAGGGCACCTGAGGTTCACGGGCACAGGTGCTGGTTCGGCCAGGACGGCGCGTACCGCCGCCACTCCTCGTCGGTGAGGTTGGCGCTGGTCGCGGCGCAGACCAGGGCCGCGGCCCGGGTCACGTCGGTGCTCCAGCGCAGGACGTTGCCGGTCACGCCACCAGTCACCAGGCCGTCGGGGGTGAACGCCACGCCGGCCAGGCCGGAGGTCGCGCTGAACGTCGTCATCGAGCGGGTTTCCAGCTCCCACAGGCGGGTCGTCTTGTCCAGGCCGGTGGTGGCGAGGTGGCGGCCGTCCGGGCTGAAGGCGGCCTTGAGGACTTCACCCGTGTGCCCCAAGAGGACGGTCGTCTGGGCGCGGGTGGCTGTGTCCCAGAGGCGGACGGTCTTGTCGTCGCCCACACTGGCCAGCTTGGTGCCGTCCGGGCTGAACACGACATCACGCACCACGCTGGTGTGGCCCGTCAGCGGCTCGCCAAGCGGGGTGCGGGTCCGCACGTCCCACAGGCGCACGGTCTTGTCGTGGGCGGCGGTGGCCAGGGTGCGGCCGTCGGGGCTGAAGGCGACACCGGTGACGGAGTTGGTGTGGCCGGTGAGCGGAGCGCCGAGCTGGGTGTGGGTCGTCGGGTCCCACAGGCGGACCGTGGTGTCCATGCCGGCGGTGGCGATCAGGGTCCCGTCGGGGTTGAAGGTCACGCCGCGGACCCAGCCGGTGTGGCCGGCGAGCGGGGTTCCCACCTGGGTGTGGGTCGTCGGGTCCCACAGGCGGAGGGTGCCGTCCCAGCCGCCGGTCGCCAGGAGCCCGCCGGTCGGGCTGAACGCCAGGGCGCGGACCTCGGCGGTGTGGCCGGCGAGCGGGGTGCCGACCGGTCGGTGGCCCGGGAGCTCCCACAAGCGTGCGGTCCGGTCGTCGGAGGCGGTGCCGAGGAGCGAGCCGTCGGGACTGGGCGCCACGCCGTAGACGGCGTCGGTGTGGGCGGGCAGCACGGTGGTCCGCAGCGACCACACGAGCGCGTTGCCGTCCGAGTCGCCGCCGGCGAGCGCGGTGCCGTCGGGGGTGAAGGAGACGTTCAGGACGCTGCTGGTCGAGCCGGTGAGCGGGGTGCCGAGCGGCCGTCTGGTGGCCACGTCCCACAGGCGGACCGTCTTGTCCCAGCCGCTGCTGGCCAGGGTGCTCCCGTCGGGGCTGAACGCGACGCCGTGAGTGACGTTGGTGTGCCCGGTGAGGGGGTCGCCGACCGGGGCGCGGGTCGCGACGTCCCACAGCCGCACCGCCTTGTCGCCGCTGGTCGTGGCCAGGAGGCGGCCGTCCGGGCTGAACGCGACGCCGTAGGTGACGTTGGTGTGCCCGGTCAGGGGGTTCCCGACCGGGGCGAGGGTGGCGAGGTCCCACAGCCGCACCGCCTTGTCGTTGCCGGCGGTGGCGGCCAGGGTGCCGGCGGGGTTGGTGGTGACGGCGGTGATCGCCCCGTCGTGTCCGGTCAGCGGGGCGCCGAGCGGTTGCCGGGTGGTGGCGTCCCAGACCCGCAGGGTGCCGTCGGCGCCGCCGCTGAGCACCAGGCGGCCGTCCGGGGTGAACGCCACTCCGGTGACGACGCCCGTGTGGCCGGTGAGCGGGCCGCCGACCGGTCGGCGACCGGCGACGTCCCAGAAGCGCAGCGCGCCGTCGGTGGACGCGGTCACCAGCGTGGTCCCGTCCGGGCTGAACGCCGCACCGTTGACCATGTCGGTGTGGCCGGTGAGCGTCTCGCCCAGGGGCGTGCGGGTCGCGGCGTCCCACAGCCGCACGGCACCGCCGTCGCCGGCGGTGGCCATGACCCGGCCGTCGGGGCTGAACTCGACGTCCCGGACCTCGCCGACGTGGCCGGCCAGCCGGGCGGGCAGGGCGGTCGCCTGGGTGCTGAGCAGGCTGTCGCGGGTGGCCGGGACGTCCGGGGCGATGCGCCACGCGGCCAGGCTGAGCTGGGCGGCGCGCAGCGGATCGACCTCGCGCGACGCGGTCGCCTCGGCGACGAGCTGGCGCGCCACCGCGATCCGGTGCGCTTCGCGGGCGTCGTTGCGCTGGAGGACGGTGATCACGGTGGCCACGGCCAGCAGTGTCACCACCGCCGCGGTCACGACCCGCAGCCGCGCGGCCCGCCGTCGCCGCGCCCGGACCTGCTGGTCGCGCAGGCGGATCGCCACGTCGAGGAACTCGCGTTCGTCGGCGTTGAGGGTCGCGGCGCGGTGCGGCTGCTCGGCCCACATCCGGGCCTGGTCGAGCTGGGCGGCGCGGTAGAGCAGGTCCGGGTCCCGGCCCGCGGCCTGCCAGGTGCGGGTCGCCTCGGTGATCCGGCGGTGCACCACGATGCCGTCGCGGTCGTCGGTCAGCCAGCGCCGCAACCGGGGCCAGGCGCGGATCAGCGCCTCGTGCGAGACCTCGACGCTCTCCTCGCCGATCACCACCAGCCGGTCGGCGGCCAGCCGGTCCAGCACGCGGGTGACCGTCGCGGAGTCGGCGATCGTGGCCAGTTCCGCGTGCGCGGCCCGGCAGCGGCCACTCGTCCTGGCTCTACTCCGTCGAACTCGGCCTCTACGTGTCGGTGCAGCTCGACTACACCGGGACCTACCACGCGAGCCTGCGCGCCCGGCTCACCGAGGTGGGTCCCTGGGAGTGGTTCACCTGGTGACGGACTGCGGGTGAACCGAGCTGGGCTCCGTGGCCGTGGAGCCCAGCTCGGCGCGGGTGCCCATGCTCGAGCGGATCCGGCGCTCATTGCGTGATCAACTCTATGGCACCTGCTGAGACACCAGGCTCAACATTGATGATCATGGTCGGTTTGCGCCCTGATGACGGGCCAAGGCTCAGGACGCGGTGAACAGCACGTCGAGGAGGCGGACCGCGGGGTCGTCAACCCGGAACCCGGGCCTATAGAACACCCCGGTCGAACAATGATCGGTAGAACGCCAGGTGGCGTTGGGCGGCCTGGCCCCACGTGTGGCGGTCCGCCAGCGCCCTGCCGGCCTCGGTGAACGCACCACCGTCGACCAAAGCCTCGGCCATCGCCGCCGCGAACTGCGCCGGCGTGACGGCGAAACGCGCGGCGCCGTCGAACACCTCCCGCAGCACCGGCAGGTCACGCGCCACCAACGGCACACCGGCGGCCAACGCCTCCATCGCCGCCAGCCCGAACCCCTCCTTCGTGGAGGGGAAGGCGAACACCGCCGCCGAGGCCACCAACGACGGCAGAGCATCGTGGTCCACCGGCCCGAGCACGACCGGCTCCACCTCCAACTCGCGCGCCCGTTCCTCCCAGCGAGCACGGTAGTCGCGGTAGTCGAACAACGTCTCCCCACCCGCCACCACCAACCGCACATCGGGGTGTCGAGCCCGCAACAAGGCACAAGCATCCAGCAGCTCGATCGACCCCTTGCGCGGCTCGATCCCACCCACCGCGAGCACGTAACGCCCCAAGTGCTCCCACCCACGCCGCTCTGCACCGGCGAACCGTGCCGCGTCCACCCCGTTGGGGATCACCTCGGCCGCGACACCCCACCCGTCCGCCAACTCCCCCGCCACCGCCCTGGACACGCACACGTGCGCGACCGGCGAGGTGATCGCCCGCTCGTGGCAAGCCGCCAGCTCCGGTGTCGTGAAGTGGTCGATGTGGTGCACCGTCCGCACGCACAAGTCCACCGCGTTGGCGCTGATGCAGTCCTGCGCGTGCACGACGTCGAACCCGGACGGGTCGAACGCCTCCCGCAGCACCGCGATAGACCGCAGGATCCGCGCGCCGACCCCCTCACCCTCGACCTCCGGGAACGGCACCACCCGCACCGCCACCCGCCGGTCCACCGGCCGGAAGAACCCGGTGTCCCCACCGCGCCCCAACGTCCACACCGTGACGTCCGCGCCGGCGGAAGCCAACGCCTCCGCCAACGCCAGGGTGTGCACCACCCCGCCGCGCGGCTTGGACGAGTAGGTCAGCAGCGCGACCTTCACGCGTACGCCGCCGGTTTCCGCTCGGCCAGGTGGCTCAGGACCCGCCGCGCCTTGGCGATCTCGGCCGTCGGATCGATCTCCGCCACCGCGATCCCGGCCTTGGACCACGTGCGCGCCAGCACCTCACCACCCGGACCGACCACCTTGGCCTGCCCGAGGAACTTCATCCCGCCCAACGCGCCGGTCTGGTTGGACGACGCCAGCACGACCTGGTTCTCCGCCGCCCGCGCGCAGTCGTACAGGTCGAACAGCCGGGACTGCCGGTCCTGCGCCATCCGCGGCGCGCGGTTGGTGATGCTGGTGGGCCACGCGGACAGGCACGCCAGGATCTCCGCCCCGTCCAGTGCCAACGACCGGGCCGCCTCCGGGAACGTCTTGTCGTAGTCGATGAGCATCCCGAGCCGGCCCACGGGGGTGTCGAACGCGGTGAACTCGTCCCCGGCCCGGTAGGCGATGGACTCGCCCGCGGGCTGGTGCACCTTCCGGTGCCTGCCGAGCACCCCGTCACCGTTGACGCACACCGCGCTGTTGTACCGGTCGTCGTCGTCCGCCTCGCAGTACCCCACGCACACCACCATCTCCGCCGCCATCCGCGCGACCTCCCCGATGAGCGGACCGTCCGGATCCAACGCCGGCGGCAGCGCGTCGGGGTCGGGGTGCCGCAGGTCGGCGAGGTAGCCGCCGAGCGCGGCGTCGGGCAGCACCAGCAGGCCGACGCCGGACCGGCGGGCGTGGTCGACGAGGGTGCCGATGCGGCGCAGGTCGAAGTCGAGGTCGCGGCCGAACGCCGCCGCCGCGGCCCCGATGCGGAGGGTGCTCACGCGTGCATCATGCCCGTGCGAGGTCGGCGGCCGGCGGCTGGTAGGCCTCCGGTCGGCGGTCCCGCAGGTGCCCCATCGACCGGCGGGCCGACTCCAACGCCGCCGCCACGTCGATCTCCGCCACCGCCACCCCCGCCGCGACCCCGGTGGTCGCCAGCACCTCACCGCCGGGGTCGACCACCTTGGCGCAGGCCACGAACCGCAGCGAGCCGAACTGCCCGGACTGGTTCGACGACACCCACACGACCTGGTTCTCCAACGCCCGCGCCCGGTCGAACAGGTCGAACCGGCGGGTCCACCGGTCCTGCGCCAGGTCGGCGGCGGGGTTCGTGCGGCTGGCCGGCCATGCCGACGCGCACACCACGATCTCCGCGCCGTCCAGCGCCAGGGCGCGGGCCGACTCGGGGAAGGCCTTGTCGTAGCAGATCATCATGCCCAGCCGGCCGACCGGCGTGTCGAACGCGGCGAAGCCGTCGCCCGCGCCGTAGCTGGCGTTCTCGTTCAACGGCTGGTGCACCTTGCGGTGGTTGCCCAGGACGCCGTCACCGTTCACGCAGACGACGCTGTTGTAGCGCACGCCGTCGGCCAGTTCGCAGTACCCGGCGGTGACGACCAGGTCGCCGGCCAGCGCCGCCAGCCGGCCGATCTCCGGACCGTCCAACGCCAACGCGGGCGGACCCTCCGCACTTCCATCCAAAGTGGACAGGTAGCCGCCCAGACACGCCTCCGGCAACGCCAGCAGGCCGACGCCGGCCGACTTCGCGTCGTCGACCAGCTCGGCCACCCGGCCGAAATCCGCTTCCAGGTCGCGGTCGAACGGCGCCGCCGCGGCGGCCACGCGCAGGACGCTCATGCGATCCCCATTCCCGTCACGGCGTCCGTGACAGCTTCGGTGACGTCTCCGTCCGGCCAGCGCAGCACGACACCGCGTCCGGCGACCAGTTCGCCGCACACCGCGCTGTGCGCCGGGCCGGCGGGTGGAGCGGGGGCGTCCGGTTCGTCGGCGGTGAGCATGGCGAAGCCGGGGAAGCAGGTGAGCCAGTCACCCGCGCTCGCCGCGGCCGGCCGCGGCACCGCCGCCACGTCGAGCACGGCGGCGCAGCCACTGGCCTCGGCGAGCATTCCGAGCGTGCCCACCACACCGGCCATGGACACGTCCTTGGCGGCTTTCGGTCGCGCGACGGCCACCGAGCCGAGCATCGCGCGCAGTTCGGACGTGCGGCGGGTGGACGTCGAGTCCCACTGGCGACCTTGATAACCGGCCCGCCAACCACCACCCAGATCGGCGGTGAGCCGGACCCGGTGCCCCGGCTTCCCACCACCGGCGGGCACCGGGTGCGCGGTCCGCCCCAGCGCCGTGACCGACAGCGCGGCGGGCACGCCGAACTGCGTGTGCCCACCCAGGACCGGCACACCGTAGGCGGTGCACGCCATCCGCAGTCCACCGAGGATCCTGGACGCGAAGGACACGTCCCGCGCACCGATCGTGTCCAACAACCCGACCGGTTCCGCGCCCATCGCGGCCAGGTCGTTGAGGTTCACCAGCACCGAGCACCACCCGGCCCACTCGGGTGAGCGCTCCACCATCGAGGGCACGATCGCGTCGCACGCCGCCACCAGATCGCTGCCGGGCACGGGAGCGCCGTCGTCACCGACGAAACCGGCCCCGCCGGGGTCCAGCCCGCGCAGCAGGCGCCCGAGGTCGCGCTTGGTGGCGGCGACCAGCGCGGCGATGCGACCGATCGGCCACCGCATCAACACGTGCGCACGCCCGGACACGACGACGTCCCGGACCCGTGTCCACCCCAACCTGGTGAACAGCACCTCGTTGCGCGCCTGCACGGTCGCGTCGAACCGCAACGCCCCGGCGGCCTCCGCGCGGGCGCACGCCGCCCGCACGAGGGCGGGCCCGATCCCGCTCGTGCCGCGACTGGCCGGGTCCACCACCAGTCGCCCGCCCTGCCACCAGCCGACGTCCGGCCCGTCGATCCGGGCGGGGTGCAACCGCACCCCGCCCAGCACCCGGCCGTCCCCGTCCCGCGCCACCAGCACGACCGTGCGCGGATCCTCGTCGTGCGCGTCCAGGTCGGTTCCGGAGAACAGCCCCTGCTCGTCCACGAACACGCGCCCGCGCAGCTCCCGGTAAGGCACGACGTCGTCCGCCTGCTCGATCCGGAACTCCGGCCGCACGGGCCGCTCACCGAGCAACGCGACGACCTCGGAGGTCGCCCGGGGCGTGCCGTCGAAGGCGATCATCCGCCCACCGCCTGCAACACCCCGCACGCGCCACACGCCGCGCACCCGGCCTCCTGGGCAGCACCGGTCATTCCGGCCGCACGCAGCAGCCCGGCGATCCGCGACGTCACCTCGGCGACCAGTTCGATCGACGGCCCCGCCACGCCGTCCCGCCGCGCCAACGTGCCCACCATCGGCCGGAACGGCACCGCGAACGGGTACACGCCCCGCTGTATCAACGACGCCGCGCCCGCGACGATCGAATCGGCGTCCTCGCCCAGACCAATCAGCAGGTAGGTGGACACCTTGTTCCACCCGAACACCCGCACCGCCTCGTCCCACGCCGCCCAGTACTCCGACAGTGGCACGGTCGACTTGCCGGGCATCCACCGCCGTCGCACCTCGTCGTCCAACGACTCGACGTGGATGCCGATCGCCGTCGCACCCGCCGCCCGCAACTCGGCGAGCACGTCCAGATCGCCCGGCGGCTCGATCTGCACCTGGATCGGCAGCCCCGGCACGGCCTCCAGCACCGCCCGGACAGCGCGCACCAGGTTGCGGGCACCGCGGTCGGGACCGGAGGTCGTCCCGGTCGTGATCACCATCTGCCGGACGCCGTCGAGCCGGACGGCCGCCGACGCTACCTCGGCCAACTGCGCGGGTGTCTTGGCCGCGACCGTCGCACCCGACCGCAACGACTCTTCGATCGTGCAGAACCGGCACCGCTGGTCCTCCACGTACCGGACGCACGTCTGCACGATGGTCGTCGCCAGCACGTCCTTGCCGTGCAACCGGGCGATCTGCTCGTACGGCACGCCGTCGGCGGTCGCCAGGTCGTAGAACTTCGGCCGGCGCACCACCGTCAGCGACAACCCGGTGTCCACCGCGCCGTGCCAGATCCTGCCGTCCCGCACCTCGTAGGGGCTGTCGGGGTTGCGGGGCAGTGCTGCGTTGGCACCGTCGACCAGGACGTGCCCGTCGTCGCTGGGCCCCGCGCCCTGCGGCCGTCGCACGGGCGCGTCCACCCGCACGCCTTGCACGGCGATGCCGACCCTCGCCGTGATCACGTCGTTCTCGGTGCCAACGCGCACGACGAACCTCCTAGAACATGTAGGTGGAGTTGATGATCGCGCCCTTGCGCGCGTAGTGGATCAACGCGTCCTGCACGTCCAGCGGGTGCGTGGGGATGACGCCCTCGATGAGGTCTTCCTCCCGCGCGCCGTGCAGCGACAGGCCGAACCGGCAGCAGAACACCTTGCCACCCTCGGCGATGAACGTCTTGAGCTGGTCGTTGATGTTCAGCTCACCGGGGAAAGCCGCGTTACCCGTGGTCGGGAACCCCCGGGTGGCCAGGCAGTTCAGCGAACCGGGTCCGTAGAAGTAGATCGCCGACTCGAAGCCCTTGCGCAGCGCGCGGGTCGCCTGCAGGATCGCCACGAAGCTCACCGACGACTCGTGCGCGATGCCGTGGACGAGGGTGAAGTACACCTCTCCCGGCTCGGCTTGGTAGTCGGGGAACACCTTGGTCCCGCCGTAGAGGGACGAGCCCTCGGGCAGCGACGGGTGGGGGATCTCGTCGAGGCTCTGCTTCTCGAGTTCGGTCAGGTCGGCCATCTCGACTCCTTGTCAGCCGTAGAGTTCTTCGAACGTGCCGCGGAAGACGAGGTCGGCGAGCTCGCCGTCCCCGACCGCCGCGCGCAGGCGGGCGCACTCACCGGGGTGGTCGCCCCACGGCTCGTCGCTGGCGAACAACACGCGGTCGTGCCCCGTGCCGCGCTTGTCGATCTCGTCGGCGAGCCAGCGCGGCGCGAAGCCGATCGCCCACGACAGGTCGGTGTAGACGCGCTTGCCCCGGTCGATCCAGTCGAAGAAGCGCGAGCCGGCCAGCTTGATGTGTCCGCTCGCGCCGCCGCCGAAGTGCACCAGGTGCACGGCGACGTGGTCGCCGTACCAGTCGACGAGGTGACCGACCTCGTCGACGTCGGACGCGGCTCCGGGCGAGGTGTGCACGTGCACCACCAGGTCGTGCTCGGCCGCCACCGCGAAGATCCGGTCCAGGCCGGGGCGGCACGCCGGGTCGGTGGGCCTGCCGCCGAGCAGGAAGCTCAGCTTCAGCGCCCGGACCCCCGGCTCGCCCGCCAGGTGCAACGCCTCTTCGGTGCGGTCCGCGTCGCGGCTCAGCGGTGACACCCACAGCCCGGCCCTGATCCGGTCGTCCACGCTCGCCGCCTCCACGCACAACTCGTTGAAGGAGAACGCGATCGCCGGATCGGGCACGCCGTAGTTGGGTATCACCAGCGCGCGTTCGGTGCCTTCCGCGTCGAGGTCGGCGATCAGCTCGGCGATGGTGGCGCGGGAGTTGCGGTCGGGGCGCACGGCCGGCCCTCCGTAGAACGGGTGCGCGGGCAGCACGCCGAGGTGTCGGTGCGCGTCGAAGACCATGGTCACCTCCGGGTCAGGCCACGGTGCGCGGCGCGGTCCAGTCGTCATCACGGGGCCAGGTGTCGGTGCGGGTGCCCGCGATCCAGCGGACCTCGGCGGGCGACGGCGCCACCCGCGGCCGGGTGATCTCGCGGGCCAGGTGCTCGGCGTCGTCGCCGACACCGCAGAACCGGCCCGAGCCCCACGTGTGCTGCCAGGGCAGGCCCAGGAAGTACAGGCCGGGGCAGCTGGTCGCACCGCGCACGTGCGTCGGGTAGCCGCGGCCGTCGAAGACCGGCACCTCGATCCATCGGTGATCGGTGCCGAAGCCGGTGGCCCAGACGACGGCGGAAAGCGTTGCTGCGTCGACTTCTCCGGGACCAACGGGCGGCACCCACACCGGTTTGTAACGAGTCTCTTGTGGAGCGTCGATACCTTGTCGAGCTATGTGCGCGTCGATGGTGTCCTTGATGCCCTCGGACACCGCGTCGGCGTTGTCGAGGCTGGCCTTGAGGTCGTCGGCGAACCGCAGCACACCCCTGGTGACCCCGACGAGCCTGCCGTGCAACCGCATCCCGTTCCGGGCGAACGCCCGCAAGTCGATGTCACGCCCGCCGTCGCGCCCCGTGACGTAGTGGTTGACCCGGAACCGAATCGCGTCCGAGTCGTCGAACTCCTCGATCCCGCGCCGGTAGTAGCCCATCTCGTCCAACCACGCGACCACGTCCCGACCCCGGTAGGAGCGGGCGACCCGCGGCGCCGAACCGACCGCGAGGTGCACCCGGCGACCGGCCAGGTACAGGTCTTCGGCGATCTGTGCGCCGGACTGCCCGCTGCCCACGACCAGCACTTCGCCGTCGGGCAGCTGTTCGGGGCTGCGGTAGGCCGAGGAGTGCACTTGCACGACGGTTTCCGGCATCCGTTCCGCCAGGCGGGGAATGCGCGGCACCTGGTACGGCCCGGTGGCCAGGACGACCTGGTCCGCCGTGAGCACACCGCTCGTCGTGGTGAGCTGGAATCCCTTGTCGGTGCGTCGAAGCCGGGTGACCGCGACACCTTCGCGCAGTGGTGGTCCGAACGAGCGAACGTAGTCACGGATGTAGGCCACGACCTCCTCGCGCCCCATGAACCCGTCCGGGTCGTCACCGGAGTACGGGAACCCCGGCAACCGGCACTGCCAGTTGGGTGTCACGAGACAGAACGAGTCCCACCGCCGGGAACTCCACTCGCCGCCCGCGGTGTTCTTCTCCAACACCACGTGCTCGACGCCGCGCTCACCCAACCGATGGCTCATGGACAACCCGGCCTGCCCACCACCCACCACCACCACGGGCAGGTGCACGCCGTCCAGTTCGTCGTGCTCGACCACTGTTCGATCCCTTCGGACAGCGCGGATACCGCGTCGGACCAGGGTTCTCGAAGAGTTCGCACCGCGCCGGCGGGGTGCGGTTCGACGGTTGAAGTACAGCGACGGCCGATGTCGAACGTGTTTCATCCGGAACGCCATAACGTTACCTTGCGCGCACCCACCGTAGTCGTGAACCAGTTGCTCTGTTGGGGTGGTCGCCGCAGCCACATCTCACATCTGAGGGGTCTCGATCTCGTCCAGGGTGCTCGAACTTCCATCGCTGCCGGTAGAGCGCGGCCAGTTCGGCCGCGGCGGCGTGGTCGGGATCGGTGATCGTGGTGATCAGCCGGATCAGCTGCTGACCCACTACGCCGTGCGTGAGCTGATGCACGAGGCCGCCGACCCGGTCGACCGGGACTTCACCACCGGGAGGCCGGACGCCTTGTGGGTGGCGGACTTCACCTACGTGCCGACCCGGTCGGGCACCGTCTACGCCGCGTTCGTGATCGACGTGTCCTCCCGCAACACACGTCTCCGGCCTTCACCGACCACCTCCTCGCAGCCGGGATCGACGCCTCGATCGGCTCCGTCGGCGATGCCTGCGACAATGCCCTGGCCGAGTCGGCCATCGGGCTCCACAAGACCGAACCGATCAATCGGCAAGGGCCCCTGACGCACCCTTGACCAGGTCGAATACGCCACCCTGGAGTACATCGACCGGTACAACAACCGGCGGCTGCACAGCAGCATCGGTCACCTGGCGCCCGCGAAGCCGAGGCCGTCTACCACCGTCGACACCAGCCGACCCCGGCTGGAGCAGTCAACTGAACGAGTTTCCATCGAACCCCGGGCGGTTCAGGTCGAGGTCGTCGAGTTGCCGTTGGAGATGTTGGGCTTCGGTGTCGCGGCCTTGTTCCCGGTACAGCTCCAGTGCCTCCCACCACACCGCCCGTGCCCGGTCGTGTTGGCCGAGGGAGGCATGGGGGTGGCCGAGGTTACCGAGGGTTTCCGCGACGTCGTAGGCGTTGCCAAGGGTACGGAACAACGTGAGTGCTTGGTGGTAGTGGCCGATGGCTTGATGGTGGTCGCCGGTGCGGTGGGCGATGAACCCGAGGCTGTCCAGGGTGGCAGCCTCGCCGTCGGGGTTGCGGTGGTGTCGGTGCAGGGTGAGGGCGGCGCCGCAGTGGTCGCGGGCGGTGTCGAACTCGCCCAGGCGGGCGGCGAGCCAGCCGACCGAGTTGAGCACGTTGGCTTCCTGCACCGGTTGGTCGAGGGTGCGGTGGAGGTCGAGGGCGTGTCGGGCGTGGTCCAGGGCCCGCCGGTCGTCGCTCAGCCGTTCCAAGGCGACCGCGAGCTCATGGTGTGCGTGTGCTCCTTCGGTGGGGTCGTGGTGGCGCACGGCCAGGTCGAGCGCCCGGTTCAAGTGCCCGGCGGCCTTTTCGTGTAAGCCCAGCAGTGAGCACGCGCGGCCGAGGAACCGGTGAGCGCGGCTGCGGGTGGCGGGGTCAGGCAGGTGTGCGACGACGTCCAGCGCGGCCCGCCACGTGGCGAGTGCGTCGCGCCGGTGCCCCCGCCGGACATGGAAGGTTTCCAGGACCCAGGCGAGGTGCCAGACAACATGGTGGCGGCCGAGGGCGACCGCGGCGCGCTGGGTGGCCAGCAGGGTGGCGTGCTCGGCCTCCAACCAGGCCATCGCGGTTGCGGCGTCGGGCAGCGGGTGTGGGTGGACGCCGGGCGCGGGTGGGTCGGGCCGCAGAAGTTCGCGGTGGGGGAACAGGAGGCGGTCAGCGGCGTGCGCGGTGTGCAGGTGGAAGTCCCCCACCCGCACCAGGGCCACCTCCCGTACGTCGTCGGGCCAACCACGGGCGGTGGTGGCTGCGTAGGCGCGGACCAGGTCGTGCATCGCGTACCGGCCGTGCGGCCGCCGTTCGAGCAGGGACGCCTCCTCCAGCGCCGATAGCGCCCTGCGTGCGCGGGCCGGTGGCAGGTCGGTGAGGCAGGCTGCGGCGGGCAGAGTGGTGTCGGGGCCGGGTGCGATGCCCAGCAGCCCGAACACGGTGCGTTGTTCGTCGGTGAGCGGGCGCAGGGACCAGGACAGCACGGCGGACAGGCTGGCGACGGGGTCGGTGTCGTGGTCGAGCGTCTCCAGGCCCAGCTTGCGCAGCTCGGCGGCGATCTCGGCCAGCGCGATGCCGGGGTGGGTGGAGGCGTTGCGCGCCGTGATCGACAGAGCCAGCGGGTAGCCACCGCACAGGTCGACCAGATCGTTGACGGCGTCGGGCTCGGCGGCGACGCGGTCGGTGCCCAGGCGCCGGGCCAGCAGGGCATGAGCCTCGGCGTGGGCCAGCACGCCCAGGGTCAGGTGGCGGGCGCCGTGCCGGTCGATCAGCGAGACCAGTTTTCGGCGGCCGGTGACCAGCACGGTGCAGGTCGGGCTGCCCGGCAGCAGCGGCACTACCTGGTCGGCGGTGGCGGCGTTGTCCAGCACGATCAGCATCCGCCTGCCCGCGACCAGGCTCCGGTACAACGCGGCCTGCGCGTCCGGGTCGGTCGGGATGCGGCAAGGATCGACGCCCAGGGCGTCGAGGAACCCGCGCACCGCCACCCCGGACGACATCGGCTCGCCCGCAGGGCTGAACCCGCGCAGGTCCACGAACAGCTGTCCGTCGGTGAACCGGTCCAGGTGGCGGTGCGCCCAGGCCAGTGCCAGCCAGGTCTTGCCGATCCCTCCGGCCCCTCCGATCGCCGAGACCATCACCGTCGTGCCCGCGACGGGCAGCTCGGCGCGGGCCGGTCCCGGCACGGCGACGTCAGCTCTGTCGGGTGGGGCGGTGGTCGTCAGGGCGCGGTCCAACTCGGCCAGGTCCGCTGCCCGTCCGGCGAACAGCGCCGGCGCGGCGGGCAGTTGACGCGGTATCACCTGCGTCGGTGGAGGGGGTGCCGCGTGCAGGTGCACGTCACCGTGGACCACCCCGGCCTGCACTACGCCGCCCGCGCCACCTGATGCCGTGTTGCGCACTTCAAGTTCGTGTGCGGTGTGGGAGGCGTCGGGCTTGTGGGACTGCGGAGCCTCGGGCGTCACCACCCTTTGAACACCCCCTCGGCCTGGTCGCTGGTCGGCGAGTCGCAGCGTCGCACCGTGACCACCGGATGCCGGCCGGTCCCTGCGAAGTTCACCCGACCGTTCGAACTCGCTCCGAAGAAAGACGGACACCACCGGCTGTCGGCGTACCGGTCAACGTCCGCAGCCCGGTACGGATGTTCCCGTACTTACCTGTGCACACCAGTTCGGTGTGCCGTTCGGGTCGTTCTCGCTCACGGACCTGTGCGGGTTGGCGGTCGCGCAGCTCGACCTCGTTGCGCAGTCCGTCGATGCGCCTGGTGAGGTGGTGGTGTTCGGCGGCGAGGCGTTCGGTGCGGTCCTGGGCGTTGGTGAGGGCGTCGAGGTCGCGTTGGTGGGCACTGTTGGCGAGCGGGATACCGAACACGCACATCAGGCCGAAGCCATGGCGGAGCTCGTCCGCCTGCGCGTCGAGCAGGGCGAGGTCGACTGCGCGGAGAGCCTGACGCAATCGATAGCCGATCCCGCGTACACGGCAAGGGTGCTGGCCGGTCTGGACTGCCTGGTCGACCCGGGGAAGATCACCGCGCTGATGATCGAGCTCACGGTCCGCGACCACTGGTCGACCCTCATCCCCCTGGCCGCTCTACCCGACCGCACGAGCCTGCTCGAAATCCTGAGCGACGAGGTGACAGCGGCATTGCGGTGAAACCGCTCCTCCTCGCCCGCGCCGCCCGCCCATCACTCACCGGAACGTACCGACGGGTTCAGCCAGCCGCTCCATCCTGTGGGGTGTCAGAACTCTGCGCTGGACCGCTGAGCTACGGGGATCGCGTAGCACGAACCGCAGGAGCATGATCGTGAGACGTGGCGTTACGACTGCTGTACCTGATCTTCGGTCGGCTCGTCGGTTGGCTGGTTCTGCTCGGCCGGTCCTCCGCAGTGAAGGACGCCGAGCTGTTGGTGCTGCGGCATGAGGTCGCCGTGCTGCGACGGACGAATCCTCGTCCCCGGTTGGAGTCGGCCGATTCGCGCGGTGCTCGCCGCGCTCGTGCGGCAACTCCCTCGGCTGCTGCGCCCGCGCCGGTTGGTGACACCGGACACCGTCCTGCGGTAGCACCGGCGCCTGGTCGCGAAGAAGTGGACCTATCCGAGTCGGCCCGGGCGCCCGCCGGTCGACGACACCGTGGTGGCGTTGGTCGAGCGGATGGCGCGGGAGAACACCGGCTGGGGCTACTGCGGGATCCAGGGCGAGCTGCTCAAACCAGGGCACCGGGTAGCCGCGTCCACGGTTCGCCGTGGACTCAAGCGCCTACGCATACCCCCCGCGCCCAAGCGTGACACCGACACCTCGTGGCGACGGTCCTGCGTGCCCAGGCCACGAGCATGTCGGCCTGCGACTTCTTCCACCTACTCATGGACCTCGACGACAGGGCCGATCACTTCCGGCTCCTCATCCGAGACCGAGCCGGCCAGTTCACCCCTCGTTCGACGCCGTCCTCACCGACTCCGGCATCGAGGTCGTGAAGATTCCGCCACGCTGCCCGCGGGCGAACTGCTATGCCGAACGGTTCGTCGGCACCGTCCGAGGCGAAGCCACCGACCGACTGCTCGTCATCAACGAGCACCACCTCAAGTCAGTGCTCAACCGATGCGCGGCTCACTACAACCACCGCCGCCCACACCGAGCCCACGAGGTGCCGCCGGCCGACGGTTGCTGACGAGCGCCTACCGCTCGCGAGCGAGGCGGTTCGATGCGTTCACTGCGGTGGTCTGCCGGCCCGTGCCGATGGGAGTGGAGACAAGGTGCTCGGTGGTGGTCGCTTGCCGACGTTCGGAGTCGACATCCCGCTGCTACCCCTGGCCGCAGGGCCGAGCGGCCAGGGGTAGCGGTCGACGCCGCGGCAGCAGGCGAGAACCGGGTCGTCCGGTCAGGCCCGGATCAGTTGCCACTGCTGGTTGGGCCCGCCGTTGGCGGTCCACTGCACGACCTGCGCCCCGTCGTTCGTCGCCGCACCGTAGACGTCCGCCACCAGTCCGCTGTCGTGGCTGACGATGGTGTAGTAGCCGTTGCCGGTGGACCGCAGGTACCACATCTGGTTGGTGCCGCCGTTGGCCGTCCACTGCTGCAGTTGCAGCCCAGCCGTGCTGCTGTTGGCGTTGACGTCGAGCACCTTTCCGCTCGGGACGTACCGGAGGGTGTAGGAGCCGTCGGAGGTCGTGGCGACGGTCCAGGTGCCGGTGCCACTCTGCTGGACCACCTTGGCACCGTCCGCGGTGGAGTTGCCCGCGACGGCGAGCGGCTTGCCGCTGTTGCGGTTGACGATGCGGTAGTTGCCCGGTGCGGGTCCGTCTCCGCCGCTTCCGCCGAGGTTGAAGTACTCCACCGCGTCGGTGAAGACGGGCCTACCGGACTTCGTGGTCGACAGCTGCAGGTACACGCGGTTGCCGGTGGCCGGGGTGGTGAAGGACACCGGCTGGGTGACCCGCGAGCCGAGCGGGACGGTCAGGGTCGTGCTTCCGGACGCGACGACCGCGCCGTCCGGCGCGTCGAGCCGCGCCGTCCAGGTGAAGCCCACCGAGGTGTCGGCGAAGTCGTCGTTGAAGACGGTGATGTTGCGGGTGACCGTGGCGTTCCGGGCGTAGTTGGGCACGGCCTGCGGCAGGGGGAAGGTGCCGTTGGAGTCCGAGACGCCGGAGGCCGACCAGTAGGGGAGGTCGACCGCGGCCACCGGGTTGAACGCCGCCTGCACGCGCTGGAACTGCGGGTTGCTCCAGGGGTCCGGGAGGTTGTCCGCGCCGTAGACAGGGCGACCGCCCTCCTCCGTGACGAAGTCGGTGGTCCGCACTCCGGGCACGACGCCGGCCCAAGCGGACAGCAGCGTGTACGGACGCAGGTCGGTGGCGTTCTTGCCGCGCTTGGCCAGGGTTGCCGTGGCGAACCACTCGAAGCCCTGCTTGGTGCTGCATGCCGGCCAGATGTACTCGCCCTCGCCGTCGGGGCGCCCATTCACGGTCTTCAGGCCCTCCCCGTACTTGCCGAAGCCGTCGACGTAGTGCGGGATCACCGCGAAGTTGGCGTACGTCATCCCGGGATACGCGTTGAGATTCCCGTCGACACCCACCTCGACAATGATCGGCCGGGTGCCATCGGCGCCGTTCATCGCCGCGTACAGGTCCTTCTCGAACTGTTCGGAATCCTGGCCGCTCTGGTTCGATTCGTTGGCCTGGCTCCAGCGGATGACCGCGGGGTGGTTGCGGTCGCGCAGGACCAGCGCACGGGCGTGGTTGACCATGTTGTCGTGCCCGGCGATCCAATCCTGCTTGCCGGAGGAGCCGCGGATCGCGGTCTCGCCGATGATCATCAGGCCCATCTCGTCGGCGACATCCAACATGTACGGGCTCGCGGGCTCCTGGTGGATGCGCACCACGTTGAAGTTCAGCCGCTGGTAGTTGTCCACCGCCTGCGGCCAGCCGCCGTTGCCGGGCGACGGGGGCAGGAAGCCGGGCAGGGTGTCGTAGGCGTCGCCCTTGCCGCCGTTGTTGATCCGGTCATAGTTGGCACCCTGGAGGTTGTCGCCGCGGAAGTTCACGCGCACGCCGTTGAGGTAGTAGTAGTCACCGTTCTGGGTGGCCTCCCGGAACCCGAACCGGTACGTGGCGTCGCTGGTGCGCCCGTCGGCGACGGCATGCACCGTCAGCCGGTGCAGCTGCGCCCGGTACCCCGACCGGTATGGCACGTTGGGCCACCAGTACGAGGTGCTGTCGAGGTTCCACGCGACCGGCCCGACGGTCACGGTCACGGTCGAGTTGGCCGCCACGGTGACCGTACGGCTGGGCAGTTCCGGGTAGCTGAAAGCCGTGCCGTTGATGGACGACAGCGACCCGGTCAACGTCACCGACCGGGAACTGCCCGAGGTGTTGCGCACCGACACGTCGTAGCTCAACGTCTTGTTCGCCACCGACGTACGCACGAATGTGTCGCTGACGTACACCGCCGGGTATACCTGCAGGAACGCGGATCGGAAGATCCCCTGCGGTACCGCCTCGGACCAGTCGGCGGCGTCGGGCACCAGGTACCGGCCGTTGGATGCCTTCAGCGCTCCGCGGCCCTTCACGGCGACGCTGATCGTGTGGGTGCTACCGGGGGCCGCGTAGGCGGTGATGTCGAAATTCGACGGCGTGAACGCCGTGGTCTGCGTCGCCACCACCCGGCCGTCGACCGACAGCGTCGCCTGGTGGTTGACCGCCCCGAACTCGATCCACGTCGACTGCGGCTGACCCGAGTCGGGCACGGTGATGCTGCGCGAGTACACCGCCTCGTTCACGTCGGTGAAGCCCTGCTTGTACCAGCCGCCGCCGGGCACGGTGATCGAGGTCGCCCCCCGGCCCGCTGGGGTGAAGCTCCACGTCCCGGCAAGGTCGACCGAGGCGATCGCGGCGGCGCCGGCTGCCGCGGCCGCGGCAGCCGCGGCCGTGACGGCCGGTTGTCCTGCGGCGGCCGGCTGTTCTGCGGCGGCGGGTTGTACCGTGCCGATGGCCGCGAGGAGCGTTGCGCCGGCCAGCGCTGCGCGGACGAAGCGCTGGAATAGCGTGCGAGGGCTGTTCTGACGCATCAAGAAACCCCTTTCGCGGGTGTCGCGTCTACGGGGATACACCGATCATCGGACCCATCGTCACTACCGCCGGGGCCGCCGAACTGGATAGGTCCACTACGGACTCGTCTACCGGCTCGTGCCCGCGGGGCAGGGCATCGGTCGGTGGTTCGAGCCGGACGTGATCTGCTGGCTGCCGATGTAGGTCCAGGTGGCGACCGGCGCCCCGTTGTTGGTGACGGCGACGTTGGCGGCGAGCACGCGCGACAACCTTGGCACGGTGACCCCTTCGGAGCTGGGAGCGTTCCCAGGCACAGACTGTAACGGAGCCCTCACAGGTTGGAAAGCGGCCGGTCGTTGCGACCAGTGCTAATTATTTTGAGCAGAAAGTATTGAGCTGCCTACATGATGGCGTAGCGGACGTGCGGGGCCCGGATGTAGCCGCGGACGATGTGCGGTCGGCGTTGGCGGCGGTGCAGGAAGCGTCGGGTCTCGTGGGCGAGGTGGTCGACGTTGTGGGTGCGGGAGGCGTTGACGTTGCGTTCTGAGGTCGGCGTTGGGCAACTCGTCCGGGTTGGGCTCGGGGCTGTAGCCGGGCACCAGGTGAAGCTCGACCCGGTCGGCGACGACGTGGACCTTCCGGCCCGCCTGGCGTGCCACGCGGTCCAGAAACGCGGTGAACCGCTCGGTGAACACGGTGAACCACAGCGCGCCTCGGTGTGCCCATTGACCACCTTGGACACCGTCGCCGCCGAGACGCCCGCCAACTGGGCGAGCCTGGCGATGGTGATCACCCCGCCGCTCGTCTCGGGAGCCGGCGGGTCGGAGGTCGAAGCCATGTCAGAGGTCCCACCGGAGGACGATCAAGGCGAAGTCGACCATTGGTAAATGCCGTCCCTGCTCTGCGGCGTGCTGTGGTATTGGACTGAAGTGCGAACCCTTGCGGACCGGGGTCGGCTGTCAGGACCTCGTGACCGGCCCGTCGGACAGTGACCGATTTGTCGGAACAGAGTCCAGACGGGTCAGGCGGATCGCCATGTACGGGCGGGCGGGCAGTTCCACGCGCAGGGTGGTGCCCGTGGACTCGGCGACGCGGTGCACCGTCATGGCCCAGGTGTCGATCACATCGATCGCGAACGTCCCGTTCGTGGGCAGGCTGACGTTGCGGAACCGCGGGCGGTTGAAGCCGAAGTAGACGAGTTCGTACTCGCCCCGGACTCCGCCGCGCGGTGCGTCCCAGTCGGAGTCGAGGGGGTCGAGCACGCCGGTGGGGGACTCGCGGATGATGTCGTGCAGGAACCCGATGCGCTCGGGGCTGGTCCCGACGAGTCGGCCGCCCTTCGACCACCACAGTTCCTCGGCGTCGTTGAGGTAGGTCTCGCCGTGTTGGACGTACCCGCCGCGGACCGCGCCTTCCCAGCAGCGCCGCACCAGCTCTTCGCCGGTGATGTTGCCCCAGCCCGGCTCGATGTCGCCCTCGTAGGCGCACTCGTCGACCACGACGGGCTTGCCCCACTGCTCCCGCCATGCGTCGGTGTTCTCCGCGGTGCGGTACACGTCGACGCGTTGGATGCTGCAGTGGGTGATCCACGGCTTCGCGTAGTCGTAGAACGGGCCACAGTTGTGGATGGAGTTCAGGTGGCCGACGGTGTCCTCCTCGGCGACGATGCCGGCCAGGCGTTCCCAGTCCTCGTCGGTCTTGGTCCGCACCATGTCGTACTCGTTCGCCATCGACCACCACACGTTCGACAGCGCCGACAGCCGCCTCACCGCGTACCGCGTCAGCCGGTTGTCGACGTCACGGCCCAGATCGCTGAAACCCCAGCGGTCGTAGGGGTGGAAGAGGATGACGTCCGCCTCGATCCCCAGCTCCCGCAGCACACGCACCTCGTCCTCGAACCGCCGGAAGAACCGGGGGTCGAACCGGGTCGTGTCCCAACCGGCCTCGACGGAGCCAGGGAACGGGTACAACTCGGGCTCATCGGTGTTGTACACGTACCACTTCGGCAGCAGGCACATCCGCACCTTGGTGAACGTGGCCGCCGCCAGGGTGCGCCGGGTCGCGGCCCGCAGCCGTTCCGGCTGGTGCGTCCACGCATAGGCGGTGGTCCCCAACGGCACGTACCGCGTGCCGTCGGCGTGAGCGAAGTGGTGCCCGTCGGCGACCCGCACCGGACCGTGACGCCCGTCCGCGGCCGGAGTGCACATGAACCGGCCGGAGAGGCGGTCGAGAGAGCGCGCTGTCGAGGACGTGACGAACGTCCAGGCACCCTCGCTGTCCGGCATGAACCGGATCCGGTACGTTCCCTCGCCGTCGTAGAAGCCGCCGACGCGCAGCTCCCGGTCCCCGTCGCTGAACGTCGCGCCGAGGTCCACGTCGACGAACGGATTGCCGTGTGACGGCCCGTCGATCTCGATCTCGAACACGTCCCAACGAGCGCATCGTTCACCGTGACGCAAGAGGGCTGTGCCTCCCGTGAGGTCAGCGCTGTCGTAGGACGGACGTGGGTGTGTCACACGTAGCCTCCTGTCGTCGCGGCGTTATCGCACAGTATTCGAACCGCGCGACCTGACGCTCTCGGACGAGGGGTTGACCAGTGAGCCATTTTCATCGTGACGTCGCAGGTCACGGCGCGAGCTGAGCAGTGGGGAGCGGTGGGCGAGGCTCCCGGTAAGACAGCAGTCGACCAAGATCCGATGCCCCAACCGGGAGCCTCGTCGTGCTGTCTTACCCTGCCGCGATTCCGCTGTCCAACCACACCCTCGTCCGCCTGGGCGACCTGATCCGCGCGGAGCGGACTCGGCGTCGGTCTCGTTGGCGGCGACTTGACCCTGGTCGTCAGGCGTTGCTCGTGCTCGCGCACCTGCGTAACGGCGATACCCACGCCCGCCTCGCCGCCGGGTTCGGCATCTCCCTCAGCACCGCCTGACGCTATGTCCGTGAAGCGGTGGACCTGCTCGCCGGCCTGGCCGACGACCTCCACGCCGCGGGTGAACGCGCCGCCCGCCTGGCCTACGCGATCC
>NZ_BAAGTN010000009.1:0-574967 GCF_054781895.1 Saccharothrix stipae | reverse complement strand
TCATAAATTTACTGGCTATTCGGCACGCTGTTGAGTTCTCAAAGAACACGCGCTCACCATCTTGTCCCGCGTCTTACCGCGGTTCATTCCGGGGCTTTGTGTTTCGTTCTGGTTGAAGCTTAGCTCGTTCGTTTTCGCGGTGTCAAATCGGCCGGTTTCGGCTTCTCGGCTCCGCGACGAACTCGCCTTGCATTCATTTTTGTTCTGATTCCAGAGCGGAGGCAGCACGCTGTGCTGCTTATTCGTTTCTGGGAGCTTGACGCCGCAATAGTCTACCCGGCCCGATTCGCGGTGTCAACCGCTCGTTCCGAGGTTCTTGCTGGCGACTCGGTAAAAGTTACTCATGACCTTCGTCGATGTCAAATCCCCTGGTCAGCGGCCTGCGGGAGCGGTGCGAACCGGAACGGCGACCTGCGGACCGGGGCCCTTCGGCTGCACGGGACGCGGTCGCAGCCACAGCGAGATGGTCCGCATCCCCTGCATCGCGGCCACGATCTGCTCCGGCGCGGCCGGCTCGCGGGTCGCCACCGGCACCAGGTCGTAGCCCCAGATGCGGAACTCCTTCAAGACCGTGACCGGATCGTCGCCGAAACCCTCCGTCGCCGAGGCGGAGAACTCCAGGAACACGTGCGGGCGATCCCGGCGCAGCAGGCGCACCAGTCCGGCCAACGCGCGGTGACCACGACCGGGCGCGTCCACCCGAACGACGGAAAGCTTGCGACCCTGCAACGTCGGCACGGCCTCCAGCTCCTTGTCGAGCCTGGTCGCGCGCACGCGGGCGACGTCGTCCCCGGCGTCCTCCGGCAACGGCGCCACCGACACCCCGCCGGTCAAGGACGGCAGGCTGGCCAGCTCACCGGTGCTCTCCCACGCGGCGGCGTCGACCAGGACGAGCTGCTGGGCGACCCGTTCGGGCAGGTTGACGTCGACGTTGTGCCGCAGCAGGGCACGCGCGGACGGGCACGGCTCGACCGCGACCACCGCGCCGCCCGTGCCGAACCGGCTGAGCATGCGCACGGTCTGGTACCCGACGTACGCGCCGACGTCGAGGAAGATGCCGTCCGGCTCGACCACCGAGTCGATCAGCTCCGACAGCTCGGTCTCCCACACCCCGTTGCTGGACAGCATCGGGAGCATGAACGCGTCGTCGGACGGCAGGCGCAGCAGGCCGACGTCGGTCAGCACCAGCGAGCTGCGTGGCACGGCGTCGCCGTGGCGTTCGTGCTCGCGGACCACGACGCGGCGCAGGGCGTCGGCGGTCTGCTGGGCCTGGTTGGCCGCGCGCAGGCCGGCGTCGAGCTTGGTGTCGCGGTCCCGCAGCACGTCCACGACCTTGGACTCCAGCGAGTCGATCCGGTCGAGGGTGCGTTCGAGGGCGACGGCGAGCTTGTCGATCCGCTGGGCCAGGGCGTCGCCCTGCTTGGCCCGCTTGCCGGCCTCGGCGACGACGGCGTCCTCGATCTCGCGAAGCCGCCGCCCCTGGCCCGCCATGTCCGCGCGGACCCGGACGACACCGTCGTCGACGCCGACGAGCTGGTCGGCGAGGTGGCCCTGGTGCTCGGCGTGCTGTTCCAGCTCGGCGCGCAGCACCTCCAACTCGCCGAGGCCGACACCGGTGTTGATGTCGTCCTGGCGGCGGACCAGCTCGGAGACGGTGCGCTCGACCCCGTCGACCAGGGAGCTGAGCACGTCGCGCATGTGGTTGTCGTAGTGGTCGAGCACGCGCAGCACGACCTTGCGCAGCTGCGGCGCCATGGGCGTGCGGCTGGCCGTGCCGACGTCGGGTTGGCGCAGCAGGGCATGCTTCGCCGAGTGCAGCGCCTTGAGCGGGTCGACGGTCGGCGCGGGCTTGGCCCGGCGGGCGCGCCAGCCGCGGTAGGCGTGCTCGACGCGTTCGCGGAGGAGTTCGCCGACCTTGGCGACGTCACGGGTGGCGCGGACGTGGTCGCGGCCCTTGATGCCGATCGCGACGGCGGTGGCCAGGTCGTCGGCGAGGGCCCGCAGGAGCTTGACGGCGGCCTGCACGTCGGGTTCCGCGCCCTGGCGGCACGGCACGAAGATCACCGCGGACTTGTCGAACAGCTCGGCGACCGCGCCGTGGTCGGAAGTGAGGATCGGCGTGGCGGCCGCTGCGTGCGTGGCGAGGGTGTGCGCGATCCGGTCGCACGCGCCGCTGCGGTGCAGGTGGACGAGGCAGTCGACGGCGCCGAGGGTGTCGACCAGCTCGATGCGCGGGTCGGCGGCGGTGGCCAGGCGCAGCCTTTCGGCGGCCTCGGGGTGGGCGTCCGCGTGGGTGACCTCGATGCGCAGCGTCACGTCGTTGCGGTCGGGGAAGGCGGAGAGGAACGCGGAGACCGCGCCCAGCACGTTGCCCGCGCGGTCGACGGCGTGGTCGGCGAGGGCGCCGAAGGTCAGGCCTTCGCGGTGGTCGCGGTCGTGGGCGGCGGCTTCCGGGACCGGGAGCGGGAGGACGCGGACGGTCGGGCCGCCTGGGTGTTCGAGGGTGGCGCGGGTCGTGTCGGAGGGGACCCAGAGCTCGTTGGCGTCGGTCGGCCGGTCGTCGTCGAGGAGGTAGTCGACCACAAAACGGCTGTCGGGGACGCGTTCGGTGGTGCCGACGCGGATGACGACCGGGTAGCCGGCGGTGGTGGACGTCGGCAGGCCGGACGCTCGTGCGGCGGCGCGGACCAGTTCGGCGATCGGGCCGGTGCCGAGGACGGAGACGCCCAGCTGGTCGTGCAGGACGGGTGCTTCGGCGCGGGTGCGGGGTACGGCGGCGACCGGCAACCGGCCGGCCGCCACGCCGACGCCCGCGCACCAATCGCGGAAAGCCGCGCCGTCCGCGCCGAAGGGGTCGGGGAACTGGGTGCGGAGCGCCTCGTCGGAACGCCAGAGTGCGGCGGCCCAGCGGGTGCTGCCGGGCAGGTCGGGCGCGGGCTCACTGGCCCAACCGACGAACCCCGCTCCGCCGTCGGGACCGAAGGCGGGGGGTGGGGTGGTGCGGGGTGCCCGGGGTTGCGGGCGGGGAGTGGGTTCGGCGCGCTCGGCGGCGGCGGCCGGTTCAGGCAGGTCAGAGACCTCCGGCCGCGCCTCGACAACGACGGGCGGCTCAGCGGCGGGCGGCTCGGCGGTCCGGCTGTCGGCGGGCACGGCGCCGTTCACCGCAACCGTCGTGGCGGCAGCATCGGCGGACGGCGAGGCATCGGCCGCACCTGCCGTGGGCTCGACACCGTTCACCGGAACCGCCGTGGCGGCGGGATCACCGGACAGCGAGGCGCCGGTCGCGCCTGCGGTGGGCTCGACACCGTTCAGCGGGATCGCCGTGGCGGCGGGATCGGCGGACGGCGAGGCGTCGGTCGGGTCTGCCGAGGGCTCGACACCGTTCACCGGGATCGAGGCAGCGGCGGGATCGGTCGCGGGCGGCTGGCCGTTGATCCGATCGGTGCCATTCACCGCAACCGCCGAGGTGGCCGGGTCGGTGGCGGGCTCGGTGCCGTTCGGCAAGACCGCCGTGGGGGTGGGCGCGGGCGGGGTGGTGGCGGGCCGGCTGTCGGGCGGAGAAGCCAGGGAAGTCGGCTCGGTGGGATCGGTGGTGGTCCAGCCTTCTGGGCTGAAGGCGGAGCCGGGGTGGGTTCGGGTGGCTTCGCGGTAGTCCGCGCGCAGCTCGTCCGGGATCCGGGTGCCGTCGGGGAGCTGGCCGAAGCCGTAGCGCACCCGCTGCGGCGTGTGCCCCTTGCGCACCAGGTCCGCCCGGTACCTCGTGCACAGGTCCGCCAACTCCGGGTACTCCGACAGCAGCACGCGGGGGCGGTCGGCGAACTCCGAGGACAGCAGCCAGGGGCGGTGGGGGTCGAAGCCCGCGAAGTGGACGCTGCGCACCGGCTCGCCGATGGTCGTCAACGTCCCGTCCGGCCGTCGGTGCAGGTCGCGGTGGGCGGCGTTCCACACCGACAGACCGACCGTGGCATCACGCAGCACGTGCAGGTTCACCAGCGCCGGCGCGGTGTCGAGCACGGCCTTGGTGGCGTCCGGCGTCCGGCGCAGCTGCTCGCCCAGGGACCGCAGGAACGGCTCGGCACCGGGCGCGACCAGCAGGAACCCCGGGTCGAAGACGCCCTTCTCCAGCAGCTCGGTCGGCGTGGGGCGCAGGCCGTCGTCCGGCAACGGCCGCAGCGCGCGCGGCAGCAGCACCAGCGGCCCGCGTTCGACGGCGGCCTCGACCAGGTCCGTCAACGGGTTGAGGATCTGCACCCACGGGTCCAGGTACAGCACCGGCACGCGTTGGCCGAGCAGCTGTTCGAGCAGCTTGGGCCGCAGCAGGCCGCACAGCTGCGCGGCGGTGCAGCCGGTCGCCAGCTCGGCCAGCTCGTCCTGGCTCATCCCCAGGTCGGCGGGGGTCACCAGGCCGGGACCGGAGTTCTCCGGCTGGGCGTCGACCACCAGCGCCAGGAACCTGGCCTGCGGGTGGTTGGCCAGGAACGAGCTCGACAGCACCTTCACCGCCGGCAGTTCGGCGGCGGTGGCCACCGTGCAGGCGATGAACGTGGGACGGGATTCCGAACGCGCGGGCACCTCGGTCACGGTCTGCAAACCTAGCTTCTCCGAGCGCCCGGTGTGGACCACCCGCACGGGTGTGTCCTTCACAGGACCGGCAACAGGTTGCGCAGCTCGTACGGCGTCACGCTGCGGCGGTAGCCGTCCCACTCGGCCCGCTTGTTGCGCAGGAAGAAGTCGTACACGTGCTCCCCCAGCGCTTCGGGGAGCAGTTCGGAGTTCTCCATCTCGGTCAACGCCTCGCCCAGGTTCTGCGGCAGGTTGTCGTACCCGGCGGCACGCCGTTCCCGGTCGGTCAACGACCACACGTCGTCCTCGGCGGGCGGCGGCAGCTCGTAGCCCTTCTCGATGCCCTTGAGACCGGCCGCGAGGATCACCGCGTACGCCAGGTACGGGTTGCACGCGGAGTCCAGCGAGCGGATCTCGACCCGGCGCGACGACGACTTGCCCGGCGAGTACATCGGCACGCGCACCAGCGCGGACCGGTTCGCGTGACCCCAGCACACCGCCGTCGGCGCCTCGCCGCCGACGATCAGGCGCTTGTAGGAGTTCACCCACTGGTTGGTCACGCCGGAGATCTCACGGGCGTGCTTCAACAGGCCCGCGACGAACATCTTGCCGGTGTCGGACAGCTGGTAGGGGTCCTCGGCGTCGTAGAACGCGTTGCGGTCGCCCTCGAACAGGCTCACGTGGGTGTGCATGCCGCTGCCGGGCTGGTCGGTGAACGGCTTCGGCATGAACGAGGCCCGCACGCCCTGGGTGATCGCCACTTCCTTGACCACGTACCGGAACGTCATCACGTTGTCGGCCATGGTCAGGGCGTCGGCGTAGCGGAGGTCGATCTCCTGCTGGCCGGGCGCGCCCTCGTGGTGGCTGAACTCGACCGAGATGCCCATCGCCTCCAGCGCCTCGATGGCGTGGCGGCGGAAGTGGGTCGCGGTCTCGTGGCTGGTCTGGTCGAAGAAACCGCCGTTGTCCGCCGGGATGGGCTCGCTCCCGTCGTCGGGCAGGCCCTTGAGCAGGAAGAACTCCATCTCGGGGTGCACGTAGCAGGTGAAGCCCGCCTCGCTGGCCTTGGCCAGGGTGCGGCGCAGCACGTGCCTCGGGTCCGCCCAGGACGGCGAGCCG
Source organism: Saccharothrix stipae (assembly GCF_054781895.1). Lineage (NCBI taxonomy): Bacteria > Bacillati > Actinomycetota > Actinomycetes > Pseudonocardiales > Pseudonocardiaceae > Saccharothrix > Saccharothrix stipae. Next base: position 569,285 of record NZ_BAAGTN010000009.1, on the reverse strand, counting down.
TCGGGCATGGCGATGTCGCAGAACATCCGCGCCGAGTAGTGGCTCTTGTCCGGGGTCTGCCAGGGCAGCACCTGGAACGTCGACGGGTCCGGCTTGGCGACCATGTCCGACTCGTACACGCGGGCGAAGCCCTCGATGGCGGAGCCGTCGAAGCCGATGCCCTCGCTGAAGGCGCCTTCGAGCTCGGCGGGCGCGATGGCGACCGACTTGAGGAAGCCCAGGACGTCGGTGAACCAGAGCCGGACGAACCGGATGTCGCGTTCCTCGAGGGTGCGGAGCACGAACTCCTGCTGGCGGTTCATGACCCGAAGCCTAGGTAAGGACGGTGAACCGCGCGTTGCCGACTCGGCCGAACGCACTGCGCCGTTTGCCGCCCGGAGGTGATTGCGCAGGTCACGGACTTGCCGTGACGTTTCGCGTTGCCGGGGAACGGCGGGTTCTACGATTCACCCCATGCTCCCTCGTCGCGCCCTGATCGGGTCGCTCGTGCTCGCCCTCGTGGCGGGTTGCACGTCCTCCGGTGGCGCCGGGTCGTCCCTGCCCGACGGGCCGGACCTGCTGGCCAAGGCGGCCGCGGGGATGAAGTCGGTGACCAGCACCCACTTCACGATCAAGGTCGACGGCGAGCTGCCCGGCGTGACCGTGAAGGACGCCGAGGGCGACCTGAACGCCGCGGGCGAGTCGCAGGGCCGGGCGAAGGTCGAGCAGTTCGGCCAGCTGATCGAGGTCGAGTACGTGCTGGCCGGGCAGGACCTCTACTTCAAGGGACCGACGGGCGGGTTCACCAAGCTGCCGGCGGCGCTGGCGGGCCAGGTGTACGACCCGACCGCGATCCTGGACCCGGACAAGGGCGTGGCGCGCGTGCTGGCCGACGCCCGCGACGCCAAGACGGTCTCCAGCGACGACGGCGTGTCGGTGGTGACGGCGACCGTGCCGCGTGACGTGGTCGCCGGGCTGGTGCCGGGCATCGACGCCGACGTGGCGTCGGAGTTCTCGCTGAAGGACGAGCGGCTGCAGAAGGCTCTGTTCACGCTGCCGAGCGGGGCGAAGGTGACGATCGAGCTGTCCGACTTCAACAAGCCCGTCACCGTTTCGCCGCCGGCGTGAGCGTGGTCGGCGGGTCCGGGCTCGGGTTGGGCCCCGGTTCGGTGAAGGCGCGGCGGCTGGCGATCGGGGCCGGCGCGGCGGCGGTGCTGCTGGGTGCGCTGGACGCGTACGTGGTCGTCGGCGTGCTCGTGGACATGGTGCGCGACCTGGGCATCCCGGTGAACCACCTGGAGCGCGCGACGCCCGTGGTGACCGGGTACCTGCTCGGGTACGTCGCCGGGATGCCCTTGCTCGGGCAGCTGTCGGACCGGTTCGGGCGGCGGTTGGTGCTGCACCTGTGCCTGCTCGGGTTCGCGGTCGGCTCGGCGGTGACGGCGCTGGCGGGCGACCTGCCGCTGCTGGTGGCCGGGCGGGTGGTGCAGGGCCTGGCCGGCGGTGCGTTGCTGCCGGTGACGATGGCGCTGGTCGCGGACCTGTGGGCGGCGCAACGGCGTGCGTCGGCGTTGGGCGTGGTGGGCGCGGCCCAGGAGTTGGGCAGCGTGCTGGGCACGTTGTACGGCGTGGGGTTGGCGTCGTTGTTCAACGCCTGGTCGTTCTTCGAGTCGGTGGAGCCGCAGAGCTGGCGGTGGGTGTTCTGGGTGAACCTGCCGCTGGCCGCGGTCGCGATGGTGGTCGTGCATCTGACCGTGCCGCGGTCGGTCCGGTCGTCGGTGCGGATCGACTTCGTCGGTGGCGGGCTGTTGGCGTTGGCGCTGGCGGCGCTGGTCGTCGCGCTCTACAACCCCGATCCGTCGCGGTCGGTGCTGCCGCCGTGGGGGTGGCCGGCGTTGGGTGCGTCCGGGGTGGTGTTCGTCGGGTTCGTGCTGTGGGAGCGGCGGTCGTCGGTGCGGCTGCTGGACCCGGCCGGGGTGGTGATGCGGCCGTTCCTGGCGTCGCTGGGCGTGTCGTTGGCGGCCGGTGCGGCGTTGATGGTGACGTTGGTGGACGTGGAGCTGTTCGCGCAGACCGTGCTGGGGCGTGACTCGGCCGCGGCGGCGGGGATGTTGGCGCGGTTCCTGATCGCGTTGCCGGTGGGTGCGCTGGTCGGTGGGTGGTTGGCGGCGCGGACCCGGTTGGGTGATCGGTGGGTCTCGTTCGTGGGACTGGTGGTCGCCGCCGGTGCCTACGTGTTGATCGCGCAGTGGCCGGCTTCGGTGTCGTCGTTCGTGGTGGGTCGGGACCTGGCGGTGGCCGGGTTCGGGTTGGGGTTGGTGATCGCGCCGGTGTCGGCGGCGGTGCTGCGGGTCGTGCCGGCCGGGCAGCACGGTGTCGCCTCGGCCGCGGTGGTGGTGGCGCGGATGACCGGGATGCTGGTCGGGGTGGCCGGGTTGTCGGCCTGGGGGCTGCACCGGTTCCGGGAGCTGACGGCGGACCTGGACACGCCGCTGCCGTTCGGGATGTCGCCGGAAGAGTTCGCCGCGAAGGCGGAGGCCTACCGGGAGGCGCTGACGGCGGCGTTGCTGACCGAGTACCACGAGATCTTCTGGATCACGGCGGTGATCTGCGCGGTGGGCGCGGTGGTGTCGTTGCTGCTGCCTGGCGCCGACCGGTAAGGGGCGACCGGCGAAGGCGCCGAGGAGACGCGTCGGCGCGGTGGGTCACCAGGTACCGGTCGGGGTCACCCGAAAGGTGGGAGTGCGGTGGTGGCGGCTGCGGGGGTCCGTGGACGGACGGACCATGGCGGCATGACGGATCCCGATGCGAACACCGCTGGTCAGGGCGCGAACCCCGCTGGTCAGGGCGCGGGCGGCGCTGGCCAGGGGGCGCGCGGCGCTGGTCAAGGCGCAGGAACCGCGCCACCGGCGGGTGAAGGTCGAGCACTGTGGATCACCTTCGGGGTGATCACCCTGGCGATCGGGCTGGCCGTGCTGCTCTGGCCGGGCCTCACGCTGCTCACCGCGGCCGTGCTGTTCGGCGTGCAGATGCTGATCACCGGCGTCTTCTGGCTGGTCGGCTCGTTCACCGCGGACGCCATGGGGCGACAGCGGTGGCTGCTGGCGGTGGCCGGGTTGCTGGCGCTGGTCGCCGGCATCCTGTGCCTGCGCGCGCCCTTCCAGACCATCACGGTGCTGGCGCTCCTGCTCGGCGCGACCTGGGTCGTCGGCGGGGTGGCCGAGATCTTCCACGGGTTCGGCAAGAGCGGGTGGTCGGTGCTCTCCGGGGCGGTCACCGCGATCGGCGGGATCGTGGTGCTCGTCTGGCCCGTGGGGAGCCTGCTCGCGCTGGTCTGGCTGCTGGCCATCGTGCTGATCGTCTTCGGGGCGATGACCATCGCGGGTGCGGTCGGCGCGCACCGCACCCCGAGGAAGACGAGGGCGGCCGCGCCCACCGGGACGACCGCCACCGCCTGAGAAGGGTCAGCCCTCGCGCCAGCCGCTGGTGATCGGCAGCCTGCGATCGCGGCCGAACGCCTTGAACGTGATCTTGGTGCCCGGCGGGTACTGGCGGCGCTTGTACTCGGCCTTGTCGACCATGCGCAGCACCTTGTCGACCAGCTCGTGCGTGAAGCCCATCGCGATCAGGTCGCGGTAGCCCTTGTCGCCCTCCACGTAGTCGTCCAGCACCGAGTCGAGCAGCTCGTAGTCCGGCAGCGAGTCGGTGTCGACCTGGCCGGGACGCAGCTCGGCCGACGGCGGCTTGCTGATCGAGTTCTCCGGGATCGGCGGCAGCTCGCCCAGCTTCTCGGCCTGCGCGTTGCGCCACCGCGCCAAGTCCCACACCAGGGTCTTGAGCACGTCCTTGATCGGCGCGAACCCGCCGACCGCGTCGCCGTAGATGGTCGAGTAGCCCACCGCCAGCTCGGTCTTGTTGCCGGTGGCCAGCACCAGGTGGCCGTGCTGGTTCGACAGCCCCATCAACGTGACGCCGCGGCACCGCGCCTGGACGTTCTCCTCGGCCAGCCCGGTCAGCCCGAGCTGGTCGACGAACACGCCGACCATGTCCGCGATCGGCTGCTCCGAGTAGTGGCAGCCGGTGCGCTGGGCGAGGTCGTAGGCGTCGGACTTCGAGTGGTCCGACGAGTACACCGACGGCATGGACACGCCGTACACGTGGTCGGCGCCGAGGGCGTCCACCGACAGCGCGGCCACCACGGCCGAGTCGATACCGCCCGACAGCCCCAGGACGACCGAGCGGAAGCCGTTCTTGTGGACGTAGTCGCGCAGGCCGGTGACGAGCGCGTGCCACACCTCCGCCTCGTCGGACAGCGGCTCGGCGGGCTGCGGCACGGGCAGCGGGTCGTAGGCCGGGAGCGGGTCATGGGTCAAGGATCGGCGGTGGACCACAAACCCGCCGTAACTCCCCTCGGTGCGCGGCGCACCACCGGGCAGGTCCAGGTCCAGCACGACCAGGTGCTCCACGAACTGCGGTGCCCGGGTGATCAGCGTGCCGTCCGCGGCGACCACCATCGTGTCGCCGTCGAACACCAGCTCGTCCTGCCCGCCGATCAGGTTCACGTACGCCAGCGGCGCACCCGCCTCGACCGCGCGACGCGCCACCAGCGGCAGCCGGGCGTCGTCCTTCTTGCGCTCGTACGGCGAGGCGTTCGGCGAGACCACCAGGTCGACGCCCGCCTCGCCCAGGGCGGCGATCGGCCCGCCGTCCTGCCAGAGGTCCTCGCAGATCACCATGCCGACCTCGACGCCGTGCACCCGCACGACGTCCAGCGTGTCGCCGGGCGTGAAGTAGCGGCGTTCGTCGAACACGCCGTAGTTCGGCAGGTGGTGCTTGTTCTGCCGGGCCACCACCCCGCCCCGGTGCAGCACGGCGGCGGCGTTGCGCATGCCGTGCCCGTCGCGGTCGAGGTAGCCGACGAACACCGCCAGCTCGCCGCACCCCTCGTCGTCCAGCCTGGTCGCGAGCCCGGTCAGGGCTTCTCGGGACGCCTCGGCGAACGACAGGCGCAGCGCCAGGTCCTCGACCGGGTAGCCGGTCAGCGCCATCTCGGGGAAGACCGCGAGGTGGGCGCCCGCCTCCACGGCCTTGCGGGACCACTCGACGACGAGTTCGGTGTTGCCGGCCAGGTCGCCGACACAGGCGTTGACCTGGGCGAGGGCGAGTCGGAGCTGTGGCATGGAGGCATTCTCGCTCACCCGGCGCAACCTTGGCGGCCGTTGTGGCCCACGAGTCACGCCGGGTCGCACCTACGATCGAGGTTGTGCGCAGTCGGATGATGCTCTTCCTCGCCCTCCCGCTCCTCGCCTCGTGCACGAGCGTGCTGCCCGGGTCACCGACCGCGGGCACGGCGCTGGAGCAGAGAGGGCCCGCGGGGGCCGTGCTCGCCGGGTTGGAGCGCTTCTACGGCCAGGAGCTCGGTTGGGAGGACTGCGCGCCGTACGCCACGACCGGCACGACGACGTCGCTGTTCAAGAACAAGAAGTCGATCGAGTGCGCCCGGATGGAGGTCCCCCTCGACTACGCCAAGCCCGAGGGGCGCACGATCCGGATCGGGCTGCTGCGGCAACCCGCGACCGGCGACCGCATCGGTTCGTTGATCATCAACCCGGGCGGCCCGGGCGCGTCCGGCATGGCCGCGGCGGCCGGCATGGGCGCGCAGGTCAAGTCGTCGGCGGTGGGCGAGCGGTTCGACCTGGTCGGGTTCGACCCGCGTGGTGTCGGGGCGAGCGAGCCGCAGGTCAAGTGCCTGACCGACGCGGAACGGGACGCCGACCGGTTGGACGTCGACGTGGACACCTCGCCGGCGGGCGTGGCGCAGACCGAGGCGGAGAACAAGGCGTACGCCGAGAAGTGCGCCTCGGTGACCGGGAAGGACGTGCTGGCCAACGTCGGCACGCGGGACGTGGTGCGCGACCTGGACGTCATGCGGTCCGCGCTGGGCGACGAGAAGCTGACCTACCTGGGCTACTCCTACGGCACGCACATCGGCGCGGTGTACGCGCAGGCGTTCCCGGGCAACGTGCGGGCGCTCGTGCTGGACGGCGCGGTGGACCCGACGCAGAACCAGGTGGAGTCGCTGATCGCGCAGGGGGCCGGGTTCCAGAAGGCGTTCGACGCGTTCGCCGCGTGGTGCGCGAAGCGGCAGGACTGCGCGCTGGGCTCGGACCCGGCGAAGGCGAACCAGGCGTTCCGGGAGTTGACGTTGCCGCTGGTGCAGCGGCCGGTGGCGGTGGGCGAGCGGAAGCTGTCGTACAACGACGCGATGACCGGCGCCATCCAGGCGATGTACTCGGAGGAGTTGTGGGCGCCGCTCAACACCGGCCTGACCGAGCTGAAGAACAACCGCGGTGACGTGCTGATGCTGTTGGCGGACAACTACTTCGACCGCGACAAGGAGGGTCGGTACTCGACCATCACCGACGCGTTCGTGGCGGTGAAGTGCGTGGACGAGCCGCGGGTGACGGACCGGACCGTGCTGGACGACGTGGCGCGCCGGTACAAGGCGGCGGCGCCGTTCATGGACGACGGCCGGCCGGCGGCGGGCGCGCTGGACGCGTGCGCGTTCTGGCCCGTGCCGCCGAGCGTGCAGGAACAGGTGCCGGTGTCCGGGCTGCCGCCGGTGCTGGTGATCTCGACGACCGGCGACCCGGCCACGCCGTACGAGGCGGGGGTGAGCCTGGCGAAGGAACTGGGCGGCGGGCTGCTCACGTTCGAGGGCAACCAGCACACCGTTTACCTGCAAGGCAATGATTGCGTGGACGACGCCGGGCACGAGTACTTGATCGAGGTGAAGCTGCCGGCCGACGGAAAGCGCTGTTCCTGAGCAATCCACACTTTCCGTGTCCTTTTCCGCCCCTTTGCGGTCTCCGCATAGGCCGACCGTGTGATCCCGCTTACCGCCGGGCCGCCGGCGGCTAGGCTCGCCGTCATACTTCCGAGGGGGGTCGCATGGCCGTCGACGGCGTCACCGTAGTCACCGAAGAGTCGCTGGAGAAATTACGTTTGAAGCTCCGGGACAAAGAAGCCTACATCAGCAACCACCGGCGATCCCCGATGAACCGGTTGCTCGTCACACTCATCGGTGAAGCCGCGGCGCACAGCCTCAAAACTCCGGCCGTCCTCCAGCGGTTCACCGCTTTGAACGACGCCGAATTCGCCTACAGCGAGCATCGCGCCCAGATCATCGAAGGCACTCGCGCGATCGTCATCTGGGCCGGCGGCAAACTCGCCCAGAGATTGATACCTCCTTTGCGGAGGAAGTACGTCCAGGCCGACCAGGCGTTGCGGACCAATCGCGCCGGGACCGAGCAACTCGCCGGGCTGATCTTCGACGGCGTCCCGGTCGAGGTCGCGCACCAGGCCCTCGACCAGGAGTGGATCCACCCCGATGCCATGCGCGAGGTGCAGGGGGTGCTGGCGGAGTTCGTCGATGACCGGATCACGTTCCACGTGCCGCCCGACGATGCACTGATCCGCTTGCCGAACGAGTCGAACCTGCCGGCCGGTGCGCGGCCCTACCAATTCTCGACCGCGCATCGGACGATCACCGTTCCCGTTCCCCAGCCGACTCCCGGACACCTGATCGTCATCACGATCGGGCACGGCTCCAGCAATGGGCTGACGCTCTTCCCGCCAGTGGGGACCGTGAGTCCCCAAGTGCTGGCCAACGGCATCGTCCCGGCGCCGGGTGCGGCGCTGGTCGTTCCACTCCAGTGCTACCCGATGCAATCCGTGCAGGGCTGGCAGGCCGTGGCGGGGTGGGCGACCGTCACCTCGGTGAGCATCCCGCACTTGAACGAGTCGAACGACGCGGAAATGCTCGCGTGGATTTCCGAACACCTGCGCGGGGTGATCGACGCGTGGTTCGACGACCTGGCCTGAGCGCGCCGACGACCGGAAGGAACGGATCATGACCGGACCGGGGCACGAACTCGACGACATGCAGCTCGGGAATCTGGTCGGGATTTTCGACCGCGTTTCCGCCGTGCTCCGCCGCGGCGTGCACGTCCAGCTGCTGACCGAGTACCGGGCGACCATGGAACTGCTGCACGCCTCGCACATCGGGCAGCGCGCCCGCCTCGGCAGGCTGTTCGACGGCGTCGAGGCGCAGGCGCAGAGCACGAACGACGACCCGGACGTCGCGCTGGCCTGGATCGCCTACTCCTACACGTGCGAGTACACCGAGCTGCTGGTCAAGCACCCCCGGCCGACCGGCGCGGGGTTGGCCGGCGAGCCGCACCTGATGGAGCTGCGCAAGCAGGCCATGGAGACCATCACCGCGCAGCGCACCAAGCTGCTGGTCAACCTGCCGTCCATCACCGACGCCCTGTACGCCGGCACCGACAAGAAGGTGTCCGAGCTGTTCAAGTTCCAGGTGGCGGAGGGCCGCAGCGCGCCGCCGAAGCTCCCGGACGGCCAACTGGCCGCGGCACTGGCCTCGCTCCGGAAGGACCTGGCGGGCAGCGCTTTCGCGCCGGTGGAGGAGGAGGACTGGTGGGGCAGGCTGGGCCCGAACCACAAGATCCTGCGCGTGGACACCAGCGGCTCCAAGTTCGACCTCGACGGGATCCCGGTCGTGCTCGTGGAGGGCGTGCTCGACCCGAAGCTCACGCAGAAGACGGTGACCGGCGGGCGCGTCGTGCTCGGCGACGGGACCTCGCGCGCGCAGGTCGGCGGGAACTTCGTCGGCAACCTCGTCAGCCAGCGCCGCCTGTACGCGGGCGACCAGGTCGAGTACGACACCAGCCACATGGCGTTGAACCTCGCCGGTGACGAGCACTGGCAGGGCAAGGCCGCCGACTGGCGCATCGACAAGGGCGGCAACCGCCGGACCTACTACGCCGAGGTCCACCCCAAGATCGCCCAGTACCTGCTCAGCCTGGTGCCGCCGGATCGCGACGCGATCACCGTCCTGGACATCGCGGGCGGCAACGGTGACCTGGCCGAGCGGATCATCCGGGAGTTGGGCGCGGCGCGCCCCAAGGGCGACCTGCGGGTGAGGTACGTGGTGGTCGACTACAGCCAGGACGACATCGTCGTCGCGGAGGAGCGCTTCGCGACGCTCGCCGACAGCCACCCGTTCGCCAAGACGACGGCCCTCGTGCGGGACATGTTCGAGTACAAGTACGACGCCGCGGCCCTGCTCGACGACGTCGGCCTCAAGGCCGCCGACTTCGTCATCAACTCCGGCGGCCTGCTCAACAACCAGATCGGCGACGACCCCGAGAGCCCGCGGCGCTTCGCCCGGATGTACGCGAACCTGCTGGCGCCGGGCGGGCACGGCATCTACTCCGGCCTCACCCCGTTGCTGGTCAACTCGGCGACGCACCGGTCGCACAAGCTGGAGATCCGCAACCTCTACGACATCGAGATCGAGCACCAGGTGCACGTGGTGCGCCGCCCCCACTAGAGCCGGGTCAACGGTGGGCGAGGCCGTCGATCCGCAGGGTCGCGGAGGCGTCCCGGTGGCTCCCGGTGCTGCCGACGTGCTTGTCGCTGATCGCGGTGCCGTTCTTGAGCACGTGGTAGAGCGCCATGCCGTGTCCGCGGCCCAGGTCGTAATCGTCCTTCAACCACTCCAGCACGACACCCGCCTTGGTCGTCGCGCCGTACCCGCGCTCACCGGCCTCCGCCAGCAGCTCGGCGGGGGTCTTGCCGGTCTTGCGCTCGATGGTGTCGAGGTAGGCCTGGAAGGACATGACTGGCTCCTGTTCGTCGGTGTGCCCCCAACTCTAGGACAAATTTGTCTGTCATGACAATATTTTTTGTCCGACGGCTAGATCCAGAGCAGCTCGGAGTCCTTGAACAGGTGAAGGCAGCTCTCGGGGCCTTGCAGGCTCATCCGGAGCGTGCCGTCCTCCGAGACGACCTGGGCGCTGTCCTCGAACGCCAGACCCCACGCGGCCACCTGCAACTCCGGGCCACGCTCCACCACGGCGAACAGGCGCGGAGCCTCCTCCGCCACCATCTCGCGCTCTTCACCAGTCATAAGGAGAATGTAAAGTCGACCGGTCATGTTGACTAGCCGCCTGATCGGGTGATCGGGCGGGCACCGCGGAGTGCGGCAGACTGTCGGCGATCACCGCCGAGGAGAGGGACCATGACCAGCAGCGGCAGCAAGCCGACCGACTACCGACTCGGGCTTGCCGTGCGGCTGCGGGAGTTGATGCGACGCAGTGGGGTCACGCGAGACCAGATCCGGGAGACGCTCGGTTGCTCGGAGTCCAAGGTCAGCAAGATCCTGCGGGGTGACTCGTCGGTCGTCCCGCTGGAGCTGGCGGCGCTGCTGGACCTCTTCGGCGTTCGCGGTGACGAGCGCGCGGACTTGCTGCACCTCGGCGAGGAGGCCCGAAAGCGCCGACCCAAGACGCCTTGGGGGTCGGCCATCCCGGACCGGCTGCGGAAGTTCTTCAACACCGAGGAGACAGCACGCCGGATCGAGCTCTATCGACCTGATCTGTTGGACGGGCTGGTGCAGACCGAGGACTACGCGCGGGCGGTGATCAAGACCAATCCGGCGTTGCGACCGCCCGAGGTGGAGCAGTTGGTGCAGGCCAGGATGGCTCGCCAGAGGCGGCTGACCGAGCCGGATCCGCCGGACTACACACTAGTGATCAGGCAGGCGGTGCTACGGGCACCGGTCGGGTCTCCGGAGACCCGGTTCGACCAGATCAGCCACCTGAAGAAAATCTCCGAGCTGCCCCACGTGACGATCCGGATCATCCCGGACGAAGTCGGCCTCACCGGTGCGCTCTACTTCCCCTTCGCGATCTTCACTCCCTCCGGGAACCGCGCGAAGACCGTGTACGTGGAGACGTTGACGGACGGGCTGTTGGTGGATGAGGAGAGCCGGATCTCCCATTACGAGGCGGTTTTCCGGGAGCTGGTGGCGGTTTCGGTGACCGACCGGCTTGATAGCTTGGCACCATGACTTGGCGCAAGAGCAGCTACAGCGGGAACAGCGGCGGACAGTGCGTCGAGCTGCGGGCGGGACTGGACGCCGTGCGCGACTCGAAGAACCCGGATGGTCCCGTGGTGGAGTTCGCGCCCGCCGCGCTCAGGGCGTTCCTGAAGGCACTGCGGCCCAGCTCGCCAGCAGCGTGAGGCGTTCCTCGGTGGGCGAGCCGACCTTCGCCGTGTACACCGCCAGGACCACGTCCGGGTCGCCGGTGGGTCGCAGGGTCTCGTAGTCGAGGTCCAGGTCGCCGACCACCGGGTGGTGCATGAGCTTGGTGCCGTGGGTCTTCTCCAGCACCTTGTGCTGCGCCCACAGCTTGCGGAACGTCTCGTCCTTCACCGACAGCTCACCCACCAACGCCGCCAACCTGGCGTCGTCCGGGTAGCGGCCCGCGTCCAGCCTGAGGAACGCCACCATGTCCGCGGCGACGGTCGGCCAGTCGCGGTAGAAGGTGCGGGATTCCGGGCGCAGGAACGTGTGCCTGGCCGAGTTGCGGTCCTCCGGTGGCAGGTCGCCGAAGCCGTAGAGGGCGTCGGCCAGGGGGTTCCAGGCGAGGATGTCGGAACGGCGACCCATCACGAACGCGGGCACGTCCTCGATCATGTCCAACAGCCGTCGCAATCCCGGTCGCACGCGTTGCGGTGCGGGGCGCTTGGACGCCACCGGCCGGACCAGGTTGCGCAGGTGGGCGCGTTCGGTCTCGTCCAGTTGCAGCACGCGGGCGACGGCGTCGAGCACCGAGTCGGAGACGGCGGGCGTGCGGCCCTGTTCCAGGCGCATGTAGTAGTCCACGCTCACGCCGGCCAGCAACGCCAGTTCCTCGCGGCGCAGGCCGGGCACGCGGCGGCGACCACCACCGGGCAGGCCGACGTCGTCCGGGCGGACGCGAGCCCGGCGGCTGCGGAGGAATTCGCCGAGGTCGTGGTTCACCCACCCAGTATGGCCGTCCTCCACGTGCCCAACCTGGGTACTGCCAGACCTGGGGAACGCGGGCCCACAGGCTGACCAGGGCCTCTGGTACCGGGCGTGACCGGGTCCAGTGTTCTTGGCATGACCTACGACCTGAACAACCGCACTGCCGTCGTCACCGGTGCCGCGAGTGGCATCGGCGCCGAGATCGCGCTCGTCCTCGCCCGTTCGGGGGCGAAGGTCGCGCTGCTGGCCCGTCGGGCGGACCGGCTCGCCGAGCTGGCCGACAAGATCGCCGCCGAGGGTGGGCAGGCGCTCGCCGTCGCCGCCGACGTCACCGGTGACCTCACCGAGGCCGTGGAGAGGATCCACACCGCCTTCGGCCGGGTCGACCTCGTGGTGAACAACGCGGGCGTGATGCTCGCGAACCCCCTCACCGAGGGCCGGGACGACGAGTGGCGCCGGATGCTCGACACCAACGTCATGGGCCTGCTGAACGTGACCAGGGCATTCACCGCCGACCTGGTCGAGGCGGGCGCGACCGGCACCGCCGACCTGGTGAACATCTCGTCCGTGGCCTCGCACCTGACGTTCCCCAACTACGCCGTCTACGGCGCCACCAAGGCCGCCGTCACGCACCTGTCGGCGAACCTCCGCACGGAGCTGGGCCCGAAGGGCGTCCGGGTGACGAACATCGAGCCCGGCCTGGTGCACAGCGAGCTGCCCGACCACATCGACAACCCCGACGTGGCGGCGCACTTGGCGCGGTGGCGGGAGTCCGTGCCGCCGCTGAGCCCGACGGACCTCGGCGACCTGGTCGGGTTCACCACCAGCCGGTCGAAGAACGTGAACCTCAGGCAGCTCGTGGTGCTGCCGACCGTGCAGGTCTGAGGACGGCCGAGCCGCCCACCGGTCGGTGGGCGGCTCACGTCGACCGGCGGTTGCGGTAGGCGCGTTGCTGGCACGCCCGCGAGCAGTACGCGCGGGGTCGCCCGGACGCGGGTTGCGCCACCGGTCGACCACAGACCCGACAGCTTTCATCACGCTTTTCATCACGCTGCCGGATCAGCAGCTCGATGCCGTCGAGCACCCGGGCCAAGCCGAACCCGAACGGGTCCGGCTGGTCGAAGCCGCCGGTCTCCCAGAGCCGGGTCAGGGTCGGGTAGCGGTCGAAGTGGGCGAACAACGCATCCCGCTCGCCCCACCACTGTTCATCGCTCACCCCGGTGCCGCGCTCCGCCCGCGCGGCCTCGACCAGGGCGGACGCCTCGGCGTCCACGAACCGGCCGACCAAGCCGACCGCCGCGACCACCTCGGCCGGGGTGAGGCCGGTGTCCGCGAGGATGCTCAACGCGTGCTCGTAGTGGGCCAGCGCGTTCGGTCCCGGCACGTACCGGCCGGGGAGCTCGGCCAGCCAAGGGTGCTGTTCGCGCAACTCCCAGCTCCGACGCGCGAACGCCTCCAGCTTCGACCGCCAACCGCTGCCCTCCGCCGGGGGCGGGTCGCCGTGCACGGCGTCACGCATCAGGTTGACCAGGTGGTCACGACCGGGCACGTGGCGGTACAGCGACATGGTGGTGAAGCCGAGCCGTTCGGCGACCTTGCGCATGGACAGCCCGGCCAGGCCCTCCGCGTCGGCCACCTCGACCGCCGCGCCCACGATCGCGTCGAGGCTCAGCCCCCCTCGTCCGCCCCACAGCAGTTCGACCGAGCGGTCGGGATCGTCCGCGTTCCCCATCACGCCTCCATGGTATACCTGTTATGGTTTATGCCATAAACAGCTTGGGGGCTCTTCATGACCGATTTCCACGTCTCCCCGACCGGGGACGATGCCACGCCGGGCACCGCCGACCGGCCGTTCGCCACCCTGCGACGCGCGCGGCAGGCGGCCCGTGCGGCCACCGGTGACGTGGTCGTGCACCTCAGGGCGGGCACGCACGTGCTCACCGAGCCGTTCGAGCTGACCGAGGACGACGACCGGACGACCTACCAGGCGTTCGGCTACGGCACCACCACGCCGGAGGACGTCGTGATCAGCGGCGGGCGCGAGATCACCGGACGGCTCGGGCCGGACGGGGTGTGGCGGGCCGAGGTCGGCGACCTGGTGACCCGACACCTCGCGGTGAACGGCCGCCGGGTCGAGCGGGCGGGTCTGGACGGGCTGCCCGGGACCGTGCGCCGGACGCCGACCGGTTACGTCACGGATCACGCCTTGGACTGGCGGAACGCGGCGGGCGTCGAGTTCGTGCACCGCGGCGTCTACCCGTGGACGGAGGCACGCCTGGCCGTCGCGTCGGTCACCCGCGACGGGGACGAGACCGTGATCACCATGGCGCGGCCGGGGTTCGACCTGGCCCTGGAGCTGTACAACGCCGAGTGGTACGGCCAGGTGACGGCCGGTCCGCCGGAGCCGACCCGGATCGAGAACGACCCGGCGTTCCTCACCGAACCAGGCACGTTCGCCCTGGACCGGTCGCAACCCGGCCGGCACGTCCTGCACTACCTCCCGCGAGCCGACGAAGACAACCCGCACGTGGTCGCGCCCGCGCTGGAGGTGCTGGTGCACGCCACCGGCGCGCGGGACGTGACGTTCCGGGGCCTCACGTTCGCCGACACCACGTGGTTGCGACCGGGCGGCGACGAGGGTTTCCCGCACTACCACGGCAACGGCTACTACGACGGCGGCCCGATCGTGAAGATCGACATGGGCGAGGGGGCGTGGCTGAACGCCCCGGAGGGCCAGGAGCAGGTCCCGGCCTGCGTGCGGCTCGACGGGACCACCGGGGTGCGGTTCGAGGGCTGCGCCTTCACCCGCCTGGGCGCCACCGGCCTCGGTGCGACCGGCGGCGCGGACCTGGTGGTGCGCGGCTGCGACTTCGACACCCTCGCCGCCTCGGCCGTCTCGGTCACCGGCGGCCGGGCCGTGCTGATCGAGGACAACCTGGTCCGGCACGTCGGCCTCGACCACTCCGGTTCGCCCGGCATCACCGTGCTGGGCACCGAGGACGGCACGATCACGCACAACCACGTCCACGACGTGCCGCACAACGGCATCGTCGTCGGTCCCGGCCGGGGCGCCCGCGTCACGCACAACCTGGTGACCGGCGCCATGACCGTGCTGGCCGACGGTGGCGGGATCTACCTGTCCGGTCCGCAGGGCGACGCCGAGCGCGGCGCGGTGATCAGCGGGAACGTCATCGAGGACGTCCGCACCCCGTACAACTTCGGCCTGTACACCGACTACGGGGCGAGCTGGGTGACAGTGTCGGAGAACGTGGTCGCCCGCGCGGACAACACGGCCGTGCTGCACGTCCAACCGCCGTTGGAGCACGTCGTCTACCGGGGCAACTTCTGGGACGCCGACCCGGTCGGCGGCGACGCCGTGCCGGACGGCGTCACCTACGAGGACAACACGACGATCACCGACCGGGCCGGGCTCGACGCCGCAACCGCCGACATCCGGGCGCGGGCGGGCCTGCTCACGCCCCGCGCCTGATCACTGGACGGGCCGGACGAGCGGGAACAGCACGGTCTGCCGGATCGACGTGCCGGTGAGCATCATCAGCACCCGGTCCACGCCCATCCCGAGCCCGCCGGTGGGCGGCATCCCGTGCTCCAGGGCGGTGAGGAAGTCCTCGTCCAGCTCCATCGCCTCGACGTCGCCGCTGGCCGCCCGCAACGACTGCGCCTCCAGCCTGCGGCGCTGCTCCAGCGGGTCGGTCAGCTCCGAGTAGGCCGTGCCGATCTCCGCCCCGAACGCCACCAGGTCCCAGCGTTCGGCCAGGCGGGGATCGGCGCGGTGCGGCCGGGTCAGGGGTGACACCGAGGTCGGGAAGTCGGTGTAGAAGGTGGGTCCGGCGGTGTTGGGCTCGACCAGCTCGTCGTACGCCTCCTGCACCAGGGCGCCGTGGTCGGCGTCGTCGGCCGGCTTTATGCCGTGACCGGCCAGCAGCGAGCGCAGCTCGGGCAACGGGGTGTCGGGCGTGACGGTCGCCCCGAGCGCACGGGAGACCGCCGCGTGCACGGGGACGATCGGCCACTCCCCCGAGATGTCCACCTCCACGCCGTCGCGCACGGCGACCGGGCGGCCGTGCGCGGCGACGGCGGCGTGCTGCACGAGTTCCCGCATGAGGTGCAGCATCGTGGTGTAGTCGGCGTAGGACTGGTAGGCCTCCAGCATGGTGAACTCGGGGTTGTGCGTGGCGTCCGCGCCCTCGTTGCGGAAGTTCCGGTTCAGCTCGAACACCCGGTCCACGCCCGCCACGCACAGCCGCTTCAGGTACAGCTCGGGCGCGATGCGCAGGTACATGCGCATGTCGTAGGCGTTGATGTGGGTGACGAACGGCCGGGCGTTCGCGCCGCCGTGCACGGCCTGGAGCATCGGCGTCTCGACTTCGAGGTAGTCGCGGTCGTGCAGGAAGTCGCGGATGCCGCGCACGACGTCACCGCGCAGCCGCAGCATCCGCGCCGAGTCGTCGTTCACCACCAGGTCCAGGTACCGCCTGCGGACGCGGGCCTCCGGGTCGGACAGGCCCTTGCGCTTGTCCGGCAACGGGTGCAGGCACTTCGCGGTCACGGTCCACTCGTCGGCCAGCACGGACAGCTCACCCCGCCGCGAGTAGAGCACCTCGCCGCGCACGCCGACGTGGTCGCCGAGGTCCACACCGGCCTTCCACGGGCCGAGGTCCACCCGGCCGGCGTCGAGCATGAGCTGGATCTCGCCGGTCGAGTCGCGGATGCGGGCGAAGCACAGGCCGCCGAGCTCGCGCAGCGCCACCACCCGGCCGGTGACCGACACGACGTCGCCGAACAGCTCCCGGGCCCGCGCCACCGACTGCTCACGCGGGTAGTTCACCGGGTACGGGTCGATGCCGTCCTCGCGCAGGCGGTCGAGCTTGGCGATGCGGACGCGCACCTGCTCGGGACGGCGGACCTGCCTGGTCTCGACCTTGATCGCGTCGATCTCCGCCACGGCCGCCGCGAAGCCCGCGTCGGAGTTCTCGTAGCGCAGCGCGCGGGACGAGCCGCGTTGGAACAACGCCCTCAGGTTCGGCACGAACCCCTCGGCCACGCCCGCCGCGATGCTCACCCTGGGCAGGAGGCGGGTGCGGGTGAAGCACAGGTAGCGGGGCAGCCAGTCCGGGCCGTACTTGGCGTTGGACCGGTACAGCGATTCGAGCTGGAAGAACCGGGACCCGAGGCTCAGCACCCGCCGCCACGCCCGCAGCACCGGCCCGGCGCCGATCTTCTCGCCCTCCTCGAACACCGCGCGGAACATGGCGAAGTTCAACGAGACCCGCTGCACGCCCAGCCGGGAGCCGGCCGCGACCAGCTCGGCCACCATGTACTCGTTGAGGCCGTTCTCGGCGGCGCGGTCGCGGCGCATCAGGTCCAGCGACAGCCCGCGCCTGCCCCACGGCACGAACGACAGCAGTCCGCGCAGCTCACCGGCCTCGTCGTAGGCCTCGACCATCACGCACCGGCCGTCGGTCGGGTCGCCCAGCCTGCCCAGCGCCATGGAGAAACCGCGTTCGGTCTCCGCGCCGCGCCAGCGCTGGGCCAGGTCGAGGATCGAGGCAAGTTCGTCGGCCGGTATCTCGGCGTGCCGGCGGACGCGGGAGGTGTAACCGGCGCGTTCGACCCGGTTCACGGCCTGCCGCACGGCCCGGCGCTCGGGACCGGCCAGGGTGAACTCGCGCACGTCCAGCACGGCCTCGTCACCGATCTCCAACGCCTTGAGGCCCGCCGCCGCGTAGACGCGGGCACCCCGTTCGCTCGCGCCCAGCACGCCGGGCAGCCAGCCGTACCGCCCGGCCTCGGCCAGCCACGCCTGCACGGCCTGCGGCCAGGCCTCCTCGTCGCCGACCGGGTCGCCGCTGGCCAGCGTGGTGCCGGCGAGCACCCGGTAGGTGAGCGCGGCCCGGCCGTTCGGGGCGAACACCACGCTCTTGTCGCGACGGGTGGCGAAGTAGCCGAGCGAGTCGGGTTCGCCGTGCGCGGCCAGCAGCCGCCGCACGGCCAGCTCCTCGGTGTCGGCGAGCGACCGGCTGGTCCGCACGCCGCGGAAGAACACGTACAGCGCGGCGATCGCGACGAGCATGCCGCCGAAGCCGAGCAGCACGCTCAGCCACGGCGGACCCTCGCCACCGCGGCGTTGCGGCAGCACCTCGCCGGTGATCTGGTTGGCCGCCCACGCCAGCCGGTGCCAGGTGCCGTGCAGGTAGCCGGGGAACAGCTCGGTCAGGCCCCAGCCGACCAGGCACAGCGCCACGACCCCGCCGACGAACACGGCCAGCGCCTGCCGCCACGCGCCCGGCGACAGCTTGGCCGGGAACGCGTCCTTGATCGCCACCAGCAGCACGATCACCGCGACGGTGAAGACGACGAAACTGCCGAGGTCGAGGGTGACCTGTAGCCGATCGGGTGACTCGTCACTGCCGAGGAACTGCGACGGGTCGATCCAGTAGCGGACGATGAGGAGCAGCACCGAGACGCCGTTGATCACCTCGAACAGCAGCAACGTCCACAGGGCGGCCTGCTTGCGCCGGCGCAGGGCCGCGCCGAGCACGACCAGCACCAGGACGATGAACAGGTTCGCCTCCACGGGTAGGCCGATCAGGTAAGACACCCGCAGAATGCTGTGGGCGAGGACGCCCTCCTCGTCGACGAGGAACAGCACGATCGACGCCAGGGCCGCCAACTGCACGACCGTGGCGACGACACCCGCCGTCCGCGTCTTCCACCTGGCCACCGCCACGACACGCTCCAAGGAACTCGGTTGTCCTCCATGGTCGCCTCACTCGCCGGTCGGGTGCACGTTCGCGCGTCCGGGCGTGTTGGCGGGCCGGTGGTGGTGCTCGGCTCGGCGCTGGGCGGCGCGTGGTTCGACTGGGACGCGGTGGTGGCGCTGCTGCCGGACGCGCACGTGCTGGTGTTCGACCGGCCGGGCACGGGGTGGTCGGGGCCCGCGTTGGCGCCCGCGACGCTGGCCCGTGAGGTGGCCGTGCTGGACGCGGTGCTGGTGGGGGCGCCGTCGGCGGTGCTGGTGGGGCACTCGATGGCGGCGCTGCACGTGGAGGCGTGGGCGCGGCTGCGGCCGGGGCGGGTGCGAGGGCTGGTGCTGGTGGACCCCGATCCGGAGGTGCCGGGCGCGGGGCGGCCGTTCGACCTGTCGGCGGCGGTGGCGCGGTGGGTGCTGCGGGTGGGGCTGGACCCGGTCGTGGCCGCCCAGGGGGTGCGGCTGCGGCGGTGGGCCATGCGCGGGGCGACGCTCGGGCGGCGTGATCCGGCGTCGGACGCGGTGCTGCGCTCGGTGTACGGGCGGCCGTCGGTGACGCGTGCGGTGCTGGACGAACTGGCGTCCTACCCCGGCCAGGTGGCCGCCGTGGAGCGGTTGCGGGCGTTCCGACCGCTGCCGCCGGTGCCGTTCACCGTGCTCACGGCGGGTCGGCGGGCGTTACCCGCGCACGTGGCGCTGGCCGCGTTGAGCCCGGTCGGGCGGACCGTGCCGGTGCCGGGCAGCCGCCACATGGTGCCCGTCGACCGGCCCGACGCGGTGGCGTTGGCCGTGCTCAGGGCGCTGCGCGGCGGGTGAGGACGCGGTGCCCTTCCGGATCGGTGCAGTCGGGACCGGCCGTGGCCCTGGCCGTGTGAAGCTACTCGCACTCCGCGCCAATCCCCCCACGTCGGTGTCACGCTGGGCGGGTAACCGTGCAACAAGCGCCCGGGGACCCGCGATGACGCGGGCTTCGAGGGAGGACGGTCGACGATGACCTCGACAGAGGTAACCGCGCCTTACGGCAACGGTGCGGGCAACGCACCCACCGGCAAGAAGGTGCGCATCCACCACCTGCGGGAGATGAAGGAACGCGGCGAGCCGTGGCCCATGCTCACCGCCTACGACATGTACACCGCGGAGCTCTTCGACGAGGCGGGCATCCCGGTGCTGCTGGTCGGCGACTCCGCGTCCAACAACGTCTACGGCTACGACACGTCGCTGCCGGTGACCGTGGACGAGCTGATCCCGCTGGTCCGGGGCGTGACCCGGTCGGTGAAGCGGGCGCTGGTCGTGGCCGACCTGCCGTTCGGGTCGTACCAGGTCTCGGTCGAGCAGGCCGTGGCGACCGCCGTGCGGTTCATGAAGGAAGGCCGCGCGCACGCGGTGAAGCTCGAAGGCGGGAAGCACTTCGCACCGCACATCGAGGCCATCGTGCGGGCGGGCATCCCGGTCATGGCGCACATCGGGTTCACGCCGCAGAGTGAGCACCAGCTCGGTGGTTACCGGGTGCAGGGGCGCAGCGACGCGTTCGACTCCGTGGTGGACGACGCGCACGCCGTCGAGGCCGCGGGCGCGTTCGCCGTGGTGCTGGAGATGGTGACGGCCGAGGTCGCCAAGCAGATCACGCACGACCTGCGCATCCCGACCGTCGGCATCGGCGCGGGACCGGACACCGACGCGCAGGTGCTCGTCTGGCAGGACATG
The DNA here is from genome assembly GCF_054781895.1 of Saccharothrix stipae. Taxonomy (NCBI): domain Bacteria; kingdom Bacillati; phylum Actinomycetota; class Actinomycetes; order Pseudonocardiales; family Pseudonocardiaceae; genus Saccharothrix; species Saccharothrix stipae. Next base: position 548,955 of record NZ_BAAGTN010000009.1, on the reverse strand, counting down.
ATGGGCCTGCGGCGCGGGAAGGCGCCCCGTTTCGTGAAGCGTTACGCCGACGTGGCGGGCGTGATGAAGTCCGCGGCGGAACAGTTCGCCGCCGAGGTGAAGGGCCACCAGTTCCCCGGCCCTGAGCACACGTTCCACTGACCCCGTGCACGTGGTCGCCGCGCGGGCTCCGGCCAGCGCGGCGACCACCGGTGGCTCCCGACCGCCGATGTGCGGACGGACACCCCCTGAGAAGCGGTGTACCCACCGCGACCTGCCACGTCACCATCGACGACGGAACTCGAATCGACCGAGGAGCCGCCGCGATGGACGAGAACGCACCAGTGGCCCAGGAGGGGACGGCCGATCTCCCCGGTCTGGATCCGACGGACCCCACGATCGACCCCTGCCTCAGCGCGCCGCCGCACGCGGTGATCCACGTGCCGGCGAAATTCGGCGAGCAGAAGTTCGTGAGCAAGGACGGCGGCTACTACTACGCCGGCCAGGGCTGTCATCGATACATCGTCGACATCTACATGGCCTCCTACTCCAACCAGAACCCCAACAGCAATGGCGAGTGGACGGGCCCCGGCTTCCTGAACGTCGCCGCAGGTCCCTACGACCTGCCGAGCTCGGCGGACTTCGGCGGCGACAAGGCCACGGTCGAGGAGGACTGCGGCCGCTTGTACGTCGGCGTGGCCTACTACCGGAAGCTGTCCACCGAGTCGGTGCTCACGCATGTGGGCCACGGGGTGTGGAAGGGTTCTTGGACCGCCGGCCAACCGTCACCGTGCGGTTACGTGCAGAAGGTGAAGCAGGGTGACTTGCCGGGTACTTGGTCGAACACCAGCGGTAGCGGGTGGGACCTGCTGCGCGTGGCCGTTTACGTGCGGTTGAGGGATTCGGGCCAGAAGGCGGGCGTGTTCCTGACCCAGCCGCCCCCGAGCTGAACGGCTCCCGGCCGGCCGGCTCCGGGGTCTCCGGCACAGTGGGTGCATGTATCCCGAGATCGAACCTCACGACCAGGGCCTGCTCGACGTAGGTGACGGCAACCGCGTCTACTGGGAGGTGTGCGGCAACCCTTACGGCAAGCCCGTGGTGTTCCTGCACGGCGGGCCCGGTGGTGGGTGCGCGCCCGTGCACCGGAGGTTGTTCGACCCGGCGGCGTACCGGATCGTGCTGCTGGACCAGCGCGGGTGCGGGCGGTCGGTGCCGCACGCGGCCGAGGACGGCGTGGACCTGTCGGCCAACACCACGTGGCACCTCGTGTCGGACCTGGAGCAGGTCCGGGAGCACCTGGGTGTCGACCGGTGGCAGGTGTTCGGCGGGTCGTGGGGTTCGACGTTGGCGTTGGCGTACGCCCAGACCTACCCCGACCGGGTCACCGAGCTGGTGCTGCGCGGCATCTTCACGTTGCGGCGCAAGGAACTCGACTGGTACTACGGCGGTGGCGCGGGCTTCCTGTTCCCCGAGTTGTGGGAACGGGTGGTGGCGCGCGTGCCGGAGGGCGCCGACGTGATCGAGACCTACGGGCGGCTGCTGAACGACCCCGACCCCGCCGTGCACGAACCGGCCGCGGTGGCGTGGAGCGTGTGGGAGGGGTCGACGGTCACGTTGCTCCCGCGGCCCGAGCTGGTGGAGGCGTTCGCTGAGCCCCGGTACGCGCTGGCGTTCGCGCGGATCGAGAACCACTACTTCCGCCACGCCGGGTGGCTGGAGGAGGGGCAGCTGCTGCGTGACGCGGGCAAGCTCGCGGGCATCCCCGGCGTGATCGTGCAGGGCCGCTACGACCTGGCCACACCGGCCACCACCGCCTGGGACCTGCACCGCGCGTGGCCGGGGTCGGAGCTGGTGGTGGTGCCCGACGGCGGGCACGCGTTCGACGAGCCGGGCATCCTGCGGGCGTTGCTGAACGCCACCGACCGGTTCAAGGTCTGAGCGCCGCCGCCAACGATGCCCGTGCCTCCACCAGCGACGGGCCGTACCAGGTCAGGTAGCGGCCGGAGACGTGCACCGGGCGCAGGCCGGGGAAGAACTGCGGGCCGTCGTCCGGGGTGAACAGGTACGGCTCGTCCGGCAGCACGACGATCTCGGCGTCCTGCAGCTCGGGCAGCCCGGGGCGCGGGTAGCGCTCGGGGTGGTCGGCGAAGGCGTTGACCACTCCCAGGCGCAGCAGCACGTCGCCGGCGAACGTGTCGCGGCCCAGGACCACCCACGGCTTGCGCCACACCGGGATCACGGCCCGCGTCCACGGCGGCGTCACCTCGCGCCACAGCCGCTCGGCCTCCACCAGCCAGTCCGGCTCCACGTCCCACACCGTGCCCAGCAGGCGGCGCAGCGAGCCCAGGGCGGCGGGCACGGTGGCGGGCGCGGCCGTGACCCACACCGGGATGCCGTCGGCGCGCAGCCGTTCGACGTCCTGCGGGCGGTTCTCCTCGCCGTTGGCCAGCACCAGGTCCGGCCGCAGCGCCAGCACCCGGTCCACCGCCGGGTACTTCGAGCCGCCGACCCTGGTCACGTCCAGGTCCGGCGGGTGCGTGCAGTAGTCCGTGGCGCCGATCAGCACCGCCGGGTCGACGCCCCCGGTGACCACCGCCTCGGTGAGCGACGGCACCAGGCTGACCACGCGGGTCGGCGGGCCGGGCAGCGGCACCGGCTCACCGAGGTCGTCGACGGGCAGCATCAGATGTCGGTGATCTTCAGGCCGGCGTGCGCCTTGTACCGGCGGTTGATGGCGATGAGGTTCGCGGTGAACGCCTCCACCTGGTGGGCGTTGCGCAGCCGGCCGCCGAAGACGCCGCGGAAGCCGGGGATCGTCTCGGCCAGGGCGCGGACCAGGTCGGTGGCCTCGCGGTCGTCACCGAGGACGAGCACGTCGTTGTCCACCCGCTCGATGGTCAGGTCGGCCAGGTTCACCGCGGAGACGTGGTGGAACGCGGCCGTGACGCGGGAGTCCGGCAGGAGCGCGGCGGCCTGCTGCGCGGCGCTGCCCTCGGGCACGGGCAGCGCGAACGGGCCCTGCTTGTCGAAGCCGAGCGGGTTCACGCAGTCGATCACGACCTTGCCGTGCAGCGGCTCGCGCAACGACGCCACCGTGTCGGCGTGCCCGTCCCACGGCACCGCGATCAGCACCACGTCCGCCTGCCGCGCGCAGCCCTCGTTGTCCGCGCCGCTGACGTGCCCGACGCCGGTCTGGGCGCGCACCTCCTCGGCGGCGGCCTCGGCGCGCTCGGCGTTGCGCGACCCGATCACGACCTTCAGGCCCGCCTTGGCCCACCGCAGCGCCAGCCCCTTGCCCTGCGCACCGGTACCACCCAGCACCCCGACGGTGAGCTCACGGATATCAGTCACCCGGCCATCACATCACACGTGGTCGGGACGGGCCGTGCGATGGCGAGCGTGATCACGTCGCCCGGTCCAGCCGCAGCGCCAGGCCGTCCAGCAGCGAGCGCAGCCCCAGTTCGAACAGGTCGTCCAGGTCGAGGTCGTAGCCCTCCTCGGACAGGGTCGTGAGCATCCACGCGAACGTCGGGTAGCGGCCGGAGTCGACGATCGACCCCATCGCCGGCGCCTGGGTGTCCATCCACTCGTCCTCGGACATGCCGGACGCCCCTTGTGCCTGCTGCTCGCGTTCCAGGTGGACGGCGATGCCGTGGACGTAGCTGAAGAGCATGACGTGCAGGTCGCACAGCACGGCGGCGCTCAGGCCGTGGCCGGTCAGCGCGGCGAGCGCCCACTCCGCGTGCACGGCCAGGTTCGGCAGCGGCAGCGGGCGGGTGATCGGGCTGAGCTGGGCCAGCCACGGGTGTCGCCGGTACAGCGACCACAGCGTGCGGGCGCCGAGTTCCCACCGGGCGCGCCAGCCGTCCGGGGGCCGCGCGGGGTAGCCCCGCTCGCCGAACGCGGCGTCGGCCATCAGCAAGACCAGTTCGTCCTTGCCCGCCACGTGCCGGTACGGCGACATCGGCGCCACCCCGAGCCGGGCCGCGACGCCGCGCATGGACAACGCGCCGAGCCCTTCGGCGTCGGCGATCGCGATCGCCGCGCGCACCACCCGTTCGCGGGTCAGCTCCGGCGGCCTTGCGCCGTGGGCCGGGCGGGGTGTCGCCGGGGTGGCTCGCGGCGGTCCGGCGACCACCGTGCCGGAGCGCGGTTCGGCACGGACCAGGCCTTCCCGGGCCAGGGTGGCGAGCGCCTTGGCCGCGGTGGCCATCGCGACGCCCCACTCGGCGGCGACCCGGCGGGTGGAGGGCACCTTGGCGCCCGGCGCCCACTCGCCCTGCTCGATGCGTCGCCGGAGGTCGGCGGCGATGTCCAGGTACCGCGGTCCGGTCGGCACACGCACTCCTGTCTGTGCTGGTACAGATCTGAACTGTACTAGGTCAGTTTCGGCTGTCTGTACTGCTTTTAGGCAGTGTGTTCACCGTACATGTACAGCGTATTTCGAGGGGAGCACCATGCGGAACGTGCTGATCTCAGGGGCGGGCATCGCCGGGTCGGCCATGGCCTACTGGCTGCGGCGCCACGGCTTCTCGGTGACCGTGGTGGAACGCGCGCCCGGTCGGCGCAGGGGTGGCCAGGCGGTCGACATCCGCGGCGTCGCGCTCGACGTGGTCGACCGGATGGGCCTCGGCGAGCGGGTGCGGGCCGCGCGCACCCGGATGCGCGGCATGTCCGTGCTGGACGGTGACGGCAACGAGCTGTTCCGGTCCGAGGAGCACACGTTCAGCAGCGGGCGGTTGGACAACGGGGACGTCGAACTGCTGCGCGAGGACCTGGTCGCGATGCTGCACGAAGCCACCGGCGACCGGGTCGAGCACGTCTTCGACGACTCGGTCACCGCGCTGCGGCAGGAGGAGCACGGCGTGGTGGTGGAACTGGAGCGCGGCGGCTCGCGCACCTTCGACTTCGTGATCGGCGCGGACGGCGTCCACTCGGCCGTGCGGCGGCTCGCGTTCGGGCCGGAGGAGCGGTTCGGCCGGCACCTCGGGCAGTACCTGTCGATCTTCCCGATGGCCAACTACCTGGACCTGGACCACTGGCAGCTGTGGTTCCAGGACGCCGACACCGGCACGGGCGGCGCCCTCTACCCGGTGCGCGACAACGCCGAGCTGCGGGTCACGCTCGGCTTCCGGTCCGAGCCGGTGGCCTACGACCACCGCGACGTCGCGGGGCAGAAGCGGATCGTGGCCGAGAGGTTGGCGGGCCTGCGCTGGGAGACCCCGACCCTGCTGGCCGCCATGGCGGACGCGGACGACTTCTACTTCGACTCGATGACGCAGATCCACATGGACCGCTGGACGACCGGGCGGGTGGCGCTGGTCGGTGACGCGGGCTACTGCGCCTCCGCCCTGTCCGGGCAGGGCACCAGCCTCGCGCTGGTCGGCGCCTACGTGCTGGCGGAGGAGCTGGGCCGGGCCGACGTCGACCACGCCGCCGCGTTCGCGGCCTACGAGCGGCGGATGCGCCCGTTCGTCACGCTCAACCAGGCCCTGGCCACCGAGAACCCGGCCGGTCCGCCCGCCGGGGAGTCGGTGGAGCGGGCCAAGCGCGCGATCGCGCTCGGGTAGGGCTCAGGCCCGTTCGAAGACGACCTTGCGGCGCTCGGGGTCGGCTTCGACCAGGCGCACCGCGATCCGCTCGCCCTCCGGCAGGTTCTCGCCCGTGCAGCGGCCCATGACCGGCGGTTGGGGGACGAAGACGTCGGCGCCGCCCGAGTCCGCCCGCAGCACCACCGCCTCGAAGCGCTGGCCGACCCGGTCGGCCAGCACCCACGCCTCTACCTGGTCCAGGCACGCCCGGTCGACCTTGCTCGCCAGGGCGTCCGACCCGCCCATCAGGCCGGGCAGCAGCGGCAGGGCCTTGGTCAGCCACTCCGGCACGTCCTGACCCGCGGTGACGGCCAGGCAGACCTCGGTGGCGAAGCGGTCCACCAGGCGGCGCAGCGGCGCGGTCACGTGGGTGTAGGGCGCGGCCAGGCCCGCGTGGGTGGAGACGGGCGGGATCTCGCCGTTGAACGCGGTGTAGCCCGCGCCGCGCAGCAGGCGGGTCGCGTCCACGAACAACGCCAGCGCCTCCGGCCGGCTCGGGTCCAGGCCCGCGAGCAGCCGGGCCGGGGTCGTGCCGTCCGGCCACGGCACGCCGAGCGCGTGCGCGGACCGCCGCAACGCGTCCACCGCGCCGTCGTCCGCGTCGGGCAGGGTGCGCAGCACGCCGACCTTCGCCGCGAGCATGAGCTTCGCCGCCGACATGCCGGTGAGCAGGGATATCTCCGCGTTCCAGGCGTCCACGTCGGCCCGCGGCCGGACCGCGAGCTTCCAGTCGCCGTCACCGTTGGGCACGATCTCCTGCTCGGGCAGCTGCAACTCCACCGCACCGCGCTCGGCCGCGCGCTCGCGCCGCAGCCGGCCGAAGTCGGGCAGGGCCTCGATGGACGGGTGCGGCGTGCCCGCGTCGAACTGCGCCTGCACGCCCTCGTAGTCGAACTGCGCGGTCGAACGCACCACCGCCCGGCGCACGCGCACCTCGACCGGCTCGCCGTCCGGGCCGCACTCGAACGTCCACAGCACCGACGGCCGCGTCTGCCCCGGCAGCAGGCTCGCCGCGCCCTCCGACAGCACCGGCGGGTGCAGCGGCACGTTGCCGTCGGGCAGGTACAGCGTCTGGCCGCGCTTGCGCACCTCGGCGTCCAGCGCGCCGCCCGGCTCCACGAACACGCCGAGGTCGGCGATCGCGTAGTGCACGCGGAACCCGGACCCGACCCGCTGCACCAGCAGCGCCTGGTCCAGGTCCTTCGCGCCGGGCGGGTCGATCGTCACGAACGGGAGCGCGGTCGCGTCCTCCCGGTCGGCCAGGCCGACGTCGCGCGAGACCGCGGCCTGTGCCTCGGCCAGCGCGGCGGCCGGGAACTCCTCGGGCAGGCCGAACTCGGTCCGGATGCCGCCGAAGTCCAGGTCCGCTCGGCCGGTGCGGATCACCATGGGGTGCACCCTAAGCCGGCCTCAGCGCTTGCCCCACTCCTTATCGGCCTTGTCCTCGGCTTTCGTCCGCTCCCGCGCCGACTCCAGCGCGCGCTGCGCGGTGGCCTCGTCGGGGTAGGGGCCCATGCGGTCGCCACCCCGGCAGCCGACGCCGCGCTCGACCGTCCGGTGGGTCAGGCAGTAGTACCACGCGTTCGGATCAGAAGCCATGCGTCCAGGTTTCCATGCGCCGCAGCGCATGTCATGTTCACCGCTGGGGCGGTGGCGGCGCCTGCACGGGCAGCGGACCCGACTGCGGGTACGTCGGCTGCGGCACCACCGGCGGCTGGGGGAAACCGCGCGGCGGCGTGTTCTGGTTGGCGTTGGCGAACTCGCCCGGGATCGGGTCGAGCACCGACACCAGCACCGTGCGGTGCTCCGGGTCGGTGATCACCGCGCCGCCGCGGTCCCGGTAGACCAGCTCGCCGTCGGAGTCGATCTCCACGATCGCGCCGACCTCGGCCAACTGGTCCTCGTCCAGGTCGACCAGCCGTTCCACCCGGGACGGCACGACCCGGTACACCGGCCAGTTGAGGTGGCCGTAGGTGCGGTGGAAGTCGGCCAGCAGGTGCGCCATCTGCTGCTGCCACGGCAGCGGCATCGCCTCCACCAGCGACCGCGGCAGCACCGCGTAGGACTGGTCGGTGCCCGGTGGCCGGGTGTTGAGGTAGTCCCGCGTCGGCGTGCTCGACGCCGGCGGCCCGGCGTGCCGCTGGATGGGTTCGTGGTTGAACACCGTCGTGCCTCCCTACACGCCCGGCCGGACGGCCAGCGGCATCAACTCGTGGTAGTCCCAGTTGACCTTGCTGATCTTCACCACGTCACCGGTCTGCGGTGCGTGGATGTACTCGTCGTTGCCCAGGTACATCGCCACGTGGTGGACGGTGACCGGGTTGGCCGGGTTGGTCGCCCAGAAGATCAGGTCGCCCGCCTTGGCCTCGCGCACCGGCAGGTACGCGCCACCGGCCATGTACTGGTCGTTCGCCACCCGGGGGATCTTCACGCCGGCCGACGCGAACGCCTTGACCAGGATGCCGGAGCAGTCCCAGGCGTCCGGGCCGTTGCCGCCCCACAGGTACGGCTCGCCCAGCTGCTGCTTGGTGAACTCGATCGCCGAGCCCGCCGCGTTGGACGCGAGCAGGTACTCGCCCGCGCCCTCGCCGCACCCGGCCGGGTCGCTGACGTCGCCTTCCTTGCTGATCAGGAAGGCGGCCATGGCCTCCCACTTGTGGTACCGGTCGGGGAACGCCGAGCGCTCCACGTCCTGGGCCGAGTCGCCGGGCCGCTGCTCCTCCCAGTTCGGCAGCTTGAGCAGCACCTCGTAGAACTTGTTGATCGCGTACCGGGGGTCGGTCACCTGCTGCGGCGTGCCCCAGCCCATCGACGGGCGCATCTGGAAGATGCCCAGCGAGTCGCGGTCGCCGTAGTCGAGGCTGCGCAGCCCGGACTCGGTCATGCCCGCCTGGATGGCGATCTGCCACGCCAGCGGCGGCAGGCCCTTCTCGCGACCGATGGAGATGATGTTGGCGACCGTGGTCAGCTGGTCGTCGGCGAGCCGTTCCGCGTCACGGCGACCCCGTTCCTCACCGTCGCCTCCCCACGGGCCGATCGAGGCGTTGCAGCCGACCATGCGGATGCCGGCGGCTTCCTCCGACGGGGTGTTCTCGTTGATGACGGTCGAGACACCGTTGCTCACCGCGATGACGATCACCGCCACCACCGCGGCCACCGCGATCCCGATCTTCAGCATCTCAGCCCACCTTGTCGAACTCGTGCACGCGCCAACCCTCGGGAAGCTTCACCACGGTCACGACGAGCTTGCCTTCCTCCAGCTGTGCCTCGAACTCCGCCGAATCGGTGAACGACTTGATCGGCTTGAGCGGCTGGTCGATCACGACCGGTACGTTCGCGGGCTCGATCGACGACAACCGGGGGAACAGCTCCTCGGACGTGTGGGGCTTGAGCCCGGCCAGCCACTTGTCCTTGGTGGTCTTGCCCGGCTGGAAGGAGCCGAACGCGTCCACCCACATGTCGGCGACCAGCCGCGCGTCGGCGTTCGCCGGGGCCGAGGTGGGCGCCGCGGTGGGGCTGGGCGCCTTGGTCGGCAACGTGCCCGGGGTGGCGCTGGGCAGCACGCCGACCTGGTTGCCGCCGCTGCCGCCGGTCGACACGGTGGACGTGGTGCCCGCCGTGCCGCCGCCGGGCCGCGGCTTGATCGCGTTCGGGATCACCACGCTGATCGTGGTGACCACGACGACCACGCCGACGATCGAGGCCGCCAGGTGGCGGGGCGAGCGCAGCGGCCAGCCCCACAGGCGTCGGTACACGGCCGTGCGGCCGCGGTTGGTTCGGATCGGCATCAGCTGTCCCTGACCTCAAGCCCGCGTGACGGCCGGTAGATCACGTGGACCTGCCGTCCCGCCACCGTCTCCGCCTCCACGACAACCGGTCGCCGCATGGTCTGGGAATCCATCGCTTGAGGGATGTCGGGGTAGCCGTCGAGGACGCGGCGACCCCCGGGCATGCGGGACGGCACGAGCACCGCGTCGTTCGGCCGGTCGTAGTTGCGGTCGGCCACGGGCGGCGCGTCGACCACCCTGGACCGCCCGGACGGCAACGCCGCCGGACCGCCGTGCCGGCCGGGTGGCAGCGCCACCACGCCGTTCGCACCGACACCGACGCCCAGCTCGCCCACGCTGTTCCCGGCCCGGTCCAACCGCTGCGCGGTCGCCACCACGGGGTTGGCCGCCTCGGGCCGCACCCGCCGCCGGTCGCGCTGCGGCACCTCGGGATCGTCCGGGTCCGCGTCGCGCACGGTGTCCCAGAACTCCTCCTGCGGCGACGGGCCCTCCTTCTTCTTGCGCAGCCTGGACAGCACGCCGCCACGCATCGGCAGCGCGTTGCTGGCCGAGCCGGCCGACATCTCCACCATCTGCCACATCCGGCGCAGCGGTTTGCCGACCATGAAGCACACCAGCGTGAGCATCAGCCCGAGCAGCGCCTTGGTCAGCAGCGTCAGCCCGCTCGCGTTGAAGATCGCCTGGAGGAGCAGCGCGTGCGTGCCCGCCAGCACCGCCAGCACCAGCACGTTGAACACCGTCACGGCCGCCGCGCGGGCGACCTTGCGCAGCAGGTCGTGGTGGATCAGCGCGACCAGGCCGATGAGCGGGCCGGCCAGCGTGAGCACCCTCAGCAGCAGCTGCGCCAGCAGCACGGCGGCCTTCGCGAACAGCTGGAACAACGAGAACGCCACGGCTTGCAGCAACGACAGGAACCCGGCGCCGGTGCGGCCGCCGTCCTCGCCGCTGAAGTAGCCCTTGGTCGGGCCGAGCTGCGCGTAGATGTTCTTGTACTCGGCCTTCTTCGCGTCGAGCGCGGCCTGGTCGCCGTCCTTGTGCTCGGCGAGCTCCTGCACCGTCCACGCCTGCGCGGCCAGCAGCCTCGGGCCGAAGTCGTTCGCCTGCGGCGCGTCGGGCGTGCCGAACTCACCGCGCAGCCAGCTCTGGTAGACCACGGTGTGGTGCAGGTCCGACGGGAGCTTGTCGAGGGTGTCCTGGTCCGCGTCCACGTCGATGAAACCGGCCTGGATCTCCGAGGTCTTGGTGACCAGGGTGCTGTCCAGCAGGTTGTAGAACTGCGGCAGCGCCAGGGTCGAGGTCGCCAGCCACATCGCGGCCAGCGCCCACAGCCCGCGCTTGCTGATCGAGGCCAGGTCGCCCTGCCAGATCTGGCGGAACATCAACACCGCCAGGATCAACGCGACCAGGCCGAACCAGCGCAGGTAGACGTTGTCGTAGACCTTCTGGACACCGTTCTTCACCGCCTCGTCCAGCGGTTGCAGCAGCCCTTGGCCGACGACGGTGTAGTGCAGGGCGTTCGTCGCGCCGACGATGTTCTTGCCGACGTTGAACAGCTCGTTGCCCATCCAGGTGTCCAGCACCGGCGTGGCGTTGGGCACCAGGCACTTCTCCTGGTAGGTGTGCCAGACCATGCCCGCGTAGCCGTGGGTCAGGTACGGCGTGCCGGGCAGGCCGTTGCCGATCGGCGGGTCGATCGCGCCGACCATGCCCGAGCCGGGCCGTTCCGGGTTCGGCGCCTCACCGCACGGCGCGGCGTTGGCGGGCGTGGCGCCGATGACCACCTGGAGGCCGATGATCGCGACCACCACGGCCATCGCGCGCCACCGGGCCCGGCCGGGTTTGCCGTGCGCGACCGCGTGCTCTTGAGCGCGTCTGAAACGCCGTCGCGCGTAGAGCGCGACGGCGACCAGCGCCAGGAGGACAAGGGTGCTCATGCCTTCCCTTCCCGGCCCGGTCGGCGGTTTCCTCCCTCACCGTGCGCCGAGTCGACCAGTTCGTCGGTGAGGCCGACCTCCAGGTCGGCGGCCAACTCGTCGTCGTACTCGTCGGTGTACTGCTCGGCGTACGCGAACGGGTCCTGCGGCGGCGACGAGACCTCGACCTCGGTCGACTCCGCGCCGTCGCGCAGCGCGTCCGGCGTGGTGTCCAGCGAGTTGCGCAGGTGCTCCAGGTGCGGACCGGAGAAGTCGATCCGGATCCGCTCCACGCCGCCCGCGCCGTCGCCGAAGATGAACTGGCGCGGCGCCCGGTCGCGTTCGAGGTTGGTGCGCACCCCGCCCGGACGTCGGCCCAGCGACGCCACGACCTGCTCGTAGCCCGCGCCGATCGGCACCTTCAGCAGGCGCAACGCGTCGGCCTGGGCCTGGTCGTCGTCCAACCGGCCGACGAACACCGAGTCGAGCAGCGTGACGAAGCCCTGGATCTTCAGGAAGTCGGCCGGGATCTGCGACGACAGCAGCACCCGGACGTTCCACTTGCGGGAGTCGCGGGCGAACCGGTTCATCAGCACCCGACCCGTCGGCACCTCGGACAGGAAGAACGCCTCGTCGATCCAGACGCCCTTGCGCAGGTCCTTGGGCCGCTCGTAGATCGAGCGCTGGGTCAGCCACGCGGCGAGGTTCAGCATCTCCACGCCGAGCGCCTCCGCGTCCGTCCAGTGCTCGCGGCCCACGCCGTCCTTCGGCAGGTTCAGGCCCGCCATGGTGAGCACGGTGAGCCGGTCGTCGCGGGCCTCGTTGTACGGGTCCAGGTCCTGCTCGGGGATGAGCAGCGACATGCGTTCCCGCATCTCGTCCAGGAAGTCGGCGACCACGACCGCGTGCTCGTGGTGCTCGCTGGCGTCCCGGCGCAGCGCTTCGAAGACCATGCCGGGGTGCGCGTCGGGCCGGCCGCCGACCGTGCGGACCGCGCGCAGCAGCACGATCCGGGTCTGCGGCAGCCGGGCCACCTCGAACGGCAGCAGGCCGGACAGCACGTCCAGCACGAGGCGTCGGCGGGTGGCCGCGGCCAGCGCCCGTTCCCGCCGCCAGGCCCGTTCCGGGTCCTCCTCGTCCATGAAGTGGTCGAGCTGCGGCTCGGCCACCACCCGGTACGGGTTGAGGATGCCCGCCTGCGCGTTGAGCAGGTTGATCGGCCGGGCGTAGGGCTTGAGCTCGGGCAGCTCGCACAGCGCGGCCAGCGGACCGGACGGGTCGAGCAGCGTCCAGTGCGCGCCCGCGCGCAACGTCTTGTAGACGATGCCGCCGCCGAGGAACGACTTGCCCGCGCCCAGACCGGCGACCATCGCCGTGAGACCGGACGAGTCGCGCAGCTCCTGCGCCATCCACGGGTCCCACGCCACCGGGCGGCGGGTCGCGGTCACCGTTTCACCCAGCAGGATGCCGCGGCGGTCGCCCACCTCGGCCGTGGCGGTCGGGACGGCGCTCGCCGCCCACAGCACCGAGCCGCGGCGCAAGTAGGCCGAGGACGACAGCGGCTCGCCCGGGATGAACTCGCGGGCGATCGCGTACTGCGCCTCCGGGTGCTCGATGGCCACCTTCGGCTTGTAGAGGTCGAGCAGGCCCTGGGCCAGGCGCAACGCCTCGCGCTCGGTCGGGCCGGACACCGCGAGCCGCCACCAGCTGCGCACCCGCGTGCCCAGGGCGGTGAAGCCCGACGTCATCTCGTCGTCGATCTCCAGCACCCGCGACGCCTGGCGGGCCAGCGACTGCGGCGGGTCCAGCTCGTGCTCGTCGGTGTAGTGGCGCACCTGCGAGCGGACCTTGCTCATCTGCCGTTGCAGCTCGCCGGAGACCTCTTCGGGACGCCGCACGTAGATCCGCGCCGACCACTCGACGGCGGCGGGCAGCCGGTCCGAGCGCTGCACCCACGGGTCGTCCTGCTCGGGGATCTGCAAGCCGTGCATCAGGCCCACGGTGAGCACGGCGACGTGCCGCTTGATGCCCGCGTTCGAGCCCGTGCGGCCGCGCACGGTGACCGTGGGCGAGTACGGCTCCTGGTGGAAGTCCGCCGCGTCGGTGAAGCTGGCCAGGTCCTCGGGCTCCCACGGCGCGCCGGGCACCGCGGGCAGGTTGCGCGGCGCGGGCAGGCCCAGCGAGCACGACCGGTGCATCAGCCAGGACATCTCCTCGGCCGTGGCCGGGCGACCTTCGAGGCCGGCGGAGCCGATCACCTGGTCGAGGTGGTCGATCTCGGACTCGATCGCGACCAGCTCGGCGTCCACCGCGTCCGGGAAGACCTTGCGCAGCACGGGGGCGGCGCGCTCGACCGCGCGGTCCATCATGTTGCGGGTCTGCACCTGGACGCCGAGGTAGACCTCCTTCTCCGCCATCGACCGGCCCATCAGCTGCTGCTGCTCGCCGACCATGTAGTCGTCGAAGCTCAGCGTGCCGGGGGTGTCGGGGAGCCGGCGCACGGCGTTGTGCACGTGCGCCTCGGCCCACATCCGGATCGGGTACGGGCGGTTCGTCACGCGCAGGTGCATCCAGCGGCCCTGTAGCTCGGCGTACTGGCCCGCGATGGCCGCGATCAGGTCCTGGCGCTGCGAGTCCGAGCGGAACGACCAGCGCTGCGGCGCGAGCCGGTACCAGGCGTAGACCTCCTGGCCGGTGCGCAGCAGGTGGCCGTCGATGCTGCGCGCGGAGATCGACGGCGTGTAGTTGGGCACGGCCTGCTCGCCCGGCAGGCGGCGGCCGCGCTTGCTGTAGACCTTGCGGTCGTCGCGCGCGGCGGCGGCGTGCTGGGCCACGTGCGCAGCGGAGCGTCGGTCACGGTCACGCCGGCGTCCGAACACCGCGCACCTCCTTCTGACGGCGGTCTTGCTGCCCGCGGTGCTGGGATCGGGTGGCGGCGCTCGCGCGTTTCGCCCCCTTCTTGGGACGTCTGCGCGGGCGCTGCGGGTTGACCCGGATCCGCGCGGCGCTCGCCGCGCCACCCTGACCCGACGTGGTCTCCCGCGGCGCGGTCAGCTCGCGCACCCACATCGTCATGACCGACGACAACGGGCGTTCGTGGCTGATCCGCGAGCAGATGAACCTGGTCAGGGCGACCGTGATCACGAAGCCCCAGCCGGTGTTGATGAAGTCGAAACCGAAGCCGACCTGGCGCTGGACAGCCGTGACCAGCAGGAACACCACGATTCCGACACCCCACGCGACGTAGCGCGCACGCCACGGGAAGGTCGCTCTGGGCGGACCGAGCCAGACGGCGTCGACCCGGTAGACCTCGTCGTCAGTGCGTACCCGCAAGGGTCACCCGCCGGTGAACAGGCCGGCGATCCACGAACCGATGGCGCCCGCGTTGCCGCCGACGGCCAGTCCGATGATCGCCAGCGCGATGATGACGCCGCCGAGGCGGCGCATGACCCCGGCGTTGTCGCCCTTGCCCCCGCCCAGCCAGAGCAGCAGGACGGCAACGGTCAGCAAGAGCAAGGGGACCAGGTTGTCGAGCATCCACTGGCGCAACCCACCGGTGCCCAGGTTGGGCGGCTGCTGCTGGGCGAGTGTTACCAGGGTCATGGCGGTCATCTCGTACTCCTGAGTACGCAGGACTTCGCCGGGCGAGCCGAGGGGTGCCCGTCCGGTTGATGCGCTATCGAGTAGAACACGTCTTCGTCACGAGGTGTATCGGGTGACTAGCGGTGCGTAGATCAATAACCGTTCCCCTGGCAGTCGATTACGTCTAATCTGACCACAGACATCATCGTTGGGGGGGAGCCGGTGGAGAACCGACGTCCCCGGATTCTCCCGATTGCTGAGATAGTTCACCCGACTGCGAACCCCCTGGTCACGCACAGTGTGCACGACCTCCAGCCCTCTCTCCTCCGGTCACGGAGATTCCCCCGACCGGTCGAGCGACAAGCACCCGAACGGTCCGCACGCCGGAGTGACGACGCCGAGGAGGCTCGCCGATGACCCAGCCGCCCGAGGTCGCGCCCGAACCAGCCGCCGGAGTGAACGAAATCACCGTCTCCGTGACCGTTTCGGGCGAAGATCAGGTTACCGGTGGCGACCGGCAAACCGGGCGGCGGGTGCAGCGGACGGTCAACTTCGACCAGGACGTGCTGGCCCGGGCGCGGGCGGCGGCGACCTACCTGGCGGCGTACGAGGAGGCGGCGGGCGTGCGCAGCCTGGCCGACATCGTGAACCCGGCGGTCGAGGCCTACGTGGCCGAGCTGGAACGCCGCTACAACGGCGGCGCCGCCTTCCGCCCGGTGTTCCGCATGCCCCCGGGCCGCCCCTCCCGCCGCACCTAACCCCCACCCCCCGCGAGAGTCCTACCTCCAGCCCGCGCGAGTCCTACGTTCAGAACGCGCGTGTCCTACGTTCAGAACGCGCGTGTCCTACGTTCAGAACGCGCGTGTCCTACGTTCGCGTACCCCGAGTTCAACGCTCAGAACAGTCGATCTTGTTCTGAACGTTGAACTCGGGTGTTCTGAACGTAGGACTCTCGCGACGCGAACGTAGGACTCGCGGGGGGTTGGGGGTCGACACGCGGGATGGGGCCCCTTCCGACCCCCAGGTGCGGAAGGGACCCCATCGGGTGTGCGCAGGTGCGCGGGTCAGCTGAGACCGGAGATGCGCCAGAAGCCGTGGGTCGGCTGGGTGTCCGGGCCGACCGGGCCCTTGTTCCAGAAGTAGTCGTCGAAGTTGGCCAGGCCGCCGAAGCCGATCGGGCCCATGGTCGCCCACCTCACCGACGCGGGCTGGGTGTCGATCGACGCCTGCGCCCACGCGTCACGGACCTTCATCGGCTTGTTCCACCACAGGAACGGCGTCCGCACGAGGTAGTTGGCGAACTTCCCGCCGTGCGAGGCGCTGTGGTACGACACGGTGTCGAAGCTGTTGATCTGGTGCAGCCCCCGGAACGCCTTGCCCCAGCGCGTCGCCCAGCTCTGCCCGCCCGACGTGCCCTGCAGGATCGAGCAGGTGAACAGGCTCATCCACTCGACGTCCCGGTTGCCCCAGCGCGCGTCGTTGTTGGACAGGAACGTGTCGGTGTTGCTGCTGCACCCGGCGAACGAGAAGCCGGTCGGCGAGCCGTGGCCCTGCCAGTACGTCATGTCGACGTCGTCGGCGTAGAGGTGGTCCTGACCGCCGGGGAACACCGGGTCCTTGAAGTCGCGCTCCCACGCGTTGTGGTTGACCCAGCTGAACTGCACCGGCACGCCGGCCGCGGTGAACCGGTTGTTGAACGACGCCAGGTTGTTCGCCGTCCACGGCAGGCCGGAGCACGGGCCCGTGCCCTCGCTGCCGACGTCGATCCGGTTGGTCCACTGCGGGCTGAGCGCACCCTCCTCGCGCGGCGGGTCCGCCGGGCCGGGCTCCGGCAGCCGGGCGTCCACCGCCGCACCGACGATCACCGACTGGACGGCCGCGCCGTCGGAGTTCACGCCGTCGCACCGCAGGCCGGGCTCCAGCTTCTCGACCTTCTCGGCCAACGCCGGCGCCTCGTACACGTAGGACACGCCAGTCGGCCGCACGCTCCTGCCGAACACCTCGGCGCACCGCTCGCGACCCTCGTCCAGGCTCAGCACGGGCACGCTGCCCGCCTTCACCACGTCACGGGTGCTGTGGGTGAGACCGGCGACGGCGCCCTGGCCGTCGTACGCGACCCGGAGCTTCGCGCCCGGGCCCTCCAGCGGCACGCCGTCGAGCGTGAAGGTGAACGACACCGCGGTGTCCAGCGGCGCGGTGACGACCGCCTTCTGGTTGGCGTCGACGATCTCGAACGTCGTCTGCCCGGCGGTGGGCGTGGCGTTGTCCGGCAGCAGACCGGCCCCGCGCAGGGTTTCGAGGGCGCGCTTGGTGGCGTCCTCGACCGGGATGGCGCGCAGGCGTCTCAGCGAGTCGACGTCGAGCGCCGTCCGGGCGGTCTCGGCGCCGTCCTCGTCCGGCTTGCCCGCGCCCAGGTCCAGGCCGGGCACGCGCAGGTAGGTCGACTCGTCGGCGAACGACACCGAGCCGTCCTCGCCGAGCTGGACGTCCTTCAGGCCGAACGCGCGCTGGAGCACGGCGGCCTGGTCCTGGGTGAGGCCGGTGGACCGGACCTCGTACACCGGCAGCTCCGCCGGTGCGGCCGCGGCCGTGGCGCCGGCTCCCGTGACCGCCGCCGCGCCCAGCAAACCCGTCAGGGCGAGCCAGGTGGTGGCACGCCTCCTGTTGGTGGACATGTGCTTCCCCTCCTCGTGGTACCGCGGGGCAGGGCCCGTGGTCTGCGAGGAGGACTCACACCGGACGGGGTTGATACCGACGACCGACCGACAACCACTCGAACGGCCTCATTTGTGTAACGCCGCTGCCGCACAGGGGATCTACAGGCGGACAGGTGGGCCTTGAGGGCCTTTGAGGGCCGAAGGGCGGATGAGTCGGCATGTAAGCCGGATTCTGTTCCCGGGCGCCTCGCGGCGGTCCCGTTCGGCGGCCATCCATCTCGGCCTGCCGTTGCCGACAGGCTCGTGCGGCCTACCCGCAGGCATCGGGCGGGCAGCCCTCGAACGCCTGCGCAGGTGCCCTGGGGCACCCTCTTGGCCTTGCTCCGGGTGGGGTTTACCTAGCCGTTCCCGTCACCGGGGACGCTGGTGGTCTCTTACACCACCGTTTCACCCTTACCCCGACTCGCGCCGGGGCGGTCTGTTCTCTGTGGCACTGTCCCGAGGGTCGCCCCTGGTTGCCGTTGACAACCACCCTGCCCTGTGGAGTCCGGACTTTCCTCGGCGGCGGATCCGGAGACCCGCCGACGCGGCCGCCCTGCCGACTCATCCGCACCACCAGGATACCGACGGGCTTCCCAGGCAGTGGAACCAGGGCGGCGAAACCTTGTCGCGATGTGGGCTTGCTGCTCTACTCGAAACCATGGCAGGAATCGGGGGACTCACCCGCCGCCGGCACGTCGACTTCGGCCGCACCGCCGCCGCGATCTGTTGTCGCTGACAGTTTTACCTCGTACTCCGAGCCTTTTCGCGAAAGGTGCCAGCGACCCATGTCCTCCATTCTGCTGATTTCCGGCGGCCCGTCGCCGACGTCCCGGACCGGCGTCGTCGTCTCGCACGTCGAAGGGCTGCTGCGCGAGGCCGGGTACGCGGTGCGCACCCTGCACGTACGGCAGTTGCCGACGTTGCCGCTGCTCACCGAGGACCTGCGGGACCCGGAGATCGGTGACGCGGTCGCCGCGGTGCTGCGCGCGGACGGCATCGTGGTCGCCAGCCCGGTCTACCGCGCGGCCTACAGCGGGCTGGTGAAAGCGCTGGTCGACTTGTTGCCGAAGAAGGCGTTGCGCGGCCGGGTGATCCTGCCGTTGGCGACGGGCGGCAGCCAGGGATTCGTGGTCGCGATGGACTACGCGTTGAACCCGCTGCTCGCGGGCAAAGGCGCGGATTCGGTGCTGCGCGGCGAATTCGTGCTCGACCCGGACATCCAGGGCTCGACCATCGCGCCGAAAGCCGCCGACGCGATTCGCGACGCGGTGGACCGGTTCGCGCTGGCGGTCGAGGACGCCCGGCTGCGGCGCGAACGGCCCCGGCTGCGGCCCGCCGGCTAGCCGCGACGCTCGGTCAGGCGCCGCCACTCGGCGAGGTCGTCGCGAGTGGTCAGCGTGTCGGGGTGGTCGGCACCCAGGACCCGCACCTGGTCGACGAGCAGCGCCTCCAACTCGACCACGGCGCCGACCGCGTCACCGGCCTCGCGCAGCCGGCGGGCGAGGTTGGCGCGGGTGTCCAGGGTGTGGAGGTGGTCGGGTCCCAAGACCCGGAGCTGGTCCACGAGCAGCGATCGGTACTCGGCCAGGGCTTGCGCCGAGTCACCGGCCTCACCGCGCCAGTAGGCCAGGCTGCTGCGCGTGGTCAACGTCTTCGGGTGGTCCGGACCCAGGACCCGCAGCCGATCGGCGAGCAACACCTCGTACTCCGCCACGGCACCCGCCGGATCACCCGCCTCACCACGCCAGTGGGCGAGGTTCGCGCGGGTCGTCAACGTGTCCGGGTGGTCGGGGTCGAGGTGCGCGGCGAGGTCGTCGCGGGCGGCCTGGCTGGTGAACACCGCGAGCGGCGTGCCGTTGGGGTCGAGCAGGCTGGCCAGCTCAAGCAGTGCGCGGGCCAGGCCGCCGCCCCGCCGGCGGACAGGTCGGCGCGGTCGATGGACAGCGACCAGGTGGCGGCGACCGTGGCCTGGTGCTCGGGGAGCGCGTCCTCCGGCGGGGTGAGTTCGGTCAGGGTGCGGCGCCGGTCGGCCGGCATCCGGCGGTAGGCGGCGACGGTGAGCAGGGGCTGGTCGACGATGAACGCCGCGGCTTGGCCCAGGGCCAGCGGCAGCCACGCCAGGTCCCCGGCCAGCCCGCGCAACCGGGTCAGGTCGCCACCGTCGGCCACGCCGACCGCCAGGGCGCCGGCCAGGTAGGCCACCGCCTCGGCCTCGGTGAACACGTCCAGTTCGACCAGCCGGTGACCGCCCCGGGTCAGGGCGGTGTCACGCAGGCGGCTGGTGAGGATCACCTGCCCCGTGCGGCACCGGGGCCGACCGGTGGATGACGACCGTCGCGTCGCGACCGGCCTGCACCGCCATCCCTGTGCCCGGGACCACGGCGTGCTGAAGAAGCCCCTCCCCGGTGCCGTCGCCCACCACCACGCGACCTCGCCCCCCACCCGACCGACACGATCGGCCACCACTCACACCATCCGCCCCACAACGAGGCGACACACCGCACAATTACGGCGACACGGGCGCTGGTGCCGCTGGTCGAGGCGGGGGTGCCCAGCGTGGGCGACGCGCCCCTAGGTCAGGTGCGAGGTGTCGTTGACCAGCCGCACGGAGGCATGGCCGTCGGGGTAGAACTCGACCACCGACAGCGACGCGAGGTCGAGGTGCAGGCGGAACAGCAGCGACGGGCCCACGTCCAGCGCCATCCGCAGCAGCGACTTGATCGGCGTGACGTGGCTGACCACGACGACGTTCGCGGCGCCGAAGCGGGAGACTGCGGCGTTGCGCGCCCGCCGCACCCGGTGGTGCACCTGGTCGAAGCTCTCGCCGCCGGGCGCGGGCACGGACGGGTCGCCGAGCCACCGCCGGTGCACGTCGGGGTCGCGTTCGGCGGCCTCGGTGAAGGTCAGCCCTTCCCACGCGCCGAAGTCGGTCTCGATCAGGTCGTCGTCCCACGACAGCTCGGCGCCGGTGGCCGCGGCGACCGCCCGCGCCGTCTCCCGGGCCCGACCCAACGGCGACGACACGATCGCGGTCAGGCCCTCGACCTTGGCCAGCCGGCGTGCCGCGGCCTCGGCCTGCCCGCGCCCGACCTCGGTCAGCGGCGGGTTGCCGCGCCCGGAGTAGCGGCGGGCCACCGACAGCTCGGTCTGCCCGTGCCGCAGCAGGTACAGCCGGGTCGGCTCGCCGACCGCGCCGGTCCACGACGCGGGTGACGTGGTCGCCGCCGCGTCCGCCCGCAACGCCCCGTCGGCCTGCGACGTCGGGTCCGGTTGCTGCGGCTCCGGCCGGGCGGGTTCGGCCCGCGCCGGCCGCGAGACGCCCGCCTGCTCGTCCATCGCCAGGTTCGCCAGCCGGTCCGCGCGCTGGTTGCGCTCGCGCGGGATCCACTCGTAGCTCACCCGGTCGAACGCCCGCGCCACCTCCCGCGCCTGCGCGACCAGCGGCGTCATGGACGGGTGCTTGACCTTCCACCGGCCCGACATCTGCTCGACCACGAGCTTGGAGTCCATCCGCACGTCGACGGCGGACGCGCCCAGCTCCGCCGCCGCCCGCAGCCCGGCGATGAGCCCCTGGTACTCGGCCACGTTGTTGGTGGCCACGCCGATCCCGGCCGAACGCTCGGCCAGCACCTCACCCGAGGCGTCCAGCACGACGGCCCCGTACCCGGCGGGCCCGGGGTTGCCGCGCGAGCCGCCGTCGGCCTCGACGACGACCTTCACAGACCCGATTCCCCGGTCCGCACCATGATCGCGCCGCACTCATCGCACTGGATGACCTCGTCCGCCGCGGACTCCTTGATGTTGGCGAACGCGTTGCGGTCCAGTTCGATGCGGCACGCGCCGCAGCGCCGTGACTGCAACAGCGCCGCGCCGATGTTCTTCTGCTTGCGCACCCGCTCGTAGAGCGCCAGCAGCGGCTCGGGGAACTGGCCGACCATGCGTTGGCGGTCGGCGGTGCGCTTGGTGTCGGTCGACTCCAGGTCGGCCAACGCGCTGTCCCGGCGGCGGGCCGCGTCCGACAGCGCCTCCTGCGCCTTGTCCAGCGCGACCCGGGCGTGCTGGATGTCGGCCTCGACCGCCTCGCGGCGTTCCATCAGCTCCAGCAGGTCGTCCTCCAGCGCGCCGCGGCGGCGGCCGAGGGTGGCCAGCTCGTGCTCCAGGTCGGTGAGCTGCTTGGCGCCGACGGCACCGCCCTGGAGGAGCTTGCGGTCGCGCTCCTCGCGGGCGCGGACCTGGTCGATCTCGGTCTCCTGCCGCTTGACCTCGCGGTTGAGGTCGCCCAGGGTCGTCTCGATCGTGGTCAGCGCGTCCTGCTTGGCGCGGAACTGCTTCTCCGCCTCGGCGATCTCCGCGATCTCGGGCAGCGTGCGGCGCCGATGGGTGACGCGCGACAGTTCGGCGTCGACCTGGGCGAGGTCGAGCAGCCTGCGCTGCACGGCGGGATCGGCTTTCACTGTGAGCCTCTCATTCGGGGTGCTCGGTGTTCGGTCGTCACGCCGACGGTCCACGGGTCGGTCCGGCGGGTCGAGACCAGGACTTCGACCGTACCGCCGAGCGCGGTGCGCACGACGTGCGCCGCCTGCTCGCACCACGGCCACTCACTGGCCCAGTGGGCCACGTCGACCAGGGCCGGCCCGCCCGCGGCCAGGTGCTCGCCCGCCGGGTGGTGGCGCAGGTCCGCGGTGACGTAGGCGTCCACGCCCGCGCGTGCCGCGGCGGTGAGGTAGCCGTCGCCCGCGCCGCCGCACACCGCGACCCGGCGGATCGGGCGGTCCGGGTCGCCCGCCGCGCGCACGCCCCACGCCGTCGCGGGCAGGCCGTCGGCGACGCGCCGGGTGAACTCGCGCAGCGGTTCGGGCCGGTCGAGTTCGCCGATCCGGCCGATGCCGGTGCCGGTGCCAATGCCGATCCCGGTCCCGGGTTCGCCGGCCGCGGGCACCAGCGGGCCGGTGACGCGCAGGCCGAGGGCCTCGGCGAGGGCGTCCGAGACGCCGGGGTTGGCCGCGTCGGCGTTGGTGTGGGCGGTGTAGAGCGCGACGCCGGCGCGGATGAGCCGGTGCACCAGCCCGCCCTTCGGGTCGTCGGCGGGCACGCCCGTGACGCCACGCAGCATCAGCGGGTGGTGCGCCACCAGCAACTGCGCGCCCACCTCCAGCGCTTCATCCACTGTGGACTCGACCGGGTCGACGCAGAACAGCGCCCTCGACACCGGTTCGGCGCGGTCGCCGCAGACGAGGCCGACGGCGTCCCAGGACTCCGCGGTCGCGGGCGGGTAGGCGGCCTCCAGCGCGGCCAGCACGTCCCCGAGCGTGGTCAAAGCTCCTCCAGCACGACTCGCAGCGCGTCCACCAGCACGGCGAACTCCTCGGGCGCGCGCACCGCGACCCGGATGTGGTCGGGGGTCAGGCCCGGGAACGTGTCACCGCGCCGCACCGCGACCCCCTTGTCCCGCAACGCCTGCCGCACCCGCGGCCCCTGCGGCACGCGCAGCAGCACGAACGGCGCGTCCGGCGGCACGACGACCAGGTCCCCGAGCCGGTCGACGGCGTGCGCGGTGTGCTCCCGGGCCTCCCGGGCCGACGCCTCCGCCTCCGCCACGGCCGACGGCTCGCAGCACGCCGTGACGGCCTCCAGCACCAGGCTCCCCACCGGCCACTGCGGTCGCGGCAGCGCCAGCCGGGCCAGCAGGTCGGGCGCGCCGAGCAGGTAGCCCGCGCGCAGGCCCGCCAAGCCCCACGTCTTGGTCAGGCTGCGCAGCACCAGCAGCCCGGGCAGGTCGGCGCGACCGGCCAGCGACTCCGGCTCGCCGGGCACGGTGTCGGCGAACGCCTCGTCCACCACCAGCACCCGGCCCGGCCTGCTCAGCGACGCCACCACGTCGGCCGGGTGCAGCACGGACGTCGGGTTGGTCGGGTTGCCCAGCACCACCAGGTCGGCCTCGTCGGGCACCAGCTCGGGCCGCAGCGCGTAGTCGTCCTCGGGCCACAACGCCACCCGCTGCACCGGCACGCCCGCGTCCCGCAACGCCACCTCGGGCTCGGTGAACGACGGGTGCACCACCGCGGCCAGGCACGGGTGCAGGTTGGGCAGCAGCGCGAACCCCTCCGCGGCGCCGTTGAGGATCAGCACCTCGTCCGGGTCGCGGCCGTGCCGTGCGGCGACGGCGGCGCGGGCGCGTTCGTCGGCGGCGGCGGCCGGGTAGGAGCCGAGGTCGTCGAGCACGGCGACCAGCCGGTCGCGCAGCCACGCGGGCGGCGTGGGCAACCGGACGTTCACCGCGAAGTCCGCGAGCCCGGGCGCGGCGTCGACGTCCCCGTGGTGGCGCAGCAGCGCCCGGCCGGAATCCTGGCTGGTCATCGGCGCGAGTCTAGGCGACCTGCCGGCGGCCGACCCGCGCGCTAGGCGATCTGGGAGGCGGCCCAGTCCAGGTAGGCGCCCGGCAGCTCGCGCAGGATGCCCAGCGCCTCCGAGTCGGGCAGGTCCGGCAGCGCGTGCACCGCCTGCGCGGCCAACGCCGTGCAGTGCGCGAGCGTGTCGGCGACCAGGCTGGTCTGCCGCAGCTCCGCCAGCAGCCGGGTCAGCTCGGCGTCGGTCAGCTCACGGCCGCGTTCGGCCAGCAGCGTGCGCTGGTCGTCGGTCAACGCGCGCAGCAGCGGCAGCGTGTAGACGCCCTGGCGGATGTCGTTGCCGACCGGCTTGCCCAGCCGCTGCGCGGTGGAGGCGAGGTCCAGCAGGTCGTCGAGGATCTGGAACATCAGCCCGAACAACGCGCCGAACCGGGCCATGGCGGCCGTGGTGGCCTCGTCCGCGTCCGCGCAGTGCGCCGCCAGCACACACCCCACCTCGAACAACGCGCCGGTCTTCAGCTCGATGGACCGCACCGCGTCGTCCGGGCCGCGGTACGGGTCGAACAGGTCGACGACCTCCAGCACCTGCCCCTCGACCAGGTCGGTCACGGCCCGCGCGAGCCTGCTCGCGGCGAACGGCGAGATCCGGTCCAGCGCGGCCTGGCTGGCGCGGGCCAGCATGAAGTCGCCGACCAGCACGGCGGGGCCCGTGCCCCAGTCCGCGTTGACCGTGCGCACACCGCGCCGTTCCTCGGCGTTGTCCATCAGGTCGTCGTGCACCAGGGAGCCCGCGTGCAGCAGTTCGACGCACGCGGCGGCCGTGACGGCCTTGTCGGTGATCTCACCCGACACGGCCAGCGAGCCGGACAGGATGAGCACCGAGCGCAGCCTCTTGCCGCCGGCCGCGGTGATGCGGCCGGAGAAGGCGTTCACGATCGGCAGCGAGGACGACGTCGCCAGGGCCCGGATCTCGTCCTCGACCCTCGGCAGCGCACTGGCGAGCGCCGGCATGGTCGGCATGGTCGACCGCCCCCGGTCCGACGACGTTCCCGAGCTCGACGACTTCACTGTGGACACACGGTGATCGTCCCGCGCGCCACCTGAGAGCGCGCTGAGATCGCGTGCGCCGTCACCGCCGCGTGAGCCGCCGCGGCAACCTCACAGCATCGAGGCGGCCACCGCGAAGAACAGCAGGGCGAAGCTCAGGACCAGGTGCGCCGGCGAGGGCACCTCGTACCGGGCCGCCCGGCACAGCGAAGGGTCGGTCACCACCGGACGCCGACCTTCCGACGACCCCTCCGCACACGACACATGCGAGTCATCCACGTTCCTTCCCGACACATTCCCCACACCATTGGCGTCGGAATTGCGGGCCGATCCGTTACCCGTTATCACGCTTTCGCAGACTCTCTTCCGCCGCTGAGAGCAGTCGGGCCCGGTCCTGCCGGGCCAACCGCTTCCGTTCCCGCTCGCGCACCCATGCTCGCACGTCGCCGGCGCCCAGACCGACCGCCTCACGGTAGAACTCGTCCTCGAACCACCACCACACCCGAATGCCGTACCGGGCAATGCGCACGGGCTGTTCCCGACGCAACACGTCGAGTGACGAGAAATCGGCGACCAGCACCGGAGGGCACCCCGTGCCGACGAAGAAATGCCTTTTCCGGAACACGAAACGGCGGTGGGTGAAGAATCCGGCGTTGGGATCGGGGGCGAGCCCGCCGGGCGACGTCACGGGCCGCGGCCGGGCGAACGCGGGCGTCTCGGGCCAGGCACGGCGGCGCACCGCCACCACCACCCCGGCGGCCACCACGACCGCGAGCAGCACGACGACCCCGACCACGACCCCGGACATGCTTGGACCCCCAACACCGAGCCGGTCGTGGGGCGCCGACCTGGCAGACTCCCCTGCCGTGACGCTGACCGTCTCGTTCATCTGCACCGGCAACATCTGCCGCTCCCCCGTGGCCGCGATCATATTCCGCGAGCACCTGCGCCGTGCCGGGCTGGGTGACGTCGTCGAGGTGACCAGCGCCGGCACCGGCGGGTGGCACGTCGGCGACCCGGCCGACCCCCGCGCGGCGAAGTCGTTGGCCGACAACGGTTACCCGACCGAGCACACCGCCGCCCAGGTGGGAGAGAACCACCTCGACGCCGACCTGCTGGTCGCGTTGGACTCCGGGCACGCGCGGCAGCTGCGGCGGATGGTCGCCGACCCGGCCCGGGTCCGGCTGCTGCGCTCGTTCGACCCGGACGCGGACGGCGTGGACGTGCCCGACCCCTACTACGGCGACAAGGCGGGCTTCGACCACGTGGTGGAGCTGGTGGAGGCCTCCGTGCCGGGGCTGTTGGCGTGGGTGCGCGAGCGGCTGTGAGGCCGGCCGAGGCGGCGGCGGAGCTGACCGGTGCGGCGGCGATCGCGGTGCGGCAGCTCGGCGGGGACGTGTGGGAGGTCGACCTCGCCGACGGCGACGCGGTGGTCGTGAAGCGGCACGAGGAGCCGAACGCGGTGCTCGCCGAGGCCGCCTCGCTGGCGTGGTTGGCCGAACCCGGGGGACCGCCGGTGCCGCGGGTGCGCGGGCACGGTGGGCGGTGGTTGGCGCTGGACCGGGTCGAGCCGGGACCGCCGACCCCACGAGCCGCGGCCGAGTTCGGTCGTCGGCTCGCCGCGCTGCACGCGACCGGCGCGCCGGCGTTCGGCGCTCCCCCGCCCGGTGGGCCGGTCGACGCGTCGATCGGCAAGGCACCGATGCGCAACGTTGCATCCGGCAACTGGGCGGAGTGGTTCGCCGAGCACCGGATCGCCCACTACGCCCGGTTGGCGGTGGACGCGGGCGCGATGACCGCCGCCGAGGCCCGGACCGTCGAGGACGTCCGGGTGGAGGCGCCGGACGAGCCGCCCGCCCGGCTGCACGGCGACCTGTGGGCGGGCAACGTGCACTGGGCCGCCGACGGCCGCGCGTGGCTCATCGACCCGGCCGCGCACGGCGGCCACCGGGAGAGCGACCTGGCCATGCTGGCCCTGTTCGGCTGCCCGCACCTGGACCGCGTGCTCGCCGCCTACGACGAGGCCGCGCCGCTGGCCGACGGCTGGCGCGACCGGGTGCCGCTGCACCAGCTGTTCCCGGTGCTCGTGCACGCCGTGCTGTTCGGCCGCGGATACGCCCGACAGGCGTTGTCGCTGGCGCGATCGCTGCCATGATGACGGCATGGGGATCAAGGCGTTCGACCGCGACGACTGGCAGTGGCTCAACGAGCCGCGGTCCTGGAGCGACCAGGACGGGTTGACCATCACCAGCGACCCGGAGACCGACTTCTGGCGCACCACCCACTACGGCTACGACCGCGACAGCGGCCACGTGCTGGGAGTGCCCCTGGCCGGCGACTTCACCATCGCCGCCTCGTTCACCGCGGACTACGCCGCCCAGTACGACCAGGCCGGCCTCGCGCTGTGGCTCGACGACCGGAACTGGATCAAGGCCGGGGTCGAGCTCGTGGACGACGAGTTCCAGGTCAGCACCGTGGTGACCAGGGACTTCTCCGACTGGTCGGTGGTGCCCGCCGGGCACGTGGGCCGGGTGACGATCGCGGCGGTGCGCGAGGGCGACGCGGTGACCGTCCGCTACGGCGTGGGCGACGCCGAGCCGACCACCATGCTGCGGCTGGCGTACTTCCCGCCGGAGGTCCGGACGCTGGCGGGCGTGATGGTGGCCGCGCCGACGGGCCCCGGCTTCACCGCCCGATTCGACCGGGTGCAGGTCACAACGGCCTAGGGCTTACCGTGGTCACGTGCGGTTGAAGTTCCTGTTGCGACCCGGCTGGCTGGCGTTGACGCTGGCGGTGTGGGTGTTCGCGGGCGCGTGCTTCACCCTGCTCGCGCCGTGGCAGTTCCACCGCGACGCCGAGCGCGAGGCGCAGAACCACGCGGTCACCTCGTCCGTCCGCACCGACCCGGTGCCCGTCACCGCGCTGCTCGACCGACCCGCCGCCGAGGTCGAGTGGCGACGCGTGACGCTCACCGGCCGCTACCTGCCCGACGGGCAGGCCGTGGCGCGGCTGCGGACCGTGCAGGGCGAGGCGGCGTTCGAGGTGCTGACGCCGTTCCAGCTGGCCGGCGGGCCCGTGGTGCTGGTCGACCGCGGCTACGTGCGGCCGGTCAACGGCATCAAGGTGCCCGACCTCGCCCCCCTGCCGACCGGGGACGTGACGCTGGTCGCGCTCGTCCGCCGGGACGAGTCGGACGCCCGCGACGCGTTCCAGGAGGACCGGCACCGCCAGGTGTACTCGGTGAACTCCGCCGTGGTCGGCCGGGCCGCCGGGCTCGACATCCGGCCGGGCTACTTCCAGCTCACCGAGGGCCAGCCCGGCGTCGAGCAGGCCCTGCCGCTGCCGAAGCTCGACGCGGGCCCGTTCTTCTCCTACGCGTTGCAGTGGATCGCGTTCGGCGCGATGGCGCTGGGCGGCTGGCTGTACTTCACCGTCCGCGAGATCCGGCCCGGCGGCGCGCTCCGCGAGGACGACGGCCCGGAGGGCAAGACCGAGGACGGCAGGACCAAGGTCAGGCGGAAGTCCGTCGCCGAACAGCTCGCCGAAGACGAGGCCGCGCCAGCGCGATGACCGCGGTCACGGCCGCCGCCGACGCGCCGACCACTCGCGACAGCTCCACCGCACGCGTGACGTGACCCGCGTCGGGGTTGCGGCCGTGCCCGAGCACCGGCCGGTCCTCCGCGCCGTGCGCGTACACCGTGCGACCGCCGAGCCGGACCTCCAAGGCACCCGCGAACGCCGCCTCGACCTGGCCCGCGTTGGGGCTGGGGTGCGCCGCCGCGTCCCGCCGCCACGTCCGCCACGCCTCGCTCGCGGACCCGCCGACGACCGGCGCGCCCGCCGCCGTGAGCAGCGCGGCCAGCCGCGAGGGCAGCAGGTTGGCCACGTCGTCCAGCCGGGCCGCGGCCCACCCGAACCGCAGGTACCGCTCGTTGCGGTGGCCGACCATGGCGTCGAGGGTGTTCGCCGCGCGGTAGCCGAGCAGGCCGGGCACGCCCGCGACCGCGCCCCAGAACAGCGGGGCCACCACGGCGTCGGACGTGTTCTCCGCCACGGACTCGACGGTCGCCTTCGCCAGGCCCATCGTGTCGAGCTTGCGCGGCTCACGCCCGCAGAGGTTGGGCAAACGATTGCGCGCCGCTTCGAGGTCGCCGCCGTCCAGCTCGCGGCCCATCGCGGTGCCCTCGTCGGCCAACGACGACCCGCCGAGCACGAGCCACGTCGCGGCGGCCGTGGTGAGGGCCTGGACGACCTGGCCGCGCCTGCCCAACCGCTCCACCGCGACACCCGCGAGGACCGTGCCGCCGACGAGCACCGCCGTGTGCGCCACACCGCCCACCCGGTGGTCGCGGTACAGCCTGCGCTCCAGCGCCGCCGCCGCACGTCCGAATCCCGCTACCGGGTGATACTTCCGGGGGTCGCCGAACACCGCGTCAGCGGCCACGCCCAGCACCAACCCCACCGCGCGCCCCAGACTCACACGGGCACGGTAGCCCGCACGTGTCGGACCGCCGCATTAGGGTGGCGCACCGTGGAACCAGCCGGCCGCCTCAAGCTCTACGCGTACCTGGACGCCCGTGATCACCAGCGCACCTACCTGGCGATCATGCGGTTGTTCACCTCGACGCTGCTGGCCGACCTGTCCGCGGGCGAGGTCGCGGGCGCGCTGGCGGGCGCCGAGCGGGAGGGCCGGGTCGAGCCCGGCGAGTCGCGCATCGAGAACGTGCTCAACCGGCTCCGGCAGCTGGTCGAGTGGGGCAACCTGGTGCAGGGCAGGCGCGAGGTGGTGGCCTCCAGCATCGCCGAGTTCCAGCACGGCAGCGTGCGCTACCAGGTCAGCAAGCTCGCCGTCCGGGTGCAGCGCGACGTGGACGAGCTGCTGCGGGTGCCGGAGGGCGCGCGGGAGGTCTCACGGGAGCTGCTGCCCGCCGTGGAACGCGGTCTCGACCGGCTGGGGCGGTCGCTGTCGGAGGCGTTGATCAGCGGTGCGCCGCGGTCGCGCGAGGTGCTGGCCGAGCAGGTGACCACGCTGTTCCTCCAGCACGCCGAGCTGGCCGCGACCGTGCGCGACTTCTACGCCTACCTGGGGCAGGTCGTGACGCGGCACCACCTGGCGCCGGAGGAGATCTCCGGGTTCCGCAACCTGCTGGTCGAGTACATCCAGATGGTCGTGGAGGACGTGCTGCGGCACACCCCGGCCATCGCCGAGGCCCTGGCCCGGGTCACCTCCGCGCGCTCCGAGCTGCTCCGGCTGCTGGGCCGCGCCGACCTCGGCGAGCAGGTCGAACGGGCGCGCGGCCGATCGGCCGAGGACTGGCAGGAGCTGACCGACTGGTTCGTGGACCGGCCCGGCCGGCCGAGCCAGGTGACGGCGCTGCGCGAGGCCACCGCCCGGGCGATCGGGTCGTTGCTGGCCAGCGTGAAGCGGGCCACGTCCGGCGGCGGGCTGCTGCCCAGCCGGCGGGCCGAGCTGCTCAAGCTGGCCGGCTGGTTCGACGCGGGCACCCGGGCGCAGGCGCACGAGCTGTACGCGGCGGCGTTCGGCCTGCACTCGGCGCGGCACGTGTCGCCCGCGCCCGAGCACGACAGCGACAACGAGCGCACGCCGTGGCGGGACGGTCCGGTGGTCGACGTGCAGGTGAGCGTGCGCAGCCGGGGTGATCGCGGTGCGCGCGGGCGCACGTCGCGGATCTTGGACGACCCGATGACCGAGCAGTCGTTGCTGGCCGAGGCGCGGGAGGCGGACGAGCGGCGGGCGGCCTCGGTGGCCGAGCTGGCGGCGGCCGCGCCCCGGTTGGCCGAGACGACGTTGTCCGGCGAAGCGCTCGGCGTGTTGTGCGAGCTGCTGACGTTGGCCATGGCGCAGCGCGACACGGCGGCCGACCCGGGTTCGGCGACCGATCCCGTGCGCGGGCTGCGGGTGACGGTGGCGCACGCCGCCGGCCGTGCCACGCGGATCCGTTCGGCGGCGGGGACGTTGACGCTGCACGACTCGACGTTGGTGCTCGACTGATGTTCGACGACCTCTCCGAGATCGACGCGGCGAACGTGGTGCGCTGCGCCCGCACCCTGCTGCGGCGGCCGTTGCTGCGCGCCGACGGGCCGGACGGCGAGCTGCTCACGCTGGTCTTCCGGCACCGGGCCGCGTTGCAGGACCTGTTCGCCCGGGTGCTGGGCTACCGGCTGGTGGTGGAACGGCGGTTCGCGCGGCTCTACAAGGCCGGGCCGGGACCCGACGACTCGCGCGGCGTGCTCGGCATGTCGCCGCGCGGCTACGCGTACGTGGCGCTGACCATGGCGGTGCTGACCGGGATCGGGCGGCAGGCGTTGCTGTCGCGGCTGGTGGCGGACGTCCGTGCGGCGGCCGTGGAGGCCGGGCTCACCGTCGTGGACGACGTCACCGACCGGCGCGCGTTGACGGCGGCGTTGCGGCACCTGGTGTCGCTGGGCGTGCTGCACGAGACCGAGGGCACGGTGGACGTGCAGGCCGAGGCGTTGATCACGATCGACACCGACCTGCTCGGCCAGCTGCTGACCGGTCCGGTGGCGGAGGCGTCGGACCCGGCACGGCTGGTGGAGCTGGCCGCACGGCCCGGTCCGCGCGGGGTCGAGCACGCGGTGCGGCGCAAGCTGGTGGAGAACCCCGTGGTGCTGTACGCGGACCTGCCGCCCGAGCAGGCGGAGTGGTTGCGGCGCAACCAGCGCAAGGAGTCCGCGTTGCTGGAGACGTGCTTCGGCCTGCACACCGAGTGCCGGGTCGAGGGCGTGCTGGCCGCCGACCCCGAGGACTACCTGACCGACCTGTACTTCCCCGGCACGTCCACCGTGGCGCGGATCGCTCTGCTGGCGTTGCCGGAGCTGCTCTCCTCGCCGCACCGCTCCGACGGACGGCACGTGGTCGCCGCAGCGGAGGTGAGGTCGGTGTGCGAGCGGTTGGTGGCGGACTACCCGACCGCGTGGTCCAAGCAGTTCACCGAAGACCCGGACCGGCTGGTCGACGAGGTGCTGGAGCTGTTGCGCCGGATGGGGTTGGCGGTGCCCGACCCCGATCCGGCGGGGGACGGGTGGCTGCTCAACGCGGCCGCGCACCGGTGGCTGCCCTCGCCGGACGGCGACCCGGAACGTGACGTGGAGCCGGTGGTCGTGCCGGACGTGCCCAGCTGGTCGTTGTTCGACGAGGAGACCGCGTGAACAGGTGGCGGCTGCACAGGGGCGGCATCGTCAACATCTGGCAGTACACCGAGCAGGAGTTCGACTTCTCCGGTGGGCGCGCGATCTTCCAGGGCACCAACGGGTCCGGCAAGTCGCGCACGCTGGAACTGCTGCTGCCGCTGTGCCTGGACGGCGACCTGCGACAGGTCGGCTCCAAGGGCTTCGACACGGTGTCGCTGCGCCGGCTCATGCTGG
Source organism: Saccharothrix stipae (assembly GCF_054781895.1). Classification (NCBI taxonomy): domain Bacteria; kingdom Bacillati; phylum Actinomycetota; class Actinomycetes; order Pseudonocardiales; family Pseudonocardiaceae; genus Saccharothrix; species Saccharothrix stipae. Next base: position 516,602 of record NZ_BAAGTN010000009.1, on the reverse strand, counting down.
ACGACTACGACGGCGGGCCCAACCGGATCGGGTACGCGTGGGTGGAGCTGACCCGCGGCGCGGACTCGGGCTCGCAGGAGTTCCTGACCTGCGGGTTGGGGGTGAAGGCGTCCAAGACGTCCCAGGCGATCACCGACTCGTGGCGGTTCATCACCTCGTCCCGCGTGGGTCGTGGCCTGTCGTTGGTGGGTCCGGACCGCACGCCGTTGGGTCCGGCGCAGCTGCGTGACCTGATCGGCGCGGACTGCGTGCTGGAAGAGGCCGCGTTCCGGGCGCGCGTGGCCGAGACCGTGTACGGCGTGCCCGCGCCCCGGTACGGCGACCTGCTGCACCTGCAACGGACGCTGCGCAACCCCGACGTCGGGTTGAAGGTGCTGGAGGGGCAGCTGGAGCAGATCCTGTCCGACGCCCTGCCGCCGTTGGACTCGGCGATGGTCGAGCAGCTGGCGACGTCGTTCGACGACCTGGAGTCGATCCGGGAGAACATCACCCGGCTGTCGTCGGCCGACGCGGCGCTCGGGACGTTCCTGAAGACGTACTCGGACTACGCGTTCGGTGGGTTGCGGGCGGCGGCGGAGCGGTTGGGCGCGGCCGAGGACGGGGTGCGCAAGCTGGAGCGGGCGTCGGCGCGGCTGTCGGCGTCGTTGGCGGAGACGTTGGCGGCGCGTGCGGCGGCGGAGCACTCGTTGACGTCGTTGGAGGCCGGTGAGCAGCAGGCCGAGGAGACCATCGGGGCGTTGAAGGAGCTGCCCGCGTTCCGCGACCTCCAGGACCTCCAGACGCGCGAGAAGCTGGTGGCGGAGAAGCGCTCGTCGGCGGCCGCGGCGTTGGACATGGCGAACAAGCAGCGGTTGCAGGAGGACGGCGCGGTCGACGGCGTGCTGCGGTTGCTGCGGCGGTTGGCCGAGGACCTCGGCTCGGCGCAGGAGTTGGTCGAGCCGTTGCGCCACCACCTGCGGGTGAGCGGCCTCGACACCTCGGCGGTGCCCGACGTCCCCGGCGTGTCCGCTTCGGACGCCCTGGTCCGCACGGAGTCGGTGCGGGCCAAGCCCGACCCCGAAGCCGAACCACTGCCGATCGAACGCCGCGTGCCGCCCGCCGCCGAGGTGGGTGGCGAGGTGCTGGAGGCGGTGGCGGCGAGGATGTCGGAGATCGCCGCCGCGGCCCGGCAGCGCGGGGCGTTGGCGCTGGCCCTGGCCGCGCGGGCGGCCGAGTTGGATGCGGCGCAACGGCAGGTGGACACCCTCCGTCAGACCGCGCGGGATGCCCAGCACGCATCGACCGAGGCGGCGGCGTTGCGCAACCAGGAGGCGCAGGAACTGGCCGAGGTGGCCCAGGACTGGTTGGCCGAGGTCGAGTCGTGGCGGACCTCGGGCCCGTTGGCGGAGGTCCGGCCGGACACCACGCTTGACGTGCCCACCACGGTCGACCCAGCCGCCGCCCGTACTCTCACCACGGCCGCCCGCGACTGGGTGGGTCCTCTGGTGACGGCTGCCCGGGACGACGCGCATGCCGTCGTGCAGCGGCGGTCGGACCTGGCCGCGGCCATCAACGGGCTGGACGCGGAACTCTCCGGCCTGCGTTCGGGGACGGCGCAGGCACCGGAACGTGGTCGCTTCACCGCGGCGGACCGGGACTCCGGCGACGGTGCCCCGTTCTACCGCCTGGTCGACTTCGCCCCGTCGGTGGACGAGGCGTCGCGGGCAGGTCTGGAAGCGGCTCTGGAGGCATCCGGCCTCTTGGACGCCTGGGTGCCGGGATCACTTTCGGGTGAACATGGCCCGAATATGTACGGAAACACTGTTACCACCACTCGGTTGAAAACCAGCGGAACCGCCGAAACCACCCCCGACCCCTCAGACCCCCCGCGGACAACTCCCCACGACGTGCCGACCGCACCTCACGACGTGCTGGCCGTACCCGGCACCCCGGTAGCCGGCCCGTCCCTGGCGACGGTCCTGATCCCGGCCGTCGAGCCGAACTCCCCGGTGCCGGCCGCAGTCGTGGCGGACTTGCTCGCGTCGGTGTCCCTGCACACCCTCGCCCCCGCCAAGGCCCCCAGCCCCACCCCTCAGCCCGCCCCTGACCCGACCCCCGCGCCTGGCCGTGACCCTGCCCCCGCCGCCGGATTCGCGGTGTCGCCGGACGGACGGTGGCAGGCAGGCGTGCTGACCGGCGCGTGGCACAAGGACGCGGCGGAGTTCATCGGCGCGGGGGCCCGCGAAGCCGCCCGCCGGCGCCGGATCGCGGAGCTGGAGGACGAGTTGGCCACCCTGCGCGCCGACCTGGGCGCGGCCGAAGCCGACCTCGCCGCCGCGCACGGCCGGGTCGAGCAGTGGGAGGCCCACCTCGACCGCTTCCCCGCCGACCGCGAGCTCGTCGCCCGGCACGGCCGCCTCCAAGCCGCCCAGGAATCGGCCGACCGGGCGGCCCGCCGTGCCCAGGAGCTGCGCGACGAACTCGCCGCCGCCCAGGCCCGCGGCGAGGCCGCCGCCGCCGAAGTCGTGCGCCAGGCGGGCGACGCGGGCCTGCCCGCCACCACCGACGGCCTGCGGCAGGCCCAACAGGCGGCGGCCGAGGCGCAGCGCACGGCCGATCGGCTGGGTGACGTGCTGCGCCGCCAGTGCCGCGGCACGGTCGCCGATCTGACCGACGCGACCCACCGCTACCACGCCGCCGTGGACGATCGGGTTGCGGCCGAAGCGGATGCGGAGGCGCGGTGCGTGGACTACGCGTCGCAGGCGTCGACGTTGGCCGAGCTGACCGACGCGATCGGCGGCGAGGCAAGGGAAATCGCGGCTCAACTGTCCACTGTGGAGCGTTCGCGGCGGGAGATGCGCGACGAGTTGAAGGGTGTGCGGGAGCAGGTCGCGTCGGCGCGCGAGCAGGCGGCCAAGTTGAGCGCCCAGATCGAGACCTCGGCCGAACAGCTCGCCTCCGCGCGCGACACCCTGACCCACGCGACCGAGCACTTCAAGGCCACCGTGCAGGCCCCCGGCATCCTGGTGGCCGCACTGCCGGATGTGCCGGAGGACGTCACGTCGGTGCGCGCGGCACTGGCCGGCTCCGACCGCCGCGGCGCGGGTGAGGCGACCGTGATCACCAAGCTCCAGGCGTTGCAGACCTCGCTGGCCGGCAGCCACGACATCGCCGCCGAGCAGCACGTCGGCCTGCTCACCGTCACCGTCACCGGCGAGGAGGGTGCCCGGCCGGTGGCCGTGGCCGCACGGCAGGTCACCGCGAAGTTGGCCGAACAGCGCGGTTTCCTCGACGAGCAGTACCAGAACATCTTCGCCGACTACCTGATCCGCGACCTGGCCGAGTGGCTGCGCGGGCAGATCGCGGTCGCCGAGGACCTGTGCAAGCGGATGAACGAGGTGCTCGGCAAGGCCCGGTCGAGCCAGGGCGTGCACGTGAAGCTGGCGTGGAAGCCGTCGGCGGCGTTGGAGGAGGAGACGCGCGACGCGCTCGCACTGGTCCGCCTGCCGTACGCGGACCGCGATCCCGACGAGGACGCCACCCTGCGGCGCGTGTTCACCGAGCGCATCGAAGCCGAACGCGACGCGCACACCGGCAACTACGCCGAGATCCTGTCCCGCGCCCTGGACTACCGCACGTGGCACCAGTTCACCGTCACGGTCGCCGACACCGGCCCGGACGGCAACCCGCGCGAACGCCGGCTGCGGCAGCTGTCGTCCGGCGAGACGCGGCTGATCTCGTACGTGACGCTGTTCGCGGCGGCGGCGTCGTTCTACGACGCGGTGAGCGGCGAGTTCTCGCCGTTGCGGTTGGTGCTGCTGGACGAGGCGTTCGAGCGGCTGGACGACCCGACGATCGCGCGGATGCTCGGCCTGCTGGTGGACCTCGACATGGACTGGGTGATCACCTGGCCGAGCGGCTGGGGCGTGTCCGACAAGATCCCGCGGATGCACATCTACGACGTGCTGCGCCCCAAGAACGGCCGCGGCGTGGCGTGCACTCAGACGACGTGGGACGGCGCGGCACTGGACCGCGTCGACCCCTGAACGCACTCACACCACGCGGCTGGCCGTGCTGCGGCGCACACCGCCGGCGGCCAGGAACTCGGCGACCGGCAGGGTGGCCGCGCCGAGCGCGACCGACTCCGGGCCCAGTTCGCACAGGGTGATCGACGCCTGCTCGAACGGTCGGTGCAGGGCGTGGCGGGAGGCTTGGGTACGCACGTCGTCCAGGATCCGCGCACCCAGCAGCAGCCCGGCCCAGCCGCCGACGATCACCTGTGACGGGTTGAACAGGTTGATCAGGTTCGCGATGCCGAGCCCCGCGTAGCGGGCGGTCTCGGCGAGGACGTCCCGCGCCGCCCGCGAACCGTCCGCGACCAGGGCCGCCAGCGCCGCCTCCTGCTCGGCGGGCACGTTCGCGTGCACCGCGCGGTACCGGTCGACCACGGCGGACGCGCCGATGTAGGCCTCCAGGCACCCGTGCGCGCCGCACCGGCACGGCCGGCCGTCCAGCGCGACCGTCGTGTGCCCCCACTCCCCCGCGCCGCCCGACGACCCGCGGTACAGCACGCCGCCCGCGATCACGCTCGCGCCGACACCCGACCCGATCAGCGCGACCACCACGTCACCCGTGCCGCGGCCCGCGCCGAACCACACCTCGGCCTGCCCCAACGTGTTCGCGCCGTTGTCGAGGAACAACGGCAGGTCGGTGCCGGTCCGGAGCAGCTGCTCCAACGCGACGCCGTGCCAGCCGACGGTCTGCGCGTACACCAGGCCGTGCTCGACCTGGCCGGGCACGCCGATGCCGACGCCGAGCACGTCGCCGACCCCGCTCTCGGCCAGGCACCGGTCGAGTCCTTCGAGGACCCGCCGGGCCACGTCGTCGATCGAGTGGACGTCGGGCTCCATCGGGAACGTCGCCTCCGCCAGCCGCCGCAACGTCAGGTCGAACACCTCGACCAGCACGTGCGTCTCGCCGACGTCGACGCCCACCACCGCCGCGTGCGCCGGGTTGACCCGCAGCAGCACGCGTGGCCGCCCGCCGTCCGAGTCGACCTGCCCGGCCTCGACCACCACGCCGTCGGAGATGAGCTCGGCGACCACGTTGCTGACCGACGCCTGGCTCAGGCCGGTGACGCCGGCCAGTTCCTGCCGGCTGCGCGGCTGGTCGAAGTACAGCGCGCGCAACACCCGCGCCCGGTTACCGGCACGCAGGTCGCGCACGGTCAGCTTGCGGTGCACGGCGACCCCCAACGGGCGAGTAGGACCACGGCCGCCACACGGGCGCGTCGAAGTCCCGACGTTAGTCGGTTGCGAACCGCTTGGTGTCCCATTTGCCGTGCGCCTCCAGCAGTTTGCGCCCGATGCGCTCGTGATCGGCGACGTCGCGGTCGCTCAGCGAGCGACGCATCGAGGAACACCTGGTCGCGGCTGGTCCGAGGTGGACGGTCCCGGGGCTTCGGCGTTCATCGACGACAAGTTCGGCGACTGGACGTCGCGGGGACCGCGCGAGGGCGCGTTCTCCCTGCCCGTGCCGTCGGACCTCGAACCGCACCTGGTCTTCGCGGGCAGGCGGTGGCGCGCCGGGTCAGCCCGCCGCCGCCCACGAGTGGATCATCCGGTAGGCGATGGACGCGCCCGGCGCGAGCAGCAGGTCGGGCACGCTGCCCGGCTCGGCGAGCGCCTGCCGCACGTCGGCCCGATCGACCCACCTGGCCTGCGCGATCTCGCCGTCGGCGAGCCGCAGGGGTTCGGTCGGGTCGGCCACCGCCTCGAACCCCACCATCAACGACCGGGGGAACGGCCACGGCTGGCTGCCGAGGTAGCGGATCGCGCCGACCTGCACGCCGACCTCTTCCTCGATCTCCCGCGCGACGCACGCCTCCAGCGACTCGCCCGCCTCGACGAACCCGGCCAGCACCGAGTACCGCCCCTCGGGCCACCCCTCGCCGCGGGCCAGGAGCACCCGGTCCGCGCCGTCGTGCACCAGGCAGATCACGGCCGCGTCGGTGCGCGGGTACTCCTCGCGCCCGCACTGCTCGCAGACCCGCGCCCAGCCGGACTTGATCGGCCCGGTCCGCCCGCCGCACACCGCGCAGAACTTCGCCGACCGGTGCCAGTGGAACAACGCGACCGCGGAGGTGAACAGGCCCGCACCGGTGTCGTCCAGCAACGCGCCGCACGCCCGCAGGTCGAGCCACTGCGGCTCGTCGGTCAGCTCCGGCCGGAACCACGCCCGGCCGGTGGGCGCGTGGACGTCCGTCTCGTCCTCGGCCAGTGGAACCGCCCAGTACGCCACGCCGTCCTGCTCGCCCAGCAGCACGGCGGTGTCCGGCGGACCGTCGCCGAACTCGGTGGCGGGGCGGTCGACCAGGCGCGATGCCCGGTCGGCCACCAACGTGCGGCCGTGCGCGTCCACGGTGAGCACGCGCGCCTTCGGCCACAACTGCGCGATCCGCTCCGCGTCACCGCGCAACGGCTCGCGCCGGTCCACCGTGAACCGCGACAGGGCGGGCAGTTCCCCCAGCTCGAAGCTCACGGCAGGGCCACACCGCCCAGCGCCCGCAGTCGCGGCGCCAGCTGGTCCGCGTCGCCCACCAGCACGCCGGTGAACGCGGTGGGCGCGAAGAACTCCAGCGCCACCTCGGCGACCTGCTCGACGGTGACCGCCGCCAACCGGCCGGGGTGCCCGGTGAACCACTCGACGTCCAGGCCGAGACCGGCGAGGTTCATCAGAAACGACGCCAGGCCGCCCTGCGACGACGTCGCGGTCAGCAGCGACCCGATCGCGTACCGGCGCGCGGTGTCCACCTCGGACTCCGTCGGTGGGACGAGGCCGAGCTTGCCCAGCTCGTACCGGGTCTCCAACAGCGCCGCCGCGGTCGCCTCGCTGGCCGTGTCGGCGTCCACGAGCAGCGTCGCGCCGCCCGGCGTGAACTCCGGGTGCGAGCGCGCGCTGTAGGTGTAGCCCTTGTCCTCGCGGATGTTCTCCACCAGCCGGGACGAGAAGAACCCGCCGAACACCAGGTTCGCCAGCTGCAACGCGGCGTACCGCTCGTCGGTGCGCGCCAGCCCGCGGCCGGCGAGCCGGATCTGGGACTGCACGGCGCCGGGGCGGTGCACCAGCAGCACGTCGCCGCCGCGCACCGGCGGCACCGGCCGCAGCGCCACCGCGGTGGCCTCACCGGTCCAGCCGCCCAGCGCGCCCTCGACCGCGCGCACCGCCGCGTCCGGCTCCACGTCGCCCACGACGACCACCACCGACCCGCGCGGCAGCACGGCCGACGAGTGCAGCGCGAGCACGTCGTCCCGCGTCACCGCCGCGACCTCGTCCGCCTCGGGCATCTCCTTGGCGAACGGGTGGTCGCCGTACAGGTGGCGCTGCAACGCCTCCCGCGCGATCACGTTCGGCTGCGACCGCGCCAACCGGATCCGCTCCACCAGCCGCGCGCGCTCCCGCTCGACCTCGTCGGCCGGGTAGGTCGCGCCGGTCAGGGCGTCCCGCAGCACGTCCAGCACGGTGGCGAAACCGGACACCAGCGCGTTGCCGGACAGCGCCAGCCGCTCCGGGTCGACCGCCGCGTCCAGCTCGCCGCCGACCAGCGCCAGCTCGGTGTCCACGTCCACCCGGCTGCGGGTGGCGGTGCCGGTGAGGATGGTGTTCGCCAGCACCTCGGCGCGGGCCGCGTGGGTGGAACCGGCGCTGCTCGACGCCGGGTCGCCGAACGGGATCCGCACCCGCACCTCCACCAGCGGCACCGACGACCGGCGCACCGCGAGCACCCGCAGGCCGTTGGCCAGCGTCGTGTCGACGGTGTCCAGGTCGGCCGCCGCCCGCTGCTCGCCCAGCTCCGGGAACGGGCGAGGCCCGAGCGCCGTACGGCCGATCTCGTCGGCGCTGCGGTGCTTGGTCGGGGCGCTCACTCGGTACCTCCGTCGACGGGCTTGAGGGTCAGGACGGCGCGCGAGTCCGGCCGCAGCGCCTTGGCCGCCGCGGCGACCTCGTCGGTGGTGATGCGGGACAGCTTGTCCGGCAGCTCGTACAGCAGCTCGGCCCGCCCGAACAGCAGCTCGGCCGACCCGAGGCCCAACGTCCGGCTGGTGAGCCGGTCGTGCTCGCGGTGCATGGTCGACACCCAGCGTGCGGTGACCTTCGCGAGCTCCTGCTCGGTCGGCCCTTCCTCGGCCAGCCTCAGCAGCTCCTCGTCCACGGCCGCGAGCACCTGCTCGGAGGTGACCTCCGGCGGGTGGATCGCGGTGACGGTGAACGTGTCGGGGTCGCGCGCCTCCAACGGCCCGAACAGACCGCACCCGGCGCCGACGTCGACCACGATCGCGTCGCGGTGCACCAGCCGCTGCTGGAGCCGCGACCCGTCGCCGTCGGTCAGCACGCCGGCCAGGACCAAGTAGGCGAGGTAGCCCTCCACCTCGGTCACCGGGTCCGGGATGCGGTAGCCCACGGCGATGGCGGGCATCGGCGCGTGCTGGTCGGTGTGCTCGGCCCGCAGCTCGCCCTTCGGCGCCGCCTCGGCGAACGACGGCCGGGGCGGCACCGGACGGGCGGGCACGTCACCGAAGTGCTTCTCGACGAGTGCCTTCGCCCCCTCGAGGTCGAAGTCGCCCGCCACCGTCAGCACGGCGTTGCCCGGCGCGTAGTAGGTGTCGAAGAACGCGGCGCAGTCGTCCACGGTGGCCTTCTCCAGGTCGGTGAAGTCGCCGTAGCCGTTGTGCGCGTTCGGGAAGGTCTGGTACAGGACCGGCGGCAGGAGGATCCACGGGAACCCGCCGTACGGTCGGTTCAGCACGTTGAGTCGGATCTCCTCCTTCACCACGTCGATCTGGTTGCGCAGGTTCTCCTCGGTGATCTTCGGCGCCCGCATGCGGTCCGCTTCGAGGAACAGCGCCCGCTCCAGTGCCGCCGACGGCAGCACCTCGTAGTAGTCGGTGTAATCGGGGTGGGTCGACCCGTTGAACGTGCCGCCCGAGGACTGCACGTGACGGAAGTGGGCCAGCTTCTCCAAGCTCTCGCTGCCCTGGAACATGAGGTGCTCGAAGAGGTGCGCGAACCCCGTCCGCCCCTCGGGCTCGGAGCGGAAGCCCACGTCGTAGTGCACGCTCACCCCGACGACCGGGGCGCTGCGGTCGGGTGCGAGCACCACCCGCAGACCGTTGGGAAGCGTGAACCTGTGCAGTTCGGGTAGCGCCATGGACGCAGCCTACGGGTTCACACCACTGCCGGTCCCGATGGTCGCCCACCACCGGTGCAGACCCGCTACGCCCAGCGCGAACCCACCCGGTACCCACGGCCCGACCAGCGGTGCGACGGTCGATCCGGGGCCGGGCGCACGCCTGCCCGATCCGGACCACCGCTCGTCTCGGCAGGCCGCCCACCCGGTGGAGCCGGCGCGTGTGGACACCGGGTTGGCTTCGGCCCGACCACCGCGGCACACCCGACCCGCCGCCCGCGGGTCCGTGTGCCGAGGTGGCTCCATTGTCGAACTGCTGTTCGACCTAGCGCAAGATCACTATCGGGTGAAACGAGGGGTCAGCCGCGCAGCGACCGCAGGTGCCCCGCCTGTGCCAGCACCCCGTCCAACGCCCCGAGGAACGCCGGGAAGCTCCGCGCGAACCGCCGCAGGTCACCGCCCTGCTCCGCCTCGCCGAACCAGTACAGCCCCGGCCGCGCGCCGGCGAACGCCGCCAGCCACCGCTCCGTCTCCCCCAACACCACGGCGTACGGCAGCGACCGCGAGAACACCATCTCCCGGTCGGACTCCGGGATGTCCGAAGGGCTCGCCGTGTGCAGATACCCGCGCAACCCGCGCACGTGCTCCAACAGGGCACTCCCGCGCTTGGTGCGAGCGGGCATGGAGCGCGCGCCCACCGCCAACGCCACACCGGCGACCACGACCACCAACCCGAACAACGCCGCCGCACCGGCCAACGCCAACACCACCGTCAGCACGATGCCGAGCACACCCACCCCGACCCCGGCCCACCACCACAGGTTGCGCTCGGCGTCCGGCCGGCGCGCGAACCAGTTCTTCGCCACCACGTCGGCGTACAGCGCGTCCCGCACGCGCGACAGGTCGATCCGCCTGCCCCGCAGCTCCGACAACGACACCGCGTCCACGCCGTCGGGCAATAACGCCTCGTACACCGCGTGCTCGTACCCGGACAGCGACGGGTCGGCCGGGTTGCGCCGCACGAACCGCCAGTCGTGCCCGTCGACCTCCTCGATCCACACGTAGTTGCGCACCGCGAGGTCCACGATCGTCGCGGTCACGTCGACCACGTCCACGTGCTCGTCCACCACGGTCCCGACCTGGCCGGGCAGCACGCCGTCCGGCGAGGCGAACGCCACCCGCCCGGCACCGTCGGTGACCAGCACGTCCACCGGCCCGACCTCGGCGGCCAAGGCCCGCGCGTCACGACCGCGCAGGTACCACAGCAGCAACCCGCCGCACAGCAGCAACACGACCAGCCCACCGAGGCCGGCGCCGGTCAGCGGGGTCAGCGCGAACGCCGCCGCCAGCCCCGACGTCTCCTCGACCAGCGCGTTGGCGGGCGCCGCGCCCTCCTGCAACCCCACCACCACGTCGACCCGCTCACCGGCGGCCAGGCCGATCTCGGTCGCCCGCACGCCCCGGCCGTCGCCCAGGTCCGCGCTGGTGCACGGCTTCGACGTGCCCGGCTCGCCGGCCAGGCAGCTCACCGACCGCGGCGCGTCCGGCGTGATCACGGAGACCTTCACCGAGTCCAGCGCGGTGTCCCAGCCGCTCGCGGGCTGCCAGCGCAGCTCCAGCGTGTCGCCGATCTTGGCGACCGCGCCGACCACGGAGTACTTGACGGTGGACGTGCCCGCCCGGAGTGCGATCGTCAGCTCGTCGTCCGATGCTGTAGCCGTGCCCTCGCCCGCCACGGCCGCGTCGTCGACCCGGAAGACCCGCTCGCGGTCCGCGCCGACGGGAACGCGCAGCGGGACCACCCGCGTCGCCGCCCGGCCCTCGGGGACGGTGACCACCTCGGTCACGGTCAGCCTGCCGTCGCGCTCCAGTTTGAGCCGCACGTCGGCGCCGACCGTCCCGGGCAGCCCGGCCGTGCCGCTCGGCTGCGCCGACGCCGTGCCGGTGCCCGCGCACAGCGCGACCGCGCAGATGGCCGCCGCTCCCCAGTTTTTCAACACGGCCGCGGAGAATAGCGGAGTTCCCCTAAGCTCTTGTGCTGATTCGGGTATCCGCGATATGGGGGACGACCAGCGATGACGCAACCACCGCCGCCTGGTGGCTGGCCGCCGCCACGACCGGTCGGACCGCCGCCGATGCCCTCACCGCTGACCCCGCCGCAACAGCCCCAGCAGCCCTACCAGTGGCCGGCGCAGCAGCCGCCACCCGCCCAGGCCCCGCCGACCGGTCCGCAGCCCACGCAGCCGTGGCCCGGGCACGCCCCCATGACACCGCCGCCGATGGCACCGCCGCCCATGGGACCACCCTCGATGGCACCGCCCCCCGTGGCACCGCCGCCGATGGCCGCGCCGCAGCCGCCGCCCGTGAACTGGGGGCCGCCGCCCGGCCCGCCGCCGGGGTGGGGTCCGCCGCCGATGCAGTACCCGCCGCCACCGCGGCCGAAGAGCAAGGGCCCGCTGGTCGCCGTGCTGATCGTCGGGTTGCTCGTGCTCGGTGTGACCACGATCGGGATCCTGGCCGCGAACAACGGCTCCGAGGCGGCGAGCGACTCGGGCAACGGGTACTCCAGCTACACGTACACGCCCGAGCCCACCACCACGACCACCACCACGACGACCACGACGGCGAGCAGCGAGCGGTCCACGTCGACCAGCACGTCGAAGGCCGGCCCGAAGGCCGTGGTCACGCTGGGCGACAACCCGATCCACGGCGCGGGCCTGGGCGCGTTCAACATCGACGGCTGCGCCCTGCCCGCGATGGACTACTCGCCCGCCGGCCAGGACCGGTTCCTCCGGGCCGCGCTGCCGTGCATCGAGGCGATGTGGAAGCCGTCGTTCGAACGCGCGAACCTGCCCTACCAGCCGGTCGAGCTGGTCCTGGTGACCTCCCAGATCACCAACACGTGCGGCTCCATGGGACCCGACCGCACCGCCATGTACTGCGACGGCACGATCTACTGGACGCCGAACCACTACGCCAACGAGCAGGGCTCGGCCAACCCGAACCACCCGGGCAAGTACCTGGGGCAGCTCGCGCACGAGTACGGCCACCACGTCCAGTGGCTGTCGGGCATCCTGCGGGCGTCCAGCCAGGCTCAGTACGAGAAGGGCGGCTGGGACACCCCGGAGGGCCTGGACCTGAACCGGCGCAAGGAGCTGCAGGCCACCTGCTTCGGCGGGATGACGCTGGCGCCGTTGTCGCACGGCGCGGTGCCCAACGACGTGATCTCGGTGGCCCTGACCGACGCGGGCAACCGCGGCGACTACCCGATCTACCCCAACCGCGACCACGGCGCCCCGGAGCGGAACGCCGCGTGGGTCGACCACGGCTTCAAGAACAACGAGACGAGCGCGTGCAACACTTGGGTGGCGAGCGCGGCGGACGTCAGCTGACCCGACTGGAGGACCGTGCACACGCCCGAGGAGCCCACGAACAACCCGATCGTCCTCATCGGCGTGTTCTCGTTGATCGTGTTGTGCGTGTTGGGCCTCGGCGGCATCACGCAGCTCGAAACGTCCCAGCGGATCAACGGCCGCGCGGTGGCCGCGCCCGGCGTGACGGTCGCCCAGAGCACCGAGACCGAACCGCCCCGGCCGCGTGCGGTGCACCGGCTGGCCGACCACCCGTTGCTGACCGCACCCGCCCGACTGCCCGCCGTGGCGTGCACGTTGCCGGGGTTCGGGGTGTCCGACACGGAGCTGTCGGCGTACTACAAGGCCGGGGTCGTGTGCCTGGACCAGGCGTGGAAGCCCTTGCTGGAGCAGGCGAACCTGCCGTTCGACCCGCCCGCGCTGGACACCGCGCCCGACCTGACCGACGGGCCGTGCGGCACGGCGCCCGCCGAGAGTGAGGCGGTCGCGTACTACTGCGGTCGCAACAGGACCATCTACATGCCCACGCGCCGGCTGCGCGACAACGGTGGCGGCCATCGCGCGGGGTCGCACCTGGCGACGTTGGCGCACGAGTACGGGCACCACGTGCAGGCCTTGACCGGGATGCTCCGCGCCGCGGACAGCAAGATCGTCGACGCGGGCGAGGAAACGCCCGCGGGGCTGGAGATGTCGCGGCGGATCGAGCTGCAGGCCAACTGCTTCGCCGGGATGTTCCTGGTGGCGGCATCCGGCTCGATCGGGAGCGGGTTGGCGCAGGAGGCGGCGGAGGACTTCCGGTACGCCGTGGCCGAGCCGCCGGAGAAGAACGCCCACGGCACCCCGGAGAACCAGTCCGACTGGGCTTCGCTGGGGTTCACCGAGGGCGTGACCTCGTCGTGCAACACCTACGCGGCGTCGCCGACGGAAGTGGGCTGAGAGCGCCTGGTCAGCAGGTAGGCGTAGAGGCCGCCGGCGAGGCCGCTCAGGCACATCAGCAACGTGGTGAGGCGGGCGTGGAACGGCATGCCGACGGGCGTGCTGGCGGCGGCCTGGACGGTGAACTCGCCGCTGGTGTCGGCCGGCAGGACGACCTCCACCACCTCGTTCTCCTGGTGGCCGCAGCCGTCGAGCTTCGCGGTGTGCTTCCGGTCACCGACCGTCAGTTCGACCCGGTCGTAGGCGTCCGGGTCGCCGCAGGAGGCCGGGGCGACGACGGTCGCGGCGACCGGTCGGACCTCGGCGGACGTGCTCGGCCACCACAAGGCGACCGCTGCCGCGACGGCCGCCAGGCCCACGACCAGCAGCACCAGCGCCCACCTGACCGGGCTTCGCGGAACCGCCACAGCGTGGATGGTCGCAGACTGGGTGGTCGGTTGTCGTGCGGGCGGACGGGTCTTCCGCGCACCCAAACATCACTCGTTCGTGATCTTGCCCACCCTCGAACTCCTGTTCGACACTTGTCCCATGAACCTCACCGCTCCCACCGCCGGACCCTCTCGACCGCCCGCACGTCGCCGGATGCCGCACCGCGCGCCGCGGCGGGATCTCCGACCTTGGGATTCCCGACCACGGGCCCGGCCGCCAGGCCGAAGGCCCGCCCGCGCCGTCCTCCCCTCGGTCGGCCGGTCTCCCCCGTCCGCGCCCACGTCGTGGGAGACCGGCCCCGCACGTCGCGCGGCGTGCGCGGGTTCGACCGGGCACCGCTGAGGGGTGCCGGTGGCTGAGGGTCGTTCGTTCGGATCCGTCGCGGCCTCACGGCCGTGGCGCGGGTCGCGACGCAGAATGTGGAGGTGTCGACTGCTGCCAGGGTGCTGGTGATCGAGGACGCGGAGGCGATCGGCGCCGCGGTGAGCTCCGCCTTGCGGGACGCGGGTTACCAGGTGCAGGTCCGGCCGGACGGCCGTGAGCTGGAAGGCGACCTGGTCCGGTTCCGGCCGGACCTGGTGGTGCTCGACGTGATGCTGCCCGGTCGGGACGGCTTCACGTTGCTGGAGGTCATCCGGCGGGCGTCCGGGGCCGGGGTGGTGATGTTGACCGCTCGGGACGGGGTGTCCGATCGGCTGCGCGGGCTCGACCGGGGTGCGGACGACTACGTGGTGAAGCCGTTCGTGCTCGCGGAGCTGGTCGCGCGGGTGAGCGCGGTGTTGCGGCGGCTGGGGCGGACGCCGTCGACCGTGCAGATCGGCGACCTGCTGGTGGACGCCGACTCGGCGGTGGTACTGCGGGGCGACGCGCCGATCGAGTTGACCGCCACCGAACTGCGCCTGCTGCGGTACCTGGCCGCCCAGCGGGGACGGGTGGTGGGCAAGACGCAGATCCTCACCGCCGTGTGGGGCTACGAGGACTACGACCCGAACCTGGTGGAGGTGCACGTCAGCGCCCTGCGCCGGAAGTTGGAGGAACACGGCCCACGACTGCTGCACACCGTGCGCGGGCTCGGTTACGTGCTCAGGGCGGACGAGACGTGAGCCTGCGGACCGTTTCGCTGCGCCGGCGGGTCACGTTGTCCGCGATCGGCGTGCTGGCCGTCGTGCTGCTCGGGGTCGTGCTGTTGGTGGACGCGTTGTTCGCGGCGCAGTCCAAGCGGGACGTCGACACCGCGCTGCTCGAGAAGTCGCGGGTGGCGCAGCAGCTGGTCAAGCAGCGGGTGCGCGGGGCGGACCTGGTGGACCGGCTGGAAGGCCGGGGCGTGGAGGTCCGGCTGGTCATGCCGGACGGGACGGTGTTCGGGAACGCGCCGGACGAGGAGGTGGCGAACGAGGTCAGTCGGCAGTTGAACGACGGGTCGAGGATCACGGTGTACGCCGAGTCGTCGGTGATCACGGCCGCGCAGGCCCGGTTGCGGCGGTTGTTGCTGGTGGTCGGGTTCGGCGCGTTGGCGGTGACGGCGGCGGCGATGGTGTGGGTGGTCCGGCGGGCGTTGGCGCCGTTGGACGCGATGACCACGCTGGCGCGTTCGATCGCGCGGGGTGGCCGGGGGCACCGGCTCAACCCGTCGCGGGCGGACAACGAGCTCGGGCGGGCGGCGGCCGCGTTCGACGACATGCTGGATTCGTTGGAGGGATCGGAGGAGCGGACGAAGCGGTTCGTGGCCGATGCGGCGCACGAGCTGAGGACACCCGTCGCGGGCGTGCAGGCGGTCGCGGAGGCCCTGATGCAGACCGGCAGCGCCGAGGAGCGGGAGCGGTTGAACCTGCTGCTGGTGCGCGAGTCGCGGCGCGCCGGGCGGCTGGTGGACGACCTGCTCGCGCTGGCGCGCATCGAGGCCGGTCTCGAACTGCACCGGGAGCGGGTGGACCTGCTCGC
Source organism: Saccharothrix stipae (assembly GCF_054781895.1). Classification (NCBI taxonomy): domain Bacteria; kingdom Bacillati; phylum Actinomycetota; class Actinomycetes; order Pseudonocardiales; family Pseudonocardiaceae; genus Saccharothrix; species Saccharothrix stipae. The sequence continues at coordinate 500,759 of NZ_BAAGTN010000009.1, read as the reverse complement.
GTTGGCCGAGGCCGAGGTGGGGCGGACGCAATTGCTCGCGCCCGACTTCGACATCGCCGCCGAGGGCGAGTCGGCGTTCGTCTCCGGCGACCCGCAGCGGTTGGCGCAGGTGTTGGCCAACCTGGCCGACAACGCCCGCCAGGCCACCGGCCCGTCGGGCCGGGTGCGGCTGCGCGTGTCGAGGGCGGGCAGCTTCGCGCTGCTGGTCGTGTCCGACAACGGGCCGGGCGTGCCGGCGGCGGACCGGGAACGCATCTTCGACCGGCTGGTGCGGCTGGACGAAGCCCGGGACCAGCGCTCGGGAGGTTCAGGCCTCGGCCTGCCGATCGCCCGCGGCGTGGTGCGGGCACACGGCGGCGAACTGTCCTGCATCGACCCGGACGAGTCACAACGCGCCCACAGCCCACACCACCCCGCCACACACCACCCCGTCCCCCAAGACCCGATCCCGCCCGAACCGGTCCCAGGCGCCACCAACCCGAGCGCCAAGAACACGAGCGGGCCCCCGAGCACGCCGACCGGGAGCACGCCGACCGCGAGCCCGCCGGTCGACACCCCGGCGACGCGGGAGTCGCCCGGTGACACGGCGAGCACGCACCCGGCCGCGTCGCCAGGTTCGCCGGGTGTGGGTGCCGCGCGGCACGGCGCGGTGGCCGAAGTGTCCGGGGCCGCGTTCGAGGTGCGGATTCCGTTGGCCGACTGAGGCCGGCCGAGACCGATCGAGCCGTTCGGGTGGGCCGACCCGATGCGGCGCCGGGTGCGGCGGGCCGAATCAGGCTTCCCTGGGCGGGGTCACCTTCTTGACGTAGAGGAGGCGGTCGCCGGCTTCCACGGCGTCGGCCTCGGGGGCGTCCACTCGGTACAGGGTGCCGTCGCGCACGACACCCAGCACGATGTCCGGCAGGTGCCGGGGCGAGCCGCCGACCTCCGAGGGCTCCACGTCGCGTTCGGCGATGGCCAGGCCCGCGTCCGGGGTCAGCAGGTCCTCCACCATGTCGACCACGGACGGGGTGGCGGTGGCCATGCCCAGCAGCCGGCCCGCGGTCTCGCTGGAGACGACCACCGAGTCCGCGCCGGACTGGCGCAGCAGGTGTTCGTTCTCCCGCTCCCGCACCGACGCCACGATCTGGGCCTTCGGCGCCAGCTCACGGGCGGTGAGGGTGACCAGGACGGCCGTGTCGTCGCGGTTCGCCGCCACGACGACGGCCCGCGCGCGGGACACGCCGGCGACGCGCAGCACGTCGTTGCTCGTCCCCGAACCGTGCACGGTGACCAGGCCGATCGCCGACGCGGCGTCCAAGGCCTCCTGGGTGGTGTCGACCACGACGATCGAACCCGGCTCCGCCCCGTCGCCCATGAGGGCGCTGACCGCGGACCGGCCCTTCGTGCCGTACCCGATGACGACCACGTGGTCCCGCACCTTGGTCCTCCACTTCTGGATGCGCAGCGCCTGTCGTGAACGCTCGGTGAGCACTTCGAGGGTCGTACCGACCAGGACGATCAGGAACAGCACCCGCAAGGGGGTGATCACCAGGACGTTGACCAGCCGCGCCGAGGAACTGGCGGGGGCGATGTCACCGTATCCGGTGGTCGACAGCGACACCGTCGCGTAGTAGACCGCGTCCAAGAGGGACAGGCCGTCCCCGTTGACGTCACGGTAGCCGTCACGGTCGATGTAGACGATCAGCACGGCCGCCATGAGCGCGCCGAGCGCGCCGATGACCCGTTTGAGGATCGCGCGGACCGGGCTCTGCACCGTGTCCGGCATCCTGACCACACCGACGAGCGAGTGGCCCGGCCGCTCGGCCAGCGGTTCGCCCGGGCTGGTGCGGCGGATCATGACAACCTCTCCGGGAGCAGTCGCCACAACCGGGCGGCCGCCTCGGCGCCGCGGAGCAGCAGTGGCACGACGACGCGCTCGTTGGGCGCGTGGATCCGATCATCCGGCAACGTCGCGCCCAGGTACACGACCGGCACGCCGAGCCACCCGTGCAACAGCGCCGCCGGCCCCGAGCCACCCGTGCGGCTGAACCTCACCGGCTGCTCGAACGCGGCCTGCACGGCGTCGCGCACCGCGCCCACCGCCGGGTGGGAGACGTCCACCGCGTAGGGCGGCGCACCGTCACCGCGTGCGATCACCTCGGCGTGCAGCCCGGCCGGGGTGTGCGCGGCGACGAACTCGCGCAGCGCGTCCGCCACCTGTTCGGGCCGCTGGTCCGGCACGAGCCGGAACGACAGCTTCACCGACGCCCGCGCGGGCACGATGGTCTTCAAGCCGGGCCCGGTGTAGCCGCCGTGGATGCCGTTGACCTCGGCGGTGGGCCGCACCCACACCCGTTCGAGAGTCGACCAACCGGGCTCGCCGGACAGGCCCTGGGCACGGCCCGCGTTCGCCAACCACACCGCTTCGTCGAACGGCAACGCCGCGTAGTCGGCGTGTTCGGCCTCGGTGGGCTCGATCACGTCGGTGTAGAAGTCACGCAACTGGACGCGCCCGGAGTCGTCGTGCAGGGCCGCGACGAGCCGCGCGATGGCGGTCGCCGGGTTCGGCACGCTCCCGCCGGCCCGACCGGAGTGCACGTCCGACGTGCCGCCGGTGAACACGACCTCCGCCCCGTGCACGCCGCGCTGCCCCGTGCAGACCGTCGGCGCGTCGCGCCCGTACAGCGGCGTGTCGGTGAACACCACCAGGTCGCACGCGAGGTCGTCGCGGTGCTCGTCCAGCAGCCGGGTCAGGTGCGGCGAGCCGGACTCCTCCTCCCCTTCGACGAACAGCTTCAACGTCACCGCGGGCCGCGTCGCGCCGGTGGCCGCCAGGTGCGCCCGCACGCCGAGCAGGTGCATCGCGACCTGCCCCTTGTCGTCGCTGGCCCCGCGCGCGAACAGCTCCTCGCCGACCACCGTCGCCTCGAACGGCGGGTGGTGCCACTGCTCGACCGGGTCGACCGGCTGCACGTCGTGGTGGCCGTAGACCAGCACGGTCGGCGCGTCGGGGTCGGCGGCGGGCCAGCAGGCGTAGACGGCGGGCAGCGCCGGACCCTCGTCCCAGACCCGCACGTCGGGCCAACCGTCGCGGCGCAACGCCTCGGCCAGCCAGTGCGCGGACGCGGCCACGTCGCCGTGGTGCGCCGGGTCGACGCCGATCGACGGGATGGCCAGCCACTCGCGCAGGCCGCTCAGGAAGTCGTCGGCGAAGGCGGCCACGGCCGCCCGCTCGGGATGTTCGGGATTTTCGGGATCACCGCTCACGATGCGGGAGGATAACCCCGGAGCAACCCTGAGGGCGTCGTGCGGCGGCCGACGTGACAGGGTGGTCCCATGGAACCCACTCGTTCCCGTCCCTGGTCGGCGCTCGCGCTGGCGGGGCTGCTCGGCGCCGCGGGTGCCACGCACTTCGCCAAGCCGAAGCCGTACGACGCGATCGTGCCGCGTGCGCTGCCGGGCAAGCCTCGGACCTGGACCTACGTGTCCGGTGCCGTGGAGGTGGCGCTGGCCGTGGCGGTCGCCGTGCCGCGCACGCGGGGTGTCGGGGGCAGGCTGGCGGCCGGGTTCTTCGCGGCGGTGTTCCCGGCCAACGTCAAGATGGCCTACGACTACCGCGCGAAGTCACCCAGGGTGAAGGCCGTCGCCTACGGCCGGTTGCCGCTCCAGGTGCCGCTCATCCTGTGGGCCTTGCGCGTGGGACGCTCAACTCCCTGATCACTCTCGGCACTGGGTCCGACACCCAGCGCGGCCGAGGGGCTGTCATCGAAACCGGAACCAGTCCTAGGATGCCCGAGTGCAACCGCTCCTCCACCATGCCGCGTCGGCGCTGGGTTGGCGCGGCATCGTCGTGCCCGACGTAGCCGTGCTGGGCCACCAGGTGTCGGCCGTCGTGCGGGTCCGTGCCGACGTGCACGAGTGGCGCAGCGCGAACGGCTGGCCGCCGCAGGCCGACCCGTCGTGGTTCCGCTCGTGGTTCGAACCGGCCGCGCACGACCAGTTGCCCGTGCCCGCGGTCGAGCTGGTCGGTGTGCTGGTGGGCGAGTCCACGGTGGACCGCGCGTTGCAGTCGTGCGGGACGTTGATGACGCTCGCGCCGTGCGCGGTGGTGCTGCCCGCGCCGCAGGGCGAGCAGCCGTGGCCGTTGATCGAGCTGGACTACTACGGCATCGGCGTGGTCGCGGTGGACGTGGCCGGCACGGCGGAGCTGCTGGTGCCGCCGGAGGACCGGTCGACCGAGTTCGGGCCGTCGCTGTTCGGCCGGTGGCTGCTGGAAGTGCTCTACGACCGGGTGTTGAAGGAAGTGCCCGCCAACGCCCGGGTGAACAGCTAGTTCGGGATCGAGCGGATCAGCTCGCGCAGGCCGTCGGCGTCCAGCAGGTCCGCGGGGCGCAACGTGTGGTCCTGCCGGACGTAGTGGAACGCCGCCCGCACCTTCTCCACCGGTGAGCCGGTCAACGCCGCCCACGCCAGCCGGTAGGCCGCGAGCTGCACCGACAGCGCCGGTAGGCGGTCCTCGTCCGGCACCGCGCCGGTCTTCCAGTCGACCACGGTCCAGCCGCCGTCGTCGTCGCCGAACACGGCGTCCATCCGGCCGCGCACGGACAGGCCGTCGATCTCCGCCTCGAACGGCACCTCGACGTCGTGCGGGACGCGGTCGGCCCAACCGCTCGCCAGGAACGCCTCCTGGAGCCTGGTGAGGTCGGCGTCGGGCGCCGCGCCGTCGTCGGCCGCGCCGGGGAGTTCGTCCAGGTCGAAGAGGCGGCTCGCGCCGAACCGCTGTTCCAGCCACGTGTGGAACGCGGTGCCGCGGCGGGCCAGCGGGTTGGGCGGGAACGGCAGGGGGCGGCGCAGCCTGCGGGCGAGCAGGTCCGGGTCGGCCGCGAGCTCGACCAGCTGGCTGACCGAGAGGTGGTCGGGCAGCACGACGCGTTCCCGCCGGTCGGCCGCGGCGGCGCGTTCGGCCAGGAGCACGTCGACGTCGCGTGCCCAGCCGTCCGGGTCGGGGTCCTCGAACGGTGAACTCGGGGGTCCTGGAGGTTCGACCCGCGGGGCCTGGGCGTTCGACTCGCGCGGGTCCTCGTCCGGTGCGTCGAGCGGGTCCGGGGGCAGGTCGTCGTCGGGAGGCTCGGGCGGCAGGTCGTCGGCCGGTGGCTCGGGGAGGCCGGCGAAGTCGGGGGGGAGGTCGTCGTCGGGAGGCTCGGGTGGCAGGTCGTCGGGGAGGTCGGGCGAGGCAGGCGGGGTGGGCGGGGCGGGCGGTTCGGCCAGGTGGCGTTCCAGGGCGGCCACGACCAGCTCGGCGCCCTCGGCCACGGCGGCGCGGCGCTTGCCCAGCGGGTCGGTCGGCCACTGGGCCGTCTTCGTCTGCGACGCGAGGGGGTTGGGGTCGTCGTCGGCCGGCGGGGGCGCCCAGTGCGCGATGTCGGCCGGCGGGTGGTCGGCGGCCAGCACCGACTCCCGGATCTCGGTCAGGAACGCCGACGGCCCCTTGGGCTTGTCGCCCGTCTCGGCCCACCAGTGCCCCGACACCAGCAGGCTGTGCTCCGCCCTGGTCAACGCGACGTAGAGCAATCGGCGCTCCTCGACCAGCCGCCGCGCGTCGAAGTCGTCCTCGTGCCGGACCAGCGCCTCCTCCACCTCCTTGCGGTTGGCGTCGGGTGCGATGCGCAGCTTCGGCAGGTCCTCGGCGTCACCGCGCAGGTCGGCGGGCAGCTCGGCCACCGAGCGCAGCCAGCTGGACGACTTCTTCCGACCCGGGAACACGTCCTTCACCACGTGCGGCACGGCCACGATGTGCCACTCCAGGCCTTTCGCGGAGTGCATGGTCAGCACCTGCACCCGGTTCTCGGCCACCTCCACCTCGCCGGGTTCCAGCCCGTCCTCGGCCTGTTCGGCGGTGTAGAGGTAGTCGAGCAGCGCGGGCAGGGTGGCCGACGGGCTGGCCGCGGCGAAGTCGTTCACCACGTCGGCGAACGCGTCCAGGTGCGCCCGACCGACCCCACCGGGCCGGGCCATCGCCTCGATGTCCAGCAGCAGGGTGCGTTCCACGTCGGCGACCAGCTCGGGCAACGGCTGGCCCAGGCGTCGGCGCAACGCCGCCAGCTCCGCGCCGAGCCGCCGGATCCGCCGGTAGCCCTCGGCGGAGTACGCGGTGGGGTCGCCGGGGTCGTCCAGCGCGTCCGCGAGACCGGCTTGGTCGGCGTGCTCACCGGGCAGCGCGTCGGCCAGCACGGCCAACGGGTCGTCCGCCACGGACTGCCTGGTCGGCGCGCCCGCGAGGTCGCGCGCCCGGGTCCACAGCGCGGCCAGGTCGAACGCCGCGACCCGCCAGCGCGAGCCGGTGAGCAGCCGGGCGGCGGCGGTGCCGGCCAGCGGGTCGACCAGCACCCGCAGGGCGCTGGTCAGGTCACGCACCTCCGGTTCGTCCAGCAGCCCGCCCAGACCGACGACCTCCACCGGCAGGCCGCGTTCCCGCAGCGCCGCCGCGATGTCGGCCATGTCCGAACGGCGGCGCACCAGCACCGCCGCGGTCGGCGGCTCGTCGCTGGTGTCGAGGTGCGCCTCCCACTGCGCGGCGACGGTGTCGGCCACCCAGTCGAGCTCCTGGCGCACGTCGGTGAACAACGCCACCCGCACGTCACCCGGCCCGGCGCCGTCACGGGCACGCAGTTCGTCCACGTCCAGGCCCATGGCCCGCAGCGGCGCGGACACCGCGTTGGCCAGCGCCAGCACCTCCGGCGGGTTGCGGAAGCTGGTGAGCAGGCCGTACTTCTTCGCGGGCGGGAAGTCGTGCACGAACCGGGGCAGGTTCGCCGCCGACGCGCCGCGCCAGCCGTAGATCGCCTGCGCCGGGTCGCCCACCGACGTCACGGGCATCGGCTCGCCCCGCCCGAACAACGACCGCAGCAGCACGCGCTGCGCGTGGCCGGTGTCCTGGTACTCGTCCAGCAGCACCGCGCCGTACCGCTCCCGTTCGCCGCGCACGACCTCCGGGTGCTCGGAGGCCAGCCGGGCGGCCAGCGACATCTGGTCGGCGAAGTCCATCGCCGCTTCCCGCCGCTTGCGCGCCTGGTAGGCCTCCAGCAGCGGGAGGAGGTTGGTGCGCAGGCGTTGGGCGTTGACCACGGCCTTGAGCGACTCGGGCAGGCCGTCGCGCTGCCGGGCGGTCTTGGGCGCGTTCTCGATGACGGCGCACAGCCGCTCGGCGTGCTCGCGCAACGCGGTCGGCTCGACCAGGTGCTCGCCCAGCTCGCCGGCCAGCGCGAGCAGGTAGCCGGTGACGGTGGCGGGCACCTTGTCGGTGTCGATGTCCTCGGCCCACGTCGACACCACGCGGTGCGCGAGCTGCCACGCGGCGGTCTCGGTGAGCAGCCGCACGCCGGGTTCCACGGGCAGCCGCAGGCCGTGCTCGCCGACCAGCCGGCCCGCGTAGGCGTGGTAGGTCAGGATCACCGGCTCGGTGGTCAGCACCGCGGCGCGCCGTTCACCGCCGGGGTCCAGCCGGTCCAGCAGGGACGAGCCGCCGAGCCGGCGCAGCCGCATCCGCACCCGGTCGGACAGCTGGCGGGCGGCCTTGCGGGTGAACGTCAGGCCGAGGACGCGGTCGGGGGTGACGAAGCCGTTGGCGACCAGGTAGACCACGCGGGCGGCCATGGTCTCGGTCTTGCCGGCCCCCGCGCCGGCCACGACGAGCGCGGGCGCGGTGGGCGCGGCGACGACGGCGGCCTGCTCCGGTGTCGGCTTGGGCAGGCCCAGCGCCTCGGCGACCTCGAACGGGCTGGCGAGCGCCACCGGCTCACCCGCCACCCGTTCGACCCCGCTCGGCACGACCACGCCCCGCATTCTCCGTGGTCGCCGCCGGCTACCTTCGGCGACCCGCAGGGCGGGCGCGTATCCGCTGGTCGGCTACTGGCTGACCTGCCGGCCGGACGCGTGCACGGGGCACGTGGTGCGGGCCGGGCAGCGATCGCAGTCCGCGTTCTCCGTCGCCTGGTAGGCGGGTCCGACGCTGGACCCGGCGGCCAGTTGCACGGCCTCCAGCCACACCCGCACGCCCTGCTCGTCCAGCGGCACCTGCTCCCGCTCGACGGCGCCGGACTTGCGGTCCTCCTTGGCCACGTACAGCAGCCGCGCGCCGCCCGGGTCGGTGCCCAGGCCCAGGTGGGTGAAGCCGCCCAGCGCCGTGGCCAGCTGGTAGACCGCGAGCTGCGGGTGCTCCTGGGCCTTGTCCTTGGACACCGGGGTCTTGCCGGTCTTCACGTCCACCACGACCGGCCGCCCGTCCCGGTCGGTCTCCAGCCGGTCGACCCGGCCGCGCACCCGCAGCGACGGCCCGCCGTCCTGCTTGGGGATCTCGACCGAGATCTCCTCCTCGACCGCGACCTGGGTGAGCTGGGTGCGGCTGGACGCCAGCCAGGTGAGGAACGTGTCGAGCATCCGCTCCACCCGGATCCGCTCGCGCCGGGAGAACCACGGCGCGCCCGCGTCCACCGCGGCCCACGCCTCGTCCAGCCTGACCCGCAGCTCCTTCTCGTCCGCGCCGGTCGCGGCGGCCTGCGCCAGGGCGTGCACCAGCGTGCCGGTGATCGACGCCAGCTCGGCCGGGTCCTGGCCGCCGTGCCGCTCGACGACCCAGCGCAGCGGGCACTTCGCCAGGGTCTCCACGGTGGACGGCGACACGCTCACCGTGTGCTCCTCGGTCCACAGTGGACTGTCCGTGGTGACGTCCGCCAGGCCGTACCAGGAGTCCGGGTGCGCGCCCGGCACGCCCTCCGCCGCCAACCGGGCCAGCTGGGCGGCCGCGCGTTCCCGGCGTCGCGCCGGCTCGTCGTCGGAGCACACCACCCGCCGCAGCTCGCCGACCAGCTCGGCCAGCACCAACCCGCGCTCGGGCGTGAACGTCGGCCGCTCCGGTTCGCCGGTGGACAGCTCCTCGATCTCGTCCAGGAACCGCGACGGCTGCTCGTCCTCCCCGCGCACCGCGCTGACCAGCAACGTCCGCTGCGCCCGGCTCGCCGCGACGAGCAGCAGCCGCCGTTCCTCGGCCAGGATCGGCGCGACCGCGGACACCGTCTCGGCCGACACGCCCGCGACCACGTCGACCATGCGTTCCACGCCGAGCAGCGACCCGCGCAGCCGCAGGTCGGGCCAGCTGCCCTCCTGCACGCCCGGCACCGCCACGACCGTCCACTCGCGACCGGCGGCGGCGTGCGCGGTCAGCACCGACACCGCCTCACCCGTGGGAGCGGCGGCGGCCAGCGTGTCGCCCACGATCTCCTGCGCGGCCAGGTAGTCCGCGAAGCCCTCGGCGCCCGAACCGGGCAAGCGGTCCACGTACTTCGCCGCCGCCTCGAACAACGCCACGATCGCGTCCAGGTCGCGGTCGGCCTGCATGCCGGTGGTGCCGTGCCGGGCGGACTGCGCCGCCCACCGCAGCTCCAGACCGGTGGTCTGCCACAGCTCCCACAAGACCTGCTCGACGGTCAGCCCGTCCGCGATCCCCTTGCGCGCCTTGCGCAGCAGCCCGGCGATCCGCCGTGCGGGCTGCGCCTCGGCGTCCTCCAACGCGGCCAGCCGGTCGTCGGACTCGATCACCTCGACCAGCAGCTCGCCGCTGGGTCGGTCACGACCCGCGGCCAGCTCCAGCCGGCGCAGGCCGCGCCGCAACCGCCGCAGCGCCAACGGGTCCGCGCCGCCCAGCGGTGAGGACAGCAGCATCGCCGCGGTGTCCTCGTCCAGGCTGCCCGGCACGGCCGCGCAGCGCAGCAGCGCCAGCAACGGCATCACCGCGGGCTGCCGGGCCAGGGGCAGTTCGTCGCGCGGCACGGCCACCGGCACGCCCGCCGCGAGCAGCGCCCGTTGCAGCACGGGCAGCGACCTCGTCGCCGAACGCGCCACCACCGCCATCCGCGACCACGGGACCTCGTCGATCAGGTGCGCCCGGCGCAGCTGGTCGGCCACCCAGCTCGCCTCCTGCGCGGCGGAGGCGAACAGGCGGACCTGCACGTGGCCCGTGCCGTCGACCGGGGAGACCTCGCGGGTGGGCGACGCGCCCGGCAGCCGTGCCGCGAGCCGGCCCACCGCGGCCCGGATCTCCGGCGCCATCCGGTAGCCCGTGGTGAGCACCACGGCCGGTCCGCCCGCGTCGGCCAGCAGGGTCGGGTCCGCGCCGCGGAAGGAGAACACGGCCTGGTCGGGGTCGCCCGCCAGGACGAACTCCTGGGCGGCCTCGCCGAGCACGCGGATGAACTCGTACTGCAGCGGGTCGAGGTGCTGGGCGTCGTCCACCAGCAGGTGGCGCACCCGCCGCCGTTCGCCCGCGAGCAGGTCCGGATCGGTCTCGAACGCCAGCAGCGCGCTGCCCACCAGCTCGGCCGCGTCGAACGACGGCGCGTGCCCCTGGCCGCTGCTGGCCAGCAGGTTCACCTGCTCGTACTGGGTGGCGAACAGCCCGGCCGCCACCCACTCCTCGCGGGAGTGCTTGCGGCCCAGCTCCGTCAGGTCCTCCGGGGCGAGGCCGCGTTCGGTGGCGCGCAGCATCAGGTCGCGCAGCTCGTGCGCGAAACCGGGCAGGGTAAGGGCGGGGCGCAGCCGTTCCGGCCACTTCGGCGCGCCCATGCTCACGTCGCCGGCGAGCAGCTCGCGCACCACCGCGTCCTGCTCGGGGCCGGACAGCAGGCGGGGCGCCGGTTCGCCCTCCTGGGCGGACTGCGCGCGCAGCACCGCGAAGGCGTACGAGTGGACGGTCCGGACCAGCGGTTCCTGCGTGGTCGGCAGCACGCCGTCCGTGCGCGCGGCGGTCAGCAGGCGGGTGATGTGGGCGCGCATGGCCTCCGCGGCACGGCGGTTCGCGGTGAGCACCAGCACGTTCTCCGGGTGCACGCCGCCGTGCAGCACCCGGTGCGCCACCACTTCGGCCAACAACGTCGTCTTGCCCGTGCCGGGGCCGCCGAGCACCCGCAACGGCCCGCCGACGTGCTCGAACACGGCGCGTGCGGGCGCGTCCCAGTCGTGCCGGGGCTCCTCCTGCCGCACCCGGCGCACCAACAAGGGCGCCCTGTTGCCTGCCACGGGAGGCATCGAACCACAGCGAAATTCCCGGTGGGATCAGGGCGGCGCCGTGTCACGTGAAAAGCTGTTCGGCGTGGACGAACAGCTGCACGAGATGGTCCGCGAGGTCGTGCGCAAGATCCCGCGCGGCCGGGTGGCGACCTACGGCGACGTCGCCGACATCGCCCGCGCGCCGTCGCCCCGCCTGGTCGGGCAGGTGCTCAACCAGGACGGGCACGACCTGCCGTGGCACCGGGTGCTGCGCGCCAACGGCACGTGCGCGCCCCACATCGCCGACGAGCAGCTGCAACGGCTGCGCGAGGAGGGTGTGGTGGCCGACGGCGGCAAGGTCGACCTGCGCACGTACCGCTGGGAGGACGCGGTCAAGGAGAAGTCGGAGGAGCCCCCCGGTCTGTGGTGACCCGCGCCTCGACCCGGGCCACCTCGGACCCGACCTCCGGGTCGCGGGTGATCGCCGCGGCCAGGCGCAGCTGCGGCAACGCCTCGGCGTGCCTGCTCTGCCGGCTGAGCGTGCGGCCGAGCAGCAGGCGCGCGTAGCCGTCCGACGGGTCGAGGTCGACCAGGACCTTGAGCACGCCCTCGGCCTTGCCCAGCGCGGCGGACTGGAAGTGCGCCAGCGCGAGCTCGGTGAGCACGGTCCGGTCGCCCGGCGCGTGCTCCGCGGCCTCGGCCAGGTACCGCGCCGCGCCGCTCGGGTCGCCGGACGCGCGGAACATGCGGCCCTTGCGCAGCAGTTCCCGGATGTCGGTCATGACAGCTCCTCGTCCGCCGAGGTGACGTGCGGGACGTGCGTCGCGCCCAGTCGCCCGGCTTGGAAGTCCTCGATGGCTTGCACGATCTCGGCCCGCGTGTTCATCACGAACGGGCCGTAGCGCGCGACCGGCTCGCGCAGCGGCAGCCCGCCCAGGACCAGGACGTCCCACGTCGTGTCGGCGTGCATGGTGAGCGCGGCGCCGTTGCCGAAGGTGGCCAGTTGGCCCTCTTCGAGCGGGCGGTGCCGCGCGCCGACCGTGCCGCGACCGGACAGCACGTAGACCATCGCGGTGAAGTCCTCCGGCCACGGCAGGGTCAGGTGGGCGTGCGGGCTGAGGGTGGCGTGCAGGTAGGTGATCGGCGTGTGCGTCATGCCGGGGCCGCGGTGGCCCGCCACGTCGCCCGCGATCACGCGGACCAGCGCGCCGCCGTCGTCGCTGGACAGCAGCAGGGTGTCGGCCGCGTTGATGTCCTGGTAGCGGGGCGGCGTCCACTTGGCGGCGCGCGGCAGGTTGACCCAGAGCTGCACGCCGTGGAACAGACCGCCCTTGGCCACCAGCTCCTGCGACGGCAGCTCGGAGTGCAGGACGCCGGAACCCGCCGTCATCCACTGCGTGCCGCCGTTGGTGATCACCCCGCCGCCGCCGGTCGAGTCCTGGTGCTCGAACACGCCGTCGATCATGTAGGTGACGGTCTCGAAACCGCGGTGCGGGTGCCAGGGCGCGCCCTTGGCCTCGCCGGGGCCGTACTCGACGGCGCCCATGTGGTCGAGGAGCAGGAACGGGTCCGCGTCGGGCAGGTCGACGCCCGGGAAGGGGCGGCGGACCTGGAAGCCCTCGCCTTCGAGGAACCGCTGCGCCCGCACCACGCGCCGCACCTCGCGCCACGCGGTCGCGGCCTCGGGCAGCTCGGGCAGGCGGGGCAGGGTCAGGGTGTCGGCGGTGACGGCGGGCATGGCTGCCTCCTCGGGCGGTGACCGCCCTGGTTCGGCGGTCTCACCCGGGTCAACCTAGTTGAGATCTCAACTATTCCACCCCGCGATCGCCCGCCGCCGGAACCTGAGCGTTGAATTCGGGGTACGCGAAGGTAGGACACGCGCGTTCTGAACGTAGGACTCTCGCGGGGTGGAAGTAGGACTCTCGCGGGGGTGGGGGGCGGGTCAGGCGACGTCTTGGAAGCAGCGGGCCTCGTAGTAGCGCAGGAGGACGGCTTCCACGACGCGCAGGTGGGCGCCGATCGGGGCGGCCACGACGGCCGCGCCCGAGGAGGCCACGACCTGGTGGAACAGGCCGGGGGCCAGCAGCCACGAGGCGACGGCCACGCGGCCGGCGGCGGAGGCGACCACGTCGGCGATGCGCGGTTCGGCGGTGGCGGCGTAGCCGATGGTCACCGGGCCCACCCGGCGGGACAGGGCGGTGGCGATGGCGCGGACGTCGGCCAGGGCACGGGGGTCGGAGGAGCCCGCCGCGGCCAGGACCACCGAGTCGCCCGAGGTCCAGCCGGCCTCGGTCAGGCGTGCCAGCAGGGCGGGCAGCAGGGCCGGGCCGATCGGGTCGGTGACCACCACGTCGGGGTGGCCGGAGGCCTCCACCTGCGCCGGGATGTCCACCCGCACGTGGTAGCCGGCGGCGAGGAAGGCGGGGACGACGACGGCCGGGCCGGAGACGGACGACAGCACCGACGTGACGTCCGGTTGGCGCACGTCGGCATAGGCGACGCGCACCGGCACGCCACCCAGGCGGGCGCGGACGAGGGACGCGATTTCTTCGACGACGACCGCCCCGGCGGGGTCACGGGTGCCGTGCGCGACGAGGACGAGGGTCATACAGCCACTCCGGCGGGGTCCATGGCCAGGCGGTAGCCGCGCTTGACGACGGTGGCGACCATCCGCGGCTCGCCCAACGCCGTGCGCAGCCGGCCGATCGCGGTTTCCACGGCGTGCTCCTCGCCACCACTGGGCAGCGCCGCCAGCAGGTCGCGCCGGGACACCACCCGGCCCCGTGCGGCGGCCAGCACGCGCAGCACGGCCATCGGCGCCGGCGGGACGGGGCGCAGCTCGCCGTCCACCACCACGGCCTGGCCGCGCAGTTCGATGTCCCGGGCCGCGATGCGCAGCCGGGTCGCCCTGGCGGGCAGTTCGAGGGTCAGCTCGCGCGCCAGCGCGCCGATGCGGGCCCGGGCGGGCTGCACGACCGGGATGCCCGCCGACACCAGCGGTCCGGCGGTGATCGAGCCGACGCCCACCACCAGCACCTCCCGTTGCAGCAGCGCGATCAGCTCGGCCAGCTTGCCCATCGCCCCGGCGACCCGCAGCACGGAGGCCGCGGCTGGTGCGCTGGTGAACGTCAGCGCGTCCACCTGCCCCGCCAGCACGGCCTCCAGCAGCCGTTCCAAAGGCGCGGGGTCGGACGGGCCGGTCCAGCGGTAGACGGGGACCTCCACGACCGCGGCACCCGCCGCGCGCAAGGTCGACGTGAACTCCGGCAACGGCTCGCCGTGCAGCTGCACGGCGATGCGCTGACCGGACACACCGGTCCGCAGCAGGTGGTCGAGCAACTCCGCGTTGCTCTCCCCCTCCGGTGACCACGCCTCTACCAGCCCGGCCGCACGCACCGCGCCCCGCGCCTTCGGCCCCCTGGCGAGCACCCGCGCCCCGGACAACCGGGACAGCAGCCGCGCGCCCAACCCCCAGCCCTCGGCGGCCTCCACCCAGCCCCGGAAGCCGATGCCGGTGGTCGCCACGGCGAAGTCCACCGGTTGTTCCACCACGGTCCGCGTCGCGGCCAGCAGCTCCGCGTCGTCGGGCAGCGGCACGATCCGGATGGCGGGACCGTGCAGCACGGTCGCGCCCTTGCGCTCCAACAGAGCCGAGAGCTCGTCGGCCCGCCGGGCGGCGGTCACACCGACCGTGTACCCGGCCAGCGGGGCGGCGGTCACGGTGACCCGACCTGGATGACGCCGTCGCGCACGACGACCGGGTGCACCGGCACCCCGGTCGAGGGGTCGTCCAGGCACTTGCCGGTGCTCAGCTCGAACGCCTGCTTGTAGACCGGCGACACGACCACCGGCACGCCGCCGCGGTCGCCGACGATGCCGCGCGACATCACCGCCGCACCGCTGAACGGGTCGATGTTGCCCAGCGCGTGCACCGTCCCCGCCGAGGTCAGGAACACCGCCACCTGGGAACCGTCGGGCAGCAGGGCCGCCACCCCCTGGTCGGGACGAAGGGCGCTCAACTCGCACACAGGTGTCATCGGGAAACCTCCGCCTGGCCGACACTGGGAACGCCCAACAGAACCGGCACCTTCTGGCCGCGCTCCTCGCGGAACGCGATGGTCGGGTCTGGTGTGCCGGGCGCGTTGACGAACGAGGTGAAGCGGGACAGCTTCTCCGGGTCCTCCAGCACGCCGCGCCACTCGTCGGCGTAGTTGTCCACGTGCTTGGCCATCGCGGCCTCCAGGTCGGCGCAGATGCCGAGGCTGTCGTGCACGATGACGTCGCGCAGGTGGTCCAGGCCGCCTTCCAGCGACTCGATCCAGGTCGAGGTGCGCTGCAACCGGTCCGCCGTGCGGATGTAGAACATCAGGAACCGGTCGATCAGCTTGATCAGGGTCTCGGTGTCCACGTCGGACGCGATGAGGTCGGCGTGGCGCGGGGTGAAGCCGCCGTTGCCGCCGACGTAGAGGTTCCAGCCGTTCTCGGTGGCGATGATGCCGAAGTCCTTGCCCCGCGCCTCCGCGCACTCCCGCGCGCAGCCGGACACCGCGGACTTGAGCTTGTGCGGCGACCGCAGGCCGCGGTAGCGCAGCTCCAGCTCGATGGCCAGCGACACGGAGTCCTGCACGCCGTAGCGGCACCACGTGGTGCCGACGCACGACTTCACCGTGCGCAGCGCCTTGCCGTAGGCGTGCCCGGACTCGAACCCGGCGTCCACCAGGCGCTTCCAGATCTGCGGGAGCTGGTCCACGGTCGCGCCGAACAGGTCGATCCGCTGCCCGCCGGTGATCTTGGTGTAGAGACCGAAGTCGCGGGCGACCTCGCCGATGACGATCAGCTTCTCCGGCGTGATCTCGCCGCCGGGGATGCGCGGCACGACCGAGTAGGTGCCGTTGCGCTGCATGTTGGCCAGGAAGCGGTCGTTGGTGTCCTGGAGGGTGGCCTGCTCGCCCTCCAGCACGTGCCCGTTGTCCAGCGACGCGAGGATCGAGGCGACGGCGGGCTTGCAGATGTCGCAGCCGGCGCCGCGGCCGTGCCGGGAGATCAGCTCGGTGAACGTGGTGATGCCGGTGGAGCGGACGATCTCGAACAGGTCGGCGCGCGAGTGGTCGAAGTGCTCGCACAGGGCGCGGGACTGCTCGATGCCGCACTCGGAGAGCAGCTTCTTCAGCATCGGCACGCACGAGCCGCAGCCGGTGCCCGCCTTGGTGCAGGCCTTGATGCCCGGCACGTCGACGGCCTCGCCGGAGTTGACCACGTCCACGATGTGCTGCTTGGTGACCGCGTGGCACGAACACACCTGCGCGTCGTGCGGCAGGGTCAGCTCGACGCCGCCCTCCGGCCCGATCAGCGCGACCGGGTCGCCGGGCAGTGGCCTGCCGACCAGGGGCCGCAGCGACATGTACTTGGACGCGTCGCCGACGAGGATGCCGCCGAGCAGGGTCTTCGCGTCGTCGGACACCACGACCTTGGCGTAGGTGCCCGCGACGGCGTCGTTGACGACGACCTCCAGCGCGCCCTCCTGCTTGGCGTGCGCGTCGCCGAACGAGGCGACGTCCACGCCGAGGAGCTTGAGCTTGGTGGACATGTCGGCTCCGGGGAACTCCGAGGTACCGCCGAGCAGGCGGTCGGCCACGACTTCGGCCATGGAGTACCCCGGTGCCACGAGTCCGTACACCATGCCGTCGAGGTTGGCGCACTCGCCGATGGCGTAGATGTCCTGGTCGGAGGTGCGGCACGCCTTGTCGACGACGATGCCGCCGCGTTCGCCGACGGTGAGGCCGAACGAACGCGCCAGCTCGTCGCGCGGCCGGATGCCCGCCGAGAACACCACCACGTCGAGGTCCAGCTCGACGCCGTTGGACAGCTTGGCGATGAGCCGCTCGCCGTCCCGTTCGATGGAGGAGGCGGACGTGCCGGTGTGCACGGTCAGGTCCAGCTTCTCCACCAGGCGCTTGAGCAGGCCGCCGCCACCCTCGTCCACCTGCAACGGCATCAGCCGCGGCCCGAGCTCGACCACGTGCGGTGAGATGCCCATGCCGCGCAGCGCGTTCGCCGCCTCCAGGCCGAGCAGGCCGCCGCCGAGCACCATGCCCGCGTGCCGACCGACGCTGCGGGCCGACTCGACCGTGGCGCGGATGCCGTCCAGGTCGTCGATGGTGCGGTAGACGTGGCACCCGGGCAGGTCACGGCCCGGCACGGGCGGCACGAACGGCACCGAGCCGGTGGCCAGGACCAGCGCGTCGTACGGCTGTGCCCGGCCGGCCATGGTGCGCACGACCTTGTTGTCCCGGTCGATGTGCACCACCTGGTCGTTCAGGTGCAGCCGCACGGCGTCGTCGCGGTGCGGCGCGAGGCTGAGCGACTCCGCGTCCCAGTTGTCCACGTAGGAGGACAGCGCGACCCGGTCGTAGGCTGGGCGGTTCTCCTCGGCGAACACGACGACCCGCCACTGGTCGGTGACGTCCTTCTCGCGGAGTGCCTCCACGAGCCGGTGACCGACCATGCCGTGACCGACCACTACGAGCGTTCGCGTCATGGGACCAATCCCTCCTTCTACCCGGTCAATGCTCACCGGGCACCGTGTCGTGCCTAGGTCGCGACTGTTTCGCAGGCGTTAAAGGAGCCTCACGCCGCACTTCAGAGCGTTGTGTGTCTCACACACCGGCATAAGCGAGGCTCGGACGGCTCGCGAGGACCCGACGGCGCATGTAGAACCACCACGTGGTCGCCACGCAGAGGCTGTAGAACACGAGGATCGCGATCAGCGCGGGGGTCAGCGACTTGCCGGCGCCTTCCAGCGAGAACTTGAACACCAGGTTGACCAGCACACCGCCGAAGGCGCCGATCGCACCCGCGATGCCGACCACCGCCGCCGCCTGCCGCCTGGCCGACTTCACCTCACCGGCCGTGGCCGCGAAGATCGCGGGGATCATCCGGTAGGTCGAGCCGTTGCCCGCGCCGGCCATGACGAACAGCACGATGAACGAGCTGAAGAACACCGGGAAGCTCCTGATGTCCACGCTGACCAGCACGCCGATCGTGCCCAGCGCCAAGCCGATGAACGTCATCAGGGTGATCCGCGCGCCGCCGAACCGGTCGGACAGCCACCCGCCGAACGGCCGGGCGATCGAGCCGATGAGCGCGCCGAGGAACGCCAGCGCGACGAAGCCCTTGTAGTCCACGAAGCTGATCTTGATCAGCGACGGGAACGCGAACGAGTAGCCGATGAACGAGCCGAACGTGCCGATGTAGAGGAACGACATCACCCACGTGTGCTTGTTGCTCAGCGCCTTCTTGTACGAGACGCCGTCCGGCTTGGCCTGGGTGAGGCTGTCCATGAACAGCCACGCGCACGCGGTGGCGATGATGATGAACGGCATCCAGATCAGCGCGGCGTAGGCGAGGTGGATGCCGGTGCCGATGGTGATGACGAACGGCACGATGAGCTGCGTCACGGCGACACCGAGGTTGCCGCCCGCCGCGTTCAGACCGAGCGCCAGGCCCTTCTTGCCCTCCGGGTAGAAGAACGAGATGTTCGCCATCGAGGACGAGAAGTTACCGCCGCCGAAGCCGGTAGCGGCGGCCGTGAGCAGGAAGAACCAGTACGGCGTGCCCGGCGTGGTCACCGCGTAGGTGAGCATCGCGCACGGGATCAGCAGCATGGCCGCGCTGAACGTGGTCCAGCCCCGGCCGCCGAACTTGGGCACCGCGAACGTGTACGGGATGCGGAGCGTGGCACCGACCAGGTTGGGCACGATCAGCAGCCAGAACGTCTGGCCGACGCTGAAGGCGAAGCCCACCGAACTCAGGCTCACCACGACGATGCTCATGAGCACCCAGACGCTGAAGCCCAGGTTCTCCGCGAGGATCGAGAAGACCAGGTTCTTCCGGGCCACCTTCTTGCCGGTGCTCTCCCAGAACTGGGGGTCTTCCGGCTCCCAGTGGTCGATCCACCGGCCTCCGCGCTTCGCCTGCGGTGCAGGGCTGGGGGTGTCCACCATCGTGCTCATCGGACCTCCTGGACCACGGTTCTTCGTTGCGCAGACCGTAAGAACGGCGAGTTACCTGGGTGTGCGAGGAGGTGTCGCGGACGGCAACTCCCGCGCACATCAAGCGGACTGGGGTTGTGAGGCGGCGAGCCAGTCGACGATCCCGCACACCGCGTCCTTGCAGCCGCCACAGCCCGTGCTCGCGCGGGTGACCTCCGCGATCGCGGACAACGTCGTCGCACCCCCGCGCCAGGCGCTGACCAGCTGGCCCTTGCTGACCGTGTTGCACCGGCACACCACCGCGGCGGCGGGCAGGTCGGCGGGGCTGGCCTCGTTCTCGGCGGGCAGCGCGCGGCCCAGCAGCAGCGCGAGCCGGTCGGTGGGCGCGGGCAGGCCGCGGTCGAACAGCTGGGTGATGGCGGCGGCCGCGTCCGGGGCGCCCAGCACGATCGCGCCGGTGACCTTGTCGTCGCGCAGCACCAGCTTGGCGTAGCGGCCGCGCGCGGGGTCCTGGAAGCACAGCACCTCGTCGTCGACCGAGTCGACGGGCACGTGCACGTCGCCCAACGCGGCCAGGTCGACGTCACGGGCCTTGAGCCTGGTCACGACGGTGGTGCCGGCGTACCGGGCGGCGGGCGCGACGCCGGTGAGCCGGTCGGCGAGCACGGCTGCCTGCTCCCACGCGGGCTGCACCAGGCCGGACACCGTGCCGACGTGCTGGGCGCAGTCGCCGATGGCGTGCACCCTGGGGTCGCTGGTGCGCAGTGCGTCGTCCACCAGGATGCCCCGGTCGACCTCGATGCCCGCCTGCTCGGCCAAGCCGGTCTCCGCGCGCACGCCGGCCGAGACGACGACCAGGTCGGCGGGGACGTGCGTGCCGTCGTCGAGCTCCAGCCCGTCGCCGGGCACGTACTTCGCGGCCAGCACGCCGAGCCGGAACTCGATGCCCAGCCCGCTCAGCGTGGTGGCCAGCACCCGGCCCGCGCCCGCGTCGAGCTGCCGCTCCATCAGGTGCCCGACCGGGTGCACGACGGTGACCAGGCAGCCCCGCCCGGCCAGGCCGCGGGCGGCCTCCAGCCCGAGCAGCCCGCCGCCGAGCACCGCGACCGGCGTGCCGGGCGAGGCCTTGTCCACGATCCGGGCGCAGTCGTCCAGTGAGCGGAACGCCACCGCGCCGGGCGCCAGGACGCCGTTGCCGTCGAGCAGGCCGGGCGTCGGCGGCACCCACGACCGCGCGCCGGTGGCCAGCACCAGCGCGTCGTAGGGCACCTCGGTGTCGTCCACGTGCACGACCCGGCGGGTCCGGTCGATCTTGGTGACCGTGCCGCCCAACCGCAGGTCCACGTGGTGCTTGGCGGCCCAGTCCGGGTCGTGCAGCCGCACCGCCTCGGGCGTCAGCGACCCGGCGACCACGCTGGACAGCAGCACCCGGTTGTACGCGGGGTGCGACTCGTCGCCCAGCACGGTCAGCGAGACCCGCTCGGCCTTCGGGTCGCGGCGGCGGATCTCGTCGGCCAGCCGGGCGCCGGCCATGCCGTAGCCCACGATGACAACGTTCCTCATACCGACTCCAATCGGACCGCGCACACCTTGAACTCGGGCATCCGGCTGGTCGGGTCCAGCACCGGGTTGGTCAGCAGGTTGGCCCGGCCGTCGCCGGCGTAGTGGAAGGGCAGGAACACGACGTCGATGCGCATGGAGGGCACGCAGCGCACCCGTGCCACGGTCCGGCCGCGCCGCGACACCACGGCCGCCAGCGCGCCGTTGCCCAGGCCCGCCCTGGTCGCGGTGTCCGGGTGGACCTCCACGTACGCCTCGGGCTCGGCCCGGTTCAGCTCGGCCACCAGCCGGGTCTGCGCCCCGGACTGGTAGTGCTGCAACACCCGGCCGGTGGTGGCCTGCAACGGGTACTCGGCGTCGGGCACCTCGGCCGGTCCCCGGTGCTCGACCGGGATGAACCTGGCCAGGCCGTCGGGGTGGGCGAAGCGGTCCAGGAAGTTGCGCGGGGTGCTCTCCTGCACGACGGGCCAGTGCAGCGCCTCGCCCTGCCGCAGGCGCTCGTAGGTGACGCCCGAGTAGTCGGCCGCGCCGCCCTTCGACGCCAGCCGCAACTCCTCGAACACCGTCTCCGGGTCGGTGGGGAACCGCTCGGCGGGCTGGCCGAGGCGCGTGGCCAGGCCGCGCAGCACGTCCAGGTCGCTGCGCACGCCCTCGGGCGCCGCCACGGCCACCTGGCGCAGCAGGACGCGGCCTTCGAGGTTGGTCATCGTGCCGCTCTCCTCGGCCCACTGCGTGATCGGCAGCACGACGTCGGCGACCGCGGCCGTCTCCGACAGCACCAGGTCGCACACGACCAGCAGGTCGAGCGCGGCGAGCCGGTCGGCGACGTGCTGGGAGCTCGGCGCGGAGACGATGACGTTGCTGCCGAAAACGAGGAGTGCCTTCGGGCCGTCCGGCTGCCCGAGCGCGTCGAGGAGCTCGTAGGCCGAACGGCCCGGTCCGGGCAGGTCGTCCACGCCCCAGACGTTCATGATGTGCTCGCGGGCGGCGGGGTCGTCGATCTTGCGGTAGCCCGGCAGCTGGTCGGCCTTCTGGCCGTGCTCGCGCCCGCCCTGGCCGTTGCCCTGGCCGGTCAGGCAGCCGTAACCGGAGTACTTGGTGCCGGGCAGGCCGAGCGCGAGCGCCAGGTTGATCCACGCCGACACGGTGTCCGCGCCGCTGGCGTGCTGCTCGGTGCCGCGCCCGGTGAGGATGTAGGCGTTGGCCGCCTCGGCCAGGATCCGCACCGCCGCGCGCTGGTCGGCGACCGGCACGCCGGTGACCCGCTCGACCCGTTCCGGCCACCACGTCGCGGCGATGCGCCAGGCGGCGTCGAAGCCGGTCGTGCGCTCGGCCAGGTACTCCGCGTCCAGGTGGCCGTCGGCCACGGCGGTGTGCAGCAGGCCCAGGGCCAGCGCCAGGTCCGTGCCGGGCGCCGGTTGCAGGTGCAGGGTGGCCAGTTCGGCGGTGGGCGTGCGCCGGGGGTCGATGACGATCAGCTCGGCGTTCTTGAGGTGCTGCACGAACGGCGGCATGGTCTCCGCCGGGTTGCCGCCGACCAGCAGGATCGCGTCCGCGCGGTCGAGGTCGGTGACCGGGAACGGCATGCCGCGGTCCAGCCCGAACGCCTTCATGCCCGCGGCGGCGGCGCTCGACATGCAGAACCGGCCGTTGTAGTCGATCTGGGAGGTGCCCAGCGCGACCCGGGCGAACTTGCCGAGCAGGTAGGACTTCTCGTTGGTCAGCCCGCCGCCGCCGAACACGCCGACCGAGTCCGGCCCGTGGTCCCGCCGGAGCTGCCCCAGCTTGTCGGCGACGAGGTCGAGGGCCTCGTCCCAGGTGGCCGGGCTCAGCGCGCCGTCACGGCGCACCAGCGGCGTGGTCAGCCGGGCGGGCGAGGTCAGCAGCTCGGCCGACGTCCAGCCCTTCTGGCACAGGCCGCCGCGGTTGGTCGGGAACTCGCGCGGCGACACCTTGCCGTTGTCGATGGTCATGGCGCACTGCAGGGCGCAGTACGGGCAGTGCGTGTCGATGCTCGCGGAGGCGGTCACGAGCCCGACGGTAAGAAGCAGCTGTTAACGACAGAACGCGGATTGTTTCGTCCACGCGAACTTGCCTGCTCAACGGCTCCGCGTTGAGGGTGAGGTCACAGCAGCTCGACGACCTGTGCGGCCGTTCGCTCCAGCCCCACCAGGGATTGTCCGCCCGACCGGGGGTGCAGGGCGTGGACCGCGAGGCGGAAAAGGGTCGCGCGCAGGAGGATTTGCGGCCACTCGTCCAAATGGGCCCAGCGCTGCACGAGACCGTGATCCGCGCCACCCCAGGACAGCGCGTCGACCACGACGACCGCCGCGCCGTACGACGCGGGCCGCCAGTAGGCGACGAAGTCGATGATCGCCGGGGCCGCGTCGCCCGCGAACAGCACGTTGCCGAACAGGTCGCCGTGCACCACCTGGGGCTTGAGCGCGACCGGCTTGCGGTAGGCCGCGCACCGCTCGAACAACCGGCCGCCCAGGTCGGGGTCGAGGTCGGCCTGCTCCTCGTCCCACGCGCAGCGGTCGGCCGTGGCGAACAGGTCGGCGCGCGCGTCCAGGAACCGCGGCTTGGCCAGCTCGGCGGTCGCCCGGTGGAGCTTGACGGCGACGTCGACGACCTCGTCGTGCCGGGGCTCGGCCCGGCCGGACAGGTACTTGGTCGCCGCCCAGCCGCCGACGACGTACCGGCCGTCGGTGGAGCGCAGGGGGCGTGCGACGCGCAGGTTCTCCACGTCGAGCGCGTCGAGGGTCTTGGCCACCCAGGTGGCCTCGGCCGGCTTGCCCGCGGGCCGGATGGCCGCGTCGCCGCACCGCCACACCGGACCGCCGTCGATCAACTCCGGCTCGGCGTCACGCGCGCCGAACGCCGCGCGCACGTGCGACGGTGGCGGCTCCGGAGTCGAGGTCACGCCGGCACGCTACCTGCACCGGGCCTTCGGTTGGTGGACCTCAGGGGTCGAACACGTGGTGTCCACGCATTCGGCCCAACCGCACTATTGCGGTCTCAACAGGAGAGTCTGCCGTGTGACCGACGCCACGCCGCGGTCCACGGGTGGACCGTCGTGGGCATGGGGCCGGGATGGTGGTTGCCGGGCAGGCGGTCGCCGGCCCGACGAGAGCAGGGGCCCCCTTGGCGGAGGCCCCTGCGTGTGGTCGATCGGGTGGTGCGGTCAGTACGTCGGCAGCGAGGGGTCGACCTCGCGGGCCCAGGCGAGCACGCCGCCGCCCACGTGCACGGCGTCCTTGAACCCGGCCTGGTGCAGCACGGCCAGTGCCTCCGCCGAACGCGCGCCGGACTTGCAGTGCAGCACCACCTGCTTGTCCTGCGGCAGCTCCGCGAACGCCTCGCCCGACAGGATGCGGTCCTTCGGGATCAGCACCGAGCCCGGGATCTTCACGATCTCGTACTCGTGCGGCTCGCGAACGTCCACCAGCAGGAAGTCCTCACCGCTGTCCTGCTTCTGCTTCAGCTCCAGCGGCGTGATCGTGTTGCCCGCCGCGGCCTGCTGGGCGTCGTCGGACACCACACCGCAGAACGCCTCGTAGTCGATCAGCTCGGTGATCTTCGGGCTCTCCGGGTCCTTGCGGATCCGGATGGTCCGGTAGGACATCTCCAGGGCGTCGTAGACCATGAGCCGGCCGAGCAGCGGGTCGCCGATGCCGGTCAGCAGCTTGATCGCCTCGGTCACCATGACCGAGCCGATCGACGCGCACAGCACGCCCAGCACGCCGCCCTCGGCGCACGACGGCACCATGCCGGGCGGCGGCGGCTCGGGGTAGAGGTCGCGGTAGTTCAGGCCCTGGCCGTCCGGCGCGTCCTCCCAGAAGACGCTGACCTGGCCCTCGAACCGGTAGATCGAGCCCCACACGTACGGCTTGCCCAGCAGCACGGCCGCGTCGTTGACCAGGTACCTGGTGGCGAAGTTGTCCGTGCCGTCCAGGATCAGGTCGTAGTCGCGGAAGATGTCGAGGGCGTTCTCCGAGTTCAGGTGGGTCTGGTGCAGCACCACCTTCACGAACGGGTTGATCTCGGCCACCGAGTCGCGCGCCGACTCGGCCTTCGGCCGGCCGACGTCGGACTGGCCGTGGATCACCTGTCGCTGGAGGTTCGACTCGTCGACGACGTCGAAGTCGACCACGCCCAGCGTGCCGACGCCCGCCGCCGCGAGGTAGAGCAGGGCCGGGCTGCCCAGGCCGCCTGCCCCGACGACCAGGACCTTCGCGTTCTTCAGCCGCTTCTGCCCGTCGACCCCGACGTCCGGGATGATCAGGTGGCGGCTGTAGCGCGCTACTTCTTCCTTGGTCAGCTCCGCTGCGGGCTCCACGAGCGGCGGAAGCGCCATCTGAGTCCTCCTCGACGAAACATGTCCTGTACCGACGGACAACACCAGCCTGCCCCTCCGTCTTCCCCGATGGGAAGTCGTCCCAAGGCGCGGGACGGTGACATGGCCGCTGCTCCGCAGACGCCGGCTCGGTCGCCTGGAAGTCGGTCGTTCGCGCCTGATTTCCCGACGATCGAAAAGCGTGATCGCCGGGAAATGAGTCGCGAACGACCGACGCGACCTCGCGTGACGGTCCGGTTGCGGCATGTCATGCCTAGGGCGATACGGGGAAGGGGTTGGGGGTGCAGACCAGGCCGTTGGCCTCGACGGCGTAGCGGTTGGTGGAGTCGACCGAGTTGAGCTGGGCGACGTAGTCGTTGGCCACCCCGAACGACTGCTGCATCATCACCGGCGCGGCCTTGCCGTTCTCCTTGCAGCCCTCGTGCGGGTTCTTCAGCACGTGGCCGACCTCGTGGTTGATCGCGTAGGTCCGGTACGCGCTGAGGTCGCTGCCGTAGACCTTGCCGCCGCGCACCCACCGGGCGTTGTTAATGATCACCCGCTTGGACAGGTCGTGCCAGCACGACGACTCGAACTGGATCGAGTAGCCGCACATGGCGTGCGTGGTGCTCGTGGTGGTCAAGCTCACGGTGAAGTCGACCGGTCCGCCGTCGACGCGCTGCATGGACACCTGGCCGGTGCCTATCCAGCTGCGCGGGTCGGCCAGGATCCCGTCCACCGTGCGCGCGAACGCCTCGCGGTCGCCGTTGTAGTCCGCGGGCTCGACGCCGTCCTCGATGGCGATCGCGTACTTGTACAGCCTGCCGCCGGTGCCGGCCGGCTGGGTGGAGCCCGGCACCACGGCGAACGTGCCCGCGCCCTGTTCGGAGAACTTCGGCCCCTCGGGCAGCTGCGCGGTGGGGAAGTTCTTCAGGTCGATGTCGACCGGCGGCTTCTCGGTCGCCTCGGGCGGCCCGGACGACGTCGGCGGCGTGGACGGCCCGGCGCCCGGATCGGCCGTGTTCGTCTCGCCGCCGCCGAGCGTCGACGGCGTGGCGGTGTCCAGCACGACCAGGGCCGTGAGCACGAGCAGCACGGGAATGGCGTAGATGCGCCAGCCGTAACCCGCGATCAGGCCCTTGACGCCCCTGCGGCGCTTGCGGCGCCGGCGACCGGCCGGTTCCCAGGACGCGGCCAGCGGCTCCGCGCCGGTGCGACGCGTGCCGCGGCGGTAGCGGTCTTCGGACAGCGGCGGCCGGTCATCGGCGGACGGCGGCGTGTCACGCGCGCCCTGCGACGTCCGGTTCACGGCAACCAGGGTGCCACAACCGCACCCGGATGGCGGATTCCAGGTGACCCGTGCGTCACCACTGCCCCCGCTCGACCGCCTCCCACATGCCCAGCACCGCCCGGGCCACCGACGCGGGCCGCTCCATCTGCGCCACGTGCCCGGTGCGGGGCAGCACGAGCAGCCGGCCGCGCGGGATCAGCCGGGCCACCCGCGGCGCCTTGCGCACGCTGACCAGCCGGTCCTCGGTGCCCCACACCACCAGCGTCGGCGCGGCGATCTTCGGCGGCAGCAGCCACATCGACCTCGACCTGGGCACCAGCCACGTGCGGATCAGCTCGATCGTGCTGCGGCTCAGCGCGTTGCCCGCCCACGCCTGCGCGGACCGCTCCGTGTACTCCTCCTCGCTCTGCGCGATCCGGTTCGGCGGCACCGAGTGGGGGTTGGCGAAGCACAGCCGCAGCATCTGGTTGGTGCGCTCGTGCGGCGTCAACGCGGCCAGTTGGTCCCGCACCCGTGCGCCCACGACCGGCAGGAACGCCAGCGGCATCCGGCGGTCCGACACCCGGCGCAGGCTCAGCCGCAGGTCCGGCACGGCCGGCGAGACCAGGGTCAGGGTGCGCACCAGGTCGGGCCGGGCGGAGGCGACCATCAGCGTGATCGCGCCACCCATGGAGTTGCCGAACAGGTGCACCGGGCCGCTCCCGAGCGACTCGACGTACTCGGCGACCACCCGCGCGTGGGTCGCCATCCGGAAGTCGTAGCCGTCGATCGGCTCGGACCGGCCGAACCCCGGCAGGTCCAGCGCGTGCCCGTCGACGTGCTCGCGCAGCTGGGCGGCCAGGTCGGTCCAGTTGGTCGACGAGCCGCCGAGGCCGTGCACGTACACCGCGGGGGACCCGGCCGGTCCCGGTGTGCGGCGGACGTGCACGCTGTGCCCGCCGACCTCGACGTAGTCACCAGGCCACGGCTGGATCGTTGTGTCCAGCGGAGGTAGCGGCGTGGTGGACAGGGGCACGTGGGTGATGGCGGTTCTGCGCGCCTCCAGCGTCTCGGTCACCACTCCAGGATGCCTCCCGGGCGTCCTACGAAACGAGAAGCTTTCCCGGAACGCTGCTACCAGCGAGTAAGGTTGCCGGCGAGCCGGAGGGGCAACCCCCTTCCAGGTTCCGCGAAGTGATTGGTTGGCTGGAGGCACCATGACGGAGACGGCCCAGACTGCGGTCGGGCACCACGGCGGCGCGGCGGGGCGGGGTGTACGGCTCCCACGCACCGCTCGGCGTGCCCAGTTGCTGGCCGCGGCGCAGGACGTGTTCGTGACCAACGGCTACCACGCCGCCGCGATGGACGAGATCGCCGAGCGCGCGGGCGTGAGCAAACCCGTCCTCTACCAGCACTTCCCCGGCAAGCTGGAGCTGTACATGGCGCTGCTGGAGTCCCACGTGGACGAGCTGGTGAACCGCGTGCGCGGCGCGCTGGCGTCCACGACGGACAACAAGCAGCGGGTGAAGGCCGCGGTGGCCGCGTTCTACGACTTCGTGGACGGCGAGGGTCAGGCGTTCCGGATGGTGTTCGAGTCGGACCTGCGCGGCGAGCCCGCGGTGGCGCGCGCCGTCGAGCGGGCGACGACGGACAGCGTGGAGGCCATCACCGACACCATCACCGCCGACGCGGGCCTCGACGAGCACCGCGCACGGCTGCTGGCCGTCGGCCTGGTGGGGTTGTCGCAGGTCACGGCACGTGCGTGGCTGGCCGACGACCGGAAGCCGGCCAAGGAAGACGCGATCGCGCTGATCTCGAACCTGGCTTGGCGCGGCATCGGCGGCGGCTTCCCGCTGCAGCACTGAGCCGGCTCCGCGAGGCCGCCCGGAAGGCGGCCTCGCGCGGTGGTCCGGGTCAGGGCGAGGTGGTGAAGGCCGATTCGGTGACTGCCTTGATGTGGGCGGTGACCTCGGCAGCACGTTCCAGGGGCAGCATGTGGCCGGCGCCCAGGTGGATCACCAGTTCGGCGTGCGGCAGCTCGTCGGCCAGCACGCGGGCGTGGCGCAGCGGGGTGAGGCGGTCGTCCGCGCCCGCCAGCACCACCGCCGGTATCCCCGCCAGCTCGGCCAAGGCCTTGCGCCGGTCGTGGGCGTCCAACGAGTCGCGGAACCCCACCATGCTCACCGGGTGGCACCGGCCGACCATGGCGGCGGTCATGGCGACGTGCCGCCACGACGGCCGCTTGCCGAACAGCAGCCACCGCAGCCCCGGTCGGGCAACGCCGGTGCGCTTGAGCAGCTCGGCCCGGCGCAACCGGGCGATGCGGCGGTTGACCGCCTTCTCCCCCAGCACGAACGCCCGGCCCAGCGCGCCCGGCAGGCCCAGCGTCGACCCGGCGAGTTCACCCGAAGAGGTGGCAACGAGGACGACGCCGGCGACGCGGTCGAGCAGCGAGGGGTGCTGCTCGACCAACGCCATGATCGTCATTCCGCCCATCGAGTGACCCGCCAGCACGATCCGCCCGGTCGGCACCCGGTCCGCGATCAGCTCGGCGAGGTCGTCCGCGCACCGGGCGATGGTGGCCGTGCCGACCGGCGCGGGCGCGGAGCCGCCGTGGCCCCGGTGGTCGTACCGCAGCACGCGCCCGGGGAGTCCCGCCGCCACCGCGTCCCACGACGTGTGGTCCAACGTCCAGCCGTGCAGCAGCACGGTCGTCGACCCCGCGTCGGACGGCCCGCTGTCCACCACGTGCAACGCGGTGCCGTCCGAGGTCACGAACCGCTGGTCGACCTGCCAGGGGGCGCTCATCCGAGCAGGAACGACCGGCGCCACGCCCGCATCCCCGGCTTGCCGACCAGCCCGACCTCGTCCAGGAACTTCATGATCCGCTCGCCCGACCAGCGGATGCTCTCCCGCCAGTGCGGGTTGCCCAGCGCGGCCTTGTGCGCCACGTCCTTGTCCAGCCCGACGGCCGCGTACACGTCCGGGTTGATCAACGAACGGGTGATGAACATGGACGTGGTCGCGATCAGCCACCGCTGGTAGGGCAGCTCCTTCTTGGTCAACGTCTCCATGCCCCGCACGACCTCCTCCCGCGCGAACCGCACGTGCCTGGCCTCTTCGAGCACGTGGATCCGGTTGACCATGCGCACCAGCGGCTGCACGGTCTCGTCGGCCATCGTCTCGCGCTGCAACCGGTCCAGGATCTCCTCGGCGACCAGGATCGACCCGTACAGCGCGGGCCCGTAGCCGACCACCGGCAGCAGCTTGCCCAGCTGGTAGGTGTACTGGCGGGGGCCGTAGGGCGGGCAGCCGATCGTCTCGACCATGCGGGCGAACATCGTGGAGTGCCGGCACTCGTCGGCGACCTCGGTCAGCGCGTACTGCGCGTGCTTGGTCGTCGGGTCGGACCGGTAGACCTCCTTGAGCAGCATCTGCATCAGCAGGATCTCGAACCACAGGCCGACGCTCGCCACGCTGGCGACCTCGTGCCGCGACAGGTCGATGCGCTGCTCCGGGCTCATCCGGTCCCACAGCTCGGTGCCGTACAGCGAGCACCGGTGCTCCGGGGTGTACCGGAGGCCTTCGACGAGTGGCGCGGACCAGTCGATGTCGACCTCGGGGTCGTAGAACTTGTCGGCCGAGGAGTTGAGCAGACGTTCGGCGGTCTTCTCGCGATCCGTGACCTTCAAGGTCCTCGTCATCGGGTCCCTCCCCGTCGATTTATCTGTAACTTGAGGTAACGGTTACTTCTGGTAGCGTGCTTCACATGGCTCGAACTGTCAAGGGCGGGACGGACGCACGCCGCGAGCGGTGGAAGGGGCACCGCGAGGCGCGGCGCGCGGAGTTCGTCGAGGCGACCATCCGCGCCGTCGCCAAGCACGGCCCGGACGTGGGCATGGACGAGATCGCCGCCGAGGCGGGCGTGAGCAAGCCCGTGCTCTACCGGCACTTCGCCGACAAGTCCGACCTGTACCTGGCCGTCGGCCGGCGCGGCACCGAGATGCTGATGGACAAGATGGGTCCGGCGATCGAGCACGACGGTCCGATCCGCCCCCGCATCAAGCGCATCGTCGACGCGTACCTGTCGGTGATCGAGGAGCACCCCAACCTGTACCGGTTCGTGGTGCGCAAGTCGTTCACCGACCGGCCGGTCGAGCAGGACGTGGTCAACGAGGACAAGCAGATGATCGCCGCGGCCCTGGCCCGGCTGCTCGGCGACCACCTGCGCGCGTTCGACATGGACTCCGGCGGCGCCGAGCCGTGGGCGCACGCGCTGGTCGGCATGGTGCAGAACGCGGGCGACTGGTGGCTGGACCGCCAGTCGATGACCCGCGCGAGCCTGAGCGACTACCTGACCACGATCATCTGGCACGCCATCGACGGCCTGCTCCGCTCCGCGGGCGTGCAACTCGACCCGGACGCGCCGCTGACCACCGATTTCCCCGCAGACGACCCGCACGACGGCCCCCGCTTGCGGGTCGTCGACGTCGAGGAGGCGTGATGTCCGAGGAGCACGAGCACGACGAGGAGGGCTACACCGGCGCGGCCGTGCTGGTGTTCGACGAGCGGGAGGTGCCGGTGCGCGTGGAGCTGCGCGGCTACTTCCAGCCCATCGACGGCCGCTACCACTGGTACGGCCGGGTGGGCGCGAACGAGCAGGTCACCGAGCTGGTGGAGGGCGGTGCGCGGACCGCGCTGCTGCGCACGCCCGACGGCTCGGCGACCGGGTCGCTGACCGACCCCGACCCCTGGCGCCGCTACCGGGTCGCGGGGATCTCCACCCCGCCGTTCACGGTGGGGTGATCCGGACGAGGAACGCGGAAGGGGCACCCGATCGGGTGCCCCTTCTGATGTCCGGTCACCCGGACCCGGCGTGGCCGGGCGGTGAGCCGCCGGACGCGCGGTCGCTCAGTCGCCGGAGACGAAACCGACCCGACGGGTGTCGCTCGGACCGATCTCCACGTACGCGATGCGCGCCGCGGGCACCAGGTAGCGGGCGCCCTTCTGGTCGACCAGCACGAGCTGCCCGGTGCCCGCCTTCAGCGCGTCCGCTACCTGCGCCTCGACCTCTTCGGGGGTGAGCCCGCTGGACACCACGAGCTCCCGCGGGCTGTCCGCGATCCCGACCCTGACCTCCACGCTGACCTCCGTGCCGCTTTGATGGCTTCGAAGACCAACCCTAGCCGAGCCCGAGCGCCGTCATGCGCCGCGTGTGGCTCTGCTGGAGGCGGCGGAACAGCGCCGCGATGCCCGCCAGGTCGCCCGAGCCGCGCACGATCAGCTCGGCGAGCCCGTCGCGCTCCGCCACCACGTACTGGGCCTGCGTCAATGCCTCGCCGAGCAGCCGGCGCCCCCACAACGTGAGCCGGTCGCGCAACGTCGGGTCGTGGTCGCAGGCGGCCCGGACTTCGCGCTCGGCGAACGCCGAGTGGCCCGTGTCGGCCAGCACCGCGAGCACGACCTGCTTGGTCGGCTCGTCCAGCCACTCGGCGACCTCGCGGTAGAAGTCGGCCGCCAGTGCGTCCCCGACGTAGGCCTTCACCAGCGACTCCAGCCACGAGCGGGGCGCGGTGGAGGCGTGGAAGCCGTCGAAGCCCGCGACGAAGGGCCGCATGGCCTCCTCCAGCGAGTGGCCGCGCTCGGCCAGGTACCGCTCCAGGAGCGCGTAGTGGCCGATCTCGGCCGCCGCCATCTGCGACAGCGCGGCCCGCCCGGACAGCGTGGGCGCGGTCCGGGCGTCCTCGGCGAGCCGGTCGAACGCCGACAGCTCGCCGTACGCGAGCGCGCCGAGCAGGTCCACGACACCCTCGGCCACCTGGTCCTGTTCACCCACCGCGACCGCCTGGCCCACCGCTGCGTCCACTCCCGGGTCGTTCATACCGGCGAGCCTAGTCGGGTGTCCTTGACAACACCCCAGGCACGCGAAACCGCACTCGACGTCGCGATCCAGCCCGATCGGCCTAGTCGGCGGGTAGACTCGACAGACGACGCCCGGCGCGGCGCGGCCCAGTGGGGGCTCGCAGCGGTGCCGAAGGCTGAACTGCGGCGGCACCGTGCCGCCAGGAGAGGGTGCGCGCACACACCTCGCTGGCCCTCCCGCGACCCGCCCGGCCCCTTGCGGTGGCCCCCAGTGGCGGTGACGCGGTCGAGCGGCCCGTACAGGCCGTGGCGCGCTGGTACGAGAGAGGCGATCATCCTGACCGCGACGAACGAAGAGACCCATATCGACCCGGTGGCCTTGGAGCACAGCGAGGCGGGTGTCCCGGAAGACGACACCTCGCACCCGCTCGTGGCCGACGCCCCGGTCAAACCCGATTCGCCCACGTTCGGCGAGCTGGGCGTGCGCGAGGAGATCGTGCGCTCCCTGGCCGAGGCGGGCATCCACCGCACCTTCGCCATCCAGGAGCTGACGCTGCCGCTGGCCCTGGCCGGCGACGACGTCATCGGCCAGGCGCGCACCGGCACCGGCAAGACGCTGGGCTTCGGCATCCCGCTGCTCCAGCGCATCGTCACGCCCGGTGACGGCACGCCGCAGGCGCTGGTCGTGGTGCCGACGCGCGAGCTGTGCCTCCAGGTCACCCACG
This sequence comes from Saccharothrix stipae, assembly GCF_054781895.1. NCBI lineage: Bacteria > Bacillati > Actinomycetota > Actinomycetes > Pseudonocardiales > Pseudonocardiaceae > Saccharothrix > Saccharothrix stipae. Next base: position 467,993 of record NZ_BAAGTN010000009.1, on the reverse strand, counting down.
ACCTGACCGACGCCGCAAAGCACCTCAACGTGCGCGTGCTGGCCATCTACGGTGGCCGGCCGTACGAGCCGCAGATCGCGGCGCTGCGCAAGGGCGTCGACGTGGTCGTCGGCACGCCCGGCCGGCTGCTCGACCTGGCCGAGCAGCGCCACCTGGTGCTGGGCAAGGTGCGCGGCCTGGTGCTGGACGAGGCCGACGAGATGCTCGACCTGGGCTTCCTGCCCGACATCGAGCGGATCCTGCGCATGGTGCCCGACGAGCGGCAGACCATGCTGTTCTCGGCGACCATGCCGGGGCCGATCATCACGCTGGCGCGCACGTTCCTCAACCAGCCCACGCACGTGCGGGCCGAGGAGAACGACGCGGGCGCGATCCACGAGCGCACCGAGCAGTTCGTCTACCGGGCGCACGCGCTGGACAAGTCGGAGCTGCTGGCGCGGGCGTTGCAGGCCCGTGAGCGCGGCCTGTCCATGGTCTTCACCCGCACCAAGCGCACCGCCCAGAAGGTGGCCGACGAGCTGGTCGAGCGCGGTTTCGCCGCGGCGGCCGTGCACGGCGACCTCGGCCAGGGCGCACGCGAGCAGGCGCTGCGGGCGTTCCGCTCGGGCAAGATCGACGTGCTGGTGGCCACCGACGTGGCGGCCCGCGGCATCGACGTCGAGGGCGTCACGCACGTCATCAACTACCAGTGCCCCGAGGACGAGAAGACCTACGTGCACCGCATCGGCCGCACCGGTCGCGCGGGCCGCACGGGTGTCGCGGTCACGCTGGTGGACTGGGACGAGATGCCCCGGTGGAAGATGATCAGCGATGCGCTCGACCTGGGCAAGCCGGAGCCGGTGGAGACGTACTCGACGTCCGACCACCTGTTCGCCGAGCTGGACATCCCGGCGGGTTCGACCGGTCGGCTGCCGATGGGTTTGCGCACGCGCGCGGGCCTGGACGCCGAGCCCGAGGAGAACCTGAAGGGCGAGAAGAAGACGCGCAAGCGCCGCCGCACGGGCCGTTCGGGCGGCGAGGCGGCACCGGCCGCCGAGACCGGTTCGACCGCGACCGGCGGCGGCAGCACCACCGGCTCCGGGTCGGGCGAGGAGGGCGGCACGCGACCGCGCCGTCGTCGCCGCAGCCGCGCCGGTGTGACGCCGGGCGAGAGCGGCACCGCGCCCGAGTCGGGTGCCGAGGTCACCGCGGGCGCGCCGGCGGCGGAGTCGTCCGCCGCACCGGCCGCGGAGGGCGAGCGGCCGCGCAGGCGCAGGCGTCGTCGCACGGGCGGCGGCGAGGGCGAGTCCGCGCCCGCGTCCGCCGAGTAGGAGCAGGGCACGCCGAGTAGGGCATGATCGTGGTGGGCAGCGCGGGTCTGAGCGCTGCCCGGCCCGATGGCCGCCCGATCGGGTGATCAAGGCTCGACAACGTACGACAACACCGTTACCGCACCTCGGTCGACGACGAGGCGGCCCGAACCACCCCGGTGCTCCCGGCGAGACCCCTCGCCGGAACGCCGCACGGACGGGCCGCGCGGGACGGAACGTGCCGCCGCCTCACACCGACCTCGTCCCGGTGGTGGCAGCATGTCGCCAGACCGAACGCGACAGATCACCGATCATCGGGAGCCGGGCAGTGGGCCAGCCGGAGCAGGCGGAGTCGAACGGGCAGGTCGTGCTGGACGACGAAGACGTCCTGGCCGAGCCCGACGAGCCCCAGGTCGAGCAGCGCAGCGAGCCGCACGACGAGCCGCACGACGACGACACCTTCGAGCCGCTGCCGGCCAGGTCCTGGCGCACCAGGGGCGACTTCATCGGCCTGGCCCTGGTCGTGGTCGGCGTGCTGGTGGCGAGCCTGGTCCTGTGGATCACCAGCGACGCCCGCAACACCGTCAGCCAGACCGGCCCGTCCGAGATCACCCCGCTCCAGCCGGTCACCGCGCTGCCGCCGACGCTGTCGGAGATCTGGCGCGCGCCCAGCGGCGCGACCCCGGCGCCGGTCAACCTGGACTCGGTCGTGGTCACCGGCGACGGCGGCGAGGTCGTCGGCCGCGACGCGCTGACCGGCGACGTCCGCTGGCGCTACGCCCGCGACTGGCCCCTGTGCACCGTCACCACGGCCTGGGGCCGGGTGTTCGCGGTGCACCGCAAGGAGACCAACTGCTCCGAGGTGACCACCCTGGAGGTCGGTTCCGGCAAGCGCGGCCCGCAGCGCAACGGCGACGCCGAACTCGGCACCCGCCTGCTCAACGAGGGCTCGCACGTGCTGACCACCGGCGAGACGTTCGTCGAGGTCTACCGCCGCGACGACCTGGTCCGCTCGATGGAGTACGGCGCGCTGCGCGCCATCGTGAACCCGAACAAGCAGCCGCGCACCGGGTGCACCTACGGCTCGTTCGCGGTCACCGGCGGCAAGGTGGCGCTGATCGAGCGATGCCCCGCCCTGGACCCGTCCGACCGGCTCACCGTGCTCAAGCCGAACCCGGAGAAGGCCGACGAGCCGCAGGTCATCACGACCGCGGTGACCGGCGAGACCGGCGCCCGGGTGATCGCGGTGACCGCGACCCGGGTCGCGGTGGCCGTGCCGGGCCGGATCGTGGTGTTCGACGCCGAGACCGGCAGCGCGGTCGGCACCCACGCGGTCGACGTGACCGCCGAGGAACTCGCGGGCGATCCCCCCGGTCGGGTGGCGTCGACGTTCACCAGCACCGCGAACACCTACTGGTTCACCGGGTCGAAGACGGTGGCGCTGTCGCTGACCGACCTGACCCCGCTGTGGACCGCGAACGGCACCCTCGGCGCGGGCACCACGCTCGCCGGGCGGCTGTTGGTGCCGGTGGAGCGCGGGTTGAAGGTGCTCGACCAGGTCACCGGCGAGGAAGTGGCCTCGCTCCCGGTCGACCGGGGCGACCACACCGGCCCGGTCGAGATGGCCACCGAGGGCCCGGTCGTGCTGGAGCAGCGCGGCACGACCCTCGTCGCACTGCGGTAACGCGCCACGCGCCCACGCGGCCGGTGCGGCAGACTGCCAGACGTGCACTCGCAGTTCAGCCCGCACCGGGCGCAACGCGTGGACCTGCCCGGCAGGTACGGCTCGATCGCGGCCCTGCACGCGCCCGCCGCGGGCCACGACCTGGGCGCCACCGCGCTGCTGGTCCCCGGCTTCACCGGGTCCAAAGAGGACTTCGCGCCGCTGGTCGACCCCATCGCCGAGGCGGGCGTCGAGGTCGTCGCCATCGACCTGCCCGGCCAGTACGAGTCGCCCGGACCGGTGGTGGAATCCGACTACCGGCCCGAGGTGCTGGGCGCGGCGGTGGCCGAACTGGCCGCGAAGCTGGCCGCCGAAGGCAGGCGCGTGCTGCTGCTGGGCCACTCGTTCGGCGGCCTGGTCGCACGCGGCGCGGTGCTGGCGGGCGCGCCCGTGGCCGGGTTGACGCTGCTGTCGTCCGGCCCGTCGGAACTGCCGCCGGGCGAGCGCCGCACCGCCCTGGACTACGGCGAGGTCGTGCTCCGCGAGCAGGGCATCGACGCGGCCGTGCAGGTGCACGAGACCCGACAGGCGCTCAACCCGCACTGGCGGCTGGTGCCGCAGGAGCTGAAGGACTTCTACCACGAGCGGTTCGTCCGCTCGTCGCCCGCCGGGCTGCTGGGCATGGGCGAGGCGCTGCGCACCGAGCCGGACCTGGTCGCCAAGCTGGCCCGCGTCGCGCGCTCGACGGGGATCCCGTGCCTGGTGGTGTGCGGGGAGCTGGACGACGCGTGGTCGGCGGCGAGCCAGCGGGACATGGCCGAACGCCTCGACGCCGACTTCGCCGTGCTGTCCGGCGTCATGCACAACCCGAACACCGAGGCCCCGGACGCCCTGCTGGCCACGCTCCTGCCGACCTGGCGCGCCTGGCTCTCCTGACCCCTCGCGGGGTCCACGTCCGCCGTGCGTCACCCGGACGACCACCGCGCGGCGCGTGGTCGGGTCTCGCCGCCCGAGCCGTGCGTGACGGTGCGGGCAGCAGCTCGCCCGGACCGTGTCGTTTTCCTCCCTGAAGGTGTTTTCGCTGCTCAGAGGTACCTTCGGACGCTTGTAATGGAAGCGCACCCCAGCACCGACAGGGAAGGGAAGACGCATGACGTTCCGACGCGTGCTCACCGCCGTCGCCGTGGCGGCCTCCGCACTGGCCCTCGCACCGACCGCCACCGCCGACCAGGCCGACACCCCGCAGCGGGTGGTCACGATCGAGAGCGCGGCCCGGCCGGGTGACGTGTGGGACCAGTCCGACTGGTCCGGCTACCCCACCATCGCCTACCCCGCCCACGGCGAGGCGAACCAGCGGTGGGAGGTCGGCTACAACGGCACGCTCAAGGAGCAGCGGGACGGGCTCTGCGCGACCGCGCAGGACGACGCGGTCGTCGGCAAGCCGTGTGACGGCTCGCTCGCCCAGCAGTGGCGGGGCGAGGAGAGCGAGCCCTGGATGATCCGGAACATGGACGCGGGCACCTGCGTCACGCACGACGGCTCGGTGCGGCAACTGCTGCTCACCACGTGCGACCCCGAGCGGGCCGACCAGCGCTGGTACGTGCGCGACTGACCGGACGCGGGCTCGTCGGCCGGGCGCTCCCGACCGACGTGCCCGATCGGCGCGAGGTCACGCCCACCAGTAGAACCACATCGTCGACGCCGCCACCAGCACGACCAGCAGGCCGCACACCGCCACCAGCCAGCCCCGGCGGCGATCGGCGACGACCTGGGCCACCGCCGCGGCCACGGCCGCCCCGACGTGCCCCGCCACCACGCCCAGCCCGGGGCCGGGCAGGTCGCGGGTGCCCGCGTAGACCTGCACGCCGATCATCGCCAACGCCAGCAGCACCAAGCCGACGGCGAGTGCGCCGCTGACGCCTCGCCACAGCCTGGCCAGGCGTGGTTCGGGTCCGCTGTCCACCATCGTCACGCGGCCAACTCTACGGCGCGAGCAACGCCCACGGGTCGAGCGTCGGCGCCGCCCGCTGCCCCTCGGGGCAGGAGCGGCGGAAGTCGCACCACGTGCACTGGTTGCCGGTGCGCGGCGGGAAGAGGATCTCCGGGTCGCCGCCCGCGTCCAGGGTGTCGGTGGCCAACCGCAGCTCGTCCGCCGCCTCCTCGGCCCGCGAGACGTGCCGCCCCAGGCTCTCCTCGGTGTGCTCCCACACCGACACCGTGCCCGTCGGCAGGTGGTGCAGCTCGACCCGGTGGCACGGCTTGCGCAACGTCCGCCGGGCCGCCAGCGCGTACAGCGCCAACGCCTGCGAGCCCCGCGCGTCGTCCACCGTGAGCGCGTGCCGCCCGGTCTTGTAGTCGACGATCACCAGTTCGCCGTCGCGCAGGTCGATCCGGTCGACCCGGCCCTCGGCGACGATCTTCGACGTGGGCGTGGACACCCAGCGCTCGATGCCGACCGGCTCGATCGACGTGTCCAGCTCGGTGACGTAGTCGCGCACCCACCCGACCGCGCGGTCCCGGTACACGGCGGCCTGCTCCGCGTCGCGGAAGCCGTCGTTCTTCCACTGCCGGTGCAGCAACGCCACCGCCTGCTCGGGGGTGCGGCGCTGGGCGGGCAGGTCGAACAACGCCTTCAACGCGTTGTGCACCACCGCGCCCAGGGTGTTGTGCGCCCACGCCCCGCCGCGCGGCGGCGACGGCCGGTCGAGGTAGGCCATGCGGAACCGGCGCGGGCAGTCGGCCCACGTGGCGAGCTTCGCCGGCGTCACCCGCACCAGCTTCTTCGGCATCGCGCCGAAGTCGAACCCCAACTGTTCCTGCCCCAACGGTTCCGGCCCCGACTGTTTCCGCACGAGCAGACGCTACCGAGCGACCCCGACAGTTTCCGTACCGCTACCTCAACCGACCAACACCTTGCACCCGGTTGCCCTATCGGCCAGGGCGTCCAAGACCTCCGGTGACGTGGTCTCCGCGCCGAGCCGCACGGTCTTGTTCGTGCCGTGGTAGTCGCTGGAACCGGTGGTCAGCAGGCCAAGCTCCCCCGCCAGGCCGCGCAGCCGCGCCCGCGTCGACGGGTCGTGGTCGGGGTGGTCGACCTCGACGCCGGCCAGGCCGAGCGCCGCCAGGTCGGCGACCACCCGGTCGGTCACGATCGGGCCGCGCGAGACGGCGAAGGGGTGTGCCAGCACCGTCACCCCGCCGGCCTCGGTGATCATCTCGATCGCCCGCGCCACGGGGGTGTCCGTGCGCGGCGCGTAGTAGCGGCCGCCGGTGAGGTACCTGGCGAACGCCTCGTCCACGGTGGCCACCACGCCCGCCCGGATCAGCGCCATGGCGAGGTGCGGGCGGCCGGCGGGCGCGTCGGCCGGCATGGCCGCCATCAGCTCGTCCGGGTCGATGGGAAAACCGTCCTCGACCATCCGCTCGGCCATCCGGCGCAGCCGGAGCCGTCGTTCCAGGCGCAGCCGCAGCTGCTCCTCGACCAACGCGGGGGAGGTGTGGTCGTACAGGTAGGCGAGCAGGTGGACGGTGATGACCCGGCCCCGGCCGTCGTCGGAGGCGCAGGACAGCTCCGCGCCGCGCACCAGCCTCAGGCCGGGTGGCAGCGCGTTGGCCGCCTCCACCCAGCCGGCGGCCGTGTCGTGGTCGGTGAGCGCGACCGCGTTCAAGCCGGCGGCGGCCGCGGCCGCCACCAGCTCCGCGGGCGTGTCGGTGCCGTCGGACTCGGTCGAGTGGGTGTGCAGGTCGATGCGCACCCGACCAGTCTGAACTACGGCACCATCTTCTTGCCGCGCGCCGCCCGTTGCGCCTTGATCATCGAGAAGCGCTCCGCCTGGGCCTTCTTGTCACCGAAGGTCAACTCGGAGATGGCGTCGTAGACCTCCTCGGGGTTGGGCAGGTACTCGATCCGGTTGAGGGCCTGGATCTGACCCGCCGACTCCACGACCAGGGTGCCGAAGCCGAACATGCGCCCGAGCACCGAGCGCTCGTAGGTGAGGTCGGTGACCTTGCTGATCGGCATCATCGCGACCTTGGTCTCGAAGACCCCCGAGGAGATCATGAACCTCTTGTCGGTGACGACGATCCGCTCCACCCACCACTCCATGACGAAGTAGGCCAGCCTGAGCAGCACGAACAGCGAGGCGTACCAGAGGATGTTCTGGATGATGCCGGCGTTGTCGGGCAGCAGGTAGGAGATCATCATGGCGCCGGCCAGCAGCGCCGCCGCCTCCAGGAGGTCCCAGAGGAGGCTGCTCCAGTGCCTGCGGACCCGGATGACCCGACGCTCCGTGGGCAGGAGGTACTCGTCGGGGTCCCGTGGTGCGAACATGCCTTCGACCTCTCGCCGTGGGGGAGGAGTCGGGCGACTCAGAACAATTGTTTCACGAAGGTGATGAGCGCCTCAGCGGCTGTCCGGAGCGTGCCCAGGATGTTCTGCACCAGCTGAGCCGCCTGCTGAGGCTCCGCGATGAGGAAGAACAGGACCAAGCCGACCCCGGCGAAAGTGAGAATCTTCTTCAGATTCACGGTGATCAACCCCGTTCGCTACCCGCACCCGTTTGGCGCCAGTGAAAACCGTTGTACCGCACTCCGCGACACGTCGGGAGATTTGTACCGCACTTGGGTCAGCGGGCTGCACCGCCAACCCGGTGTGACTACGCTAGGTGATCGTGACGGCCGAACGTGACCTCCGGATCCGCTGTGTCGGTGGCATCGTCCATGACTCGAACGGGCGGCTACTACTCGTCCGGAGGCGCAATCCCCCAGGTGAGGGACTGTGGTCGTTACCGGGCGGTCGAGTGGAATCCGGCGAATCCGACGAGACCGCAATAGTGCGGGAATTGCTCGAAGAAACGGGACTCTCCGTGACCGTCGGGGCGTGGATCGGCACCGTCACCCGTCCGGCGCCACGGGGCGTGTTCGAGATCCACGACTACGTCTGCCAGGTGCGATCGGGGGTGCTCCGACCGGGGGACGACGCTTCGGACGCGTGTTGGGCCGATGCTGCGATCTTGGCCACACTTCCACTGACCGAGATGCTGCACGACACCCTGGAGGGGTGGGGGCAGCTCCCCCGCGGCTGATCGACTTCGCCCGATCGGGGAGCCGGACCGCCGTCGTCACGGAAGTCGACCAGCCGCCGTCACGGGAGCCAGATCAGCCGTTGGCCGTGCGGCGCGGTCCGGGCCAGCGCCTGCGCCGACCGGACCTCGCCGCCCTCGACCCGGACCAGCCCGACCACGCCGAACGCCGACGCGTCCGGTCCGGGCCGCAGGTCGTCGCGCTCCGGCAGCACGTGGACCAGCCCCGCCGCGTAGCCCTCGTGGCTCAGCCACCACAGCGGCCGGCCGAGGTCGCGCAGCGCGCCGATGAACTCCTCCCCCGCCACGTACGGCAGGACGTTGCTGGTCAGGACCACCAGCGGCAGGTCGTCGGGCACGCGGTCGGCGGCCTTGCCCAGGTCGGCCACCGCGTCGCCGACCACGAACTCCGGCGGCGACTTGCGCTGCACGGTCGCGGCCACGCCGAACAGCCGCAACCGCTCCGGCTGATCGGCCCACACGCACGCTTCGAGCCACGCGTAGGTGTCCTCGTCGGTCAGGTCCGCGGGCGCCCGGTCCAGGCCGACCTTGGCCGCGATCTTCACCGTCTTGGGGATCTTCGGCAGCTCCGCGCCGGGCGCCAGCTCCAACGCGCAGTGCAGCCCCAGCGCCGCCTTGGTCGGCCCGGCGACCAGCTGCCCGGCCTGCTGGGTCTGGTAGCGGTAGCCGTACTGGTCCAGCCCGAGCAGCAGGCCGGCCGAGCAGCCGACCTCCAGCAGCCCGACCGGTCCCTTGATCCTCGCCAGCGCCGGGTACAGCAGCGTGGCCCGCCGCACCTCGTTGGTCTGCACGGTCCGGCGGGAGATCAGCTCGCGCATCCGGTCGGCCCGGTCCAGCACGAACTGCCGGAACAGCGGCCACGTGCTCTCGTCCGCGCCGTAGGTGCCGCCCAACGACGGGTAGAAGTTGGACAGCGCGTGGTACGGCTCGGCCTGCACCAGCCGGTGCGCCGCCGCCAGGAGCAGGGTCGGGTACGCGAACCGCTCCGGGGCGGCGGTCAGCAGCCCGGCGACTTCCGGATCGTCCGCGGCGTGCGTGGCCAGGTGCTCGTAGAGCGGCGAGACGCCGTGCGCCTCGCTCCGGGCGAACCGGACCAGTCGTTGCCGCACCAGATCCAGCGAGGTCACGTCACTCCTCTGTGTTGTTCCCCTGGCTCAGCCGACCCGTGCCCGATCGCCGGCTCAGCCGACCCCTGCCCGATCGCCGGCTCAGCCGGCCGAGGGTTCGGGCCTGCCCGGCTGCTCGCCGCCGCGTGCCTCGCCGTAGGAGCGCTTGGGCACCATGACCTTCCGGCGGAACACGCAGACGACCGTTCCATCCTGTTTGTACCCGCGCGTCTCGACGTGGACCACGCCGCGGTCGTCCTTGGACCTCGACGGCGTCTTGTCCAGCACCTCGGTCTCACCGTAGATGGTGTCGCCGTGGAACGTCGGCTTCACGTGCTTGAGCGACTCCACCTCCAGGTTGGCGATGGCCTTGCCCGACACGTCGGGCACCGACATGCCCAGCAGCAGCGAGTAGACGTAGTTCCCGACGACCACGTTCTTGCCGAAGTCGGTGGTCTCCGCCGCGTAGTGCGCGTCCATGTGCAGCGGGTGGTGGTTCATGGTGAGCAGGCAGAACAGGTGGTCGTCGTACTCGGTGACCGTCTTCCCGGGCCAGTGCTTGTAGACCGCGCCGACCTCGAACTCCTCGTAGTAACGCCCGAACTGCACCGCACGCCTCCGTTGGCCGGCAACTGGTGATCGGCCGTCGTGATCGAGGACCACGCCGACCGGGGGGACAGTGTGAGCACCGGGGGAGTACCCTCGGCAACTGGTCTGTGAGCGACTACACCGCCGCGGACGGCCGACCCGAGGAGGTGAGGACTACCGATGAGTAACGACCCCCATCCTGCGAGTACCTCGCGCGTCCTCATCGGGGAGCCGGCTTTCCACAGCTAGGCCCAGCGGTACCGGTCGGGGACGTGCCGTCGTCGTTCGTCGAGTCGACGCTCCCCACCTGGAGGACCCGTGCCCAGCTTGCCCTCGCTCGGCGGCCTGAGAGGCCGCGCGCCGGAGCGCCCCTCCGTGCCCATCCCCGTGCCGCTGTCGCACTACGTCGTGGACTGCGGCGTCTACGTCGACGGCACGCGCCTGCCCGGCCGCTGGTCGCACACCGACGCGGTCGAGGAGGTGCGCAAGCGCGGCGACGGTTTCGTCTGGATCGGGCTGCACGAGCCGGACGAGGAGCAGATCCAGGGCGTCGCGGACACGTTCGGGCTGCACGAGCTCGCCGTCGAGGACGCCGTGCACGCGCACCAGCGGCCCAAGCTCGAACGCTACGACAACATGCTGTTCATGGTCCTCAAGACCGTCCGGTACATCCAGAACTCCTCGCCCGACACGGCCAACGAGATCGTCGAGAGCGGCGAGGTCATGGTGTTCCTCGGCCGGGACTTCGTGGTGACGGTCCGGCACGGCAACCACTCGGGGTTGGCCGCGGTGCGGCGCGAGCTGGAGGAGGAGCCCGACCGGTTGCGCCACGGTCCGGCCGCGGTGCTGTACGCCATCGCCGACCACGTGGTCGACAACTACCTCGACGTGACCGACCACATCGAGGACGACATCGACCAGATGGAGGCGCTGGTCTTCCAGCCGCGCAGCCGGGTCAGCGCCGACCAGATCTACCTGATGAAGCGCGAGGTGCTGGAGCTGCGCCGGGCGGTGATGCCGCTGGCCGTGCCGCTGCGGCGGTTGGCGGAGGGCTACACCCCGCTGATCCCCGAGCAGGTGCGCTCGTACTTCCGCGACGTCGACGACCACCTCACCGAGGTGTCCGAACGCGTGATCAACTTCGACGAGCTGCTGACCACGCTGGTCAACGCGGTGCTGGCGAAGATCACGCTCCAGCAGAACTCGGACATGCGCAAGCTCGCCGCGTGGGTGGCGATCATCTCCGTGCCGACCATGGTGGTCGGCGTGTACGGCATGAACTTCGACTTCATGCCGGAGACGCACTGGAAGTACGGCTACCCCATGGTGATCGCCGTGATCCTCGTGGTCTGCCTGACGCTGTACCGAATATTCCGTCGCAACCAGTGGCTGTAGCAGCCCTTCCCCTACCCCCCTTCCTGCGACGGGATGGTTCGACCATGACCAGAATGTTCACCAACCTGCGGTTCTGGGTGCTCACGTTCCTGATCGGTTGGCTCGCCACCGTGACGCTGCTGATCGCCACCGGCCACTGACCGTCGGTACGCTCCCCCGCACTGCTTCCACGGGTGCGGGGGTGCGGATGATCGTGCGGTTGTTCGACGAGGCCGAGTGGCCGGAACGGCCTCGCGTCCCGCCACTGGAGGCGGAGCCCGGCCCGACCGCCGACTCGTTCCGGTTCTGGGTGCCGGCCCGGCTCGCCGACGACCTCGCCACCCGACTGCGCCGGGCGGGCATCCGGTCCGGCCCGGGACCGGAGGACTCGCGTGGGTCGCTCCTGGACCGGCTCGTCGAGGTCGTGCCGGGCGACGGGTTCTGGGCGTCGGTGGCCGACGTGGTGATCGACTTCCTGCGTCGGCACGGGGCGGGCGGGGCTTCGGCGGTCGTCGTGAACCGCCGGGAGCACCCGCTCGCCGACCTGTCGACCGCCGAGGTGCGGGACACCGTCGCGTCGCTGTTGCGCGGGGCTCACGAGGAACGAGCGGAGTGGTTCCGCCGGCTCCTGGGCACGCCGAAGGGGGAACGCCGGGCTCCCGGAACGCACAACGAGGCGACCGGCGAGGTGCGCAACCTCGTCCAAGCCGGTGCCATCCACGGCGGCGTGCACTTTTACGGCTCCGCCGCGGAGCACGACGAGCCGGTCATCGTCACCGTCGACGTCCGCCGCACGTCCGACCACTTCGTCGTGGACGGTGATCCGGAGGGCCTGGTGCTGCTGAGCGACTACGCCTCGATCACGGTGACGGTCGAAGGTCGCGGCGCCCGGGCGGTCGTCCTCCAGGACCTCAAGCCCGTGGTCGTCGCGCGCCGCGAGCCGCGCCTCGCCGTCCGCCGGAGGCCGCCGACCGTCAACGCCATGATGCTGCCGGTCCGGCCGGTCGAGGTCGACCTGACCGCGGCGGAGTTGCGGCTGAAGGCCGAGGACCTGTACTTCTCGACGGATCTCCGCGAGGACGCCCCGCACGTCCGCGCGCGGGGGACGTCGTCCTACGGACCCCAAGACCGGGTCGTGCCCGTCCTTCCCCGCGGCGGGTTCCCCTACGCGGTCACCGCGAGCGATCCCGAGCAGTTCGTGGTCACGCCCACGGTCGCCGGGCAGGAGGTCGACTGGGAGTTGCACCTGGAGTGGCTGCACGCGGGTCGGCGCGGCACGACGGTCGTCGACGACGGGGGTCGCCCGTTCCAGCTCTACCCGAACAGCGGTGCCATCCCCGACGAGTACGAGACGGAGCACGACCCCCTGTTCCGCGAACTCCGCCGGCGGCTCCTGGACGGCCCGGGTCGGCATTGGTAGCCGGCGACTAGTTCCAGGGCTGGGTGTCCCAGGTGAACGGGATCCCGTGGCCCAAGCCCGTGCCCAGGCGCAGCGAGATGCCGGCCGGCCACAGCTTCAGCAGCAGCTGGAACTCGTAGATGTCCGCGGTGTGCGTGCGCCGTGGCTCGTAGACCAGCAGCGCCAGCGGCGCCATCGGGGTGGCCCGGGAGGCGGCGTCGGCGAGGATCGCGCGGCCCATGGCGCGGTCGGCCGGTGAGACGTACTGCCAGACCACCGAGTGCCAGACCACGGTCAACACGTCGCGTTCGGGCCGCACGAGCTGCTCGGCCAGCCACTCCGGGCCGGTGGCCGGCCGCACCGGGACCGGGTCGATCCTGGCCAGCTCGACGGCTGCCTGGAGGCGTTCGAAGCGGTCCACCTGGTCGCCCCACACGAACGACGACAGGTGCAGCCGCCCGTCCTCTGTGGACACGTCGACCGGGTTGAGGTCGCAGCCGGCGCGCCGGACCAGGCGCAGGTTGTGGCCGAAGTCGACCGCCGGCCGGCCCGACCACCGGGGGTCGAGTGCGAACGGGCTGCCCGGGTCACCGAGCGTGGTGCCGCCGACCCGGTAGGCGATGTGGTGCGGGCGCAGGTTCAGGCCGCCGGACGCGCCGACCTCCAGCAGGCGGATCGGGAACGTGGCCCGGCGGCCGACCTCGGCGGCGGCCAGGTGGGTGGCGGTCTGCAGGCCGCCGAACAGCGGCGCGCTGCGGCCCGGCTCGTTGGTCTGCACGACCGTGGACGTGACGAGGGCGTGCAGCTCGTCGGCGTGCTCGTGCAGCACGGGCAGCGCGTCGTCCCAGAGGGTGTCCAGGTCCGGTTTGCCGCCCGCGGTCGGGTAGTGCCTGGCCAGCGTCGGCGCGCGCCCCTCCAGCACGAGCCGGTGCAGGGCGCCCGCGAACCGCAGGCCGGGCACGGTGCCCTGCCGGTCGCACTCGGCGCCCGCCATCACCCGCGCGGTGACGCCGCCGCGGGCCAGGTCGTCCGCCGCCGACACCAGCAGGGTGTGGGTGAGCGGGCTGTGCAGTTGGCAGCCGCGGGACGCGTCGAGGAACAACTCGGCGAGCACACCCGTGACGCTAACCCGATTTCCCTTGTGCGGCAGTAGGAGGAACGTGGTTTTCACCCTTTCACCGACGAGGTGTCACCGGCGGCGGCAGCGCTTAGGCTCGGTGGGTGCCGAAGGTGCTCGCGGTGGCGGACGAGGTCGTCGAGCGGCTGTGGACCGACCGGGTCCGCGCGCTCGACGTCGACCTGGTCGTCGCGGCCGGTGACCTGCCGTTCGACTACCTGGAGTACCTGGCGAGCGCGTTGGACCGGCCGTGCGTGTTCGTGCCGGGCAACCACGACGCGGACCTGACCGGCTACTCGAACGTGCGCGGCCTGTGGACCAAGGCGGGCATCCCGGCGCGCTGGCCGGGACCGGCGGGCGCGGTGAACGCCGACGAACGGGTGGTGGACGTCGCGGGCCTGCGGATCGCCGGTCTCGGCGGGTCGATCCGCTACAGCGGCGGGCCGAACCAGTGGACCGAACGGGGGCAGGCGCGGCGGCTGCGGCGGGTGCTGCGGGCCGCGCGGTGGCGGCGGCTGCGCGACGGGCGCGGGGTGGACGTGCTGCTCACCCACTCGCCGCCGGCGGGCTGCGGCGACGAGCCCGACCCGCCGCACCGCGGGTTCGCGTGCCTGCACGAGGCCGTGCGGCGGCTGCGGCCGCCGATCATGCTGCACGGGCACATCCACCCGCACGGCGAGGTGAAGCCGGACCGGGACCTCGACGGGACGCGGGTGGTGAACGTGGTGGGCCACAAGGTGCTGGACATCCCGTCCCGGGTGCGCTGAAAGGAGGAGTGACGTGCCACGTGACACCGGTTTCCCGCGGGCCGACGCGGAGAACGACTTCCTGCGCGCCCGCCGTCGCCAGGTGATGTCGCGGTTGGCCGCGTGGCTGCGCCGCGAGCCCGACGACGTGAACATCATGCTGCCGTTCCACGAGGTGGTGGAGTCGCTGGGGATGCTCAGCGAGCGGCGGCTGGGGTTGCAGGCGATCCGGCTGGACTCGATCGTCGGCAGCGTGGACCGGACCCGCGACTTCGACCGGCGGTTCCGGCCCACGTCGGCGCGGGTGCGCGAGCGGTGGCAGCGGTTGGCGCTGGCGCAGCGGCGGGGCGAGGCGGTGCCGCCGATCGAGGTGTACCGGGTCGGCGACCTGCACTTCGTCCAGGACGGGCACCACCGGGTGTCGGTGGCGCACGCGTTGGGCCTGGAGGTGATCGACGCGTACGTGACGGAGGTCGTGACGCGGATCGCGGCGCACGGCATCCGCCACCGCGGCGACCTGATCGTGAAGGACTACCGGCGGCTGTTCCTGGAGCGGGTGCCGCTGGGCGGGCAGGCGCGGGCGGCGGTGCTGCTGTCGGACCCGTGGGAGTACGCCGAGCTGGGCGAGCACGTGGAGGCGTGGGGTTTCCGGCTGATGCAGGACGAGGGCGTGTTCCTGGACCGGGCGACGGTCGCGCGGCGCTGGTACGCCGAGGAGTACCAGCCGGTGGTGGGGATGCTGCGGCAGGCCGACCTGGTCGGCGACCGCACGGAGACCGAGGCCTACGTGTGGGTGGCGGCCGAGCGGTACCGGCTGATCCGCACGCACCGGTGGGACCAGGACGTCATCGCCACGCTGCGCTCGCGCCGGTGAGCTACCGCTGCTCCTCCAGCTTCGGCAGCGGGCGGGCCCGGTCCATCACCCGGTCCGTGTAGGTGTCCAGCAGGCGGGTCGCGACCTGCTGGCCGTAGCCGAGGATGACGGCCCACAGCAGCAGGGCCGCCTGGGACGCCACGCCGATCAGGCCGGTCGTCACGCCGGCGCCGAGGGCGAGGATGCCGACCACCGCCAGCGCCGCGCCCAGCAGCACCTTGATCATGGCCTGGTAGCCGACCATCACGTACGGCGACAGGCTGGGGCGGCGGCGCAGGAGCAGCACGACGGCGGAGAGCACCGCGCCGAACGCGCCGAACACCTGGATCAGCCACACGTCCGTGCTCGCCGCGATCTTGCCCGAGGGGCACACCGTCGGCAGCTTCTCCGCGCTCACGCACATCGGGACCAGCCCGGGTTCGAGCAGGCCGACGACGCCGAGCACGGTGTTGACCACGAACAGCACCACCGAGGTGGCGATCAGCTTGTTGCGCAGCGCCCGCGAGCCGGCGTGGGCGAAGTCGGAGGCGTCGAACGCGGCCCGCAGCGCGTCCACCACGATCTCCCGCTCCACCGCGAGCGGGAACTCGCCGGGCCGCATCTGTTCCAGCGCGACCCGCCGCGGGTCGTCCTCGTCCAGGTTCTCGCCGACCCTGGCCTTCAGGCCGGGCAGCCGCCCGAGGAACCCGTTGCCCGCCGCCACGACCGCGATCTCGGCCTCGTGCAACGACCGCCAGGCCCGTTCGATGTGCCAGCCGGACCACCACGACGCCACCGTCCGCCACCGCGACTCGGTGCGCGTGATCATGTCCTCCACCACGGCCGCCTCCTGCTCGGCCACCGCCCGCCACTGTTGGCTCTCCTGGTCGAGCGGATCGGGCGGACCGAGCGCGGCGAGGTCGGCACGCACGCGATCCAGCCGCGACTGGACCACCAGCCGCCAGTCCGTGACCCGAGGTGTGCGCGTGCCCACGTCCAGCATCGTCGCAGCACGGACCACCTATCAGGCGATCACCCGAAGGAGTGGTGACCACGCAGGCCCGCCGCGCCGGTCAGCTGTCGGCGACCAGCGAGTCGGCGAAATCCACGACGACCGCGACCACTTCGGCGAACGTCGGAGGCAACCGGTCACCACCACCGCCCAGTCCCTGCTTGAACGCCCGGTACGTGCCGGCGCGCTGCTCGCCCAGCCCGCCGACGACTTCGGAGAGCTCGCGGAGTGCCACTCCCCGGTACGCGGTCGTGGCCCGCAACGCAGCGCGAACGGCAGGACGGTCGACTGCGTTCCGACCGATCAGCACGTACACGTCCGCGTAGTCCCGCACCCGGGTGTTCGCCTCCCCCAGCGCCATGACCGTGCTCAGCTTCTCCGCGATCACGGTCTCGACGGGGTAGCCCAGCACGACCACGTCGGGCTCACCCGGGCGCTGCCCACCCGGCAGTCCATCGTGACCCTCACCCCGGCGTACAGCGCGTCGTCCCGGATCGACTGCGACGGGACCGAGTCGACCAGGTACTCGACACCATCGTCCGGGTCCGGCGACCGACCGGCCACCTCGGTCACGAGGGCGACCACGGTCTGCCCGTCATTGGCGAGGTGCGTGGCGAGGAGGTCGGCGTCGGACGTCGGCCTGCGGGCACCGAGTGCGGCCAACACATGCCGCCCTTCAGCACGAACTTCGCCGCGTGGGGCGACCCGGCCAGCCGCGCGAGCCACCGTTCGAGGGTGTAGAGCACGAGCAGTTCCTCGGTGGGGCGTCCCTCCCTGCGTGCCCGGTTCCGCAGGTCCCGGTAGGCACGCCCACCGGGCGTCCCCTTGGTGGGGCGGCTCATTCGGAGATCACCACGTCCACCGCGGTTCGCACCGGCCCATGGACACCGAGCCGGCGCGCGATCTCCAGCAACTGCCCCGGCCGAGCGGAGCGGTGCCCGAGGTAGCGGCGCAGGGCGACCAGCGCGATCGGTTCGCCGAGCCGGTGCCGCAGCCTCATCAGGTCCACCACGGTCCTCTCTTCGGAGTAGACGCGAATGGCCTCGCCGGGTGCCGCTTCCACGTCGGTGCGACCAAGTTCGAACGTGTCCGCGTTGAAGCGGAAGACCTCGGTCGGCGGGTAGTCGATGCGTGGCGGGCGTTGCACGCGCGGCACGGCGAACTGCACCGCGATCGGGATCTCGTCCGTCAGGTCGTGCACCGCGGCGGCGGACACGCAGCAGACCACGGCGTTCGGCACGCGATAGGCGATCGCCAGCAGATCGGGCAGGGACGGTGCGGGCGCGCCCGCTCTGCGGAACACACCACGCGACAGCTCGACCACCTCTCCCCCGTCCCGAAGCCGGTAGAGGTCGCGGAAGTGGAGGCCGTGGGCACGGGCCGTGGCCGTCGTGAACGTGTCGGGCAGGTCGTCGAGAGACGGCGCCATGGATGGAAGTGTCACCACCTTGGTCGATCCTGGCGACACTTCCATCCACGAATCTCAGGCCGTGCGGCCGGGTTCGACCAGGTCACGCAGGCGCGGTGGCATGCGCTTCTCCAGGCCGAACGGTTCCAGGTGGGCCTGGAGGACGCCGTCGAACGCCCGCTTGACCGACGCGGTGTCCCACGTGTCGCTCTCCAGGATCGGCTGCTTGAAGTACGGGTGGCCGACCAGGTGCAGCTGCCGGCCGTTGCACCGGACGATCTGCCCGGTGATGCCGTCCGCGGCGTCGCTGAGCAGGAACAGCACGAGCGGCGCGACCTTGCCGGGGGTGCGGTCGGCCGGGATGGCGCGCAACGACCGCTCCGACTTCCACACCATCCGGGTGTGCGCGACCGGGCAGACGGCGTTGACCCGGATGTTGTCCCCCTCCAGGTCCAGGGCCCACGACGAGCTGAGCGAGGCCACCGCGCCTTTCGTGGCCGAGTAGGCGGCCAGTTTGCGCTGGCCCAGAAACGCTCCCGACGAAATGTTCACGATCGAGCCGGAGCCCTGCTCGCGCATCACCCGCATCGCGGCCATCCCGGTGTATATGACTCCCAGGAGGTTGACCTCGACGATCCGCCGGATCGATTCCGGTTCGTCGTCCCACGGCAGCACCTCGTAGTTCAGCCCGGCGTTGTTGACCAGGCCGTCGACCCGGCCGAACTCAGCCTGGCACATTCCCACGATCTTCTCGGCCTCGCTGGGATCGGCGACCGTGTGCGTGCTCGCCACCGCGCGCCCGCCGTACGCCCGGATGTGCTCGGCGACCTGTTCGGCCTGGTCAGCGTCCACGTCGTTGACGACGACCGCGGCGCCGGCCTGCGCGGCGTGCATCGCGTAGGCCTCGCCGAGCCCTCGCCCCGCCCCGGTGATCACGACTGCTTTTCCGTCAAGAGTCCCCATCTCGCGCTCTTCTCTGTGCTCGGCGGTCTCCCCTGCCCCGGCGCTTACGGCCGGAGTCGTTCCCGCCTTCGACCAGGGTGGGGATCGGCAACAGAGGCGGCGGGACAAATGCGACGAGGTGTGTGTTTGCTGCGCTGAATGGCCTATGGAGTTCGTCCCTGCCGATGGTCCCGACTGGTCAGCATCTTCCCGTGACCTCCGGAAAACCCCCGTTGGGCTCGGGTGGAAACGCGAAAGGCCGTCCCCGGCGCGCGGGGACGGCCTCGGCGTCGGGTGTTCAGCCGCGGTAGGTGAGGTTGCGGCCGTTGGCCGGGTCGAACAGCTGCACCTGGTCCGCGTCGAACCAGATCTCGGCCGGCTCGCCCTCGACCGCGGTGGACGTGGCGGCGATCCGGGCGACCAGCGACACACCGCCGCCCGGCACGTCGGCCGAGCCCGCGTCGGCGGCCAGCTCGGCCAACTCGGCCGAGGTCGCCTGTTCACCCTGGAGGCTGAAGTAGGCGAACTTGTCCGAGCCCATCGACTCCAGCACGTCGACGTGGTTGGTGAACGTGACCCCCTTCGAGCGAACGGCCTCGTCCACCAGTCGGGCGTCCTCGAAGTGCTCGGGCCGCAACCCCATGATCACTTCACGGGGCGCCCCGGCGCCCTCCACCAGCCCGCGCACCCGGTCGGTGAGCGGCACGTCGCCCAACGCCGAGCGCAGCACGCCCTCCTCCAACGCGGCCGGCACGAAGTTCATCGCGGGCGAGCCGATGAACCCGGCGACGAACAGGTTGGCCGGGTTGTCGTAGAGGAACTGCGGCGCGCCGACCTGCTGCACGGCGCCGCCGCGCATCACCACCACCCGGTCGCCGAGGGTCATCGCCTCGGTCTGGTCGTGCGTGACGTACACGGTGGTGGTGCCGAGCTGCTTCTGCAGCCGCGACACCGAGGTGCGCATCTGCACGCGCAGCTTGGCGTCGAGGTTGGACAGCGGCTCGTCCATCAGGAACGCCTTGGGGCTGCGCACGATCGCCCGCCCCATCGCGACCCGCTGCCGCTGCCCGCCGGACAGGTTCGACGGCTTGCGGTCCAGGTGCCCGGTGAGGTCGAGGATCTCGGCCGCGTCGCGGACCTTCTTCTCCACCGTGGCGTCGTCCACCTTGGCCAGCCGCAGCGGGAAGGCCATGTTCTCCTTCACCGTCATGTGCGGGTACAGCGCGTAGGACTGGAACACCATGGCGATGTCGCGGTCCTTGGGCGCGCGTTCGTTGACCCGCTCGCCGCCGATGCGCAGCTCGCCGGAGGTGATGTCCTCCAGGCCGGCGATCATGTTGAGGGTCGTGGACTTCCCGCAGCCGGACGGGCCGACCAGGATGATGAACTCGCCGTCGGCGATCTCGATGTCCACGTCCCGCACGGCCACCGCGCCGTCGGGGTACTGCTTGGTCACGCTGTCCAGAACGATCTCGGCCATTGCTTCACCCCTTGACGGCGCCGGAGGTCAACCCGGCGACGATCCGACGCTGGAAGAACAACACGAACAGGATGATCGGGATGGTGATCACCACGGCGGCGGCGGCGATCGACCCGGTCGGGTCCTCGAACTGCGAGCTGCCGGTGAAGAACGACAGCGCGACCGGCACCGTGCGGGAGCTCTCGGTGGAGGTCAGCGAGATCGCGAACAGGAAGTCGTTCCAGCAGAAGATGAACACCAGGATGGCGGTGGTGAACACGCCGGGCGCGGCCAGCGGCGCGATGACCCGGCGGAACGCCTGGCCGGGCGTCGCGCCGTCCATCTTCGCCGCCTTCTCCAGCTCCCACGGGATCTCGCGGAAAAACGCCGACAGCGTGTAGATCGCCAGCGGCAGCGCGAAGGTGATGTAGGGCAGGATCAGGCCGGGCCAGGTGTCGAACAGCCCCAGCGTCCGCTCGATCTCGAACAGCGGCGAGACCAGCGAGATCTGCGGGAACATCGCGATCAGCAGCGACACCCCGACCAGCAGCCGCTTGCCGGGGAAGTCGAGCCGGGCGATCGCGTAGGCGGCCATCGTGCCGAACACCACCGCGACGGCCGTGGCGATCAGCGCGATGCCGATCGAGTTCACCAGCGCCCGGACGAACTCGGTGGTGGAGAAGATCGCCGCGTAGTTGTCGAGCGTCCACGCGCGCGGGATGAAGTTGCCGTCGCCCAGGGTCTCCTTGGTCTTGAACGACAGCGACACGATCCACAGCACCGGGAACAGCGCGTACGCCACCACCAGCACGTTGAGCACGGTCCAGCGCGCCTTGCGCCCCGTGGTCACGGCCCCGCCGATGCCGGCCATCAGCGCCTCCCCCCGCCGTCGCCGCCGGGTGCGGCGGTGCCGAACAGCTTCACGAACACGAACGCGATGATCGCCACCGCGATGAAGATGAGCACCGACATGGTGGAGCCGATGCCCAGGTTCAGACCTTTGATCAGGTTGTTGTAGGTCAGCATCGACACCGACGAGGTGCCCTGCGAACCGGCCGTGAGCACGAACAGGTTGTCGAAGATGCGGAACGCGTCGAGGGTGCGGAACAGCAGCGCCACCAGGATCGCGGGCTTCATCACCGGCACCATCACCTTGGTGAACCGCTGCCACGCGCTCGCGCCGTCCATCGCGGCGGCCTTGAGCAGGTCGTCCGGCACCAGCGCCAGGCCCGCCATCAGCAGCAGCGCCATGAACGGCGTGGTCTTCCAGATCTCGGCCAGCGTCACCACCATGATCGCCGGGATCTTCTCGGTGAGCACCGGGTCGCCGCCCGCGACCGTCTCGGCCAGGTAGCCGGTGCCGGGCGTCCAGGCGTAGCGCCAGGAGAACGCGGCGACGACGGTGACGATGCCGTACGGGATGAGCGTGGACGTGCGCACGATGCCCCGGCCGACCAGGGTGCGGTGCATGATCAGCGCCAGCGCCATGCCCAGCACGAGCTCGATCGCCACGGACACCACCGTGATGACCACCGTCACCCACATGGCGTTCCACCAGTACGGGTTGGACAGCACGGTGACGTAGTTCTCCAGGCCGACGAACTCGGTGCGGTCCGGGAACTTCAGGTCGTACCGCTGCAGGGACAGCCAGAGGGAGTAGATGATCGGCCAGCCCGCGACCGCGGCCATGATGAGGATCGCGGGCGCGCACAGCAGCAGGCCGAGTCGGCGTTCGGCCTTCTTGCCCTCGCTGAGCGCGGCCTTGGCCTTGGGCGACAGCCCGGGTTCGGCGGGTGCGTCCGCGTCGGCGTCCAGCGCGTGGCTCACGGCAGAACCCCCTTCGAGTCGAGCGCGTCCTGCAGTTCGGTGCGCAGCCGGTCGGCCGTGCGCTGCGGGTCGATGCCCGCCGGGGGCGACAGGATCGTGGAGATGACGGTCGAGACGTTCTGGTAGGCGGGGGTCCGCGGGCGCGCGCTCGCGTTCTTCAACGTCTCCAGGATCGCTTCCTTCATCGGGTACGGCTCGGCCATCTCCGGGTCGTCGTAGACGGACTCGATGGTCGGCGGCACGCCGTCGTTGATGGCGGCGAACTTCTGGCTCTCCGCGCCGCGCAGGCACTGCACCGCGTCGAACGACTCCCGTTCGTGCTCGGTGAAGGCGCTGACCGCGTAGTTGATGCCGCCCACGGTGACCTCGGCGGGCTCGCCGTCGATCGACGGGTAGGGCGCCCACTTGAGGTTCTTCGCGATGTCCTGCACGGACTGCGCGGCGGCGTAGACGTACGGCCAGTTCAGCATGAACGCCGCCTTGCCGCCCTCCATGGCCAGCCGGGCGTCGTCCTCGGCGGCGTTGGAGAACGACGGGTCGACCACGTCGGAGGTGGCGAACTTCTTGAGCACCTCAAGGGCCTTGACCGCGCCGTCGTCCACCACGGCCTTGGTGCCGCTGTCGTCGATGATCTGCCCGCCGGCGGTGTTGACCAGGGTGTTGTAGAGCACCACGAGGCCCTCGTACTGCTTGCCCTGCGCGGCGACCAGGCCGGGGGTGTCGTCGTTGCCGTCACCCTGGAGCCGGGAGCCGATCTCGATCATCTCGTCCCAGGTCTTCGGCGGCGTCGGCACCAGGTCCGCGCGGTACCAGAGGAGTTGGACGTTGGTGTTGTCCGGGGCGCCGTAGAGCTTGCCCTCGTACCGGGCGGTCTCCAGCGGTGTCTCCAGCGTGCCGTCCTCGACCAGCGCCTTGGCCTGGCCGGTGAACTCCTTGATCCAGCCCGCCTTGGCGAGCTCCGCGGTCCACGTGACGTCGAGCGCCAGCACGTCCATGCCGGAGTCCTCGGCGGCGAGCCTGCGGACCATCTGCTCGCGCTGGCCGTCCGCCTCGCGCGGCAGCTTGTGGTAGACGATCTCGTAGCCGTCGGCCTGGGCGTTGCAGTTGTCGACGATCTTCTGGAAGTTCTCCTGCGGGTACTTGTAGACGTTGATGGTGATCCCGCCGTCACCCGAACCACAGCCCGCCAGCACGGACGTCGCGATCAGCGCGGCGCCCCCTGCGGCGGCCAACCGATGACCCTTGCCCCTCATCGGTCCTGCCTCCTTCCCGACAACGGAGGAGCCAGACCGCAGCGCCCGGCACCTCGTCGTGCCCCACCGGTCGACTGGGCCGACCGGTGGAACGAACGTAGGCCCGATGATCAGGTGCCGCAACCACCGGAGCCCGGAACGGCGTTACCCGGTGGAGTGATGGAGTAAACCTCAGTCTTTGCCCGCGTCGGAGGGGCGCATGGCCAGCTTGGCCAGCAGGTCACGTCCCCGTTCGGCGGAACGTGGCTGGCAGAGGACGTCGTAGCGGCCCGCGACGAGCTGGCTCGCGCTCTGGAAGTCGCGCTTGCCGCGCGCCGAGCCGTAGCCGACCGCGGCGAAGATCAGGCCGAACGCGATGCCGACGACCAGGCCCGCCACGATCGGGCCGAGGCTCGCGCCGGGGCTGGTGTTGAACAGGCTGAGCAGGACGCCGACGAACAGGCCGAACCACGCGCCCGACGCCGCGCCGGTGCCGAGCACGCGGCCCCAGGTGAGCCGGCCGGTGACCCGTTCGACGAGCATCAGGTCGACGCCCACGATGGTGACCTCTTGGACGGGGAAGTTGTCGTCGGCCAGGAAGTCGACCGCGCGCTGCGCCTCCTCGTAGGTGCCGTACGAGCCGATGGGCCAGCCGGTGGGCGGGGTGGGCAGGCGGGGAGGCACCCCGGGTCGGTTCTGGCCGGAGAAGGAACTCGTCACGGTGACCACCTCTTCGCGGTGCTGATCTCCCCATCCTGCCAACACCGGGCGGGCGGCGCGAAACAGGTTGCCGGGAAGGGTGCGAAACGTGACCTGCGGCTCGGGCCGCGACGCGGCGCGGGGGTCCCCGACCGGGGGACCCCTGTTCTTGATTCTGCCGGCCGGGACCGACGGTGCACGGCGGTCGGCCCCGGCCTGTGGACAACTGGCCGGGCGGCCGACTGCGGGACGTCCGCTGAGCGGTCGGCCGCAGCCCCACCGTGGTCCGGCGGGGGGCGGCCCCACCGTGGTCCGGCGGGGGGCGGCCCGATCGTGGTCCGGCGGGGGCGGTGCGGTGCTGTCGGAACTTGACGAGTCGGAAGTTCGACAAGATCAAAAGCTTGAAAAGCTGTCCTCGCCGGACGGGCAGATCAGCAGGATGACCCCGACTGCCCGGTCCTGCGCCGGGTCCGTTGTCAGTCCGGGTTTCGTGTCATCCCACCGACCTCCCTCCGGGCTACCACACGTATCAAGGGGGCGGCAAGAGATCCACACCGGGCAAGCGCTGAACAGTGCCCCCTTGACACGCGCGGTAGGGCAAAGCCAGGTCGGCGGGATGACACGAAGCCCTCCCCCGTGGGAGGAGGAGAGTTGGCGGCCGCACCGCGAGACGGCGGCGGTGCCGGACCCGACCCGCGACCCCGGATCCGTCCAGCGGCGGTCTTTCCTCAGAGCGAGGGTTCCGTGTCATCCCGCCGACCTGGCGCAGCCCTACCGCGCGTGTCAAGGGGGGCGCTGTCCACCTCTGCCTGACCAGTGCTTCCGATGCCGCCCCCCTTGATACGTGTGGTAGCCCTTGTGGAGGTCGGTGGGATGACACGGAGCCCGGGCCAACGACGGACCCGGTACAGGACCGGGTAGTCGGGGTCATCCTGCTGATCTGCCCGTCCGGCGAGGACGTGCTTTCAAGCTTTTGGATCTTTTGAGGGCGAGGGGAAGGCGCACCTGAGGTCCAAGGGAAGGCGCACCGCCGGCCCCTGGAGTCAACCGCGGGACTGGTAGTCGCGCAGCAGGCCCCGACTGATGATCGTCTTCTGGATCTCGCTGGTGCCCTCGCCGATGAGCAGGAACGGCGCCTCGCGCATCAGCCGCTCGATCTCGTACTCCTTGGAGTACCCGTAGCCGCCGTGGATGCGGAACGCCTCCTGCGTCACCTCGGCGCAGTACTCGGACGCGATGAGCTTGGCCATGCCGGCCTCGACGTCGTTGCGCGCGCCGGAGTCCTTCAGCCGGGCGGCGTTGACCATCATCAGGTGGGCGGCCTCGACCTTGGTCGCCATCTCGGCCAGCTTGAACGCGATGGCCTGGTGCTCGACGATCGGCTTGCCGAAGGTCTTGCGCTGCTGCGCGTACTCGATGGCCAGCTCGAAGGACCGCAACGCGATGCCGCACGCCCGGGCCGCCACGTTGACCCGGCCGACCTCGACACCGTCCATCATGTGCCGGAAGCCCCGGCCGGTCTGGCCGCCCAGCACCTGCTCGGCGGGGATCCGGAAGCCGTCGAACACCATCTCGGTGGTGTCGACGCCCTTGTAGCCCATCTTGTCGATCTTGCCGGGGATGGTGAGGCCGGGCACGACCTCGCCGTAGCCCTCGGGCTTCTCCACCAGGAACGTGGTCAGGTTCCGGTGCGCCTTCTCCGCGCCCTCGTCGGTCTTCACCAGCACGGCGGTGAGGTTGGACGTGCCGCCGTTGGTCAGCCACATCTTCTGGCCGTTGATGACGAAGTCGTCGCCCTCGCGCACGGCGCGCGTGCGGATCGCGGCCACGTCGGACCCGAGTTCCGGTTCGGACATGGAGAACGAGCCGCGCACCTCGCCGGTGGCCATCCGCGGCAGGTACTTCTGCTGCTGCTCGGGCGTGCCGTGCTGCTTGAGCATGTGCGCCACGATGAAGTGGGTGTTGATGACACCGGAGACGGACATCCAGCCGCGGGCGATCTGCTCCACCACCAGGGCGTAGGTCAGCAGCGACTCGCCGAGCCCGCCGAACTCCTCCGGGATGGTGAGCCCGAACAGGCCCATCTCCTTCATGCCCTCGACGATGTCGGCCGGGTAGGTGTCGCCGTGCTCCAGCGCCTGGGCGTGCGGGATGATCTCCTTGTCCACGAAGGTGCGGACCGTCGACAGGATCTCCTCCTGGATGTCGGTCAGTCCTGCGGTCCGGGCCAGGCGCGCCATCGCGGTTCCCTTCGTAGCTCACGGGTTACCGGCGAGTATGGACTGGTTAACGCACGTTCGCGGCACGAGAGTGCTCATCGCCACGCGCTGAACCGAAACAGCGGGCTAGCCTGGACGCCCGCAGGACCGCAGGGGGATCACATGTCGCAGCCGTACTACCCGCAGCCCGGCCACTACCCGCCGCCCAGGCAGACCAACGGGATGGCGATCGCGGCGCTGATCACGGCGTTCCTGTTCTCCCCGGCGGGCATCGTGCTGGGCGTGGTGGCGCGCAAGCAGATCCGGCGGACCGGCGAGGAGGGCTGGGGCATGGCCACGGCGGGCCTGATCATCGGCGTCGTGCTCACCGTGCTCTGGCTGCTGGCGCTCGTGGTGTGGGTCGTGCTGGTGGTGTGGCTGGTCCAGGAGGCCGGGAACCTGCCGGTGCCCACGCGCTGACCAGGTCGGGTCGCGCGGTCAGGAGGCGCGCTGCTCCAGCGCGCCACCGCAGTGCCGGCAGACGTCGGCGAACACGTGCACGTCGGTGGAGCAGGCCGGGCAGGCCCGGAAGCTGCGCTCCAACAGGTCGTCACGGCGGCGCTGGAACCACCGGCGGGGAGTTCGGTGTCTGGACACGCCCACCACCATGCACACGCCTCACCCCGTGATCGCCAATCAGGAGCGCTTCTTGTGGGCATGCTCACCACCGCGACCAGCAGCGGGTGAACGTTTCGTCACTCTTCGAACGTGCGGAGCCAGGCGTCGAGGTGCGGACACACCGCCCGGAGGCGCGCGAGTCCCAGGTCTTGGATCGCGAGCGGCCCGTCGACCGTTTTGACGTAGCCCGGGCAGTAGTCGAGCAGCCTCTTCGAAGGCGCGGTGGCAGGCCCGTCGTTGACCGACTCCGGGCCGCCGGCGGCGCGGACGTCTTCGCTGAGTCGTTCGGCGAGCTCGGGACCGAGGAACTGCCCCAGCTCATCAGCGGCGGCGAAGACCCAGGCCTCCAGTTCATGGACCACGAGGTTCGGCCGGAATCGCCGGTCACCGACCGCTTCGACCAGGCAACGCTCGACGTGTCCGACCCGCTCGTAGACGTCGCCCGGCGGCCGGTCACCCATGCCGGGGCAGTCCGCCGGGAACGCGTAGTAGTCGAACAGCGTGGTGAGCACGTCGAGGCTCGTGTCGTTCAGCAGGAGCCTGATGTCCCGCTGGACCTGCCCCCAGCCGGTGACGCCGCCCTTGTGCGACGGCCCCGCCGCGGGCCTCTTGGTCTTCACGAGCGACAGGCTGGTCACCCATCCCAGCGCTTCGAGGTGGGGGCGGATGACGGAGTCGGCCACGACCTCCTCGGTCTGCCCCTCGACCAGCAGGTGGACCCGCCGGGAAGCACTGGTCACGAGCTACCGCCCGGCCTGCCCCCGATCAGGTTCTTCTCCCACAGCTCGCCCAGCGAGTACTCGTTCAGCCACGCGCCGAGTCGCTCGCGATCCGGCCGGGTGAACGTCGACGCGCCGTCGACCCGCTCGACCACGATCAGGTCGTCCAGGTCGAACTGGTTCATCAGGGTGACCGACTGCGTGGCGATGAGCACTTGGCCGCGCACGGACGCGTGCCGCAGCAGGCCGGCCAACTGGACGACGGCGTAGGGGTGCAGCCCGAGTTCCGGTTCGTCCAACACGACCAGCGATGGCAGTCGTGGGTGCAGGAGAAGCGTCGCGAGGCAGATGAACCGCAGCGTGCCGTCGGACATCTGGTCGGCCGAGAACACGGCGTCCGAGTCGTGCTGCCGCCACCGCAGCCTCAGTCGATCGCTCTTCTCGGGACGCAGCACCAAGTCCCGGAAGAACGGCGCGACTTGGCGGATGGCCCCGACGATGCGCCGGTAGGCCGCTCGGTCGGCCCCGTCGTCGCTGTCCGAGAGCGCGAGCAGGACGGCCGCGAGGTTGCCCGCGTCATCGTGCAACGCCAGGTTGTCGGCGGTGGGCACGAGGTGCTTGACCCGCGCGTCCGAACTGGTGTCGTGGAAGTGGTAGACGCGGCAGCCGCGCAGCATGTCGATCATGTCCGACGCCGCCTGGTTTACGCCGGTGTCCGCGGTCTCGTGCAGCCGCGTCTGCCGGCTCCCCCGACCGACCTCGACCGGCACCGCCCGGCCGACGGATTCGTGGGCGAAGATGAACTCGTCGCCGCCCGCGGGCTCCAGCACGGCTTCGTACTGCCCCGAGGACGCGTTGAGCTTGACCCGCAGACGCGCGGCAGCGGCGTTGAGCAGCGCCGAGGCGCCGCCGTTCTTGCCGACGAAGTAGGGCAGGTCCGATTCGACCAGGCGGCCGAGCAGCTCGAACACCCGCACGAAATTGCTCTTGCCCGCCCCGTTCGCGCCGATCAGCACGTTCAGCCGGCCCAGGGACACCGCCGCCGAGCGGATCGAGGCGTAGCCCTCCACCTCGATCGACTTCAGCTCCCCGTCGGCCACGCGATCACTCTACGACCACGAGCCGACGGGGAGCCGGGAGAAGTCACTCCTCCGGCGGCGACCACACGTTCGTGCGCGACATGCCCGCCGCACGGCCCTTGGACGAGATGACCAGCGCCATCTTGCGCGACGCCTCGTCGATCATCTCGTCGCCGAGCATCACCGCGCCCTTCCGGCCGCCCTTCTCAGACGTGAAGTAGTCGTACGCGTCGAGGATGTTCTCGGCGTGGTCGTAGTCCTCCTGCTTGGGGCTGAACACCTCGTTCGCCGCGTCGATCTGGCCGGGGTGCAGCACCCACTTGCCGTCGAACCCCAGGGCGGCCGAGCGGCCGGCCACGCGCTTGAAACCCTCGACGTCGCGGATCTGCAGGTACGGACCGTCGATGGCCTGCTTGTCGTGCGCACGCGCCGCCATCAGGATCTGCATCAGGATGTAGTGGTACGCGTCGCCCACGTCGTAGCCGGGCGGCTGCTCGCCGACGACCAGCGACTTCATGTTGATCGACGCCATGAAGTCGGCCGGGCCGAAGATGATCGTCTCCACCCGCGGCGAGGCGGTGGCGATCGCGTTGACGTTGATCAGGCCCAGGGCGTTCTCGATCTGCGCCTCGATGCCGATCCGGCCGACCTCGTAGCCCATGGTCTTCTCGATCTGGGTGAGCAGCAGGTCCAGCGCGTGCACCTGCTCCGCGGTCTGCACCTTCGGCAGCATGATGCAGTCCAGGTTCGCGCCCGCGCCCTCGACGACCTCGGTGACGTCGCGGTAGGTCCACTCGGTGGTCCAGTCGTTCACCCGCACCACCCGCGCGCGGGAGCCCCAGCCGCCCTCGTTCAACGACGCCACGATGGTCTTGCGCGCGTCCGGCTTGGCCAGCGGCGCGCACGCGTCCTCCAGGTCGAGGAACACCTGGTCCGCGGGCAGCGTGCGGGCCTTGTCGATCATCTTCTGGCTCGACCCGGGCACGGCCAGGCACGAGCGACGGGGACGCTGCTGGTCGACCACTGTGGGGTACCTCCTCGTACCGGCCGGTAACTACTGTCGTGCGAAGGGTGGCACGCACCCGTGCCACCCGCTATTCCGTGAGTCCGGATTCACAGACCCGTGGCAGGCTGAACCGGTGGAGATCGAGCAGGTGCTGGACAACGCGCTGCGCAAGGCCGCCGCGATCTGGGTGGCGCCGACCGGTCACGAGCCGCGGCTGGTGTGGGCGCTGTGGCGCGACGGCGCGGTGCTGGTGGCCGTCGGCGGCACGGAACAGCAGGTGCCGGGACTGGCCGACGGCGTCGCCTGCACGGTCACGGTCCGCTCGCCCACCACCCACTCGCACCTGGTCGACGCGCCCGCGACCGCCCGGCTCACCACCCTGGACGACGAGTCGGCGGCGGCGTTGCGGACGGCCAGGCTGAACGGCCGGCCGCGGTGGGACGAGGTCTACCGACTGGAGTTCGCGTGATCACCGTCCCCGCCGGTTTCGGCTCGCTGCTGGGCGAGGAGGCGTCGTCCTGGGTCGCCTCACTGCCCGCCCTGGCCACGAGGTTCTGCGCGCGCTGGCGCCTCACCCCCGACGGCGACCCGCTGCACGGCCACGTCGCCGTCGTCCTGCCGGTGCGCCTCGCGGACGGCCACCCGGCCGCGCTGAAGCTCACCTGGCTGGACGAGGAGAGCCGGGACGAATTCGCGGCCCTGGCGGCGTGGGCCGGTCCCGGCGTGGTCGAACTGCTGCGGCACGACGACGAGCACGGCGCGCTGCTCCTGGAACGCCTCGACCACACCCGGACCCTGGCCGACGCGCCGATCGAGGAGGCGCTGGCCGTCACCGGCGGCCTGCTGCGCCGGCTGCGCGTCCCCGCCGGCCCGCGGTACCGCCGCTACGCGTTCTCCGACGTGGTCGCGCGCAACGCCGCGCTGGGCGACCCGCTGCCGTCCGCGCTGGTCGAGCAGGCCCTCGAACTCGGCCGCGACCTCTGTCGGACGGCCGGGACCACGCTGGTCAACCAAGATCTGCACTACGAGAACGTGCTGCGCGGATACCGCGAGCCGTGGCTGATGATCGACCCGAAGCCGCTGTCGGGCGACCCCGAGGTGGGCGTGATCCCGTTGCTGTGGAACAGGTTCGGGGAGCTGGACGGCGAGCGAGGCCTGCGCGACCGGCTCGCCGCGCTGTGCGACATCGGCGAGCTGGACGCCGACCGGGCCCGCGCCTGGACGTTCTGCCGCGCGGTCGAGACGTGGTTGTGGTGCTTGACCGAGGATCTGGACTGGATGGCCGCCGCCACCGAGGCGATCTCGCTCGCCCTCCGCCCCTAGGACGGTCCACAGTGGAACGCAGCGGCGGCGCACCCGGCGGACTAACCTGATCACGTGGTCGCCGTGAACCGCGTCTTCGCCGCCCAGCTCGCCGGTCTGCCCGTGTTCGGGCCCGACGGCGAGTCCATCGGCAAGGTCCGCGACCTGGTCATCGGCCTGCGGGTGGACCGCCAGCCGCCCCGCGTGCTCGGCCTGGTGCTGGAACTGGCGACCCGGCGGCGCATCTTCGTGCCGATGCTGCGGGTCACCTCGATCGAGCCGAACGCGGTGACGCTCGCCACCGGGTCGGTCAACCTGCGCCAGTTCCACCAGCGCACGAACGAGGTGCTGGTCGTCGGCGAACTCCTCGACGCGCGGGTGACGCTCGACTCCGGCGCGACCGCGGTGCTGGTCGACGCCGCGATGGAACCCAGCCGCACCCGCGACTGGCGGATGACGCGGGTCGCGGTCCGGGAGCGCACCGGGCGGCTGGCCCGGCGCGGACCGGTGCAGGTGCTGCGCTGGGAGGACCTGGCCGGGTTGTCGGTGACCGAGCTGGCCGGTCAGCCGCAGGGCGCGCAGCACCTGGTGGCGATCTTCGAGACGATGCGCGCGGCCGACGTGGCGCTGGCGCTGCACAGCCTGCCGTTCAAGCGGCGCTACGAGGTGGCCGAGGCGCTGGACGACGAACGGCTCGCCGACGTGATCGAGGAGATGGCCGAGGAGGACCAGAAGGACCTGATCGCGCACCTGGACGACGAGCGCGCCGCGGACATCCTGGAGGCGATGGACCCCGACGACGCCGCGGACCTGCTGTCGGAGCTGCCCGAGGTGGAGAAGGACCGGCTGCTGGAGCTGATGGAGCCCGAGGAGTCGGCGCCGGTGAAGCGGCTGCTGGAGTACAGCTTCGACACCGCGGGCGGGCTGATGACGCCGGAACCGGTGGTGCTCGCGCCGGACGCGACCGTGGCCGAGGCGCTGGCGCACGTGCGCAACCCCGACCTCACGCCCGCGCTGGCCAGCATGGTGTTCGTGTGCCGCCCGCCGACGGCCACGCCGACCGGACGCTACCTGGGCTGCGTGCACATCCAGCGGCTGCTGCGCGAACCGCCGTCCGACCTGGTCGCGGGCCTGCTGGACACCGACCTGGCGACGATGTCGCCGACCGCGTCGCTCAGCGACGTGACCCGCTACTTCGCCGCCTACAACCTGGTGTGCGGGCCGGTGGTGGACGAGAGCGACCACCTGCTCGGCGCGGTCACCGTGGACGACGTGCTGGACCACCTGCTGCCCGACAACTGGCGCGAAACGGGGCTGTCCCATGCCTGAGCTGCTGCCACGTCGACGGCTCGACCAGCCGCGCACCGAGGGCCGGTTCCGGCTGTCGCTCGACCCGGAGGCGTTCGGCCGGTTCTCCGAGCGGCTCGCCCGGTTCCTGGGCACCGGCAAGTTCCTGTTCTGGCAGACGCTGCTGGTGATCGTGTGGATCACGGTGAACCTGGTCGCGGTCTCGCTGCGCTGGGACCCGTACCCGTTCATCCTGCTCAACCTGGCGTTCTCCACGCAGGCCGCGTACGCCGCGCCGCTGATCCTGCTCGCGCAGAACCGGCAGGACGACCGCGACCGGGTGTCGCTGGAGGAGGACCGGGCGCGGGCCGCGCAGACCAAGGCCGACACCGAGTACCTGGCCCGCGAGCTGGCGGCGCTGCGGTTGGCCGTCGGCGAGGTGGTGACCCGCGACTACCTGCGCAGCGAGCTGGAACGCGTGTTCCGCGACCGCAAGCGCGCCGTCAAGGACGACGTGTCGTCGCCGTAGCGCCTCAGGGATCGGTCGCCGCAGCGCCTCAGGGTTCCTCGGCGCCCAGCTGGTCGCACGTGCGGCCGAACGCCTCCAGCTCGGCGTGGTCGAACGCCTCGGCGAAGTGCCGCGCCACGCCCGTGAGGTGCGTGGCCGACGCCACGCGCAGCCGTTCCAGGCCCTGGGACGTGAGCACCGCCACCACGCCGCGACCGTCGCCGTCGGCGCGTTCCCGCAGCACGAGGCCCGCGCGTTCCAGGCGGTCGACGAGTCTTGTGACGCCGGAACGCGACAGCAGCACGGCGTCGGCCAGCTCGGTCATCCGCAGTCGGTGCTGCGGCGCCTCGGCGAGCTGCACCAGGACGTCGTAGGCGGCGAGCGACAGGCGTTGCTCGGCGATCAGCTCGGCTTCCAGGATCCGAGTGAGCCTCGCGTGCGCCCGGAGGAAGGATCGCCACACCCCCAACTCGGTACGGGTGGGCAACCGGGCAGATCCGGTTTCCGGCACGGATACCAATGTTACGGAAAGCACGCAACCGGCTGCGCGCTGCCCCCGTAACCGGGGTGACCGACCGGTAGCTTGGAGGGTGCACGGTCCGCCGTAGCATGGCGGTCCCACCACCTCTTGGCGAAGGCGTTCCCGTGACTCTTCCTACCGTTGACGACGTGCAGAAGGCGTTGGCCGGTGTGCAGGACCCGGAGATCCGGCGTCCGATCACCGACCTGGGCATGGTCAAGGGCGTCGTAGTCGGTGACGACGGGGTCGTGGACGTGGCGGTGTACCTCACCGTGTCCGGCTGCCCGATGCGCGACCGGATCACCGCCGACGTGACGGCCGCCGTCGCCGCGCTCGACGACGTGACCGGTGTCCGCGTCGAGCTGGACGTGATGAGCGACACCCAGCGCACCGAGCTCCGCAAGTCGCTGCGCGGCGGTGTCGAGGAGCCGGTGATCCCGTTCGCGCAGCCGGGGTCGTTGACGCGGGTCTACTGCGTGGCGTCGGGCAAGGGCGGCGTGGGCAAGTCGTCGGTGACGGTGAACCTGGCCGTCGCGATGGCCGCGCGCGGGCTGTCGGTCGGCGTGGTGGACGCCGACATCTACGGCCACTCCATCCCGCGGATGCTGGGCACCGAGGCCACGCCGACGCAGGTCGAGAAGATGATTATGCCGCCGCAGTCGCACGGCGTGAAGCTCATCTCGATCGGCATGTTCACGCCGGGCAACACCCCGGTCGTGTGGCGCGGCCCGATGCTGCACCGGGCGTTGCAGCAGTTCCTGGCCGACGTGTTCTGGGGCGACCTGGACGTGCTGCTGCTCGACCTGCCGCCGGGCACCGGCGACATCGCCATCTCGGTGGCGCAACTGGTGCCCAACGCCGAGATCCTGGTCGTGACGACGCCGCAGCAGGCGGCGGCCGAGGTGGCCGAGCGGGCGGGGTCGATCGCGTTGCAGACCAGGCAGCGGATCGCCGGCGTGATCGAGAACATGTCGTGGCTGGAGCTGCCGGACGGCACCCGGATGGACGTGTTCGGCTCGGGCGGCGGGCAGGCCGTGGCCGACTCGCTGACCCAGGCCGTGGGCGCCGACGTGCCGCTGCTGGGCCAGGTGCCGCTCGACCAGCGCCTGCGCGAGCAGGGCGACTCGGGCACGCCGATCGTGCTGGCGCACCCCGAGTCGGTCGCCGGCCAGGTGCTGACGGCCGTGGCGGGCAAGCTGTCCACGCGGTCGCGCGGACTGGCCGGTCGCCTGCTGAACGTCACCCCCGCCGGGCGGTAGGCCGACTCCCCGCACCCCCGGACAGACCCCGGTGCGGCACCCGGATGACGGGCTCCCGCGCCGCGGTGCGCCGTGTGATCCTGGTGGGGCAGCCGACGTGCGGGGGGCGCAATGCCGAACGGCCGGTGGAGCCGGTTCTTCGTGTGGTCGCTCGTCGCCGCCGTAGTCCACCCGGTCGCGGTCCTGGGGCTCGTGGTGGCGGCGGTCCACTTGACCGCCGCGCACGCCCCCGGCTTCCTCGTCGTTCTGCTGTGGACGGCGGTGGCGCTCGTCGGTGTGCTGACGTTCGCCCTGCCGGTGCGGGCGAACAGGACTCCGGACGCGGTCTTGATCTCGGCCGGCTGCCTGGTGACGGCGGCGTTGCTGACCGGGCACCTGGCGACCGAGGTGATCATCGAAGCACGTGGTTCGCGCACCACGTGCGACATCGTCGCCGTCGAGCTGGACGTGGCGGTCACCGGGTCCGGTGACTTGGTGGGCTACCACCGGTACGACCTCCGCTGCGACAGCGGTCCGATCACCGCCGTGGACAGCCACCGGCGGGCCGGTGAGCCGGGACAGCGGTTGGAGATCGCCTACGACCCCGAAGGGGTGTACGAACCCCGGCCCGCGGCGGACCTGCACGTTCCCTGGTACATGTACCTGCTGGGGACGGGCGCGGTGCTCGCGTGCCTGGCTGTCAACCTGGTCGCCGCCCTGAGGAAACCGGGATGACCGCGCCCCCTCGCGTGGGGGACGTCAGGTGGCGTCCGGGTCGTACGGCGGGCGCTCGCCGCGCTCCAGCGGGCGGTCGCGGCCGCCGGTGTCGCGGGCCGGCGGCACGGCGGGGTGGCCGTTCGGCTTCTCCACCGGGTCGTCGTCCCACAGGTGCTTGGTGATCGCGCGCTTGGGGTCGAAGTTGCGCAGTTCCCGCAGGTCCTCCAGCGGCTTGCGCAGCTGCTCGAACTCGGGCCCCATCTCCTGCTTCAACTGCTCCCGCGCGCCCGTCGCGTAGTCGCGGACCCGGCGGACCGTCTTGCCGACCCAGGACGCCGCCTCGGGCAGTCGTTCCGGACCCAGGATGAACAGGCCCGCCACGACGATGACGAGGATCTCAAGCCACCCGATGCTGTCGAACACCCTCGTGCCCCACCTTCCGCGCCCCAGCCCTGACCGCCAGCGTAGCCGTCAGTCGGACCTCAAAGTCACCTGCACGGTCAGCTCACGGCCCTGCCTGGCCAGCACGACCGGCACCGTCTCGCCGATTTCATGGTCCCTTACCGCAACGGTCAGCTCCGCGGCGTTGCGCACCATCCGCTCGCCGACCCGCGTGATCACGTCGCCCTCCTCGATGCCGGCCGCGTCGGCCGCACCGCCCTCGGGGACGTTCTGCACCTGCGCGCCCTCGGCCGTCTCCGCCGACGCGGACCGCACGTTGATGTTCATGTCGGCATGCTTGACCTCGCCGTCGCGGATCAACGCCTGCGACACCTTGCGCGCGTAGTTGCCGGAGATCGCGAACCCGAGGCCGACCGAGCCGCCGGTCTCGGTGCGGATCGACGAGTTGATGCCGACCAGCGCCCCGGCCGAGTCGACCAGCGCGCCGCCGGAGTTGCCCGGGTTGATGGCCGCGTCGGTCTGGATGGCGTCGTAGGTGATCTGCGGCCCGCCGTTCTCGCCCGCCGCCGTCACGGGGCGGTGCAGCGCGCTGACGATGCCCTCGGTCACGGTGTTCGACAGCGACAGCGGCGAGCCGATGGCCAGCACCGTGTCGCCGACCGCCAGCTCGTCGGAGTTGCCGAACTGCAGCACGGTCGGGTTGTCCACCGCGACCTTGATCACCGCCAGGTCGGTCTTGGAGTCGCGGCCGACGATCTGCGCCACGGCCCGCTTGCCGTCGGTGAAGACGACGGTCAGCTTCGCCGACGTGTCCTGCACCGCCGGCGCGACCACGTGGTCGTTGGTGAGCACGTACCCAGCGCCGTCGATGACCACGCCCGAGCCGACGCCCGCCACGTTCGCGCCCTTGAACTCGATCGACACCACGCTGGGCGTGACCCGCTTGGCGATGTCGGCGACCGACCCCACGGGGCGTTCCTTGCCGGGCTTGACCTCGGCCAGCGTGACGCCGCCGTCGGTCAGCGGGTTGCCGACGCGGCCCAGCAGCCAGCCGACCGCGCCGCCCGCCGCGCCGACCACCAGCGCGGCCACCATCAGCAGCACCAGGCCCAGCGGCTTGACCCGCCGCCCGAACAGCAGTTCGGGCACGCTGAGCTGCGGACCGGGCGCCGGTTCCGGCTCGGGGTCGGCGTCGGGTTGCTCGGTGACGGCGGGTGGGCCGATGACGGCCGACGCGCCGGGGTCGCGCCACGAGTCGCCCGCCGGTTTGCCCTCCCAGAAGACGGGCTCCACCTCCGGCTCGCCGTTGACGTCGACCGGCGGGCGTTGCAGGCGGGTGTCGGCGTCGCCCTGCGGGCGGCCGAACGCGGTGGACAGCGCTTCGGGCGGCGGCGGCGCGAAGTGGACGGCGGTGGCGCCGTTGAGGCTCGGCCGGTCGGCGGAGAACGCGCCCGCCACGCCCTGCGGCCTGCCGAACACGGCCTGCTGGCCGGAGTCGACGGGCGGGCGGTTCAGCGGGCGGGGTGCGAGCCTGCGGTGCGCCCCGTCGTCCACGCCCGACTTGGGGGTCGTCCCGTTGCCCTGATCTGGCTCGCTCATCGCTCCCCGCACGTCGTCACACCATGGTTGTCGCGGGGCAATCGTGCCCGGTGACCGGTGAAGTTGCCGTCAGCGGGCTGGTCAGCGACCCAGCAGGCCGGTGTTCGCCGCGGGCCGCAGCACGCCGACCGGCTCCCGTTCGGCGTCGGCGGACGCCGGCGCGACGACGGGCGCGGGGTGCGGGGTGTTGCCCTGCGCGGGCGGTGGCGGGGTGTCCTCGCTGCTCGGTGCGACGAGGACCAGTGCGCCGAGCATGAGGCCGGAGACGACCACGCCGGCGCCTTGGCGGGCGCGCCTGCCCCCGAAGAGACCGGCACCGAAGCGGCTACCGCCGCCGGTACCGAAAGGGCGGCCGGACCCCAGCACAGGACCACTGCCGAACGCGACCCGGTCGGGCCGCTGCACCGTGACGAGTTGGCCGTCCTCGGTGACCGCGAGGCCGTCCGGCGCGCTGGGCAGCTCAACCTCCTGCGGGATCGCGCCGAGCCTGGCCAGCAGGCTCGCGGGCGCGCAGGGCGCGTCGGCGGCGCGGACCGCGGACCGCGCCTGCTGCTGCGAGTACGCCTCGGCGGCGCAGAACCGGCAGCGCGCCAGGTGCGCGGACGCCCGGCTGTGCGCCGAGGCGGTCAGCTCGCCGTCGACGAAGGCGACGACCGCGTCGGGCAGCAGGTGCTGCTCGGGCAGTTGCCAACCTCGCAGATCGGTCATGCAGAGTCCTCCTGAACCAGACCCCGACGGCGTTCCAGTGCGACCCTCAGGGCCTGGCGGCCCCGGTGGATCCTGCTCCTCACGGTACCCAGTTTGACGCCGAGGGTGGCGCCGATCTCCTCGTAGGAGAGTCCTTCCACGTCACACAGCACCACGGCGGCGCGGAACTCGGGCGGCAGCTCGTCCAGCGCGGCCTGCAGCTCCGGGTCCAGGTGCGTGTCGGCGTAGACCTCCTCGGGCGTCGGGTCGTCGCCCGGGATGCGGTCGGTCTCGTCCGGCAGGGCCTCCATGCGCACGCGCGAGCGGCGGCGGGCCATGTCGAGGAAGAGGTTCGTGGTGATGCGGTGCAGCCAGCCCTCGAACGTGCCGGGCTTGTACGAGGCGAGCGACCGGAACACCCGGATGAACGTCTCCTGGGTCAGGTCCTCGGCGTCGTGCTGGTTGCCGGTGAGGCGGTAGGCCAGCCGGTACACCCGGTCGGCGTGTTCGCGCACGACTTCGTCCCACGTGGGCGGGATCCACTCCACGTCCTCGACGGGGACGGGTGCCGTCAGTGCGGCGGTCGGCTGCTTTGGCATCGGGCGGTTAAGCACCTCCACTGGGCTGGCTGCCCTGCTGCACGGGTCAACGCTCGGCTCCCCCGACGTGTTCCCGTTCGTCCTGCTCGTCATGCGTTGGGACCAGCGTGACGTGTTCCCTTATAACCATCGTGAGAGGCGGCTGAGAGCACGCTGAGAATCCGGGTTGTCGCCGAGATTCACCCGAACCGCCGCCGGCGGCGTTAGCCTTCGTGCTGTGGATGCGCCGACGCGCGAGTACGTGGAGCGCTACCTGCCCGAGGACGCCGTGGTCACGGCCGCCAGGGCTCGTGGCGCCGAGTTGGGGTGCGTGCCGATCGGGTCCGGCGGCGGGGCGGCGTTGCGGTTCCTCGCCGCGGCGTTGCAGGCCAAGGCCGTGGTGGAGATCGGCACCGGTGCCGGGGTCGGGGCGTTGTACCTGCTCAGCGGCATGCCCGCGGCCGGTGTGCTGACCTCGATCGACGTGGCGCCGGAGCACCAGCGGGCCGCGCGGGTGGCGTTCGCCGAGGCGGGGATCGCGGTGTCCCGGACCAGGTTGATCATGGGCCGGGCGCTGGAGGTGCTGCCGCGGTTGACCGACGGCGCGTACGACCTGGTGTTCGTGGACGCGGCGAAGGCGGAGTACCCGAAGTACCTGGCGGAGGCCGTGCGGCTGCTGCGGCCGGGCGGGGTGGTGGCGTTCGACAACGTGCTGTGGCACGGGCGGGTGGTCGACCCGTCGCACCGGGACCCGGACACCACGGCGATGCGGGACGTGGCGCGGGCGGTGCGTGACGACGACCGCCTGGTGCCGGTGATCCTGCCGCTGGGTGACGGGCTGCTGGTGGCCGCGAAGGTCGGCTGAGCCGCGCCTGCGCCCGCCCCAAGACCGGCCCCACGACCGACCCCACGACCGACCCCACGACCGGCCTCACCACCGACTCACCCATCCGCGGCGGGCCGACACGCCCGACCACCGCCGCGGTTCTGCGCGGTGCCGCGCGGTTCCTCGGTCGTGCTTCGCAGGGGTACCCGGCAGAGGGACCCCTGCTTTTATCTTGCCGGCCGGGTACGACGATTTCAGGTGGTCAGGGGCTCGCTGTGGACAACCGGCGGCCTGTGGACAACCGGCGGGGCGTCGGGCCCGAAACGGCGGCGGTAGGCGCTCGGGGTCAGGCCGGTGCGGCGGCGGAAGTGGGCCCTCAGGTTCGACGCCGAGCCGAGGCCGCTGCGGCGCGCCACCACGTCCAGGCGCGACTCGCCGCGCTCGATGAGGCTCCGCGCGAGGTCCACTCGTTCGGCGGTCATCCAGGCGAGGGGTGTGGTGCCCAGTTCCGCCTGGAACCGGCGGTGCAGGGTGGCCTGGCTGACGGCCGCGCGACCGGCCATCGCGGCGACCGTCAGCGGCTGGTCCAACCGGGCTCGTGCCCAGGTCAGGACGTCGGCCAGCGAGTTGTCCGGCACCGCGGGCACGGGACGGGCGACGAACTGGCGTTGACCGCCGTCGCGGTGGCCGGCGAACACCAGCCGCCGGGACACCGCGTTGACCACCTCCGTCCCGTGGTCCTGCCGGATCAGGTGCAGGCCCAGGTCCAGCGCCGCCGCGCTCCCGGCCGCCGTGTAGATCCGGTCGTCCTGCGTGTACAGGACCTCCGGAACCAGGTCGACCTGCGGAAACATCTCCCGGAACAGGTCGGCCCACTGCCAGTGCGTGGTGACGCGGCGCCCGTCCAGCAGCCCGGCGTGGGCCAGGGTGAACGCGCCGGTGCAGAAGCTGACCAGCCTGGCGCCCCGGTCGTGCGCCCGGCGGACGGCGTCGAGCAGCGGTCGCGGCGGCCGGACCCAGCTGTCCGGCCGGTTGGACACGATCACGGTGTCCGCGTCATCGACCTCCTCCAACGAGGGGACACCCGTGAGGGTGAAGAAGCCGTGGTTCATCCGCACGGGCCCGAGCGCGCTCAACGTGAACGAGTACCACGGCCGATCACCGAGTTCGGGCCGGCGCAGGCCGAACAGCTCGGTCCCGACCCCCAGCTCGAACGGGTTCGAGCCGGAGTCGACGATCATCACGACGCGGTGCGAGGATCCTGGCGGCATGTGCGATTCCTAGCACTCGCCTCCGCACCGCACCGCCGCGCAGCATCGCGGCCATGGATCCGATCAACCTGTCGACGGCGCTGGCGAGCTTCGACGCGCTGTGGAGCCCGCGCGTCGTCACCACGGTCAACGACTACGACGTCCGCGTCGCCAAGGTCCGCGGCGAGCACCTCTGGCACACCCACGACGACACCGACGAGTTCTTCCTAGTCCTCGAAGGCGAGCTCGACATCGCCCTGGACGACCGCACGGTCCACCTCGGGCAGGGAGATGTGTTCGTGGTCCCGAAGGGCGCGCGGCACAAGCCGTCGTCGACGGCCGGCGCCCGCATCCTGATGCTGGAGCCCAGCGGCACGTCGACCGTCGGGGACCGCCACGAGGAGGTCCCCGACCACGTCGACGCCACCACCGGCCACCCGCTCGGCGACCTGGTCAGTGGGCCGTGACGCCCTTCCCGAGCACCGTCACGCCGCCGGACGACACGGTGTAGCGCTGCCGGTCCGTCGCCGGGTCAACGCCGATCAGCGCGCCGTCGGGCACCACCACGTTCTTGTCCAGGATCGCCCGCCGCACCACCGCGCCGCGCCCGATCCGCACGCCCGGCAGCAGCACGCTGCCCTGCACCACCGACCCGGTCTCCACGACCACGTCCGAGCTGATCACCGAACCGTGGATGGTGCCGGAGATGATCGAACCCGGCCCCACCATGGAGTCCTCCGCGCTGCCGCCCGCGATGAACTTCGCCGGCGGCAGCGGCGGGGTGGCGGTCCGGATCGGCCACGCCTGGTTGTAGAGGTTGAACACCGGCCGCACCGACACCAGGTCCATGTGCGCCTCGTAGTAGGCGTCGATGGTCCCCACGTCGCGCCAGTAGCCGCGGTCGCGGTCGGTCTCCCCCGGCACCTCGTTGTCGGCGAAGTCGTAGACGTGCGCCCGGCCCTGGTCGACCAGCATGGGGATGATGTCGCCGCCCATGTCGTGGTCGGAGTCGGGGTTGGCCGCGTCCGCCCGCAACGCCTCGATCAGCGCCTCGGTGGTGAACACGTAGTTGCCCATCGACGCGAACGTGACCTCGGGGTCGCCCGGCACGTGCGGCGGCTCCGCGGGCTTCTCCAGGAAACGGGTGATCAGCCCGGTCTCGTCGGAGTCGATGCAGCCGAACGCCTTGGCCTCCGCGCGCGGCACCCGGATGCCCGCCACGGTCACGCCCGCACCGGTCTCGGCGTGCTGCCGCACCATCTGACCGGGGTCCATCCGGTAGACGTGGTCCGCGCCGAAGATGATCACGTGCTCGGGTTTCTCGTCGTTGACGAGGTTCAGCGACTGGAAGATCGCGTCCGCGCTGCCGGTGTACCAGCGCGGGCCCAGCCGCTGCTGCGCGGGCACCGGCGTGACGTACTGGCCGAGCACATTGGACAGCCGCCACGTGGTGGAGATGTGCCGGTCCAGGGAATGGGATTTGTACTGGGTGAGCACGCAGAGCTTGACGAAACCCGCGTTCACCAGGTTGGACAGGACGAAGTCCACCAGCCGGTAGTTACCGCCGAAGGGCACCGCCGGCTTTGCCCGGTCGGCGGTCAACGGCCAGAGCCGTTTGCCTTCGCCACCGGCGAGGACAATTCCTAGAACGTGCGGTTGCCCTTTCACAGCAACGACCCTAACCGGGTGAGCACCGGCCCACCAACGGCGAAGTAAGGCGAACTCCTCCCGTTCACCCGGCTGACCCCCGCATCGGGGTTACGGTGAGCGCCGTGCGAATTGGACTGGTGACACGGGAGTACCCGCCGGAGGTCTACGGCGGCGCAGGGGTGCACGTCGGCTTCCTGGTGCCGAGGTTGCGCGAACTGGTCGACGTGGACGTGCACGCCTTCGGCGGGCCGCGCGCGGACGCCAGGGCGCACAACCCGGCGCACGGGCTGGAGCAGGCGAACGCCGCGCTGGCCACGTTGTCGGTGGACCTGGAGATGGCCGCCGCGCTGGGCGGTGTCCAGCTCGCGCACTCGCACACCTGGTACGCCAACATGGCCGGTCACCTGGCCAAACTGCTGCACGGCATCCCGCACGTGGTGACCGCGCACTCCTTGGAGCCGCGCCGGCCGTGGAAGGCCGAGCAGCTCGGCGGCGGCTACCGGATCTCCTCCTGGGTGGAGCGCACCGCGTACGAGGCGGCGGACGCGGTGATCGCGGTCAGCGAGGGCATGCGGGCCGACGTGCTGGACTGCTACCCGGCGTTGGACCCGGCGCGGGTGCACGTGGTCCGCAACGGCATCGACACGGCGGCCTACCACCCCGTGACCGAGACCGACGCGCTGGTCCGGCACGGGATCGACCCGGCGCGGCCGATCGTGACGTTCGTCGGGCGGATCACCAGGCAGAAGGGTGTCGGGCACCTGGTCGCCGCGGCGCACCGGATCTCGCCGGACGCGCAGGTCGTGCTGTGCGCGGGTGCGCCGGACACGCCGGAGATCGCGGAGGAGACGCGGCTGGCGGTGGCGGAGCTGGCGGCGGCGCGGCCGGGCGTGTTCTGGATCCAGCAGATGCTCCAGCCGGCCGAGGTGCGGCAGATCCTGAGCCACTCGACGGTGTTCGTGTGCCCTTCGGTGTACGAGCCGCTCGGCATCGTGAACCTGGAAGCCATGGCGTGCGGGACGGCCGTGGTGGCGTCCGACGTCGGCGGCATCCCGGAGGTCGTGGACCACGGGCGGACCGGGCTGCTCGTGCACTACGACGAGAAGGACGTGGAGACCTACCGGGCGTCGCTGGCCGACGCGGTGAACGAGGTGCTCGGCGATCCGGAGCGGGCGGCGGCGTTCGGCGCGGCGGGGCGGCAGCGCGCGGTCGAGGAGTTCTCGTGGGCGACGGTGGCCGAGCAGACCGTGGCCGTGTACGAGGGGGCGCTGACCAGCGTTAAGTGATCAACCGACCCCGCAGTGTGACATCCGCCACTCGAACGTGATGCAACGGTCCGGCCTGCCGACCGCCTTTAACCAGTAGGAGCAACTACTGGGGGCGTCATGCGGTGGCTTGTGCTCCTGCTCGCGCT
This sequence comes from Saccharothrix stipae, assembly GCF_054781895.1. Taxonomy (NCBI): domain Bacteria; kingdom Bacillati; phylum Actinomycetota; class Actinomycetes; order Pseudonocardiales; family Pseudonocardiaceae; genus Saccharothrix; species Saccharothrix stipae. Next base: position 424,519 of record NZ_BAAGTN010000009.1, on the reverse strand, counting down.
GGTGGCCGGTGGGTGCGCCACGCCCGCGTTCAGCGCCGAGCAGGTCAGGTTGACCATCGAGGGTGCGGCGGTGGTGGACGCGCCCGGCCTGCAGGCGCGGGCCGAGGCGGAGTTGAGCTACACGTTGTCGTTCGGGTACGTGGCCCGGACCGGTCAGGAGGCGGTGAGCTGCTGGTTCGCCCGCACCGGTGAGGCGTTCGAGGTCGACACCCGGCTGTGGTGCGGTCCCGTGCAGGTGCCCGGCACGGCCGCGGCCACCGACTGGGTGCCGGTGCCGTTGAAGGAGGTCGAGCGCAGCGACTCCGGCATCCGGCTGGAGGTCCAGCCGCCGCAGGTGCCCGCGCAGGGCGCCCGGAGCACGCCGGTGGGGAAGCTGGTGCGCACGGACGGGCGGGAGACCGACGCCGAGCAGGGCGTCGGCGAGGCGGGGCCGGACTTCCTGGCCGTGCTGCCCGACGACGGCCAGGTGCTCGACGCGGCGTCCGCGATGGTGCGCGACGACCAGCTGGAGGTGCACGTCACGGGGTACGCGTCGCCGTCGGTGTGGCGAACGGCGGAGGGTGACCTCCGGGCCGAGCACGGGGTGGCGTTGCGGGTGCTCCGGGTCCGGGTGACGCGGCACGACGAGGTCGACTCGGCGTTCGAGCAGACGCCGTGGCGCGGGTGGTTGCAGCCGCCGGAGCTGTCGCTGGACGTGCCGGGGCGGCGGCACCGGCTGCCCGCCGACCGGCTGCCGGTCAACGGGTCGGCGCTGATCGTCTACACGGTGCCCGCCGCCGGCGGGGTGGAGGCGCTGGTGCTCGACACCGTGGGGGCGAAGTCGCTGCAACAGCGGGTCGAGGTGCCGTCGGGGCAGGTCATCGGCGAGGCGCCGAAGGTGCTGCGGCGTGGCCCCGGGCCGGAGACGACGTCGGTGTCGACGCCGGTGTCGGTGTCGGTCTCGGCGGGCGCGGCGCAGCCGGCCGGGTCGCTGGAGGTGGTGCGGGCGCGGTTGGGCCGGCAGCGGCCGGTGTCGACCGGCGAGCAGTACGAGCTGGCGACGGCGGGGCCGGGGATGGCGCTGGTGGAGCTGCGGCTGGTCGCGCACGGTGTGCCGACCGTTCTCGGTGCAGGCCAAACCGCGCCGCTGCTGACCTTGACCCCGGCGGGCGGACAGCCTGCTCGGCAGGTCGGCGCGCGCTACGGCGGCGACACGTTCCCGGCGGCGGTCGTGTTCGAGGTGCCGGAGGACGTGCGGGCGGCCACCTTCTCGGTGGCCTCGGGCACGGTAACCGTGCCGCAGTCGGATGCCGTCGCCGTGAGCGGCGGCCCCGGGGTGGAGGTGCCCCTGGACTTCTAACCCAACCGGACCCCCGCCCCCAGCCGCTACCGCGACCGGCCGCGGCCGCGATGAGCGGTGACCCCAGGCGCTGAGCCACCGCTCGACTCCCGAACCCGGCGGGCGGCGGTGACCGCACCGGTACCGCGATCAGACTTAGCCGCAGCCAGCGGCGGTCCCGGCATGCTGGGGTCCCGGCGTCAACGGGACGCTCGATTCCTGCGCCCGGCCGGCAACGCCCCCGCTACCCCGATCCGGCGGGCGCGGTCAGTGAGCGTCCCGGAGTCGAGGTACCGCCCGCCTGCTGAACGCGGTGGGCGAGGACGACGGCAACGGCCGCCAGCGCCAGCCACGCGGTGACCAGGGCGGTCAGGCCCGGCCAGCCGTGTGCCTGGTAGGCGGCGCTGCCCGTGGTGCCTCCGACGCTGCTGCCGACGTAGAACGCGAACAGGTACACGCCCGACGCCTGGCCACGGACGTGCTCCGGCGCGCGGGCGCCGACCCAGCCGCTGGCGACCGCGTGGACGGCGAAGAAGCCGCCGGTGAACAGGATCAGCCCAACTGCGATCGCGACCACGTGGTCGGGCAGCGTGATCACGACACCCACGGCGGTCAGCGCGAGACCGGCGAGGGCGATTCGGGCGCGGCCGTGGCGGTCGGCGAGCCGGCCCGCGGCGGCGGACGTGCCACCGCCCGCCGCGTAGGCGAGGTAGACCAGGGTCGCGACGGCCGTGGGCAGGCCGAGGTCGGTGGTGAGGCGGAAGCCGGTGACGTTGAAGACCGAGATGAACGCCGCCACCGCGAGGACCGCGATCGCGTACTGGCAGAGCAGCACGCGATCGGTGAGGGCGTCCTTGAACGCGCGCGGGCGGCGTTCGGCTTGGTGGCCCTTCGGCAGCAGGAAGGCGGCGGTGATCGCGCAGGCCGCGCCGAACGCGCCGGCCAGGGCCAGGGCGGTGCGCCAGGACGTGCCGTCGGTGGTCAGACCGGTGATGAGGCGGCCGAGCATGCCGCCGGCGCTGTTGCCGGCGACCAGGGCGCCGATCGCCGCGCCGACGTGCGACCTGCTCGCCTGCTGGGCGAGGAACGCCATGGCGGTGGCCGGGACGCCGGCGGTGGCGACGCCTTGCAGTGCGCGTGCGGCGACGAGCGTCTCGTAGGTCGGGGCGAGCGGGAGGAGCAGGCCGAGGGCGGCGGCGGTGAGGACGGACCAGACGATCACCCGGCGTCGGCCGACGCGGTCGGCGAGGGCGGCCATCGGGATGACCGCGAGGGCGAGCGCGCCGGTGGCGGAGCTGATGGTGAGGGACGCTTCGGCGGGCGTGAGACCGAATTCGTTCGCGATGTCCGGCAGGACCGACTGTGGCGCGTAGAGCAGGGCGAACGTGGCCAGGCCGGTGGCTGCGACGGAGGTGGTGAGGCGGCTCGGCACGTCTTCGACGCTAATCCATGCGTCCAATTCGGCCGTTCGCCAAGATTGATGCCGTGATGGATGAATTGGTGCCCCGGCTGGCCGTCCTCCGCGCGCTGGCCGCGGACGAGCACGTGACCCACGCCGCCGACGCGGTGGGCGTGCCGCAGCCGACCGTGAGCCGGTGGTTGGCCGCGCTCGGCACGTCGCTGGGCGCGCCGGTGGTCGTCCGATCGGGCCGACGGGTCCGCCTGACCAGGGCGGGACGCCTGCTGTGCGAGGCAGCCGACCGGGCGCTCACGGCCCTGGAAGCAGGCCAGCGCGCCGCAACGGAAGAGGTGTCACCCGAACGTGGGGTGGTCGCGCTCGGCTTCCTGCACCTCTTGGGCAGGTCACTGGTGCCGACGCTGGTCAGCAGCTTCCGCGAAGATCACCCGTCCGTGCGATTCCGGCTGGTGCAGAACTCGCGCCAGGACATCCTCGCCGACCTGGTCGACGGCGTGGTCGACCTGGCCCTGGTCTCGCCGCCGCCGACCGATCCCGCGTTCGCCCACGCGGTCGTGCGCGAGGAGGAGTTGATCTTGGTCGTCCCGCCGGGCCACCGCCTGGCCGGCCGCGCGTCGGTGGCGGTCGCGGAGCTGGCGGGCGAGGAGTTCGTGGGGCTGGAACCCGGCTACGGCCTGCGCCAGATCACCGACGACCTGTGCGCGGCGGCCGGGTTCGCGCCCGCGCTCGCGTTCGAGGGCCAGGAGACCGAGACCGTCCGGGGCCTGGTCGCGGCGGGTCTGGGTGTGGCCCTGTTGCCGCACGCCGACTCGCCGTCGGGGCTGCCGGAGATCCCCCTCATCCCTCGCGCGGCCCGCGAGATCGCCCTGGCCTGGCTCGCCGAGGCCCCACTCCCGCCCGCCGTCCGCGCCTTCCGCGATCACGCGCTCGTCCGCTGACCGCCGCTGCAGGCGCCGGAGTGGTCGGCGGGGTGGCTGGAGGGGTGGTGGTTGGCGGCGGTTGCGGTTCCTCGATTCAACCGAGGTGGGGTAACAGTGTTTCCGTACATTTTCGGGCCATGATCACCCGATCGTGTCGGACGGCGGGGTCGGGGCGTAGGTTTCGGCCAGTTCGATCAGGGTTCTGGCGGCGAAGCCGGTCGCGCCCGCGACCACCTCGTCGTAGACCTTGTCGGCCCGTGCGGGGCCGGCGATGTCCAGGTGGGCCCACGGCACACCGCCCGTGAACTCCTTCAGGAACAGCGCCGCGGTGATGCCGCCCGGGCCCGGGGGGCACTGGCGGACGTCGGCGATGTCGCTGCGCACGTCCTCCACCAAGTCCTCCAACAGCGGCATCCGCCACCACGACTCGCCGACGCGGGCACCGGACTCGGCGACGCGCGCGGCCAGGTCGTCGTCGGTGGCGAACAGACCACCGGTGCGCACGCCGAGCGTGACCTTCATCGCCCCGGTCAGCGTGGCGACGTCCACCAGCACGTCCGGCCCGAGGTTGCGCACCGCGTAGGCCAACGCGTCGGCCAGCACCAGCCTGCCCTCGGCGTCGGTGTTCGTCACCTCGGTCGTCGTGCCCCCGTACTGGGTGATCACGTCACCCGGCCGGTACGCCGAGCCCGACACGTGGTTCTCCGCGGCCGGCACCAGACCCGTCACCCGGACGGGCAGGCTCTGCTTGGCGATACCGGCCAGCGCCGCGATCACCGCCGCGCCACCGGACATGTCCGTGCGCATCAGGTGCATCCCGTCGGCGGGCTTGATCGAGATGCCACCGGTGTCGAACGTGATGCCCTTGCCGACCAGCACGAGGTGCGGCTGCCCCGCACCGGTGCCGGGCCACGTCAGCTCGATGAACCTCGGCGGCCGCGACGAGCCGCCGCCCACCGCCAGCACACCGCCGAACCCCTGCTCGGCCAGCCACTTCTCGTCCCGCACGTCGACCCGCAGGCCGGGCACGGCCCGAGCCGCCCTCACCGCCGCCGCGGCGAGCCAGGACGGGTCCTTGACGTTCGACGGGGTGTTCGCCAGGTCCCGCCCCAACGACGTCGCCGCCGCCAGCGTGTTCGCCTTGCGCACGACCTCCGCCAACCCCGGCTCGTCGGCGACCAGGCGCAACGACCTCACCCGCTTCGGCGGCTCCTCCCCGGTCACCTTGAACCGGTACCCGCCGACCGCCGCACCCAGCGTGAACGCCGCCACCGCGGCCGCGGTCACGTCCCGCGGCAGCCGCACGTCGAACGTCGTCCCGCCCGCCTTCTCCGCGTCCGCGTCGAGCGCCCGCACCAGCGCCGCGCCGGCCGTGCGCCAGTCGCCCGGCCCGCCGTCGCCCACGCCGACCACCCACGACCGCCCCTGCCTGGACGTCGCCCCGGCCTTGCCGCTCAGCTCACCCGGGTCGTCCACCTGCTCGCCACCGGGTCCCAGCCGCACCGGGTCGCCGGGGAACGCGACGAGCACCGCGGGCACACCCCGCCGGAGGGTGTCGGCCACCTCGACGGTGACCAGCGGGGTGGGCAGGGGCGCTCGCACGGGGGACCTCCGAGGGGCCGACAGGCGGTGGGATGGGTGAAGCCGCAGGTGAGCGCCCGGCCTGACGTCGTGCGCAGCACGAGGACGCCACCGGCGCGGCGTGACGTAGCGATGCCCCGGTTCCACTGTGGAAACCGGGGCGTCGACGCTTACTCGGTCCGGCCGGTCAGCCGGCGGCTGCCTTGAGGGCGTCGCCCAGGGCGTTGGCCTCGTCCGCCGACATCTCGACGACGAGGCGCCCACCACCCTCGAGCGGAACGCGCATCACGATGCCGCGCCCCTCCTTGGTCACCTCGAGGGGACCGTCGCCGGTCCGGGGCTTCATGGCCGCCATCGCGTGCTCCCTCCGTCAACATCTTCCCCGTCCGACCAGGGCCGGATACTCGGCCATTCTCCCCTATGCGGACTCGGCAGCGAAACCGAACCGATCTTTCCGGCCGGCCGGTGGCCGATTGGCGATCTTCACCGAGCCGCAGATCAGGGCCAGGATCGCCCTGCCGCAACGACTTCCGCGCCGACCGCCGACCGTCACCTGGTCGTGACCGATCACGGCTCTGTGGCGTGTCGCGGGGTCGCCCTGACAGACTCGGACCTCGTGCGAGCCCGTTCCGCGCTCTTCGACGTCTACGGCGGCCACCTCCGCGAGCGGGGTGGCGCCGCGACGATCGCCGCGCTCGTCCGGTTGCTGGAGCCGCTGGACTTCGCCGCGCCCGCCGTGCGCACCGCCGTGTCGCGCACGGTGCGGCAGGGTTGGCTGGAACCCGTCCGGTTGGCGGACGGCCCCGGCTACGCGATGACACCTCGGGCGGAACGGCGGCTGGACGAGGCGGCGGCCCGCATCTACCGCACTCGGCCGTCCACGTGGGACGGTCGGTGGCACGTGGTGGTGCTGGAGGAGCTGCCCGCGCGCGAGGCCCGTGACCGGCTGGCGTCCTCGCTGCAGCTGCTCGGCTACGGCGCGCTGGGCCCCGTGACGTGGATCGCGCCGCGGCCCTCGCCGGAGCTGGCGGACGTGCTGGCGGGCGAGGGTGTGCGCGGGAGCACGTTTCACGGCGAGCACGAGGGGGACGCGGCGGAGCTGGCCGCGCGCGCGTGGGACCTGGCGACGTTGGGCCGGGACTACGCGCGGTTCGTGGCCGAGTGGGAGCCCGTGACGTCCGCTGTGGACGGTACGTCGCCGCCGGCGGCGTTCGCGGCTTCGCAGCGGTTCCTGCACGCTTGGCGGAAGTTCCTGTTCCGCGACCCAGGCCTGCCGCGCGAGTTGCTGCCCGCCGACTGGCCGGGCGCGGACGCGGCCGCGTTCTTCGACCGGCACACCAACCGCCTCGCGCCCGCGGTGGCCAAGTTCGTCGACGACTGCCTCGCCCACCACTAACCGGAGGTTCCCCCGTGTCCGAACTCCTCATCGACGACGCTGACGGCGTTCGCACCTTCACGCTCAACCGGCCCGAGTCGTTCAACTCGTTCACGCTGGCGTTGAAGGAGCGGTTCCTGGCGGCCGTGGTCGAGGCGGCGGATGACGACGCCGTGCGCGCGGTGGTCGTCACCGGCGCGGGGAAGGCGTTCTGCGCCGGTCAGGACCTCAAGGAGCACGTCGCACTGCTGGAGGCGGGCGACCCGGCGCCGTTGCACACGGTGGAGCGGCACTACAACCCGTTGATCAAGGCGATCGTCGGCATGCCGAAGCCGGTCATCGCGGCGGTGAACGGCATGGCGGCGGGCGCCGGTGCGTCGCTGGCGTTCGCGAGCGACCTGCGGGTCGCCGGTGCGGGGGCGAAGTTCCTGATGGCGTTCGCGAACGTGGGCCTGACCGCGGACTCGGGCGCGTCGTGGACGTTGCCGCGGCTGATCGGGCACGGGCGGGCGATGGAGATGATGCTGCTCGCGCAGCCGGTGGACGCGGAGGAGGCGTTGCGGATCGGCATGGTGGGACAGGTGGTGCCCGACGGCGAGGTGCTGTCGACGGCGCAGGCGCTGGCCCGTCAGCTGGCGGCCGGTCCGACCACGGCCTACGCCAAGATCAAGGAGGCGATGGCGTTCTCCGGTGCGCTGGCGGCGGCGCTGGAGGTCGAGGCGCGCACCCAGGCGGAGGCGGGCGCGACGGCCGACCACCGGGAGGCGGTGGCCGCGTTCGTGGCCAAGCGCAAGCCGACGTTCACCGGCCGGTGACGGCTCTCCCGGCTCGCCCGGTCTGCGAGCTCTGCGCGGTGCGCTCGGCGCGGAAGCAGGTCGCGATGTGGTCGTCGACCATGCCGGTGGCCTGCATCAGCGCGTAGCAGGTGGTGGGGCCGAGGAACGCGAAGCCGCGGCGCTTGAGCTCCTTGGCCATCGCCTTCGACTCGGGTGTGACGGCGGGCACGTCGGCGAACGTGGCCGGGCGTTCGTGGTGCTCGGGCGCGAACGACCACAGCAGGTCGTCCAGCGGCACGTCGAGCTCGGCCACCACGCGGGCGTTGTTGATCGTGGCGTTGATCTTGGCCCGGTTGCGGACGATGCCCGCGTCGGCCATCAGCCGGTCGAAGTCGTCGGACCCGAACGCGGCGACCGCGGCGGGTTCGAACCCCGCGAACGCCGTCCGGAAGTTCTCCCGCTTGCGCAGGATGGTGATCCAGGACAGGCCGGACTGGAACGACTCGAGCGACATGCGCTCGAACATCGCGGCCTCGCCGTGCAGCTCGACGCCCCACTCGGTGTCGTGGTAGTCGACGTAGTCGGGGGTGCTGTCGCCCCACGGGCAGCGGACGAGGTCGGTCATGCGGGGTACTCCCGGGCGAAGGCGGCGAACCGGCGCAGGGACCACTTCACGCCCGGCGCGAAGGCCAGGTTGAGCGGCAGCGCGATGTCCTCGGACCAGACGAGCTCGCTGCGCGTGCCGCGGGGCACGACGACGAACTCGCCGGTGCCGCGCACGAGCCGGCCGGTGTGCGCGACCGCGCAGCGCACCGGCGGCTCCCACGCGGTGATGCGCATGGTGTCGGTGAAGCCGATCGGTCCGATGCCGGTGAACGCCTCCAGCCCGCTGCCCTCACTCGCCCCGTCGCCGCTGGTCACGCGCACGGTGGTGCCGAGCATCCACTCACCCTGCCTGGCCCAGTCGGTCAGCGCGGCCCAGGTGGTGGGGGCCGGCGCTTCGACGTCGACGCGCAGGTCAAGCCTGGCCACGCGCGGCCTCCTGATCGTGTCGAGGGTTCGGGCGGTTCACGGGGTTCGGGTTCACGGTTCGGGCGGTTCAGGGGTTCGGGTTCAGGGCTTCGGGTTCAGGGGTCGGACGGGCCGGCTCAGGCCGACGGTCCGCGCCGGCCACGGTGCTGCTTCGCAGGCGTCCCCGCCCAGGGGACCCCTGTTCTTGATCCTGCCAGAGAGGTCCGACAATCGCGGGCCGTGTGGCGGCGGCTGTGGACAACTGCCGGCGCGGTCACCGCAGGTCGAGTGCGGTCACCGCGGGTCGGGCCCCGGCGGGCTCAGGGCGGGTTCGGGCTCGTGGGTGGGTTCGGGGGACGGTTCGACGCCCAGGTCGGCCTCCAACTCGGCCACCCGGGCGCGCAACCGCTCGACCTCGCCGGCCAGGCGGTCCAGCGCCCAGTCGACCTCCGTCATCTTGTAACCGCGCAGGACCTGCTGGAACTTCAGGTCGCGCACGTCTTCGGGGGTCACGTCATCGGCGGGCAGGCGGGTCGGCGACGCGCCGGGCGGCAGCGGCGCCAGTTCCTCGCCGCGCCCGAACACCAACGCGGCCAGCAGGAACACCACCGCCGCCACGAGCGCCATGATGACGATGTAGAGGAGCGCTGAAGTCACGTGACGATCGTGACACATCGCCCACCGGTCAGACCGACGAGAACACCACACACCGCCGGGCGAGGACGGCGAGCCGCAGCGCGATGGCGAACGAGACGACGGTCGCGGCGGCCACCGGTGGTGACATGAGCAGCCTCGGCGCGTCCAGGTAGGCGGTGGCGGCCAGGATCGCCACGTTGCCGAGCAGGGACACGCCGACCGCGACCACGGCGACCACACCCGCGAGCCTGGCCAGCGTCATCGTGCTGACCGTCGTGCGGGCCAGGCGTCGCCCGACGAGCAGGGCGAGCACCGCCGCGCCGGCCACGAACCACGCCGAGGTGTCGTTGAGCCGGGCGATCGTCAGGTACCACTCGGGCGGTGGCGCGTCGAAGGCGTCCCAGGAGCCGATCCAGAACTTGCGGTTGAGCTCCCACATCACGTACGCGAGCGGGACGACCAGCATCACCGACCGCAGCGTGCGCGCGCCGTAGGCCAGGCCGAGCAGGCCCTGGTACTCGCGGGCGACGGCGGTGACCGGGCCGAACTCGGCGACGGCGCGGCGTTGGGCCGCCTCCTCGGTGAGACCTTCGCCGCGGTGCGCGTCGGCGGCGTCGTGGAGGCTGTCCCTGGCCTCGGCGAGCAGGTCCTCCTTGACCGGGTCGGGGCCGCGCAACCGCCGGTCCAGCGCGGTCACGTAGTCGTCGATCACGCCTGCGCCGGCCACGGCCCACCTCCGAGCACGCCCTCGATCGCGGTGGTGAACTCGCGCCACGCGGTCCGCTCGGCGGCCAGGGCGCGTTGGCCCGCCTTCGTGAGCCGGTAGGTGCGGCGCTGCCGGCCGCCCACGGTGCTCCACTCGCTGGCCACCAGGCCGGCGGTCTCCAGTCGGCGCAGGGCCGGGTAGACGGTGCCGGTGGGCAGGTCGAGGGCACCGCCGCTGCGCCGCTGCAACGCCTCGATGATGGCGTAGCCGTGCAGCTGGCCGCCGTCGAGCGTGGCCAGCAGGAGCGCGTCGAGATGTCCCCGCAACGCGTCGGACTTCATGGGTAGTGACTCTACGGATCGCGGGCCGGGGTCGGAATCGGGGACATCCCCGATGTTAAGTTGTCTGCCTACATATATGGTCCCTACTCATGGATGCTCTCGGACTGGCCCGGCTCCAGTTCGCCACCACGACGTCGTTCCACTTCCTGTTCGTGCTGCTGACGCTCGGACTGGTGACGGCGGTGGCGCTGATGCAGACCCGGGCCACGTTGTCAGCCGATCCCGTGCACGCCCGGATGACGCGCTTCTGGGGTCGGCTCTACGTGGTGAACTACGCGCTCGGCATCGCGACCGGCATCGTCATGGAGTTCCAGTTCGGGTTGAACTGGTCGGGCCTGTCGACGTACGCGGGCGACGTGTTCGGCGCGCCGCTGGCGATGGAGACGCTGGTGGCGTTCTTCCTGGAGTCGACGTTCCTCGGCCTGTGGATCTTCGGCTGGGACCGGTTGAACAAGTGGGTGCACCTGGCCCTGATCTGGCTGGTCGCGCTGACCGCGTACGCCTCCGCGTTCTGGATCATGATGGCGAACGCCTTCCTCCAGCACCCCGCCGGGCACGAGGTGCGCGACGGCGTGCTGCGGATGGTCGACTTCTCCGCGATGCTCGCCAACCCCACGTTCGGCACGGCGTTCCTGCACGTGTGCTTCGCGGCGCTGACCGTCGGCGGGGTGTTCCTGACCGGGGTGAGCGCCTACCACTTCATCCGGCGCACCGCGGAGGTCGACTTCTTCCGCCGGTCGCTGCGGCTGGGCGTGGTGCTGACCGCGTTGGCCGCGCCGATGCTGGTGGGGTTCGGGTTCGGGCAGTTCCCGATCGTGCGGCGGTACCAGCCGGACAAGCTGGACACGGTCGGCGCGCTCGACGGCACGGGCCTCGGGTTCATGATCCAGATCGGGTTCGTGCTGCTGCTGGTGAGCTGGGTGACGGTGCCGCTGCTGTTCCGCGACTGGGTGGTGCGGATGCGGTTCCCGCTGTACCTGATGGTGATCGGCATCCCGCTGCCGTTCGTGGCGGCGATCGGCGGCTGGCTGTTCCGCGAGGTCGGGCGGCAGCCGTGGCTGGTGCAGGGGCTGCTGACCACGCAGGACGCCATGTCGCACGTCGGCCGGGACCAGGTGCTCGTGTCGTTCGTCGCGTTCACGGCGGTGTTCGCGGTGCTCGCGGTCGCCGACTGGGTGCTGATCGCCCGGTTGGCGCGGCGCGGACCGGTGTCGTCCGACGAGGCGCCCGTGTCGCCGCTCGTTCCGGCTCTGTGAGGGGTGTGTCGTGCAAGCTGTCCAGGTTGCCCTGCTGGCGTTCCTGACCTGCGGTTACTTCGCGTTGGCCGGGTTCGACTACGGGGTCGGGGTGTTGTTGCGGTTGGTCGGGCGGGACGAGCGGTCGCGGCGGGCGGTGCTGCGGGCGGTGACGCCGTTCTTCCTCGGCAACGAGGTGTGGCTGGTCGCGGCGGTGGGTGTGTTGTTCGGCGCGTTCCCCCGGCTGGAGGGTGAGCTGCTGTCGTCGCAGCACACGGTGTTCACGGTGCTGTTGGCCGGGTTGGTGTGCTTCACGGTCGCGGTGCAGCTGCGGTCGCCCGCGTGGGACTTCCTGTTGGTGGGCGGTGCGCTGGTGGTCGCGGCGGGCTGGGGCGTGCTGCTGGGCCGGGTGCTCGGCGGGCCGTCCGTGCTGTGGGGTGCGGGTTTGGTGGTGTTGTTCTCGTTGCACGGCGCGGTTTTCCTCGCCTGGCGGCTGTCCGGTGAGTTGCGGGAACGGGCGGTGCGCACGGCGGTTTCCCTGGTGCTGCCCGCTGCCGCGTTCGTGGTGGCGGCGGTGCTCACGGCCGGATCGGTGCCCGCGCCCGCGTTCGGGGTGACGGCGGTGGGTGCGTTGGCGTTGTTGGGCGGGGTGTGGTGGGCGTTGCGCGGCGGGCGCCACCGGGTGGCTTTCGGGTGCAGCGCCGTGCTGTGCGCGTTGCCGGTGGTGGGTGTGTTCGGCGCGCGGTCGGTGGTGACGGTGTCGGTGATGGCGGATGAGTCGACGTTGCGGGTGTTGACGTGGGCGGCGGTCGTGGTGGTGCCGTTGGTGCTGGTGTTCCAGTGGGCGACGTGGTGGATGTCCCGTGCGGCACGTTGACCGGCGGTACGTCGTCGTCCTGTCCGTGCTCGCGGTGGTGACGGCGGCGGTGGTGTTGGCGCAGGCCGAGGTGTTGGCGTCGGTGCTGTCGGGTGGGTGGTCGGCGTGGTGGCTGGTGGCGGTGGTCGTGGCGCGCGGGCTCGTGGTGTGGGGCGGGCGGATGGTGACGCAGCGGGCGGCGTCCTCGGTGAAGGCGTCGTTGCGCAAGCGGGTGTTGCGCGACTCTTGCGGGTCGGGTGGGCCGGCGGGTGCGCGGGCGGGGTCGGGTGCGCAGGCCGGGTCGGTGGCGACGCTCGTGGTGAAGGGGCTGGACGCGGTCGAGCCGTACTTCGCCGGGTACCTGCCGCAGTTGGTGGTGGCGGCGGTGGTGCCGGCCGCGGTGGTGGTGCGGTTGTCGTTGGCCGACCTGACGTCCGCGGTGGTGGTGCTGGTGACTTTGCCGCTGGTGCCGGTGTTCGCCGCGCTGGTCGGCATGCACACCCGGGATCGGACGCGGGCGCGGTGGGAGGGGCTGGCCGCGGTCGGCGGGCACTTCCTGGACGTGGTGCGCGGGTTGGGCACGTTGAAGGTGTTCGGGCGGGCGGCGGCGCAGGCGGCGACCGTGCGGGCGATGGCGGACGCGCACGCGGCGGCGACCATGCGGACGCTGCGGGTGGCGTTCCTGTCGGCGTTGGTGCTGGAGCTGGTGGCGACGCTGTCGGTGGCGTTGGTGGCGGTGCCGGTGGGGCTGCGGCTGCTGGACGGCGGGGTGACGTTGTCGGTGGCGCTGCTGGTGCTGCTGCTCGCGCCGGAGGCCTACCTGCCGCTGCGCGCGGCGGGGGCGCAGTTCCACGCCTCGGCCGAGGGGCTGGCCGTGCTCGACGCCGTGGCTGCGCAGGCGTCCCCGCCGGGGGGATCCCCGGTTTCGATACTGCCGGGGAGGACCGACGGAATGGCGCCCGCGGACGCGGCCTGTGGACAACTCGGCGAGCGGGCCGGCGTGGTGGTGAGCGGGGTGCGGGCGCCGGACCTGCGCGTCGCCGAGATCGTGGTCGACCGGGTCGTGGTCCGGTACCCGGGGCGGGAGGCGTTGGGCGGTATGTCGTTGCGGGTCGCGCCCGGTGAGCGGGTGGCGTTGGTGGGGCCGAGCGGGGTCGGGAAGAGCACGTTGCTCGCGGTGCTGATGGGGTTCGTCACGCCTGCGTCCGGGCGGGTCCTGGTCGGTGGGGTGGACCTGCGCGAGATCGACCGGGAGTCGTGGTTGCGGCAGCTCGCGTGGGTGCCGCAGCGGCCGACGGTGTTCCCCGGCACGGTCGGCGCGAACATCGCGCTCGGGTCGTCCGGCGACGTGCGCGCCGCCGCGGCGGAGATGGGGTTGGCGCACCTGGTCGACGCCGAGCACCCGCTGTCCTCCGGTGAACGGCAGCGGGTCGCGTTGGCGCGGGCGCTGGTCCGGGACGACGCGCGGGTGCTGCTGCTGGACGAGCCGACGTCCCGGTTGGACAGCGGCACGGAGGAGGCGGTGTTGCGGGCCACGCGGCGGCTCGCGTCCGGGCGGACGGCGCTGGTCGTGGCGCACCGGCCGGTGATGCTCGGCGAGGTCGACCGGGTGGTGGCGTTCGGATGAGGCGACTGGTGCTCGCGGTGGCCGCCGGGGTGGCCGCGGAGCTGGCCGGGATCGGGCTGATGACCACCGCCGTGTGGCTCGTCATGCGTGCCGCGCAACAGCCACCGCTCTCGGCGTTGACGGTGGCGATCGTGGCGGTCCGGGCGCTGGCCGTGGCCCGCGGCGGCATGCGGTACGTCGAGCGGCTGGCCGGGCACTCGGCGGTGCTGCGGCACCTGGCCGAGCTGCGTGGCCGGGTGTACGAGGCGCTGACCCGCCGTCCGCTGCGCGGTGGTGACGCCCTCACCCGGCTCGTGTCGGATGTAGACGGTATACAGGATGCACTGCTCCGCTGCCTCCTGCCGGGCGCCGTAACGTCCGCCGTGGGCGTGGTCGCGTTAATCGCAACGGGTTTCGCGTGGCCCTTGGTCGTCGGTCTTCTGACGACTGTATGCATTATCCCGTCTACTGCCTACCTACTCGCCGTTCGGCACCTCTACCAGCTGGCGCCGTTGCGATCGGCGCTGACCGAGCGGACCGTCGTGCTGCTGGACGGCGCGGCGGAGCTGACCGCGTTCGGCGCGCTGGACCGCGAGCTGGCCGCGACCGGCCGGGTGGTCGACGCGCTGGCCGAACGGGAACGGCGGGGCGGCTCCGGTGCGGCGGTGTTGGCGGCGGTGGCCGTCGTCGTGCAGTTCGGGGTGGCGTTGGCGCTGCTGCGGTCCGGAGCGCCCGCCCACGTCGTGCTCGGCTCGGTCGCGGTGCTGGAGGTGACGTTGCCGTTGGCGACGGCGGCCCAGCGGTGGGCCGAGATGCGCGGCTCGGTCGGCCGCGTGCGGGAAGCACTGCGGGCCGGCCGAACCCCCGAACCTCACGTCGAGCTCCCGGTCGGCCGGGTCGGCGTCGTCGGTGCCAGCGGCGCGGGCAAGAGCACGTTCCTGAGGGCCTTGGCCGCCGCACACCCCGGTGTCGCCAAAGGCGTGTTGGACGACGCCCACGTCTTCCACGCCACCGCGGAGGCCAACGTCCGGCTCGCCCGCCCCGACGCGTCGAGGGAAGAGCTGGACCGGGCGGCCGCGCTGGTCGACCTGGACGTCCCGTGGGACACCGTCGTCGGCGAGGACGGCGACGCGCTGTCCGGCGGCCAACGCCAACGCCTGCTCCTGGCCCGCGCGCTGCTGGCCGACCCCGACGTGCTGCTGCTGGACGAACCCGTCGAGGGCCTGGCCGTCGACCACGGCGACGCCGTGCTGCGCCGCGTGCTCGACCACGCCCGCGGCACCGTCGTGCTGGTCACGCACCGGCTCGCCCCGCTGGTCGACTTCGACCGGGTCGTGGTGTTCGAGGACGGCCGGATCACCCAGCAGGGCACGCACGCCGAACTGGTCGACGTCCCCGGCTACTACCGCGACCGCTGGAGCACCGAGCGCATGGCGGGGCGGTCCTCCGCCGGCACGTCCACCGGCGAGGGCAACCACTCGCCGTCGAACGGCACGAACCGCGTCAACGTGGACGACTCCACCGGCACACCGCACCGGCGCAGCAGCGTCACCGCGATCTGAGCGGCCATCGGCCCCAGCTGGAACAGGTCCCGGTTGCGGTGCTTGCGCACGCCCAGGTTGACCTGCGCGATCCCGTTCAGCCCGTACCGGGTGTGCGCGTCGAGCAGCAACCCGATCTCCACGCCGTAGCCGGGGGCGAAGGGCACCGACTCCAGGAACTCCCGCGTGCCCGCGTACTCGCCGCCCAACGGCTGCACCACGCCGGCCAGCTCCGGCCGCAGGGCGTTGAGCAGGGGCCGGGCCGCCAACTCGGTGACCCGACCGCCGCCGGTGCTCTCCAGCCGCAACGGCCGCCGGTAGAAGCCCTTCACCAGGTGCACGTCGCGGGTCAGCAGCGGGCCGAGCAGCGCGGGCACGAACTCGCGGTCCGGGTCGACCAGGTCGGAGTCGAGGAACACCACCAGGTCACCCGACGTCGCCGCCAACGACCGCCACAGCACCTCGCCCTTGCCGGGCCGGGGCGGGAACTCCGGCAGCACGTCGGTCCGGTGCACGACCCGCGCCCCGGCCGCCGCCGCCCGCGCCACCGTGTCGTCGGTGGAACCCGAGTCCACCACCACCAGCTCGTCCACCAAGTCGCCCAGCAGCGGCCGCACCACGCCGACCACGTCGCCGACCGTCGCCTCCTCGTCCAACGCGGGCAGCACGACGCTGACCGTGCGATTCCCCTTGGCGGCCACCAGTTCCGGGATCGTCCACCGCGGACTCTGCCACGTGTTGGCCGCGAACCAGTCCGCCATCAGGCCAGCGCCCGCAACACCCGCGCCGGCGGACGGGTGCCCGCGATGCTCGCCACCATCTCCACCACCCGCCTGGTCTGCCGCACCTGGTGCGCCCGGAACACCTTCGCGCCGGTCCACGCCGCCACCGACGTCGCGGCCAGCGTGCCGTCCACCCGGTCCTCCAGCTCCGCGCCCAGCGTCTCGCCGACGAAGTCCTTGTTCGACAACGCCATCAGCACCGGCCAGCCGGTGGCCACCAGCTCGTCCAGCCGCCGCAGCAGTTCCAGGCCGTGCCAGGTGTTCTTGCCGAAGTCGTGGGTCGGGTCGATCAGCACGCCCGCCGCGGGCACGCCCAGCGCCACCATCCGCTCGGCCCGCCCGACCAGCTCCGCCACCACGGACGCCACCACGTCGGCGTACCGGACTCGGTGCGGGTCGGTGCGCGGCGGGAGGCCGCCGGTGTGCGAGCAGACGATGCCGACGCCGAACTCGGCGGCCACCTCGGCCAGCGCCGGGTCCGCGCCCGCCCACGTGTCGTTGATCAGGTCGGCGCCCACCCCGCACACCGCGCGGCCCACCTCGTGCCGCCACGTGTCGACGCTGATCACCAGGTCGGGGTGCCGCTCGCGGACCGCCGCGACGAACGGCACGACCCGCCGCGCCTCCTCGGCGGCGTCCACCACCTCGCCCCGGGAACCCGCCTTGACCCCGCCGATGTCGACGATGTCCGCGCCGTCGGCGACCGCCCGGTCCACCGCGGCCATGGCGGCCTCGTCGGAGAAGGTCGCGCCGCGGTCGTAGAACGAGTCGCGCGTCCGGTTGACGATCGCCATCACCAGCGCGCGATCTCCGGCGACCTCCCGTGAACCGAACCGCATGAGCGCATCGTGCCACGTCACCCGCCGAGTGAGCCGCGTCACAGAGTGCTCCTACTGGCGAGTAAAGTTCGTGTTTACTCGCCGGTAACACCCTGCGTGATCCCGGTCACGGTCAAGGAGGACCTCGTGCGCCGATCACTCCCCCTGCTGCTCGCCGCCCTCGTGGCGCTCGTCCTGGCACCGCCCGCCCAGGCCGCGCCCGGCTTCGCGGTGGCCTACGAGACCATCCCCGGCCAGGGCGGCACCCCGCTCAAGGCCTTCGTCGTCACGCCGACCGGGCGCGGCGGCGGACCGTTCCCGCTGATCGTGCTGCCGTCGAGCTGGGGCGTGAACAACATCGAGTACGTCGGCGCGGCGGCCAAGCTCGCCTACGAGTCCGGGTACTCGGTGATCAGCTACACCTCGCGCGGGTTCCACGACTCGGCCGGCGAGATCGACGTGGCCGGACCGGACACCGTGGCCGACGTCAGCCGGGTGGTCGACTGGGGCCTCGCGCACGCCCACGGCGACCCGGCGCGGATCGGCGTCGGCGGCATCTCCTACGGCGCGGGCCAGTCGCTGCTGGCCGCCGCCGCGGACCCGCGGATCAAGGCCGTGGCGGCGCTGAGCACGTGGACCGACCTGGCCCGCTCGCTCTACCCCAACGAGACGGTCAGCGCGCAGGCCGTCGAGCTGCTGCTGGCCGCCGGTCACCTGACCGGGCGGCCCGGGCCGGTGCTGCGCGAGGCGGAGGCCGCCTACCGGGAGAACCGGTTCCACGACGTGCTGCCGATCTCGCCGCCCCGCTCCCCCGCGTCGAAGGTGTCGTCCATCAAGGCCGCGGTGATAATCGGCAACGCGTGGAACGACGGGCTGTTCGCACCGGGCCAGGTCACCGACTTCTTCGGCGCGCTGACCGGTCCGAAGCGGCTGATGCTCGCGCCCGGCGACCACGCCACCGCCGAGCTGTTCGGCGCGGCCGGGCTGCCCAACGAGATCTGGACGTCGGTCGGCCGCTGGTTCGACCACCACCTCAGGGGCGTGGCCAACGGCATCGACCGCGAGCAACCCGTGCAGGTCAAGCCGAACAACGGCGGCGGCTGGCGCTCGTTCCCGTCCTGGGCGGCGGCGACCACCCGCACGGACACGGTGCCGTTGACCGCGGACCGGATCGGCGCGGGGTGGCCGACCATCGCCGAGAGCGGCACGGTCCTGGTGTCCGGCGCGTTGCAGGGCTTCCTGAACATCCCGGTGGGCGTCTCGACGCCGTTGATCGACCGGGGTGCGGCGGCGGTGTGGCGCGGACCGGTGCAGTGGACCGCCACCTCGGTCAGCGGCACGCCGCGCGTGCACCTCACCGTGACGCCGAGCGCCGCCAGGACCACCCTCTACGCCTACCTGTACGAGGTGAACGCGCTCGGCCTGGGCGCGCTGGTCACGCACAAGCCGGTGACGATCACCGGCACCGCGACCCGCGCGGTCGACCTGGACCTGGAGCCGGTGGTGTGGAACGTGGCGGCGGGCAACCGGCTGGTGCTCGTCGTGGACACCGTGGACGCCCGGTACAAGGGCTCCAGCGCGCTCGGCTCGACGGTCGCGTTCGGGGCGGACTCGTGGCTGACGGTGCCGCGCACCTGACAGCGGCTGACAGGATTTCCTGTAAGGATCCCCGGTATGGAATCCAAGTCGACGTTCAAGATCACCCGGTGGGACCAGACCGTCTACGACGAGGCGGAGCCGCAGCTGGGCCGGGCGCTCGTGGACAAGGCCTACCGAGGGGTGATGGAGGGCACGAGCACCGCCGAGCTGACGATGTGCCAACCGTCGGACGGCTCGGCGGGCTACGTGGGCACCGAGCGGTTCGTCGGCACGCTGGAGGGCCGTTCGGGGACGTTCGTGCTCCAGCACGGCGCGGTCATGTCCGGCGAGGACGCGCAGTTCTGGGGCCACATCGTGCCGGGGTCGGGCACCGGTGAGCTGGCCGGCATCTCCGGCACCGCCCGGCTGGAGCACGAGCTGATCGTCCTGGACCACGACCTTGGCTGACCGGGAACGGGTGATCGCCTACCGGGTCGCCGCCCACCAGTTCGACCGCACCGTCGCCGAGGCCTCCGACCTGCGGGTGTTCGACCTCGGCGTGCAGGACTCGGAACGGTCGGCGGCGCCCGCGCTGGCCGCCCGGCTGGACCGGGTGCCCGACCTCGACGCGTTCACGCTCACGTGGAGCGTGCGTGGCGCGCCGCACTGGCACCGCGCCGACGAGGTGCCCGCGCTGGCGGCCCGGCTGTGGCCGTTGAGCGACGCCGACGCGCTGGCCCGGATGAACCGGCCGCCGGTGCCGGACGGGCTCGCGGCGCTGCACGAGGTCGCGTCGGCGTTGCGGGAGGTGGTGACCGGGCCGATGACGAAGGGCGAGGCGTCGTCCCGGCTCACGCCGCGGGTGCGGCCCGAGCTGACCGGCTGGTGCCGCGGCTGCGACGCCACGCACGTGCTCGACCCGATCTTCCGCATCGCCGTGCTGCCCGCCGGGCTGCGGTTCGACCCGGCGGGCCGGACCGTCACGTTCGTGCCGCTGGAGGGCCGTCAGGACGTCCCGGACGCCTCGCGCGGCTTCGGCGCCCTGATCGCCGACTACCTGCGGCTGCACGGCCCCGCCGGGCCGTCCGAGGTGGCGAACTACTTCGGCGCGCCGGTGCGCGAGGTGAAGGACCGGTGGCCGGACGACCTGGTCGCGATCTCCAAGCGGGCGTGGCTGCCCGCCGACCGCGTCGAGGCGTTCGAGAACCCGCCGGAACCCGAGGTGGTGCGCCTGCTGCCGCCGCTGGACCCCTACCTCAACGCCCGCGACCGCGACCTGCTCGTGCCGGACAAGGCGCACCAGAAGCAGGTGTGGCGCATCCTGGGCCGGCGCGGCGCGCTGCTGGTCGACGGCGAGGTCCTGGGCACCTGGCAGGCCAAGGCGACCGGCTCCCGCCTGGACGTCAAGGTCTCCCCGTTCGTGCCGCTCGACCCGGGCATGTTCGCCGAGGAAGCCACCCGCCTGGCCGCCGCCAGGGGTCTGGACCGGGCCACGATCAGCTGAGCCTAGTGCGCGTCCGCCCACGCCTTGTGGGCGTCGTTCACCACGCGCACGGCGTCGTCGATGTCGTCGGTCAGGTACAGCAGGTCCAGGTCCTTCTCGCTGACCTTGCCGCTGGCCAGCACCGAGTCGCGCACCCAGTCGTACAGGCCCTGCCAGTAGGCCTTGCCGAACAGCACGACCGGGAACTTGGTGACCTTCTTGGTCTGCACCAGGGTCAGCGCCTCGAACAGCTCGTCCAGCGTGCCGAACCCGCCCGGCAGGCAGATGAACGCCTGCGAGTACTTGATGAACATGGTCTTGCGCACGAAGAAGTAGCGGAAGTTCACGCCCAGGTCGACCCACGGGTTCAGGCCCTGCTCGAACGGCAGCTCGATGCCCAGGCCGATGGAGAACCCGCCGGCCTCCGAGCAGCCCCGGTTGACCGCCTCCATCGCGCCCGGGCCGCCGCCGGTGATCACCGCGAACCCGGCCTCGGCCAGCGCGCCGCCCAGCTTGCGGCCGGTCTCGTACTCCGGGTGGTCGCGGCCGGTGCGGGCGGAGCCGAACACGGTCACCGCGCTCGGCACCTCGGCCAGCGCGCCGAACCCCTCGACGAACTCCGCCTGGATGCGCAGCACCCGCCACGGGTCGGTGTGCACCCAGTCGCTCGGTCCCCGCGAGTCCAGCAACCGCTGGTCCGTCGTGGTCAGCTCGTCCCGCTGCTCACGACGCAGGACGACCGGTCCGCGCTGCTTCTCCCTGGGGTGCTCGTCCACGCTGTCCGTCATTGGGTGGAGTCTAGCGGCGGCCGCACGTCAGCCCAGGAAGCGACGCAGGACGTCGACGCACCGGGCGATGTCCTCGACCGGGACGTGCTCGTGCTGGGTGTGGGCGAGCGTCGGGTCGCCGGGACCGAAGTTGACCGCGGGCATCCCCAGGGCGGCGAAGCGGGCCACGTCGGTCCAGCCGAGCTTGGCGACCGGGGTGCCGCCGGCGGCCGCCACGAGTTCCCGGGTGGTCGGCGCGTCCAGGCCGGGCAGGGCGCCCGGCGACATGTCGGTGACCGTGACGTCGTAGCCGTCGAACAGCTCGCGCAGGTGCCGCTCGGCCTGCTCGGGGCCGCGGTCGGGCGCGAAGCGGTGGTTGATCGTGAGCACGGCCTCGTCCGGCACGACGTTGCCCGCCACGCCGCCGCTGATCCGCACCGCCTGCAAGCCCTCGCGGTACGTGCAGCCGTCGATCTCGACCTGGCGCGGCTCGTAGGCCAGCAACCGGTTCAGCGCCTCGCCGATGGCGTGGATGGCGTTCACGCCCATCCAGCCGCGGGCGGTGTGCGCGCGGACGCCCTTGGTGCGCAGCTCGATGCGCATCGTGCCCTGGCAGCCTGCCTCGATCACCGCGTTGGACGACTCGCACACGATCGCCAGGTCGCCCCGCAGCCAGTCCGGCAGCTCGCGCTCGATGCGACCGAGGCCGTTGCGGACCGCTTCGACCTCCTCGCAGTCGTAGAACACGAACGTCAGGTCGTGGCGCGGGTCGGTGACGGTGGCGGCGAGGTGCAGCATCACCGCGTCACCGCCCTTCATGTCGACCGTGCCGCAGCCGTGCAGGACGCCGTCCTCCAGGCGGGACGGCAGGTTGTCGTTGATCGGCACGGTGTCCAGGTGTCCCGCCAGCACGACCCGGGACGGGCGGCCGAGGTTCGTGCGGGCCATGACCGTGTTGCCGGACCTCACCACTTCGAGTGAGGTCTGCTCCTTGAGCGCGCGTTCCACCAGGTCGGCGATGCGGTCCTCGTCGCCGGAGACGCTGGGGATGTCCACCAGCGCGGCGGTCAGCTCGACGGGATCGGCGGATAGGTGCAAGGTGTCGGCCACTTGGCGCACGTTACCGTTGGCACCCGTGAGCACCGCAAATCCCACCGGCGCGTACGGCGTCGGACTGGCCACCGTCACCCCCACCGGCGCCGTGCTGGACACGTGGTTCCCGGCGCCGTCCCTCGGGACCGCGGAGCCCGGCGTGGCGCTGCTGTCGTCCGCGGAGGTCTCGGCCTCGCTCGGTGAGGCCGCCGCCAAGCAGCTCGGCGCGGACGTCGAGCGTGACGTCGAGGTCGTCGGCGTCCGGGTCGGCATCGGCTCGCTGTCCGACGCGCCGAGCTCGACCTACGACGTGTGGCTGCGGCTGCACCTGCTGTCGTCACGGCTCGTGCGGCCGCACGGCGCGAACCTGGACGGCGTGTTCGGGCTGCTCAACAACGTGGTGTGGACGAACTTCGGTCCGTGCGCGGTGGACGGGTTCGAGCAGACGCGGCTGCGGCTGCGCGCCCGTGGGCCGGTCACCGTGTACGGCATCGACAAGTTCCCGCGGATGGTCGACTACGTCGTGCCGACCGGGGTCCGGATCGCCGATGCCGACCGCGTGCGGCTGGGCGCGCACCTGGCGTCCGGGACGACCGTGATGCACGAGGGTTTCGTGAACTTCAACGCGGGCACGCTCGGCACGTCCATGGTGGAGGGTCGCATCTCGGCCGGTGTGGTCGTCGGCGACGGCTCCGACGTCGGCGGCGGCGCGTCGATCATGGGCACCCTGTCCGGCGGCGGCAAGCAGGTCATCTCCGTCGGCGAGCGGTGCCTGATCGGCGCGAACGGCGGCGTGGGCATCTCGCTGGGCGACGACTGCGTGGTGGAGGCAGGCCTCTACATCACCGCGGGCACCAAGGTCACCGGCGCCGACGGCACCGTCGTGAAGGCGGGCCGGCTGTCCGGCCTCGCCAACCTGCTGTTCATCCGCGACTCCACCACCGGCGTCGTCAAGGTCCTCCCCCGCACCGGCAGCGGCATCGCCCTGAACACCGCCCTCCACACCAACGACTAACCGCGAGAGTCCAACACTCAACCCGCGAGAGTCCAACACTCAGCACGCGAGAGTCCAACACTCAGCGGCCCTGAGTTCAACACTCGACAGACCGGCTGGTCGGCCGAGTGTTGAACTCAGGGGTCGCGAACGTAGGACTCTCGCGGCGCGAACGTAGGACTCTCGCGCGGCTAGGGGGTTAGGCGGGTGGTGGCGGTGGTGATGTGGTGGTCGGTGGCGGTCAGGGCGATGCGGACGTGCCGGTCGCCGGTCGGGCCGTAGAACGTGCCCGGCGCGGCCAGGATGCCACGGTCCGCCAGCCAGGCGATGGTGTCCCAGGCGTTCTCGCCGCCCCGGGTCGACCACAGGTAGAGGCCGGCTTCCGAGTGGTCGACGGTGAAACCCGCCGCCGTCAACGCCGGCAGCAGCACGTCCCGCCGCACCCGGTACCGCTCGCGCTGCTCGGCCACGTGCGCGTCGTCGTTCAACGCCGCCGTCATCGCCGCCTGCACGGGCCGGGGCACGATCATCCCCGCGTGCTTGCGCACCGCCAGCAACGACGCCACCAACGCCGGGTCGCCCGTCACGAACCCCGCCCGGTACCCGGCCAGGCTGGACGACTTCGACAGCGAGTGCACCGCCAGCACCCCGTCCAGCGAACCACCGTTGACCGACGGCGCCAGCACCGACACCGGCCGCGCGTCCCACGCCAGCGCCAGGTAGCACTCGTCGGACGCGACGACCGCGCCGACGGCCCGCGCGTCGGCCACCGCCTGCGCCAGGTGCGCCCCCGACAGCACCCGGCCCGTCGGGTTGGACGGCGAGTTCAGCCACACCAGCGACGTCCCGGACGGCGGCGGCTCGCCATCGGCCAGCCGCACCACCGAGGCGCCGGCCAACCGCGCGCCCACCTCGTAGGTCGGGTACGCCAACGCCGGGATGGCCACCACGTCACCCGGCCCCAGGCCCAGCAACGTCGGCAGCCACGCCACCAGCTCCTTCGACCCGATGGTCGGCAGCACGGCCGCCGGGTCCAGGCCCGCGATCCCGTGCCGCCGCGCCAACGCGCCGACGACCGCCTCGCGCAACGCCGCGGTGCCGTGCGTGGTCGGGTACCCGGGCTGGTGGGCGGCCGTGCCGAGGGCGTGCCGGATCAGCTCCGGGACCGGGTCCACCGGCGTGCCGATAGACAGGTCGACCACGCCGCCGGGGTGCGCGCGCGCCTTGGCGGCGTGGTCGGCCAGCGAGTCCCAGGGGAAGTCCGGCAGCCTCCGCGACGTACCGGAGGTCACTCGTGCGACGCCTGCGGGGGGAGAGCCTTGACCAACGCCGGGTCCGCGCTGACCTTGCCGACCTTGGAGGCGCCACCGGGCGAGCCCAACTCGTCGAAGAAGTCCACGTTGGCCTTCGTGTACTCCTTCCACTCGTCCGGCACGTCGTCCTCGTAGTAGATGGCCTCCACGGGACACACCGGCTCGCAAGCACCGCAGTCGACGCACTCGTCCGGGTGGATGTAGAGCATCCGGTCGCCTTCGTAGATGCAGTCGACGGGGCACTCTTCGATGCACGCCTTGTCGAGCACGTCCACGCACGGCTGGGCGATCACATAGGTCACTGCGCTCTCCTGCTCTTTTCTGGTCCACACCGCGCAAGCCGGAGAGTACGCGGCGGAGTCGATTGTCCATTGCTCAGGCTTGCCTTATCGACACCGTGCTCCACCTCACAGACCGCCGCCCACCCGCACGGGGCACGATGCGGGGGTGGAGGCGGTCACGGAGCTGGAGCAGCGGTGTGCCGACGCGTGGCCGGCGCTGGTCGACCGGCCGCTCGGCCAGTGGCGGCTGCGGGCCGCCGGAGGGTTCACCGGACGTGCCAATAGTGCCCTGACCACGGGCGATCCGGGGATGCCGGTGCACGACGCGCTCGCCGAAGTGATCGACTTCGCGACCTCCAACGGCATCAAACCGGCCGCTCACGTGGTGATCGGCGCACCCGCCGAGGCCCGGGTCGAAGCGGCGGGCTGGCGGGTCGACGTGGATCACCCGGGCGGCGCGGAGTCGCTGGTGATGACCGGTCGGCTGGATCGGTTCGCCACCCCGAAGGACGCCGACGTGGTCATTTCCGACGAACCCGATCCCGGATGGTGGGAGTTGGCCGCGCAGCACGACCCCACCCCGGCGCAACGGCACGTGCTGGCGTCCGGACCCCGGGTCGGGTTCGGCTCGGTCGTCCGCGACGGCGAGGTGCTGGCCGCCGTGCGCGGCGCCGTCGTCGGCGACCTGCTCCACGTGGCACGGCTGGCCGTGCGGCCCGGGGCACGCGGGTCGGGCCTGGCCCGCCGGTTGATGGGCGGCCTGGCCGCCTGGGGCCTCGACCGGGGCGCGACGACGTGCGCGTTGCAGGTCGCCGAGCACAACAAGCCCGCGATCACGCTCTACGGGTCGCTGGGCTGCGTCGAGCACCACCGCTACCGCTACTGGGTGTCGAACCACGCGTAGGCGGCCTTGCGGACCCGTTTCAACGCCGAGCGCTCGCCGAAGTAGTCGCCCACCACGCCGACGACCGGCAGCATCCCCAGCGCCTGGTGGTAGAGCCGGCCCTGGGGGCGCTTGTCCAGCTCGTCCTCCAGCTTCCAGAGGACCTTGGCGAGCTTCCAGATCGTGGCGCCGATCGCCCGGAACGTGGACCGCTCCCGCAGCTCCTCGGTCAGCTCGGCGGTCTGCTCGTCCTCCTTGTCGCGGTCCACCGGCAGCCCGTCGACCTCGCGCTGGAACAGCACGTGCGCGAGCAGCCGCACCCGGTCCTCGGTCGAGGTGAACCCGTGCTCGCCCGCGATCGCCGACAGCAGCAGCCCCTGCCCCGCCGCGCCGAGCGCGGACTGGATCGGCAGCCGGTCGGCCAGCACGCCGCCGATGCCGGGCAGCGCCGCGACCAGCGACACCACCCGGCCGACCCGGTTGAGCCAGAACTCGTCGCGCTGGAGCACGTCCAGCCGCGCCCACGCGGCCGTGCCCGGCACCTTCACCGCGGCCAGCTGGTCCCACAGCTTGTCCACGAGCTTGCGGTCGGCGTCGCGCTCCACCTCGCGGTCGCGCAGGCCGAGCAGGTTCGCGTCGCGCAAGGTGTCCAGCAGCGGCCCGGTCGCCCGCACGAACGGCCGCAGCGCCCGCACCACGTCCCGGTCAGTGATCGTCTCGGCCACCGGCGGTCCTCCCCATGTGCGCGCCCACCGCGATGGCGCCCGGCAACGCGCCCCCGGCGAACAGCACCAGGGTGCGCCAGTCGTTGAGGAGTACCACGTCGCCGCCCGGGCCGAACAGGCCGAACAGCAGCAACGTGCCGATCCACACCAGCAGCGGCGACACCGCGGCCATCGTGCGGTGGGCGTGCCGCGAGGCGGCGACCACCAGCAGCGGCGTGGTCACGATCGCGAGCACCACCGTGATCGGGAACGGCAGGTCGTCCACCCGCGGCAGCAGCGTGCCGTCCAGCCGCATCGGCAGGAAGAACAGCTCCAGCACCGCGAGCACGAACGCCGCGACCGCGATCCCGACGAGAGCCAGGCGATCGGTCAATCGAGCCCCCCGAACAGGTCCGTTTCCGCGCCCTCCGCCGGGCCCTTGGCCAGCACGTAGTACTCGGCCTGCACGACGGGCTGCGCGATGCCGTTGGACAGCGCGTAGGCGGCCCGGCCCGCGCCGTCCTGCCACACGCTGATCTGCGTGGAGTGCGCGCGCAACGCCCGCAGCTTCGCCACCAGGTGCTCGGAGATGTCGATCGTGCTGGTGATGGCCGCGTCGTCGGTGACCGGCAGCTCGCCCTCGGCGGGCAGCCGCCACGGCAGGTCCGGGATCTCCGCCAGCGCGGCGGCGCCCGCCTCGGTCGCCGCGCGCGACGTCACGGCGTGGAACACGCGGTCCACGTCCACCGCCGCCGCCGTGGTGATCTGGTGCGCCCTGATGTGGTCGGGGTGGCCGTACCCGCCGAACGCGTCGTAGGTGACCACGACGTGCGGTCTCACCGAGCCGATGATCTCCGAGAGGGCGGCGACCTGCTCGTCGAACGAGCCGTTGACGAACGCGCGCGGGTGGTCGTTCGCCGCGACGCCCGCCATCCCGGAGTCCCGCCAGCGGCCGATGCCGCCGAGGAACCGGTGGTCGGTCACGCCGAGCGCGGCGCACGCCGACCTGAGTTCGGCGACCCGGTACCCACCGAGCTGGTCGGCGGCGTCCGCGGTCAGCTCCTGGAGCGCCGGCGGGATGATCTCGCCCTCCTCGCCCAGGGTGCAGGTGACCACGGTGACGTGCGCGCCCATCGCCGAGTAGTGGGCGATGGTGCCCCCCGTCCACAGGCTTTCGTCGTCGGGGTGTGCGTGTACCAGCAGCAACCGTGGTGGAGCGGTGAGCGTCACCGGATGAGGGTAATCGGCCCGGCTCAGGACGCCGTCGGGGCCACCGCACTAGCGGTGGCCCCGACGACACCGGCACTACCCGACCAGCGCAGGCACCACTTCGGCGAAGTGGCACGCGGAGAGCGTGCCCGCGCCGTCGCCGCGCCGTTCCAGCTTGGGCTCCTCGACCGCGCAGATGTCCTGCGCCTTCCAGCACCGGGTGCGGAAGCGGCAGCCCGACGGCGGGTTCACCGGCGACGGGACGTCACCGGTGAGCACGATCCGCTGGCGCCGGCGCTCCACCTTCGGGTTCGGCACCGGCACCGCGGACAGCAACGCCTGCGTGTACGGGTGCATCGGCCGGGCGTAGATGTCCTCCCGGTCGCCGATCTCGATGATCTTGCCGAGGTACATCACCGCGACCCGGTCGGAGATGTGCCGCACGACCGACAGGTCGTGCGCCACGAACAGGTACGCCAGGCCGAGCCGTTCCTGCAGCTCCTCCAGCAGGTTCACCACGCCCGCCTGGACCGACACGTCCAGCGCGGACACCGGCTCGTCCAGCACCACGAGCTTCGGGTTGAGCGCGAGCGCCCGGGCGATGCCGATGCGCTGGCGCTGGCCGCCGGAGAACTCGTGCGCGTACCGGTTGCGGTGCTCCGGGTTCAGGCCGACGAGCTCCATCAGCTCGTTGACCCGGTGCTGCACGTCGGAGCCGCCGTCGTCCGGCACGCCGTGGATCTTGAACGGCTCGGAGATCAGCTCGTTGATCTGCCAGCGCGGGTTCAGCGACGCGTACGGGTCCTGGAACACGATCTGCATGTCCCGGCGCACGGACCGCAGGCCCTTGCCCCGCAACGTGGTCAGCTCGCGGCCCTCGAACTTCACCGAGCCCGACGTGGGCTTGTGCAGCTGCAGGATGGCGCGACCGGTGGTGGACTTGCCGCAGCCGGACTCGCCGACCAGGCCGAGCGTCTCGCCCGGGTACAGGTCGAAGCTCACCCCGGACACCGCCTGGACCTGCCCCACGGTGCGCGGGATGATGCCGCCGCCGCGCACCGGGAACGACTTGACCAGGTCCTTGACCTCCAACAGCGGGGTCTCGCCCGGACGACCGCCCGAGGCGAGTCCCCCGGCCTGGGGGTTCACGTCTGTCGAGGTCATGAGGTCGGCTTCTCCTCTTCGTGCAACCGCGCTTCGACCACGTCGAGGTCCTCGCTCACCGGCATGTCCGGGTTGGCCATGGTCAGCGACGCGGGGTTCTCGACCACGCCGATCTCGTCGTGGGCGAACAGCCGCTGCGGGTTCTCGATGGTGGCCAGGTGCGCGGAGCGGTGGCACCGCGCGAAGTGGCCTGCCCGGTCGGTCTCCGCCAACAGCGGCTCGGTCTCGCGGCACTCGTCGATCACGAGCGGGCACCGGGGCGAGAACGAGCAGCCCTGCGGCAGGTTCATCAACGACGGCGGCGCGCCCTTGATCGGCGTGAGCCGCTTGCCCAGCAGGTTCGGGTTCGGGATCGAACCCAGCAGGCCGACGGTGTACGGCATCCGCTGCGCCTCGAACACCTCGTCCACGGTGCCCTGCTCGACCACCGTGCCGCCGTACATCACCTGCACGCGGTCCACCATGCCCGCCACCACGCCCAGGTCGTGCGTGATGACCATGATGCCCGCGTTCGTCTCGTCCCGGATGCGCAGCAGCGTGTCCAGGATCTGCGCCTGCACGGTCACGTCCAGCGCCGTGGTCGGCTCGTCCGCGATGATCACGTCCGGGTCGTTGATGATCGACATCGCGATCATCGCGCGCTGCCTCATGCCGCCGGAGAACTCGTGCGGGTACTGCGCGGCGCGGCGGTCCGGCTGCGGGATGCCCACCAGCTCCAGCACCTCGACGGCCTTGGCCCAGGCCGCCTTCTTCGACACGTCGTGGTGCGCCTGGTAGGCCTCGGCGAGCTGCCAGCCCACCGTGTACACCGGGTTCAGCGACGTCATCGGGTCCTGGAAGATCATCGAGACGCCGTTGCCGCGCACCGGCTGCATCTGCTTGTAGTTCAAGCCCACCAGCTCGCGGCCCTTGAACTTGATCGACCCGCCGACCTTCGCGGTCTTGGGCAGCAGGCCCATGATCGCCATCGACGACACCGACTTGCCCGAGCCCGACTCGCCCACGACGCCCAGCACCTCGCCGGGGCCGAGGGTGAACGACACGTCCCGCACGGCGTGCACGGTGCCGTCGTCGGTCGGGAAGTCGACCGACAGGTTCTCGACCCGCAGCAGCTTCTCGCCGCCCGCGCGGTCGGAGATCGGGTCCGGGGCGTCCATCACGTCCACTTCGCTCATGCCTTCACCCTCTTCTGCCGCGGGTCGAAGGCGTCCCGGAGACCGTCACCGATGAAGTTCACCGACAGCGAGATGAGCACGATGAAGGTGAACGGGATGAAGAAGAGCCACGGGTGCAGCGTCAGCTCGTTCTTGTTCAGGCTGATCATCAACCCCAGCGAGGTGTCCGGCGGCTGGACGCCGAGGCCGATGAACGACAACGCCGCCTCCAACAGCACCGCCTGCGCGACCGCCAGCGTGGCGTTCACGATGATCACGTCGATGGTGTTGGGCAGGATGTGCCGGAAGATGATCCGGGAGGTGGACGCGCCGAGCGCGCGGGCCGCCTCCACGAACTCCTTCTCCCGCAACGACAGCACCATGCCGCGGATCACCCGGGCGATCGACAGCCAGCCGATCAGGCCCAGGTACAGCGCCACGATGAGCCAGTTGCTGCCGCTGCCACCGGCCACGGAGAGCACGAAGCTGTTGCGGACCAGCACCGCCGCGATGACGAACGCGGGGATGACCAGCAGCAGGTCGATGAACCGGCTGATCAGGCTGTCGACCCAGCCGCGCATGTAGCCCGCGAGCGCGCCGAGCACGACGCCGATCACGGTGGACACCAGGGCGACCACGATCGCGATCTGCAACGAGAACTGGGAGCCGCGGATGATCAGCGCGACCATGTCCCCGCCGAGGCGGTCGGTGCCGAACGGGTGGTCGCCGCTGGGCGGCAGGTACCGCGTGAAGCCCAGGTCGGTGTAGGAGTACTTCCAGATCAGGCCGCCCAGGAAGGCGAACAGCACGAGCACGACGAACAGCGCGAGGCCGACGACGGCGGCGCGGTGTCGCAGGAAGCGGCGCAGGATGACCTGCCACTGCTTGCGGGCCGAGGTGGAGTCGAACTGACTTGCCTC
Organism: Saccharothrix stipae; assembly: GCF_054781895.1. Taxonomy (NCBI): domain Bacteria; kingdom Bacillati; phylum Actinomycetota; class Actinomycetes; order Pseudonocardiales; family Pseudonocardiaceae; genus Saccharothrix; species Saccharothrix stipae. The sequence goes on along the minus strand of NZ_BAAGTN010000009.1, from coordinate 394,058 downwards.
GGCTGAGGTGGGCGTTGGAGCCTGCGCCACAGGAGATCCGATCTCAGTCAAGGCGAATCCTCGGGTCCAGGTAGGCGTAAAGGATGTCCGCGATCAGGTTGAACACGATGATGAACACGGCGGTCACCATCATGAAGCCGAGCACCTGGTAAGGCTCTTTCTTGGTGATCGCGTCGATCAGGAACTTGCCCATGCCGGACCAGCCGAACACGGTCTCGGTGATCACGGCGCCGCCGAAGCCGGCGCCGATGTTCAGCGACGAGACGGTGATGATCGGGATGAGTGCGTTGCGGAACGCGTGCCGGAAGATGGACCGCCCCTGCGAGATGCCCTTCGCCTGCGCGGTGCGCACGTAGTCGGCGTTGAGGGTCTCCAGCATCGAGGCGCGCTGGAACCGGCTGTACAGCGCGAACTGGATCACGACCAGGCAGATGGTCGGCAGGATGTAGGCGCCGCTGTACTGGAACAGCTGCTCGCCGAAGGAACCCTTGAAGCCGTCACCCGGCGGACCAGCGGTGATGATCCACCGGTCCGCGCCTATCGACTCCAGCCAGTTGTTGAGCTGGATGCCGCCCGCCTTCAGGATGAGGGCGACGCAGAACAGCGGCATCGAGAACATGGCGAACGCTATTCCGGTCGCTGTGTAGTCGAATATCGAGTACTGTTTGACCGCGCCGATGACACCGATCGCCATACCGAGGACCAGCGCGATCAACTCGGCCCCGACGATCAGCCGCAGCGTGACGACGAACGCCTTGAACAGGTCGTCCTTGACCGGCTTGCCGGCGTTGCCGGGAACGACGGACTCGCCCCAGTCACCGGTGACGAACTTGCCCGCCCAGTTGACGTAGCGCTCCACGAACGGCTTGTTGTAGCCGGTGCGCTCGTAGGCGAGCGAGATCTCCGCCTGGGTCCGCGGCTTCTGGAGCTTCCACTCGTCCAGGGGGTCGCCCATGGCGGCGGTGAGTCCGAAGCAGAGGAATGACGCGGCGATCAGCAGCGGAATTGCGATCAGCAACCGCCGGATTATGTAACGGAACATGACAAGTCTCTTGTCTTCCCAGGCAGGCCAGCCGCCTGCGACGGCCGGCGATCCCACCCACCGGAACGCGGACACCGTCCGGGGGGTCGGTGCGGTCGGCACCGACCCCCCGGGCCGGACTCATCTTCTACAGCTCAAGCGAACCGGCTGAACGTGCTTGCTACTTCTTCTGCCACGCGAAGAGGTTCCACGTGACACCGCCACCGACGCCGACGTAGGCGATCGGGCCGATGTTCGCGTCGCTCGCCGCGAAGTCGGGCAGCTGGAACAGCGGGACGCTGTGCAGGTCGTCCCGCATCAGCTTGTCGACCTCGTTCATCATGGTGAGGCGCTTGGCGTAGTCCAGCTCGCCGTTGGCGGCCTTCCACTTCTCGTCGACCTGCCGGTTGGAGTACAGGTTGTAGTTGCCCGAGCCACCCGCGTCCTTCGACGCGTAGTTGCCGTAGGCACCGGCCTTCAGGGGCTGACCGACCCACGCGAACAGCGCCGCGTCGAACTCGCTCGCGGTGAGCCGCTTGGAGTTGAAGTCGTCCGCCTGGTCGTCGATGATCTCGATGCCGGCCTGCTTGCACTTGTCCTGCAGGATGCGGACCGTGTCGGCACGACGCTGGACGATCTTGTGGCCCAGCTTGAACGACGCGCGGAACTCGCCCTTGGCGTAGATGCCGTCGGCGCCCTGCTTCCAGCCCGCGTCTTCGAGGGTCTTCTTGGCCGCAGCCACGTCACCCTTGCCGACGTCGCTGTAGTGGTCCTCGTAGCCGACCTCGTTGGGCATCATCACCAGGCTGCCGAGCGGCTTGGCGCTCGGGTCCACGTCCTTGATCAGCTTGTCGACCAGGCCCTGGTTGTCGAAGCACTGGGCGATCGCCAGCCGCAGTTCCTTGTTCTGCTTGAACAGGGGCAGCGACATGTTGAAGTCGACGTGCTCGAAGGTCTGGCCACCGGCCGCGAAGACGTTGAACGCGCTGTCACCGCGGAGCTGCAGCGCCACCGCCGGGTCGGCCTGCGGCGCGATCACGGCGACTTCCTTGTTCTGCAGCTGCTGGGTCGCCGACTGCGAGTCGGTGTTGGTCTTGAGGATGACCCGCGCCGGACCGCCGGGGTTGCCCCACCACTTCGGGTTGCGGACGAGGACCGTCTGGTCCTTCAGGTCCGACGACTCGATGAGGTAGGGACCAGCGGACAGCGACAGCGCCTTGTCGAAGCCCCGCCAGCCCTTGGTGAAGAACTCCGCGGCCTTCTTGACCTCGTCGTCGTTCTGCTCCGGCTTGACCTTCATGATGTCGGCGATGCCGGTCTGCTTCTCCAGGACGTGCGCCGGGAGGAGCGCGTCGCTACCGGGGCTGGAGAAGATGCCGCGGTAGTCGGCGTACGGCTTGTCCTTGAAGAACGAGGTCTTGACGGTCTTGTCGTTGTCCGAGCACTCGATCTTCTCGATGTTCTCGTACCCGGTCGGCGTGGTGTCCCAGATCGACGCCTCGGTGCCGTCGTCGCCCTTGACGGTCGCCTTGCTCGTCGCCGCCAGCCACTTCAGGTAGAAGTCGTCGCAGTCGACCTGCTCGCCGTCGGACCAGACGGCCTCCTTGCGCACCTTCCACTCGATGACCTGCGGGTCACTGGAGACGACCTTGATCGACTCCATCAGGTCGCCGTCGACCTTGATGACCAGCTTGCCGTCGACGAAGTCGGTGAAGTAGGGCGAAGGCGTCACGTTGGTCAACGCGATCGTGTTCGCGAAGCTGTTCGACGCACCGATGAAGTTCTGGTAGTCGTCGAAGCCCTCTTCGACGGCGATGGCGATCTCGCCGATGTCGTCAACCTTGGGACGCTGGAACACCTCGTCCTGTGAACCGATCTTGCCGGGGTCGGCGTTCTGCTGACCACCCTGATCGCCGCTCGTGCCGCCGCCGCCGCACGCGCTCAACACGAGCGTGGCTGAGGTCAGCAGCGCGAACGCCGTGACAGCCTTTGATCTCCTCATCGACACGTGCCCTCCTAGCACTGGGTTGGAGCGACCGTTTGGGCCGACTTCCACCCATAACCGTGATGTGCCAAACGCGCCCCGAACCGACACACCGTTGCAGCACGATAAGAACCAGTGCGCGGCACGGTCACTGCCCCTCGGCCGATCGTGACCAAAGGGTGACACGTTGGTCGCAGCACGCGACTCCGTCGTTACCGGGCGGGAGCGTTCGTTAACCGGACGACGAGAATACTGTCAATACTGCACCGCGAACGCATCTTGAAGCCAGTGTTTCGTGGATGTCAACGGTCAACGATCTTCGCGCCGCCAGGTGCGCGCGGTGCTGAGCGGACCGGCGAACGGCGGGCCCGCGGTGACCTTCTCGGCCTGCGGCAGGATCACCAACAGGTCCGCTACCTGGAACAACGGCATCGCGACGGCCTGCTGCCAGAGCACCGGCTCGACCGTCCGCAGCGCGTCGGCGAGCAGCACCTCGCCGCTGAGGGCCTGTTCGATCACCGGTTGGACCGCTTGGTCGCAGAAACCGGACAGATTCGCCGGAATGGGTGTACCGCCGTCCTCGGGCGACGGCCGGCAGCCGAATGTGGAAGCCAGAACGGCCGCGGAATCGCCGGTGTCGAGCTGCGGCACGACGGCAATGTCGATGGCCTCATTGGACGCGGCGGTATCCGACAGATCTTGGCCGAACAACTGATTGGGCTGCGTTGTCAGGACGCGTGCGGCGATTCCGGACAATGACAGTTGACGCTGAACGCGGTTCGCGATGGTCACGTACGGCTCGATCCCGGCCGGTGCGGCGATGGTCAACTCCAGCGGCTTGTTGTCCCGCCCCCACTGCCCACCCCCCGGTCGGGTGTAACCCGCCTCGGTGAGCAGTTGCACCGGGTCACCGGCCTTGGCGGGCATCGTCGGGGTGTAACCGAGCTTGCTCGGCGGGATCACCTGGGCGTCGGCGCGCAGGCCCGCGCTGGGACCGCTGCGGGTGCCGACGGCGATGAGCTCTTCGCGGTCCAGCGCGTTCATCACGGCGGTGCGGACGCGGACGTCCTGCATCCGCGGCGACGCGGGGCGGAGGAGCAGTTGGACGACCTCCGGACGGGGGACGACGACGGAGGCGAGCGAGGTGGTCTTGGCCAGTTCCTCGACGTCCTTGGTCGCGATGGCGTCCGCGCGGATGAGGGCGACCTGGTCGTCACCGGTGTTCAACGCCTCGATCGTGTCGTGCTGGCTCGCGCGGCGCAGGATCAGCCGGTCGAGCGCGGGCGGCGCCTCCCAGAACCGGTCGCTGCGCTCCAGCACGATCTCGCCGCGCGGCTGGTCGAGCGTGCGGACCGCGAACGGCCCGGCGGTGGCCGGGAAGCTGTCCGCCAACGCCGCGCTCCACCCGCCGGGGGCGTCCTTGAGCAGGTGGGCGGGCAGGAGGTCGCGGAACAGGTTCCGCCACCCGGGGTAGGGCTTGCCGAACACCACCTCGACGACCTTGCCGCCCTCACGGCTGGCGATGTCGTCGATCAGCCGGTACCCGGCGGGGTCGACCACACCAGGCTCCTCCCGCATCCGCTGCCAGAGGTAGACGAAGTCCTCCGCCGCGATGGGCGCCGAGTCCGACCAGCTGGCATCGCGGCGCAACGTGTACGTAACCGTGTACGGCTCCGCGCTGGTCACCTCGGCGCTGACCACGAGGTCCAGGTCGAGCCGCGGGCTGCCGTCGGCGGCGGTCCGGAAGGTCGACGGCAGCAGCAGCGCGGCCAGCGCCGTGGTGACCGTGCTCTGGCCGGCCAACGTGTGCGGGTTGTAGCCGCCCTTGACGTCGTCCATCCCGACGACGATCTCGTTCAGCTTCTCCTTCGGCACGACCGTCATGCCCGGCGTCGAGGGCACCAGGGGCGGCGGGGGCGTCGCCGTGCAGCCCGCCAGCGCGAGCGCGGCCAACACCGCGAGAACCGTTCGCTTCCCCATGGGTACGAGCGTGCCAGACGGCGCCGACAGGTGACGCCCAACCCCGCGACTTCCACCACCCCCGCGCCTGGGGCGTGACGCGCGACACCCGCGGCGCGTGTCCGAGCTCACCGGCGTGGTGTCGGTGCGACCGGTGGAAACACCGCTGAAACGACGGGCACCCCGGGCCGAAGCCCGGGGTGCCCGTCAGCACACCCTATATATAAGGAGCGGGCGCTCAGCCCCGCAGCTTGTTGCGGTTGCGCTCGCGGCCGCGCTGGTTGGCGTCCAGCGTCACCTTGCGCACCCGCACGACGTCCGGCGCGACCTCGACGCACTCGTCGGCGGCGCAGAACTCCAGCGCCTCCTCCAACGACAGCTTCCGCGGCCGGGCCAGGGTCTCCATCACGTCCGCGGTCGACGTGCGCATGTTCGTCAGCTTCTTCTCACGGCAGACGTTGACGTCCAGGTCCTCGGCGCGCGGGTTCTCCCCGACGACCATGCCCTCGTACGCGTCGGCGCCCGGCTCGACGAAGAACGTGCCGCGGTCGGCGAGCTGGATCATCGCGTACGCGGTGATCTGGCCAGACCGGTCGGCCACCAGCGAACCGTTGTGCCTGGTCCGGATCTCGCCGGCCCACGGGCCGTAGCCCTCGGACACCGCGTTCGCGATGCCGGTGCCGCGCGTCTCGGTGAGGAACTCGGTGCGGAAGCCGATGAGGCCGCGCGACGGCACGACGTACTCCAGCTTGATCCGGCCGGTGCCGTGGCCGGCCATGTTCTCCATCCGGCCCTTGCGGTTGGCCAGCAGCTGGGTGATGGCGCCCAGGTGGTCCTCCGGCGCGTCGATGGTCAGCCGCTCGAACGGCTCGTGCAGCTTGCCGTCGACGGTCTTGGTGACCACCTGCGGCTTGCCGACGGTCAGCTCGAAGCCCTCGCGCTTCATCTGCTCGACCAGGATGGCCAGCGCCAGCTCACCGCGGCCCTGCACCTCCCAGGTGTCCGGGCGCTCGGTGGGCAGCACGCGCACCGACACGTTGCCGACCAGCTCCGAGTCCAACCGGGCCTTGAGCACGCGCGCGGTCAGCTTGGTGCCGCCGTTGCGGCCGGCCAGCGGCGAGGTGTTGACGCCGATCGTCATCGAGATCGCGGGCTCGTCCACGGTGATCCGCGGCAGCGGCTCCGGGTTGTCCACGTCGGCGAGCGTGTCGCCGATGGTGATCTCCGGGATGCCGGCGATGGCGACCAGGTCACCCGCCCGCGCCTGCTCGGCGGGCACGCGGTCCAGCGCCTCGGTGATCAGCAGCTCGGTGATGCGGACCTTGTGGATGGAGCCGTCCTCGCGGCACCACGCCACGGTCTCGCCCTTGCGGATGCGACCGGCCTCGATGCGGCACAGCGCGATGCGGCCGAGGAACGACGACGCGTCGAGGTTGGTCACCAGCGCGCGCAGCGGCGCGTCGGCGTCACCCATCGGGGCGGGGATGTGCTTGAACAGGACCTCGAACAGCACGTCGAGGTTCTCCTCGTCGGGCTGGCCGCCGTCCTCGGGCTGGTTGAGCGACGCCCGGCCGGCGCGCGCCGAGGCGTAGACGACGGGCAGGTCGAGCACCGAGTCGTCGGCGCCGACCTCGCTGGCCAGGTCGAGCAGCAGGTCGTGGGCCTCGTCGACGACCTCGGAGATCCGGGCGTCGGGGCGGTCGACCTTGTTCACCACCAGGATCACCGGCAGACCGGCGGCCAGCGTCTTGCGCAGCACGAACCGGGTCTGCGGGAGCGGGCCCTCCGAGGCGTCCACCAGCAGCACCACGCCGTCGACCATCGCCAGGCCGCGTTCGACCTCGCCACCGAAGTCGGCGTGGCCGGGGGTGTCCACCACGTTGATGGTCACCGGGCCGTCGGGCGTGTGGCGGCGGACCGCGGTGTTCTTGGCCAGGATCGTGATGCCCTTCTCGCGCTCCAGCTCGCCCGAGTCCATGACCCGGTCGACGAGCTCGGCTCGTGCGGAGAAGGCGCCGGACTGGCGGAGCATGGCGTCGACGAGGGTCGTCTTGCCGTGGTCAACGTGCGCGACGATCGCGACGTTGCGCAGGTCGTTGCGGACCAGCGTTTCCTTGATCGACGCGGTGGCCGTGGGCACGCGGAACTCCTAGAGCTGTCTTTGCGAGGAAGCCAGGCGCCGGACGTGGATCGCGCGCAGCCTGAGTACAGCTTACCGGTCCCGGTGCCCTTACCACACACGGACAGCAGGTGAGGTCAGCCTCACCTACTCTGAGGACACCCGGATGAGTGGAGCACGCCGCGTGGGCAAGGTCAAGGTGAAGAAGAAGTGCTGCCGTTCGACGCCGCGTTGCAAGAGCTGTCCGGTCGTGGTGCTGCTCAAGGCCAGGGAGAAGGCGGCGCGGAAGGCCGCCAAGCAGGAGCGCAAGGCGGGAAAGAAGACCGGAAAGAAGGGCAAGAAGGCCCGCGAGTCGGCCGCATGACACCTGCCGCCCGGCCGACGCCGGGTGGGGGTGGGGGTCGAACGGCGGCTAGCCCAGCACCGCTTCGTTCACCCTGGCCAGTTCGGGCGCCGTCCGGGTGGCCTGGAACTCCACCACCTGGTACTTCGCCAGCTTGCGGATCGCGAACGGGTCGGTGGCCAGCAGCGCGTCCAGCTTCCCGCGTGGCATCGGCCGCGCGATGATCACGCCACCCACGCGGGGCACTTGACGGCCCGAGGCCAGGAAGTGCCCGGCCTCGTACTGCTTCGCCAGCCACTCCACGTGGTCCGGGAGGGTGTAGTCGACCTCGTCCAGCGTTGCGGTGTACTCCAGCAGCACGACGTACATAGAAGAAATGTAGACCTCCGCCACACCGGCGTAACACGCTAGAATCGCGGCTATGCGCACTCTTTACCCGTTCTGGTGGTCCGCCTTCCGGCGGCCCTGAGAACTGCGCGTCAGACGAACGCAGGCCGCCCGCTGGGGCGGCCTTCGGCATGTTCGGGGTCACTTCGAGCGGGCACACCCGAAGGGATCACCATGATCAGGCTGTCCGCGATCACCCCGTCCGGCCCCGTCCAGCTGGGCAACTACCTCGGCGCCATCAGGCGGTGGGCCGCCGAGGGCACCGAGGAGGACGTCTACTTCATCAGCGACCTGCACGCGATGACGACGTCGCACAACCCGTCACGGCTGCGATCGTTGACCCGGGAGCAGTTGGCGGTGCTCATCGCCGCCGGCGTCGACCCGAGGTCGGTGGCCGTGCAGTCGGACCTGGTCCGCGAGCTCGGCGCGTTGACGTGGGTGCTGGAGTGCACCTGCACCTACGGCGAGGCCGCCCGGATGATCCAGTTCAAGGAGAAGTCGGCGGGCCGGTCATCGGTGAGGTTGAGCCTGCTCACCTACCCGGTGCTGATGGCGGCCGACATCCTGTTGCAGGGCGCGCACGAGGTGCCGGTCGGTGACGACCAGCGGCAGCACGTCGAGCTGGCGCGGGTGCTGGCGCGGCGGTTCAACGGCACGTACGGCGAGGTGTTCGTGATGCCCCGGTCCGTGGTGCCGCCGACCGCGGCGAGGGTCCGCGACCTGGCCGATCCGTCGCGGAAGATGGCCAAGACCGCGAAGGACGCGGCGGGCACGGTGTTCGTGCTGGACCCGCCGGACCTGGTGCGCCGCAAGATCCGGCGTGCGGTGACCGACGACCTCGGCGAGGTGCGCTACGCGCCGGAGGCGCAGCCGGGCGTGGCGAACCTGCTGGAGATCCTGGCCGCGTGCACGGGCAAGGACCCGCAGGAGTTGGCGGGTTCGCTGACCGACTACGCGGAGTTGAAGGAGGTCACGGCGGAGGCGGTGATCGAGGAGCTGCGGTCCGTGCGGGAGGTGACGCAGGGATTGTTGAACGACCCGGCCGAGCTCGACCGGGCGCGCGCGCACGGCGCGGAACGCTCCCGTGAGCGCTGCGGCCACCGCCTCGACGCCGCCCTCCGCATGTCCGGCCTGGGCTGACCACCCACCCACCCGAGAGTCCTACCTCCACCCCGCGAGAGTCCTACCTCCACGTCGCGAGAGTCCTACGTTCACGCACCCCGAATTCAACGCTCACGCCCCCGCCGCGCGTCTGAGCGTTGAACTCGGGTGTTCCGAACGTAGGACACGCGCGTTCTGAACGTAGGACACGCGCGGGCTGGAGGTAGGACTCTCGGGTGCTGGAGGTAGGACTCTCGCGGGAGGTGGGGTTAGAGGAGGGGGTGGAGGGAGGGGAGGAGGACGCGGTCGGCGGGGAGCCAGTCGACGGTGTCCAGGTCGGCGGAGGTCAGCCAGCGGATCGCCTGGTGGTCGGTCGGGGTCGGGGTGCCCGAGGCGAGGGTGGCGGTGTAGGCGCGGAGGATCAGGTCGGGGCGCAGGGGGACGTCCGGGCCGACCTGCGCGCCCGGGGTGACGGTGACGCCCAGCTCCTCGGCGCACTCGCGGATCACGGCGGCGTGGTCCGTTTCGTCCGGTTCCACGCGGCCGCCCGGGAGCTCCCACTTGCCGGCCGCTTCGGGTGGGTAGCTGCGTTGCTGGGCGAGCAGCCGGCCGTTGTGGACGATGGCGGCACCCACCACCACACGCGCGTTCAACAGGGTCATGCTGCGCGCGGACACGGCGGCGGCACGCGCTTCCAAGACCTTCAGGGCCAGGCCACGCCCCACCAGGACGTCCGCCAGCCGCCCGAACGGCCCGCCGGGGCTGGACCACTCCACCGAGTCGACCACCATCGTGCCGCCACCGGTGTGCAGCAGGTCCGTGACCAGCGTGAACCGCGGCAACGGCCCGCCGACCAGCTCGGCGGACACGCCCGTGGTGTCGGCCCGCGTCACGACCAGCGTCCCGTTGACCGGACCCACGGACCCGGCCAGCGTCGCCCCGACGAACAGCACCGGCCCGCCACCCGAGATCCGCACGCCCAGGCCGCGCACGGCGCGTGCCAGCAGCCGGGCGTCCAGCAACGCGGCGGCGACCGTCCGCAGCGGCGCGTCGACCAGGGTGGTGGTTCTCAACTCGGGCACGGTCGCCCATCCTGTCAGAGCGCGGCCCGCCGGCGGCGTCCTCACCGGTACAGCGGCCAGCGCACCTCCAGCCGGGCACCGCCCTCGGGCGACTCGCCCGCCCGGATCGTCCCCCGCCGACGTCGCACCAGGTGCGCCACCAGCGCCAACCCGAGGCCGAACCCGCCGGTGGCCCGCCCGCGGTCGGACTCGACCCGGTAGAACCGGTCGAACACCTTCTCCCGGTGCTCCTCGGGGATGCCGTGCCCGTCGTCGTCCACCAGCAACCGCACCTCGCGCACGGCCGGCAGCACCGAGATCCGGATGAACGTGCGCGCGTGCCGTGCCGCGTTGCGCAGCAGGTTGTCCAGCACGAGCTCCACCTCGGTGCCCGCGGCGGAGATCAGGCACGCGCTCATCGGCGCCGCGAGCCGCACCAGCAGCTCGGTCTCACCCAGCCGGTCCACCGCCGCCTGCGCCTGCAGCACCAGGTCGACGGGCTCGGCGCGGGGCAGCTCGCCGGTGTCCGCACGGGCCAGCAGCAGCAACGCGTCGACCAGCGCGGACAGCCGTTCGGACTCCTCCACCACCGATTCCAGCACCTCGATGGAGAAGTCCGGGTCGGGGTGCGCCACCGCGACCTCGGCCTGCGCCCGCACGGACGTCACGGGCGAGCGCAGCTCGTGCGCGGCGTCACCGGTGAACCGGCGCAGCCGTTCGGTGGCCTCGTCGCGCCGCGCGAGCAGGGCGTTCAACGCCTCCGCAAGCGCTTGCAGCTCGTCCCGCGCGGCCGGCACGGGCAGGCGTTGACCGCGCGGCAGCTCCGCGGCGGCCACCCGCATCCGTTCTACCGGCCGCAACGACGACCGCACGGCCAGCCACGTCGCGATCCCCACCAGCCCCGCGACCAGCACCGCGGCCACCGCGAGCCAGCGCGTGCCCAGCGTGTTGGCCTCGCGGTAGCCGACCAGCGTGTCGCCCGCGACGTGCAGCCGGGGTGTGCCGTCGGGCGCGAACTCCACCCGTCCGATCCACCGGTGCGCGCTGGGACCGTCGATGCGCAGCACCGGTTCGCCGGCCTTGAGCCTGCGGATCTCGGCCGGGGTGAGGTCCGGCCGCGGGCCGCCGTCCAACGGGTTGCCCGCGGTGTCGAGGACGCGCACGTTCTCCGCCTTGGCCAGCTCCCGGTCCACGGCGCTGACCTGCACCAACCCGATGAGCTGCGGGGCCAGCAGGGTGAACGCGAGCAGGCACAGCAGGGCCACGCCGGTCGCCACGACGGTGATCCGGAACCGCAGCGTCCGCCGCAGCCACCACCGGCGCGGGCTCACCTGCGCCTGGTCCCCGCCGAACCGAGCGCCGCGTCGAGGTCGGGCGTGGACGCCAGGTAGCCGTGGCCGCGCACGGTCCGCACGACCTCGCCCGCGCCCATCGCGTCGAGCTTGCGCCGCAGGTAGCCGACGTACACCTCGACCGCGTTGCGGGTCGCCGCCTGCTCGTCGCCCCACACCGTGCGCAGCAGCTCGTCCTTGGTCACGACCGACCCGGCCCGGCTGGCCAGCACGTCGAGCACCGCGTACTCGCGCGGCGAGAGCGACACCGGCTCACCCGCCCAGCTCACCTCGCGCATCGCGCGGTCCACCACCAGCTCGCCGAGCTTGAGCCTGCGCCGCGCCAGGTCGACCGAGTTGCGCCGCAGCAACGCCCGCACCTGCGCCACCAGCACCACGAACGAGAACGGTTTCACCAGGTAGCCGTCGGCGCCGAGGTCGAGGCCGTCGGCCTGGTCCACCTCGCCGTCCTTGGCCGACACCATCAGCACGGGTGTCCGCACGCCCTCGGCGCGCATCCGCTGCAACACCCGGTAGCCGGACAGGCCGGGCAGCATGATGTCCAGCAGCACCACGTCGAACGCGCCGGTCAACGCCACCCGCAGGGCGTTGGGGCCGTCCGCGGCGGTGACCACCTCCATGCCCTCCGCGGACAGGCCGCGTTCCAACGCCCGCCGCACGCCGATCTCGTCGTCCACCACCAGCACCCGAGGTCTCACGCCCACAGCATGCCCCGTGAGGAGGACAATCGGCGCGGGAGTCTCAGTCCGCTCTCAGCCTCGCGGCGGCTCTCAGCACGATCTCAGGGCGGCCGGAGGAGTGTCTGGGTTGTCGGGTCGCAAGGGGCTGCCCGGTAGGAGGAGGGGACATGAACCGGAGAAGGGTGACGGTCGTGGCGGCGGCGGTCGGCGTGGTCGCCGGTGCGACCGGACTGGGGCTGCTCGCGATGCCCGCCGGCGCGGGACCCGCACCGGTGCTGCCGGACGTGACCGCCGAGGCGCTGGTCGAGTCCGTGCTCAACGCCCAGCCGACCGCGTTCGGCGGTTCGGTGGAGGTGAACAACGACCTGGGCATCCCGGCGATCGCCGGTGTGCCGCAGCTGTCGGACGGCGCGAGCTCGCTGCGTATCTGGACCGACGGCCAGGGCAAGCTGCGGGCGCAGCTGCCCGGCGGCGACTCCGAGCGCACGTTCGTGGACGACGGCGAGACCGCGTGGATGTGGGACTCGGCCGAGCAGACCGTCACCAAGATGCCGCACGGCGCCTTCGAGGAGGGCAAGCCGGACCTCAGCGGTGAGGCGCAGGCCGCGCCGACGGACCCGGTGACGCTGTCGCGGCAAGTGGTGGCGGCGATCCAGGAGTTCAGCGACGTCACCGTCGACGGCACCGCGCGGGTGGCCAACCGGCCGGTGTACGAGCTGGTGCTGACGCCGAAGCCGACCGAGAAGACGGTGCTGCGCGAGGTGCGCGTGGCGGTGGACTCGGAGCTGCGGGTGCCGCTGCGGGTGGCCGTGCTGACCAACGGCACGGACGCGCCCGCCGTGCAGGTCGGGTTCGCCGACCTGAACGTCGGGCCGCAGGACGCGTCGCTGTTCGCGTTCACCCCGCCTCCCGGGGCGAAGGTGACCGAGCCGGAGGTCGGTGCGCCGTCGGCGGAGCACCAGGCCGCCGCCGAGCAGGCGTTCACCGAGGCGAACCCGCAGGTGGTCGGCGAGGGCTGGGACGTCGTGCTGGCCGCGCGGATGCCCCAGAACGCCCTGGCCGGTCTCGCCGAGGCGCAGGAGAAGGGTGAGCGCGAGGGCCGTTGGCAGGAGCACGGCGAGGGTCAGGAGATCGACGTGCAGGGCCTGCTCAAGCAGCTGGGCAAGCAGGTCAGCGGCGACTGGGGTTCGGGCACGCTCATCACCACGCGGGTCGGTGGCGTGCTGATCGCCGACGACGGCCGGGTGGCCGCGGGCGCGGTGCCCGAGCAGGTGTTGGTGGACGCGATCGGTCAGGTCAAGTGACCACCTCGACCAGCGCGCGGGTGGAGCCGGTGAGCACCGGCTCCACCCCGGTCCTCGCGGCCCGGACGCGGGGACTGCGCAAGGTGTACGGGCGCACCGTCGCGGTGGACCGGGTGGACCTCGACGTGCCGCGGGGGGCGGTGCTCGGGATGCTCGGCCCGAACGGGTCGGGCAAGACCACCACGATCCGCATGCTGCTCGGGCTCGTGCGGCCGACCGAGGGGGAGGTCGAGCTGCTGGGCCAGGCGTTGCCCGACGGCGTCGCGCGGGCGTTGCCGCACGTGGGCGCGCTGGTCGAGGGTCCGGGGTTCCACCCGTTCCTGTCCGGTCGGGAGAACCTGCGGCGGGCGGCGGCGTTCGAGCCGCTGCTGGCCACCGGTGACATCAGGCAGGCGGTGGAGGACGCGTTGGAGCGGGTCGGCCTGGCCGCCGCCGCGCACCGGCGCTACCGGGGGTACTCGCTGGGCATGAAGCAGCGGCTGGGCCTGGCCTCGGCGCTGCTGGTGCGGCGGAAGCTGATCGTGCTGGACGAGCCGACCAACGGGCTCGACCCGGCCGGCACGCGCGAGGTGCGCAAGGTGATCGCGGACCTGCACGAGGCGGGCAGCACGGTCGTCGTGTCGTCGCACCTGCTCAGCGAGATCGAGGCGACGTGCACGCACGTGGCCGTGCTGCACCGCGGGACCGTGGTCGCGCAGGGTGAGCTGGCCGAGCTGCTGCACGCGGACAGCAGTTCGCTGCTGGTCGTCACGCCGGACGTGGAGGACGCGCTGAACGCGTTGCGCGCCGGGCGGATCTCGGCGCGGCCGTTGACCGCCGGCACCTCCGGTGACGACGCCACGACGGGCGTGCGGATCGAGCTGATCGGCACGACCGCGCCCGTGGTGGTGGAGACGCTGGTGCGCGCGGGGGTCGCGGTGCACGAGGCACGTCGGCACCGCACCGGTCTGGAGGAGCTGTTCGCCCGGCTCACCGAGGCGGAGGAGTCCGAGCACAACCTGTCCGCGGTGGACACGATCGAGGAGGGGGTCCGATGAGCGCGCTGGTCGCCACGCGTGCTCCGCTGGGCAGGCAACTGCGCTCGGAGCTGCGCTGGATCGTGCGCCGGCCGCGGACGGTGATCGGGCTCGCGTCGCTGTGCCTGGTGCCGATCCTGGCCGGGATCGGGCTGTGGTTCGCCGCCGACGGCGACGGCCCCGCCGGGCCCGGGCTGGCCGCGATCATCGCGGGCAACGGCCTGGTGCTGCCGGTGTTCACGCTGTTCCTGGCGCTGCCCCTGCTGCTGCCGCTGGTGGGTGCGATCTGGGCGGCCGACGGGCTGGCCGGCGAGGCTCAGCACGGCACGTTGCGCGGGTTGATGATCTCGCCGGTGGGCCGGCTCCGGCTGCTGGGCATCAAGGCGTTCGGCGTGGCCACGATGACGTTGCTCGCGGTCACGTTGATCGCGTTCGTCGGCGCGATCACCGGTGCGGTGCTGTTCGGCGGCGAGGGGATGCTCACGCTGTCGGGTTCCACGCTGTCGTTCGGCGCGGCGCTCGGGCGGATCGTGCTGACGATCCTGCTGGTCACCGTGCAGGTGTGGGGTGTGGCGGCGATCGCGATGGCGATCTCGGCGTGCACCGAGCACCCGCTGGTGGTGATGGCCGCGACGATGGCCGGTGTGATCGTGTTCGCGGTGCTGGGCGTGTTCAGCGCGTTGGACTGGCTGCACCCGTACCTCATCACGTCGGCGTGGAACGGGCTGATCGACGTGATGCGCGACCCGTTGCCGACCGAGGAGCTGTGGCGCGGCACGGCGCTGGCCGGGTGCTACATCGTGATCGGGCTGTCGTTGGCGGCGATGCGGTTGGCGACCAAGGACAACTAGCCCGCGCCGGGTGAGGGTGGGGTGTGCGGCGGTGGGTCGCTGGTCGCGACGTGCCGCCGCGCGGTCCGGTTCGCCCCGGTGCGGTTGCGGAACACCTCGTGGCCGATAATCGGCGCGTGTCGCTGCCACTGCCGCTGGAGACCGGACGCCTGGCGTTGCGCGGGTTCGGTGAGTCCGATGTGGACTCGTTGGTGTGGTTGCTCGGCGAGCCGCGGGTGATGCGGTACATCGAGGACGGCAAGCCGGTGTCGCGGGCCGACGTGGAGCGGGTCGTGCTGCCGAAGCTGCTGGGCGGCGGTTGGTGGGCGGCGCACGAGAAGGCTTCGGGGGCGTTCATCGGCTGGTTCGAGCTGAGCCCGGTGAGCGACGGTGTGGCGGAGTTGGGTTATCGGCTGCACCCGGACTTCTGGGGGCGCGGTTACGCCACTGAGGGCGCGTCGGCGTTGGTGGAGCACGCCGCCGCGGCCGGGTTGCGCCGGGTCGTGGCGTACGCGATGGCGGTGAACACCGGGTCGCGGCGGGTGCTGGAGAAGGTCGGGCTGAAGCACGTGCGGACGTTCCACGAGCAGTGGCCGGAGTACATCGAGGGCGCCGAACACGGCGACGTGGAATACGCCCTCGACCTCCGCCCGTGACGCGCGGCGCGGCCCCTGCGGACCCCCGAACCGCGCCGACCGCCGATGTGCGGGCACCGTCGGTCCGGCCGTTCGGTCCACTGTGGAGCGATGCAGGTCAGGGCGCTGCCCGGGCAGACTTCTCCGCCTAAGAATCCCTTGTGCGGCAACGACGTTACAAGATTGGCTCCGATCGAGTGGATGTCCGGCGGGTCCGGTATCAAGGCCCGTCCGCCGGAGTCCTCCCCACGTGCCGCGGGCCCTGCCCCGCGGCGCAGAAGGAGGAAGCGCATGTCCACCACCAGACGACGGGGAGCAACGGTGCTCGCCCTGTCCGGTTTGCTGGGCGCCGCGGCGCTCACCGGTGCCACCACAGGCACCGCGGCCGCCGCGGACGAGCTACCCGTGTACGCCGTCCGCTCCGAGGGGTTGACCCAGGAGCAGGCGGCGACCCTGCAACGGGCGTTCGGCCTCAAGACCGTCGAACGCACCGCCGAGGGTGTCGTCACGTTCACCGACGAGGACCGCCACCTGCGCGTGCCCGGCATCGACCGCGGCGCGGGCGCGCCCGACGAGGGCGGGCAGGCCACCAGCCAGACCCAGCTCGACCTCACCGCCATCCGCGGGCTGAGGGCCGTTCCCCTCGACGACGCCGCCAAGCGCGTCACCGAGACCCTGCGCGGCGTCGGGCTGCTGCCCGCCGAGGCCACGGCCGGCGCGTCGCACACGACGCTCGACATCGCCGACGCCAACGGCAACCCGGTGATCAGCGCACCGCTGGACACCACCGTGTCGTTCGCGTTCCAACTCGGCGGCATCGCCCTGGAGGGCCCCGGCTCGAAGATCCGGGTGTCCCTGGACGGCACGGGCGCGGTCACGCAGCTCACCTACGCCGCCCGCACCATCGCCGCCGCCGGCCTGAAGCCGGTCCTGCCCCTCGATGACGGCTACCAGAAGTGCGCCGAGGTCATGGGTCCGGCACCGCTCGGCTCGGTGACCTACGCCTACCCGTCCGGTCTGCTCGGGGCGGGCATCACGCACCTGGAGCCGTTCTTCCGCTGCCAGGGCGTGGACCCGGGCGAGTCGTCGCCGGTGTTCTACCTGCCCGCCGTGCAGGGCAGCTCCACCCCGGCGCCGGACCCCTCGGTGCCGCCGCGAGCACGCGCCGCCACGACCACCGACGTGGGCGCCGACGTGGGCGCGCAGTGGACCACGCGGGTCGACGTCGGCAGCTCCGGTACCGGGACGTGCCAGTCCCTGTCCGGCGTGCCGACCGACATCACCGGCTTCAACACCCGGTTCACCAACGCGGGGATCCCGGTGCAGTTCAGCTGGACCGGCCCGAACTCGTGGGAGCAGGACTTCAAGGACCCGGTGTTCGTGGGCGGCCAGGACCACGTGTACGCCGACGACGTCGACATGACCTACTACCACGGTCGGGGCGGCGCGTTCGGGCTGTCGTTCGCGGGGTGCAGCGCCGTCACGGACAACACGCTGCGCAACACCGAGGCCCGCTGGGGCAACCGGGACGCCGAGTGGATGAGCCTGTACACGCCGAACCTGCTGCAGAACACGGCGAGCGGGCAGCCGTGGTGGCAGCGGTGGGGCCCGGCGTTCCGGGGGCTGCACCAGATCAACAGCTTCGAGACCGCGGTGGTGCAGAGCGGCGGGTTCGGCTCCCGGTACGGCAACTACCTGCTGCGCAGGCCGTTCCCGAGCTTCCTGCGGCCGATGAAGGTGCGGGTGGCGTGGGCCCAGGCGTCGATCGACACCCAGCCGTCGTGGGTGCGGTGGGCGACCATGGGGCCGATCGGCAGCTCGTGGATCGCGAACTTCGACGACTACTTCTGGGGTAGGGGCCCGGTCGGACCGGACACCCTGCCCACCGTCGGCTACTGGAAGATCTCCGGCTCCAGCTGAGTCCCGCCGACAACGCTCCGCAGGGGTCCCCGCCAAGGGGACCCCTGCTTTGACCCTACCGGCCGGGTACGACGGATTTCGGCACAGCGCGGCGAGCTGTGGACAACCCTCGGCGCACCGCTCAACCGATGATCGCCACCCCGTCGTGGTCCACGGACAGCGTGACCCGGTCGCCGGGCGACGGGGGCTCGGCCACCGGCGCCACCGCCTCGAAGTCCTCCCCCTCCAGGCGCACCAGCAGCCGGACGTGGTCACGGCGGTGGACGCGTTCCAGCACTTCCGCCCCGATCGGGCCGTCCGGGTCCACCCGCAACGCCGTCGCGCGCAGACCGACCCGCGCGTCCACGCCCACCAGATCCCGGGCCACGTCGGCGGACAAGACCTTGCCGCAACCGAGGAACCTCGCGGTCTCCACGTCGACCGGCCGCCGCCACACCTCGGTCGGCACGCCGACCTGCACGATCCGACCCGCGCGCATCACCGCCACCCGGTCGGCCAACGTGAACGCCTCGTCGTGGTCGTGCGTCACCACCAACGCCGTGGCGCCCGTCTCCCGCAGCAGCCGCGCCAGGTCCACCGCCAACTGCTCCCGCAACGCCCGGTCCAGCGCGGACAGCGGTTCGTCGAGCAGCAGCAGCTTCGGCCGGGGCGCCAGCGCACGGGCCAGCGCCACCCGCTGCTGCTCACCCCCGGACAACGAGGTGACCCGCCGCGACCCGAACCCGGCCAGGCCGACGAGCTCCAGCAGCGACGCCACCCGCTTCTCCCGCGCCTCCCGCTCCACCCGCCGCATCCGCAGGCCGAACGCGACGTTGCCCGCCACGTCCCGGTGCGGGAACAGCTGGCCGTCCTGGAACACCAACCCGAAACCACGCCGGTGCACGGGCGTCCCGGCCAGGTCGACGCCGTCCCACGACACGGTCCCGGCACCGGGCTGCTCCAACCCGGCCACCGCGCGCAGCAACGTCGACTTGCCGCACCCGGACGGCCCGAGCAGCGCCACCACCTCGCCGTCGGCGATCGACAGGTCCACACCGGACACCGCGGCCACGCCGCCGTAGCTCACGCCCACCCCGTCGACCCGCAACGACATCAGAACTCCCCGCCGCTCGGCACCCGCAACCGCTCGATCACCAGCACCGCCACCGTGGTCACCACCATCAGCAACGCGCACGCCGCGTAAGCCATCTGGCTGTTCAGCTCACCCGGCCGCGACATCAGCCGCGCGATCACCACCGGCAGCGTCGGCGCGTCCGGCCGGGCCAGGAAGCTGGTCGCGCCGAACTCACCCAACGCCACCACGAACCCGAACCCGGCCGCCGCCAGCAGCGACCGCGACGCCAACGGCAGGTCCACCTCGCGCCACACCCGCCACGGGCTCGCGCCCAACGTCGCCGCCGCCTGCCGCAGCCGCTCGTCCACGGCCCGCAGCACGGGCAGCACGATCCGCACGATCAGCGGCGTCACCACCAGCGCCTGCGCCAGCGGCACCAGCAGCGGTGACGTGCGGAAGTCACCCGGCAGGGCGTCCATCGTGATCAGGTAGCCGAAGCCGAGCGTCACCGCGGACACGCCCAGCGGCAGCATCAACGCGGTGTCCAGCGTTTCCGCGAACCACGACCCGTGCCGCCGCAGGCCCACCAGCACCACCGCCGACACGACGCCGACCAGCAGCGCCACCAGCGTGGCGTCGGTGGCCGTGCGCACCGAGTTCACCGCCGCGTCCAGCCCGGAGACCGCCAGCGTGCCGCGCTCCCCCGTGCCCGCGAGCGCCGCGTACCCGGCGAAGCTCCAGCCGTCGTCGGTGGCCAGCGACCTGAGCAGCAGGCCGACCACCGGCGCGAGCAGCGCGGCCACCACCAGCCACGCCGCCACGACCACGCCCCACTCGCCGCCGGTGGGCCGACGGGGTGGCTCGACCCGCAGCGACAGGGCCTTCTCCCGCCTGCGACGCGCCAGGCCGCCGACCACCAGCACCGCCACCACCGCGACGAACTGCAGCAACGACAGCGCGGCGGCACCCGACAGGTCGAACAGCTCCACCGTGCGCAGGTAGATCTCGGTCTCCAGCGTGCGGTGCCGCGCGCCGCCGAGCACCAGCACGACACCGAAGCTGGTGGCGCAGAACAGGAACACCACCGAGGCCGCCGACCCGATCGCCGGCGCCAACGACGGCAGCACGACGGAGGTGAACGCGCGGACGCGTGACGCGCCCAGCGCCCGGGCCGCGTCCTCCGCGCGCCGGTCGACCCGCGCCCACAGGCCGCCGACCGTGCGGGCGACCACGGCGACGTTGAAGAACGCGTTGGCCAGCACGATCGGCAGCACACCGCCGTCGGGCCACAACGCCCGGAACGCCAGGCCCACGACCACGGTCGGCAGCACGAACGGCACCATCACCGCCGCCCGCACCACCCCCGTGCCCCGAACCCGGCAGCGGGCCAGCAGGAACGCCACCGGCATGCCCGTGACCAGCGCCAACGCCGTCGCCGCGGCGGCCTGGCCGAGGGTGAACCCGACCAGATCCCACGTGTCGGCGCGGGCCAGCACCGGCAGCACGCCGCCCTCGCCCAGGCCGAGCCCGACGATCGCCAGCACCGGCCAGGCGAAGAACACCCCCAGGAACGCCAGGGGCAGCAGGGCGGCGAGCGACCAGGTCAGCCTCGGGCTCAGCCCTGGACCAACGTGCGCCACTGCTGCACCCACCGCTCGCGGTTCGCGTCGACCTCGGCGGCGGGCAGCGACCGCGCGGTGGCGGGCAGCGGCGCGGCCTTCGTCCACGCCTCGGGCAGCGCGACGCCCTCCCGTGACGGGTAGACGTACATCTGGCCCGGCACGTCGGCCTGCACCTGCTCGCCCAGCAGGAAGTCCACGACCTTCTTGGCGTCCTCGGGGTTCTTCGCGCCGTTGAGCACGCCCGCGTACTCGACCTGGCGGTAGCAGGTGTCCAGCAGCGCCTTGGTGCGCGGCGTGCCGTCGTCACCGATCTCCGCGGACGGCGACGACGCGTAGGACACCACGATCGGCCGCGGCCCCTTGCCGCTGGAGCCGGAGAAGTCCTGGGTGTAGGCCTCCTCCCAGCCGCTGACGACCTTCACCCCGTTGGCCTTGAGCTGACCCCAGTAGCCGGTCCAGCTCTGCTCGCCGAACCGCGCGATGGTGCCGAGCAGGAACGCCAGGCCCGGCGACGACGTGGCCGGGTCCTCGACGACCAGCATGTCCTTGTACTTCGGGTCGACCAGGTCGGCGTACTGCGTCGGCTCGCCGACGTCCTTGAACGCGGCGACGTCGATGTTCAGGCACACGTCGCCGACGTCGACCGCGTGCAGCCGGTTCGGCGGGTCGAGCTGGTAGCGCTGCGCGCCCTGCTGCGCCTCGGGGCTCGCGTACTCGGCGAACACACCCTCCTTGAGGGCGCGGGAGGCGAACGTGGAGTCCACGCCGAAGGCGACGTCACCGATCGGTGCGTCCTTGGTCAGCACCAGCTTGTTGGTGACCTCACCGGCGTCACCGCTGGCCAGGGGCTTGATCGTGATGCCGGTGTCGGTCTTGAACCGCTCCAGCAGCTCCGGGCTGAGCGCGAACGAGTCGTGCGTCACCAGCGTGACGACCCGCTCGCCCGGCGGAGGTGTGCTGGACGTGGTCACCGAACAGGCCGTGAGCAGCGCGAACGCGGTCACGGCGGGCAGCACTCGTCGGAACATCATCTCTCCCTACACCGGCATGACCCGGATCAGGTGTGGACGGTCGAAGGCTCGCGCGCCTTCCTCTCAGCCCGGCGCAGCACCGGACTCCCGTGGCGAACGCGCAGCTTACCCCGCGCGGTGGGACGATCAGGGCCATGGCCGAGCTGCTGACCGACGACCAGGTGACCGCCGCGCTGACCTCGCTGCCCTCGTGGCAGACCCAGGACGCCGCACTGGTGCGCACGGTGGAGCTGGAGAGCTTCGCCCAGGCGCTCCAGGTGGTGAACCGGGTGGCCGAGATCGCGGAGAACGACAACCACCACCCCGACATCGACATCCGCTGGCGCACGCTGACGTTCCGGTGCCGCACGCACTCCAGCGGCGGGATCACCGCCCTGGACGTGTCACTCGCGGAGGAGATCGACGGGGTGCTCGACGTCTTCCTGTGACCTCCGGGTCCGCTCCCGCAGCACGACGGTGACCGTGACGAGCGTGAGCAGGCCCACCGCCGGGTACACCCAGCCCAGCGCCGAGTAGTACCAGGGGCGGGGGATGATCCAGATCGACGGCTGCGCCTTGAGCAGGAACGAGATCAGGTAGCTGCCGACGGCCAGGAGCCACGCGACCGCGGTGATCTTCGCCAGCCGGTGTCCGGCCGCGTGGACCAGCCACATCAGGGCGGGCACCGCCCACACCCAGTGGTGGCTCCACGAGATCGGCGACACGAGCAGGCCGAGGAACTGCACCGACACGATCATCGCCAACGTGTCCTTCGCCCGCACCGACGCGTGCAGGGCGAACCCGGCGAGCACGGCCGCCACGACCACCGCGCCCAGGAAGATCGGGCCGGTCTCGACGTCGTACCCGACCGTGCGGGACAGCGCCCCGCGCAGCGACTGGTTGATCGCCGAGCCGACCGGGCCGACCCGGGAGGCGTCCCCCAGCAGGTGGAACCAGTACTCGTTCGACTGGCTCGGCGAGATCAGGTAGCCGAGCCCGACCGTGCCGAAGAACGCCGCGATCGACCACGCGGCCGCCCGGTAGCGACGGGTGACCAGGAAGTAGAGGCCGGAGATGGCGGGCGTGAGCTTCAACCCGGCCGCGATCCCGACGCCCGCACCCTGCGCCCAGCCGCGCGCGCTGACCATCGTGCCGAGCAGGAGGGCCGCCAGGACCAGGTTGATCTGGCCGTAGTTCAGCGTGGTGCGCACCGGTTCGATCCACACGAACAGGCCGGTCCACAGCATCGCGCGGCGCGGGTCGTTGGCGCCGACGAGCTGGAGCGACTTGCGGGTGGTGAACCACAGGCAGGCGAGGCTGACCAGCTGCCAGGACCACCGGGCCGCGTCCCAGGAGATCCACGACAGCGGCACGAAGACCAGCGCGGAGAACGGCGGGTAGGTGAACGGCAGGGCGAACTGGTCGGAGAACTCCTTGAGCCGCCACTCGTAGAGCAGACCGGTGAACAGCTCCGGCGAGGCGTTCCGGTAGACCATCAGGTCCACCATGGTCATCTTCGTCTGGAACGCCACCATGGCCAGGTGCCCGAGCAGGGACACGCCCAGGATCCACGGTGCGAAGGCGAGCACTCGCCCTTCAAGTGCGCGCGAACTCACTGCCCTACCTCCACGATCGTGTGAATTACACGACTGTCGGGCCACGAAACCGGGTACCCCGACGTCAAGACGAGTGGGAGATCAACGCAAGGGGTAAATCGCATGACCACCGACATCGTCGTATTCACCGTCTCCGCCCTGGCCATGCTCGCCACCGCGGGGGGCGTCTTCGCCCTGGCCCGCCACAGCCGCAACCAGGTGCGCTGACGTCAGAGCACAGTACCTCGGGGCGGTGCGTCCAACGCACCGCCCCGAGTCGTCTCCACGGCCGTGATCAGGTACCACCGGTCCGGGGTCGCGTCGAGGGCAGGCCATCGTGCGACTACCGGGGCGGCGGCTCCCGGCCTGGCGTTCAGCCACCATGGGAGCCCTGCTCGCCACTGACCGTCCGTCACACCGGGCGGGTCCAGCTCCCGAGCCGCTCCGCCGCCTCCGCGTAGCCGATCGCACCGGTGGCCAGCGCGATGACGAGGTCGTAGGCGTCGTCCTCGGGCGCGTCCAGGGCGAGGCCGTTGAGGCCGTAGAAGACGAACGCCGCCATCCACCCCAGCCGCTTGTTGCCGTCGACCAACGGGTGGTTGCGCAGGATCGACTCCATCAACACGCCGGCCTTCTCGTCCAGGCTGCCGTACGCGTCCTGCCCCATCAGCGAAGACTGCGGCCGGTGCGCGGCCGAGTCCAGCAGACCCAGGTCACGCACCTTGGGCACGCCGAGGTCGTCGGCCAGCGCCAGCAGGTCTTCCAGCGTCAGGTACTCGGGGTTCACCGCGCGAGCCGGTCGAGCAGCGCCGCGTAACGTTCCCGCCCGTCACGCGAGAGCGCGCGGACCCGGTCCTCCTTGACCCGCCGCGCGGCGGCGTCGGTGATCGCGCGCACGGCGGCCTCGTGTTTGCTCACCCCGTCGGCCTCCGCGAGCAGGGCGAGCGCGCGCTCCTGCCCCTCGGTGAGCCTCAACGTCATCGCCATGCCACGATGCTACCAATGTGGTAGCAAGATCAGGTGACTGACGAACCTCATCCGGTGTGCCGCCGAAAGCGCGCATAGAGGACGACGGAACCTGCCGGTGACCCGGCTCAGTAGTGGTACCGGGCGGCGAGCACGATGATCTCACCGTCGGTGACCAGGTAGACGAGGCGGTGCTCGTCGTCGATCCGCCGCGACCAAGCCCCGGGGAGGTGGTGCTTGAGCGGCTCGGGCTTGCCGATCCCGGTGAAGGGTCGCGGAGCACGTCCTAGATGAGCTTGTTGATCCGGGCGAGCACCTTGCGGTCCTTCTTGAACCAGGACGTGTAGTCCTCCCAGCCGTGCTCTTCGAAGACGAGCCTCACTCGCCGTCCTTGCCCACGGGTTCATCGGGATCGATCAGCGCGTGCTCGGAGAGCTTGATCCGGCTCAACGCATTCTCGTACGCCTTGAGCAGCCGACGGGCGTTCGCGGGCGAGCGCAGGAGGTAGGAGCCTTCACGCAGGGCGGCGTAGTCCTCGGCGGAGACGAGCACGGCGTTCCCGTGCTTGGAGACGATCTCGATCGCGTCGTGGTCGTCGTCAACCTTCTTGATCAGCGGGAAAAGGTCCTTGCGGGCCTCACTCGCGGTGATGGACACGGCGGAAACTCCCTCTGCTCTGGTACCAGATGTCGTACCACTCCGAAGCGTCGGGAGCTCGCCCGATCAGACGTTGAAGCGGAACTCCACCACGTCGCCGTCGGCCATCACGTAGTCCTTGCCCTCCATGCGGACCTTGCCGGCGGCCTTCGCGGCGGCCATGGAGCCCGCCTCCACGAGGTCGGTGAAGGAGACGACCTCGGCCTTGATGAAGCCGCGCTCGAAGTCCGTGTGGATGACGCCCGCCGCCTGCGGCGCGGTCGCGCCCTTCGGGATCGTCCACGCCCGCGACTCCTTCGGACCCGCCGTCAGGTAGGTCTGCAGGCCGAGGGTGTGGAAACCGGCGCGCGCCAACGCGTGCAGGCCCGGCTCGTGCTGGCCGATCGACTCCAGCAGCTCGCGGGCGGACTCCTCGTCCAGCTCCAGCAGCTCCGCCTCGACCTTGGCGTCGAGGAACACCGCGTCCGCGGGCGCCACCATCTCGCGCAGCTCCTTGAGCCTCGCCTCGTCGGTGAGCACGGCCTCGTCGGCGTTGAACACGTACAGGAACGGCTTCGCGGTGAGCAGGCTCAGCTCGCGCAGCAGCTCACCGTCCACTTCGGACTGTGCGGCGAACAGCGTGCGGCCGCCGTCGAGGATGTCGCGCGCCTGCTGCGCCGCCTCCAGCGCGGGACGGCGGTCCTTCTGCGTGCGGGCTTCCTTCTCCAGCCTCGGGATGGCCTTCTCCAACGTCTGGAGGTCGGCCAGGATCAGCTCGGTGTTGATCGTCTCGATGTCGGCGCCGGGGTCGACGCGGCCGTCGACGTGCACCACGTCGGAGTCGTCGAACACCCGGATGACCTGGCAGATCGCGTTGGCCTCGCGGATGTTGGCGAGGAACTTGTTGCCGAGGCCCGCCCCCTCCGACGCGCCCTTCACGATGCCCGCGATGTCGACGAACGACACCACCGCGGGCACCTCGCGCTCGGAGGCGAAGATCGCGGCGAGCTTGCCGAGGCGCTCGTCCGGCAGCGGCACCACCCCGACGTTCGGCTCGATGGTCGCGAACGGGTAGTTCGCCGCCAGCACGTCGTTGCGCGTGAGGGCGTTGAACAGGGTGGACTTGCCGACGTTGGGCAGGCCGACGATGCCGAGGGTCAAACTCACGGTGGGTGAGTCTACGCGCCCCCGACGCCGTGTCCGATTCCCGCGAGACCCAACGTCCCGCCGCTGGCAGAGTGGGCCGCATGCTCCTCGACGACGAACGCGCCTACCGGGCCGTCGCCGCCCGCGACGCCCGCTTCGACGGGTGCTTCATCCTCGCGGTGCGCACGACCCGCATCTACTGCCGACCGTCCTGCCCCGCCGTGACGCCGAAGCGCCGCAACGCCGAGTTCTACCCGACCGCCGCGGCCGCCCAGTCGGCCGGTTACCGGGCGTGCCGGCGGTGCCTGCCCGACGCCGTGCCCGGCTCGCCGGAGTGGAACCTGCGGGCCGACCTCGCGGCACGCTCCATGCGCCTCATCTCCGACGGCGTGGTGGAGCGTGAGGGCGTGCCGGGGCTCGCGTCGCGCCTGGGCTACTCGGAGCGCCACCTGACGCGCGTGCTGACCGCCGAACTGGGCGCCGGACCGCTGGCTCTGGCCCGCGCGCACCGGGCGCACTCGGCGAGGCTGCTGATCGAGACGACCGACCTGTCGTTCGGCGACATCGCGTTCGCGGCCGGTTTCGCCAGCGTGCGGCAGTTCAACGAGACCATCCGGACGGTGTTCGCGACCACGCCGTCGGCGATGCGCTCGACCCGTGCCGTCTCGTCCACCGCCGGCCGCATCACATTGCGCCTGCCGTACCGGCCGCCGTTCGACGCGGCGGGTCTGCTGGCGTACTTCCGGGCGCACGCGATCCCGGGCGTGGAGGACGTGACGGACGGCTGTTACGCGCGTTCGCTGCGGTTGCCGCACGGCCAGGCGACCGTGCGGCTGGAGCCGGCGGCGGGGTACGTGTCGTGCTCGTTGCGCTTGACCGACCTGCGTGACCTGGGCAGCGCGGTGAGCCGGGTGCGGCGGCTGCTCGACCTGGACGCCGACCCGGTGGCCGTGGACGACTTCCTGGCCGCCGACCCGGCGTTGCGCCCGTCGGTCCTGGCCCGGCCGGGCGTGCGGCTGCCGGGCAGCGTCGACGGCGCGGAAACCCTGCTCAGGGCACTGGGGCACGACCAGCCGGGCGAGCCGCTGGACCACCCCGACGGGCCGGTGACGCACCTGTACCCGGCGCCGTCGGCGGTCGACTCGCCGGTGGCGCGGGCGTTGGCCGACGGCACGTTGAAGGTGGACGTCGGTCGTGACCCGGACGAGCTGCACGCCGAGCTGTCGGCGTTCCCCGGAGTCGGCCCGCAGGTCGCCTCGTACGTCGTGATGCGGGTTCTCGGCGCCCCGGACATCCCTTTGACCAGCGACAACATCGCGTGGCGCCCTTGGCGCTCGTACGCCGCGATGCACCTCAGGAGGACTGCGTGAGCACCGGCCACGTGTCGACCATCGACACCCCGATCAGCCCTTTCACCGCCATCGTCGCCATGGACGGCGCCGTCCTGGCCAGCGGGTGGACCGCCAACGCGGACGACCTGCTGCCCCAGGTGTCGCCGTCGTTGCGCCCGTCGACGCTGGCGCACCGCCGTGACCTGGGCGAGGTGACCAGGGCCGTCCGCGCGTACCACGCGGGTGACCTGGACGCGATCGCCGACGTCCGGGTCCGGCAGCGCGGGGGCGAGTTCATGGGGCGGGCGTGGGACGTCCTGCGCACCGTCCCGGCGGGCAAGCCCATCAGCTACGCCGACTACGCCCTGCTGGCCAGCCGCCCGACCGCGGTCCGCGCCGCTGCCAGCGCGTGCGCCCGCAACGCCACCACCTTGTTCGTCCCGTGCCACCGCGTGATCCGCACGGGCGGCGCCACCGGCAACTTCCGCTGGGGCGCGGACGTGAAGCGCTGGCTGCTGGCCCACGAGTCGTGACGGGCCGCGGGGCCGCCGGGAGTTGTCCACAGGCGGCGAAAACGGAGAACGGCAAACGGAGAACGGCCCAGAGGCGGTCGGGGCTCGGCGCGACCGGGACCCCGCGCGACCGGGTCAGTCCTCGTCGCGTGGTGGGCGGGGGCGGCGTGGGGGGCGGCCGCCTTCGCGTGGTGGGGCTGGGCGGCGGGGGCGGTCGGAGGTGCCCGAGGCCGGGGGGCGGGGGCGCTTGGGGCGATCCTCGTCGGTGGCCGGGGTGGTGGGGCGGCGGCGGTCCTGGGGGGTGTCGGCCCGGTCGGTCCGGTCGGCGCGGGGGCGCTTCTTCGGGCGGTCGTCCGGCTGGGGCTGCTCGGCGCGGTCGGCGCGCTCGGGGCGGTCAGGACGGTCGGCGCGGCGGGGTTTGTCCGGTTTGCGCTTGGCCTCGCGGATCTCGTCCTTGGTCAGCCGGTTCGGGTCCTTCTGCGTCATCACCCGGACGATGCCGATGATCACGGTGCACGCCGTGGTGATCGCCATCGCCGGGAAACCGTCGATCAACGGCTTGCCCAGCGTGAGCCCGAGCGACGACAGCTTGCCGCTGGGCACCCCCTGCGTGAACACCACCAGCAACGGCACCACGATCGCCAGGACCAGCGGCGGCTGGACGATCGGGCCGAACATCGAGCGCCGCTCGACGAACACCACCGCCCCGACGCAGCCCACGAAGAACGTGATGGCGAACACCCAGCCCACCGTCTTCGTGGGCGAACCCACGTCGACGAACGCGCCGACGATCGCCAACACGAACGCGATGAGCACGGCCGACCACCAGGGCAGACCCCGGAAGCTGCCGAACATGGCGCGGTCGTTCCAGCGGACGGCGGAAAACTCCTCGTCCTCCGGCTCGCTGCGCGAGTCGTCACGCATAGCAGCGGTCACGCACACTCCTCGTTCGGCTCAGTCCCGACACACTCTATTACGCCTCCCGGGCGTCCAAGGGTGCACCGAGGGGTGCACCGAGGCCGGCATCGTCCGTCCGCCGCACCAACGGCAGCGGTGTGACGTCGGACGACGCGTTGCTCAACGGCTCCACCGCCGCCCGGAAACCCTCCAGCGCGTCCAGCTCGCGCCGCCGCGCGGACAGGAACCGCTGCAGGTGCGTGCTCGACAGGTTCACCGCGTCGACGGCCGTGTCGGCGGCCCGGTGCGCACGTGACGCGGCCGCCCTCACCTGCTCCACGTCGTCGGCCAACGCCCGGTCGGTCACCGCGAACATCGCCGCCGACGCGACCACCGCGAACCCCGTCGGCCCGCACAGGAACACCCGCCGGTCGAGCAGCCACCGCAGCAGCTCGGGGTCGGTGTCCAGGGCCGCGACCACCGCGCCGTCGTTCGGCACGAACATGATCGTCCCGTAGATCGCGTCGGCCCACCGCTGGTAGCCCTTGCCCGCCAGCTCCGCGGCCCGCGCACGGATGTTGCGGACGTGCACGCGCAACGCGTCGACCCGCTCGGACGCGTTGTCCGTCTCCACCGCCTCCGCCCACGTCGCCATGCTCATCTTGGCGTCCACCGGCACCCGCCGGCCGCCGCCGACGTTGAGCACCAGGTCCGGCCGCACCGAACCACCGCCCGCCACGTCCACCTGCAGGTCGAAGTGGATGCCCTCGCGCAGGCCCAACACCCGCGCGGTCTCCACCAGCACCTTCTCGCCGAGCTCACCGCGACCGCTGACCGAGGAGAACGCCACCTCGTAGCGCTGCAAGGCGGCCCACTGGGCGTCGCCGCGTTCCCGTTCGGCCTGCACCGCGGCCAGCGCGGCGTCCGTGCGCCGCACGCTGTCCTGGTAGAGCCGCCACAGGAACAGCAGCGCACCCGCGAGCAGGAGCGCCACGACCACCGCCGCCGTGCTGAGGACCGCTGTCATGCCACGATCATCGCGCACCGGTGTCCGATCACACGTTCGAGCGACACGCCGAGCGGGGTTCCGGGTCGGAGGGCCGGGCGGCCCTAGCGTGGCCGGCGTGAAGATCCTGCACACGTCCGATTGGCACGTGGGGCGCACCTTCCACGGCCGTGACCTGCTGCAAGAGCAGGAATCGGTGCTCGGCGGCCTCGCCGACACCGTGTCGGACGAGCGGGTGGACGCGGTCGTGGTGGCGGGTGACCTGTTCGACCGGGCGGTGCCGAACGCCGAGGCGGTCGCGGTGTGCTCCCGGGTGCTCAGGCGGATCCGGGCGGCGGGCGCGCAGATCGTGATCACGCCCGGCAACCACGACTCGGCGGCCCGGCTGGGCTTCCTGGGCGCGTTCGCCGAGGCGGGCGGGCTGCACCTGCGCACGCGCGTGGCCGAGCTGCACGAGCCGGTGCTGTTCGCCGACGCGCACGGGCCGGTGGCGGTGTACGGGATCCCGTTCCTGGAGCCGGAGACGGCGCGGCACGCGCTGGGCGTCGAGGCCAAGGGCCACGGCGGGGTGCTGACCGAGGCGATGCGGCTGATCAAGCAGGACCTGGCCGCCCGGGAGGGCACGCGGTCGGTGGTGCTGGCGCACGCGTTCGTGACCGGCGGCGAGCCGTGCGAGTCGGAGCGCACGATCGCGGTGGGCGGCGTGCAGGACGTGTCGGGCGCGGTGTTCGCCGGGGTCGACTACGTGGCGCTGGGCCACCTGCACGGGCAGCAGACGTTGGCCGAGCACCTGCGGTACTCGGGCAGCCCGGTGGCGTACTCGTTCTCCGAGGCGCGGCACCACAAGTCGGTGTGGTTGGTGGAGTTGGGCGCGGGCGGGTTGGCCGGGGTCCAGCGCCGTTCGCTGCCGGTGCCGCGGTCGTTGTCGACGCTGCACGGCGCGCTGGACGACCTGCTGCTGGACCCGGCGCACGAGCCGGTCGAGGACCACTTCCTGTCGGTGACGCTGACCGACCGGGTGCGCCCGCTGGACGCGTTGCGGCGCTTGCAGACCCGGTTCGCGCACGCGGTGCACGTGGAGTGGCGGCCGGAGGGCGGGCGGACCGGCGAGCTGCGGTTCGCCGAACGGGTGCGCGGCCGCACCGACGAGGAGATCGCCTGCTGCTTCATCGAGGACGTGCGCGGCGACCAGCCGGGCACGCGGGAACTGGCCCTGCTGCGCGAGGCCTTCGCCGCCGCCGCGCGGGAGGGCGAGTCGTGAACCCGGACGAGTCGTGAACCGCGGGCCAGTCGTGAACCGCGAGAGAGTCGTGAACCGCGAGGAGGCGTCGTGAAGCTGCACCGGTTGGCGGTCAGCGGGTTCGGCCCGTACGCGGCGCACGAAGAGGTCGACTTCGACCTGCTCGGCGCGGACGGCCTGTTCCTGCTGCACGGCGACACGGGCGCGGGCAAGACGACGTTGCTCGACGCGGTGGCGTTCGCGTTGTTCGGCAAGGTGCCCGGTGCGCGCGGTGACGTGAAGCGGTTGCGGTGCGACTACGCCGACCGCGACACCCAGACCTACGTGGAGCTGGAGCTGACCGTGCGCGGCCGGCGGTTCCGGATCAAGCGCAGCCCCGAGTACGAGCGGCCGAAGAAGCGCGGTGACGGTGCGACCCGGCAGCAGGCGCAGGTGTCGTTGACCTGGGTCAGCGGGTGGACCGGCGAGGGCCACAGCCGCATCGACGACGTGGCCCGCGAGGTCGAGGGCCTGCTCGGGATGACCGCGGAGCAGTTCTTCCAGGTGGTGCTGCTGCCGCAGGGCGAGTTCGCCCGGTTCCTGCGCGCGGAGACCGCCGAGCGGGAGAAGTTGCTGGAGAAGCTGTTCGGCACGGAGCGCTTCCTGGACGTGGAGAAGTGGTTCCGCGAGCGGCGCAAGGAGCGCAAGCGCGAGGTCGACCAGCTCGGCCTGGTGCACCGCGACCTGGTGCAGCGGGTCGCCGAGGTGGCGTTGGA
Source organism: Saccharothrix stipae (assembly GCF_054781895.1). Taxonomy (NCBI): domain Bacteria; kingdom Bacillati; phylum Actinomycetota; class Actinomycetes; order Pseudonocardiales; family Pseudonocardiaceae; genus Saccharothrix; species Saccharothrix stipae. Next base: position 362,576 of record NZ_BAAGTN010000009.1, on the reverse strand, counting down.
GGAGCCGCCGGAGGGCGGTGGGGACCAGGAGTGGCTCAGCTCCCTGCTCAAGCGGCTGGACGAGGCCGAGCGCGACGCCGACCAGCTCGCGGCCGAGGCGTCCGACCGGCGTGCCGCGGCCGAGCGGGACTGGCAGGAGGCCCGGGCGCGGCACGAACGGGTGCGCCGGGTGCGGGAGGCGCGCCGCCACCTCGACCGGTACGCCGAGGTCGAGCCGAGCCTGCGGGCGTGGGTCGCCGAACGGGACGCGGCCCGGCAGGCCGCGGTCGTGGTGCCCGCGCAGGACCGCGCGGTGAAGCTGGAACGTGAGCTCGACGCCGCGCTCGCCCAGGAACGGGCGGCGGCGGCCGCCGTGGCCGCCCTCGGCTACCAGGGCACGGACCTGCGCGGCGACGGTGAACGCCTGCGCGAGGAGGCGGGCGGGCTGACCGGCCTGGCCGCCGACGCCGAGCGGCAGCGTGCCGACCAGCGGCGGATCGCGCAGCTGGACCGCGACGTGACCGCCACGTCGCAACAGCTGGCGGCGCTGGTCACGCAGCTGGACGAGGTGCCGCCGCGGCTGGCCGCCGCGAAGGCCGCGGTCGAGGAGTCGGCGGAGGCCGCGGCACGGCTGCCTCAGGTGTCGGGTCTGGCGGCCGCCGCCGCCGAGCTGCCGGTGGTCGAGCGGGCGTTCCGGGAGGCCGACGAAGCGCGGCGGGTCGCGGTGGACGCGCAGCAGAAGGCCCGCGAGCGGCTGCTCCGGATCCGCCGGGAACGGCTGGACGGCATGGCCGTCGAGCTGGCCGGGCAGCTGGCCGCGGGCCACGCGTGCCCGGTGTGCGGATCGGCCGAGCACCCGGCGCCCGCGCAGCCGATGCTGGGTTCGGTGACGGCCGCCGACGAGGAACGCGCCGCCGAGGCCGACCAGCACGCGCTCGACGTGCGGCAGCGGGCCGAGCAGGAGGCCCAGAAGCTGGACGCGAAGCTGGCGTTGCTGCGTGAGCAGTTGGGCGACCGGCCGCCCGCCGAGCTGGCGCGCGAGCACCGGTCCGTGGCGGCCCGGGCCGAGCAGCTGGAACGCGCGCAGGCGGCGTTGGCCGAGCTGGAGGCGAAGGTGCAGCGCGCGCTCGAAGAGCGTGGCGCGCTGGAACGCCACCTCGCCGAGGCCGGGGCGCAGCGCAAGGAGTTGGCCGACGCGGTCGAGGAGCGCGGCGCGCGGCTGGAGGAGGCGCGCGGCGACTTCCCGGACGTGGTGACGCGCCGGGCGCACCTGGGCGACCTGGCCGACGCGCTGACCGGGCTGGCGGCACGCCGCGCCGCCGTGACCGAGCACGAGGAGCGCCTGGCCGACCAGCGGCTGGAGGTGTCGCGGTTGGCGTCGCTGGCCGGGTTCGCCGACGTGGCGGACGCCCTGGCCGCCGCACGCCCGGCGACCGCGGTCGCCGAGCTGGAGACCCGGATCCGCGACGTCGAGAAGACCAGGACCGCGGCCGAGAGCACGCTGGCCGAGCTGCCCGACACCGACCCGGACGCCGAGGTCGACGTGGCGGGCGCCGAGGAGCGGTTCCGGGTGGCGAGCGACCGGTCGACCGACGCCACGACGACGGTGACGAACGCCCGCACGAGGGCCGCGCGCGCCGCCGACCTAGCCGAGCAGCTGCGCGCCGCGTGGCTGCGGCTGGAGCCGGTGGAGGCCGAGTACGCCGAGCTCGACGCGTTGACCGACGTGATCAACGGCATGGGCCAGAACGCCAAGAACATGACCCTGCGCACCTACGTGCTGGCCGCCCGGCTGGAGGAGGTCGCGGTGGCCGCGAGCACCCGGCTGGAACGCATGAGCCAGGGCCGCTACCGGTTCGTGCACTCGATCGAGGCGGGGCCGCGGGGCACCAGGGGCGGGTTGGGCCTCGACGTCATGGACGACTACTCGGGGCAGCAGCGGCCGGCGAAGACGCTGTCGGGCGGCGAGTCGTTCCTGGCGTCGCTGGCGCTGGCGCTCGGGCTGGCCGACGTGGTCGCCGCGGGCGCCGTGCTGGACACGCTGTTCATCGACGAGGGCTTCGGCACGCTCGACGCCGAGACCCTCGAACTGGTGATGACCACGTTGGACGAACTGCGCGCCGGCGGCCGGGTGGTCGGCCTCGTCTCGCACGTGGAGGAGCTGCGGCAGCGCATCCCCACCAGGTTGCGCGTCCGCAAGGCCCGCGAGGGGTCCTCGTTGGAGCTGACGGCCTAGCGTTCGCTCCCGGCGCCACCCTCGCGCGATCGCGGCGCTTTACCATGCACCACATGGCTTACCGGTCCGCGTTCCCCATGCTGGTCTGCGACGACCTGGCGCGTTCGCTGGAGTTCTACCGCGACGGCCTCGGCTTCACCGTGACCTACCGCTTCCCCGCCGACGGCGACCCGCTGTACGTGGCCGCCGAACTGGGTGACGGGTCGAAGCTCGGGCTCGGCCAGGTCGCGCCGGACGGCAGGGGCGTGCACGGCGCGCCCCAGCGCCCGGCCACCGGCCACCGGTTCGAGCTGTGCGTCTACCACGACGACGTGGACGCGGCCGTGGCCGACCTGGAACGCCGCGGCCACCCCGTGCTCCAGCGCCCGAACGACACGCCGTGGGGCGAGCGGATCGCGTTCGTGGCCGACCCGGACGGCAACCCGGTGATGATCACCGCGCCGCGCTAGGACGCGAGCAGCCCGCCCCGGTACGCGGCGGCCTGGAGCTCGAACAGCTCGAAGTAGTGCCCGCGCAACGCCATCAGCTCCTCGTGCGTGCCCTGCTCGATGATCCGGCCCTGGTCGAGCACGACGATCCGGTCGGCGTTGCGGATGTTCGCCAGCCGGTGCGTGACCAGGATCGTGGTGCGCCGCGCGGTCGCCTCCCGCAGGCCCTCGAAGACGCGCGCCTCGGCCTTGGCGTCCAGCGCGGCCGTCGGCTCGTCGGCCACCAGCACCGACGCGTCCCGGTACATGCCGCGCGCGATGCCCATCCGCTGCCACTGCCCGCCGGACAGGTCCTGGCCGTCGTTGAACTGCCGCGACAGCACGGTGTCCGGCCCGGCCGGGAGGGTGGCCAGCACCTCGTCCGCGCCGGACTTCGCCACCGCCTCCCGCCACGCCTGCTCGTCCTCGCGCTCCAGCCGGCCGACCGTCACGTTGTGCCGCGCGGTCATCGGCCACTGCGCCGGGTCCTGCGCGATCACCGCGATCGACGAGTGCACCGAGTGCGGGTCGGCCGTCGCCAGGTCGACGTCGTCCCACGCGACCGTCCCCGACGACGCCGGGAACAAGCCGGTCAGCACCTTGCCCAGGGTCGTCTTGCCCGACCCGTTCTCCCCCACCAGCGCGACGACCTCGCCCTTCTCCACGGTCAGGTTCACCTCGCGCAACGCGGGCGTCTGCCCACCGGGGTAGGTGAACGACACGTCGGTCAGCGTGATCCGCGACGGGTCGGCCGGAGCGAGCACCGGTGAGCTGCCCTGCGCCCGTTCCGCGCCCTCGACCAGCAGCTTGCGGTAGAAGTCGATGTAGAACGAGTCCTCGTACAGCGAGTTGACCGCGCGGGTGGTGCTCGCCAGCGACGAGAACCCGGTGCGCATGGCCAGCACCGCCGTGCCCGCCAACGCCAGCTCCATGCCGCCGGTGTGCAGCAGCACGCCCAGCACGACGTAGGCGATCGCGGTGCCGACGCCGGCCAACGCGCGCCCGGTCAGCCGCACCAGGTTCGTCCGGTGCGCCATCCGGATCTCGTCGGCCACGAGGCTGTCCGCGATGCGCCGGTGCTCGGCGAGCAGGCGTTCCTGCAACGTCAGCGCGTGCCGTTCCAGCGCGAAGTCCCGGTCGGTCGCGACCTCCTCGACCACGCCCTTGCGGGTGTTGCGGGTGACCGAGTCTAGGAAGTGCTCGTAGCGCAGCTTGGACGCCCGCGCCGACGCCCAGGCGTTCGCGAACGCGGCCAGCAGCAGCGCGGGCGCCAGCCACGGGTTGAGCAGCCCGACCGTGACCACCGCCGCGATCAGCGAGATGCCGCCGGACACCAGGTCCGCCAGGTACCGCAGGCTGCTCTCCAGGGAGCGGACGCCGCGCCGGCCGCCCTGACGGGCCAGCTCGCGGAAGTCGGCGTCCTCGAACGCGAGCAGCGAGGCGCGCACCAGCACCGCCGTCACCTCGTCGTTGGCCTCACGCGTGACGCGGGGCCGCAGCGAGCTCTCGACCGCCGCGACCGCCGTGTCGAGCAACGCGCGCACCACCAGCGAGCCGACCACCACCGCCAGCGCGGGCAGCGCTTCCACCACGCGCTGCGGCGTGGGGCCGTCCCGCAGCAACGCGGCGAACACGTCGGCGGTGGCGAGCAGCCCGAACGCGGTGACGGCGCCGGACAGCACGTGCACGACGCCCGCCAGCAGGGTGAGCCGGGGTGAGGTGCGCCAGGCGAGCCGGACCACCATCGAGACCGCCGACGGCAGGCTCTTGAGGGCCTTGCCGAGGCTCACGGAGGTCCCACCGCGGCGACGGGCCCACTTGGGGGTGGCCACGTTCTCCACCCCGATCAGCACGGTGCTCATCGTTCCAGCAAACGCGAACTTCACCCGGTCGCCAACCGCTTACGCCGTCAGCGCAGCTCAGCGCCCCGCAGGAGCCGAAGTGTCATACCGCCGTGGCACCATCGCGGCGGAGGCCTCCGCCGCGACCACGACAGGCCCGATGAAATGGAATAAAAACCGACCGGATTGCGCGCTAACACCCGGAAGGTTCGTCCCGAAAGTCGAAGTGACCCGACCGGGAACCCACCGGCCGGACCATTTCCCCGCCTATTCCCGGACCATTCTTGTCATGAGTGGAGAACAGCCATGCGCGCATTTCCCGGTCGAGCACGTCCCGGTGTCGCCGCCGTCGTCGCGGCGCTGGCGACGGCGGTGGTGGCCACACCCGCCTCGGCCGACGCACCCCCGTACGACCCGGCCCTCGGGCGCACGCCCTACCAGCCGGCCATGATGCTGGTCGACCCGCAGCCCGGCGATTCGGGCGGCCTGGAGAACCCGTACGGGTTCAACCTCACCCGGATGCGCGGCCTGGCCAACCCGGCCTACTACGAACTGATGGACCACTACACGGTCAAGCTCTACAAGAACCGCCGCGGCCTGCCCGAGAACGACCCGCGCCTGCAACAGGAGGAACGCTGGTTGGAGGGTTTCGACGACGTCATGTCGACCATCGTGCTGGAGACCAACAAGTGGGTCGGCGGGCGCCTGGAATACCTCGACTACGACCAGGAGCCCTACCTGACCACGCCGCGCCCGGCGAACCAGATCAGCATCACGTTCGACACCCAGCTGACCGGCGTGGTCGGGATGGCCTACCCCGGCACGCGACTCGACCGGCGCGGCCTGGTCTACACCGGCGGCAACATCAGCTTCGCGCACCTGTCAACGTGGGACCGCATCGTCGAGCGCAGCGTGGCCGGCGACCGGGAGGCCCGACACCAGATCGGGATGAAGGTCATGCACGAGCTCGGCCACCAGCTGGGGCTCAACCACTACAACTCGGAGTACCAGGGCGAGCACGCGCTCATGGGCCAGCGGACCGTGGACGACGTCTCCAGCTGGAACGACGTGCTGTGGCGCGGCGACAAGGCGGGGCTGCTGGCCATGGCCGGGTGGCGTGACCGGGCGAAGGCGTGCGCGCAGCGGGGCGAGTGCACCCCGATCTGGTACAAGGACAGCTCCGTGGCGTGGCCGCCGAGCCCGCCGGACCACCGCTACGACCTGGGCTGAGAACGGCGAAGCGCCCACGCCCCGGAGCACGGGCGTGGGCGCTTCGGCAGCACGGGCACCCCACGACCCGGCGCTGTGGCGGCTCGGGTCAGGTCGGGTCAGGTCAGGTCAGGTCAGGTCAGGTCAGCGGACCATGTCCTTGCGCAGCTCGCGCGGCAGGGCGAAGGCGATCTTCTCGTTCGCCGTGGTGATCTCCTCGACGTCGCCGTAGCCGTGCTCGGCCAGGAACTCCAGCAGCTCCATCACCAGGATGTCCGGCACCGACGCGCCCGAGGTCACGCCGACCGTCGACACGCCCTCCAGCCACGCCGGGTCGACCTCGCGGGCGTAGTCGACCAGGTACGACGCCCGCGCGCCCGCCTGCAACGCCACCTCGACCAGCCGCACCGAGTTCGACGAGTTCTTCGACCCGACCACCAGCACCAGGTCGCACTCCGGCGCCATCGTCTTCACCGCGGTCTGCCGGTTGGACGTGGCGTAGCAGATGTCGTCCGACGGCGGCTCCTGGAGATCCGGGAACCGGTCCTGCAACTGCCGCACCCGCACCATCGTCTCGTCCACCGACAGCGTGGTCTGCGACAGCCAGACCACCTTGGACGGATCGCGCACCACGACCTTGTCGACGTCCTCGGCGGTGTCCACGAGCTGGATGTGCGAGGGCGCCTCGCCGTACGTGCCCTCGACCTCCTCGTGTCCTTCGTGGCCGATCAGGAGGATGTCGTAGTCCTCGCGGGCGAACCGCTTGGCCTCGTTGTGGACCTTGGTCACCAGCGGGCAGGTGGCGTCGATCGTGCGCAGCTGCCGCGACGCCGCCTCCTCGTGCACCGCGGGCGACACGCCGTGCGCCGAGAAGACCACGAGCGCGCCCTCGGGCACCTCGTCGGTCTCGTCCACGAAGATCGCGCCGCGCCGGGACAGCGTCTCCACGACGTGCTTGTTGTGGACGATCTCCTTGCGCACGTAGACCGGGGCGCCGTACTGCTCCAGCGCCTTCTCCACGGTCACGACGGCACGGTCCACGCCGGCGCAGTAGCCACGCGGCTTGGCCAGGAGCACTCGCTTGTCCATGGCCTCCAGGGTACGGCGTGCCGGATGTAGGCATCCGACCGCCGACTGCGGCAGGCTGTAGGGCATGAAGCCACTGCCCCTGACCGTCCGCCTCGCCGCGGGACTGGCGGCCACCGCCGTCGAGCAGGCCCGGAAGCTCCCGGGGCAACTCGCGGGCCTCCCGGTCACCGTGGTCAGTGAGGCCCTCCAGCTGTCCATGCGGGTCCAGCAGCGGGTGACGGAACTCGCAATCAAGGGCGACGACGTGCTGTCCGTGCTGCGCCCGGTGGAGCAGGAACCCGAGTGGGCGACGTTCGACGAGGACGAGCCGGAGGCCGCGGTCCCGACGGCAGCGGTACCGACGGTCGACGACCCGTCGGCCGACGATTCGCCGGCCGACGACCCGTGGGCGGAGGAGGAGCAGGCGCTGGCCGCCGCGTCGCCCGCCGTGCTGCCGAACTACGACGAACTGTCGCTGGCGCAGCTGAGGGCCCGCCTGCGGACTTTGACGGCGCAGGACCTGGAGCAATTGCTGGCGCACGAGCGCACGCACGCGGACCGGCCCGAGTTCACCGGCATGCTCACCCGCCGCATCGCGAACCTCAAGACGCAGTGACAGAGGAGAAGTCCAGCCCCGAGAACCCGTGGCCGGTGCGGACGGTCGCGCGCAAGATCTTCGACTGGATCAACCGGCTCGGCGACGTGTGGGTCGAGGGCCAGGTCACCCAGCTCAGCGCGCGCCCGGGCACGGCGACGGCGTTCCTCACCCTGCGCGACCCGTCGGTGGACATGTCGATGCAGCTGACCGCGCCCGTCGGCCTGGTGCGCGAGCTCCAGCTGACCGAGGGCAGCCGGGTGGTGGTGCACGGCAAGCCCAACTTCTTCCCCAACCGCGGCACGCTGAGCCTGCGCGTGGACGAGATCCGCCAGGTCGGCATCGGCGAGCTGCTGGCCCGGATCGAGCGGCTGCGCAAGCTGCTGGGCGCCGAGGGCCTATTCGACCCGCGCCGCAAGCGCAAGCCGCCGTTCCTGCCGAACAAGATCGGCCTGATCACGGGCCGCGCGTCGGCCGCCGAGCGGGACGTGCTGACCAACGCGCACGCCCGCTGGCCGGGCGCCCGGTTCCGGGTGGTCAACGTCGCGGTGCAAGGGGCGTTGGCGGTGCCGCAGATCCTCACCGCACTGTCGACCCTGGACCGCGACCCCGAGGTGGACGTCATCGTGCTGGCCCGCGGCGGCGGCAGCGTGGAGGACCTGCTGCCGTTCTCCGACGAGGCGCTGTGCCGGGCGGTGTCCCAGTGCCGCACGCCGGTGCTGTCCGCGATCGGGCACGAGCCGGACACCCCGCTGGTGGACCACGTGGCCGACCTGCGCTGCTCCACGCCCACCGACGCGGGCAAGCGGGTGGTCCCCGACGTCGCGGAGGAGGGCGAGCGGATCCGCCAGCTGCGCGACCGCAGTCGACGCGCCCTGCACGGCTGGGTGGACCGGGAGCGCAAGCTGCTCGCGGCGCTGCGGACACGACCCGCGCTGTCCGACCCGCACGGTCCGCTGGACCGGCGCGCGGAGGACGTGGACCGGCTGCGCGAGCGCGCCCGGCGGGCGGTGCGCAACCGGCTCGACTCGGAGACCGCGGGACTGGTCGCGACCACGGCGCGCTTGACGACCCTCGGGCCTGCCGCCACGCTGGCCCGGGGGTACGCGGTGGTCCAACTCGTCACCCCCGACGGGGTCGACGGGGTCCTCCGGTCGACCTCCCAAGCTCCCGCGGGCACCCAGCTGAGGGTGCGCGTGGCCGACGGCGCCGTGCACGCGGTCGTCACCACCGCCGCCGAGGGCGGCGATGAGGCGGAGAGAGGAGGCGGTGGTGCCCAACCCGGCACGTGAGCCCACGTTCCTGCCCTTGACGGTGGCCGCCGCGGGCGCGGCCGACGACGAGGGCGCCGTCACCGTGCGCGACCGCGCCGAGTCGGCCGACCGGGCCGCCGCCGACTGCTGGCTGTCACTGGTCGCCGGCTGCACGTCGGGCAGGCAGACGTTGATCAACCGGCTGCACGACCTGTCCGAGGCGACCTGCGGGTACGCCGGGACGCGGTGGTGGCTCGGCCACGGGTCGGTGCACCGCAGGCGGGTCGCCGACGCCGAGCACCGCATCGACGACGCGGTGCGCGAGGGTGACGGCGCGGAGTTCGCCGAGGCGTTCATCGGCTACGACCAGGCGGTCGCGACCGTCGTGGTGCACGTCCAGAACCGATTGGGGAAGTTGTCCACGTGAGTGAGCCGGGCTACGAGCAGGCCAGGGACGAGCTGGTGGAGGTGGTCCGCAGGCTGGAGGCGGGCGGCCTGTCGCTGGAGGAGTCGCTGGCGCTGTGGGAACGCGGCGAGGCCCTGGCGAAGACCTGCGAACGGCAGCTCGCGGGGGCCCGGGAACGGATCGATCAAGCACTCAGTGTGACCGAGGAGGACGTGGCCGAGGCGTGACGACGTGCGAGGATTGCCTTTACCGGCCGGTAGTCTTCGCAGGAGGAAACGTCATGGTCACAGGCAGCAGCCCGTCCGAGCGCCGTCGCGAGGCACCCGACCGGAACCTCGCGCTGGAACTCGTCCGGGTGACCGAGGCGGCCGCGATGGCCGCCGGGCGCTGGGTGGGCCGCGGCGACAAGAACGGCGGCGACGGCGCGGCGGTGGACGCCATGCGCAAGCTGATCGGCACCGTGTCCATGCGCGGCGTGGTGGTGATCGGCGAGGGCGAGAAGGACGAGGCGCCCATGCTGTTCAACGGCGAGGAGGTCGGTGACGGCAACGGCCCCGAGTGCGACGTGGCGGTCGACCCGATCGACGGCACCACGCTGATGGCCAAGGGCATGCCGAACGCGCTGGCGGTGCTCGCGGTGGCCGAACGGGGCGCGATGTTCGACCCGTCCGCCGTGTTCTACATGGAGAAGCTCGCCACCGGGCCGGAGGCGGCCGACGTCATCGACATCACCGCGCCGATCGCGGAGAACATCCGCCGGATCGCGAAGGCCAAGCACAGTGACGTCTCCGACGTGACGGTGTGCATCCTGGACCGGCCGCGGCACGAGTCGCTGGTGCGCGACGTGCGCGCGGCAGGCGCCCGGATCCACTTCATCTCCGACGGCGACGTGGCGGGCGCGATCTCGGCGGCCCGGCCCAACACCGGCATCGACCTGCTGGTCGGCATCGGCGGCACGCCCGAGGGCATCATCGCCGCGGCGGCGCTGAAGTGCATGGGCGGCGCGATCCAGGCCAAGCTGTGGCCCAAGGACGACGACGAGCGGCGGAAGGCGCTGGACGCGGGCCACGACCTGGACCGGGTGCTGCTGACCGACGACCTGGTGCGCGGCGACAACGTGTTCTTCTGCGCGACCGGCGTCACCGACGGCGACCTGGTGCGCGGCGTGCACTACCGGGCTGGCGGCTGCACCACCCAGTCGATCGTGATGCGGTCGAAGTCAGGCACGGTGCGGATGATCGACGGCTTCCACCGGCTCACCAAGCTGCGCGAGTACTCGTCGGTCGACTTCGACATCCCGGTCACGGGCGAGGACGCGCTCCCGCCGCTGCCGTAGTCCTACCGAACGCTGTCAACTGTGAACCGAGCGTTACCGGCCGATCGGCTGTGGTGATCACCCCGCGCCGATCCCTAGTTTCCGATCCGTCCCCGAGCACCCTGCGCCGGGGACGGAGAGGAAGCGATGAAGGTTCGTACCCTGTTCACCGCGTTCGCGGTGGCGGTCGGCGCGGCACTCGCCTCGGCGGCCGGGGCGGCGGCGGCCCCGGCGACCGACGGCGGCGTCACCCCGTTCATCGTGGGCGGCGGCAACGCCACGCAGACCTACTCGTGGATGGTCTCCCTGCAGAGCACCACGGGTAGCCACTTCTGCGGCGGCTCGCTGATCAAGGCCAACTGGGTCGTCACGGCCAAGCACTGCGTGCAGGGCCGGTCGGCGTCCTCCATCCGGGCCCGCATCGGCACGACCAACCGCACCAGCGGCGGCACGGTCGCGTCCGGCGCCCAGGTGATCACCCACTCGTCGTACGACATCGCGCTGGTGCGCCTGGCCACCTCGGTGGGCCAGACGCCGATCGCGGTGGCGTCGACGTCCGGTGCGGCCGGCACGGCGACCCGCATCATCGGTTGGGGCCAGACCTGCGCCCCGCGCGGTGGCTGCGGCGCGCCGATCACCCTGCAGGAGCTGAACACGTCGATCGTGGCGGACAGCCGCTGCCTGGGCATCTACGGCTCGGTCGAGATCTGCACGAACAACCCCAACGGCAACTCGGGCGCCTGCTACGGCGACTCGGGCGGCCCGCAGGTCAAGTCCGTGAACGGGGTGTGGCAGCTGGTCGGCGCCACGAGCCGCGCGGGCAACAACAGCTCCACCTGCGCCACCGGCCCGTCGATCTACATGGACGTGCCGGCGTTCCGCTCGTGGATCAGCCAGTACGCGGGCGCGGTCTAGACCCGTCCGGTCCAGACCGCTCGTCCTCGCGTCCGAAGGGCCGTCCCTCCTGCCGGAGGGGCGGCCCTTCCCCATTCGTTATCAACCGGCCGGCAACCGAGGAGCTCGGGACGGCGTCTCCAGGATCAGTACACAGCACGATCCCTGGGGGGTGCGCGATGCGCAGAGCAGCACTGGTGGTAATCGCTTTCCTGGCAACGGCTTGCGGGACGTCCGAGGCCTCCGGCCCGGCCACGTCCCCGTCTTCTTCTCCTCCGTCTTCCTCGCCGTCTTCTTCCTCCGCCGCACCGTCGTCGGAACCGTCGGCACCGGCCCCATCTCCGGAACCGGCACCGTCTCCGACGCCCGCGCCGACGACGGAGACCACGAAGACGCCGGACCCGCAGCCCGCGCCACCGCCCCCGCCGATGACGGTGCCCGGCACGCCGTGCGACATCACCGACGGCGCGTGCGTCAGCCTGTCCACCAACCAGTCGTGGCTGATCAGCGGCGGCAAGGTCAGCTACGGCCCGGTGCCGATCACGTCCGGCCAGCCCGGCTACGAGACGCCCGTCGGTTACTTCCCGGTGCTGTGGAAGGTGCGGGACGACTGGAGCATCCCCTACAACGGGCCGATGCCGTTCTCCACGTACTTCGTCAGCAACGGCATCGCGTTCCACCAGGGCAGCCTCACCGAGGAGTCGCACGGCTGCATCCACCTGTCACCCGAAGCGGCGTCGCGGTACTTCGACACCCTCCAGGTGGGCGACCAGGTCCAGGTCGCCGCTTAACTGAAAGTGTTCGAACGACTCGGACGGGGTAACCGAAGTGCCGAGGAGTGATAGCGATGAGGAAGATGCTCGGCACGACGGCACTGGCCGCGGCGGCCCTGACCTTCGGCCTCGCGACCCCCGCCTCCGCTTCGACCGGCACGCCGTGCTCCGTGCAGAACGGCGCGTGCGTGCAGTTGTCCACCAACCAGGCGTGGCTCATCTACAACGGCAACGCCAGCTACGGCCCCGTCCGGGTGTCCCACGGGATGCCGGGCTACCAGACACCGGTCGGCACGTACCCCGTGCTGCGCAAGGTGAAGGACGACTGGAGCGTGCCCTACAACGGACCGATGCCGAACGCGGTGTACTTCACCACGAACGGCATCGCGTTCCACCAGGGTGACACCAACACCCAGTCGCACGGCTGCGTGCGCCTGGGCCCGCAGGAGTCGCTGGTGTTCTACGACAACCTGTTCCCGGGCGAGCAGGTCCAGGTAGTGCCTTGAGGGTTTTCGTTCAGCCCGCGTTGCTCGAATGGCCCGGGAACAGGTGGGCCTCCGGGTTGAGCAGCACGGCGATGTTGTTCACCGCGGTGGCGGCCTCGCCGAACCCGGTGGCGATCAGCTTCACCTTGCCGGGGTACTGGGCGACGTCACCCGCGGCGTAGACGCGGTCCCGGGCGGTGCGCATGGTGGTGTCCACCACCACCGCCCGGTGATCGAGCTCCAGGCCCCACGACTCGATCGGCCCGAGGTCGGCGGTGAAGCCCAGGGCCGCGACCACGGCCTGCGCGGGCAGCACCTTGCGGTCGCCGCCCTTCAGGCCCAGCTCCACCTCGGCCAGGTCCGGGTCGCCGCGCAGGGCGAGCACCTCCGCGTCGGTGATGATCTCCACACCGAGCTCGCGGACCTGCCGCACGGTCGGCGGGTGGGCGCGGAACGTCGCACGGCGGTGCACCACGGTGACGCTGGCCGCGATCGGGTGCAGCGCGAGCGCCCAGTCGAACGCCGAGTCGCCGCCGCCGACGACCACCACGTCCTGGCCGGTGTGCACGTTGAGCTTGGGCACGAAGTGCACCACGCCGCGGTCCAGCCAGCCGTCGCCCGCGGGCAGCGGACGGGGCCGGAACTCGCCGATGCCCGCCGTGATCAGCACCGCGCCGGCCCGCACCACGCCGCCGTCGGCGAGCCCGACCTCCAGCCGACCGTCCACATCGGACATCGTGCGGGCCTGCCTGCCGAGCAGGTACGTCGGCTTCCACTGGTCCGCCTGCCGCACGAGCGCGGTCACCAGCTCGCGACCGCGGACCGCCGGGAACCCGGCCACGTCGAAGATCATCTTCTCCGGGTACATCGCGGTGATCTGGCCACCCGCCTCGGGCAGCGCGTCGACCAGCGCGACGGACAGGTCCCGGAAGCCCGCGTAGTACGCCGCGAACAGACCCGTGGGGCCCGCACCGACGATCAGCAGGTCGACCTCAAGCTCCATACCCCCGACCATAGGTGTTCCAGCCCACTCTTCCCACCCTTCTCGGGCCGACCCGGGGCAGGCGGTCCAAACTCGGTGGTATGGGTGAACAGGAGTACCGCGTCGAACACGACACCATGGGCGAGGTCAAGGTCCCGGTCGACGCGCTGTGGCGTGCGCAGACGCAGCGCGCGGTGGAGAACTTCCCGATCTCCGGACGCGGTCTGGAGCGCGCGCAGATCCGGGCGCTCGGCCTGCTCAAGGCCGCCACCGCCCGGGTGAACGAGCGGCTGGGGGTACTGGAACCCGAAGTCGCCGCGGCCATCGCGGCGGCCGCCGACGCCGTCGCGGCGGGCGAGCACGACGAGCACTTCCCGGTGGACGTGTTCCAGACCGGGTCCGGCACGTCGTCGAACATGAACGCCAACGAGGTGATCGCCACCCTGGCGAGCCGCGCGCTCGGTCGCGAGGTGCACCCGAACGACCACGTCAACGCCTCGCAGTCGTCCAACGACACGTTCCCGACCACGCTGCGGGTCGCGGCGACGGAGGCGGTGGCGCGCGACGTCGTCCCGGCCCTGGAGCACCTGGCCTCGGTGCTGGACGCCCGGGCCGCCGACTGGACGTCGCTGGTGAAGTCCGGCCGCACGCACCTGATGGACGCCGTGCCGATCACCCTGGGCCAGGAAGCGGGCGCGTGGGCCACCCAGGTCCGCTACGGGATCGAGCGCCTGACCTCGTCGCTGCCCCGCTTGGCCGAGCTGCCGATCGGCGGCACGGCCGTGGGCAGCGGCCTGAACGCGCCCGCGGGCTTCGGCGCGGCCGTGTCGGCCGAACTCGCCTCGGTCACCGGCCTGCCGCTGACCGAGGCCCGCGACCACTTCGAGGCGCAGGCCACGCAGGACGGCGTGGTGGAGATCTCCGGCCAGCTGCGCGCCACCGCCGTGGGCCTCTACAAGATCGCGAACGACCTGCGCTGGCTGGGTTCCGGCCCCCGGACCGGGCTCGGCGAGCTGGCGCTGCCGGACCTCCAGCCGGGCTCGTCGATCATGCCGGGCAAGGTGAACCCGGTGATCTCCGAGGCCACGATGATGGTGGTCGCGCAGGTCATCGGCAACGACGCGGCGGTGGCGTTCGCCGGCTCGCAGGGCAACTTCCAGCTCAACGTGATGCTGCCGGTGATCGCCCGCAACGTCCTGGAGTCCGCGCGCCTGCTCGCCGCCGTGGCCCGCCTGCTGGCCGACAAGGTCCTCACCGGCGCCGAACCGCAGGTCGATCAGATGCGCGAGTACGCCGAGTCGTCGCCGTCCATCGTGACCCCCCTCAACCGCTACCTGGGTTACGAGGAGGCCGCCTCCATCGCCAAGCAGTCCCTCCGCGAGCGCAAGACCATCCGCGAGGTCGTCCTGGAACGCGGCCACGTCCCCACCAAGCTCTCCGAAGCCGACCTGGACCAGGCCCTCGACGTCCTCCGCATGGCCAACGGCAACCACTAACCCCCTCCCCCACCGAGAGTCCTACCTCCAGACCGCGCGTGTCCTACGTTCGCGTCACGCGTGTCCTACGTTCAGAACACCCGAGTTCAACGCTCAGAACGCGCGAGCTGGGCGTTCGGGTCGTGCCGGGGCGGGTCGTGCCGGGGCGGGCGGTCGACGTCGTCGGCCGTCCGCCCCCGCAGCCCGATCACGCACCCGACGGCCACCGCAGCCGCCCCCACCAACGCCACCGCGGTCAACGCCTGCGCGCCCAGCGCCACCGAAGCCACGAGCCCCGCCACCGGCATCAACCCGATCAACACCCCGGCCCGATCGGCGCCCAGCTGCGCCACCGCGAAGTACCAGAGCCCGAACGCCACCGCCGTCAGCACGACCCCCAGCACCACCAGGGCCACCCCCTCGCGCACCGTCGGCACCTGCCACCCGCCGAACACCGTGCCCAACACCCCACCGGCCGCGGCCGCGATCAGGCAGCACCACGTCGCCACCGCCAACCCGCCCAACCGCCGCACCACACCCACCGCGAACAGCGTGAACGACGCCTCCCCCGCCATCGTCAGCAACGCCAGCAGCAACCCCGGCCCGTGCCACGACCCACCGCCGGACAGCACCACCACCCCGCCGACCACGGCCACCGCGCCCACCACCGCCGCCACGGCCGGCTTCCGCCCCGCCAACAGTGGCGCCACCAGCGCCAACACCAGCGGGCTCGCCCCGAGCACGGCCGCGACGAACCCCGGCTCGGCGTACCGCTGCGCGTACAGCACGCACGCGTTGAACCCGAGCATCCCGGTCGCCACCAGCGCCAGCAGCGCGGGCCAGTCCCGCCGCCCCGGCACCGGCAGCCGCCCACCGCGCAGGAACACCCACCCGAGCAACGCCACCCCGCCCAACGCGTACCGCATCGCCTGCCCCGTGAGCAGCGGGTACGCCTGGAGCATGCCCGTCACCGGCACGGACGCGCCCACGATCACCGACGACGTCGCGCCCGCCGCGATGGCGGCTCTGCTGGTTCTCATGGTGCAGAACCCTCGCCGACGAGTGGTCCAGGATTAAGCTCCACTTCGATGCCGACCAACTGGACCACTTACCGGGAGCTCCTCCTCCCCACCTCGAACGGACGGCGCGCGGTGGAGTCCGAACTGCGCCGCGCGGTGCGGGACGGGCGGCTCGCGCCGGGCACCCGCCTGCCGTCCAGCCGCGACCTGGCGACCCAACTCGGCGTCGCCCGCGGCACCGTCACCGCCGCCTACGCGCAGCTCATCGGCGAGGGCTACCTGACCGCACGGCGCGGCTCGGGCACCACAGTCACGGCCGCCTGCACGTGGCCGGGCGCGGTCGCCGCCGAACCGGAGCCCGCGCCGAGGTTCCGGTACGACCTGAAACCCGGCGTGCCCGCGTTGAGCGCCTTCCCGCGCGACGAGTGGTTGCAGGCGCAGAAGTCGGCGTTGGCGGACCTGTCCACGGACGACCTCGGCTACCCGGACCCGGCCGGTTTCGGCCCGTTGCGCCGGGAGCTCGCCGACTACCTCGGCCGGGTGCGTGCGGTGGCGGCACGACCGTCCGAAGTGGTCGTGACCAACGGCGCGGCGGAGGGGATCTCGTTGCTGGGCCGGGTGTTGCAGGCGGCCGGGCACCGCAGCGTGGCGGTGGAGGAGCCGAGCCACTTCGGCGGCGCGGAGATGCTCGCGTCGCACGGGCTGGAGATCCGGCCGATCCCGGTCGACGACAACGGGCTCCGCGTCGACCTGCTGTCCACAACGGACTGCCGCGCGGTCTTCGTCACGGCGGCGCACCAGTTCCCGTTGGGCGTCGTGCTGCACCCGGAACGCCGTCGTGCCCTGTTGGACTGGGCGCGCGCGTGCGACGGCGTGGTCGTGGAGGACGACTACGACGCCGAACACCGCTACGACCGGCCCGCACTGGGCGCGATGCAGGCGCTGGACCCGACGCGCGTGGTGTACCAGGGCAGCGCGAGCAAGGTGCTCGCGCCCGCACTGCGGCTGGGGTGGCTGGTGCTGCCGCCCGCGCTGCGCGACGTCGTGGTGGACCGCAAGCGCTTGGACGACCTGGGCACCGGGACGTTGCACCAGGCCGCGTTCGCCCGGCTGCTCGGCACCGGCGGGTACGACCGGCACCTGCGGCGCACCCGTCAGCTGTACCGGGCGCGGCGGGACGCGCTGCTGGACGAGCTGCGGGCCGTGCTGCCGGCGTGGGAGCCGATCGGGGTGGCGGCCGGGTTGCACGTGGTCGTGCGGCTGCCGGCCGGGACGGACGACGTGGCGTTGCAGGAGCGGCTGGCCCGGCGTGGCGTCAACGCACCCGCGTTGGCTCAGTACGCGCGCACGCCGACGTTCCCCGGGCTGGTCCTCGGGTACGCGGCGTTGACGCCCGACCGGCTCCGGGAGGCGGTCCGGGAGCTGCGCGCGGCGGCGTGACCGGTCCGGTTCGGGCCGCTTCTCGACTGAGCCCGGTTCTTGGCTGAGCCGGTTTTTGTCGGGGGTGGGGTGCACCATGGTCGCGTGTTGTTCACCGAAGTCGTCGAGACGTCCGCCGCCGTGGGCGCGACGCGGTCCCGCCTGGCCAAGGTCGCCGCCCTGGCCGAGCTGGTCCGCCGGATGAGCACGCCCGCGGTGGTGTCGTTCCTGGTCGGCGTGCCCAGCCAGGGGCGCATCGGGGCAGGTTGGCGCACCGTGTTCGACCTGGCCGTGACGCCGGCCGCGGCCCCTTCGCTCACCGTGTCCGATGTGGACGAGGCGCTGGGCGAGTTCGCCACGATCGGCGGCAAGGGTTCGACGGCGCGGCGGGCGGCGTTGCTGACCGACCTGTTCGGCCGGGCGACGGCCGCCGAGCAGGACTTCCTGCGCCGGCTGCTGACCGGTGAACTGCGCCAAGGTGCACTCGAAGGGGTGATGTTGGACGCGATCGCGCGGGCGGCCGACGTGCCCGGCGAGGTGGTGCGGCGGGCGTTCATGCTGTCGGGGAAGCTGCCGGAGACGGCCGTGGCCGCGATGAGCGGTGCGGCGGCGTTGGAGGCGTTCCGGCTGGAGGTCGGGCGGCCGGTGCGGCCGATGCTCGCGTCGCCGGCGGAGTCGTTGCCCGAGGCGTTGGCCGAGCTGGGGTCGTGCGTGGTGGAGCACAAGCTCGACGGTGCGCGGATCCAGGTGCACCGGTCGGGTGACGCGGTGCGGGTCTTCACGCGGACGTTGCGCGAGATCACCGGCACCGTGCCGGAGCTGGTGGAGCTGGTGCGCGCGCTGCCGTGCACGTCGGTGGTGCTGGACGGCGAGACGCTGGCGTTGACCGACGACGGCAAGCCCCGGCCGTTCCAGGAGACGATGAGCCGGTTCGGGGCGCAGGACGTGCGGGAGCTGCTGCTCAGCCCGTTCTTCTTCGACTGCCTGCACCTGGACGGGGTCGACCTGCTGGACGAGCCGTTGCGGGCGCGGCTGGAGGCGTTGCGCCGGGTGGCGGGGCGGCACGTGATCCCGGGGGCGGTGTCGCCGGCGGAGGACGAGGCGGCGCGGGTGCTGGACGAGGCGCTGGCCGCCGGGCACGAGGGCGTGATGGTGAAGTCGCTCGAATCGGTGTACGCGGCCGGGCGGCGGGGGCGGGCGTGGCAGAAGGTGAAGCCGGTGCACACGCTCGACCTGGTGGTGCTGGGTGTCGAGTGGGGCAGCGGGAGGAGGAAGGGGCTGCTGTCGAACCTGCACCTGGGTGCGCGGGACCCGGACGGCGGGCCGCCGATCATGGTCGGCAAGACGTTCAAGGGGCTGACCGACGAGTTGCTGGCTTGGCAGACGCGTGAGTTGATGGCGATCGCGACGGAGAAGACGGACTGGGCGGTGATGGTCAGACCGGAGATGGTGATCGAGATCGAGTTGGACGGTGTCCAGGTGAGCCCCAGGTACCCGGGCGGCGTGGCGCTCCGGTTCGCCCGGGTGCTCCGGTACCGACCGGACAAGGACGCGGGCGAAGCGGACACGATCGACGCCGTCCGCGCCCTCCTCCCGAAGCACGAGGGCGGTTCGGGAGACACGATCGAGTGAACATCGCCGGAAAATGTACGGAAACGCTGTTACCGCACCTCGGTTGAAACGAAGAGGAACCCCGACCAACCCGGCCCGTGCCGCCAACCACCCAGCCGCCCGGACCGGACACGAGCGGAGCGGTGATGCGGACGCCGACGCGGGGC
Source organism: Saccharothrix stipae (assembly GCF_054781895.1). Classification (NCBI taxonomy): domain Bacteria; kingdom Bacillati; phylum Actinomycetota; class Actinomycetes; order Pseudonocardiales; family Pseudonocardiaceae; genus Saccharothrix; species Saccharothrix stipae. The sequence continues at coordinate 343,382 of NZ_BAAGTN010000009.1, read as the reverse complement.
AACGACACGATGCGCCCGGGACCGTGAGGGGCGCCTGCACGGGAGCCGGTGAGGGCGCTGGAGCCGCACGAGTGCGGCTTTGGAGGAACCCACAACCACAGACCCGTACCGATCCACCCCCTTGGTGCGCACAACCAGGGCGAATCGGCCTCGACGCGGGTATCGTCAAGGTCTCGTGCGGTTCATCGAAGGGCATCGGCCCAGCTACGACCTGACCTACGACGACGTCTTCCTCGTGCCCGGCCGATCGGCCGTCGATTCGAGGTTCGGCGTCGACTTGTCGACCTCCGACGGAACGGGGGCGACGATCCCGATCGTGGTCGCGAACATGACCGCGGTGGCGGGACGGCGGATGGCGGAAACCGTGGCGCGCCGCGGCGGGCTGGTGGTGCTCCCGCAGGACGTGGCGCCCGAAGCGGTCGCGGAGATCGTCCAGTGGGTGAAGGCACGGCACACCGTGTGGGACACCCCGCTGACGCTGCACCCCGGCGACTCGGTCGCCGACGCGGTCAACCTCCTGCACAAGCGGGCGCACGGGGCGGTTGTCGTGATCGACGACGACGGTCGGCCGACGGGTGTCGTGGACGAGGCGGCGTGCGCCGGCGTCGACCGGTTCACCCGGTTGCACGACGTCGCCGACGAGCGCATCGTGACCCTTCCGTTGGACACCCTTCCGCGTGACGTCTTCGACCGGCTGCACGGCGGCACCCAGCGGGTCGCGCTGGGCGTCGACGCCGACGGCCGGCTGCGCGGCGTCATGACCAGCCTGGGCGCGCTGCGTGCCGGCGTCTACCAACCCGCCCTCGACAACGCGAACAAGCTTCGCGTCGCCGCCGCCATCGGCGTGAACGGCGACGTCACCGCCAAGGCCGAGCAACTCCTCCAAGCCGGCGTCGACACCCTGGTCGTCGACACCGCCCACGGCCACCAGGAGAAGATGCTCGCCGCCCTCAAGGCCGTCCGCGAGGCCCGCCCGACCGTCCCGGTCGTCGCCGGCAACGTGGTCACCGCCGAAGGCGTCCGCGACCTGGTCGAAGCCGGCGCGGACATCGTCAAGGTCGGCGTCGGCCCGGGCGCGATGTGCACCACCCGGATGATGACCGGCGTCGGCCGCCCGCAGTTCTCCGCCGTCGCCGAGTGCGCCGCGGAGGCCCGCAGGCTCGGCAGGCACGTCTGGGCCGACGGCGGCGTCCGCCACCCGCGCGACGTCGCCCTCGCCCTCGCCGCCGGCGCGTCCAGCGTGATGATCGGCTCCTGGTTCGCCGGCACCTACGAGTCGCCCGGCGACCTCCAGCGCGACGAGCAGGGCCGGCTCTACAAGGAGTCGTTCGGCATGGCGTCGAAGCGGGCCGTCTCCGCGCGCACCCGCACCGACAACGCCTTCGACCGGGCGAAGAAGGGCCTGTTCGAGGAGGGCATCTCCACCTCGCGCATGCGCCTGGACCCCGGCAGCCCCGGCGTCGAGGACCTGATCGACGCCATCACCGCGGGCGTCCGCAGTGCCTGCACCTACGCGGGCGCGCAGACCATGGAGGAGTTCCACGCCAAGGCCACCGTCGGCGTCCAGAGCGCCGCCGGGTTCGCCGAGGGCCGCCCGCTGCCGTCGGGCTGGTGACCGCCACCCGTCACTAGGCTCGACGGGTGGACGAAGCCGTAGTGGTGACGGACCTGGTGAAGGTCTACAAGAGCGGCCGGAAACCGGCCGTTGACGGGCTGGGCTTCACGGTCCGCCGAGGTGAGGTGTTCGGCCTGCTCGGCCCGAACGGCGCGGGCAAGACGACCACCGTTGGTGTGCTGACCACCAGGGTCCGGCCGACGTCCGGCACGGCCCTGGTGGAAGGCGTCGACGTGGTCGCCGACTCCCAGCGGGCACGGCGGCTGCTCGCCGTCGTCCCCCAGCGCAACAACCTCGACCGCGCGCTGAACGTGCGGCAGAACCTGCTGTTCCACGCCGCCTACCACGGCGTCGGCCGCGCCGAGCGGCAGCGGGCGGCCGACGAGGTCCTGGCGCGGATGGGCCTGGAGGACCACGCCAAGGCCCTGGTGGACACGCTGTCCGGTGGCCAGGCGCAACGGCTGATGATCGCCCGCGCCCTGATGCACCGGCCGAAGGTGCTGTTCCTCGACGAGCCGTCGACGGGCCTGGACCCGCAGGCACGGCTGTTCGTGCACGACCGCGTCGCCGCCCTGCACGCCGACGGCGTCACGGTCGTGCTCACCACGCACGACATGGACGAGGCGCACAAGCTGTGCGACCGGGTCGGCATCGTCGACCACGGCCGGCTGCTCGCGCTCGACACGCCCACCGAGCTCACCAGGACCCTGCCCGGCAGCACCACGCTCAGCGTCAGCGTCAGCCTGAACGGCGCCGCACCCGAGTCGACCGCCTCGGTGACCGAAAGCTTGAACAAGGTCGACGGCGTGCAACGGGTGGAGCACGTGCAGGGCACGTTCCGCCTCTACACCGACGTCGCGCCCGCCGTGGCGCTGCCGGAGGTGCTGCGGACCCTCGAACGGCTCGGCGCACCGGTCACCGACCTGTCCATCGGCACGCCGAGCCTGGAAGACGTGTTCATCCACCTGACGGGCAGGGAGCTGCGATGACGTCGCTGCGCACGTTCAACGCGATCCTGTGGCGGGACGTCTTCGTGACCGGCCGCGAGCTGCCGAGCTTCCTCGCGCAGGTGATCATCCAGCCGTTCTTCATCCTGTTCATCTTCGCCAAGGTGCTCGGCGACATCGGGTTCGTGCAGGACGACTTCGCCGCCGTGCTGCTGCCCGGCATCGTGGCGATGAACGGGTTCCTGGGCGCGTTGCAGAACACCACGTTGCCGCTGGTGCTGGACTTCTCGTGGACGCGCGAGATCGAGGACCGCCTGCTGGCGCCCATCCCGATCCCGCTGGTCGCGGTGGAGAAGATGGTGTTCGGCGCGTTGCGCGGGTTGCTCGCCGCGCTGCTGATGGTCCCGATCGGGTTCGTCATGCTGGACGTGAGCTGGCCCGCGGCCGGGCTGCCGACGGCGCTCGTGGTGATCGTCCTGGGTTCGCTGGCGGGTGCGGCGGTGGGCATGGTCATCGGCACGTCGGTGTCGGCGCGGCACATCACCGTGATGTTCGCGGTGATCCTGACCCCGCTGCTGTTCACCGGCTCGGCGCAGTTCCCGTGGCCGGCGTTGGACGGCCTGCGGTGGTTCCAGGTGCTGTGCGCGCTGAACCCGCTCACCTACGTCAGCGAGGGCATGCGCGCCGTGCTGGTGCCGGACGTCGAGCACATCCCGCTGTGGGTGTGCTTCGTGGTGCTCGTCGGGTCGGTGCTGGGGTTCGGCGCGCTGGGCATGCGCGGTTTCCTGCGGCGGGCGCTCGACTAGCAGGACCCGGGCGGCGGCCCGATGATCGGGCGATGAGCACCGCACTCCGGTCCACCGCCTGGCACACCGGCTCGCGGGTGTGGCACGGCGTGCTGGCGGCCGTGATCGCCGCGTCGCTGATCACCCAACTGGTGCTGCTGTTCGCCGGTGGGGCGGACGTCAACTCGGGTCACGCCGAGGTTCAGGTGACGCTCGGTGTGCGGCTCATCCGGTTGTTCAGCTACTTCACGATCCAGAGCAACCTTTTCGTGCTCTTCGTGGCCGTCACGTTGGCGGTGGACCCGGCCCGGGACGGCCGCGGTTGGCGGGTGGCGCGGCTGGACGCGCTGCTCGGCATCACGATCACCGGCATCGTGTTCGCCCTCGTACTTGCCCCGCTCGTGCACCACGTCGGGGTGTCCTGGTGGGTGAACCTGGGCTTCCACCAGCTGTCGCCGGTGCTGGCCGTGCTCGGCTGGCTGCTGTTCGGCCCGCGGCCGCGCGTCGACCGGGCGACGGTCGCCAAGGCGCTGCTGATCTGGCCGGTATTCTGGATCCTGTATACATTCGTCCACGGCGCGCTCACGGGCTGGTACCCGTACCCGTTCCTGGACGTGACCGCCATCGGCTTCGGCACCGCACTGCGCAACGCCCTGTTCGTGCTGGTCGCCGCGGGGATCCTGGCCTGGATAATGCAGATCGTAGACAAAATCCCGGGAGGGGCCCGCCCGACCAGCGCGACCGGGCAGGCCCCTCCGAGGACGGATCGTCAGGAGGCGTAGTCCTCCAGCATCTCGGTGACCAGCGCGGCGATCGGCGAACGCTCCGACCGGGTCAACGTCACGTGCGCGAACAGCGGGTGGCCCTTCAGCTTCTCGATGACGGCCGCCACCCCGTCGTGCCGCCCCACGCGCAGGTTGTCACGCTGCGCCACGTCGTGCGTGAGCACCACCCGCGAGTTGGCACCCAACCGCGACAGCACGGTGAGCAGCACGTTGCGCTCCAACGACTGCGCCTCGTCCACGATCACGAACGAGTCGTGCAGCGACCGGCCGCGGATGTGGGTCAGCGGCATGACCTCCAGCATGCCGCGGTCCATGATCTCCTCGACCACGTCCTGGCTGACCAGCGCGCCGAGCGTGTCGAACACCGCCTGCGCCCACGGCTGCATCTTCTCGCTCTCGGAGCCGGGCAGGTAGCCCAGCTCCTGCCCGCCGACCGCGTACAGCGGGCGGAACACGACGACCTTGCGGTGCTGGCGGCGTTCCATGACCGCCTCCAGGCCCGCGCACAGCGCGAGCGCCGACTTGCCGGTGCCGGCCCGTCCGCCCAGCGAGACGATGCCGACCTCGGTGTCGAGCAGCAGGTCCAGCGCCACGCGCTGCTCGGCCGACCGGCCGTGCAGGCCGAACGCCTCCCGGTCGCCGCGCACCAGCCGCAGCTGCTTGTCCGCCGTGACCCGGCCCAGCGCGCTCGACGTGCCCGCCAGCAGCCGCAACCCGCTGTGGCACGGCAGCTCGGCGACGTGCGGCAGGTCGAACAGCGCCGGGTCGATCACGGTGTCGCGGTACAGCGCGTCCACCACGGACTGGTCGACGTCCACGTCGGACATCCCGGAATACCCCGACAGCGTGACGTCGTGGGCCCGGTACTCCTCGGCGGCCAGGCCGACGGCGCCCGCCTTGACCCGCAGCGGCATGTCCTTGGTGACCAGCGTGACGTTGTTGCCCTCGGCCGCGAGGTTGAGCGCGCAGGCCAGTATCCGGGCGTCGTTGGAGTCCGTGCGGAAACCCGCGGGCAGCACCTCCGGGTCGGAGTGGTTGAGCTCCACGCGCAGCGTGCCGCCGTCCGCGCCGGTCGGGACCGGGTGGTCCAGCCGGCCGTGCCGCAGTCGCAGGTCGTCGAGCAGGCGCAGCGCCTCCCGGGCGAACCAACCGAGTTCCGGGTGGTGCCGCTTGCCCTCCAGCTCGCTGATCACCACGAGCGGCAGCACGACCTCGTGCTCGGCGAACCGCGTGGTGGCCAGGGGGTCTGAGAGGAGCACGGACGTGTCCACCACGTACGTGTTGGTCGTCGGCGCGCCACGGCGCCGGGAAGTGCTGCGCGATGAGCCTGAGGAACGGCTCGCGGGTCGTCGTGCGTTCACGGCAACTCCCTCACGAACGCGGCACCCGCGTCCGCTCCTCGCTGGGCCAGGCACCACCCCGATCGACCGGACCGCCTCGCTAGCTCAGGCGTGCCGGCCACGAGGGCCGGGTGCCGGCCCCCTCGCGCTCATCACCGCCGGCGGCACCGGCGATACGACGACAGCCACGATCAGGGCCTCCCTGCGCGGTCCGCAGTGGACGCGTCCCGCCAACCGGAAGTTACCTCCGCCGGTCCCTCTTATGCAGGCAGCCACACAGGTGATTCGTCAATTCGTCACTTCGCCGCAAAACGGGCGAAAGATGGCGACATGGGGTGCCGGTGGGCGACGCACGGCCGTCACATCGGCGCAACGCCACCTCGTCCACGCAGCTCAGAGCCGGTGCGGCCGGATGTGGGGCGGTCGGTCACCCAGGGTCGCGGTTGAGCCAGGGCACCCCGGCCGCGACCTCCTCCGCCAACGCCGCCGGCACCAGTGGTTCGTCAAGAAGTCTCAAATACCGGTCACCCAACGTGTCCGCGGGCGCACGCAGGTCGAGCCAGGCGCGGACCAGGCGCACGCCCTCCACGTACGTCGTGGTGTACGCCCGCCACAGAGGGTCACCGAGGAAGCGCAGCATGTGGCGGGCACGGCGTTCGGGGACCAGCAGCCACCGGCACAGGAAGTCCACCACGTCATCCGGATGGGCACGCCGGTCGTGCAGCATGAGGGCGGCGTCCTGACGCACGGTGAGCAGTCCGGACAGCGCGCTCTCCACCCGCTCGGCCAGCTCGCCGTCCATCCGCAGGCCCAGGTCGGCCATGATCTCCTCGGCCCAGCGGCCCCAGCCGGGGCCGACCGCGGCGTGCAGGCCCAGCTCGGCCATGCCCTCGGCCATCAGGCACTGCGGCGTGTTGATCAGGAACAACGCCTGCTCGGCGTGCCCGCGCTTGCCGACCAGGCCCACCTCCTTGCGGCAGTGCTCGGTGTGGTGGCCGGGGTAGGACTCGTGCGCGACCAGGTGCGGCAGGTTGGACATCCGGTGGCCGAGGTCGGCGTTGATCGCCACCCGCGACCGGAAGCCGCCCATGTAGTAGTTGAAGCCGCTCCACGGCTTGTCGACGACGACCTCGTACTCCACCACCTCGTTCGGGGGCAGCTCGAACCGCTGCCGCACGCGGTCGCGCAGAGCGCTCGACAGGGCGTGCACGGTGGCCTTGAGGCGGCGCGGCGGCACCTCGTCGGCCGCGCGGTGGTCGGCGAGCCGCTCGGCCAGCGTGCCGGTGCCGGGCAGCAGCTCGTCCAGGCCCGCGTGCGCGCGGCGGTAGGTGTCGGGGTGGCCGGGGCGGACGTCGACCTGGAAGTACGCCCGCACCTCCTCCACGAAGCCGACGCGCACCCCGGCGAGCTTGCGCGCGATCGTCTCGGCGGCCACCAGGTGGGCGTCCAGGAAGCGCTTGCGGTCGGGTTCCAGGTCGGTGCCGGGCAGCTCACGGCGCAGCAGCGCGGCCTGCTCGGTCAACGCGACCGGGTGGGGCCTCGACTCGCCGTCCACCGCGCGGCGCAGCGCCCGGTCGCCGGTGAACGAGTCGACCAGGCCGGGCGACAGCCTGTCCAGCCGCAGCCCGAGCAACAGGTACTCACGCACGATCCGGTCGCCGTCCACGAACTGAAGACCATAGAGCATGGCGATGACCGCTCGGTTTACCACAAGAGCGCCGAGCCGACGAATTATGACGACCGAAGGCACCGCAATGGGGGACAGCACCCGTCGGTGGATCACACAATGGTGTTATAGAGATCCATATGGGGCCTGGGGTTCGGTAGTTTGCCCCGCAGACGAACCACATCCGGGCTTCCGAGCAGCGCTGGATCGACGGGGAAACCCACAAAGAGGAGTGTTGAAGTGCTGAAGAAGGCAGGCACCGTCGTCGCGGTCATGGCCGGACTGATGATGGTCGGCGCTCCGGCATTCGCCGTTGCCGGTGAACCCCACGAGCACGGCGACGGGTACTCGCCGGGCGAGGGGCACGGCCACGGCCACTCGGAGGACGGCCACTGGCAGGCGTGGGTGGAGCCGGACGACGAGGGTGGCGAGGTCCACCAGTTCGGCCTGATCAACTTCGCCGACGACTCCGACGTCCTCAGCAACATCAACATCTGCAACGTCGAGGTGAACGTCCTCACCGTGCCGATCCTGTCCAACAACGACCAGGCGGTCTGCATCAACACGGACAACGACGGCGGCTGAGCGGACCGACCGGTCCGAGCGGGCCGACCAGGCCGACGCGTGCCGTGAGCCGCCGAACGACTGGCGGCTGCCGGCGAACGGCGTGGACGGGACCGCGGGGCACGTGCCCAGGCGTTAATTAGCGTGAATGGACCGCGTGAGTATGTGGCCACGTTGTCCGGAACAAACCCGAGAACTAAACCGGTAAAACATTGTTCACACGATGGTGTTGCTCGGATGCAATCCACAACACAAGCCGGTAAATTACCGGGCGAGGGCAAACCGCCTGAGCCGCCAGACTCCCCGAATGCTCGGAATGTGGAGCGAGATTCTGGGCGTCACATCAATTCCCCACTAGAGGAGTGTGTTTCACATGTTGAAGAAGGCAGGCGCCGTCGCCATCGCCGCGGCTGGTCTCATGTTGCTGGGCTCTCCCGCGTTCGCGACGCCGTACCACGGTGACGGCCACGGCGGCGACGACTACACCGCGGTCGGCGAGTTCGAGAACCACTACCTGGCCGAGGCGCCCGACGGTGACTACGCGGACCAGTTCGGCCTGATCAACTTCGCCAACGACTCCGACCTGTTGAGCAACATCAACGTCTGCGAGGTCGAGGTCAACGTGCTCGCGATCCCGATCCTCTCGAACAACGACGAGAACTACTGCATCAACACCGACGACGACGGCAACAGCAACACCGGCCAGTCGATCGACGACTGAGTCCTGCGCTGATCGTCGCTGAGGGCGGCGCTCCCCGGTCGGGGGAGCGCCGCCCTTCGGCATGGTTCAGGAGCCGAAGCGGCGGTGCCGGACGGCGTAGTCGCGCAGGGCGCGCAGGAAGTCGGTGCGGCGGAACTCCGGCCAGTAGGCCTCGCAGAACCAGAACTCGGAGTGCGCGGACTGCCACAGCATGAAGCCCGACAGCCGCTGCTCGCCGGAGGTGCGGATGAGCAGGTCCGGGTCGGGTTGGCCGGAGGTGTAGAGGTGCTCGGCGATGTGGTCGACGTCCAGGACCTCGGCCAGCTCCTCGATCGTGCCGCCGGACTCGGCGTGCTTCTGCAGCAGCTTGCGGACCGCGTCGGCGATCTCCTGCCGGCCGCCGTAGCCGACCGCGACGTTGACCTCCAGGCCGGTGCGGCCCTTGGTGCGCAGCGCCGCGGCGGACAACCGGGCGGCGGTCTCCGTGGGCAGCATGTCCAGCGCGCCGACGTGCCGGATGCGCCACGGGTTACCGGGCTCGGCGAGCTCGTCGACGATGTCGGCGATGATGTCGAGCAGCGGTCCGAGCTCCTCGACGGGCCGGTTGAGGTTGTCCGTGGACAGCATCCACAGCGTGACCACCTCTACCTCGGCCTCGCGGCACCAGCTCAGCAGTTCCAGGATCTTGCGGGCGCCGGCGCGGTGGCCGTGCGCGACGTCGTCGAAGCCCGCCTCCTTGGCCCAGCGACGGTTGCCGTCGAGCACCACGCCGACGTGACGTGGTCGTTGCTTGCCGTCGAGCCATCGGTTGAGGCGGAACTCGTAACCCTTGAGCAGGACGCTCTTGACCCGTTCGCGAAGACCCACGCTGGAAGAGCGTACGCCGGGTGGGCGCGGTCACGCCGTCGTGTGCTGACCGGGTCACCTACCCTCCCGTAACCTCAGCGGGGTGACCACGTCGACTCATCCGCAGCCGCCCGAGCCCGCCCTGCGGCCTCGCCTGCGGGGTTGGCTGCACCTCTGGTCGTTCGTCGTGTCCGTGGCGACCGGCGCGACGCTGATCGCCCTGGCCGCCGCCACCGTGTCGGCGAAGGCCGCGCTCGCCACGTCCGTGTACGGGGTGACGGTGCTCGGCCTGTTCGGCGTCAGCGCGCTGTACCACCGGGTGAACTGGGTCAGCGTGCGGGCGCGGACGTGGATGAAGCGCCTCGACCACTCGATGATCTTCGTGTTCATCGCCGGCACCTACACGCCGTTCGCCCTGCTGGCGATGCCGCCGGCCACGGGCAACGTGGTGCTGCTCGTGGTGTGGGCGGGCGCCCTGGGCGGCGTGACCCTGAAACTGGCGTGGCCGCACGCGCCGAGGTGGCTCGGGGTGCCGATCTACATCGCCCTGGGCTGGGTCGCGGTGTTCGTGCTGCCCGACCTGCTGCACCACGTCGGCGTCGCGGCTCTCGTACTGCTGCTGGTAGGCGGCCTCCTCTACACCGCAGGCGCCATCTTCTACGCCTCTCGCTGGCCCAACCCCTGGCCACAGGTCTTCGGCTACCACGAGTTCTTCCACGCGGCCACCGTGCTGGCGGCGTTGTGCCACTACATCGCCATCTGGTTCGCGATCTACTCCTGACCTGGGGTTCTGTGGTCGCGTGACCCCTGATTTACATGATCAGGCCGTCTCCAGGCCGTCCCCACGGGAAACACGATGGCTCGCTGTCGGACGGCCCTCGATACTCGGCCGCATGACATCAGTGGCAGGGCGGGCCGTGCGTTGGGTGAGCGACGAGCCGTTCCCCGGATGGGTCGAAGTCCAGCTCACCGACGTGCACGGAGTCGTGTGGAGCCTGTTCGACAAGCCGCCCATCTTCGACGGAGCTGATCTCCTCACCCCTGATGCGGCGTACCCGACAGATGTCCGGGTGAGCTGCGAAGTCATCGGGAGAGCAGAACTGGCGGACGGCACAGAGGTACTGACGATCTCGACCCGGCACCCGGCAGGTATCGAGACGCCCGATGGTCGGACCGAGTTCGAGGTGAAGGCGAACCAGGTGAACGCGCTGTAGGTCACGCCGTCTCCAGCCCGTCAGCGCGCTTCTTGGGCTTGAAGAGGCGGTTGGCGGCCTTGCGGCTCTTGTCGTGGCTGGTCGGCATCAGGTGCGTGTACGTCCGGAGCGTGAAGCCCGGATCTTGGTGGCCGAGGTGGGCGGACAGGGCCTTGATGGAGACGCCGTTCTCCAGCTGGCTGGACGCGTACAGGTGCCGGAGCCCGTGCATCCCGTCCTCCTGCTGCCGGTACTCGATGCCAGCCGCGGTGAAGGCCGGACGCCAGATGCCCATGTTGAACACCTGACGCCTGACCGCGTCACCGGCCATCGTGAGCACCAGGCGCACGGTCACCGGATCACCTCCGGGCCGATCCCACGGGAGGGTGACAGCGACTGGCGGGTGTGCCTCCATGTGAGCGTCCAAGGCGTCCAAGACCCCGTCACCGAGCGGCACCGTGCGCGCCTTCTTGCTCTTGGGCAGGGCGTAGACGAGCTCGTTGCCGACGATCCGGACTTGGCGGACGACGCAGCTCACGGGCGTCCCGGTCGATCTCCTCCACGCCCAGGCCGAAGATCTCGCCTTGGCGCAGGCCAGTACCCGCAGCGAGCACCAAGGCGATCTTGTACTCGACCGGCAAGGCGAGCTGGACGGCCCGCATCCGTGCCTCCGGCCAGGGCTTGATGCGCCGCTCCGGCGGTGACGGCCGCTGCACGCTCCGCGCCTTGCACGGGTTGGCCGTGATGATCTTCTCCTCCACCGCCGCGTTCAGGATCGAGGAGAGCCGGTCGAAGAGAAGTTGCTGGTAGCGGAGGCTCAGGCCCGCCTCACCCATCGTCCCCAGCCACTCCCGGACTTTCGGAATGCTGATCGACTTCATGGCCATGCCGCCGAAGAACGGCACCAGACGCTTGTTCACCTGGTTGTGCAGGTTCTCCTGCGTCGCCGCGTCCTGCGACTGGCCGCCGAACCAGGTCTCCACGTACTTGGAGAACTTGAGTTCCCCGGCTTTGGGGTCGACGTACTTGCCCTCACGCTTGTCCGATTCCACTGCCAACAGGAAGTCGTCGGCCCGCTTCTTCTGGCGGTCCGGGAAGCTCTTGCTCTTCTCGTTTCCCTGCGGGTCGAGGTAGCGCACCTTGTAGCGCAGACCCTTGCCGTACGAGGAGGTCTTGACCCGTGTGACCTGCTGCGTCACGGGATCTCGCTCCTCCTTCCACCAGCGATCTTGGACGTGACCCACGGCAGACTCCTCCTGTCGGTTGAACTGCTGAAACAGCTAGGCGGCTAGGTCTTCGACCCACCGACGGACTTGAGCGGGCACGTAGCGGAGGTGCTTGCCGACCTTCCGCAAAGGCGGCCCGTAGCGACGCCATTTCCACTGGTAGAGCGTCTTGACCGGCACTCCGAGGAACGCCGAGACCTCGTCCACTCCCCACAGCGGTTCGATCTCCCCCACGACTCCCCCTTGATCAAGCTGCGATTGCTGAAACTTCCGGCGGAGGTGCCGGCGCGGCTTGTGCCTGCTGGTACTCGGCCTGCCAGGCGAGCCGCTGGGCGATCATGTGCATCAGCAGCTCGGTGCGGGACGGGGCGTGGGGGTCACCCGGTCGGACCGGTCCCCACTGGAGTCGGGCGCGTTCGTCTTCCGGCTTGGCGATGCCCGCAGCCTTGAGCGCTTCACGCACGAACGTGGCCCGGTCCGCCTTGTGCTCGGCGAGGGTCTTGCCCGACCACCGGCGTGAGACGAGGACGCGGCGGCCGGGGAGGCCGAGGGTGTCTCGGCGGTGTGCCTTGCCCTTGCAGTGGCCGGGCGTGGTCTTGGACGTGACGCCCTTGGGTTGGACGCCGTAGAGCAGCCAGACCGCGCAACGCTCCGAGCACGGCGTGACGGCCAGCTCTGCGGCCAAGCGGTCGGCGTGGTCGGCCAGGCGCGGTGAGGCGTCCTGCTCGACCACTTCGGTGATGGACTTGGTGAGGTACTTGGTCAGGTAGCCGATGTGCCGCCCCGACTCCTCGGTGCCGCCGAGGATGCCCTTGGAGTGGACTTGGCGACCGAACTCGGCGACGTGGGCGGGTGCGTCGAGGTCTGCCACGGCGTCGGCCCAGGTGGTCAACGGCTGTTCGGTGTCCGGGTCCACGAAGCCCTTGGTGCGCATGTCCCAGACCGGCGGGCGTTCGCCGCTGTACTTCAGGTGGTCGTGGTCGGGCCACCAGACCTGGAGGTAGGTGGCGGCGGTGACCTGGCGGATGACCTTGTGCGGGATGGAGCCGCGCACGGCGAAGTGGGCGTGTGGGGTGATGCGGCGTTGGGGCTCGACCGTGCCGAAGTACTGGGCGTCGAAGCCGATGACCCGCCGAAGGTTCTGCCACCACCGGTCGACCAGGGAAGCGAAGTGCACCGCGTCCCGAGCCGCCCGCCGGTAGTCGTACGTGTTCGGGTCGACGGGAGCGCCGTCCGAGGTGACTTTGCCGTAGGTGTCGAGCGTGAGCGTGATGAACGTCGACGGCCGGTACTTGCCCGCGAACTCCCGGCCCACGGTGCGCTTGGTGACCTTACGACGAGGCAGGTTCGGGGCGTCCTGCCTGCGACGAGTCGACCTGACCGGCGCCGCTCGCCCAGGCCGCTCGACGTTGGGAAGGTTCCCGCGGACTCCCTCCCGCTTGAGGTCGGTGTCCGCCTCCCGGATGCCTTCGCGCAGATCCTCGACCTGGTCTTCAGCGCCCTCAGCGACGGCACGGCGGTACTCGGCGGTCAGATCCGAGCGGTAGGTCACCAGCTCGACCTGATCGGTGGTGGGCGCGTGGCGTTCGGCGATCGGTTCGTGGTCGAGGTGCCAGCCCTCGCGGCACTGCGCCATGCGGGAGCGGCGGTTGCGCTCGGCGCAGGCCGGGCACTTGGACGCCTGGGTGGAGTTGCAGCGGATGCCGACAATCCGCACCTCTCCGGTGTCCAGGTCCACGACCTCGCGGAGCACGGGCCGGGTACAGACGCCGTGCTGTTCGGCGGCTGCCTTGACCACGTCGAGGGACAGCGGCAGCCGGGCCCGTTCGGCCGAGGTCATGCCCGCCACGTCCAGCGGCACCGCAGGGACAACAGGGGTGGTCATGCCGCAGCACCTCCGGTCGCGTCGCCATCGGGTCGGTTCGGGAACTCGTGCACGGTCGCGTCGGCCAGGTAGACGCCCAGCTCGACCAGGTCCGCATCGGTGACGTGGAAGGCCCGCACGCGCTCCGGCTCTCCCCTGCCGTCGGTCTTCACCCAGGCCACGCCGGGTGTCTGCTCGCTGATCTCGTGAGCCGCAGCGCCACGGGCACGGGCACCGTCGCCCAGGACCATGTCCACCTGCGTCGACTCGTCCAGGCGCAGTGCGACGCGGGTACCGAACAGGTGCCGGAACCCCACGACCTCCTTACGCGGGTCTTGCACCAGGCCCAGGACGCAGAAGCCCGGCGCGCGACCCTGAGAGGTGATCGTCTGGATAGCGCGGGTGGCCCGCTCACGTAGACCCTTGTCCGGCTGGTAGGCGATCAGGTCCGCCAGCTCATCGACCACGAGCACCGTGAACGGCTCACCGTTGGAGCGCGCCCACAGCCGCCGGACACCCCGGTACCGCGCCGCCCGCTCCTTGACCTCCGCCGCCAGCTCCTCCAGCAGCTCGACCGCCTCACGGCCGTTGTCGAACACCAGCCGAGCGAACGCGTCCGGGCACTGCCCCAGCTCCATACCGCCCTTGGGGTCGATGCCCACCAGGCGCACGAGACCGGCCCGCACCGCCGGGGCAAGGTGCCAGATGATCGACCACAGCACCGATCCCTTGCCCGCGCCTTGCACACCGACGCCGAGGACTTGGTTGCCCTGCAAGCGAATCCGCCAGGGCTTACCGGTCTCCGTGCGCCCGACCACCACCCGCTTGAGGTCGACCGCGTCCGCATCGTCGGACAGGGATGGCACCGGCAGCGACCGTGCCAACGGATCGGAGTGGATGAAGTCGAGTTCGATCACCTTCGGCCGCAGCACCCGCACCCGGCACGACTGCGCCCCGAACGAGTGCGCCAGGCCGTCACGACGCAGCTCCCATGCCTCAGGTGCCTGCGCCGGAATCATCCGCACTCGAACCCGGTCCCTCCACCCTTCCGACCGCACCCGCCGCAGTTTGGGCCGGTACTCGCGTCCGCGGTTGTCCTTCGCCAGCTCTGCCAGGCGCATGGTGGTGCGCCAACGCGGCACGTACACCGTCGCCCGCCGGTACTCGGTGACCAGCCGGAACCACACGTGCCGCAGGAACGACGCCCGATCCAGACCCGCCCAGACCGTGAGCCCCGCCGTCAGGCTCAGCAGGGCCAGGACCAGCGGCGACAGCCCGAACCGCAGCCAGCACCAGGCCGCCGTCAACGGCACCAGCGTGACCACCGGGTACCGGATCACAACGAGCACCAGGCGCACGGCGGCGACCACGAGCAGCCACACCACGGCCACCAACAGGGCCAGCCACTTCAACTTGCCCGGCACCAACGCCCACCACGGCACCCGAGGCCGAGCACCCTCGAACGGAGCCGGGTCAACCCACCGCGCCATCAGGCCGCACCCCCGACCGGGGCGAAGATCAGCGCGAGCCACCCCAGACAGGCACAGCAGGTGAGTTGTCCGGGCGCGAACACACCGAACCGCTTGCACCGCTGGCACTTCGAACCGTTGGACAGCTTCCACCCTGACGAGGCGACGGCCCGACTTGACGCACGTCCCCCGCGACGAGATACCCTTGACATGACTGGAATCCCTTGTGTGTCAACAAATGTGCATGGCGAAGCCAGTCAGGTGAGTCGCAGGGAGACAGCCGGAGCCCGCCAAGACTTGGACTGTCTCCCCGCGACCACACCGACCAGCCGCGATCTGTTCAGTTGTCACGCACCCGCAGGTACGGTCACTCCTCGCTGACGTCGACCACGAACAGGTCTTCGAACGCCATCGGTGAAAGGGCCTTCAACGCACCGGCGATGAACCCCGGCCCCGGCATCAGCTCACCGGTCCGCACCCGCTTCACCGTCGACCGGTTGAGCCCCATTGCCTTGGCCAACGCGTAGTTCGACCGGAATCCCGCCAACGCCATCGCGCGCCCGAAGGAGTCGGCCCGCAAGAAGACCGCGTACGTCGGCTTAGCACTGGCGGCAGCGGTCATCGCGACGTGCTTCCCGGCCCCGAGTCCCCGTAGATCGAGGCGTCAGACCAGACCGTGCCGCCCGGCGTACCGAGCCCCGGCATCAGCACGTGGTTCGGCGACGGGTCGAGCACCCCGGCGAGGAAGTACGCGGCCCTGCCCAACTCGGTCAGGAAGGTCGCCAACCTCTCCCGCCCGTCCTCCTCCTCCGGCAGCCCCAACACGACCTCGCCGGGATCCATCACCAGCCGCAGCCCGTACCAGTCCGTACCCGGCTTGGTGACCACCTCCGGCTTGGCCTTCGGACCAGGCGTCATCAATCCTTCGATCTCCACGACGTCCCCTCTCAGGCCGCAACCGGCGGAGCGCCCGCCGACGAGTCCGACTTGCCGTTGCCCCGACGCCCCTTCGCCGCTGCCTCCTGCGGCGACACCATCTCCTCAGCCCAGATCGTGTAGTTCACCCAGCCGTCCCGGACGTACGGCGACACCTTCAGCCCGGTGAACACGGCCGGACGGAACGGCGTACCGGGCAGCACCTCCGGCGGCACCGGCTGGTACTCCGACGCGATCTTGACCACCGCCCCGGTGTTCTTCCCACGCGCCGACGGATCCGTACCCTGCACCGTCCACACCGGCAGGCCCGTCACCTTGTCGTTGGCGGGACGCGGTGCCTTGCCCTCGTTGAACTCCTGCGCCCGCTCCACCTTCAGCACGAAGAACCCTTGCGGGAACAGCTCATCGAAGGTGATCGGAAACCTGTGACCAGCAGGGATCGCCATGTCTTCCACCTCTCGTGGCGCATCGCGCGCCTCTTGTCCACTCAACTACTAGTGTACACAAGTATGCAAGCAGTCCAAGCGGCCTGTTGACCAGCGCAAACCGGTCAGACAGGTTGCTACTCGGGTGCGTCGAACTCGTACGTGAACTGATACTTGTCGGCAGCGACCACGCTGTCGAAGACCTCCACAGCCCGACCGTCCTGGTCGTAGGCGGTCCTCCGGAGCTGGACGACCGGCACACCTGTACCGAGCTGCAAGGTCCGCGCCTCTTCGGGAGTGGGCATCCGCGCGGTCAGGTCCTCACGGAACCGCGTGAGAGTGTGCCCCTTCTCCTCGACTCGGGCATATGAGCCGCCCGGCCCAGAGTCCTCGTCAAGCAGCTTGGTACCGGCAGCCAAGGAGCTCGGGAAGTAGCTGTCCGCCAACTGGAGCGGGAGGTCATCGGCGAACATCACCCGCCGCCTGACCACAACTTTCTCACCGCTGCCCAGAGCCAAGGCACCAACCACGAAATCCGGAGGGTCGATCTCACCGACTTCGGTCAACCGCTGACGCGGCACCATCCCGAGTCGCTTCACCTCAGCCGCAAAAGCGCCGTCACCTTCTTGCCGCCGCTTGCGCGAGAACCGGGCCAAGCTCGCTCGAACGATCACCGGAGCCGAACGCACGAAAACACCGCGACCGTGTTGCGAGACGGTCAGCCCTTCGGCCGCAAGCTCTCCGAGCGCTCGACGAACCGTCACCCTCGTCACGTCGTATCGCTTCGCAAGCTCGTTCTCCGATGGCAGGCGAGCGCCAGGACCGTACGTGCCATCCTTGATCAACGACCTCAACTCGTCTGCGATCTGCCGGAAGACGGCTCGATCGCTAGACGGATCAACGGGCACCGCACACCTCCTCTCCAGTTGTCTACTTGGGTAGACGAGTTTACTGCACCTCCCATCAACTCGACTTTTGGGTTGTGATGGATACATCCCAACTGAATAGATCGCTCCACAAGTGAGTGATGTGCGTTGCCGAATTGCGCTGTATGGGATCAAGGCGCGCCGCCTTCGGCGGCGCGCGGCAGGGTCCGACGCACGTTGGCACCGACTCCCCGCATCCCGGCACGCCGGGCTCCCGCTCCGCTTCGCCCGTCGGCCGGGCGCGGAGTCGGTGCACGTGGTCGGGAGGCGGCGCGCCTGCCGGAGGGCACGACAGCTCCCAGCCACCGCAGTCGGGACGATCGCGCGATCACGCGGCTTGGTAGGGCTGGGCACGGCGATCGACTGCCGCGACGGCTTCGCCGCCTTGCCATCGAGGAGCCGGGTCGGCAACGAGGGCCAGGACCACGGGCACGCCAACGGGCGTCACCTCGACCCGCCCTGTGTCGAGGTGACGCCCGTGGCTGGACTGCAAGATCAGGCCGTCTCCAGGCCGTCCGACGTTGGAAGACGGCGAGAAGCATCAAGTGCCAATGAATGACGTCTGCCCAGGTAGAAGGCTATTTTGAGCTTCGCCAGGCACGATCGGGAGATCCAGTGATCAGATCATCGCCATCTGGTTCGCGATCTACTCCTGACCAGCGGAAAGAGGAGGGTTGCTCCGCACTGCTAGAGCGGACGCGTTGCTCTGATCCACATGTGCCAGGGGATCGGGTCGTTGTCGACCTGTGGTTCCCGGAGGGCCTCGACGAGCAGGCCCGACTCCTCCAGGGCCGTGGTGTAGGCGCTCAGCGGGTGGTTCCAGCCGCTGAACTTCATCAGCATTCCGTCGCGTTCGACCTCGGCCTCGAAGCGGTGACGGCCGAAGTAGGGGCGGTCCAGGACGAACAGGCCGTTGCGGTGGCTGCCGGTGTTGGTGATCGGGTGGGTGATCGCCAGGCAGAGCTTGCCGCCCGGTTCGAGCACCCGGCCGATCTCGCCGACGGTGCCCGGCAGGTCGTCGACGTCCATCAGCACGCAGTAGGCGATGACGAGGTCGAAGCTGTAATCCGGGAAGGGCAGGTCCGCCGAATCGGCCAGCAGGTACCGCCCCTCGGGGTCGGCCTGGCGCGCCGCTTCCACCAGCGTCGGCGAGGCGTCGATGCCGGTGACCCGGTGCCCGCGCCCGGCGAGGTCGCGTGACACCCGGCCTTCGCCGCAGCCGAGGTCGAGGGTGGCCCGGCCGGCGGGCGGCACCAGCGCGAAGAACGCGTCGCGGTAGCGCCAGTACGAGTCGAAGCCGGGTTTGCGCACCCAGGCGATCCAGTTGCGCGCCTGCTCTTCCCAGTCCTGCCCGGCCTCGGTCAGCGCGCTCTCGGTCATTGGTCGCAGCGTAGTGCGGGCCTCGCAAGGGGCAATTCAATTACCGCGGGGCCGACTGCCCCGTTTCCCGGATCAGCCGGGAAACGGGGTGGTCGTCACGCCAGGTCGGGTCCTTGCGCACGCAGGTCGTCCACCCGGGTCATCGCCTCACGCAGCTCGGTCAGCCACGTGTCGGCGTGCTCGCCGACCAGCCGCACGGCCCACGCCAGCGCCTCCGACCGCGACCGCGCCACCCCCGCCGCGACGAGGGTGTCCAGCACCTTGCGCTCGGGCTGCCGCAGCCTGGTCATCACCGGCACCGACAGCGTGGTGAACAGCTCCTCCGTACCACCGAGCCGGGCGCCCCAGGCGACCTTGCGCCGGTAGCGGTGCTCGGCTTGGCGGGCGATCTCGATCCGCTCGTCCCTCGTCTGCTCGCGGAACCGGCTGATGCGGCCCGACTCGGCCGCGGTCCGCTCCGCGTCGTCGGCGAACTCGCCCTCCAACGCGGGCAGCGTGCCGACGACCAGGATCTCCTCCCGGTCCACCGTCACCACCGGCGCCTCGGTGAACCAGCCGTCGGGCAGCCTGCCGCCGAACCAGCCCGCCGCGTCGTCCGCCGGCGGCTGGTCGGCCTGCTGCCAACCGCCCCGACCTCCCCATCCACGTCGCATCTCGCACCACCTCTGATTACATGATTACGATGATGCTGACGCTACGCGCGTTACGTCGACCGATCAGCCCGGTTCGCTACCGGTGGACAGCCAGGGCCTCGGTCAGCTCGGACACCGACGTCACGGGCCGGTCGCACACGTACCCGCGGCACACGTAGGCCGCCGCACGACCGTCGACCAACGGCCGGTCGACCAGCAGCGGCGCGGAGTCGGGGGCGCCCGCCACCACCACGCCGCCGCCGTGCACGCCCTGCCGGGCCGCGCCGACCAGGTCCGGCGCGTCACCGACCACGGCGACCTGCACGGGCCCGAGCGCCAACGCCTCGGCCACGCTCAGCCAGTGCCCGGCGAACCGGGGTTCACGGGCGGCCAGCAGGCCGGCGCGGGCGACGGCGGCCTCGGCCGCGTCGCGGTAGGTCGACGGTCCGCCCAGCACCGACGCCGTCACCAGCGCCGAGGCCAGCGACGACGCGCCGGACGGGCTCGCGTTGTCCGACGGGTCCGACGGCCGCTGCACCAACGCCTCCGCGTCGTCGGCGGTGTCGTGGTAGACGCCGGGCTCGTCGCCCGCGAACCGCGCCAACGCCGTGTCCAGCAGTCCACAGGCGGCGGTGAACCACTTGACGTCACCGGTGGCCTGGTGCAGCGCCAGCAGCCCGTCGGCGAAGCAGCCGTAGTCCTCCAGCACGCCCGCCGCCGTGCCCGCGACGCCGTGGCGGGACGTGCGCAGCAGCCGCCCGTCGACCAGGTGCACGTCCAGGATCAGCGAGGCCGCGTCGACCGCCGCACGCACCCAGCGCGGCTCGCCGAACACGGCCCCAGCCTCGGCCAGCGCCGCGATCGCCATCCCGTTCCACGCCGTCACGACCTTGTCGTCACGTCCCGGCTGCGGCCGCCGGTCACGCGCCTCCAGCAGCTTCGCCGCGATCTCCGGATCCGGTGTGCCGAGCATCCGCAACGTCGACGTGCCGTGCTCGAACGTGCCCTCGTCCGTCACGCCGTACAGCGCCGCGGCGCGCGCTCCGGTCGCCAACCCCAGCACGTCGACCAGCTGCGCGGGCGTCCACACGTAGGTGGAGCCCTCGACGCCGTCGGTGTCGGCGTCCAACGACGCGGCGAACCCGCCCTCCGGCGTGCCGAGGTCGCGGAGCAGGAACTCCGCCGTCTCGCGCACCACGGCCCGGTAACGCGGGTTGTCCTCACGGCGGCTCAGGTGGGTGTAGGCGCGCAGCAGCAGGGCGTTGTCGTACAACATCTTCTCGAAGTGCGGCACGACCCACGCCGCGTCCACGCTGTACCGCGCGAACCCGCCCGCCAGCTGGTCGTACAGCCCGCCGTCGGCCATCGCGTCGCACGTCGCGCGCGCCATCGACAGCGCCTGGACCGAGCCCGTCCGCTCGTGGTGGCGCACCAGGAACTCCAGCACCATGGACGGCGGGAACTTCGGCGCGCCGCCGAACCCGGCGTTGGCCCGGTCGAAGTGCCCGAGCAGCGACACCACCGCGCCCGCCAGCACGTCTTCGTCCACAGTGGACTGCGGCAGCGGCTTGAACGCCAGCTGCGCCACGATCGCCGCCGCCGACTCGCGCACCTGGTCGCCCTGCTCGTGCCACGCGTGGTCGATGGCCGCCAGCACCTGCCGGAACGACGGCAGGCCCGGGCGCGGCGACGGCGGGTAGTACGTGCCCGCGTAGAACGGCTCGCCGCCGGGCGTGAGGAAGCACGTCATGGGCCACCCGCCGTGCCCGCTGAGGGCCTGCGTGACCGCCATGTAGACCGCGTCCACGTCGGGCCGCTCCTCGCGGTCCACCTTCACGTTCACGAAGTGCTCGTTCATGTAGGCCGCGGTGGCCTCGTCCTCGAACGACTCGTGCGCCATCACGTGGCACCAGTGGCACGCCGCGTAGCCGACCGACAGCAGCACCGGCACGTCGCGCGTGCGTGCCTCCTCGAACGCCTCCGGCGACCACGGCCACCAGTGCACCGGGTTCTCGGCGTGCTGGAGCAGGTACGGGCTGGTCGAGGACGCGAGCCGGTTCGTCATGGCCCCACAGTAATTCCCGGACAACCGACGGACTCGTCGATCGGACCGGGGTGCGCGCAGCCCGCGGCTAGTCGTCCTGCTTGCCGTTGCCGTTGCCGGCCTTGGCTTCCGGCTTCGACTCAGGCTTCGACTCCGGCGTCGACGGCGTCGCGTCCGGGCCGGTCCCGACCTCCGGCTCGTCGAAGGACGCGGGCAGCTTCTTCAGGTGCTTGCTCATGGACTTCACCAGGAAGACCACGGCGATGAAGAACAGCACCAGGACGAGAAGGCCCAGCGGGGAGGACTTGCCGAAGTCCTCCTGCTGGCCGCCCGGGTCCTTGTCCGTGGACGGCTGCTGGGCCAGCACGACCGCCGTGGTCTGCGACCACGGGATCGGGTCGAACGAGGTCACGCGGTCACCCTCTCCCGGACGCCCGCGAACAGGTCGTCCTCGGGCACGGTGCTGTCGACCAGCGACCGCGCCAACTCGTACTCCTCCGTCGGCCACACCGAGCGCTGCATCTCACGCGGCACGGCGAACCAGCGGCTCTCCGGGTCGATCTGGGTGGCGTGGGCCTTGAGGGCCTCGTCGCGCACCGGGAAGTAGTCGGCGCACTCGACGCGGGTGGTGACCCGCTCGATGACGTCGGGCTGGTCGGCGTCCCACCCCGCCAGCCACTCGGCGTACGGGGACTCCAGGCCCGCCGCGATCATCGCCTCGTGGAACGCCAGCAGCTTCGCGCGGGAGAACCCGTGCGAGTAGTACAGCTTCAACGGCTGCCACGGCTCGCCCAGCTCCGGGTAGCGCTCCGGGTCGCCGGCGGCGTCGAACGCGGCCACCGACACCTCGTGGCAGCGGATGTGGTCGGGGTGCGGGTAGCCGCCGTTCTCGTCGTAGGTGACGATCACGTGCGGGCGGAACTCGCGGATCACCTCGACCAGCGGCGGGGTGGACTCCTCCAGCGGCACGAGCGCGAAGCAGCCCTCGGGCAGCGGCGGCAGCGGGTCGCCCTCGGGCAGGCCCGAGTCCACGAAGCCCAGCCAGCGGTGCCGCACGCCCAGGATCTCGGCGGCGCGGGCCATCTCCGCGCGCCGGATCGCGGCGATGTCGTCCAGCACCTCGGGGCGGTCCATGGCGGGGTTGAGGATGCTGCCCGCCTCACCGCCCGTGCAGGTCACGACCATGACCTCGTGGCCCTCGGCGACGTAGCGGGCCATCGTCGCGGCACCCTTGCTCGACTCGTCGTCGGGGTGCGCGTGCACCGCCATCAGGCGCAGCTTGTCAACCATGACGGTGGTGCTCCTCCTCGCCCCTGCCGGACCCCTGAGGTCCGGTCCCTGCGACACTCAACGCGGCGGTCGAGGGACATTGTTCCCCACGGGCAGGAAGGCTTTGGACAGTGGCACTGCCCGAGGGTCGGTACGGCACACCCCGCAGGGCCCTGCCCAGGTGGGCGAGGTGGTCACTCCCCGTGATCGCGGTGCTGATCGGCGGGGTCGTCGCGTGGGTCGGCTACCGCAACCTGGGCACCATGCCGGTCGAGGCCAAGCAGACCGCGTTCGAGGTGCTGGGCGACGACTCGGTGCGGATCACGTTCGAGGTGGTCAGGCAGACGCCGGAGCAACCCGTGGTGTGCATCGTGCGCGCGCGTTCCCAGGACGGCGACGAGGCCGGGCGGCGGGAGGTGCTGGTCGAGCCCTCGGCCGGCACGGTGCGGGCGACGACCGTGCTGAAGGCGTCCAAACCACCCGTCACGGGTGAGGTCTTCGGCTGCTCCTACCAGGTTCCGGCGTACCTGTCCACGAGGTAGCGGCCAAGCGGGTGATCTGCGGGTTTACTGGCGGATCCGGGAACAAAACGCCGTCGCCGAACGTTCTCCGCGTGTTACTCTGGCCTTTCAGCACGGCCCCGACGCGGGCCGTGTTTTTCCGTTCCGGGCTGGTGCGCCCGGGAACTGCCAGCCCACGCCGTGGGCCGGAGCAAGACGAGGAGTTGGTGACCGTGAGCGACACTGAGGTGACCTGGCTGACCCAGGAGGCCTACGACCGGCTCAAGGGAGAGCTGGACGAGATGATCGAGAATCGCCCGGTCATTGCTGCGGAGATCAACGCGCGTCGCGAAGAGGGTGACCTCCGCGAGAACGGCGGGTACCACGCGGCCCGCGAGGAGCAGGGCAAGCAGGAAGCCCGCATCCGCCAGCTGCAGGAGCTGTTGAGGGTCGCCAAGGTCGGCGAGGCGCCCACGGTGACGGGCGTCGCGGCGCCCGGCATGGTGCTCACGGTGCGTTACGACGGGGACGACGAGACGGAGGAGTTCCTGCTCGCCACCCGTGAGGAGGGCGCGCACGGCGCCCTCGAGGTCTACTCGCCCTCGTCGCCGCTGGGCAAGGCCCTGCTCGGGTCGAAGGAAGGCGAGGCACGCGAGTACGAGCTGCCCAACGGCAGCACGATGAAGGTCACGCTGATCAAGGCCGTGCCTTACTCCGGCTGATCCCCAGGCACCAGGAGGGCGGCCACCGCGCGGGGTGGCCGCCCTCCTGCTGTCGCGTCACGTGATGCGTTCCAGCAGGGGCCGCACACGGGGCGGGACGGGGGTCGAGAGCGCGATCGACGTGGACAGCCGCTGCACGCCCGGCACGTCCACGATCGAGTCGATCACCCGCTGCAGGTCGGCGTTGGACCGGGCCACGACCCGCGCGAACAGGTCACCGGACCCGGTCGTCGCGTGCACCTCGCACACCTCGTTGATCGCGGCCAGCCCCTGCGACACCTCGTGCCGCCGTCCCTGCGCGATCTCCAGCACGGCGAACGCGGTCAACCCGTAGCCCATCGCGGCCAGGTCCAGCGCGGGCGGGAAGCCGGTGAGCACGCCGCGCGCCACCAGGCGGTCCAGCCGGGCCTGCACCGTGCCGCGGGCCACGCCGAGCCGCCGCGAGCACTCCAGCACGCCCAACCTCGGCTCGTCCGTGAGCAGCAGCAACAGCCGTGCGTCCAGGGCGTCGACGACCTGGTCAGAGTGTTCAGTTTGCGGGTCCGAAGGCATGGACCACTGTACAAGATGACCAGTGCAATCAGAGACTGTTGCTCACCCTGACCAGCGCGCACATCCTGTGAAGCATGACGCAGCAGCTTGACGACGTGAGCTACGACCAGCTCCGCCAACTCGTGGGCCTGGTCGACTACGACGGGACGCGCGACCCGTTCCCCGTCCGCTCGATGGACGCCGTGGTCTTCGTGGTCGGCAACGCGACCCAGACGGCGTGGTTCTACCAGGTCGCCTTCGGGATGCAGCTCGTCGCGTACGCCGGGCCGGAGACCGGGCAGCGGGACCACAAGTCCTTCGTGCTCAAGTCCGGCTCGGCGCGGTTCGTGATCAACGGCGGGGTGCGGCCGGACAGCCCGCTGCTCGACCACCACCGCCGGCACGGTGACGGCGTCGTGGACCTCGCGCTGGAGGTGGCCGACGTCGACCGGTGCGTCGAGCACGCGCGTGCCCAGGGCGCGACGGTCCTCGAAGAGCCGCACGACCTCACCGACGAGCACGGCACCGTCCGGCTCGCCGCCATCGCGACCTACGGCGAGACCCGCCACACCCTGGTCGACCGGTCCCGCTACCGCGGGCCGTACCTGCCGGGGTACCAGGCGCGGGAGAGCACCGTCGTGCGGCCCGCGGGTGCGCCGAAGCGGTTGTTCCAGGCGGTCGACCACTGCGTGGGCAACGTCGAGCTCGGCCGGATGGACCACTGGGTCGAGTTCTACAACCGGGTGATGGGCTTCGTGAACATGGCGGAGTTCATCGGCGACGACATCGCCACCGACTACTCGGCGCTGATGAGCAAGGTCGTGTCGAACGGCAACCACCGGGTGAAGTTCCCGCTGAACGAGCCGGCCGTGGCCAAGCGGAAGTCGCAGATCGACGAGTACCTGGAGTTCTACTCCGGGGCGGGCGTGCAGCACATCGCGTTGGCGACCAACGACATCGTGACGACGTTGACCGCGATGCGGGCGGCGGGCGTGGAGTTCCTGGAGACGCCGGACTCGTACTACGACGACCCGGAGCTGCGGGCGCGCATCGGTGAGGTGCGCGTGCCGATCGAGGTGCTCAAGGAGCACCGGATCCTGGTCGACCGGGACGAGGACGGCTACCTGCTCCAGATCTTCACCAAGCCGGTCGGCGACCGGCCGACCGTGTTCTACGAGCTGATCGAGCGGCACGGGTCGCTCGGGTTCGGCAAGGGCAACTTCAAGGCCCTGTTCGAGGCGATCGAGCGTGAGCAGGAACGCCGGGGCAACCTCTAGGTCGCCTCTGGGGCGGCGCTGGGGCGCCGCTGGAACCGTCGGGCGGCGCCTGGCGTCGGTACGGCAACGGGCCGGTCCGGTCACCCCGGGCCGGCCTTTTCTGTCGGAACGCTGACGATGCCCGTACCGGGCGCGCCGGGACCGGTACTCTCGGTTCGGGGATATCTCACACGGCATTCACCTGGAGGGTGGCGATGGGGCTCGCGGCACGGGTCACCGGGGTGCTCCCGCTCGTCGGAGCGGTGGCCACGGCCGTGGCGTTGACCGGCGCGGCCTTCTTCACCGTGGCCCACGCGGGGTGCGCGGACACCGGCCGGTTCGTGGAGCGCGACGGCGTGGTGGAGTTCGTCGGCGGGTGCGTGGACGGCGGCGACCTGCCCGCCGTGCCGCAGGTGGAGAACGCGCGGTACGACGTCAAGCCCTGACGTTTTGGGCGATAGTGGAACCATGTGTCGCAACATCAGGGTGCTCCACAACTTCGAACCGCCCGCCACCGAGGACGAGGTCCGTGCGGCGGCGGTCCAGTACGTGCGCAAGGTGAGCGGGTCGGCCCGCCCGTCGGCGGCGAACCAGGAGGCGTTCGACGCCGCCGTGGAGGCGGTCGCCGAGGCGACTCGCGTCCTGCTCGAAGCGCTGGTCACGAACGCGCCGCCCCGTGACCGCGAGGTCGAGGCCGCCAAGGCCAAGGAACGCTCCGCCGCCCGCTTCGGCCCCCGCTGACCCGCGCGTGTCCTACCTCCAGAACGCGAGAGTCCTACGTTCAGAACGCGAGAGTCCTACGTTCGCGTCGCGCGTGTCCTACGTTCGCGTACCCCGAGTTGAACGCTCAGAACGCCACGGACCCCACGCCCGTGGTGCCGGGCGTGGGGTCCGGGTGTTCTGAACGTTGAACTCGGGGGTCCTGAACGTAGGACACGCGCGTTCCGAACGTAGGACACGCGCGTTCTGAACGTAGG
Organism: Saccharothrix stipae; assembly: GCF_054781895.1. Taxonomy (NCBI): domain Bacteria; kingdom Bacillati; phylum Actinomycetota; class Actinomycetes; order Pseudonocardiales; family Pseudonocardiaceae; genus Saccharothrix; species Saccharothrix stipae. The sequence continues at coordinate 316,784 of NZ_BAAGTN010000009.1, read as the reverse complement.
ACTCTCGTGGGGTGAGGGTTGGACTTTCGCGGTTAGGAGAGGGCGGTCAGGAGGTCGGTGACCAGGTCGTCGGCCGACTCGATGCCCACGGACAGGCGGATCAGGTCGGACGGCACCTCCAGCAGGGAGCCGACGGTGCTGGCGTGGGTCATCCGGCCCGGGTGCTCGATCAGCGACTCGACCCCGCCCAGCGACTCCGCCAGGGTGAACAGCCGGGTGCGGGAGCAGACGCGCAGCGCCGCCTCCTCACCGCCCGCCACGGTGAACGAGATCATCCCGCCGAACCGGCGCATCTGCTTCGCGGCGACCTCGTGACCTGGGTGCTCGGGCAGGCCCGGGTAGTAGACGCGGGTGACCTTCGGGTGCCGCACGAGGGCCTCGACGACCTGCTCGGCGTTGTCCGAGTGCTTCTCCATGCGCACTTCGAGCGTCTTGATGCCCCGCAACGTCAGCCACGCGTCGAACGGCCCCGGCACCGCGCCCGCGCCGTTCTGCAGGAACCCGAACTGCGCGTCCAGGTCGTCATCCGACGTGACCAGCGCCCCGCCGACGACGTCGGAGTGCCCGCCGACGTACTTGGTCGTCGAGTGCAGCACGACGTCCGCACCCAGCTCCAACGGGCTCTGCAGGTACGGCGAGGCGAACGTGTTGTCGACCACCAGCCGCGCCCCGGCCGAGTGCGCCACCTGTGCGAGCAGGGCGATGTCGGCGATGTTGAGCAACGGGTTGGTCGGCGTCTCGACCCAGATCACCTTGGTGTTCGGCCGGACCGCCGCACGCACCGCGTCGACGTCGGACAGCGGCGCGGGCGTGTGCTCGACACCCCAGTGCGACAACACCTTGTCGATCAACCGGAACGTGCCGCCGTAGGCGTCGTTCGGGATGACGACGTGGTCGCCGGGACGGCACATCGCCCGCAGGGCCGTGTCGGTCGCGCCCATGCCGGAGGCGAACGCCCGCGCGTGCCGCCCGCCTTCGAGCGCCGCCAGGCACTCCTCCAACGCGGCACGGGTCGGGTTGCCGGTGCGGGAGTACTCGAACCCGCCGCGCAGGCCGCCGACGCCGTCCTGGGCGTAGGTGGAGGTGGCGTGGATCGGCACGATGACCGAGCCCGTCGTCGGGTCGGGGTCCTGCCCGGCGTGGATAGCCCTGGTCGCGAAACCGTAGTGGCCGGTGTCCGTCATGGACTCAGGGTACGGCGGCGGAAAAGGCAACCGCCCGTCGGCTTGGCGGCCGACGGGCGGTTGGGGAGATCCCGGTGTGGTCCGGTCACCACTGCTGGGGCGGCTGCTGACCGTACGGGTTGGGCTGCTGCGGCTGGCCGTACGGGTTCGCCGCGGGCGGCTGGCCGTAGGGGTTCGGCTGCTGCTGGCCGTACCCGCCGGTGCCGGGGTAGCCGCCGGGGGCCGCGCCCGCGGGGGCGTTGACCACGACGGTGCCCATGATCTTGTCGGCCCACGTCTGCTTCTTGGCCTCCCACAGCGGGGCGAACCAGCCCGCGTAGCAGGGCAGCGAGTCGACGAAGTGGCACAGGTGCCGCACGAAGGCGTTGCCGAAGCCGATCGGCTGCCCCGTCTCCTCCTTGATGAGCTTGATCTTGGCGATCTTCTTGCCCATCGACTGGCCCGTGGTGCCGGCCAGGTACCAGGAGTTGTAGATCATGAAGCCGAGGAGGCCCACGTACGCGACACCGCTGAGGATCAACGCGATCGTCGGGTCACCGGTGGCCGCGCCGATGCCTGCCAGGATGCCGACGACGAGGCCGGGCGCCAGGTAGTCGATCAACGCACCGACCGCGCGGCTGCCCCACTCCGCGTAGTTGCCCGCGGGCGCACCGTAGGCGGGCTGGGCGGCGTACCCGGGCTGCGCGCCCCACGCCTGCTGCGGCGGCTGGCCGTACGGGTTCGCCGCGGGCGGCTGGCCGTAGGGGTTGGACGGCGGCTGCGGCTGGCCGTACGGGTTCGCCTGCGGCTGACCGTACGGGTTGGACGGCGGCTGCTGCCCGTACGGCTGCTGGCCGTACTGGGCGGGCGGCTGCTGCCCGTAACCGGGCGGCGGCTGCTGGGCCGGGAACGCGCCCGAGCCCGGCTGCTGCGCCGGCTGGCCGTACGGGTTCGACGGCGGCTGCTGCTGCGTCGCGCCCGGCGGCACGACCTGGGTCGCGTCGGGGTTCGACGGCGGCTGCTGGCCGGAGGGAACGACCTGGGTCGCCTCCGGTGGCGGGAAGGCAGGGGGCTGGCCGCCGCTCGGCACGACCTGGGTCGCGTCGGCGTTCGGGGGCTGGGCACCCTGCCCCTGCTCCTGCTGGTTGTGACCGCCGAACTGCTGGTTTCCTGGCGGCTGCGGAGCGTTCATCGGAGTTTCCAACCCCCTTGGCACGGGCCGTAGGTGTATGAGTCGGTGGCCAACGCTAGCGGATGCGACCGCCCTGGCCACGGGCAACCGGTCAACCCGTCCCGATCCGCGACCTGGACCGGGACGGTCCGGCAACGTGGACCGGGACGGTCCGGCGACGCGGGTCGGGACGGTCCGGTGACCGACCGGGGGTCGATCAGCGGCCGGCGAGGAAACCCAGGATGTCCTGCCGGGTGACCACTCCGGCCGGCTTGCCGTCCTCCAGCACCAGCGCACCGTCCGCTGAGGACAGTGCCGACATGGCGGAGCTGATCGACTCACCCGCGCCGATCGTGGGCAGCTTCAACGACATGTGCCGGTCCAGCCGGTCGGTCAGCTGCGCCTTGCCGGTGAACAGCGCGTCGAGCAGGTCGCGCTCGTTGACCGCGCCCGCGACCTCGGCCGCCATCACCGGCGGCTCGGCGTTGACGACGGGCATCTGGGAGACGCCGTACTCGCGCATGATCGCGACCGCCTCGGCGACCGTCTCGTTGGGATGGCCGTGCACCAGGTCGGGCATCGTGCCGTCCTTGCGCCGCAACACGTCGCCGACCGTCGCGCCGGAGGTGTCGGGCGACAGGAAGCCGTACTGCGCCATCCACTTGTCGTTGAACACGCTGCCCAGGTAGCCGCGCCCGCCGTCGGGCAGCAGCACCACGATCACGTCGTCCGGGCCCGCGGTCTCGGCCACCCGCAGCGCCGCCGCGACGGCCATGCCGCACGAGCCGCCGACGAGCAGGCCCTCCTCGCGGGCCAGTCGCCGGGTAAGCTCGAACGAGTCGCCGTCGCTCACCGCGACGATCTCGTCGCACACGTTCCGGTCGTAGGCGTCCGGCCAGAAGTCCTCGCCGACGCCCTCCACCAGGTAGGGCCGTCCGGTGCCGCCGGAGTAGACCGAGCCCTCCGGGTCCGCGCCGATGACCTTCACCCGGCCGCCGGAGACCTCCTTGAGGTACTTGCCGGTGCCGGAGATGGTGCCGCCGGTGCCGACGCCCGCGACGAAGTGGGTGACGCGGCCCTCGGTCTGCCGCCACACCTCCGGGCCGGTGCCGTGGTAGTGGCTGGCCGGGTTCTCCGGGTTGGCGTACTGGTTGGGCTTCCACGCGCCGGGGATCTCGGCGACCAGGCGGTCGGAGACGTTGTAGTAGGAGTCGGGGTGCTCCGGCGCGACGGCGGTCGGGCACACCACCACCTCGGCGCCGTAGGCCTTGAGCACGTTGCGCTTGTCCACGCTGACCTTGTCCGGGCAGACGAAGACGCACTTGTAGCCCTTGCGCTGGGCCACGAGCGCCAGGCCGACACCGGTGTTGCCCGACGTGGGCTCGACGATCGTGCCGCCGGGCTTGAGCTCGCCGCTGCGCTCCGCCGCCTCGACCATGCGCAGCGCGATGCGGTCCTTCACGCTGCCGCCGGGGTTGAGGTACTCGACCTTGGCCAGGATGAGCGGTCGGAGGCCCTCGGCCACCGCGTTGAGCTTCACCAGCGGCGTGTTGCCGACCAGGTCGACGACGCTCTCGACGTACTCCACGACGGACCTTCCACTTCTTGAGATGACCCGCTGAGCGTATATCGGAGGCAGGGCCGCCGGCCCGGTGGACGACGGGCGTCGGCAGATCGGCGTCGTTCGTCACGAGTGGTGGCCGCGCTGAACGGGCGTTAACTAGGCTGCACGTCACACGTTGCGGCGAAACAAAGGAGTTCCGTAATGCCTGAGGCCGTGATCGTCTCCGCCGCCCGGTCGCCCATCGGGCGCGCGGGCAAGGGCTCGCTCAAGGACGTGCGCGCCGACGACCTGACCGTGCAGGTCCTCAAGGCCGCGCTGGCGAAGGTGCCGCAGCTCGACCCGAACGACATCGACGACCTCATGCTCGGCTGCGGGCTGCCCGGCGGCGAGCAGGGCTTCAACCTGGGCCGCGTGGTGTCCGTGCTGGCGGGGTACGACGGCCTGCCCGGCACCACGGTGACCCGTTACTGCGCGTCGAGCGTGCAGACGACCCGGATGGCGCTGCACGCCATCAAGGCGGGCGAGGGCGACGTGTTCATCAGCGCCGGCGTGGAGACGGTGTCGAGCTTCGCCCGCGGGTCGTCCGACTCGTGGCCGGGCACGCACAACCCGGTCTTCGCCGACGCCGAGGCGCGCACGGCCGCCGTGGCGCAGTCCGGCGCGTCGGAGTGGGTCGACCCGCGGGTGAACGGGCAGGTGCCCGACATCTACATCGCCATGGGCCAGACGGCGGAGAACCTCGCGTTGACCAAGGGCGTGTCGCGGCAGGAGATGGACGAGTTCGGCGTGCGGTCGCAGAACCTCGCCGAGAAGGCCATCGCCAACGGGTTCTGGGCGCGCGAGATCACGCCCGTGACGCTGCCGGACGGCACGGTCGTGTCGGCCGACGACGGCCCGCGGCCGGGCGTGACGGTCGAGGGCGTGTCGGGGCTCAAGCCGGTGTTCCGGCCGGACGGGCGGGTCACCGCGGGCAACTGCTGCCCGTTGAACGACGGCGCGGCGGCGCTGGTGGTCATGAGCGACGTGAAGGCGAAGGAGCTGGGCATCACGCCGTTGGCGCGGATCGTGTCGACCGGCGTGTCCGGGTTGTCGCCGGAGATCATGGGGCTCGGGCCGGTCGAGGCGTCGCGGCGGGCGTTGGCGCTGGCCGGGATGTCGATCTCGGACATCGACCTGGTGGAGATCAACGAGGCGTTCGCGGCGCAGGTGATCCCGTCGTACCGGGACCTGGGGATCGACCTGGACCGGCTCAACGTCAACGGCGGCGCGATCGCCGTGGGTCACCCGTTCGGGATGACCGGTGCGCGGATCACCACGACGTTGATCAACTCGCTGCAGTTCCACGACAAGCAGTTCGGCCTGGAGACCATGTGCGTCGGTGGTGGTCAGGGCATGGCGATGGTCATCGAACGACTGAGCTGAACCGCGTCACGTTGACTGTTACCCGGCGTCCTACCCTTGAGTAAGGGGAGGTCGGGTGACAATGCCGTACGTGTGGTGGCACAGCGGTTACGACCGGCTGTGCCACGCCTTTTCCGTGGCACAGGCCTCGGAGGCGTACTTCGAGGCGGCCTGCGCCCACTCGGTGCCGCCGGACCAGGTGGTCCGGTCGCCGAGCGGTGCGCTGTGCGTGCCGTGCCTGGTCGAGGTGGGTTCGGTCATGGACGAGGACCACGGCTGGCGCGACTGACGACCGGCCGGACGCGTCCTGAGCGTTGAATTCGGGGGTCCTGAACGTAGGACTCTCGCGACGCGAACGTAGGACTCGCGCGTTCTGGAGGTAGGACACGCGCGTTCTGAAGGTAGGACACGCGTGGTTTGGGGTAGGACGCGCGAAGGGCGCCCTGGCGGAGCCGGGGCGCCCTTCGCGGTGTGCGGGTGCTGCTAGTCGTTCTGGAAGTACGACAGCAGGCGCAGGATCTCCAGGTAGAGCCAGACGAGCGTGGTCATCAGGCCGAACGCGGCGAGCCAGGCGTACTTGGCCGGCAGCGCGCCCCGGATCATCTCGTTGGCGGCCTCGAAGTCCAGCAGGAAGCTGAACGCCGCGATGCCGATCACGACCAGGCTGAAGATGATCGCCAGGGTGCCGCCGTCGCGCAGGCCCATGTTCACGCCGAACATGCCCATGACCAGGTTGCCCAGCATGAGCACGACCACGCCGACGGTTGCGCCGATGATCCACTTGGTCAGGCGCGGCGTGACGCGGATCGCACCCGTCTTGTAGACCACGAGCATGGCGCCGAACACGCCGAACGTGCCCAGGATCGCCTGCCAGGCGATGCCCGGGAAGATGGACTCGAACACGCCGGTGATGGCGCCGAGGAACACGCCCTCGGCCGCCGAGTACGCGAGCACCATCGGCCCGCTCGGCGTGCGCTTGAAGATGATGATCAGGGCCAGGACCAGCCCGATGATCATGCCCGGGACCGCCAGCGCGAACGGCGCGACCTGCCCGGAGAGCACCAGCCACGCGGAGATGAACCCGGTGACCAGGGCGACGCCGAGCGTCGTGGCGGTCTTGGTGACCACGTCGTCGATCGTGATGGGGCGCTCGCCGGTGGTCGGCGGCGCCGCCTGGTAGCCGCCTTGCTGCTGCGCCTCGTAGGGCTGGCCGAAGCCTGCGTAGTTACCGCTACCGCCGCCGGTCGGCAGGTTGCGGAACGCGGGGTTGCTGGTGGTACGCACCTCGTCCTCCTGTGGCGTGCTGACGCCGTCACGGGGTTCAACGACCACACGAGTCGATCGGTTCCCGTCCGGGTAAAAGCGACTTTACTCGGGCTGTCGATCTCGGATCCACACCCCGCGCTGCGGAGCGTAGTCGGCATTCCACCCTCGCGGCGGCTTGCCGACGTGATCTCATCCCCGTAAGGCTCGACGACGGCAGTTCCCACCGACCGGCGACGCCCACCGGCTCGCCCTGAGGGGTTCAGGACATCATGGTGTGGAGACGACTCGCCGGCGCGGTGCTCGCGGCCGGTCTGGCCCTGCTCGCCGTGCCCGCCACCGGCGGGGCCCAGCCGGGGGTGGAGAAGGGCGCCGGGCACGAGACCGACCCGCAGGGCTACCGCAACAAACCCCCGGGCGGCGACTGGCTGGGCTCCTACAAGTGGCGCGGCCAGCAGGTGTGGTGCGTGCAGTACTCGCTGCTCGCACCGGACGGCAACGTGGAGTACAAGGAAGGCGACGAGCTGCTCTCCAAGGGCGGCGCGCGGCTCGCCGACGACGTCGCGGGCTCCATCTCGTACCTCTTGTTGAGGTACGCGGGCACCCAGTCGGCCGACGAGTCGGCGGCGCTGGCGCACCTGCTGCACACGTGGACCGCGTACGAGGACCCGGGCCGGGGGATCTCGCTCGACCCGAACAGCGACTTCCGGCACATCGCCTACAACGCCGACTTCCACTTCCAGCAGCTCGGGCGCTTCGGCCAGGCCCAGCAGGCGGTCGGCCGGCTGGAGGCCGAGGCGGCGGCCAACCGCGGGCCGTGGACGGCCAAGGTGAGCGCTCCGCAGGAGGAGCAGATCATCGGCACGCCCGACACGTGGGTGGTGGACATCACCAAGACCGGCGGCGGCCAGGTGGCCGGCGCACCGGTCACGGTGGAGCTGGCGGACGCGACGCTGGAGACCGGCGCGGTGACGGGCGACCTGGCCACCCCGACCGACGGCAAGGCGCTGGCCGTGCAGGTGGTGCCGACCGGGCCGAACCCGTCGGTCACGGTGCGGCTGGACAGCCCGGCCGACCGGCCGAAGGTGCACGTCCCGGCCGACGACAACATGCAGCGGATCGTCACCACCGGCGGCGAGAAGAAGCTGACCGCGAACGCGTCGACCACCGCGAAGACCGCGCCCGGCGCGGTGAAGGTCGGCAAGACCGACGCGGAGAGCGGCAAGGCGATCGCGGGCGTGGCGCTGAAGGTGACCGCGCCCGACGGCACGTCGCCCGCCAAGCGGCAGGACGACTCCGCGCTGGCCGGCCCCGAGGGCACGCCGATCGTGCTCCAGACCGCCGCGGACGGCACCGTGGAGGTGCCCGACCTGCGCACCCCGCAGGAGATCTGCGTGATCGAGGTCGCCCCGGCCAAGGGTTACGAGGAGTTCTTCGACCCGAACGCGCCGCCCAAGGTCTGCGGGACCGTCGCGGCGGGGCAGACGTTGGCGCTCGCGTTGACCAACAAACCGGACAAACCGGTCGTGCCCATCACGATCCACGCCGGCTCCGAGGGCTCCGGGGTGGTCGCCAAGGCGGCGTACACCACGCGGTTGTCGACCGGCGCCCTGGTCGGGTTCGGCGGTGTCGTGCTGCTCGGCGCGGCGTTCGCCGGGCTGCTGGTGCGGCGACGGGCGACCGCCCGCCGGTGAGGTCCTCGCCGAGGGGACCCGCCGCGGTGAAGGCCCTGTTGACCGGCGCGGCGGTGGCGGCTCTGCTCGCCTCCGCCGCGCTGGTCGCCACCCGGTCGCCGGACGTCGTGCCGGCGGGTCGCGCGCTGCCCGCCGACGCCGCGGTGCCGCATCCGCTGGGTGACAGCGCGCGCTCCGGGCGGGGCGTGGACCTGGCCGGCATGCCGGCCGGCGTCAAGCTCCCGACCGCTCCGCCGCCGACCACGACCACGCCCGCTCCTCCCCCGCCTCCCGCCGAGGCGCCCGAGCAGCAGCCGGGGACGGTGCGGCTGCCCGAGGGCGGGTTGGCCACGCTGGTGCGCGAGGAGGTGACCGCCGACGGCGTGCTGCCGGTGCCCGAGGGCGTCGGCGAGGCGACGTGGTGGGGCGTCGACCTGGGCGCGGCCGAGGGCGCGACCGTGCTGGCCGGGCACGTGAACTGGAAGGGCGTGACCGGGCCGTTCGACGAGCTGTGGCGCGCGGCGGTCGGCCAGGGCGTGACGGTGGTCGACACGGCGGGTCGGACGTTCGCGTTCCGGGTCAGCCGGGTCGAGACGGTGCGCAAGGACGCGCTGCCCGCCCGGGCGGTCGACCTGTTCGGGCCGCGCGGCGAGCACCGGCTGGTGCTGGTGACGTGCGGCGGGCGCTGGGTCGGCGGCGCCACCGGGTACGAGGAGAACCAGGTCGTGATCGCCACGCCCGTGCCCTGACTCGATCCGCCGCTGGTCCGATCGTGCGCTGACTCGATCCGGCGCTGGTCCGATCGTGCGCTGTTGCGGCCGGGTGACGCGGTCATGTCACGAAGAGGCAACCTTCGACTACGTCGCGTCGTCCTGTTGTTGTGAAGCGATGGGGCTGGCTGAGCACGGGCGTCGCGTTGGCACTGACCCTGGTGGTGCTGGCCGTGCTGGGAGCCCGTGAGCCCAGACCCGGCTACGACGTGGGCGACCTGGCCACACCGCTGCCGATGGCGCCGCGCACGACCGACAGCACCAGCGCCGCCGCCACGCCGACCGTGCCCGCCGCGGCCTCGCCGCCGTCGTGGATGCGGCGCATGCAGCCGGGCGAGAAGCCGCCGCAGTTCGTGCTGTTCTCGTTCGACGGCGCGGCGTCCAAGCCGCACTGGGACCGGATCATGCCGCTGGCCCGGCAGGTGAACGCGCACGTCACCGGCCTGCTGTCGGGCGTGTACCTGGTGGCCGACGAGGACGCCGCCACCTACACCGGTCCCGGCCACCCGCAGGGCCTGTCCTCGATCGGGTTCGGCGGCAGCCGCGCGGACGTGGCGCTGCGCATCGACTACCTCAACGCCGCCATCGCGGCCGGCCACGAGATCGGCACCCACTACAACGGGCACTTCTGCGTCGGCGACGAGCCGAACGTGGGCAAGTGGAACACCGACCAGTGGAACCGGGAGCTGGACCAGTTCTTCGCGATCGTGGAGAACGCCCGGCGGCAGGGGTTCAAGCTGGACCCGGCGACCGTGCGCGGTGGGCGCACGCCGTGCCTGGAGGGCGACTGGGGGCAGGCGTTCCCGGCGATGCGCGGGCACGGCCTGGCCTACGACACCAGCCACGTGAGCCTGGGCGTGGTGTGGCCGTCGGTGCAGGACGGGATGTGGGAGTTCCCGATGCCCGAGGTCCGCGTGCCCGCCCTGGGCAAGCAGGTCGTGATGATGGACTTCAACCTCTGGTACGCGCTCAACGGCGCCAAGGACGAGCCCGACAAGGCCGCCGACTACACCCGGATCGTGCTGGACACCTACAGGTCGGTGTACCAGGCGGCGGTCAACGGCAACCGCGCGCCGATCGTGATCGGCAACCACTTCAACGAGTGGGCGGGCGGCGCGTTCAGCCAGGCGGTCGAGGGGTTCCTGGGCGAGGTGTGCGTCAAGCCCGAGACGGTGTGCGCCACCTACACGGAGGTGATCCAGTGGATGCAGTTGCAGGATCCGGTGGTGCTGGAGCAGTTGAGACGCATGCCCGCCGCCCGCAACTAGCGCGGTAGCCGCCGGAGGCTCTACGGTGGGTTACCGCCGCCCCACGGAGAAGCACCGACATCCGAGGAGTAGCGCATGACCACCGAGCCCGAGAAGCGCCCCTGGGTCAAGCCCGATTTCCGGGACGTCGACACCCCGATGGAAGTCACCGCCTACGCGGCTCGCGGCTAGCCACCGGCCGCGCCCCTGGCGGCCGGCGCCGCGAGGGGCGCGCCGCCGCGGACCGAGAGGTGCCTGCCCGTCGTGCCCCACCCCGAGATGACCGACCCCGGGATGGCTCATCCCGAGATGTCGGCACCCGTGACGTTGACCCCGTCCGAGTTCACCGCGCGCCTGCGCGCCCTGTCACCCCGCTACTGGGACCGCCACCCGTTCCACCTCCGGCTGCACGAGGGCCGGCTGAGCAAGCACGAGTTGCAGCTGTGGGCCGCCAACCGCTGGTACTACCAGCGGGCGATCCCGCGCAAGGACGCCGCGATCCTGGCCAACTGCCCGGACGTGGAGGTGCGGCGGGTGTGGCGGGAGCGGATCGTCTGGCACGACGGCGGCGGGCCGGGCGAGGGCGGCGCGGAGAACTGGCTGCGCCTGGCCGAGGCGGTCGGGCTGACCCGCGAGGAGGTGCTGGACGAGCGGCACGTGCTGCCCGGCACGCGGTTCGCGGTGGACGCCTACGTGACGTTCGCCCGCACCCGGCCGTGGGTGGAGGCGGTGGCGTCCGGGCTGACCGAGATGTTCTCCCGCGGTCTGATGGCGCGCCGGCTGGTGGACATGCGCGAGCACTACCCGTGGATCGCCGAGGAGGGCTTCACCTACTTCACCACCAGGCTCCAGGTGATCGCCGACGAAGGGAGGTCCACTTTGGACATCGTGGTGCGCAACTGCCGCACGCGCGAGCAGCAGGAGGCGGCGGTCGCCGCGCTCGCCTTCAAGTGCGACGTGCTGCGGGCGCTGCTGGACGCCGTGGACTACTACTCATGACCGGCGCACGCTCGTGACCGGCCCGCGCGTGACGCGTTCGAGCGCGGTGCCGCGCCTGCGCCGGGGCGTGAAGACCACCTACGACGAGACCCGCGCCAGCCACGTGGTGCTGTTCCCGGAGGGCGTGCTGGTGCTCAACGAGACGGCGGCCGCGGTGGTCGGGCTGTGCGACGGGCGCAGGTCCGTCGAGGGCATCGCCCGCCGGCTGGCCGAGGAGTTCGAGGGGGTCGAGCCGGACGACGTGGCCGAGCTCGTCGAACGGCTGGTGGCGCGGAGGGTGGTGGACGTCGATGGGTGAGGCGCCCGGGGTGGACGCGCCGTTCGGCCTGCTCGCCGAGCTGACCCACCGGTGCCCGCTGCGGTGCGGGTACTGCTCCAACCCCGTCGACCTGGTCGGCCGCGGCGACGAGCTGGACACCGCGCGGTGGCGCCAGGTGTTCGACCAGGCCCGCGCGTTGGGCGTGCTGCAGGTGCACCTGTCCGGCGGCGAGCCGTTGGCGCGCAAGGATCTGCCGGAGCTGGTCGACCACGCGGCCGGGCTCGGCTGCTACGTGAACCTGGTGACCAGCGGGCTGGGGCTCACCCCGGACCGGCTGGCGGAGCTGCGCGGTGTCGACCACGTGCAGCTGTCCGTGCAGGACGCGCACGAGGCGGGCGCGAACCGGATCGCCGGGGTGCGGGCGTTCGAGCCCAAGCTCCGGGCCGCCGAGGCGATCCGGGGCGCGGGCCTGCCGCTGACCGTGAACGTGGTGCTGCACCGGCTCAACCTCGACCACGTGGGCGACATCGTCGCGCTGGCCGAGCGGATGGGCGCGGACCGCCTGGAGCTGGCCAACACCCAGTACTACGGGTGGGCGCTGCGCAACCGGGCCGCGCTGCTGCCCACCCGCGAGCAGTTGGCGCGGGCGGGCGAGGTGGTGGCGACCGCGCAGGCCCGGTCGGCGATGGAGATCGTGTACGTGATCGCCGACTACCACGAGGCGCACCCCAAGCCGTGCATGCACGGGTGGGGCGCGCGGCAGCTGACCGTGGCGCCGAACGGCGACGTGCTGCCGTGCCCGGCGGCGGGCGTGATCGACGGGTTGGGCGTGGAGAACGTGCGGGACCGGTCGCTGGCCGACATCTGGCACACCTCGCCCGCGTTCACCGCGTTCCGCGGCTTCGACTGGATGCGCGACCCGTGCCGGTCGTGCGCACGGCGTGAGCTGGACTTCGGCGGGTGCCGCTGCCAGGCGTTCCAGCTGACCGGTGACGCGGCGGCGACCGACCCGGTGTGCACGCTGTCGCCGCACCACGGGTTGGTCGAGGCGATCCTCGCGGGCGCTCCGGCGGACGTGGAGCACCGGGCGGTCGTGCGGTGAAGGCGGTCGTGCTCGGCACGGCCGCCGGTGGCGGTGTGCCGCAGTGGAACTGCGCGTGCGGGCCGTGCCGGGCGGTGCGGGCCGGTGAGCTGCCCGCGCGCACCCAGGACGCGTTGGCGATCAGCGCGGACGGCGCGCAGTGGTGGCTGGTCAACACCTCGCCGGACATCGGCGCCCAGCTCGCCGCGACGCCCGCGCTCGCACCGGGTCCCGGCCCGCGGCAGACGCCGGTGCGCGGTGTGCTGTTCACCGACGCCGAGCTGGACCACACGCTGGGCCTGGCGGTGCTGCGCGGCGCGCCCGGGCTGCGGGTGCACGCGCCCGCGACCGTGCTGCACGCGCTCGCGCCCACGCGCGCCGTGCTGGAGACCTACGGCGAGTGGTCGTGGCGGCAGGTGGAGCCGGAGCAGCCGGTCGTGCTCGCGGGCGGGCTGGAGGTCACCGCGTTCCCGGTCAGCGGCAAGCGGCCCCGCTACGCCGCCGACTCGCCGGTGGCGGGCCACTGGGTGGTGGCCTACCGGTTCCGCGACCCGGCCACCGGCGGGGTGCTGCTGTACGCGCCGTGCCTGGCGTCCTGGCCGGCCGGGTTCGACGCGCTGGTGGCGGAGGCCGACGTGGTGCTGCTGGACGGCACGTTCTACGCGCCGTCGGAGATGGGCGCGGCCACCGGCCGGCCGAGCGGCCAGGCCGCGATGGGCCACCTGCCGATCGCGCACAGCCTGCCCGAGCTGCGCGGTCACCCGACGACCAGGCGGATCTACACCCACCTGAACAACACCAACCCGGTGCTCGACCCGGCGTCACCGGAGCACGCGAAGATCACCGAGGCGGGCGTCGAGCTCGTCGCGGACGGCACGGTGATCGCGATCTGAGGCGCATTGGGGGGTTAAACCCACCGATTCCCCGGTGGACAGCCGGAAGAATCCGCGCCATGACGGACCACGACCTGGTACGCGCCGCCCGCACCCGGCTGACGCAGGCCGCGCTCGGCCTGGCCCGGACGCCGCTGTGCGTGGCGGGGCTGCTGCTGATCCCGCTCCAGCTCTACACCTACCCGTTGATCCTGGTGACCGTCGGCGTGCCGTTGCTGCTGCTGTTCACCGCGCTGGCCCGCCGCTACACCCGGTTCTTCCGCTGGTGGGCGTCGCGGGTGCTGGGGGTGGCGATCCCGGCGCCCTACCGGCTGCCCGCCAACCGGGGCCCGATGACCAGGGTCCGCACCGTCGTCACCGACCCGGCCACGTGGCGGGACCTGGCGTTCCTGCCGGTCAACGCGGTCGTCGGGATCCTCTGCGGCGTGCTGCCGGCCGCGTTCTGGGTCAACGGCGTGCTCGGGTTCGTGGTGCCGCTGATCTGGCTCGACCACGGGCGCATCGAGTACGTCCTGGTCCACTACGACACCCCGGGCAACTTCGTGCTCGCCCCGCTGCTGGGCATCGCCTTCCTGGTGCTGGCCTGGTGGGCCACTCCCCGCGCCGCCCGGCTGCACGCGACCGTCGCCAAGTGGCTGCTCGCGCCCAGCGCCACCGCCGCCCTCACCGACCGGGTGCGGGTGCTGGCCGACTCCCGGGCCGACACCGTGGACGCGCAGGCCGCCGAGCTGCGCCGGATCGAACGGGACCTGCACGACGGCGCGCAGGCCAGGCTGGTCGCGCTCGGCCTGAGCCTGGGCATGGCCGAGGAGCTGCTGGCCCGTGACCCTCGGGCGGCGCAGGAGCTGCTGGCCGAGGCGCGCCAGTCGTCCACCCAGGCGTTGGCCGAGCTGCGCGACCTGGTGCGCGGCATCCACCCGCCGGTGCTGGCCGACCGCGGGCTGGACGGCGCGTTGCGCGCGTTGGCGCTGGCGCACCCGTTGCCGGTGGAGGTGGACGTGGAGCTGGCCGGGCGGCCGGAGGCGCCGGTCGAGTCGGCGGCCTACTTCGCGGTGGCCGAGACGTTGACCAACGTGGCCAAGCACAGCGGTGCCGGCGGCGCGTGGATCCGGGTGCGGCACGACGGCGGCAGGCTGTCGCTCATGATCGGTGACGACGGGCACGGCGGCGCCGAGGCCACCGAGGGCGGCGGGTTGCGCGGGATCGAGCGCCGGCTGGCCGCGTTCGACGGCACACTCGGCGTCGCGAGCCCGGTGGGCGGGCCGACCATCGTGACCATGGAGCTGCCGTGCGAGTTGTCCTCGGTGAAGACCTCGTCCTCCTCCGGGACGGCCTGATCCGGCTCCTGGAGGCCTACGGCTTCGACGTGGTGGAGGCGGTCGACTCCGGTCCCGCCCTGCTCAGGGCACTCGTCGACCACCGCCCGGACGTGGCGGTGGTCGACGTGCGCCTGCCGCCGACGTTCACCGACGAGGGGTTGCGCGCCGCGATCGAGGCGCGCAAGCAGGTGCCGGGCCTGCCGATCCTGGTGCTCTCGCAGTACGTGGAGCAGCTGTACGCGCGCGAACTGCTGTCCGACCGCGGCGGCGCGGTGGGCTACCTGCTGAAAGACCGCGTGTCGGACGTGAAGCAGTTCGTGGACGCCATTCGCCGGGTCGCCGCGGGTGGCACCGCGATGGATCCCGAGGTCATCACCCAACTGCTCGCCCGGGGCGCGCGCGACCAGCCGCTGACCACGTTGACGCCGCGGGAGCGGGAAGTGCTGTCGCTGATGGCCGAGGGACGTTCCAACGGCGCGATCGCCGGGCGGCTGTTCGTCACCGAGAAAGCCGTCGGCAAACACATCGCGAACATCTTCGGCAAGTTGGACCTGCCGATGTCCGAGGACGACAACCGGCGGGTGCTCGCCGTGCTCGCCTATTTGGACCGGGTGTAAATCGTTTCTTAGGCTAAGTACCATCTTGGTTCCACAACGACCAGGGGGTGCGCATGGGCACGACGGCGGAGTTGGCCGGTGAACTGCTCGACCTGATGTTCACTCGGTCGCCGATGGGCGCGACCGTCTACGGCGTGCCGGGGTACGACCACCTGCTGCCCGACCACCGGGCGGAGACCGAGGAGGCCGCGCGGGCGCGGGCCGCGGACATCGCCGACCGGGCGCGTGCCCTGCCCGCGGACGACGACCCGGTGACGCGTGCGGTGGTCATCCAGCAGGCAGAGGCGGTCGTCGACCAGCTCGACGCGCTGGGCGTCGAGTACACGATCACCGACTCGTTCTTCGCGCCGCCTGGCGAGCTGCTGTCGGTCATGCCGACGACCGTGCTAGCCGGACCGGACGCCGAGCGGGCCTACCTGGACCGGCTCGCCGCGGTGCCCGACTTCCTGCGCCGGGTCGCCGAACGGCAGCTCGCGGGCGCGCTGGCGGGCCGCACGCCGGTCCAGCGCCTCGTGGACGCCGCCGTGGCGCACCTGGACCGGTACCTGGCCGCCGACGAGGACCCGCTGGCCCGACCGGCCGGCGGCGAGGCGTTCGACGCCGAACGGGAGCGCCTGCTGGCCGACGTGGTGCGGCCGGCGTTCGCCGCCTACCGGGACGTGATCTCGGGCATCGAGGGCCGCCCGGACGACCGGGTCGGGCTGTGCGCGCTGCCCGGCGGCGAGGCGATGTACGCGGCGCTGGCACGCGCCCAGACGACGACCGACCGCACGCCCGAGGAGCTGCACCGGACCGGCCTGGACGTGATGGCGGGCCTGGCGCGGGAGTACGCCGAGCTGGGGCGGCGGGTGTTCGGCACCTCGGACGTGGCCGAGGTGCTGGAGCGCATGCGCACCGATCCCGACCTGCGCTGGCACACCGAGGACGAGCTGATCACCGCCGCGCGCGAGGCCGTGACCAGGGCGGAGCAGGCCGCGCCGCGCTGGTTCGGCCGGGTGCCCGAGCAGCGCTGCCAGGTCGAGCCGGTGCCCGCGGCCGACGCGCCGGGCGCGCCGATCGCCTACTACTCGCCGCCGTCGCCGGACGGGGCGCGACCCGGCATCTACTACGCCAACACCCACCGCGTGCGCGAGCGGTTCCGCTACCAGGCCGAGGCGATCGCGTTCCACGAGGCCGTGCCGGGGCACCACTTCCAGATCACCCTGGCCCAGCAGCTCACCGAGCTGCCGATGCTGCGCCGGATCGCGCACGTCACCGCGTACCTGGAGGGCTGGGGCCTCTACACCGAGCGGCTGGCCGACGAGATGGGCCTGTACTCCGACGACGTGGCGCGGCTGGGGATGCTCGCGATGGACTCGATGCGCGCCGGGCGGCTCGTGGTGGACACCGGGCTGCACGCGCACGGGTGGAGCCGCGCGCAGGCCGTCGCGTACCTGCACGAGAACACGCCGCTGGCGCCGGTCGAGATCGAGAACGAGGTCGACCGCTACATCGCCGCGCCGGGCCAGGCGCTGGCGTACATGGTGGGCCGGCTCGAAATCCAGCGCGTCCGGGCGGCGGCCGAGGAGGCGTTGGGCGAGCGCTTCGACATCCGCGAGTTCCACGACGTGGTGCTGGGCGGCGGGCCGCTGCCGCTGGCCGTGTTGGACCAGGTCGTCGCGGAATGGGTGCGCACGCGCCAGGCGTGAAAGGCCACGGGTCATCCGATCGGACAAACGCGATCCGTGAGTCCGGTACGTCTGTTCGCGGCGGCCGGATCGGTGTTCGCGGTCCGATCGGGTGACCCGGCGGTGACCAGGCACGACGCACCGTTCTGGGTTCACCCGGCAGACGGGTGAAGTCAATGCGGCGCCGAACGTGCCCCCGACGGGATTCGAACCCGTACTGTGACTCTTTTAAGGAGCCTGCCTCTACCGGTTGGGCTACGGGGGCAGCGGGGAGCCTAAGCCGTTACCGAGCGTTCGTGGGGTCGGTTCAGAAGAAGTCCCCCGCACGGCTCAATGCGATCCGCTATTGCGCTCATTCGGGTAATGGACCCAAGGCGCTCAGACCGAGTACGACTTCGTGATACGCGTCACAGCCGAGTGCTTGTTCGACCAGCTCATCCCGCAATGCTGCGGTGAAGCCGATACCAAAACCCATTGCCGTTGCAACCAGATAAGCGGTTTGGGACAGATGTCCCACATCCATTTGCACAACACGGTAAGCACGTGACGTGTCGTAACGCCATCTAGTCCGTTCGAGTACTCCGGTGTACGCGAGGACCAACGGCGCCTGCCCGACCCAGTCCTGGTCGCCGGCGGCGGCGGTCAGCTCGTCCGGCCCCCACGTCACCCCGATGGGCTCCAGCGCGTGCGCGAGCCCGTCGTAGTGGTACCAGCCCGGTTCGAGCCCCTCGACCGTCCGATCGCCGCCGGCGGTGGCCACGCCCACGTGCGCGTACAGCTCGACCGGGTGACGTCCGCCGCCCGACGGGCTGGTCTTGAACACCGTGCCGGACCGCCCGATGCGCGACCGCACCGGCGACGGGCCGCCCAGCACGGCCAGCAGCTCGGCCACCCGCGTCAACGACAGGGACCCCGGCCCGAACTCGCGGGTCGTGCGGCGGGCCAGCAGCACGTCGAGCAGCCCGGCGGCGGCCCACCTCGACGTGCCGTCCAGGCGCGGCAGCAGCACCGCGGTGCGGCCGAGGCTGCGGAACGGCGCCGGCGGCGGCTTGGCGGTGAGCTTGGCGTCCAGCACCGCGTCGTGCTCCTCCGAGCCCTGGTACGGCGCGTCGGCGAGGGTGCGGCTGGCGAAGTGGAAGTGCCGCGCCGAGTTGCCCCACTCCCGCCACGCGGCCAGCAGCCGGCACTCCTCCTCGTGCTGGGGCGAGCCCTCCACGATCAGCACACCGGCCTCGACCAGCTCGTCGAACACCTTGCGCAGCGCGGCCCGGTCCCCCTCGGCCAACGGCGCGAGCAGCTCGTCCACGTCGGTGAACTCGGTGAACTTGCGGCACAGCAGCTCGGCGGTCTCGCTCATCGCGAACTGGCGGTGGTGGAGGTAGTCGTCCCACACCACGGCGCCGTCGGAGTAGAACAGCGTCGCGTGCTCAGCGACCTTTGCCCGCACCCAGCAGCTCCTTGAAGCGCGCCCCCACCCAGTCGTGCACGGCGTCCGACACCCGTGAGTCCTCGGCCCGGTGCTCGAACCACCGCCAGTCGCAGTTGACGTTGACCTCCAGGAACACGTGGTCGCCGCCGGAGACGAGCAGGTCGAACGCGGCCACCTGGAGCCGCCAGTGCCTGGCCAGCGCGAGCAGCCGGTCGGTCAGCGCGCTCGGCACGTCGACGGGCGTGACGCGGACCGCCTCGGGGTCCACCCACAGCTGCGCCGGGTCGAGCTTGTCGACCTTGAACGCCAGGCACCGCTCGCCCACCACGAACACCCGCAGCTCGGTCTCGGAGGGCACGTACTCCTGCACGATCACCGGCGCGGACTCGGGCACGTCACCGGACCGGCTGGTCTCCAGCGGGCGCGGGAACAGGCCGTGCTGCATGCCGGGGCGCGGTTCGAGCAGGTGGCGGCCGGAGGTCTTGACGATGCACCGCCCACCACCCGGCCGGGTGCGACCGGGTCGGGTGGTGACCGTGGTGCGCGGCACGCGCAGGCCGAACGCGGCGGCGTCCGCGAGCTGGGTGAGCCGGTTGAGGTGGGAGGTGTTGCGGCTCGGGTTCACGTGCGCCCAGTCGCCGCGGCTGGACAGCCAGTCGGCGACCGCGGACCACTGGTCCACCGCGTACGCGCCGGCGAGCGTGCCGGGTTCCAGGGGCAGCGCGGAGAGCTCGAAGTGCCTGCGCCACACCAGCAGCGGGCGCAGCAGCCAGCGGTCGAGCTCCAGCAGCGGCTGGTCGGTGTAGACGGTGAGCGGCAGGTCGACCGAGCGGTCGGCGTCGATGCGGGCCATCCGGATGCCGCGTTCGGCGAGCGCGATGGAGAGCTCGTTCATCTCCATGTCGGCGGCCCGGGCGAGGACCAGCACGCAGGGCACGGGGCTGCCGTCGCCCTCGTCCACCATGCCGAGGCGGTGCACCTGCTCCTGGAAGTCCAGGCACTTCGGCTGCGACCGGAAGAGGTAGTCCTGGCCCTGGAGCAACAGCGGGGGTGGTTTCGCCGGTCTGACGGCCTCGGGTGGGGGAACGGTCTCGTTCCCCCACCCGGAGACGGTCATGGGTCAGTCGTCTTTCTTGCTGCAAAAACGCTTTTCGGCGGTGGCGTACTCCGCGGAGTACTCCGCCAGCGCACGATCCTCGATCTCACCGCGGCGAAGCTGTGCGGCCAGCTCCTCAAGGGACATCGCGGTCACCTCTCTCCCCACTGATGCATCACACATTCAGGCGATACACCAGCTGTATTCTCGGGTTCACGTTACGCAATGTCAAGGCGACCGGCGGTACGTTAGCCCGTATGGGGGCTCAAGTGTGAGCGGTGCTCCGAACAGCCCCACGCCTGCCACGACCGAACGGTGCAGCGTGCGCGGGGCCGTTCGCGTCAGCTCTTGGTGGCGCGGTCGAACTCGGCCTTCGGCTCGTGGATCTGGCCCAGCGCCACGACCTCGCGGCCCGAGAACAGCGCCTGCGTCCAGTCCACGAACACCCGGAACTTGCGGTTGACCGTGGGCATGAACATGACGTGGTAGCTGCGGTGCATGAACCAGGCGACCACGCCCTTGAACCGCAGGCCGAACACGTCGGCCACGCCCTTGTACAGGCCGAGGCCCGCGACCGAGCCGAGGTACTTGTGCTCGTAGTCCTTGGCCTGCTTGCCGCGCAGCGTGGCCACGATGTTCCTGGCCAGCAGCTTGGACTGGCGGATGGCGTGCTGCGCGTTGGGCACGCAGGTCGCCGTCGGGTCCTCCTCGGTGCGCGAGAGGTCCGGCACGGCCGAGCAGTCACCCGCCGCCCAGACTCCCGGCAGGCCCACGACCTGCATCGCCGCGGTGCACCGGACCCGGCCGCGCTCGTCGAGCGGCAGGTCGGTGTTGCGCAGCATCGGGTTGGCCTTCATGCCCGCGGTCCAGATGATGGTGTCCGAGTCGAACTCGGTGCCGTCGTCCAGGACGACGTGGCCGCCCTCCATGCTCTTGACGCGCGTGTCGAGGTAGCACTTGATGCCGCGCTTCTCCAGCTGCTCGACGGTGTAGACGCCGAGCCGCGCGCTCACCTCGGGCATGATCCGGCCGGTGGCCTCGACCAGCACCCAGTGCATGTCGGACTGCTGGAGGCCCTCGTAGTAGCGCAGCGCGTAGCGGGCCATGTCCTCCAGCTCCGCCAGCGTCTCGATGCCCGCGAAGCCGCCGCCGATGACCACGAAGCTCAGCAGCCTGCGCCGCAGTTCCGGGTCGTTGGTGCTGGCCGCCTGGTCGAGCCGCGACAGCACGTGGTTGCGCAGGTAGATGGCCTCGCCGATGGTCTTCATGCCGATGCCGACCTCGGGCAGGCCGGGGATGGGCAGCGTGCGCGAGATCGCGCCGAGCGCCGAGACCAGCACGTCGTAGGAGAACTCCTCGACGTGGCCGTCGGCGAGCTCGACCGTGACGGCCTTGCGCTCGTGCTCGATGCGGGTGGCGCGGCCGGTGACCACGTGGCAGCGCTTGAGGACCTTGCGCAGGGGCACCACGACGTGGCGGGGCTCGATGGAGCCGGCCGCCGCCTCGGGCAGGAACGGCTGGTAGGTCATGTGCGGCTGGGGGTCGATCACCGTGACGGACGCCTCGCCGGAACGCAGCTTCTTCTGCAATCCCAGCGCGGTGTACATGCCGACGTACCCACCGCCGACAATCACGATCCGTGTGGGTTGCGACTTCACAGCAGCCATACACACATGGTCGCACCGGGCGGGGCTTTCCGGCGCATCGAGCAGGCCCGTTGTGACCACGGTCGCCGGGTGATTGCCGACACGCCGCCGCTGACCAGCGGATCGTGGTGAACGTGCTGAGAGGAACGATCCAGACGGTCAGCTCGGGCTGAGGCGGAAGAGCCCGTTCCTCAGCCTTTCCGACGCATCAGCAGCACCGCCGCGAGGACGACCGCGACGGTACAGGCGAGCCCCACGACCTCGACCGCCGCGTCCGTTCGGCCGCCCGGCAACAGGAGGACGAGAACACCGAGCGTGAGCACGGAGAGTTGCACGATCGCGAACCTCTTCGCGGGTGCCTTGAGCGCGTTCAGGTGAACGCGTGACCCGATCGGGATGATCGCCGCGTAGGCGGACAGGACGTGCAGCAGGTGCAGCAGCACGATCAGCGCGAACACCCCGGGCCACGACGGCTCGTCGCCGGCGAACACCATCGCCGCCGCCGGGTAGCCGATGACCAACCCGACCGCGGCGGACGCCGGGACCACCACCGCCGCCACCACCAGCGCCCCGTACAGCGCGAGCGCGGGCCACTGCACCCCGTTGGCCGCCAGCACGCCGGCCGCACCGGCCGCCACGGCCCCGATCGCCGCCCGCAACACCCACGCCGGCAGCCCCGTCCCGACCTCGGTGCTCACCGCCCACCTCTTCCTGAGCGTTGAACTCGGGGTACGCGAACGTAGGACACGGTCGTTCCGAACGTAGGACTCGCGCGGGGTGAACGTTGGACTCTCGCGCGTGTCCTACGTTCGGAACGCGCGTGTCCTACGTCCAGGTCGGGCGAGGTGAACGGTCGCGTCACCGGGACAGCCTCCTGCCGGTCCGGGCCGCACGCAGCACGCCCGCGATCGACGCGCCCCACGGCAGCACGGCCACACCGTGCTGCCGCATCGCCTCCAGCCGCACGTCGTGCTCCAACCGGATCACCTTCATCGCGCTCTCGCCCCACGGCGTCCTGCGGTCGGCCCGCAACGGCGACGGCAGCACGTCCACCGCCAGCACGAGGTTGCCCCGGCGCGCGGCGTGCACGGCCAGCTCCACCACCTCGGCGTCCAGGAACGGCGACAGCACCACCACCAGCGCGCCGTGCGGCACCTGCTCGGGCCGCAGCACGGGCCGCTGCGCCCACCCCGCCGACCTCGCGCACACCACCAGCTGGTTGCGCAGCCGCAGCAGCTGCCGCCGCCCCGCGCCCGCCCGCGCGCCCAGCTGCGGCCGGCCGAGGTCGACCAGGCTCACCCGGTCGCCCTGCCGCAGGTACCCCGCCGCCAACGACGCCGCCGCCCGCACGGCCACGTCCAGGCTGCCCTTCGGCCGCACCGTCGTCCGGCGCGCCGCCAACGACCACTCCCCGAGCGACCGGCCGGGCGTGCGCGCCGCCGTGGCCGTCCCGGGCGACGCCCAGTCGCCCAACTCCGCGCCGACGTCGTGCCGCGTGTCCAACGCCAGCACCACGTCCGCGTCCGCCTCCGCGTGGTGCTCGCGGACGTGCAGGTTCGTGCCCTCGACGGACCCCGCCATCGCGCTGGCCCGCAACGACACCCGCCAGTCGACCCGCCGCAGCCGGTCGCCCGGCTGGAACGCCCGGATGTCGCGCAGCTCCACCGAGTCGCCCGGCCGCCGCGCCCGGTGCGCACCGACCAGGCCGACGGCACGCGCGGGCAGCAGACCGGCGGGCAGCGCCTCCACCGGCGGCAGGATCACCCGACCGCGTTCGGCCGCGGTGACCGGACCGTGCACGAACAACGCGTCCGGCCCGGCCACCAGGTGGTCCGGCCGCAGGTCGACACCCTCGCCCCACGCGTCACGCCGCAGCACGACCTCGATCTCCCGCGCCGTCGCGGCCACCAGGTGCACCGGGCCGATGCCCGCGCCGACGCCGGGCAGCCGGATCGCCATCACCTCGGCGCCCTGGCCGGGGTCGACCTCCACCACCGACTTGGCCGCGCCGATCTCGCCGGTGCGGGGCAGTCCGCGCACCGTCACCTCCGGCGTGCCCAGGACCGGCGTGACCAGGGCGAGCAGCGTCGAGATCAGCAGCGGCGCGCCCAGCAGCACCAGTTCGACCCGGTGCAGCAGGCCGCCGAGCACCACCATGCCGATGCCCAGCGCCAGGCCGCGCACCAACGCGTCGGTGGCGTGCCAGTGCGCGCCGCGCCCGCTGGTGAACGCCTCGCGCAGCCGTTCCCGCCGGTTCACGACGAGCGCCGGTTCACGAGCGGGTGCTGGCCGGGCCCGCCACGCGGCCCAGCAGCTCGGTCACGACCTCGACGCCGGTGACGCCGGACGTCCACGTCTCCGGGCGCAGCGTGAGCCGGTGCGCCAGCGCGGGCACGGCGCACTCCTTGACGTCCTCGGGCAGCACGAAGTCCCGCCCGTCCAGCACCGCCAGGGCCCGCGCCACCAGCACCAGCGCCTGCGCGCCGCGCGGTGACGCGCCGACCTCGACGGCGCCGTGCGAGCGGGTCGCGGACGCGAGGTCCACGCAGTACCGCAGCACGTCGTCGTCCACGGACACCTGTTCGACGCCGTGCTGGAGCCGCTGGAGCCGGGCCGCGTCCAGCACGGGTCGGACCTCGGTCTCCTCGCGCTGCCGGACGAGCCTGCGGCGCAGCACCTCGACCTCCTCGGCGGGCGGCGGGTAGCCGATGTCCAGCCGCAGCAGGAACCGGTCCAGCTGCGCCTCCGGCAGCGGGTAGGTGCCCTCGTACTCCACCGGGTTCGCGGTCGCCAGGACGTGGAACGGGCGCGGCAGCGGGAACGTGCGGCCCTCGACCGTGACCTGGCGTTCCTGCATGGCCTCCAGCAGCGCGGACTGCGTCTTCGGCGGCGTGCGGTTGATCTCGTCGGCCAGCAGCAGGCCGGTGAACAGCGGGCCCTCGCGGAAGGTGAACTCACGGTCGCCCGGGTTGTAGAGGAACGAGCCGGTCACGTCGGCGGGCAGCAGGTCGGGCGTGCACTGAAGGCGCTTGAAGTCCAGTTTCAACGCCTGCGCCAGCGACCGCGCCATCAGCGTCTTGCCCAGGCCGGGCACGTCCTCCAGCAGCACGTGGCCGCCCGCGAGGATCGCCGCCAGCGCCAACCGCAACGACCGCTCCCGGCCGACGACCACGGTGCCGACGGCGGCGACCACCGCCTTGGCCTCGGCCGCGATCGTCTCGACGCCCGTCCGGTCGGTGTCGGGTGAGGTCACAGGTTCTCCAACAGGTCGGCGAGCTCGGACGGCTCGGGCAGCGGCGCTTTCGGGTCGGTGAGCAGGCGGTGCAGCTCGTCGCCGAGCACCTCGCGGGCTTTGGGATGCTGTATGTCGTATACACCGTGCACTTGCCGCAGCCGGGCCTCCGCGAGCCGGCGCAGCCGGGGTTGCACGCGGTTGACGAACCGGTCCTGGTCGACCGCGGCCTCGGCGAGGCGGCTCGCGAGCGCGCCGGCCTGCGCGGACGTGGCGGTGGAGACGTGCGCCGGCGGCGGCGACCACAGGACGTCCGTGGCGCGCGGCAGGCGTGCGGCGAGCAGGGCCAGTCCGCCGACAGGCAACCCGAGCAGCACCGCCCACGGCCACGGCGCGCCGGCGCGGACCAGCACGAACGCGGTGCCGGCGGCGATCGCGAGCGCCAGTGCCACGGCCCGGCCCATGCCGGCGACCAACGGCGTCACCGCAGGTCCCGCACGATGTGCGCCAACGCCTCGGTGGCCGTGCGCGCGTCCGCCGCGGTGACGTCGGCCGTGCCGAACCGGGCCCGCTGGTAGACGCGCCGGAGCGTGCCGGTCGCCTGCTCGTCCACCCGGTAGCGGCGCAGCAGGTCACCGGTGAACTCGGTGGGCGTCTGGTGGCCCTGCCGCGGCACGCCGCTGTCCTCGGCGGCCCGTTCGAGGCTGAGCCAGGCGGCGATCACCGCGTCGCCCGGTGGGCCGTCCCCGTGGCCACGCAGCTCGTCCAGCGCCTCGGCCGCGCGCCGGACCAGGATCTCGGGTGGCAGGGCGCGCTCGTCGGGCGCGTCGGGCGCGCCGACCGCCTCACCCGCACCGCGACGCCGCGTGCGCCGGAACGCGTCGAGCGAGAAGAGCAGCGACACCACCCCGATGACGACGACCAGGACCAGCACGATCAGGAGGATCGCCAGCGATCCGCCCGGCGTCGAGGCGCCCACCTCGGAGTCCAGGGGTGGGGCCGACTCGGGTGTCGCCGTGATCGTCTCGTCGTTGTCCACGGGTCGGTCCTCGTAGGGGACCGGCGACGTTCCCCGGGCCGCGAGCGCGATGAGGACGAGCGCGGACCCCACCGCGAGGACGAGCGCGAGGCGGGGCTTCATGGATAGAGGATGCCTGCTGGCCCGGTGCGACGCGTGCGGTTTGTCGAGAACGCGGCCGTCCGGCCCAACCGTATCTACCGCCCGGTCCGCTGTACCGCCTGTTCACCTTGTACCGCCCGTTCACGTTGTACCGCCCGGTCCGCTGTACCGCCCGTTCCGCGCACGATCGGAGAGCGCTCAAGAGCGGATGTCCGCGGCGGTCTTGGCGTGGTTCAGCACGTCCTGGAGCATGGGTTGGGTCAGCTTGCCGGTGAACGTGTTCTGCTGGCTCACGTGGTAGCAGCCGAACAGGTGCAGCGGCGCGCCGCCGTCCTGGGCGGGCAGCTCCACGTGCGTCCCGTGCGCGAAGACCGGCCGCGGGCGGGGGATCCGCCAGCACGAGGCCAGCACCGGCAGGGCGGCCTGCCAGCCGAACGCGCCCAGCACGAGCACCGCGCGCAACGTCGGCCGGAGCAGTTCGAGCTCGCGGACCAGCCAGGGACGGCAGTTGTCGCGCTCCTGCGGGGTCGGCTTGTTCTCCGGCGGCGCGCACTTCACCGGCGCGGTGATCCGGGTGCCGATCAGCTCCAGGCCGTCGCCGACGTGCGTCGCCGTCGGCTGGGTCGCCAGGCCCACCGCGTGCATCGCCGCGTACAGGAAGTCGCCCGACCGGTCGCCGGTGAACATCCGGCCGGTGCGGTTGGCGCCGTGCGCGGCCGGCGCCAGGCCGATGATCGCCAGCGACGCGTCGGCCGGGCCGAACCCGGGCACCGGACGCCCCCAGTACTCCTGGTCGCGGAACGCCGCCCGCTTGACCCGCGCCACCTCCTCGCGCCACGCCACCAAGCGCGGGCAGGCCCGGCAACCGGTAACGCGTTCGTCAAGAGCGGAAAGCGGGAGCACGGACGGCGACTCCGATCGTATGGTTCGACCATGACCGACAAGGACAACGGCGACGAGCAGGCCGCCAAGGACATCGGCGACGAGAAGGACCTCCCTGCCGACGACCTCGTCACCACCCAGCACAGCATCACCGTCAAGCGGCGCAAGCTGAACTACACCACGGCCACCGGCCGGGTGGTGCTGCGCCAGGAGGTGGTGACCGACGGCAAGTTCGACGGGCACCTGCCGAAGGCCGAGGTCTTCGTCACGGCGTACACGTTGGACGGCGCGGACCCGGCGAAGCGGCCGGTGACGTTCGCGTTCAACGGCGGTCCCGGCTCGTCCAGCGTGTGGCTGCACCTGGGGCTGCTCGGACCGCGCCGGGTGGTCTCCGGCGACGTCGGCGAGCTCGCGCCGCCGCCGTACGACCTCGTCGACAACGCCGAGACCCTGCTCGCGCACAGCGACCTGGTGTTCATCGACCCGGTGTCCACCGGGTACTCGCGGGCGGTGAAGGGCGAGGCGCCCGGCCAGTACCACGGTTTCCAAGGTGACCTGGAGTCGGTCGGCGAGGTCATCCGGCTGTGGACCTCGCGCAACGGGCGGTGGATGTCGCCGAAGTTCCTGGCGGGCGAGTCGTACGGCACCACGCGCGCGGCGGGCCTGGCCGAGTACCTCCAGAGCCGGTACGGCATGTACCTCAACGGGTTGATGCTGATCTCGTCGGTGCTGGACTTCGCCACGTTGGACTTCAGCGAGGGCAACGACCTGCCGCACACGCTGTTCCTGCCGACGTACGCGGCGATCGCGCACTACCACGGGCTGCACGGGTCGCGGCCGTTGGAGGACGTGCTGGCCGACGCGGAGGACTTCGCGTCCCGCGACTACCCGTGGGCGCTGGCACGAGGCAGCCGGCTGTCCACTGAGGAGCGCGCGGCGGCGGTGGCGCGGCTGGCCGGGTTGACCGGGCTGAGCGAGGACTACGTGGACCGGGTGAACCTGCGGATCGAGCACGTGCGGTTCTTCACCGAGCTGCTGCGGTCGCAGCGCAAGGTCGTCGGCCGACTGGACTCGCGGTTCACCGGCGCGGACGCCGACTACGGGCGCGAGCACTTCAGCGAGGACCCGTCGTACTCGGCGATCCTCGGGCCGTACACGGCGGCGCTGAACCACTACGTGCGGGCGGAGCTGGAGTACGAGAACGACCTGCCGTACGAGATCCTGACCATGAACGTGCGGCCCTGGTCGTACAAGGAGTTCGAGGGCACGCACGTGACGGTGGCGGACAAGCTGTCGTCGGCGATGCGCGCCAACCCGCACCTCAAGGTGCACATCGCGTACGGCTACCTGGACGGCGCGACGCCCTACTACGCGGCCGAGCACGTGGTGGCGCACCTGCGGATCCCGCAGGAGCTGCACGCGAACATCGAGGCGGCGTACTACCCGGCGGGACACATGATGTACGTGCACGAGCCGTCGCGGGTGCGGCAGTCGAAGGACCTGGCGGAGTTCGTGCAATCGGCTTCGAACCGCTGACTCGACCAACTCCGTCTGGGACGGATATGGGACACGAGGGCCCTGGTGCGCGATAGCGCCAGGGCCCTCGCGGCGGCGAGCGGACGGTCAGCGTGCCACGTGGTGTTCCTGCACGCGGGAGGGACTAGGCGATCGCGAAAGCGATGCCGTCCAGGATGTCGTGCTCGCTGGCGACCAGCTCGGTGACGCCCCGCGACTCCAGGTGGTCGGCCAGCGCCCGGACGATCAGCGCCCCGCCGCAGATCACGTCCACGCGGCCGGGGTGCATCGGTCCCAGCGCGGCGCGCTCGTCGTGACCCATGGTGAGCAGCTTGGCGGTGGTCTCGCGGATCCGGTCCAGGCCCAGCCGGGCGAGGTGGATCTCCTGCGGGTCGTAGTGGGGCAGGTCCTTGGCGAGGGCGACGAGGGTGGTGACGGTGCCGGCCACGCCGATCCAGGTCTTGGCCTCGGCGGTGGGCACGGCGTCGAACGCCTCGGCCAGGACGTCCCGCGTCACCCGGACGGCCTCCTCGACCTGCGCCTCGGTGGGCGGGTCGGAGTGCAGGCACCGTTCGGTGAGCCGCACGCAGCCGATGTCGACGGACCGGGCCGCGGTGACGTCGCCGCGCACGCCGTCCCACGTGCCCAGCACGAGTTCGGTCGAGCCGCCGCCGATGTCGGAGACGAGGAACGGGCCTTCGTCGGCGTCCAGGTCGGACACGGCGCCGGTGAACGAGAGGCGGGCTTCCTCGTCGCCGGTGATGACCTCGGCCTCGACGCCGAGGACCTCGCGGGTCATGTCGAAGAAGGCGTCCTTGTTGGCGGCGTCACGGGTGGCGGAGGTCGCGACCATGCGGACGCGCTCGGTTCCCTTGCGGCGCAGGACGTTCGTGTAGTCGACGAGCGCGGCGCGGGTGCGGGCGATGGCGTCGGGGTGCAGCTCGCCGGTGGCGTCGACGCCCTGGCCCAGCCGGACGACCCGCATCTCGCGGTGCACGTCGCGCAGCAGGCGTTCACCACTGTCCGAAGTGGTCACGTCGGCGACCAGCAGGCGGATGGAGTTGGTTCCGCAGTCGATCGCGGCTACGCGTGCCATGCCGGGTCCTTCGCGCTGGTGGGTGGTGGGTGGTGAGTGCGGTTAGAGAGTAGTGGGGTGGGTGGGGTTCGCTGTGCGAGGTGGAGAGAGGGAAAGGGAAAAGAGTCCTCGCCGGACGGGCAGATCAGCAGGATGACGGGGATGGCACCGTCAGTGCGGCTGCGTCGTGGGTCGGGTTTCGTGTCATCCCGCCGACCTCCACAAGGGCAACCACGCGTGTCAAGGGGGCCGTACCAGCGTCAGGTGCGGTCTGGCTCCGAGTGCCCCCTTGACACGCGCGGTAGGGCTGCGCCAGGTCGGCGGGATGACACGAAGCCCTCCTTTTTGGGGAAGGGCGTGGTGGACGAGCGGGTGGGGCGGTGGCGTCGTGCGGCTCAGGTGGCCTTCATGGACGACGACGTGATCGGCGCGGAGGACGAGGCGGAGGACGAGGCAGAGTCGCTCGACGTGCCGCCGGGGGTGGATCCGGCCGAGCTCGATTCGACGGAGGTCGTTTCGGCGGGCGTCTCGACGGTGGTGGTCGTCGTGGTGGTGGTGGTGGTGGTCGGTGTGGGGCAGGTCGAGGGGATCGACGGCGTCGTGGTGGGAGTCGTCGTGGGCGTGCTGGTCGTCGTCTCCGTGGGGGGCGTGGGGCACGTCGGTGTGGTGGTCGGCGTGGTGGAGCTCGTCGGCACGGTCGGCGTGATGGTGATCGTGACGCCGGGGCGGGTCCTGGTGGTCGTCGGTGGGGTCGACGTGCTGGAGGACGGCGGCGTGGTGTTCCCGGGTGGCGAGGTGTTGTTGTTGTCGCCGTTGCCCGGTGTGTCGCCGTTGCCCGGCTCGGGCCCGAAGTCGTCGTCGGAGCCGACCAGGTCCGGCAGCACCGGCACGCCGTTGGCGTACACGTCCGCCCAGTACAGGACCGTGGCGACGTACTCGTTGGACCGGTTGTAGCGGAACACCGAGCGGGCCCGTTGTTCCGGGTCGCTCAGGTCCGAGTTGCTCGCGCACAGGTAGTTGCCCGCGCCGATGGTGGCGTCGTAGACGTTGTTCGGGTTGCGCTGGCCGTCCTCGTTGCCGTCGGCCTGGTAGCCGGCCCAGGTGGACGGGATGAACTGCATCGGGCCCACCGCCCGGTCCCACGTGCGGTCGCCGTCGTACTTGCCGCCGTCGGTGTCGCGGATGGCGGCCATGCCGGGCGCCCCGTTGAGCACCGGGCCCAGGATCGGGTCGACCGTGGTGCCGTCCTCGCGGACCCGGCCGCCGCGGGCGTGGCCGGACTCGATGCGGCCGATGCTGGCCAGCAGCGGCCAGTCCAGGTGGCAGTTCGGCGTGGTCACGGCCAGCCGGTCCGCCGCGCGCATGTACGCGTCGAGCATCACGCCGGGGATGCCGTGCTGGCCCTCGCGGAGGAACCCGCCCTCCAACGGGGGCAGGTCGTCCTCGAACTCCGACGGGTCGTCGGCGTCGGCGAGCAGCCCCGCGCTCAACTCGTCGGTCTCGGGCAGCTTGCCGGTGGCGCCGAGCTTGCCCCTCGCGTCCAGCGCGAGCGTGCCCAGCACGTCACCCGGACCGGGCGGGACGGCCTCGACGTCGGCGCGGTCGGCGACGGTGAACCAGTCGAGCGGTGCGGCGGTGTGCAGCAGCGCGGGCACCAGCATCGCGGCGGTCGCCGTGGCGGCGAACCCCCACTGCCGCGGCGTCATCGTGCCCGGATGGACCTTGGTCCTCTTCCGCCCCCGACGCTTCGACTTCGGCACAGCCACGGACTCCCCATCGACTCGTCACCCGGCCTCAGACCAGCCTGCCTGATCCGAACGGCGGTGTCACGGGCGTGCACCGGCTTTGTGCCCGGAGAACTGCCCGGACGGTCAGTTTTTCACCGTTGACGCGCATTCCCCGCTCGGCCACCACTCCGAGAGCTGGTCGAGCGCCTCGTCGCCGAACGGGTTCACCCCCCGGCCGGCGGCCAGCGAGTGCGCCACGTGCACGTGCAGGCACTTGACCCGGGTCGGCATGCCGCCCGCGGTGACGGTGGTGCCGAGCGGTTCGATCGCGTCCCGCTCAGCCAAGTACATCACGTGCGCCCGGTGGTAGCGCTCGGCCAACTGTTCATCCGTCGCCAACCGGTCGGTCATCTCCTTCATCAGCCCGGCCCCTTCGAGCCTGCTGACGTAGGAGTTCAACCGCGAGCACGTCAGGTAGTACAGGGTCGGGAACGGCGTGCCGTCCTCCAGCCTGGGGTTGGTCTGCACGACCGCCGGGTGCCCGCTCGGGCACCGCGCGGCGACCGCCCGCATGCCCCGCGGCTCACGGCCCAACTGCGCCGCGACCGCCGCCCGGTCCTCGTCGCTCACCGTCATCGTGCCGCCACCGAATCCCACAGCTGCTCGTACCACGCCTTGTCCTCGGCCGGCTTGGTCGCCGGTCGCTGTTCTTCCAGTTCGCGCTCCGCGTCGCCGGGGAGCTGCACGATGTAGGGCGTCTCGCCCGGCCGCACGTAGTGCAGCCTGCGCCGGGCCTCGGCCTCCACGTGCGCCGGGTCCGCCAGCTCCCCCTTGCGCCGCTCCAGCTGCTCGACCTCGGCGCGCAACGTCTCCTGCGAGGCGGTGACGCCGCGCAGCTCCTCCCGTTGGGCCAGGTACGTGCGCAGCGGCACGGCGATGCTCAGCGCCAACGCGCACACCACCATCGCCAGCAGCGCGGCCCGGCGCGTGCCGGTCATGCCGAACGCGCCACCGGTGCCCGCGCCCGCCCTGGTCCGGGCCCTCGACTGGGGCTTGCGCGGCGCGGGCCGTGTCCCGGGCTTGCGCGGTTCCGGCTTGCCCGGTTGCGACTGGCGGGCCTGCGCCCGCGCAGGGCGGGACCTCGGCGTGGCCTCGCGACCACGCCGGGGTTCCCGTTCCCGTCGTGCCATCAGCTCTCCGGCGTGTACCGCGGGAAGGCCAGGTCACCGGCGTAGCGCGCGGCGTCGCCCAGGGCCTCCTCGATGCGCAGGAGCTGGTTGTACTTCGCGGTGCGCTCGCCGCGGGCGGGCGCGCCGGTCTTGATCTGGCCGGCGCCGACGGCCACCGCGAGGTCGGCGATCGTGGTGTCCTCGGTCTCGCCGGACCGGTGCGACATCATCGACTTGTAGCCGTAGGAGGTGGCCAGCGCGACCGCGTCCAGCGTCTCGGACAGCGTGCCGATCTGGTTGACCTTCACCAGCAGCGCGTTGGCCGCCCGGCGGGAGATGCCCTCCTCCAGCCGCTCCGGGTTGGTCACGAACAGGTCGTCGCCGACGATCTGCACGCGCTCGCCCAGCTCGGCGGTCATCTGCACCCAGCCGTCCCAGTCGTCCTCGGACAGCGGGTCCTCGATCGACACCATCGGGTAGGCGTTGACCAGCTCGGTGTAGTAGCCGGTCATCTGCTCGGCGCTGCGCTTGGTCTTCTCGAACGTGTAGGCGCCGTCGGAGTAGAACTCCGTCGCGGCCACGTCCAGGGCCAGCGCGATGTCGCGGCCCGGCGTGAAGCCCGCCTTCTCGATCGCGACCAGGATCAGGTCCAGCGCGTCGCGGTTGCTCGACAGGGACGGCGCGAAACCGCCCTCGTCGCCCAGGCCCGTGCCCAGGCCCTTCGACTTCAGCACCGACTTGAGCGCGTGGTAGGTCTCCGCGCCCCAGCGCAGGGCCTCGCGGAAGCTCTCCGCGCCGATCGGCGCGATCATGAACTCCTGGATGTCCACGTCGGTGTCGGCGTGCGCGCCACCGTTGAGGATGTTCAGCATCGGCACCGGCAGCACGTGCGCGTTCGGGCCGCCGATGTAGCGGAACAGCTCCAGCCCGCTCGACGCCGCCGCCGCCTTCGCCACCGCGAGCGAGACGCCGAGGATGGCGTTCGCGCCCAGGCGGGACTTGTCCGGCGTGCCGTCCAGGTCGACCAGCTTCTGGTCCACCACCCGCTGCTCGACGGCCTCGATGCCGACCAGCTCGGGACCGATCTCGTCGAGCACCGCCGTGACCGCGCGCTCGACGCCCTTGCCCAGGTAGCGCTTGGCGTCGCCGTCCCTCAGCTCGACCGCCTCGTGCTCACCGGTCGACGCGCCGGACGGAACCGCGGCACGCTCCAGCGTGCCGTCGTCCAACGCCACCTCTACCTCGACGGTCGGGTTGCCTCGCGAGTCCAGGATCTCGCGGGCGCCGACCTGCTCGATGACCGCCACGTGCGCTCCCTCGTCAGACCATCCGTGTATCGGTGCCGAGCCTAGTTGGTGCAAGGTGTGGGACGGCCCCGGCTCGCCTGTTGGGGCCCGGGTCGGGAGGGGTTCACCGATGGTTCACGTGGCGCGCGGTGGTGACGGGCCGCTGTTGGTGCTGCTGCACGGGCTCGGGGCGACCGGGTCGGTGTGGCGTTCGGCCGCGGCGCAGTGGCCCGGGGCGTGGTTGGCGGTCGACCTGCCGGGGCACGGTCGGTCGGCTCCCCTGCCCCGGTACTCGTTCGGGTCGTTGGCGGCCTCGGTGGCGGCGGCGGTGCCGCCGGGACCGGTGGCCGTGCTGGGGCACTCGTTGGGCGGCGTGGTGGCGTTGACGCTGGCCAGCGGGTGGTTCGGGGTGGACGTGCGGGCCGCGGGCGGGCTGGGGGTCAAGCTGCGGTGGACCGCGCCGGAGCTGGACAAGGCGGCGTCCACGGCGGCGCGGCCGGCCCGGGTGTTCGAGACCCGGGAGGAGGCGTCGGCGTGGGCGGCCCGGTTGGCCGGTGTGCCGCTGGACGACTCCGGGGTGACGCCGGTGGACGGCGGGTGGCGGGCGGCGCTGGACCCGGCGGCGTTCGGGGTGGGCGCGCCGGACGTGGCCGGCTTGCTGGCGGCGGCCAAGGCCCCGGTCGTGCTCGCGGCGGGCGAGTCGGACCACATGTGCCCGCCGGAGCACCTGAGGGCGGCGTCGCCGGGTGGAATGGTGCTGCCCGGCGCCGGGCACAACGCCCACGTGGAGCAACCCCTGTCGATCAAGCCCGTGCTCGACCGGCTGCACGCGGCCCTGGCGGGGTGACACGCCGTCCCGTCATCCGGTCGGCTGTCGTACGGCAACCGGGTGCACGGGTAGCGTTGATCGAACCATGACGGACAGCACCTTCGAGGCGTTCCGCCGAGCCGAGGCGCTGCTCGCGGAGCGTCGACCGCTGGAGGCGCTGCGCGAGCTCCGGGTCGTGCTCGAAGCGGCGCCGAACCAGGTCGGCGTGCAGCTGCTCGCGGGTCGGGCCTACCTGGGTTCGGCCCAGCTCAAGCGTGCCGAGGCGGCGTTCCGGAAGGTGCTGGAGCTCGATCCGAGCGACCACTACGCGCGGTTCGCGCTGGGGCGGACGTTGCAGCGGCAGAGCCGGTTGACCGAGGCGTTGACGCAGCTGCGGATAGCGGCCGCGATGAACCCGTCGCCGGAGTACCAGGAGGCGTTGGGCGAGGTCAGCGCCCGCCTCGCGGTGGAACGGGACCGATGACGGCCGACGGGCTCGGTCAGGTGGTGGCCGAACGCGAGGTGCGGGTCGGTGACGGCACGCGCACGCCCGTGGTGATCCGGATCGGCGCGCCCCACCCCGACCCGCTGAGCACGAACGGTGACTGGCGCTGCCCGTACCGGATCACCGGTCTGGGTGACGAGGCCGTCGGCGCGGCGTTCGGCGTCGACTCACTGCAAGCGTTGCTGCTCGCCGTGTACCGCGTGCGCCTCGACCTGGCCGCCCGCGCGGAGAGCGCCGGGGTCGAGCTGGACTGGCTGGGCCTGCCGGAGCTCGGCCTCACCGTCGACCCGCCCCTGTACCGCGCCTGATCAGCCCAGGCTCGCGCGGGCGTAGGCGTCGGCGCCGCTGTAGACGTTCTGGCCGTACTCGGTGGAGTTGTTGTAGGCCAGCACGGCGGCCCACCAGCCGGCGCCCGTCCCCAGGTCACGTCCGCCCGAGCAGAGGTAGCGGGCGGCGGTGAGGGCGGCGTCGTCGATGTTCTGCGGGTCCGGGGTCTGCCCGTCGCCGTTGGCGCGCACCGCGTACTTGGCCCACGTCGTCGGGATGAACTGCATCGGCCCGACCGCGCGGTCCCACCTGGTGTCGCCGTCGAGCGTGCCGCCGTCGCTGTCGTTGATCGCCTTCACGCCCGGTGAGCCGTCCAGCGGGATCCCGATGATCGGGCGCGACGGCCGGCCGTCCTCACCCAGCCGCAGACCGCCGATGGTGCCGTGGTGCGACTCGATGCGGCCGATGCCGGCGAGCGTCGCCCACGACACGCGGCAGGCCGGGTTCTGCGCGCGCGTCAGCAGGTCGGCGACGGCGTAGGCGCGCAGGGCGCGGGCCGGGATGTCGGTCTTGTCCGACAACGCCGCCGCCCACGCGGTCATCGGATCGGCGTCGCCCGTGGCGGCGGGTGCGTCCTGGGGTTGGCCGGTGG
Organism: Saccharothrix stipae; assembly: GCF_054781895.1. Lineage (NCBI taxonomy): Bacteria > Bacillati > Actinomycetota > Actinomycetes > Pseudonocardiales > Pseudonocardiaceae > Saccharothrix > Saccharothrix stipae. The sequence goes on along the minus strand of NZ_BAAGTN010000009.1, from coordinate 281,288 downwards.
ACGGCACGTCCCCCGCCGAGCCCGGCGCGGCGGCGCCCGGTTGGACCTCCAGGAACGGCACCGGGAACGGCGGGTCGGCGATGGGGCCGGGCCCGGAGCGGTTGAACGTGCTCAGCGCCCAGGCTCCCCCGGCCACGACGGCCAGCAGCACCAGCACGAGCGCCAGGCGTCCGAAGAAGTTGCCGGCACCGCCGCGCGACGGGCGGCGCGGCTCGATCTTGGACGGCGGCGGGACGACCACGGCCCCAGGCTACGTGCTGAACGGGGGTGCGCGGCCGATCCCGAGCGGCCGGACACCCGGGACCGCTGCCCGCGACCGGCCCGCGTCACGCCCGACACCCCTCGCACCTGCGGGATTCCAGGCGGAGTGGACAGCTCACGACGGTGTTCCGAACGGTGAACTCGGGTGTTCCGGACGTAGGACACGCGCGTTCCGAACGTAGGACACGCGGGTTCAGGGGGTGGGGGCGGAGGTCGGGGGTGCGGTGGTGGTCGGGGGCGGTTCGGTGGTGGGGTCGGGGGTGGTGGTGGTCGTGGGGTTGGTGGTGGTGGTGGGGTCGGGGGTGGAGGAGGGCGACGAGGAGGACGAGGCCGGGGGGCGCGGTGGGCGCGTGGGCAGGGGTGCGGCGTAGGCCGGTGGCGGCTCGGCGCGGCCCCGGGCGGGGTCGGGGTGCGGTGGGTCGCCGGGGCGGGCGGACGTGTCCTGCCGCGGCTCCCGGCCGCCCGACGGCGCCACGGAGTGGGACGGCCGGCCCGGGTCCGCCGGTCGCGGCGACGACGCCGGACCCACCTGCGGCACGGGGACCGGCGGCACGCTGGTCCGCACGCTCACCAGCGTCTGCCGACCCGTCACCGGCACCTCGCCCGACCCCACCGGTGGCGACCCTGGTTCACCGAACGTCAACACCAGGAACGCCACCCCGCCGACCGCCACGAGCGGCAGACCCACGACCGCCGACAGGCACCCGCGCCCGCTGCGCGGCAACTCACGATGACTCACTGAACCGACCCCCCGAGCCCGATCTTGCGTGCTACCCATTGATCGGTTTCGGACCACCGGCCGCAACCACCGCGCCGTCACACGCTCGGGTGGACTCGATCAGGTGAGGGGCGGGAGCTGCGGCGGAACGGCCGCCGGACGCCGCGCCAACGCCTCCAACGCCAGCCGCACCGCCGTGTCCAACTGGGGGTCGCGCCCGGCCACCCGGTCCTGCGGCGTGATCACCACCTCGACGTCCGGGTCGACGCCGTGGTTCTCCACGCCCCACCCCGGCCCCGCGAACCACGTCGCGTACCGGGGCTGCGTCACCAGCGTCCCGTCGACCAGGTGGTACTGCATGTCGATGCCGATCACCCCGCCCCAGGTGCGGGTGCCGACGACCGGACCGATGCCCATCTCCTTGATCGCCACGTTGACGATGTCGCCGTCCGACCCGGCGAACTCGTCCGCGATCGCCACCACAGGCCCGCGCGGCGCGTCACCGGGGTAGCTGACCGACGTGGTGTACCCGCGGGCCACCGACCAGCCGATGACCTTGCGGCCCAGCTTCTCCACCACCAGCTCCGACGTGTGCCCGCCGCCGTTCTCCCGCACGTCGAGCACCACCGCCTCACGCCCCAGCTCCACTCGCAGGTCCCGGTGCAGCTGCGCCCAGCCGGCACCCGTCATGTCCGGCACGTGCAGGTACCCGACCCGGCCCTCGGACAGCTCGTGCACGCGCGCCCGCCGGTCGGCCACCCACGCGTGGTAGCGCAGCGGCTCGTCGTCGGACAGCGGCACGACCACCACCCGTCGCGGCTCACCACCACCGCCCGGCCGCACGGTCAGCTCCACCGGCTTGCCCGCCGTGCCGACCAGCAGCGGCGCCGGACCGGTCAGCGGGTCGACCTGCCGGCCGTCGACGGCCACGATCGCGTCACCCGCGCGCACCGCGACACCGGGAGCCGCCAGCGGCGACCGCGCCGCCGGGTCCGACGTCTCACCCGGGATCACCCGCACGACCCGCCACGCGCCCGACTCGTCGCGTTCCACGTCCGCGCCGAGCAACCCGACCGCCCGCCCGCGCGACCCGCGAGCCGGGATCACGTACGCGTGCGACGTGCCCAGCTCGCCCTGCACCTCCCACAGCAGGTCGACCAGGTCGTTGTAGCTGCCGAGCCGGTCCACCAGCGGCCGGTAGCGCTCCAGCACCCCGGCCCAGTCCACGCCGCCCATGTCGGTGCGCCAGAAGTGGTCCCGCATCAGGCGGCCCGCCTCGGCGTACGCCTGCCGCCACTCGGCGGCCAGGTCCACCACCACCCGGACCCGCGACAGGTCGACGTCCACCGAGTCGTGGTCGTCGGAGTCGACCTTCCGGTCCGTCGGCACCACCCGCAGGTCACCGCCGTCCTGCACGACCACCCGCTGACCGTCACCGGTCACGTCGAACGAGTCGACCCCGTCCACGAGCGTCTCGGTGCGGGACTTGGCCAGGTCGAACCGCTCCAGCACGGCCCGGGGGGCGCGGGCCGACGGGTCGGCCAGGTTGTCGCCCAGCACGCCGCGCAACGGCGACCGCAGCCACAGCAGGCCGCCCTTCACGGCGGTCAGACCCGCGTAGCGGGCCGCCGCGACCGGCACCGTCACCACCCGGTCGGCCAAGCCGTCCAGGTCCACGACGGTGATCGGGTTCTCGTCGTCCTTGTCCTTGTCCTTGTCCGACGGGTCGTCGCCGACCGACCGGCCCAGGCGCAGCGGGTCGAACGGCGACGGGGTGGTCGCGGCCAGCGGCAGCAGGTAGGGCCGGCAGCCGGTCGGGAAGGACAGGTCGAACACGTGGGCGTCGTAGACCGGGTCGAAGCTGCGCACCGACAGGAACGCGAGGTAGCGGCCGTCCTCGGTGAACGTCGGCGAGAAGTCGGAGAACCGCAGTGGCGTCACGTCCACCACGGACAGGTCGGTCGTGTTGGTCATCCGGATGTGCTGCAACGGGCGGGGGCCGGGGTGCGACCAGGCCAGCCAGTTCGAGTCCGGGGCGAAGGCCAGGTCGCTGACGTGCGGGTTCGCGCCCTTCAGGACTTCGCGGACCTCGCCGGACTCCACGTCGACCAGCAGCAGCCGCCCGTCGTGGGTGGCGACGGCGAGCCTGCGGGCGTCCGGGGAGACGGCCAGCTCCAGCACCCGGCCCAGCTTGCCGACCGCGACGCGGCGCGGCTCGTTGCCCGGCTCGACGCCGCCGACGGGGACGAACTCCAGGCCCTCCTCGCCGTCGGCGTCGGTCACCCACACGACGTTGTCGCCGACCACGCGCGGCAGGCGGGCCCGGACGCCGGGCTGTTCGGCCAGCGCGCGCACCGGGCCGTCCCGGTGGGTCACCCAGTGCACCGTGCCGCGCACCTCGACCACGCTCGCGCGCCCGGTCTTGTCCGGGTGGAAGTCGTCCGGCCGCGACGCCACGTGCCGCGGCCTGCGGGCCGTCCGGGGGCCACCGAGCCTGACCTCCAACCGCCGCGGTTCGGCATCCAGCAGACTGTCGACAATCCACAATTCACCGGCGTGCTGCCACACGACCCGCTCACCGTCCGTGGACGCGACGCGGGCGTAGAACTCCTGCTCGGTGTGCCGCCGCAGGTCGGAGCCGTCGGGGGATACCGAATACAAACTACCGACCCCGTCGTGGTCGGACAGGAACGCGATCCGGTCCCCGATCCACATCGGCGAGGTCAACGAGGACGTCAGCTCCGGCAGGATGCGGACGAACTCCCCGTCACCGGCCGTGTCGACCCACAACTTGCCCGCCGCACCACCCCGGTAGCGCTTCCACCAGGCCGGATCGTGCCCGTACACCGAGCTGACCACCACCTGCCCGGCGGGGCCGAACGACACGTCGTCCACCCACCCGAACGGCAACCGCCGCGCCGGCCCACCGTCGACGGCCACCGCGTGCGCCCACTGCCGGTTGGTCGACGCCTGACCGGTCGAGGTGACCGCGACGACCTCCCCACCAGCCGTCCAACCACGCACGCCGGTCGTGTAGTCGCCCCAGTAGGTGAGCCGGGTGGCCTCACCGCCCTCCACCGGCGCCAGGTGGACTTCGGGCGCCCCGTCCCGACGACTCGTCCAAGCCAACCACCCACCGGTCGGGTCGAAGCGGGGGAAGGACACGGACACCTGGTCAGCGGTCACCCGCCAAGCCCGACCACCGTCGAGCGGGGCGAGCCACACATCATCCTCGGCCACGAAGGTCACGAGGTTGCCGTGCAGGTGCGGGAAGCGGAGGTAGGCCTCGGTCACCTCTTCGACGTTAGCGCGCCGATCACCCAGCAGTGACCCACCCCACGCACCTGCCCGCCGACAACCTGCACCCACCCTCCGGAAACCCCCGACGACGAGCCACCGCCGGCCTCGATGCCTTCGGCAATCCTCGACCTTCGCCAATCCTCAACCGGCCGCACCCACGACCATCACCATCCCGCAGCCATCACCACCCGCGGGCGCGCCATCCCGCGGCCATCACCGTTCCGCGGCGATCGCCATCTCGCAGGCGCGCCATCCCGCGACCATCACCAGCCCACCGTCACCGTCACCGTCACCGTCATCGCCACCGCCAGGTCATGTCGCCGCCGGGCCGGCCGTTTTATCCGGCTAACGTGAGACATGCGATTCAGGTTGTCCTGGGTTGCACGCTTCGCCCCGTCGAGTGACGACCCGCAATGGCCGAACCACACCGAACCACCCCCGGACCGGGCCGGCGACGGACGCCCAGCGACCCCGACCGGCCGGACGATTCGACTCGACCGACTCGACGGCCCGGCTCAACCGGGCCAGTGGGCACGCCAGTCGGCGGCGGTCAGGGTACTGACGCCGGCCGCACGAGCCGAGCGCTCGGCAGCGCGCACATTCGCCTCGAACCGCCGGGCCACGGCACGCAGTTCCGTCTCCGGATCCTCACCGGCCAGCTTCGCCAACGCCGCCACCGCGAACAACGTGCTACCGGTGTCGTCCCCCTCCGGCAACAAATTCACCGGGAAACCGGCCCGCGCCACCCGTTGCGCCAACTTCCCGGCCAACGCCACCGCCGGCTGCCCGGTCGCCACCCCGTCCACACTCGACTCGCGCTGCTTCTCGACCTGCTTGAGCTCTTCCCACCGGTGCTGCTGCGACGTCGCGTCGTGCACCGCCGGGTCGTGCCCCTCGAACACGTGCGGGTGCCGGCCGACCAGTTTGGCCACCAGGTCACCGGCGACCTCGTCGATCCCGAACGGCTCCTCGGCGTCCTCCGCCGCGATCCGCGCGTGGAACAGCACCTGGAGCAGCACGTCGCCCAGTTCCTCCCGCAACGCCGCCCGGTCGCCGTCCTCGATGGCCTCCAGCAGCTCGTAGGTCTCCTCGACCAGGTACTGGCGCAGCGACTTGTGGTCCTGCTCGGCATCCCACGGACAGCCGCCGGGCGAGCGCAGCCGGTCCATCACGGCCGCGGCCTCCGACAACGGCACGGCTGGCGTGCGGATCACGGTGGACCCCGCCGCGATCAACGCCATCGCGGCCGGCTCGTCCGGGTTCGTGGTGAGCAGCACGGCCGACGGACCGACGACCAACGCCGACACCGGCTCGGCCGACCACACCGCCGCGTCCACGCCCTCCCCCGCGTACACCGCCGCCGCGCCCCGCAGTGCGGGTAGCGCGGCGGCGGGCAGGACCGGGGTGGTGCCTACGACGACAACGGTCACGGGGACTTCTGCCGGTCCCGGACCGTCGCCTGGTAGCCGCTCAGCTCGCCCTCGCTGGGCGCGAGCGAGATGGCCGTGCCGTCCCACAGGCCGTAACGGGGGTTGACCTGGATCTCCGGGTCACCCGCGAGCGTCTGCACGAGCCGCAGCCCGATCTGCTCCAGCAGCTGCGGCGTCAACTGCTCGGTGGACGACTCGCCGGAGGCGCGCACGTCGGTCTTGCGGTCGGTCACGTAGGCGACGATCCACTGCGCGCTGCTCGGGTCCGGCGCGAACGCCACCACGGTGCCCGCCGGGACGCCGAACAGGGGCGACTGGGCGGCCTGCGGCGATTCGGCGGACCGCACCCGCTGCCCTTCCTTGGACAGCGCCTGCCCCTCGACGCCCTGGGGCGCGTCGGCGATGAACTCGGCCATCTTCGCCGGGTCGGCGGCGACCTGCTTGGCCTTCTCGACCGCCTCGGCGTTGTCCTTGGTGAAGAAGTAGTCGAACGTGACTTCCATCCGGTCGACGTACTTGCGGGCCAGCTCGACGAGGAGCAGCTGGTCCTTGGCGCGCTCGCGGAACGTCGCCGCGTCGTACACGGTGTTCTGCGAGGCGACTTCGGCGCCGCCTGCCTGTTCGACGGACTCGGTCACGGCCTCTTCGGACACCGTCACGCCCTCGCGCCGCGCGGCCTGCTCGATCAGCTCGTGCTGCACGCCGAGGGTGACCAGCTGCCGGGCGACCTGGTCGAGTTTGCGCTGGTCGTGGAGCTTCTGGGCCTCGGGCTCCTTCTTGAGCACGACGTCCAGCCGCTGCTGCACCTGCGCCAGCGGCAGCACGGTGTCGCCGACGATCGCGGCCGAGCCGACGTGGCTGGGGCCGGTGCCGCAGCCGGCCACGAGCAGTGCCGCCGATGCCAGGGCGACGGCCGCGCCGGTCAGGGTGAAGCGCCTCTGCACAGTCCTCACGACCGGTACCTTCTCACGTCCTCGTGACGCCGCTCACGGGAGTCCCCGCCAACGACTCCAGGAAGTGCGCGCACCAATCGAGCAGTTCCTGGTCGCGCAGCTGCGGCGCGCCCATCCGGCCACCGGCGGCGCCTTCGGTCGGTCGGGGCACGCTGACCGTGTTGGCGGCCGGCTTGTGGACCGCCTTGGGGTAGAGCCGGCGCAGCCGGACGAGCTGGCTGTCCTTGAGCTCCAGTGGTGCGAAGCGGATCGTGCCGCCCTGGGTGGCGACCTCGGTGACGCCGTGCGCGCGGCACGTCTGCCGGAACCTGGCGACCGCGAGGAGGCGTTCGACGGGTAGCGGCGGGGTGCCGTAGCGGTCCTTGAGCTCGTCCCACACGGCCTGCAGGGAGTCGCCGTCGACGGCCGCGGCGATCTTGCGGTAGGCCTCCAGCCGGAGCCGTTCGCCGGGCACGTAGTCGTGCGGGATGTGGGCGTCCACGGGCAGGTCGACGCGGACCTCGGCCAGGTCCTCCTCGACCTCGCCGTCGGCGCCCGCGTGCTTGCGGAAGGCCTCCACGGCCTCGCCGACGAGCCGGACGTACAGGTCGAAGCCGACGCCCGCGATGTGGCCGGACTGCTCGGCGCCGAGGATGTTGCCGGCGCCGCGGATCTCCAGGTCCCTCATCGCCACGGCCATGCCGGCGCCGAGCTCGGTGTTCTGCGCGATCGTGGCGAGCCGGTCGTGCGCGGTCTCGGTGAGGGGCGCCTCGGGCGGGTAGAGGAAGTAGGCGTAGCCGCGTTCGCGGCCTCGGCCGACGCGGCCGCGCAGCTGGTGCAGCTGGGCGAGGCCGAGGAGGTCGCCGCGCTCGACGATGAGGGTGTTGGCGTTGGAGATGTCCAGGCCGGTCTCGACGATCGTGGTGCAGACGAGCACGTCGTACTCGTTCTCCCAGAAGCCTTGGATGATCTTCTCGAGCTTGTCCTCGTTCATCTGGCCGTGCGCGGTGATCACGCGGGCCTCGGGGACCAGTTCGCGGATGTGCCGGGCGGCGCGTTCGATCGAGGACACGCGGTTGTGCACGTAGAAGACCTGGCCGTCGCGGAGCAGCTCGCGTCGGATGGCGGCGCCGACCTGCTTGTCGTCGTAGGCGCCGACGTAGGTCAGGATCGGGTGCCGTTCCTCGGGCGGGGTGAGGATGGTGGACATCTCGCGGATGCCGGCCAGCGACATCTCCAGGGTGCGCGGGATCGGGGTGGCGGACATGGTGAGCACGTCGACGTGCGTGCGCAGGGCTTTGATGTGCTCTTTGTGCTCGACGCCGAACCGCTGTTCCTCGTCCACGATCACCAGGCCGAGGTCTTTGTAGCGCAGGCTCTTCTGGAGCAGGCGGTGCGTGCCGATGACGATGTCGACGTCGCCCTCGGCGAGGCCGGTGATGGTCTGCTCGGCTTCCTGCGCGTCGGTGAACCGGGACAGGCCTTTGATGTTCACCGGGAACGCGCGCATGCGTTCGGCGAACGTGTTCAGGTGCTGCTGGGCGAGCAGCGTGGTGGGCACGAGCACGACGACCTGCTTGCCGTCCTGCACGGCCTTGAACGCGGCGCGGACCGCGATCTCGGTCTTGCCGTAGCCGACGTCGCCGCAGATCACCCGGTCCATCGGGACGGTGCGCTGCATGTCGGCCTTGACCTCGTCGATCGCGGCCATCTGGTCGAGGGTCTCGGTGAACGGGAAGGCGTCCTCCAGCTCGCGCTGCCACGGTGTGTCCTGGGCGAACGCGTGGCCGGGCGCGGCCTGGCGGGCGGCGTAGAGCTGCACCAGTTCGGCGGCGATCTGCTTGACCGCCTTCTTGGCCTTGGCCTTGGTGTTCTTCCAGTCGCTGCCGCCGAGCTTGTTCAGCGTGGGCAGCTCGCCGCCGACGTAGCGGGAGACCTCGTCGAGCTGGTCGGTGGGGACGAACAGCCGGTCGCCGGGTTGGCCGCGCTTGCTGGAGCCGTACTCGAGGACGAGGTACTCGCGGGTGGCGGTGTTCCCGGTGGTGTCCTTGGTGGTGCGCTGCACCATCTCGACGTACTTGCCGATGCCGTGCTGCTCGTGCACGACGTAGTCGCCGGGTCGCAGTGCCAGCGGGTCCACCGCGTTGCGGCGGCGGCTGGGCATGCGGCGCATGTCCTTGGTGGACGTGCCGTGCCGGCCGCCGGTGAGGTCGGTCTCGGTGAGCACGACCAGGGCCAGTTCGGGCAGGGAGAAGCCGTCTTCCAGCGCGCCGCGCACGACGGTGACCGCGCCGCGTCGGGGGGCGGTGTCGAGGGTGTCGCGGAGGACGACGTTGACGTCGGCTTCGCGCAGCTGTTCGGTGGCGCGTTGGGCCGTGCCCGCGCCGGGGACGACGAGCACCGCGGTGCCGCCGGAGACGGTGTGGGCGCGCAGGTCGGCGAACGCCCGGTCGATGTCGCCCTGGTAGGCCTCGACGTGCTTGAGCTCCAGCCGGACGACGTCCTCGCCCTCGGTGGTGAGCTGGCTGAGCGTCCACCACGGGCGGCCTTGCGCGCGGGCGGACCCGGCCACGTCGGCGAGGCTGTGGTAGGCGCTGGAGTCCAGGTCGATGGGGCTCTGGCCGCCGCCGGCCGCGGCCATCCAGGACGCTTCCAGGAACTCCTGGCCGGTGCGCACGAGGTCCTGGGCGCGGGCGCGGATCTTCTCGGGGTCGTTGAGGACGACGTGCGTGCCTTCGGGGACGACGTCGGTGAGGAGTTGGAGCTCGCCTTCGCACAGGGCCGGGATGAGGGCTTCCATGCCTTCGGACGGGATGCCCTCGGCGATCTTGCTCAGCAGTTCGTGCAGGTGGGCGTCGGAGGTGTGCTCCTCGGCCAGGGCCGCGGCCTTGGCCCTGACCTGCGCGGTCAGCAGCAGTTCGCGGCACGGCGGTGCGATGAACCCGTCGACCTCCTGCGGCAGCGACCGCTGGTCGGCCACGGCGAAGGGGCGGATCTCGCTGACCTCGTCGCCCCAGAACTCGACTCGCAGCGGGTGCTCGGCGGTGGGTGGGAAGATGTCGAGGATGCCACCGCGGACGGCGAACTCGCCGCGCTTCTCGACCATGTCGACGCGGGTGTAGGCGATCTCGGTGAGGTTGACCAGGAGGTCCTCGAAGTCGTGCTCCGAGCCGACGGCCAGGCGGACCGGCTTGAGGTCGCCCAGGCCGGGCGCCATCGGCTGGATGAGGCTGCGGACCGTGGTGATGACGACCTTGAGCGGGTGGCCGTCGGGGTGGGCGAGGCGGCGCAGCACCTCCAGGCGTGCGCCGACCGTGTCGGCCCTCGGTGACAGCCGCTCGTGGGGCAGCGTCTCCCAGGACGGGAACAGCGCCACCTGCTCGGGGCCGATGAGGTCGCACAGCACGGCCTTGAGGTCGTCGGCCTCGCGGCCGGTCGCGGTGACCGCGAGCACGGGTGTGCTGTTGGCCAGGGCCGCCGCGACCAGTGGCCGGGCCGCGGGTGGGCCTTCCAGTTCGAGGTCGGGCACGCCGACCGAGTCGGCCAGGGCGCGCAGCGCCTTGTCGGGCAGGACAGCGGTCAGCAGGCCGGACAGCGGGCCGGGCTGGGGCATTGCGGTGGCTCCCCGGGACTCAAACACGGACAGACCCCTGCCCGGGACCGAACGTCCACCGGAGGGGTTCTCGGTTGCCAGCCTACGGGCCTGCCGCGCGCGGTGCCCCGTGATTTCGGTTGACCGACGGGTGACGCTGGGTACGTGGAGCAGAAGCGGATCAGGGCCGACTACGACGATCGGCACGTCACCGTGTACCAGGCGTACTCGCCGGCCATCGCGGAGCCGGCGCTGGCGGCGGGGCGTTTCGTGCCGCCGTTCAGGCGGGGGCGGATGACGTGGGTCAAGCCGTCGTTCTTGTGGATGATGTACCGCTCGGGGTGGGCGACGAAGCCGGACCAGGAGCGCGTGCTGGCCGTGCGGATCACCCGTTCGGGGTTCGACTGGGCGGTGCGGGCGGCGGTGCCGAGCAGTGTCGGGGGCGGGGTGAAGCCGGACGTGCGGGTGCAGTGGGACCCGGAGCGGGACCTGCGGCTGGGTGAGCTGCCGTACCGGTCGTTGCAGCTGGGGTTGGCCGGTGAGGCGTCGCGGCGGTACGTGGACGAGTGGGTCGTGGGGTTGACGGACGTGACGCCGCTGGCGCACCGCGTCCACGAGCTGGTGCGTGCCGGTGACCTCGATGCCGCGCGGGCCCTGCTGCCGGTGGAACGGCCGTACCCCATGCCGGACCTGGCTGGGGACGTGACGTCGGACCTGGTTAGGGAAGGGTGACACCCGATCGCCTGAAACGGGGAGCACACATGGGGGTCGTCATGCTGGGTGACATGCGTCGCGTTGTCGGGTTCGCCGCGGTGGCGGTGGTGGTCGCCGCTTCGGCGTGCTCGACCGAGGGCGCCGGGGGCAGCGCGCCCGGCACGACCACGCCCGTGGGGTTGAAGGTCGAGGTCGTGGTCTCCGGGCTGAGCCACCCGTGGGACGTGGGGTTCCTGCCCGACGGGCGGATGCTCGTGCCGCAGCGGCCGGGGCGGATCGCGCTGGTCGCGGACGGTCGGGCGACCGACGTCGAGGCCGATCTCGGTGACGTGGCGGCACGCGGCGAGGGCGGGCTGATGAGCCTGGTCGTGCACCCGGACTTCGCCACCAGCCGTCGGTTCACCACGTGCTTCAACACGTCCTCCGACGTGCGGCTGGTGACGTGGGAGCTGGACGGCACCAAGGCGACCAGGGTGAAGGACCCGCTGCTGGCGGGCCTGCCGACGGCGTCGAGCGGGCGTCACTCGGGGTGCCGGATGGCGCTGGACCGCGAGGGCAAGCTGCTCATCGGCACCGGGGACACCGCGCGGGGCAGCGTGGCGCAGGACCGGGCCAGCCTCGGCGGCAAGGTGCTGCGGGTCGACCTGGCCACCGGTGAGGGCGTGCCGGGCAACCCGTTCGGGGACCGGATCTACACCTACGGGCACCGCAACGTGCAGGGTGTCGCCGTGCGGCAGGACGGGTTGGTGTTCACCGCCGAGCACGGGCCCGACGTGGACGACGAGGTGAACGCGCTCAAGGCGGGCGGGAACTACGGCTGGGACCCGTCGCGGGGCGGCACGGTCGGTGGTTACGACGAGGACGTGCCGATGACGGACCTGGAGCGGTTCCCGGACGCCGTGCCCGCGGTGTGGTCGTCGGGGGATCCGACGGAGGCGATCTGCGACGCCGCGTTCCTGGTGGGCGAGCAGTGGGGTGCGTTGAACGGCGTGCTGGCCGTGACCGCGTTGAAGGGTGCCAAGGTCCTGCTCTTCACCGTCACCCAGGAGGGCGGCGTCCACTCCGTCGCCATCCCGCCGGAACTGGACGGCACCCACGGCCGCCTGCGCGGCGCCGAACTGGCCCCCGACGGCTCCCTCCACGTGACCACGTCGAACGGCACCGACGACAAGATCCTCCGCATCACCAACCACCCCTGACCCCCGCGCGAGTCGAACCTCCAAACCCCGAGAGTCCTACGTTCAGGCCGCGAGAGTCCTACGTTCGCGTACCCCGAATTCAACGCTCACGACGAGCGGCGGGGTACCTGAGCGTTGAATTCGGGGGTCCTGAACGTAGGACTCTCGCGACGCGAACGTAGGACTCTCGCGGGTGGTGGCGGGGGGTGGGGGTTAGCGGGTGCGGAGGCGGGGTTTGTGGTCCATGTGGGACAGGCCCTTCCAGGCCAGGTTGACCAGGTGGGCGGCCACTTCGTCCTTCTTCGGCTTGCGGACTTCGAGCCACCACTGGCCGGTCAGGGCGACCATGCCCACCAGGGCCTGGGAGTAGAGGGCGGCGAGCTTGCGGTCGTAGCCCTGCCGCGAGAAGTGCAGGCCCAGGATCGACTCCACCTGGGACGCGATGTCGTTGAGCAACGACGAGAACGTGCCGGTGGACGACGCCACGGGCGAGTCGCGCACGAGGATCCGGAAGCCGTCCGTGGAGCCCTCGATGTAGTCCAGCAACGCGCACGCCGCCTGTTCCAGCAGCTCACGCGGGTGCCCGCCGGACAACGCGTTGACGATGTGGTCCATCAGGTACTGCATCTCCCGGTCCACCACGACCGCGTAGATGCCTTCCTTGCCACCGAAGTGCTCGTACACCACGGGCTTGGACACGCCCGCGCGGTGCGCGATCTCCTCGATGGAGGTGACCTCGAAGCCCTTCTCGGCGAACAACGCCCGGGCCACGTCGAGCAGTTGCTCGCGCCGCTCCTTGCCCGTCATCCGCACGCGCGGCACCGGTGTTTCGTCGCCGCGCCGTCTCCCCGCCACCTCAACCACCCTAAACACCTGCCCCCCGCGGGAACCGCGAGGGGCAGGTGGGTCGACCCCCTGGAACTACTTCTTGGCGCTGATGCGCGCCAGTCGCTGCTCGTTCGGCCACCGCACGTTGGTCGCCCAGCCGAACTTCTCGAACACCCAGATCAACCGGGCGGACGTGTCGATCTGACCGCGCTTGACGCCGTGCCGGGCGCACGTGGGGTCGGCGTGGTGCAGGTTGTGCCACGACTCGCCGAAGCTCAGGATCGCCAGCGCCCAGACGTTCGCGGAACGGTCACGGGCCGCGAACGGCCGGTCGCCGACCATGTGGCAGATCGAGTTGACCGACCACGTCACGTGGTGCAGGAACGCCACCCGGACGAGGCCCGCCCAGAAGAACGCCGAGAGCGCGCCGGCCCACGACATGGTGACCAGGCCGCCGATCGCGGCGGGCGCGAGCAGGCTGATCGAGGTCCACAGCGGGAACAGCTTGTCGACGCGGACGAGGTCCTTGTCGGCCAGCAGGTCGGGGGCGAAGCGCTGCGCGTTGGTCTGGTCGCGGTCGAACAGCCAGCCCATGTGCGCGTGCCAGAAGCCCTTGGCCAGCGCGGCCGGACCGGTGCCGAACAGCCACGGCGAGTGCGGGTCGCCCTCGCGGTCGGAGAACGCGTGGTGGCGCCGGTGGTCGGCGACCCAGACGATGACCGGGCCCTGCAACGCCATGCTGCCCGCGATCGCGAGGCCGATCTTGAGCGCGCGGTTGGCCTTGAACGAGCCGTGCGTGAAGTACCGGTGGTACCCGATCGTCACGCCGAGGCCGGACAGGTAGTAGAACGCGACGAACAGCGCGACGTCGACCCAGCCCAGCCCCCAACCCCAGGCGAGCGGAACGGCCGCGAGCAGAGCCAGGAACGGCACGATGACGAACACGTACACGCTGAACTGCTCGACGTGCCCGCGCCGCCCCTCGATCATCGGCTTGGGTCCGCGATCCTCCGGACCCTGCGGCGTGGACCTGCTCTCAAGGGTGCTGGTCATACATGTACCTCGTTGTGTGTTCGGGGTTACCTACGGAGCCGTAACTTACGGAAGCGTAAGTTAGGTGAACCTTGTCCCGCCATAGCCCGGGCGAAAGTCACGGCGTGTTCTCAGGAAGTCGGGCGTGTCGATCAACGCCGGTGCATCATTCGGTGATGGGTTCACCGAACGTCCGCAGGCGCCGCCGGCTGCGGCTCGCGCTGGTCACGTTCGCGGTGGTGTTCCTGCTGCTCAGCGGGGGTCTGCTGGGGTTCGGCTGGTACTACAGCGGCGAACTGCTCGACCCCGTGAACGCCCGTCCCGGCTACCGCGACACGGTCACCTCGTCCGCTTCGGGGACCGTCTCGTTGGCGGAGTCGAGGGTCACAGTGCTGCCGGGCACGTGGGGTCTCGTCTGGCCGGGTGGCGGCGCGAAGGTGGGTCCGGTGACCCAGCGGTCCGAGGGCACGGTGGTGCGCGAGCTGCAGGGCATGGCGCCCGCGGACGGCACGCGGGTGCGGATGGAGACGGCGGTGTGGAGCACCGACCCCGCCACCGCGCACGACCTGGAGTACACGGACGTGCGAATTCCCACCGAGTTGGGTGACGCCCCGGCGTGGCTGGTCCCCGCGACGTCGTCCACCTGGGTGGTCGCGGTCCACGGTCGGGGCGGCACGAGGGCCGAGGCGTTGCGGGTCATGCCTGCGCTGCACGCACTGGGACTACCCGTTCTCGCCGTGACCTACCGCAACGACGAGGGCGCGCCCGCCTCCCCCGACGGCCTGTACCACCTCGGCGACACCGAATGGCGGGACGTGGAGGCGGCCGTCCGGTACGCCCGGGAGCACGGCGCGCGCGAGGTGGTGCTGTACGGGTGGTCGATGGGCGGCGCGATCGTCGGCCAGTTCCTCGGCCGTTCGGCGGAGGCGGACGACGTGGCCGCCGTCGTGCTCGACGCGCCCGTGGTGAGCTGGACGAGGACGCTGGAGCTGCAGTCGCGCAACCGGAACGTGCCCGAGCAGCTGGTGCCGATCGCGGAGCTGGTCTCGGACTGGCGGGTCGACCTGGACTTCGACCGCTTCGACCTGCGGGCCAACCCGCCACCGCGCAAGCCGCCGACGCTGCTGTTCCACGGCGACGCGGACGGCACCGTGCCGGTGCAGGCCTCGCGCGACCTGGCCGCGGCGGCGGACCGGCTCGGCTGGCCCCTCCGGTACGTCGAGGTGCCCGCGGCGGAGCACACGGCGGCGTGGAACGTCGACCCGGAGACCTACGAGCAGGCGCTGACCGAGTTCCTCCGCTCGGTCGACGGCATCCGGTGACGGTGACCGGGCCGAGGACATCGCGCCCGAACATCGCGCCCCGAACATCCGCTAGTACCCGATCGGCTACGCCAAGTAGTTAAACGGGTGATTGTTTTGCCCGAAATCGTGCCGAACCGCGGTCCCGAACGGGTCGCCCGGGACCGCCGGCCGTCGACGAGGGGCCGCACGCCGTTCACCCACCCGTGACGTGGCCGACGTCACCGACTCCGCTGACCTGCGGCAACACGCGCTGTCATGATCACGTCACCGACGGCTTGCCGCCAGTTGAGTGGTGGTGCTGACCTCCGAGGGGGACTCGTGACAACATGTGTTCGCGCGGTCGGGGTGAAGCCCGGCCGTTCCGCCATGGTGTAAAGGCAGCACCTCGGATTTTGGTTCCGATGGTCCAGGTTCGAATCCTGGTGGCGGAGCGAGGAAGGCCGGGCCACGAAGGCCCCGGCCGCCCTGCGTCTGCATGGGGGTGTGAGTCGCTGCACGAGGAAGCGGTCGACGAGCAGGACAACGTGGCGCCGGCGCTCCACGAGATGTCCGACGCGTGGCTGGTCGGCCGCGCGAGTGAGCTCGTGGCCGTGGCCCAGAGCAGCCACCTGTCCGACCAGCTCGACGCGGCGCACGAGGTCGACGAGATCCTGGCCGAGGCGCAGGGCCGCGGCGAGCCGCGGATCGTCGGCCAGCTCCTGCGCGCGGCGGCGGTGGTCCGGATCGTCACCCCCGGTCTGGTGGACCTGTCCGACTCGGTCCTGGACGAGATGCTGGCGCACTGCCGCCGGCACGGCCTGCTGGTGCTGGAGGCCGAGGCGCACGCCCTGCGCGGCCGCCGGTACCTGCTCGGCGGGTTCGAGGACAAGGCGTTGACCGAGGTCGCGGGCGGCCTGGCGATGCTGGAGGAGGACCTCACCCCCGACCCGATGCTGGACAAGCGCACCTGGGACCGGCTGCTGGCCTCGGCGTTGCAGAGCACCGGGCTGGTGCTGGTGCAGCTGGGCGTCTACGAGATGGCCGACGACGTGCTGGCGCGGGCGCACAACGCGATCCGGGACAGCGCCAACCCGCACCAGATCTACGTGCACCTGCTCAACCGGGCGCGGCTGCTGATCGGCTGGGGGCTGCGGCTGGAGCGGGTGGGCAACGACGAGGAGGCCGGCGAGCGGTTCGCCACCGCCTCGGCCATCGCCACCGCCGTCGAGGGCCCGTTCCGCGAGTCGCTGCACCCCGGCAGGCGTGACCGCACCGCCGCCGAGCAGGTGCCGGTGATCGGCGCGGCGCACGCGCTGGCCAAGCCGGGCGCGGAGCACATCGCGCGGCTGTGGACGCTGCGCGAGCTGGCCATGTACGCCCGCGAGCTGATCATCGTGTCGATCGCGCTGGCCCGCTGCCTGGAGATGGAGGAGCTGCCGCAGCAGGCGTTGCAGGTGCTGCACGACGCCCGGGAGCGGCTGGCGCACGACACCTCCGAGCCGACGCTGATGCTGTGCCTGACCCGCGAGTACGCCAAGCTGTCCGGCCCGCACGGCGAGCGCACGATCTCGGCGTTGCAGACCTACGCCAACGCGCTGGAGGTGGAGCTGTGGATGATGCAGGAGGCCCGCACCGCCACCCTGCTCACCCGGCGCGACCACGAACGGCTGACGCGCGCGCACGGCGCGATCGCCCAGCAGGCGTTGCAGGACCCGCTGACCGGGCTGCCGAACCGCCGGGCGCTGGACGACCGGCTGGCCGCGCTGATCAACGCGCAGACCCACCCGATGGCCATCGCGCTGGTGGACCTCGACGGGTTCAAGGTGGTCAACGACCGGCACTCGCACGCCGAGGGTGACGACGTCCTGCGCGTGATTGCGAGCACACTGCGGCAGGCGTTGCGGGGTGACGACCTGGTGGCCCGCTACGGCGGCGACGAGTTCGTGGTGCTGCTGCCCGGCGCGCCCCTGCACGCCGCCGAGGCGGCCCTCGGCCGGGCCGTGGATGCCGTCGCCGGCCTGGATTCCACCCTGTCCAGGGGCGTCACCCTGTCGGTCGGCGTGATCTCGGTGCGACCGCGGGAGACGGCGCACGCGGCGCTGGCCCGAGCCGACTCGGCGATGTACGTGGCGAAGCGCCGAGGTGGCTGCCAGGTTGCGGCCGTGGAAGGCGAGCCCTCCTCGGAGGCTTAGTATCGGCACCTGGCGGGAAGCCAGGCCCCTCCCGCTGCAGGCACGCACTCAGCTAGGGAGAGCGCTGATGCTAGAGGGTGTCCCCACCCCGATCAGCACGATCGTCCTCGCAGCGGGTGAAGGCACCCGCATGCGCTCAGCCACCCCGAAGGTGTTGCACCGCATCGCGGGTCGCTCCCTGGTGGAGCACGCCGTGCGTGCCGCCGCCGGGACCGACCCGGATCACCTCGCCGTCGTGGTCGGCCACGGCCGCGCCGCGGTCGGCGAACACCTCGACAGCCTGTCCACCGCGCTGGACCGCAAGGTCACCGTGGCGGTCCAGGAGCAGCAGAAGGGCACCGGGCACGCGGTCGGCTGCGGCCTCGCCGAGCTGCCCACCGACCTGGGCGGCACGGTCGTGGTGACCTACGGCGACGTGCCGCTGCTGGACGCCGACACGCTGCGCGGGCTGCTCGCCGAGCACGGCGCGCGCGGCAACGCCGTCACCGTGCTGACCGCCGTGGTGTCCGACCCCACCGGGTACGGGCGCATCGTGCGGTCCGCGGACGGCTCGGTCCAGGGCATCGTGGAGCAGAAGGACGCCACGCCCGAGCAGCTGGCGATCAGCGAGATCAACTCCGGGGTGTACGCGTTCGACGCGGCCGTGCTGCGCGACGGGCTCTCCCGGCTGTCCACCGACAACGCGCAGGGCGAGCTGTACCTGACCGACGTGCTGACCATCGCGCGCGGTGACGGACGGCGCGTCGGCGCGCTGGAGACGGCCGACCGCTGGCTGGTCGAGGGCGTGAACGACCGGGTGCAGCTGGCCCGGCTCGGCGCGGAGCTCAACCGCCGGCTCGTGGAGCGGGCCATGCGCGCGGGCGTGACCGTGGTCGACCCGGCCACCACGTGGCTGGACGCCGACGTGCGGCTGGAGCGCGACGTGCTGATCGAGCCGAACGTGCAGCTGCGCGCGGGCACCGCGGTCGGCGAGGGCGCGGTCGTCGGACCGGACACCACCCTGTCGGCGTGCGTGATCGGGCCCGGCGCGACCGTGGTGCGCACGCACGGCTCCGGCGCGGAGGTCGGCCCGCGCGCGTCCGTCGGCCCGTTCGCCTACCTGCGGCCGGGCACCCGGCTCGGTGAGGGCGGCAAGATCGGCACGTTCGTCGAGACGAAGAACTCGGAGATCGGCGCGGGCAGCAAGGTGCCGCACCTGAGCTACATCGGCGACGCCACCATCGGTGAGAACTCCAACATCGGCGCGGCCAGCGTCACGGTGAACTACGACGGCGTGAACAAGCACCGGACCACGATCGGCTCGCACTGCCGCACCGGCTCGGACAACATGTTCGTCGCCCCGGTGACAGTCGGCGACGGCGCGTACACCGGCGCCGGGACCGTGGTGCGGCGCAACGTGCCACCCGGCGCGCTGGCCGTGTCCGGCGGACCCCAGCGCAACCTCGACGGCTGGGTGGTGTCCCGCAGGGCGGGCACCGCCGCGGCCGAGGCGGCGCGACGCGCACTGACGCCCGAGAATGCGGGCACAACCGATGAAGGGCGCTGACGTGAACCCCACGATGGCCGGGACACCCAAGAAAAACCTGATGCTCTTCGGCGGGCGCGCCTATCCCGAGCTGACCGAGCAGGTGGCCAAGCACCTGAACGTGTCGGTGACCCCGCAGTCGGCGTACGACTTCGCCAACGGCGAGATCTTCGTGCGGTTCGAGGAGAGCGTGCGCGGCTGCGACGCGTTCGTCATCCAGTCGCACTGCGCGCCCATCAACCAGTGGCTGATGGAGCAGCTGATCATGGTGGACGCGTTGAAGCGCGCGTCGGCCAAGCGCATCACCGTGATCATGCCGTTCTACCCGTACGCGCGGCAGGACAAGAAGCACCGCGGGCGCGAGCCGATCTCGGCGCGCCTGGTGGCGGACATGTTCAAGACCGCGGGCGCGGACCGGCTGGTGTCGGTCGACCTGCACACGTCCCAGA
Source organism: Saccharothrix stipae (assembly GCF_054781895.1). Taxonomy (NCBI): domain Bacteria; kingdom Bacillati; phylum Actinomycetota; class Actinomycetes; order Pseudonocardiales; family Pseudonocardiaceae; genus Saccharothrix; species Saccharothrix stipae. Next base: position 261,854 of record NZ_BAAGTN010000009.1, on the reverse strand, counting down.
TCCAGGGCTTCTTCGACGGCCCGGTGGACCACCTGTGGGCCATGCCGCTGCTGGCCGAGCACATCCGGGACAAGTACGCGGGCCGCGAGCTGACCGTCGTGTCGCCGGACGCGGGGCGCACCAAGCTGGCCGAGAAGTGGGCGGACACGCTCGGCGGCGCCCCGATCGCGTTCATCCACAAGACCCGCGACCCGATGCGACCCAACGAGGTCGTCGCCAACCGGGTGGTCGGCCAGGTGCAGGGCCGGCTGTGCGTGGTGATCGACGACATGATCGACACCGGCGGCACCATCACCAAGGCGGTGGACCAGCTGCTGGCCGAGGGCGCGTCGGACGTGGTCATCGCGGCCACCCACCCGGTGCTGTCCGGCCCGGCGGTCGAGCGCCTCCAGTCGTGCGGCGCGCGTGAGGTCGTGTTCACCGACACCCTGCCCATCCCGGCGGAGAAGCGCTTCGACGCGATGACCGTGCTGCCGATCGCGCCGCTGCTGGCGCGCGTGATCCAGGAGGTCTTCGAGGACGGCTCGGTGACGTCGCTGTTCGACGGCAACGCCTGACATCCCGCGCGCCGTGCGGGACGATCCCCGGATGGCGCTCGAACCCGAACGGCCCGACGCACCTGATGCGCTGGGCCGTTCGTCGTCCAACTCCGTGTCGGGCACGGTGCACGGTCCGGTCGCGCAGATCGGCGTCGTGCACGGCGACGTGAACCTGGTGACCGGCGCCCCGGTGAAGACCGCCTACCGGCACCAAGTGGCGCGCATCGCGCCTCCCGAGCTGATCGGACGCGAGGCCGAGCTGGTCGAGTTGGCGTCGTTCTGCACCTCCCCGTCGACCGCCGGGCACTACCGCTGGTGGCGGGCGGCGGCGTGGTCGGGCAAGTCGGCCCTGATGTCGACCTTCGTCCTGTACCCGCCATCCGGGGTACGCGTCGTGTCGTTCTTCATCACCGCGCGGTGGGCCGCGCAGAACGACCGGAACGCGTTCCTCCACAACGTGCTGGAACAGCTCGCCGCCATGCTGGGCCGGACGCTGCCCCCCTCCCCTGCCGAGTCGACGCTGGAGACGCAGCTGCTCGACCTGCTGGCCGAGGCCGCCCAGTGGTGCCGCGACCGCGACGAGCACTTCGTGCTGCTGGTGGACGGCCTGGACGAGGACCAGGGCGTCACGACCGGCCCGGACGCGCACAGCATCGCCGCCCTGCTGCCGAGGGAACTCCCGGCGGGCATGAGGGTGGTCGTCGCCGGACGCCCCGACCCGCCGATCCCGACCGACGTCCCCGACGACCACCCGCTGCGTCGGCCCGACGTCGTCCGCGCGCTCGCGCCGTCCCCGGCGGCACGGACCATGCGCACGGAGATGGAACGCGACCTGAAGCGGCTCCTGTACGGGTCCGGGACCGAACAGGAGCTCCTGGGGCTGCTCACCTCGGCGGGCGGCGGTCTGACCGCGACCGACCTGGCGGAGCTGACCGGCCGGTCGGAGTGGGAGGTGGCCGACCACCTGCGCACCGTGACGGGCCGCAGCTTCAGCCGCCGCGACAGCCACTACCGGCCCGGCACGTCACCGGACGTCTACCTGCTCGGCCACGAGGAACTGCACCGGACGGCCACCGCGATGCTCGGCCCGAAGCGGATCGCCGACTGCCGCGGACGCCTGCACGACTGGGCGGCCGACCACCGCGCGCGGGGCTGGGCCGCAACCACGCCGGAGTACCTGCTGCGCGGCTACTTCGCGATGCTCACCGCGACCGACGACCTGCCGCACATGATCGAGTGCGCCACCGACGCGGCACGCCACGACCTGCTGCTGGAGGTCTCCGGTGGGGACGCGGCGGCCGTGGCCGAGATCGTGGCCGCCCAGAACGCCGTGCTGGCCGCGGACGAGCCCGACCTGGTCGCGATGAGCCGCCTCGCCGTCCACCGCGACCGGTTGACCAGCCGCAACGCCGGATTGCCGAGCCGCCTGCCCGGCCTGTGGGCCGGGATCGGCGAGGTCGACCGCGCCGTAGCGCTGGCGAACTCGATCCCGGACGATCATGCTCGGGACCAGTCGCTGCTCGGCGTCGTGAAGTCGGTCATCGGGCTCGGCGACGTCGAGCGCGCGACGGAGTTGGCCTTCACCATCCATGGGGCCGAGTCCTACGGCCGTGCGCTCGAAGCCCTCGTCCAGGCGCTGGTCGACCAGGGCGCCCTCGGCACCGCGCGGGAACTGCGCGCCCAGGCCGAGCCGTCGTTCCGGTCCATCAAGGACCCCGCTCGGCAGGGCGAGGCGATGGCCTCGCTCGTCCGCTGCGCCGTCCGGACCGGCGACCTCGACCACGCCGAGGCGTTGATGGGGGCCATCAAGGACACCCAAGGGCGTGGTCAGGCGCTGCGCGCCATCGTGGCGGACGCACACGCTCGCGGTGACCTGCACAAAGCGGTTGCCCTGGCGCGCTCCGCCACCGCTCCCGAACAGCGGAACCACGCGATGCGAACCGCCGTCGACATCGCCGTCGCCATCGGCGAACTCGACCGCGCGGAGGCCTTGACGATCTCGATCACCGATCCGGTGGCGCGGGGCGGCGCCCTGAACGAGGTGGTGTGGGCGGTGCTGCGGCTAAACGACTTCGACCGCGCGGAATCCCTCGCCCGCCAGGTCACCGCCCAGGTGGTGCGGTGGGAACTGCTGGTTCGGGTCGCCAACGCAGTGGTGCGCAGGGACCCCGACCGCACCCTCGCCCTCTTGGCCGAGGTCGTAGCCGCAACGAACGCCACGACGTCACCGCCGGAACGGCGGAGTACCGATCACCGGGACGCCGAAGCCGACCGGGTGCTCGTCGCCGTCGTCGACACCGCCATCGCGGCGGGCGACCCGGTTCAGGCCGAAGCCGTGGCCTGTCGGATCACCGAGGTCAGGCACCGGAGCCGGGCGCTGAACGCGGTGGTCGGCGCCGTCGTCGCGGCGGGCGACACCGCACGGGCCGCGTCGCTGCTCGACCGGCTGGAGGAATCGGTCGACTTCAGCGCACCGGACCCGATCCGCCGTGGCCAAGCGCTGGTGCACGCGGTGCGCGCGGCGATCGCGGCGGGTGATCCGGCTCGGGTCGACCGGATGTTCGCCCGGGCGTGCGACACCGCGCGCGCCGTGCCGGACCGGTCGCGTGCGGACTCGGCGCTGCTTTCGGTGGTCGAAGCGGCGATCGCGGTACGTGACCTGGACCGCGCCCACGCGGTGGCGGACTCAATTGCGGCTCCCCGCACCCACGGCCAAGCGATGGTCGCGGTGGTGCGGGCGGTCGAGAGTTCGGGCGATCCCCGGCTCGCGCGGTCGATCGCGCGATCGATCCCGGACCCCGCGTGGCAGGGTTTGGCGCTGGGCGTGGTGACCACGATGGCGGCCGAGGCGGGTGGCTTCGACCGGGCTGACTCGACGTTGCGCGAGGCGGTGGCACTCGCGCGTCGACGCGCCGGGTCGACACGACCGCAAGAAGTCATCGGAAAGGTCGTCGAAGCTCTCGCCCTGGGCGGTGACGTCGACCGGGCCCAATCCCTCGCCACGGCCATCACCGATGCCGCCACCCTCGGCCGAGCCCTGGGTCGCGTCTCGATCGCCGCGTGGAAGGCAGGCGACCGCGATCGTTCCCGCGAGCTCCTTCTGCGGGCCGGATCTGACCTCGCTGACCTCGCCGACCGGGACGTAGCGCTCCGCAGGCTGCTGGTCGAGACCGCCGCGAGCAGCGACAGCGGAGTCGGCCGAGCCCTCGCCCACCACATCACCGACCTCGCAAAGCGGGCCTCGACTCTGGAGTTCATCCAGGAGGTGGTCGACCTGCGCACGCAATCTTCGGGTAATCCGGAGTCCATCCCGAGGAGCGCTCGCCATCAGATCGTCGCAGCCATGGGTTCCGCACTGGCCGCGCGTGAGGTCGACCAGGCGGAGCTGATCGCCCTCTCGCCCACCGATGCGGCCAGCCGTGATGAAGCGCTTGAGTGGCTGGTCAGGCAGTTGGCGTGGCAGAAGGCATTCGAACGAGCCATACCGCTCGCGGCTCGGATCTCCGATCCCGTCCGCCGCGGGTACGCCCTCAGCGCGGTCGCGACAGCGCTGATCTCGGCTGGCGAAATCGACCGCGCGCGAACCGTGACCACCTCCGTGCCGCACGACGGCGATCGGCACCTGCTGGAGGTCGACCTCGCGCTCGCCGTGGCCGACTTCGACCTGGCCGAAACGCTGACCGCATCCGGGCCGCACGACACGCACTGGACGGGCCGCGCGCTGCGCAAGGTCATCACGTCCCTCGTCGACGCCGGGCTGCCGGACCGGGCGCAAGCCCTCACCCTGTCACTGATCACCGACGTGCCGGGCGGGCGGACCCTCGCCCACGCGGCCAAGGCCTTCGAGACAGCCGGTGAACCCTGGCGGACCCGACGGCTGCTGGTCGATGCCGAAGCCGCCGTGTCGGAAATCGCCGACCCACGTCGCCGCGACTCCGCGCTGGTCGAACTGGCCGTCGAGGCGGCGATGGCGCACGAATTCGACCGGGCGACGGTGCTCGTCCGGTCGATCGACTCGGCGCAGCTCCGGACCTCCGCCCTGGGGATGGTCACCGAAGTGCTGGTCCGCGAGGGAGAGCGGAAGCGAGCCGGGCAGCTGATCGATTCGGCGGCGCCGGGCGAGCTGCCGAGCGATGTCGCGTTTTACGTGGCCGACCTGCCTGAAGGGCCGGCGCGCCGGTTGACCGCACGGGTGCTCGCCACGAAGAAGTGGGACACCATGATCGGCACGCTGTGCCGGACCACGCCCGCGGCGCTGGACGCGATCGTCGACGAGATCACCGCCATCACTCGCGTGGAAGCATCCCGCCAGTCCCCGTTCGACGGGGGCCACCACGGGCAATCAACCCCCGATTAGGCCCTGTCCGCCGAGTCGGCCTACACTGCTCAGGTTGCCTCGGCGAGGGCGAGCATCACGCTCGGCGTGATCGACGCGGCGGTTGTGATGCCGCGCGTGTTCACCCTCCGCGCCGCCCGCCGCCGCAGGCCAACCCCCGCTTCGCCCCGCCCGACGTACCCGCCGACGTTTACCAGGCCAGACCGTTAGGAGAGCCCCACCGTGTCCGAGGTCCGTCTCGCCGCAGAGCAGCGCACCGAGTTCGGCAAGGGCGCCGCCCGCCGCACCCGCCGCGCCGGCAAGATCCCCGCGGTGCTCTACGGCCACGGTTCCGACCCGAAGCACCTGGCCCTGCCGGCGCTCGAGTTCGCCCGTGTTGTCCGCGAGCACGGTCAGAACGCAGTTCTCACGCTGGACATCGAGTCCTCCACCGAGCTGGCGCTGACCAAGACCGTCACCACGCACCCCATCAAGAACTACATCGAGCACGTCGACCTGCTGCTCGTGCAGCGGGGCGAGAAGGTCACCGTCGAGGTGCCGATCGTCCTCACCGGCGACGCCGCCGCGGCGACCCTGCTCACCCAGGACCTCACCACCGTCCAGGTGGAGGCCGACGCGCTGAACATCCCCGAGCAGGTCGAGTACTCGATCGCCGGTCTGACCGCGGGCACCCAGGTGCACGCGTCCGACCTGGTGCTGCCCGCCGGCACCACCCTGGTGACCGACGGCGACGCGATGGTCCTCGCGGTGAACGCCGCGCCGACCGCCGCCGAGTTGGACGGCGACACCGGCGAGGCCACCGAGGCCGAGGCCACCGAAGAAGGCTGAGCCCATCACGTCGGGCAACTCGAACGGCACGCCACCCCCGCCGCACGGCTGGGGCGGCGTGCCGTTCCCGTTCCTGAGCCCGGCGCAGGTGCGCGCCACGCGGTTCCCCCGCAAGCGGGGCAAGGGCTACGACCCGGCGCAGGTGGACGCCTTCGTGCTGCGCATCGCCGACGCGCTCGCGGGCCGCGTCGAGCTGCACCCCGACCGGGTGCGCGCGATCGCGTTCACCGAGATCACGGGCGGCTACGACCAGCGGACCGTGGACGACTTCCTGGCCGCGCTGGAGCACCAGTTGCGGTCCGGGCACGTGCCGCCGACCACCCTGCAGACCGGTGACGCGTTGTCGGCGGTGAAGCTGCCGCGGTCGCCGAACGGCTACGATCGCGGCGAAGTCGACACGTTCCTCGGCCGGGCCGCCGCGGCACTGGACGGCCGGGGGCGGATGACTTCGAGCGAGGTCCGCCACACCAGGTTCAGCACCACGTCGGGTCTGCGGCGCGGCTACCAGGTGCGCGCGGTGGACGCCTTGTTGGACGAGCTTGAGCAGGAGTTGCGGTTCCGTGGTCGATGACGTCGCCCTGGTCGTCGGGCTGGGCAACTCCGGTCCCAAGTACGAGGGCAACCGGCACAACGTCGGCTTCCTCGTGCTGGACGAGCTGGCCTCCCGCGTCGGCGGGAGGTTCAAGGCGCACAAGGGCGGCGCCGAGGTGCTGGAGGGCCGGTTGGCCGGCCGCCGGGTCGTGCTGGCGAAGCCGCGCGGCTACATGAACACCTCCGGCGGGCCGGTGGCGGGCACGGCGAACTTCTACAAGGTGCCGCCGTCGTCGATCGTCGTGGTGCACGACGAGCTGGACCTGCCGTTCGGCGCGGTGCGGCTCAAGCTCGGCGGCGGCGAGAACGGGCACAACGGGCTGCGGTCGATCACGAAGTCGTTGGGCACCAAGGACTACCACCGGGTGCGGTTCGGGGTGGACCGGCCGCCGGGTCGGATGGACCCGGCCGACTACGTGCTGCGCGACTTCTCGCTCGTGGAGCGCAAGGAGCTGGCGCTGGAACTGGACCGCGCGGCCGACGCCGTGGAGGCGTTGCTGGAACTGGGCCTGGAAGCCGCCCAGAACAAGTTCCACTGAGCACAAACCCACCGGGCACGAGCCTCCGCCGATCAGGTGCGACCGATCAGGCGCGGCCGAAGCGGGCGAGCAGGTGCCAGACCTTCTTGAGGTCCTGCCGGTCGTAGCGGTCGCGGGCGTCGCCGATGACCTTCGGGGTCAGGACGCCGTCCACCGCGATCTCCACGCCCAGCTCGACGTACCGCGGGCCCCGGTAGTCGGGGTGGCGGCGCAGGTCGTCCACGTGCAGGCGAAATCCCGGATGCCACTCGATGGCACACGGTAGTCGCCGTGCGGCTTCTTCCACGTCCGTGCCGCGGTAGCTCGGGTCGAGCACGAGCGCTTCCACGTCGGCCGCCACCCGGACCGGACCGTGCACGTGGGCCTCGACGTAGTCGTCCAGCACGTCCTGCCGGTCCGCGAGCGCCAGCTCGATCAACGACATGCGGTCGGCCGTGCCGAACGCCTCCGGCTCCAGGAAGCTGTCCGGGTAGCAGAACGTGCTGCGCGCTGGCGCGTCCCCGGTGAGCCTCAGGTGGGCCGACCCGAACCTCGGTGACGCGCCGTACGGGCTCAGGCGGAAGTTCAGGCCGCCGTACACCGGTCGTTCGTGGCCGGGTGCGTGGTCGTACGCGCCGCCGAAGATCCGGCTCTCCCACCGCCACCGGTCACCGCCGGCGAACGCGGTCAGGCCACCGTTGCCCGTTCCCGTGACGAACTGCGACACGTAACGCCCCGTGTCGGCCAGCGCGGCGACCACTCGTTCGGGGTGGAAGTTCAGGGTGACGCGCAGGGCACGGTCGAGCGGTGGGCCGGTCGACCGCGCCCCGACGTGCCGGAGCGCGCGCTCTGCCGGGGTCACCCAGCGGGCACCAGGGACGCGGCGGCGGAGCGGCGGAGCTTGCCGGACGGCGTCTTGGGCAGGCTGCCCGGCTTGAGCACGACCACCGAGAACGGCCGCAGGCCGACCGCGTCCACGACCCGGGCGCTGATCGCCTTGCTCAACGCGCGCACCGCGTCGTCCTCACCGGCCAGCTTCGACTCGACCACCACGGCGAACCGCTCGCGCCGCGTGCCCGCGTCCAGCCGCACGGCCACCGCGTTGCCCGCGCGCACGCCCTCGACGGACGTCGCGGCGCGCTCGATGTCGGTGGGGTAGATGTTGCGCCCACCCATGATGATCACGTCCTTGCGCCGCCCGCACACGACGACCTGGCCGTCCACCACGTAACCCTCGTCGCCGGTGTCCAGCCAGCCCTCGGCGTCCTGGGTGTCCTGCGGGCCGTTCACGGTGAGGTAGCCGGGCGTCACGGCCTCGCCGCGCACCCGCAGCTGGCCGACCTCGCGCTCGCCGAGCACCGCGCCCTCGCCGTCCACCACCTGCACCTCAAGACCCGGCAACGGCGGCCCGAGCAGCGGGAACGCCCGCGCGTTCGGGCGGTCCGGCGGCACGGGCACGGCGCGGTGGCCCGCCTCCAGCTCCTCCGGGTCGACCACGTCGACCGCGATGCCGGTGAACACCGGCGCGAACGCCACGCCCAGCGTCGTCTCCGCCATGCCGTACGCGCAGAGCACGCACTCGGGGCGCAGCCCGAACCGCGCGCCCGCGTCGGTGAACGTCTTCACCGCGGCGGGGTCGATGGGCTCGGCGCCGTTGAGCGCGATCCGCAGCGTCGACAGGTCGTACGCGCCGTCGTCCACGCCCTGCATCCGGCGGGCGGCGATGGCGTAGGCGAAGTTCGGCGCGGCCGTGATCGTGCCCTTGTACCGGCTGATCAGGTCCGGCCAGAGGGTGGGCCGGCCGAGGAAGTCCACCGGGGTGACCTTGACCAGGTCGAGGCCGAACAGCATGGGCACGGTCAGGAAGCCGACCATCCCCATGTCGTGGAACAGGGGCAGCCAGGAGACCATCCGGTCGGTCTCCGGGTCGAGCTCGGCGGCGGTCTCCATCGCCTTGGCGTTGGACCACAGGTTGCCGTGCGTGATGCGGACGGCCTTCGGGTCGGCGGTGGACCCGCTGGTGAGCTGGAGCAGCGCGGGCATGTCCTCGTCGACGTCGACCGGCGCCGCCAGCGGCTCGGCGTCGAGCTCGACCAGCTTGCGGTAGGCGACGCCGTTCTCGTCCAGCACGCCCGACAGCGCGTCGAACGGCGCGCCGAGCAGCACCAGCTTCGCGCCGATCATGGTGAGCACCCGCAGGGTGTCCGCGGCCCACTCGGCCAGGTCGGTGCGGGCCGTCGGCTGGTGCAGCATGGTCGTGCTGCCGCCGACCAGCCACACCGCCTGCACGGCGGGCGCGATCTCGGCCGGGTCGCCCGCGAGCACCGCGATCGACTCACCGCGGGCCACGCCGCCCGCCACGAGTGCCCCGGCCATGCGGGTGGCCTGCTGGTGCACCTGCTCCCACGACCTGCGGACGGGAGTGTTCGGCTCCCCCGTGGTCATGCCCCGCGCCCGTCCCCCGGCACCCATAGCGGTTGCCACCATCGTGTCCACGAACCGGCTCATGTCCGTCAGGGTAGAGCGATCTTTTCGAGCATTGAGCCGATAGGGCGAAACAACCGGCGCACCATCCGGCGATACTCCCCGGTACACCACACGAAGGAGGTAATTGGGTGGCCGGGTTCGACGCTCGCCGGCACATGCCGGCACATCCGGCGCCGCTGTTGGGCGCGCAGGATCTGCGGCAGGTCGCCTTCCACCGCCCGCCGCCCGGCCAACCCGGGTACGACGAGAACCAGGTGGACGCCTTCCTCGACCGCATCGAGGCGACCCTGCTCGGCCGGGACGACGTGACCGAGCAGGACGTGCGGCGGGTGCGGTTCAGACCCGCGAGACCGGGCTACTACGCGGCCGAGGTCGACGCGTTCATGGACCTGGTGGCCGAGACGCTCGGCTCCACGCCGCAGCGGCGCCAGGCCACCGCCCCCGCGCAGGGCGCGCACGCCACGTCGACCGGGATGCGCCCGGCGGCCCGGCTGACGCCGCAGGACGTGCGCGGCGTGCGGTTCCACAAGCCCAGACCGGGGAACCGGGGTTACCACGAGGGCGAGATCGACGCGTTCCTCGACCGGATCGAGAACACCCTGGCCGGTCGTGACGACCTGACCGCCCGGGAAGTGCAGGACTTCGAGTTCGCCTACGCCCCGCCCGGGCAGGTGGGTTACGACGAGGACGACGTGGACACGTTCCTCGACCTGGTGGTCGTGACGTTGGAACGCATGCCCACCCCTCCCGCTCCGGTACGTCCCCTCACCGCTTCCCCCGCTTCGCTCGGCGCTCCTCCGATCGTGCCGCCCCGACCGCGGCCGGGCCCCGGCACCCGCCCGTTGACCGCCCGGGACGTGCGCACCGCCGCCTTCGGCAAGCCGCCGCGCGGTCGTCGCGGCTACCAGGAGTCGCAGGTCGACAAGTTCCTCGACCGGATCGAGAACACGCTGCTGGGTCAGGACGACCTGACCGCGCGCGAGGTCCGCGAGGTCCGCTTCAGCCGGCCGATGTTCGGGCGGCGCGGGTACGACGAGACCGAGGTGGACGCGTTCCTGGCGCGGATCGAGAAGCAGTTGGGCGACGGACCCCTGCGGCCGAGCGCGCTCCCACCGATCACGTCGTGGAAGCAGCTGCGCCTGATCAAGATCCCGTTGGCCGGGCCGGCGCAGCGCGGTTACCGCACGTCCCAGGTCGATCGGGTGCTCGAGGAGGTCGGCATCGCGCTCGACGGCATGATCGGCGCGTCGTCGGCGGAGGTGGCCAAGACGAAGTTCGCCACGTCGCTGCTGGCGGGCCAGGGCTACGACTGCTCGTTCGTGGACGAGCTGATGCCCCTGCTGGCCACCGAACTCCGCCGCCGCGGCCGCTAACCCCTCCGCGAGAGTCCTACCTCCAGCGCGCGTGAGTCCTACGTTCAGAACGCGCGTGTCCTACGTTCAGGCACCCCGAGTTGAACACTCAGAACAGCGGGACGTGCGCTGAGCGTTGAATTCAGGGATCCTGGACGTAGGACTCTCGCGGCCTGGGCGTAGGACTCTCGCGGTCAGGATTCGGCGGATTCGGCGGCGGCCAGCCACTGGGCCTCGACGTCCTCCGCCTCGGCCAGCACGGCCTTCAGCTCGGCGTCCAGGGCCAGCAGGCGTTCCGGGTCGGTGGCGGCCTCGGCCAACGCCGCGTGCAGCTGCGCTTCCTTCTTCTGCAACGTCTCCAGCCGACGTTCCAACCGGGACAGCTCCTTGCGCGCCGCGCGCTGGTCGGCGGCCGAAGAGGGCGCGGACGCGGCCTTGGCGACCGGCCCGGCGGCGGCTTCCTTCTGCTGGTCGCGCCGCCTCAGGTACTCCTCGATGCCGCCGGGCAGGTCGGTCAGCCCACCGTCGCCGAACAGCGCCACCACCTTGTCGCACACCCGTTCCACCAGGTACCGGTCGTGCGAGATCACCACCAGCGTCCCCGGCCACGAGTCCAGCAGGTCCTCCAACTGCTGCAACGTGTCGATGTCCAGGTCGTTGGTCGGCTCGTCGAGCAGCAGCACGTTCGGCTCGGCCATCAGCAGCCGGCACAGCTGCAACCGCCGCCGCTCGCCACCGGACAGGTCACCCACCGGCGTCCACTGCTTCTGCGACGAGAACCCGAACCGCTCGGCCAGCTGCGACGCCGACATCTCCTGCTTGCCCAGCACCACCCGCCGCGCGATCTCCTCCACGGCCTCCAGCACCCGCATCGACCCGTCCAGGTCGTGCAGCTCCTGGCTGAGGTGCGCGAGCTTCACCGTCTGGCCCTGGATGCGCTTGCCGGTCTCCGGCTCGCGTTCCCCGGCCAACGCCCGCAGCAGCGTCGTCTTGCCCGACCCGTTCACGCCGACGATGCCGACCCGGTCACCCGGCCCGATCCGCCACGTCAGGTCGCGCACCAGCACCCGGTCGGGCACGGTCAGCGTCACGTCCTCCAGCTCCAGCACCGTGCGCCCGAGGCGGCGCTTGGCGAACGCCAGCAGCTCGACCGAGTCACGCGGCGGTGGCACGTCGGAGATCAACGCCTCGGCGGCGTCGATGCGGTAGCGGGGCTTGGACGTGCGGGCCGGCGCGCCGCGGCGCAGCCACGCCAGCTCCTTGCGGGCCAGGTTGCGGCGCTTCTCCTCGATCGTGTCGGCCAGCCGGGCGCGTTCGGCGCGGGCGAAGACCCAGTCCGCGTACCCGCCCTCGTACTGCTCGACGCGACCGCCGACGACCTCCCACGTGCGGCTGCACACGGTGTCCAGGAACCACCGGTCGTGTGTCACCACGACGAGTGCCGTGCGACGGGCCAGCAGGTGCTCGGCCAGCCACCGCACGCCCTCCACGTCCAGGTGGTTGGTCGGCTCGTCCAGCACGACCAGGTCCAGGTCCTGCACCAACGCCGCGGCCAGCGCCACCCGCCGCCGCTCGCCACCGGACATCGTGGCCACCGGCGAGTCCAGCCCGAACCCGGTGATGCCGATCCCGTCCAGGATCGACCGCACCCGCGCGTCGGAGGCCCACTCGTGCTCGGAGTCGAACCCGAGCGGGTCGATCACCGCGTTGCGGACCGTCGAACCCTCGGCCAGTTCGGTGCGCTGGGTGACCACCGCCATGCGCAGCCCGCGATTCTGGCTGACACGTCCCTCGTCCGGGTCAGCGAGCCCGGCCAGCACCTCCAGCAGCGTCGTCTTGCCGCCGCCGTTGAGGCCGACGACCCCGATGCGGTCGCCTTCGCCGACGCCGAGGGACACGCCGTCGAGCAGCGGGCGCACGCCGAACGACTTGGAGACGTTCTCCAAGTTGACCAAGTTGGCCATGTACCAGCACCTTCATCGAGAACGGGTGACAACGCAGTACGCCAGCCTAGCTATCGCACCGGTAACGGCTGCCCGCCACGGCCCGACCTACCGGCGTAACACCTACCGAGGAGTCCGATGTCACAGCTCAAGTGGGTCGTCGGCGCGTTCGCGCTGTTAGCCGCCGGGTGCGGGAGCACGACCACCCCACCCACCACCGTCACCGTGACGCCGACCGCGGCGCCGGAGCCGGTAGCGAAGACGTGCACGGTCCCCGACGTGGTCGGCATGGTCCACCAGGCCGCCCAGGACACCATGCAGGCCGCCGGCCTGTACCGGCTGCGCGAGCAGGACTCGACCGGCCAGGGGCGCGTGCTGGTCGTGGACCGCAACTGGACCACCACCGCGCAGAGCGTCGCCGCAGGTCAGGTGGTCGACTGCGACACCGAGATCCTGCTGTCGGCCAAGAAGACCGGCGAGTAGCTCACGCGTGCACCTCGGGCGGGGTCGGGCGGGGCGCCTCCTCGGTCCCGATGACCCGCGCGCCGTGCACCGGCCCCTGCGCCACGCGCACCGTCCGGCACACGCCCGCGCCCGCCAGTTCGGCGGCCACCCGCACCGCCGAGTCGGCGTCCGTGCAGAGGAACGCGCAGGTCGGCCCGGAACCGGACACCATGCCGGCCAACGCGCCCGCGTTCACGCCCGCGCGCAGCGTGCGGCGCAGGTTCGGGCGCAGGGAGACGGCGGCGGCCTGCAGGTCGTTGCCGAGGAGCAGCGCGAGCTGGCGCGGGTCGCCGGACGCCAGCCCTTCGAGCACCGCCTCCGCCTCACCCACGCGGGGCGGGTCACCGTCGGCGCGCAGCCGGTCCAGCTCGTCGAACACCTCCGGGGTGGACAGGCCCCTCCGGTCGAACGCCAGCACCCAGTGGAACGTGTGCCGGGACAGCACGGGCACGATCCGGTCACCCCGGTCGGTGCCGAGCGCCGTGCCGCCGTAGATGGCGAACGGGACGTCCGCGCCGATCTTGCCCGCCAGGCCGGCCAACTCGTCCCGACTGATCTCCAACCGCCACAGCCCGGCCAGACCGACCAGCGTCGCCGCCGCGTCCGCGCTGCCACCCGCCATACCGCCCGCGACCGGGATGGACTTGCGGATCACCACCCGGACCTTCGGGTCCTCGGGGTCGCGCCCGACGTGCTGGGCCAGCACCCGCACCGCGCGCCACGCCAGGTTGGACGCGCCGGTGGGCACCGAGTCGGCGCCCTCGCCGTGCACTTCGACACCGGGGTCGTCGGCGATGGCGACGGTCACCTCGTCGGTCAGCGACAAGGCCTGGAAGATCGTCACCAGGTCGTGGTACCCGTCCGCGCGCGAGTCGCCTACGGCCAGGTGCAGGTTGACCTTGGCCGGGACGCGGACGGTGACCGGGGGCGGGACGACTGCGAGCACGCCATGAAGCCTACGGGCGTTTCCGGGTTGCCCGCTCCTACCGACCCCTGACCTGCGACGGAACGCCCTCCAACACCAAAAGAAGGGCTTCGTGTCATCCCGCCGACCTGGCGCAGCCCTACCGCGCGTGTCAAGGGGGCGCTTCCAGCCCTACCGCACCTGAGGCTGGAACCGCCCCCTTGACACGTGTGGTTGCCCTTGTGGAGGTCGGCGGGATGACACGAAACCCGACCCACGACGCAGCCGCACCGACGGTGCCATCCCCGTCATCCTGCTGATCTGCCCGTCCGGCGAGGACGCTCTTGGTCTTTCGTCCTGAGCGTTGAACTCAGGGTCCCTGAACGTAGGACTCTCCCAACGCGAACGTAGGACTCTCGCGTCCTGAACGTAGGACTCACGCACTCCGAACGTAGGACTCTCGCGTCCTGAACGTAGGACTCTCGCGTCCTGAACGTAGGACTCTCGCGTTCCGAACGTAGGACTCTCGCGTTCTGGAGGTAGGACACGCGTGTTCTGGAGGTAGGACACGCGGGGGCTCGGGTGGTTAGACGGCGAGGACGGAGCCGGCGAAGGTCTGCTTGATGTAGTCCTTGACCTCCTGCGACTGGAGCAGGGCCAGCAGGTCGCGCACGCGCGGGTCGTCCTTCAGCTCGGCCCGCGTGACCAGGCCGTTCGCGTTCGGGTTGCCCTCCGCCTTCTCCAGCGCCAACGCGTCGGACGCGGGCTTCAAGCCGGCGTCGATGGCGTAGTTGCCGTTCACCACGGACGCGTCCGTGTCGTCCAGCGAACGCGGCAGCTGCGCCGCCTCCAGCTCGACGAACTCCAGCCCGCGCGGGTTCTCCGCGATGTCCCGGATGGTCGCCGTCTTCTCCGCGCCCGGCGTGACCTTGATCAGCCCGTTGTCCTGGAGCAGCTTCAGCCCGCGCGCCTCGTTCGTCGCGTCGTTGGCCACCGCGACCCGGGCGCCCGACGGCAGGTCGGCCAGCGACTTGTGCTTCTTCGAGTACACGCCCAGCGGTTCGATGTGCACCGGCCCGATCCACTCCAGCGACGCGCCGCTCTCCGCCTTGAACGTGTCCAGGTACGGCACGGTCTGGAAGTAGTTCGCGTCCAGCGACCCGTCCACCAGCGCCGTGTTCGGCTGCACGTAGTCGGTGAACTCCACCACCTCGATCTTCAAGCCCTTCGCCGCGGCCAGGTTGTCCGCGACGTACCGCAGCACCTGGGCGTGCGGGACGGGGCTCACGCCGACCTTCAGCGCCGCGTTCGGGTCGGAAGCGGCGCCGGTGTCGCCACTACCGCAGCCCACCGCGGTCAGCAGCACGGCCAGCAGGGCAGCACGAATACGCATTTCATTCCTTAGAGGTGAGAGAAAACCAGAAGTGAGAGAAAGCAGCGCTGAGAAAAACCCGAACGTCAGACGGACGCGGTGCGGCGGCGGTCGACACCGCGGGCCACGCGGTTGGTCGTGAACTGGATCGCGGTGGCCACGATCGCCAGCACGACGACCGTGCTCCACAGGTAGCGGTCGTTGAACCGCTGGTAGCCCATGCGCACGGCGAGGTCGCCGAGCCCGCCGCCGCCGACCACCCCGGCCATCGCCGAGTAGCCCAGCAGCGCGATCGCGGTCACGCCGATGGCGTTGACCAGCGCGGGCAACGACTCGCGCAGCAGCACGCTGCGCACGATCCGCAGGGTGGACGACCCGGTGGTGACGGCCGCCTCGACCACCGACACGTGCACCTCGGCCAGCACGTTCTGGACCAGCCTGCCGACGAACGGGATCGCGCCGACGGCCAGCGGCACGATGGCCGCCGTGGGTCCGATGGTGCTGCCGAGCAGCAGCCTGGTCAGCGAGGTGAGCACCACCAGCAGCACCAGGAACGGCATGGAGCGGCCCAGGTCCACGACGAACCCGAGCACCTTGTGCGCCACCGGCCGGGGCTTCAGCCCACCGGGGGCGGTGAGCTGAAGCCAGATGCCGACGGGCGCACCGAGCAGAACGGCGATCAGGGTGGAGACGACCACCATGTACAACGTCTCGCCGGTGGCGACCAGCACGTCGTCGAACACGATGGACCAGGGTGTTGCCGACCTCACGCAGCTACTCCCTGCGGACCCGAGAGGGTCCGTCGCACCGAGCCGCCCGCCTCCGAGATCCACTCCAGCGCCGAGTCCGCGCGCTCGCCCTTCAGGCCGACGCGGAAGCGTGCGACCGGGGTCTCCCCCAGCCTGGTCAGACCGCCGCCCAGCAGGTTCAGCTCGACGCCGAACCGGCTGGTCACCTCGGGCAGCAGCGCGCCGACGGCGGCGAAGCCGATCAGCACGACGTCCGCGACCCGGTCGAACGAGGCCTCCGCCACCGGGTTCTGGTCCACGGCGGGCAGCAGCGACGCGGCGGTGCGGCTGGCCGCGTCGGACACCAGGTCGAGCACCCTGCCGTGCTCCACCACCCGGCCGTCCTCCAGCACCGCGACGTCGTCGCAGATCCGGCGGACCACGCCCATGTCGTGCGTGACCACGAGCACCGTCACGCCGAGCTCGGCCCGCGCCCGGTCCAGCACGGTGAGCACCGAGCCGGTGGTGTCGGGGTCGAGCGCGGAGGTCGGCTCGTCGGCCAGCAGCACCGACGGCGACGCGGCGAGCGCCCGCGCGACCGCGATCCGCTGGCGCTGGCCGCCGGAGAGCTGGTCGGGGTACGAGCCGGCCTTGTCGGTGAGGCCCACGAGGTCGAGGAGTTCGGCGACCCGGGTGCGGCGCTGCGGACCGGCCACGCCCGCGGCCTCCAGCGGCAGCGCGACGTTGCCCGCGGCGGTGCGCTGGCGCAGCAGCGAATCCCCTTGCGGCACAACGCCGATCTGCCGGCGGGCGGCCCGCAGCGCGGTGCCGTCGAGGGAGACGAGGTCGGTGCCGTCGACGCGGATCGCGCCGCTGTCGGGGCGCTCCAGGAGCGCGACGCACCGGGCCAGGGTGGACTTGCCCGCGCCGCTGGGGCCGACGACGCCGAGGACGGTGCCGGCGGCGACGTCCAGGTTCACGCCGTCCAGCGCGCGAACCTGCCCGGTACTCCCGGGGAAGGTCTTGGTGAGGTTCTCGACAGTGATCACGTTTCGCTCCACGACTGCATGCGGCAGCGCACGCTCATGGCGTGCGTGACCGACGGCTCAGCTCAGAAGGGTGTCCTGAAGTAAGGACGCGAGGATTCGAAGGCGCCTAGTGCTGCTAGCGGCAGCTGCGACAGGCTGACGACGTGCGGCGGCCGTGGTCGACGACCCGCCGGCGGGTGAGCGTTCGCATCCTGGGCACGTGATCCTCCATCGATCCTGGCTGAAGCACCTGCCCCGTGGGGGGTGGTTGCTGCGGCGTCGTAGAGCCAGGTCTCTCAGCCGCTCGGGATGGCACCACGAGTAGACCTGACCGAACCCGGCTGACGCAAGCCTGTAACCGGATCGTCCGGCAAATCACACTTTCGGCCGAAAGATCATCGACTACCGAGCGGAAGCGACCTCGGCTATCCGGATGAAGTCACCGACGGCCAGTTGTTCGCCCCGCACCGCCGGGTCCACGCCCGCGGCGACGAGCAGCCGTTGCGCCTCGGCGGCGGAGCCCGCCCACCCGGCCAACGCACCGCGCAGCATCTTGCGCCGTTGCGCGAAAGCCGCGTCCACCAAGGAGAACAGCTGCTTCTGGTCCACAGTGGACAACGGCTCGTGCCGCTCGAACGCGACCAGCGCGGAGTCGACGTTGGGCACCGGCCAGAACACCGAGCGCGGCACCGGACCGGCCCGGCGGGCGTCCGCGTACCAGGCGAGCTTCACGCTGGGCACGCCGTAGACCTTGCTGCCGGGACCGGCGGCCATCCGGTCGGCGACCTCGGACTGCACCATCACCAGGCCGGTGCGCAACGACGGCAGCACGGCCAGCAGGTGCAGCACCACGGGCACGGCCACGTTGTACGGCAGGTTCGCCACCAACGCCGTCGGTGCCACGGGCAGCTGGGACGCCGTGACGCGCATCGCGTCCTCGTGCACGACCGACAGGCGGTCGGCCAGCTGGGGCGCGCGCTCGGCCACGGTGACGGGCAGGCGGTCGGCCAGCACCCCGTCGATCTCCACGGCCACCAGCGCCCGGCAGGAGGGCAGCAACGCCAACGTCAGCGAGCCCAGCCCGGGGCCGACCTCCAGCACCACGTCGTCCGGGCGCAGGTCGGCCGCCGCCACGATGCGCCGCACCGTGTTCGGGTCGTGCACGAAGTTCTGCCCCAGCTTCTTCGTGGGGCGGATGTCCAGCTCGGCGGCCAGCCGACGGACGTCGGCCGGGCCGAGGAGGTGGCTCCCCGACCCGGCCGTCGTCGAATCCTCAGTCACGAGCCCCATTCTCCACTGCCACCAACGGAGCTACCGCGCGCGGTCGACTTCCAGGCGACCGAGCCGCGACGCCGGAGGCGGCGCCAAAATTACGGCAGGCCCAGCTTCGAGCGGCAGTGGGGCCAGGCGGAGTAGCCGCCGCGGGCGTCGCGCAGCTTGGTGGCCACGGCGATCTGCTGCTCGCGGGTCGCCTGGTGCGGGTACGCGGCGTACTGGGCGCCGCCGTAGGCGTCCCAGGTGCTCTTGTTGAACTGCAGGCCGCCGTAGTAGCCGTTGCCGGTGTTGATGGCCCAGTTGCCGGTCGCCTCGCACTGGGCGAGCCGGTCCCAGACCTCGCCGTCGGGCGGGAGCTTGGTGCCGACCTTGACCTTCTTCGGCTTCGGCTCCTTGGTGACCTTCGCGCCCAGCTTCTCGCGGCCGACCTCGGCACCGTTCTTCACCGTCACGCGGTAGGTGACGATCTGCTCGCCGACCTCGCCCGGGTCCAGGACCTCTTTCTGGCCCTTCATCATCGTGTCGTCCTTGACCTCCTCGACGGGCGGCTGGATGGCCTCCGTCGCGTTGATCACCGACACGCCGGTGCGCGTGATGTGGACCTCGGCGCCGTTGGTGACGCGCAGGTCCATCGCCGTTTCGAGCTTGTCCTCGGGGCCCAGCGTCAGGTTCTCGCCGCGCATCAGCTCCTCGACGGTCACGGCCGTCGTCCGCAGCTGCCGGGGCGCGTTGCCGCCGTCGTAGAGCGTGATGGTCTTGAGGCTCTTGACCTCGAGGGCGAGACCGCTGAGGGGCACGTCCATGCCGCGGTCGTGCGAGAGCCACGCGCCCTCGTCGTCGACCTGCAACTGCTCCAGCGCCTCGTCCACGGTGACCGAGCGGACCCAGCCCTCGCGCTGCTCGCCGTCGACCGTCGCCTTCACCAGCCGGCCGCGGTCCAGCGAGATCTTCCCGCCGTCGCTGACCTTCGCCTGGGGGGACGGGCTGAGCGCGTCGTGCTCGCCGATCGTGATGCCCTCGTCGGCCAGGATCTCGCCGACGGTGGACTCGTAGGTGCGCACGGTCTTGGCTTCGCCGTCGACGTCGACCGTGACGGACTTGTCCATCGCGATCGCGGTGGCGCCGCCGCCGGAGATGGTCACCAGCACGGTGGCGACCGCGGCCTTCAGGAAGCGGCGCTTCCACTTCCCCGCGGCCTCGACCAGTGCGGCGGGCGGGACGCTCGGCTGCTCGGCGGCCAGGCTGCCCGCGACCCGGTCCTGGGAGACCTCGTCGGGGATGATGATCGGGGGTAGGAGCGTGGTCTCGGCGTTGATGAGCCGGATCAGCTCGTCGACGTCGACGTTCGCGCTGGCCAGCAGCTCGTCGGCGTCCGGTCCCAGCACGTCCAGGACGTCGTCCGGGGTGATGGTGAACACCGCGGTGTCCCATTCGGACGGCGGCCCGGGTCTGTCCAGGACGTCGACACCCGCCACGGGTGTCGGCTGCACGGGCGTAAACCAGTCGGTGTCCTCGTTGAACGAGTTCACGGGGTGCCATACCTCCTGAAGGCGCGAAGTCCGGCGACGCGCACGTTCGATGTCGGTGGTCAGCTAGTGATCTCCGGCAACTCCTGTGCGTGTTCGGCTTGGCGCTTCTGGTGTCAACGTGACCCGCCCCGACTGCGGGTGCGCCCCGAACTGCAACTCGGGGCACGGTCACGGGACCGTAACGGGTACGCGGGGGTTGTGCCAACACCCCTGCAACCCTTGTGAGTTCAGTCACTCCGTTAGGGGAGCAAGTCTGTCCTCCATTCGTCGTAAGGAGGATTACGACTTCGCGGAGTCACGAAGACCGAAGACGCGTTCGGCGTTTCGGGTGATCTTCGTAGCCAACTCACCCAGGTCTGTCTCACGCAGCGTCGCCAGGTCACGGAGCGTGTAGTTCGCGCAATAGGGCTCGTTCGGGCGACCTCGGTACGGGTGGGGCGTGAGGAACGGCGCGTCCGTCTCGACCAGCACGTGGTCCTCCGGCACCCAGACTGCGGCTTCCCGCAACGCGTGGGCGTTGCGGAACGTCGTGGTGCCCGCGAAGGAGAGCACGAACCCGCGTTCCACGCACGCCCGCGCGAAGGCGAGGTCGCCGGAGAAGCAGTGGAAGACCACTGTGGACGGCGCGCCCTCGGCGTCGAGCACGGCGAGGATGTCGTCGTGGGCGTCCCGGTCGTGGATCATCAGCGGCTTGCCGACCCGTTTGGCCAGGTCGATGTGCCACCGGAAGGCCTCGTGCTGCGCGGACCTCGGCGCGTAGTCCCAGTAGTAGTCCAGGCCCGTCTCGCCGATCGCGACGACCCTGGGCCGCACGGCGAGCCGCTCCAGCTCGGCCTGCTCAGCCGCGCCGAACGTGGACGTGCGGGTGGGGTGCAGGGCGACCGCGGCGAACACCCGGTCGTCCCAGGTGGCGGCTTCGGCGGCCCACCGCGCGGCGTCGAGGTCGTCGGCGACGGTGATCACGCGGTCCACACCCGCCTGGACGGCCCGGTCGACCACCTCGCGGACCTCGTCGGGCGTCTTCGCGCCGCACGCGTCCAGGTGGGTGTGGGCGTCGACCACCGGCGCCGGCAGGGTTTCCGGGACCGGTGGCCGTTCGCCGCGGCGTTTCGTCACCGTGGGCACCACGTGACCGTCGGCACCGCGTTCACCTCGTGATCGGGGCCCACTCGGGCCCGGTCTCCCCCAGTTCGGGGTCGAGCTTGGCGAACAGCGGCGCGGGCTTGGCCAGCGGTCGGCCCACCTCGATCGGCGTGGACGCCCAGGTGGCCTGCTCGCCCGCGTAGTCGCCGGTCAGCACCGGGTACTCGCGGTCGGGCACGTCCAGGTCGGCCACGTCGGTCAGCCGCGGCTGGGCCGCCCACACGCCCGTGCCGCCCAGCGCCTCGTGCACCTTCTGCGCCGAGTGCGGCAGGAACGGCGTCAGCAGGGCGTTGGCGTCCTGCACGACCTGCAACGCGGTGTGCAGCACGGTGTCGCGGCGCTCCGGGTCGTCCTTGAGCTTCCACGGCTCCTGGTCGGACAGGTAGCGGTTGGCCGCGCCGACCACCTTCATCGCCTCGCCGGACGCCTGCTTGAACCGGGAGCGGCGCAGGTTCGCGCCCACCACGTCGAACGCCTTGCGGGACAGCTCCAGCAGCTCGTGGTCGGCCTGGGTGGGGCTGGTCGGCTTCGGGATCGCGCCCACGTTCTTGTGCGCCATCGAGATCGACCGGTTGACCAGGTTGCCCCACTCGTTGGCCAGCTCGAAGTTCGTCCGGCGGACGAACTCCTCCCAGGTGAAGTCGGTGTCCTGGTTCTCGGGGCCGGCCACCGAGATGAAGTAGCGCAACGCGTCCGGGCCGAACTCCTTGAGGAAGTCCGTCACGTAGATGACCGTGCCGCGCGAGGTGGAGAACTTCGACCCGCTCATGGTCAGGAACTCGCTGGAGACCACCTCGGTGGGCAGGTTCAGCCTGCCGAACGAGCCCGGCTCGCCGCCCTTGGCGCCCTGGCCGTTCTGGCCGAGCAGCAGGGAGGGCCAGATCAGCGAGTGGAAGACGATGTTGTCCTTGCCCATGAAGTAGTAGCCCTGGGCGTCGCCGGTCCAGAACTCCTTCCAGGCGTCGTCGTCACCGGAGCGCCGCGCCCACTCCACGGACGCGCTCAGGTAGCCGATCACGGCGTCGAACCACACGTAGAAGCGCTTCATCGGCTGGTCGCGCCAGCCGTCGAGCGGGATGGGGATGCCCCAGTCCAGGTCGCGGGTGATGGCGCGCGGGCGCAGGTCGCCGATCAGGTTCTGGCTGAACTTGAGCACGTTCGGGCGCCACTCGGTGCGGGTCTGGAGCCAGCCGCCGAGGGCGTCGATGAACTGCGGGAGGTCCAGGAACAGGTGCTCGGTCTCGACGAACTTCGGCACCTCGCCGTTGATGCGGGACCGCGGGTTCTTCAGGTCGACCGGGTCGAGCTGGTTGCCGCAGTTGTCACACTGGTCGCCGCGGGCGCCGTCGTAGCCGCAGATCGGGCAGGTGCCCTCGATGTAGCGGTCGGGCAGGGTGCGGCCGGTGGAGGGGCTGATCGCGCCCATCTCGGTCTTCGGGAGCACGTAGCCGTTGCGCCAGAGGGCGAGGAACAGCTCCTGCACCACCTTGTAGTGGTTGCCGGTGGTGGTCCGGGTGAACAGGTCGTAGGACAGGCCGAGGCCGTGCAGGTCGTTCGCGATGACCCGGTGGTACTTGTCCACCAGGTCGCGGGTGGACATGCCCTCCTTCTCGGCCTGCACCGAGATCGGTGTGCCGTGCTCGTCCGAGCCGGAGACCATCAGCACCCGGTTGCCCGACATGCGCATGTAGCGGGAGAACACGTCGGAGGGGACACCGAAACCGGAGACGTGACCGATGTGGCGGGGGCCGTTGGCGTAGGGCCACGCCACCGCGGTCAGCACGGAGGCACTCATGGTCCAAGCCTACGGAGTTCCTTCCAGCGGTTTTCCGCGGGTTGGGGCTACGGGCACCGGCCGCGGGTCTCCGTTCGGAGTCGGCGGTTAACGATCTCCCGTGATCGCTCGATGCTCAGCGGTACCCACCCGCTCGACCCCCGGAGCGCCACGTGTCCTACCCCCAGCAGCCACCGTTACCGGCCGACGACCGGCAGTCCGGCGGCTTCCCGGTGCAGCCCTACCAGCAGCCGACCGAGTCCTACCCCGTGCAGCCCTACCAGCAGCAGCCCTTCCAGCAGCCGACGCAGCCGTACCCGGCTCCGCCGCAGGCCCAGCCCTACCCGCCGCAGCAGCCCTACGCCCAGCCCTACCCGCCCCCGCCGTACGTCCAGCCGGTGATGCCGCAGCAGAACGTGCAGGTCAACGTCGTCGCGGCCCGACCGGGGGTGAACCACGGGCTGCACCTGATCCTGACGATCCTGACCTGCGGCCTCTGGGCGATCGTCTGGATCATCGTGGCGATCTCCAACAGCTAGCGGTCAAGGAGCGCTGATCACGGCGTCGTACAGGGCCTTCTTGCTCACCCCCGCCGCCTCGGCGACCTCCGCCGCCGCCGTCTTCGTCCGCTCGCCGTCGGCCACGCGCTGCCTCACCTCGGCCACCAGCGCCTCGATCGGCGGGGCCTCGCGGGCCTCGGCGGGCGCCAGCACGACGGTGACCTCGCCGCGCACGCCCTCGGCGGCCCACTCGGCCAGCTCGCCCAGCCCACCCCGCCTGACCTCCTCGTAGGTCTTGGTCAGCTCCCGGCACACGGCGGCGCGGCGCTCGGGGCCCAGGACGTGGGCGGCGTCGGCGAGGGTGTCCGCCAGCCGGTGGGGTGACTCGAAGAAGACGCACGTCCGGGGCTCGGCCAGCAGGCCGGCGAACCACCGCCGCCGCTCGCCCTGCTTGCGCGGCGGGAAGCCGTCGAAGCAGAAGCGGTCCGACGGCAGGCCCGACACGGCCAGCGCGGTGGTCACGGCGGACGGCCCGGGCAGGCAGGTCACCCGGATGTCCTCCGCCACGCACGCGGCGACCAGGCGGTAGCCGGGGTCGGACACGCTCGGCATGCCGGCGTCGGTCACCAGCACCACCGTCCGCCCCTCCCGCATGGCCTCCAGCAGGCCGGGCAGCCGGGCCGTCTCGACCTGGTCGTAGAAGCTCACCACCCGCCCGGTCGGCGTCACGTCCAGCGCCGCGACCAGCGACCGGAGCCGTCTGGTGTCCTCGGCCGCGATCACGTCGGCCGTGCCCAACGCCTCGACCAGGCGCGGTGAAGCGTCCCGGACGTCGCCGAGCGGAGTAGCCGCCAGCACCAAACGGCCTGATCCAGATACAGGTCTCACGCCTCTCACCCTACGATCGGGCGCGTGAGCCTGATCGCACCGCAGTCCGCAGACGACGTGGTCGCCGCCGGAGAGGTCCCGAAGGCGAGCCCGCCACCGGGCAACGACCGCGAGCAGCGGGCGCGCCTGCTCGAACCCGGCCCGATGAGCGACGCCCTGAGGGGCTGGCTCGTCACGTTGACCGTCGCGCTGATCGGCGGTGTGGTCCGGTTCTGGAACCTCGGGTTCCCGACCGACAAGGGCACCCCGGTCTTCGACGAGAAGCACTACGTGCCGCAGGGCGCGCAGGTGCTGCGCAACGGCGGGTACGAGGACAACGCCGGCTACGAGCTGATCGTCCACCCGCCGCTGGGCAAGCAGCTCATCGCGATCGGCGAGTGGCTGTTCGGCTACGACGGGGTGGGCTGGCGGTTCGCCTCGGCGGTCGCCGGCACGTTGACGATCCTGCTGGTGGTGCGGATCGCCCGGCGGATGACGCGGTCGGACCTGATCGGCGCGATCGCGGGCGTGCTGCTGATCGCGGACGGCGTGAGCCACGTGCAGTCGCGGATGGGGATGCTCGACATCTTCCTGGCGTTCTTCGTGGTGGTCGCGTTCGCCTGCCTGGTGGTGGACCGGGACCAGGTGCGGTCGCGGTTGGCCGTGGCGGTGCGCGAGGGGTGGGTGAACGACTCGCCGCTCGGCCCGTGGCTGGGTTTCCGCTGGTGGCGGTTCGCGGGCGGGATCGCGCTCGGCCTCGCGTGCGGCGTGAAGTGGTCCGGCGTGTGGTACATCGCGTTCTTCGGCGTGCTGACGGTGGTCTGGAGCGCGCTGGCACGGCGTTCGGCGGGCGTGCGGCGGCCGTGGGTCGGGTCGATCGCGAAGGACCTGCTGCCGTCGCTGTTCGCCCTGCTGGTGATCCCGATCCTGGCGTACCTGGCGACGTGGTGGTCGTGGTTCGCGTCGGAGACGGCCATCGACCGACACGTCGCGGGCGTGAAGATCCCCGAGGACGGCTGGATCCCGGCGCCGCTGCGCGCGCTCTGGTACTACAGCGGCAACGTGCTGGACTTCCACACCGGCCTGGTCACGTCGGAGACGAACCGGCACCCGTGGGAGTCGAAGCCGTGGTCGTGGCCGATGGGTCTGCGGCCGATGCTGTACTACTTCGAGGGCGCGGTGCAGGGCTGCGGCGCGGCGAGCTGCGTGGGCGCGATCATGCTGATCGGCACGCCCGCCATGTGGTGGCTGGCGTTCCCGATGCTGGCGTGGGCGATGTGGCAGTCGATCGCCAAGCTGGACTGGCGGTACGCGGCGGTGCTGGTCGGCTACGGCGCGGGCTTCCTGCCGTGGTTCGTCAACGTCGACCGGCAGATGTACTTCTTCTACGTGACGCCGATGGCGCCGTTCCTGGTGCTGGGCATCGCGCTGGCGCTGGGCGAGGTCCTGGGCGCGCGGACGGACGGCCGGGAACGCCGGGGCACCGGTCTGCTCGCGGTCGCCCTCTACGTCGGCCTGGTGGTGGCCAACTTCGTGTGGCTGTGGCCGATCCTCAACGGCATACCGATCACCCCGGAGATCTGGGAAGCCCAGAAGTGGCTTCCATCCTGGAACTGATCCCCGGTCCGTCCGCGAAGGCTTCCCCCGACCGGATCCGCGGCGGTGCGGCGGCCCACGGCTTGAGGTTGCGCACGACGTCCTCGTAGAAGCGCGTGACGGCGCCCGACACGGAGGCGATGAACGAGTCCGGACCGGTGCCGGGCCCGCTGCCCAGCGGGCCCGAGTCGGCGACGCGGAATCCCCGGATCTCCTGCGCCGGGTGCGCCACCAGCGCCGTCGGATCCGCTCTCAGGGTCCCCAGCGGTTGCGACGCGCCCGCGCCGGGACCGTGTGCCGCGAACGCTTCCAGCCGCACGGTGTCGGGCGCGTCCTTCAGCTGGCGGACCAGCCACTCGACCCGGGTGGTGGGGCGGCCTTCCCTCGGCCCGTCCAGGTCGACGTGGCAGGAGACGCGCCCGGTCCGCAGGTCCGCCGTCACCTGGAGCGCGCCGACCGTGCCCGCGACGTGGATGCCCGCGGTCAACCGCCCCTCGGCGACGAGCCGGTCGACCTGCCTGGCTACCCGGGCCTGCGGCTCGGCCAGCTCCCGGCGGGTCAGGGCCGGCGTCACCTCCGCGCCGAGCCTGCGACCGAGTTCGAGGCTCGCGAACCGCACCAGCGCGTCGAAGCGCAAGGCGGCTCCGACCGCGGTCGGGTCGGTCGCGCGCACCGTGCCCGCCTGGACGGACTCGCGCAGCGCCACCCACCCCGGGCCCATGTCCTCGAACGCCATCGTGCCTGATCGCGGGTGCTCCAGGTACCGGATCAGCTCACCGAGGAGCCACGCCCGGTCCGCTTCCGCCACGCCGAGACGCTCCTTCTGCGCCACCGCTTCGCACAACACCTCGGTCCACGACCAGTGGTGCAGGACGACCTCGGCCGGTCGCCGGTCGACCGCGGTCGGGTGGTGGCCGGGCAGCGGCGGTACCTCGTTGGAGATCGTGAGCACCGCGTCGAACCCCCGTGCGCGGGCCAGGTCCAGGAGGTCTTCGAGCTGACCGGCGGGCACCTCGTCGGCGCCGGTCCGCACCTCGACCAGAGCGGTCCACGACCGCTGTCCGCGCACCACGCGGATCACCCCGTCGGCGACCACCTCGCGTCCTCCGAGGTCGAACGGCACCTCGACGAACCCCCGCACGTCGGCGGCGGGCGCGCCGAGGGGTCGGGTGAGCGCCCGCCCGAGCTCATGCACCGCGGACATCACCGCGAGCAGGGCGGACGTGGCCCGTCGTCGCCGTTCATCGGCGCCGTCGAGGCCGGAGGTGGGGATCAACCGCGCGACGTGCGGGTTCTCCTCGGACGTCACGGGCCCCACCTCGCCGACCGTTTCGCTGGAACACGAATCAAGGCCTAGGTCGGCGCGGGTGCGGGATCCGTTAGCCGCGCGGAGGTCGTTCACCCGTTCGCGCACCTACCGCCCGGCCGCGGTGGTCAGCGGGGCAGTTCGGACAGCACCGGGTTGCGGATGCTCTCGTAGATCACCGAGCTGCGGAAGCTGATCACCTCGCGGCGTTCGCTGAGCCGGTCGATGAGGAACTCGTGCAGGTGTTCCAGGTCGGGCACGGCCAGGTGGATGAGGAAGTCGTCGTCCCCCGCCACCACGTACATCGCGGTCACCTCCGGCAGGGCGCCGATCGCGGCCTTGAAGTTGTCGATCACGAGGCGGCTCATCGGGCGCAGGCGTGCCGCGACGAAGGCCTGGACGGGACGGTTCAGCGCGCCCAGGTCCACGTCCGCGTGGTAGCCCTTGATCACGCCGCGTTCACGCAGCGCGCGCACGCGTTCCAGGCACGTCGACGGCGCCACGCCGAGTCGCCTGGCCAGCTCGCGGTTCGTCAACCGCGCATCCAGTTGCAGGTTCCTGATGATCGCCGAATCAAGTTCGTCCACGACCCGATCATGACAGGCGCTGGCGAACGAAGTTCGGTGACTCTGGATCAGGTTGCTCAGGTGCGCAAGTCTGGGCCCAACCCACCGAACGAACGGACTGTCAGTTGCTGCCCGACAAACTCGCCCTGATCCTGCGTGACGACCTGCCGCCCAACCTCGCCGCCAACGCCGCCGTCTGCCTCGGCCTCACCCTCGGCGCCCGCCTGCCGGACCTGCTCGGCGAGGACGCCGCGGACGCGGACGGCACCGTCCACCTCGGCCTGAACACCTACCCGGTGCCGGTGCTGACCACCTCCGCCGAGCACCTCAAGGCCCTGCACCGGGCGGCGGGCGTGCTGAAGATCGGCTTCACCGAGGTCGCCCGCCGCGCCCGCGCCTACTCCGAGTACCTGGAAGCCCTCGCCCGCACCGAAGACCCGGAGTTCGTCGCCGTCGCCCTCTACGGGCCACGCGCGGAGGTCACCCGGCTGACCCGCAAGCTCCCGTTGATGACATGAGGCTCACCGCGATGTACGTGGGCGCGGTCCTCGGCCCCGGCGTGCTGGTGCTGCCGGCCCTGGCCACCGCGGCCGCCGGGCCCGCGTCGGTGCTGGCGTGGGCCGCGCTGCTCGCGTTGAGCGTCCCGATCGCGGTGTCGTTCGCCCGGCTCGGCGAGCGGCACCGCGGCGGGGTGGTCGGTTTCGTGCACACCGCGTTCGGTCGCCCGGCGGCGCGGTCGGTCGCGTGGTGGTTCTACCTGGCCGGTGTGCCGTTCGGGGTGCTCGGCGGCGCGCTGGTCGGCGGCCGGTACATCGCGCACGCGCTGGGCGGCGGCGATCCCGTGATGATCGGCGTCGTGCTGCTGGCCGCCGCGTTCGCCGCGAACTACGCCGGGCTGCGGGTGTCGGCGGGCGCGCAGGTGCTGCTGGTCGGGCTGCTGGCGGTGCTGCTGACCGTGGCCATCGCCTGCGCTGTGCCGAACGTGGCGCGGGCCGACTTCGAGCCTTTCGCACCGCACGGGTGGCTCGCCGTCGGGCACGCCGCCGTGGTGCTGTTCTTCGCGTTCTCCGGCTGGGAGGCGGCGAGCAACCTCGCCGACGAGTTCGCCGACCCGCGGCGGGCGACCCGGCGGACGCTGGTCGTCGTGGCGGTGCTCTACCTGGGGCTCGCGATCACCACGGCGGGCACGACCAGCGACGTCCCGCTCGCCGACCTGCTGGAACGCGCGTTCGGCCCGGCCGCTCGGCCGGTCACGGCGGTGGCCGCGACGCTGCTGACGTTCGGCGCGATCAACACCTACCTGGCGGGCGGCGCACGCCTGGGCGGACGGCACGGCCTGACCGGCCTGCTGGTGCTGTGCGCGCTGCTCACGGCCGTCACCCTGCGCCTGGAGGTCGAGCTGGACACGCTCATGCGGGTCGCGTCGACCACGCTGGCGGCGGTGACGGCGGCGGGTCTGGCCGCCGCCGTCAAGCTCCTCCGCAGCCGCACGGCCGCGTTCGCCCTGGGTTGCACGGCGCTGGTGCTGGCGTTCTCCGGCGCGCTGCTCGCCGTGCCGCTGGTGCTCGGGGTCTTCGCCCTGGTCAGCGCACGGGTCAGCGCCCTGGTCAGCGCACGGGTCGGGTCGGCGGCTCCGGCCGGTCGATCATCCTCGTGACCGGGCCCTCCTTGCTCAGCCCCGCCTGGGTCAGCCACGTGCTCAGCTCGGACCGGATGGCGGTCAGCGACGGCCGCCGGGCCGGGTCGGCGTCGAGGGCGCTGGTGAGCAGCCGGTGGTGCGCGCTGTGCTGGGGCAGCTTCACGCACGGCTCGCCCTGCGCGGCCGCCATCAGCGACGAGATCGGGTTCTCCCGCGTGCCGCGCGGGGGGTGGCCGGTGAGCGCGTAGCTGACCGTCGCGGCCAGCTGCCAGCCGTCCGAGGCGGGGCTGGCCGCCTCGCCGCGGGCGGTCTCCGGTGCGAGGAAGTCGGGCGTGCCGACCATCATCCCGGTGGCGGTGAGGGTGCTGTCGCCCTTCGACCGGGCGATGCCGAAGTCGATCAGGTGCGCGGTGCCCTGGGTGTCCACGATGACGTTGGACGGCTTCACGTCCCGGTGCAGCACGCCCTGCTCGTGTGCGGCGGCCAGCGCGTCGGCCATGTTCACCCAGAGCCGGGCGGCGAGCGTGTCGGCGAGCAGACCGCTGTTCAGCACGACGTCGGACAGCGGCCTGCCGTCGATGTACTCCATCACGATGGCCAGGCCGTCCGGGTCCTGCACGATGTCGAACACGCGCACGCAGTTCGGGTGCCGCACGGCGGCCAGAGCGCGCGCTTCACGCAACATGCGCTGCTCGGTGTCGTTGTCGGGAGCGTGCGCGAGCTTCACCGCGACCGTGCGCGCCAGCTGCTCGTCCACGGCCAGCCACACCGTGCCGAAGCCACCGCGGCCGAGCTGGCGGATCCGCCGGAACCGCCCGGCGGCCGGGTTCCACACCTTGCCGGAGTCGGGCGGGGGCGTCGGCGTACTGCCGGCGCTGCCGCTGCCCGGCCCGAAGGGCAGCGGACCGGGGGTGTCGGCGAGCTGCGCGGGCTGTTCCACCCGGGTCGGCTTGGGCGGCTCGACGGGCACGTCGGCGACCCGCGTCGGCGGGTAGTGCCGCTGCGGCGGCGTCGGTCGGTAGGGCGGGATCGGCTGGTAGGGCGGGATCTGCGCGGGCTGGTAGGGCGGCGGCTTCTCCACCTTGTACGGCGGCGGCTGCTGCGGTTGCCCGCCCTGGGACTGGTGGCCCTGGACCGGCTGGCTCTGTGCCGGCTTGTTCTGGACCGGCTTGTTCTGGACCGGCTGGCTGTGCGCCTGCTGGTGGTGCGCCTGCTGGCTGTGGGGCGGCGGCGTTCTAAACACCGCGGGTTGCGGGCTCGGGTTCCCGCGATCGCGACCGGGGCGGTTCAGCATGGCGGTAGTCAACCCGAAAACCCGCACCACGAGGGAGCCCAACAGCGCGATCGGGAAGAACCCGAGCAGCAGCTGGCCCACCAGCGTGACCGGCAGCGCGGACGTGGACAGCAGCAGCACCAGGAACGGCGGCCAGAACACCCGGCGCGGCCAGCTCGGCCCGAGCCGGAACGCCGAGCCCGCCTGGAGCATCACGAACAGCAGGCACAGCAGCGCCAGCAGCGCCGTCGCACCCGCCGCGATCAGCTGCGGCACGCCCGACCGACCGGTGATCGACTCGACGATCGACCCCGTGCCGACCAGGTACTCGTACTGGCTGAACGCCGCGCACGGCCGCTGGTCCAGCGACTCCATGCCCGCCAGCGCACGGGTGCGCACCAGCTTGTAGGTGGCCGTGAACGCCATCCACGGCAGCACCAGCGTGCTGACCACGCCGAGCACGGCGAAGATCGCGCCGGTGATCGGGCCGTAGGAGTTGCCGACCACGCGGCGGACCGTGATCGACAGCAGCGCGGCGACCGTCGGCAGCACGCCGATCAGGGCGCCGAACGCGGTGACGGTCCAGGCCCAGTCACCCGGGCAGAGGGGCACACCGGACCAGCCGTGCAGCCACGCCAGCAGCGACTCGGCCAGCTCCACGACCCGCACCACCCCTTCTCGTCGTGTCTCAGGGTACGGGGGCGTGCCACACCGGCAGTGCCGTCCGGTGAACATCGTGCAGTTCAGCCCGCGTGGCGCGGGACCGGGGCGAGCGACGGCGCTCCTCGCGTCCCGGTGGCACGGGAGCAGGGTCCGGCTCGCCGCGAGGGCGAGCCGGACCCCCGGCGCGTGCGCTTGCCGCTAGCTCACACGCGCCCCCACAAGGCGGGCACCGTCGGCGGATCCCAGCCCGGTTGGGACGTGTGCCCCTGCAAGCACCTGTACCCGACGCCGTCGTACGTCACGAGGGAGCCGGTCGCGTACGCGACGCCTGGCTGCCAGGTGGTCTGGCCCGGGTTCGTGGTGGTCGTCGTGGTCGGCGAGGTGGTGCTGGTTGGCGTGCCGCCGCCACTGACGATCAACTGGAGGCCGTAGACCTGGAGGATCTCGTTGACCGGCTGGAAGTAGATCGTCCCGCCGGACGTGCAGTTCCCGGAGCCACCGGAGGTGACGCCCTGCGCCTGGTCGCCGGTCAACCACGAGCCGCCGGAGTCGCCGGGCTCGGCGCAGGCGTTCGTGCGGGTCAGACCGGTGATCGTGCCTTCGGGGTAGGTCACGGAGGTGTTCTTCTGCTGGATGGTGCCGCAGCGCCAGCCGGTGGTGGAACCGGAGCGGCAGACCGAGGCACCCACCGGGGCCTCGGTCGAACCCGCCACCGGCACCGTGCCGGGGTAGCGGTTGACCAGGGGCCGGCCGGTGTTGCCCGCGGCCGTGCGGACCCAGGCGTAGTCGTTGCCGGGGAAGCTGGAGCCGGCGAACGTGCCGCTGGGCTGGGTGGTGGTCGCGCCCGTGCGGCCGCAGTGGCCGGCGGTGACGAAGCCGCCGTTGACCGCGAACCCGACCGAGCACCGCGAGCCGCTGCCGATGTAGTAGGCGTTGCCGCCGATCACGTCGATCAGCGGGCGGGGCTCCTCGGTGGACGGTTCGACCCGGACGTCGGTGTCGGTCAGCCCGCTGGCGCGCGCAAACGCTTTCGCGGCGGCCACGTCGCGGGCCAGGACGACCACGGAGTTGGTGGGCACGTCGACGTACCAGCCGGGCACGGACCTCGGCGCGGTGCGGGCGTTGCGGTCGAGCTTGACCTTGAGGGCGTCGAGCTGGGCGAGCGAGCGGCCGACCAGCTCCGGCTTGGCGCCCGCCGCCTCGACGGCCTGGATCTGCGACGCGGCCGTGACGCCGACGACGAGCTCGGTGGCGTCCGCGTTCAGCCAGGCGCCCGCGAAGCCGGGACCGAGCCGTGCCTTGAGGGCGGACTCGGTCCCCGCGGCGACGGCCTCCCGTTCGATGCGGGCCCGGGCCTGGTCGGGGGTGAGGTCGAGGTCGCGCGCCATGGCGGCGACCATGCCGCCGTCCGCGGCGAGCGGTGGTGGACCGGCGGTCGCGGTGGTGGCCAGCGCGGCTGCCAGTCCGGCAGCGCTCAGGACCGCCACGGCGACCGCGGCGACGCTACGTCGAGTCATCCGCTTGTCTCCTTGCAGGGGTGGTGACACGGGATGCGGGGCCGTGCACCCGACGCTAGGCGGCGCGGACGTGCGGCGGATATGCCAGTCACGTCATAACGCCACGTTATGGTCCAGTCCACTTCCGATCTTGGGAGTACCTGCTCCGAGGGGTCGCGATCAGCAGACGCAGAACTCGTTGCCCTCCGGGTCGGCCATGACGACGTGGTGTTCCGGGTCCTCCCGCACCACGCTCCCGCCGGCCTCCAGCAGCTGGTCGACCTTCCTCAGGACCGTCGGCCAGCGCTCCGCCGCCGGCGCCTCCAGGCTCACCCGCACGTCCAGGTGCAACCGGATCTTCTGCGTCTTCGGCTCCCGCACCTGTTGCAGGAACAGCTTCGGGCCCACGCCGGCCGGGTCGTGCAGCCAGGCGCCGTCGTCCTGGTCGTCGTCCGGGTCGGCGAAGTGCGCCGCCCACTCCGCCCTCGTCGCGAACGGCGGGGGCGGGGGCTCGTCCTCGTAGCCCAGCGCCAGCTTCCAGAACTCCGCCAGCCGCGTCGGGTGGTGGCAGTCGAGGGTCAATCCGATGGTGTGCGCCATGACCCGACGGTAGAGCCGGGGTCCGACATTTCAGAGGAGGCTGAGCTGGGTGCCCTTGCGCCGGCGGCGCGGTTGAGGGTCGCCCACCTGCTCGTAGGCGCGCAACGCCGCCAGGAACGGCGACCTCGGCCGCCCGGCCGTGTGGCTCAGGAACAGGTGCCGCTGCGCCCTGGTCATGCCCACGAAGAGCAGGCGGCGCTCCTCGTCCTCCGCTTCACGGTCGTCGTCACCCGGCCACCGCAGCGGCAGCAGACCGTCCTCGCACCCGACGATGAACACGACCGGGAACTCCAGGCCCTTCGACGCGTGCAGCGTGAGCAGCGAGATCCGGTCCGCCCGAGGGTCCCACGTGTCCACCTCCACCCCCAGCGCGAGCGCCGTGTGGAAGCGCTCGAAGTCCTCGCCGCACTCGGCGGCCAACGGCTTGAGCAGCTCGTACGCGGTGTGGTCGTCCCCCGCCACGGCACGCACCCGCTCCAGCACGGTGGCGCCGGCCGCGAACCCGAGGTCGTGCGCGATCCGGGCCACCCCGGGACGGTCCGCCAACCGGTCGTGCGACCGCTTCTGGAACGGCAGGCCGGACTGCGTCAGCGCCTCCACCAACGCCCGCGCCTGCCGGTCGGTCCGGTACAGCACGGCGAAGTCCGAGAAGCCGAGGCCCTGCGTGCCGTCACCCACCACGCGCCCGCTGTCCAGCGCGTGGAACGACGCACCGCCCAGCACCTGCTCGATCGTCCGCGCCACGAACCCCGCCTCGGCGGCCTCCGACGAGGCGTGGTGCACGCCGATGGGTGCGGCGCCGTGGTCCACCATCGGCCGCAGTTCGCGACCCGGCACGAGCGACGACGGTGCGATCACCTCCAGCGCACCCGTCACGACCGCGGCCGAGGACCGGTAGTTCCTGGTCAGGTGCACGGTCCGGGCACCGGGGAAGTCCTCCCGGAACCGCAGGAAGAACCCGACGTCGGCGCCGCGGAACCGGTAGATCGCCTGGTCCGGGTCGCCGATCGCGGTCAGGTTGCCCTCCGGCGGCGCCAGCAGCCGCAGCAGCCGGTACTGCTGCTCGTCCACGTCCTGGTACTCGTCCACCGAGACCCACCGCCACCGCGCGCGGTAGGCGTCGACCAGGTCGGGCGACCCCTCCAGCAACGACAGCGGCAACGAGATCAGGTCGTCGAAGTCCACCAGGTCCTGCGCCCGCAACGCCTTCTTGTACCGGGCGTCACCGGCGGCGATCAGCGCCCGCGCCTCCTTCTCGTCCGCGACGACCGACATCGCCACCGCCGACTGCCGCTCCGGGTCCGCCACCCCGAACGACGCCGACAACCCGAAGGTCGCGCCGTGCTCACGCAGGATCAGCACACCGAGCGAGTGGAACGTCGCGATGGTCAGCCCACCGACGGCGTCCGGCGCCAGCACCGCCAGCCGTTCCGCCATCTCCTCCGCCGCACGCCGGGTGAACGTGATCGCCAGGCACTCGGTCGCCGGCACGCCCCGCGACGTCACCAGGTCCGCGAT
Source organism: Saccharothrix stipae (assembly GCF_054781895.1). Lineage (NCBI taxonomy): Bacteria > Bacillati > Actinomycetota > Actinomycetes > Pseudonocardiales > Pseudonocardiaceae > Saccharothrix > Saccharothrix stipae. Next base: position 226,979 of record NZ_BAAGTN010000009.1, on the reverse strand, counting down.
CCGGTGCGTCAACGTCCGCGTCTTCCCCGTGCCGGGCCCCGCGATGATCAGCAAAGGCCCACCGGCCACCTCGGCCGCCGCCCGCTGCTCCGGGTCCAGCCCGTCCAGCAGCGAAGAGCCGCCGGGGACGACCGCGACCGGAGCCGGAACCGCGACGGGAGCGGGCGCCGGGCGCACGCGCTCCACAGTGGACGGAGCGGGAGCGGCGTAGTCGAACAGGGCGAAGGACGAACGCCGTCGCTCCAGCTCACCCGGCTCGAACACCCGGATCACGCCGTACTCGCCGTCGTACCCCGGGTCGCGCACCACCTCACCGCGCCGCAACCGGGCCACCGCCTCGCCCAGCAACGGCGAGTGCACGGCGATGTCGTCGGCCGGCACGTCCCGCAGGATCACCAGCTCCGGCCCCAGCGCGGCGGTCAGCTTGTCGATCTCACCCAGCACCTTCTTGCTCTTCGGCCCGGTGCCCACGATCTCGCTCACGATCTCCGGCAACGGCACCAGGTTGGTGAACCCGGCCGCGCCCGCGGGCCGCGCGCCGTGCGGCCGGTCGGCCAGCTCCTCCACCCGGCTGAGCACCCCGACCGTCAACGGCTTGCCGCACTCCGGGCAGATCCCGCGGTGCGCCGACGTCTCCTCGGGCTCCATCCGCACACCGCACTTGCGGTGCCCGTCGACGTGGTACTTGCCCTCCTCGGGGAAGAACTCCAAGGAGCCGGCGAACCCGTCACCGGTCTCCAGCGCCGCGCGCACCGAGTAGTAGTCCAACTCCGTGTCGAACAAGGTCGCCTCACGCCCCAGCGCGGGCGGCGAGTGCGCGTCCGAGTTGCTGACCAGCCGGTACTTGTCGAGTCCCGACACCCGCCAGTTCATCTCCGGGTCGGACGACAGGCCGGTCTCCACCGCGAAGACGTGGGACGCGAGGTCGGCGTAGCAGTCCTCGATCGCGTCGAACCCGGACTTCGACCCGAGCACCGCGAACCACGGCGTCCACACGTGCGCGGGCACCAGGTAGCCGCCGCACTCCAGCGTGATCTCCAGCAGGTCGCGCGAGTCCAGCCCGAGGATCGGCCGCCCGTCCGACCCGAGGTTGCCGATCTTGGCCAGCCGGGCGTTGAACCGGGCCGCCGACGACAGGTCCGGCATGTACACGAGGTGGTGCACCTTGCGGGTGCGGTCGTCGCGCTTGTAGATGGTGGAGATCTCCACCGACAGCATGAACCTCACGGGCGCGGTCGCCAGCGACGGCGGCAGCCTGCGGTCGATGTCGCGGTCGAGGTCGTCGCGCAGCCGGAACAGGCCGGGCGAGGCCTCGACCAGGTTCTCGGTCAGGTGGTCGTACCAGGCCGGGTGGGTGAAGTCGCCGGTGCCGACCAGCGAGATCCCCTTGCGCCGGGCCCACCAGGTCAGGTGTTCGAGGTCGCAGTCGCGGCTGCAGGCCCGGGAGTACTTGGAGTGGATGTGAAGATCGGCCACGAAGCGCACCGGCCAGAGCGTAACGGCGGAGCGCCGAGCCCCCGACAGGGACTCAGCGCTCCGCACACCCCCGACTCCCGCCGTTAACGCGAGTCCTCGCGGTTGAACAGCTTCTTCGACCAGAGGTACCCGCCCAGCGCGATGACGGCGCACCAGCCGAGCGCGACCCACGCGTTGTGCCCGATCGGCTTGTCCAGCAACAGGCCCCGCAGGGTCTCGATGATCGGGGTGAACGGCTGGTACTCGGCGAACCAGCGCAGCCCGGCCGGCATCGAGTCGGTGGGCACGAACCCGCTGCCCAGGAACGGCAGCAGCACCAGCGGCATCGGCAGGTTGCTGGCGGACTCGACGGACTTGCTCACCTGGCCGAGCGCGACCGACAACCAGACCAGCGCGAAGGTCACCGCCAGCAGGAAACCGGCCGCGGCGAGCCACTCGACCGGACCGGCGGCGGGCCGGAAACCGACCAGCAGGGCCACGCCGATCACGACCGCCAGGCCGAACACCGCCTGGATCACGCTGCCCAGCACGTGTCCGGTCAGCACCGAGACGCGGGCGATGTGCATGGTGCGGAACCGGGCGATGATGCCCTCGGTCATGTCCATGGCGATCGAGACCGCGGTCCCCTGGACCGTGGCCGACACCGTCATCAGGAGGATCGCGGGCGTCACGTAGTTCGCGTACGCCGCGCGGCCGCCGGCCCCGCCGCCGGGCACCTCCCCGCCGAGCCCGGCGCCCAGCGTGCCGCCGAGCACGTAGACGAACAGCAGCAGGAAGACGACGGGCATCCCGACGAGCATCAGGGTCATCGACGGGTACCGCAGCATGCGCTTGAGGTTGCGGCGCAGCATCGTCACCGAGTCGCGCAGCGGGTGGAAGCGGAGGGCGGCCGGGGCGGGACCGGCGAGGGTCTGGGTGCTCATCGGGAGTTCACCTTCTCGTTGCTGGGGTCGCCGGTGAGGGCGAGGAAGACGTCGTCGAGGTCGGGGGTGTGCACGGACAGCTCCTCGACCTCGACGGCCCGGTCGTCGAGCCGGCCGATCAGGGCCTTCAGCGCGCGCAGGCTGCCGTCGCTGGGCACCCGCAGGGCGAGCGCGTCGTTGTCGGGCGAGACCTGGTCCAGCACGCCGACGGCCGCTTCGAGGCGCTGCCGGTCGGCGAACCGCAGGCGGACGTGCCCACCGGGGATGCGGCGCTTGAGCTCCTCCGCGGTCCCCTCGGCGACCACCCGGCCGCGGTCGAGGACCGCGATCCGGTCCGCCAGCTCGTCGGCTTCCTCCAGGTACTGCGTGGTCAGGAAGATGGTGACGCCGCCCGCCACGAGCTCCCGGACGATCTGCCACATGCCCCGGCGGCTGCGCGGGTCCAGGCCGGTGGTCGGCTCGTCGAGGAAGATCACCTGCGGGTCGCCGACCAGGGTCATCGCCAGGTCGAGCCGGCGCCGCATGCCCCCGGAGTAGGTCGCGACGGGCTTGCGGCCCGCGTTGACCAGGTCGAACCGGTCGAGCAGCTCGGCGGCACGCCGACGGCCCTCGTCCCGACCGAGGTGGTGCAGGTCGGCCATCAGCCGCAGGTTCTCCTCGCCGGTGAGCAGGTTGTCCACCGCGGAGAACTGACCCGTGACGCCGATCGCGGCACGCACCGCGTCCGGTTCGCGGGCCAGGTCGTGCCCGGCCACCCGGACGTCACCGGCGTCGGCGCCGAGCAACGTGGACAGGATCTTGACCGTGGTGGTCTTCCCGGCGCCGTTCGCGCCGAGCAGCGCGAAGACCGTTCCGCGCGGCACGGTCAGGTCGATGCCGTCGAGCACCACGTGGTCGCCGAACGACTTGCGCAGGCCGGTCGCCGTGATCGCCGGCCGGGATTGCTTGCTGGTCATGGTTCTTCCCCTTGCCGGTGGATCAGGAGCGGTGGATGGTGATGTCGCCGTAGGACGTGCGGCCGCGCACCTCGACGGTCTCGTCGGACTCCTCGGGCCGGGCGGCGGTCTCCAGCAGGTTGCGCACGTGCCCGAACCCGGTGTTCACGTCGAGCCAGGCGGCGGTGCCCTCGGCGATGCCGATGTCCAGGCCGCCCATGGCGGTCCCGAGCACGACCGAACCGCGGACCACCTCGCCGAGCCGGATGCTGCCGTTGGAGGTCTTCGCGTCGACGCCGGCGCCGGCCCGCTCGACGGAGATGTCGCCGTTGGCCGAGCGCACCCGCACCTCGCCGGTGGCCGCGTCGATCATCGTGTCGCCGTTGGAGTTCTTGACCACCGCGGTGCCCTCCACCGCGCCGAGCCGGACCTTGCCGGAGCCGGTGGAGACCTCGGCGTCGCCCGCGACGGCCTCGACGGTGACCTCGCCGCTCGACGTGTCCACGCGCAGCGTGCCGGTCCGTTCGAGCCGGAAGTTGCCGACGGAGGTCTTGAACTTGCACTCCCCGAGCCGGCCGGCGCAGAGGGCGTCGCCCAGCTGCGTGTCGGCGGACACCCCGGAGCCGTTGGGCAGTTCGATGGACACCTCGACCGACTTGGTCTTGCGGGAGAAGTCGAAGGGGCGCGCCCGCGGCCCGATCACCCGCAGCACGCCGCCGCTGTAGTCGACGCGGACCTGCTGAGCGGCTTTCACGTCGGACTCGTCGGCTTCGTCGGTCGGGCGGACCTCGACCGCGGTGTCGGTCCGGTCGCTCGCGGTGATCCGGACGTTGCCGACGCCCAGTTCGAGCGTGACGGAGATCGGTTCGGGCGTGTCGAACTTGGGCATGGTCGTCCCCCATCGTGGGTGTGTGAGCCGTTCCCGCAGGTCGGGGAAGCGGTGTGGTGTAACGAAGTGCTTGTGGTGCGGCTCGGGTCAGCGAACCCAGCCGGTGATGCGCTGCTTGGCCCGCTTGCCGCCGGCGTGCGACTCGGGGCGCTGCTCGCGCTCGGACCGCTGCAAGGCCGCGGCCGCCGCCCGGACCAGCCAGGCGTTGACCGAGCGGCCCTCCTTGGCCGCGGCCTCCTCGACGGCGGCCTTGAGCTGCTCGGGCAGGCGCACGTTGATCCGCGCGGCGGGGCCGTCCTCGGCGAGGAGCAGCCCGCTGTCCGGCGCGTCGTCCGCCGTCGTCGGTGCCTGTTCCGCCGCGAAGCCGGCTTGCTCGGCGGGTGGGGCGGTCACGACGAAGTTCGGATCGCGTCCGCGCAGGCGCAGCTCCACCGAGCCGGGGGCCAGGTCCAGGGTGATCTCATCGGCGGCCGCCGACAGCGCGTCCAGCAGCGTCATCCGGATCGCCGATTCGAGTGATCCGGTCAGGCGCTCGACCAGCACACGTGCCTCGTCGCCGCCGGCTTCGGCCAAGGTGGTGAACTCACGTCCGAGGTTGCTCACATACGAGGTCAAGTCCATGGCACCACTCTGGCACACCGATGGCACACACACAAGTCTTCATGGCGTCAGGCGTGGCACCACAGCGAATCCGGGAGTTGCCGATGCGTTTACACCCAGGCGAAATCGAGGCCGTCGACTGGCGGGTGGTGACCGTCCATGACGCCATCCGGCAGCTGCGGGAGGCGTCCCCTGACGTCACCGGACGTCCGCGGGTGATCGCGATCGACGGCCGCGGCGGGGCCGGCAAGACGACCCTGGCCGAGCGGCTGCGCAAGGTGGCACCCCACTCCGCCATCGTGCACACCGACGACATCGCCTGGAACCACGCCTACTTCGACTGGGGCGCCCTGCTCGTCGAGCACGTCCTGCAACCCCTGCACCGGGGCGAGGCGGTCGACTTCCGCCCCGACGCCTGGATCACCCACGACCGCCCCGGCTCCATCACCCTCCCCGCCGGCACCGACTTCGTCTGGGTCGAGGGCACCGGCACCATCCGCGAGGAACTCGCCCCGTGGTGGGACGCCTCGGTGTGGCTGCAGGGCGACCTCGACGAGCAAGAACGTTTGCTGACCGCCCGCGACGGCGACTCTCCCGAGCAACGGGAGCACGTGGCGAACTGGCTGCTGGAAGAACTGCCGTTCCTGTTGCGAGAACAACCGTGGACCCGCGCCACCATGATCGTCGCCGGCCCGGCACCGATCGACCACGACCCGGACACGGAGCTGGTCATCGCCCCACCGATCCGCCCTTGACGACGACCGAGCACCCCTGCCGAAAGCGAAAGGGGCGGGTACCGGTAAGCCGGTACCCGCCCCTCTCGGCGTTCACGAACCAATTTGTGGACACTTGGGCGCAACGTTCATCCACGGCGCGGAAGAGTATGCCGCGATGCCTGATGAACGGCCACCACCCGGCTTACAACGGCCTGGCTGCCGGATCCGACGACCATGGGGTCCGGCATCCGGTTCCCGATCCCGCCAAGCGCTTCTGTTACGGGAAGCAGACGGGTGAACTGTCGATGCGGATTCCGTTCGGAACACCGAGGGAACGCAGGTTCCAGACGAGCGATGCGTCCCCGGCCGTGAGGCACCCGACCGTGCCGTTGGTGTAGCGGATGTAGACGACGTCGTCGTTGCGCGTGTTCACGGCGTAGTAGACGTCCGTTCGGCTGAACGGCTGCCATCCCGAGGTGACCACCTGAAATTGCTCGACCTTCGTCTTGTTCGAGTTGTAGAGGCACGCGAAAGGATACGTGCAGCCCAGCGCTCCCGAAGCGCCGACTTCGCCATCGGCACCGCGCACAGTCGGAGCTTGCGCGCCAGACGTCTCCGTCAGCGGCACGGCGGCGACCTGACCACCCCATGGCACTTCCGCCGAAGCCGAAGCGACAGGAACGGCGAAAACCATTCCTATCAACACGGCAACGATCGCCAAACCCACCGATCTCAACCTGACCGACACTATTCCCCCCTTGACGCAACAATTCCATGCGACCTGGACGCGCAGTCGACACAGTGCAATCCATAACCTGGAACCACGCGGAGGCCTCCCCTTCTTTCGAAGCTAGCACGCCGGATGAGAAACCGTCAGACATGCAGGCGAGTTGGAGCGCATGGAGGGCCGGAAAACATCTGATCGGCGCAGACAAGTTGATCCGACCGGTACGTATCCACGGGATCGGGCCGACTTTGGGCACTGTGCGACTGTCCATCCAGGGGATGCAAATGATCAATGATGCGACCCGCCCCTCCCTTCCGAGCGTGGCCGACGTGCAGGCACGGACCGATGTGCAGCCGACCGCCGGGCCGCAAACCCGCGCGGTGGTACTGGTCGGCGACGCCTCGGCAATCATCCGTGCCCGCGTGGCTGACCTGCCCAAGCGGGCAACCACAACCAGCGCAAGGCCGTCGTGGAGAACTTCGTCGTCAAGGTCAAGATCGCCGGACCGGGCCGGATCGTGCCCGTCGTCCACGTACCCAACCCCACTGAGGTCGCGCACACAGAAAGGGCGGGACCGGACTTGCCGGTTCCCGCCCTTGGAGGCGTTCGCACACCTCGGTCTTCTGTGGAGCTGACTACACAGCATGAGAACTCTGTTGTGGCTGCTCAGGGGCCTGAGCTGCTGATCAAAACCGTTGGTGCCCGTTCCCGTCGCCCCGACGGGGAGCCACGGGGTCCGCAACTCAGCCGACGAGGCTTGTGAGCGCTCGGACCAAAGGCCGGGGATGTTGCGGGCCGAGGTGAGGGGCGTCCAGCGTGTGGACGTCGAACCGGTTGTGCGGGGTCGCCTCGTCCGCTTCGGCGATCATCCGGTCCTGGAGGGCGAGGGGGATGGCCCGGTCGCGGGTGCAGCGCAGGTAGGTGCGCGGGACGCGCCCCCAGGTAGCCGGCTCGCCACGGGCGTCGTCGGTGACCGCGGCCCACGACTCGTCCGGCTCCATGGTGTTGAGGACGGCCAGGAACGCGGGGTCGTCGTAGCCGTCCGCGAGCGCGGCCTTCGCGGCGGCGATGAAACCGCTGTCCGCCGAGCGCCAGTTGGTCCGGGTCACCCCGGTCCGCTCCGGGTCGGTCAGGCTCGGCAGCGTCGGCAACAGCGTGGTCGCGCCCTCCGGGGTCGCGAAGCAGTCCACAACGCTGCGGAACCGGACGCAGCAGAACGCGGTGAGGTACACCAGTCGCGCGATGAGGTGAGGAACCTCGTTGCCGACCCTGGTGATCGTGGCACCGCCCATGCTGTGCCCCACCAGGACGACCGGCCCGTGCGCGGCGACACGGCGGACGACACGCGTGACGTGGTCGACGTTGTCTGCCAGGCGGAGCCCGGCCAGCGGCGATGGCGCGGCCGCCAGGGCAACCGGATCCTGCGGGGCCTGATAGGAGGGCGGGAAGTGCCCGGCGGGTCCGTGCCCCGGCAGGTCCACGGCCAACGCCCGTCGGCCCGCCATCGCCAGTCCGGCGATCAGCGGGGCGAAGGAGCCGGCATTGCCGTTGGCGCCGTGCACGAGCACGAAGGTCGGTTCGCCGCGCTTGGCCGTTCCCTCGCCCGGTTCCCTCGCCGCCCACGCCCCCGCCGCGCTCGTACCGAGCAGGGCCGTGCCCAGGAACCCTCGACGGGAGAGCTCAACCACGAGCGGCCTTCTTCCCCGCCTCGCGCCGGATCAGCCCGTGTACCAGCAGCGCGGCGCCGAGCGCGCCGACGACGAGATCCGACCACGTGGGCGCTCCCGCCACCCGGAGCAGGCCCGACACCCCGAAACTGGTCCGCCACAGGGCCTCCGTGACGGCGGATCCGAATCCCTGGACGACCAGTACCGCACCCAGCACCCACTGGACCGAGAGTGCCGGTTTACCGCTCCTGAGTTGTGCCATGGTGACACCCTCCTGTTTCGATACGACCGTATCGGACCCTACCACGTTCCAATACAGTCGTATCGGTAAGCTGTCACCATGCCGAGGCAGGTTGACCGCGAGGACCGACGACGCCGGATCGCGCAGGCGGCCTGCGAACTGATCGGCCGGGACGGACTGGAGGCCGCGACCCTGCGTGAGGTGGCGGCACAAGCCGAGGTGTCCCTGGGAGCCGTGCAACGGTGCTTCCGCACCAAGGAGGAGATGCTGGTCTTCGCGCAGGAGCACGTGAACCAGCGGGTCACCGAACGTGCTCGGGCGCGGATCGCCGAATCCCCGGAACCGGAGTCGGTCGCGACCATGCTGGAGCAGACGCTGACCGCCATGCTGGCGGTCGACGACGAGAACCTGCTCGACGCGCGCGTCTGGATAGCCTTCACCGCGCAATCCGCCGTCGTCCCCGCCCTCGCCACCGTCCAGCGCGGCCACTACGCCGGATTGGCCGAACTGCTCGTCGTCCTGCTCCGGGCGGGCCAGGAGAACGGGCAGATCAGGCCCGAGGTCGACGCCGGAAGCGAGGCGGACGCGCTCATCACCCTCGCAGACGGTTTGACCGTCCAGGTACTGCTCGGCAGACACACACCCGAGTCGGCACTCGCCGCGCTCCACCGGCGAACCGCCGGTCTGCGGACCTGATCGACCGGGCGAAACCCCTTCAGAGGTCCAGCCGGCGATCCCGACGAGCACCGCGACCGCGGAAGACCACTAATGCAGAAGAGCGGGAACCGGTGAACCGGTTCCCGCTCTTCGTATGCTGTGTCAATTGTGGAGCTGAGGGGAATCGAACCCCTGACCTACTCGATGCGAACGAGTCGCGCTACCAACTGCGCTACAGCCCCGTGTTCCGTTGTGGTGCGGGAGAAGCATATCAGTAGCCGGGGGGTGGTTTTGCCACCCCCCTCTACTCGCCCGACGCCCGTCGGTACGGGAGGGCGTCGGGGCCCTCCAGTTCCACGAACAGCGGGTCCTCGTCGTCCGGGTCGACCACGACGGTGCCGGGGCGGACCTCGTGCTGGAACCTGGGCTGCGGGGACAGGCCCGGCTGGTCACGGTGTGCCTCGGCGTCCGGCGCGGGCTTCGCGGCGGTGGTGGCGAGGGCGTGCGAACGGTCGCCGGCAGGCCTGCCCCCGGTGCGGCGGCGGGCACCGGCGGACCTGGCCACGCGGCGCGCGCGGATGTCCTCCTCGATCCGCACCTGCCGGCGCAGGTACCCGAGGTAGGAGATCAGCGTCACGTCCACCGCGGCGTGGCCCCACCACACCAGCGGGTAGAGCACGCCCGCCACGATGCCGGTGACCACGGCGAGCAGCAGCAACGTCCCGACCACGCGGCGGCGGAAGGCGTACCTCGCCTGGGCCACGATCGCGGCGGTCTCCGGGTCGTAGCCGCCCCGGCCGGGGCGGAACGACCGGTGCTCGACGAACTCGTCGGCGTCCGGCTCGTCGTAGTGGTCGTAGTCCTCGAACTCCGCGTCGACATCGGGCATGGCGTCGTACTCCTCCTCCACGCCGCCGCGCGACGCGTCGGCGCGCTTGCGCGCGACCATCGGCACGAGGACGACCAACCAGGCCACGACCAGCCCCACGACGATCAGCGAGCTCGGCATCCCCGTCACCTCCCCCTACCCCGCGGCGCGCTCGGTGGTGCGCATGCCACGCTAGTCACAACAGTCACACCTGTGTCGGAGGCACGCCGACTGGCGTACGTACCAAAGTGTGGTGTATCACCCACTTTCGGGTGATCCGAATAAGCCGGTCGGCCCGCAGATCAGGCAGTTCGGGCGTATCCCTGTGCGACCAATCGGCGTACCAATCCTTCCGGCGCGGTCTCCTCGGCGGTCATCGCGAAGCAGAGGTGGTCGCGCCAGTCGCCTGCCACGTCGAGGTACCGCCGGAACAGGCCCTCCTCGCGGAAACCGGCCTTGGCTAGCACCCGGAGGCTGGCCCCGTTCTCCGGGCGGACGGTCGCCTCCAGCCGGTGCAGCCCGCCCTCGCCGAAGCAGTGGTCCACCACGAGCGCCAGCGCCGCCGTGGCCACGCCGCCGCGCGCCCGGTCGGCCGCCACCCAGTAGCCGACCCACGCCGAGCGCAGCGAGCCGCGCACGATGTTGCCCACGGTGATCTGCCCGGCCGGCTCGCCGTCCACGGTGATCACGAACGGCAGCGCCTGGCCGCGCCGGGCCAGGGACTTCAGCGACGACCACTGCGCGGGCCACGCCAGCGGCGAGTTGCGCTCGTGCCACCCCTCGGCGGCCGTGGGCTCCCAGTCCTCCAGGTACGCCCGGTCGCGCAGCCGGGCCCGCGACCACGCCGAGGCGTCGAACAGCTTCGGCGGGCGCAGCGCCACCAGACCCGCGTCGACGCGCAGCGGTCCGAGCCGCGCGGGCCAGCCGGGGTGCCGACCACCGTCACCCGCGAAACTCATCTATCCCCTCTGTGCTCGTCTTCTCGCCGGGCATTCACCCTCGTTGGGCGAGGAAGCTGACCATGATCTCCTCGCCGACCGCCACGTCGGTCACGTCCTCGTCGACCATGATCAGGCAGTTCGCCTCGGCCAACGACGCCAGCAGGTGCGACCCGGAGGTACCCAGCGGCTGCACCAGGTACTCGCCGTTGTCCGCGTCGCGCAGCAGCTGGCCGCGCAGGTAGCCGCGCCGCCCCTTGGTCGAGGTCAGCGGCGACAGCAGCCGCGCGCTGACCGCCCGCCGGTACGGGTTGCGCTTGCCCAGCGCGGCCCGGATCAGCGGACGCACCAGCACTTCGAAAACGACCAGGGCGCTCATCGGGTTCGCGGGCAGCAGGAACGTCGGCACCGCGTCCGGTCCGAGCCGGCCGAAGCCCTGCACCGAGCCGGGGTGCATGGCCACCCTGGTCACGTCGACGTCACCGAGGTCGGCGAGCGCGGCACGCACCTCGTCGCCGATGACGCCCCCGACGCCACCCGCGACGACCACGATCTCCGACAGCAGCAACCTGCCCTCGACGACCTCCCGCATCCGGCGCGGGTCGGACGACTGGATCCCGACCCGGCTGACCTCGGCCCCCGCGTCCCGCGCCGCGGCGGCCAGCGCGTAGGAGTTGACGTCGTAGACCTGCCCCTGGCCGGGGGTGCGGTCGACGTCGACCAGCTCCTCGCCGATCGAGATCACCGACACCCGCGGCCGGGGGTGGACCAGCACCTTGTTGCGGCCGACCGCGGCGAGCAGGCCGACCTGGGCGGCGCCGATGGACGCGCCGCGGCGCACCGCGACGTCACCGGTCTGCACGTCCTCGCCGGTGCGCCGGACGAACGCCGCGGACGGCACCGAGCGCCGCACGGTCACCTTCACCGGGTGCCCGTCGGTGTCGCCGCCGTCGATGTAGGCCAGGGGCACCACGGCGTCGGCCAGCGTCGGCAGCGGCGCGCCGGTCGCGACCCGGACCGCCTGGCCGGGTTGCAGCCGTCTGGGCTGGCGCGACCCCGCGGGGATCTCGCCGACCACGGGAAGCGTGACCGGTTCCTCGTTGGCGGCCTGCACGTCGACGCTGCGCACGGCGTAGCCGTCGACCGCCGCCTGGTCGAAACCGGGCAACGCGCGCTCGGCGACGACCTCCTCGGCGCAGAGCAGGCCCTGCGACTCGGAGATGGCCACCCGCACGGGGGCCGGCCGCACGGCGGCGGCGACCACCTTGGCGAGCTGCTCGTCCACTGACCTCATGTGTTGACCTCGTTCAGGAGTCGGCGAGGCGTGCCCGCAACCACTCCCCCAGCTCGGGCCCGTAATCCGGGTGCTCAAGTGCGAAGTCAACCGCAGCTTTGAGGAATCCCCCCGGATTGCCCAGGTCGTGTCGCCCACCCCGGTGGACCACGACGTGCACCGGGTGACCCTCGTTGATCAGCAGCGCGATGGCGTCGGTGAGCTGGAGCTCGCCGCCCGCGCCGGGCGTGATGCGCTTGAGCGCGTCGAAGATCGCCCGGTCGAGCAGGTAGCGGCCGGCCGCGGCGAACGTCGACGGCGCGTCCTCCGGCTTGGGCTTCTCGACCATGCCGACGACCCGCTTGACGTCGTCCTCACCGGTGTCCTCGACGTCGAAGACGCCGTAGGCGGAGATCTGGTCCCTGGGGATGTCGAACGCGCACAGCACGCTGCCGCCGTGCTTCTCGCGGACCGCAGCCATCGTCTTCAGCACGCCCGTGGGCAGCACGAGGTCGTCCGGCAGCAGCACGGCGACGGCCTCGTCCGCGCCGGTCAGGTTGCCCTCGGCGCAGCCGACCGCGTGGCCGAGGCCCAGGGCCTTGTCCTGGAGCGCGGTCTCGACGGTGAGCAGGTTCGACGCGCGGCGGACCTTGGCGAGCAGGTCGGTCTTGCCGCGCTCCTCGAGCGTCGCCTCCAGCTCCGGCTGCGGGCGGAAGTACTCCGCCACCGCGTCCTTGCCGGGCGAGGTCACGATCACGAGCTTCGTCGCGCCCGCTTCGGCGGCTTCGGTGGCGACCAGCTCGATGCCGGGGGTGTCGACGACCGGCAGCAGCTCCTTGGGCACCGCTTTGGTGGTGGGGAGGAAGCGCGTGCCCAGGCCTGCCGCCGGCACGATTGCTGTCTGGAAGGCGCTCATGAGCTGCGAGCGTAACGGCGCGCTTAGGGTGACCTGCCATGACGTCCGGTGAACGTGATCGGAAGGCGACTCTGCGCGCACGGCTGCGGGCCGCCCGGCGCGGCGCGGTGATGCCCGCGCTGTCGACCGAGGTGCTGCTCACCCTCACCGAGTTCACGGTTTCCGCTGGTGAGACCGTCTGTGCCTACGTCGCTTCGCCCTTGGAGCCGGGCTCGCTCGCCATGGTGGACGCCCTGCGGTCGCGCGGACTGCGGGTGCTGCTGCCCGTGGTCGTCGGCAACGACCTGGACTGGGCCGCGTACGACGGCCGGCTGCGCGTGGGCGCGTACGGCCTGCGGGAACCGGTCGGCCCGTTGCTGGGTGCGGCGCAGGTGCACTCGGCGGCGTTGGTGCTGGTGCCGGCGCTGGCGGTCGACCACTCCGGGGTGCGGTTGGGCAAGGGCGGGGGCTACTACGACCGGTCGCTGAGGTTGTACACAGGTCCGAAAGTGGCTCTTGTGCGCGACGAGGAGTTCGTGCCGTCGCTGCCGGCGGAACCGCACGACGTCCGGGTGGACGCGGTGCTGACACCCGGACGGGGGGTCGTGCGGCTGCCGTTGGCCACGTCGCTGTGACGTTGACCTGTGATGTTTGCGCCACATATGCCGGGTGGCGCATCATCGTTGTTGGCACTCGTGACGGAGGAGTGCCAACCAGGACTCGTGGAGGGCTCACCGTGCCGACCTACCAGTACGCCTGCACCGAGTGCGACCACCGGTTCGAAGCGGTGCAGTCCTTCTCGGACACCGCGCTGACCGCGTGCCCCGAGTGCTCCGGCAAGCTGCGCAAGCTCTACGGCGCGGTCGGTGTCGTCTTCAAGGGCAGCGGCTTCTACCGGACCGACAGCCGTTCGTCGTCGGCTCCGAAGAGCGAGGCGCCCGCCGCCAAGAAGACCGAGACCGCGACCTCCACCACCCCGGCCGCCGCCGCCTCCTGACCCACCAGTTGTCCACAGCCCCCGAGTTGTCCACAACTCGGGGGTTCCCGCTGTCCCCCCGAACACCCAGTCCCTAACGTCGGGACCATGCTCCTGCACCTGAGAAGGATCCTGGCGGCCCTGCTGGCCCTGGTAGCCATCGGCGTGGCCGTGCTCCCGGACAACACGACCGTCGACCTCCTCGTCGCCGCCCACGACCTCGCCCCAGGCGTGCCCCTGGGCCCTGAGGACGTGCGGACCGTCGCCGTACCCCCCGCCCTCTCCCCCGCAGGCGCAATCCCCCGATCCGACGCCCTGGGCCGCACCCTCATCTCCGCCGCACGATCGGGCGAACCACTAACCGACGCCCGCTTAACCCCGATCGACCCGGACGTGTCATCAGTAGCCGTCCGCCTATCCGACTCCGCCCTGGCCGGCCTGCTGAGACCGGGCAGCCGAGTCGACGTAGTAGGCCCAAGCGCCCAAGTCCTCGCCTCCGACGCCTCCGTAGTCACAGTCCGCGAGGGCAACCTGGCCATCATCTCCACCACCCGAACCGCCGCCCACCAAATAGCCACCGAATCCCTGACCGGCCCAGTCGCCCTAACCCTCCGCTAACCCCTGCCCTCCCCCGGCCCCGCAGCGCACCCACAACGCCCACAACGGCCCCGGCGCACCCCCACCGAGGCTCGATTTGACATGGCTTCGGCCTGCCTGGGGTGCCCGTAAGGGCCCCATGTCAAATCGAGCCGGACCCGAGAGCGCAACCACCCCACCCCCCACACCAGGGAGAACACCATGGACTGGAAACTGGAAGTCGTCATCGTCCCCGTATCCGACGTCGACCGCGCCAAGGCCTTCTACACCGACACACTCGGCTTCACCCTCGACACCGACCACCGCGCCGGCGACGGTGACGCCTTCCGCGTCGTCCAAGTCACCCCACCGGGCTCGGCGTGTTCCCTCGTCTTCGGCAAGGGCCTCGGCGACAGCGGCGCGCCCGGCTCGCTCAAGGGCTGCCAACTGGTCGTCTCCGACATCGAAGCCGCCCACGCCCACCTCGAAGCGAACGGGGTCGGCAACTCCGGGCCCCAGCACTTCGAGAACGGCGCGATGGCACCCGGACGGGACCCGGCCGGCGCCGACTACAACTCCTTCATCTTCTTCGACGACCCGGACGGCAACACGTGGTCCGTCCAGGAGGTCGCCCGCCGCTCCGCGTAGAGGCGTAGAGGCGTAGAGGCGACACACGTACCCGGAGCGTCACCGAGCCGAACCCGAGCGGTTACCCTCCGCTGACCTGGCCACACCCACACCCACACCCCGCCCCACCACCCACACCCCGAACGGAGGAGCCACCATGATCAAGGGCTTCAAGGACTTCCTCATGCGCGGCAACGTGATCGACCTCGCCGTGGCGGTGGTCATCGGCGCCGCGTTCACCGCCATCGTCAACGCGTTCACGTCGCACCTGATCAACCCGATCATCGCGCTGTTCGGCGGCAGCAACGTCAACGGCCTGGCCGTGCAGCTCGGCGACAACGACAAGACCGTCATGGACTTCGGCGCGATCATCACAGCCTTGATCAACTTCCTGATCGTGGCCGCGATCGTCTACTTCATCTTCGTGCTGCCGATGAACAAGCTGAAGGAGCGGCGCAAGCGGGGCGAGGAGGCCGGTCCGTCCGAGCCGACCGACGTCGAGCTGCTCAAGGAGATCCGCGACCTCCTCGCCGCCCAACGCCAGCGCCAGGACTGACCCCGCCACGAGCACCCGGACAACAGCTCACAGCTGTCGGAGGCCGCCCGGACCGACGCCTCACGGCCGTGGGTGGCCGGCCCTTCCGCCGGCCACCGATCCTCGGCCCGCCCCTGGACGCCTAACCGCCGTGGTGCGGCGGCCGGTTCTCCTCGTACCACCGGTCGTCGCGCCCACTCGGGCGCGGCTCGTCCGCCGAGCCCTCCGGCAGCACGTCACCGAACACCTCCGCCAACCGACGACGCCGCGCCGCCTCCTCCGCAGCAGCACCGCCGCCCGCAGGCCCACCAGCAGCAGGCCCAGCACCACCAGCAGCAGGCTCACCACCAGCAGCCCCGCCGGCGGAATCAGGAGCGACGGCGTCGTCAGCCGGCTCGGTCATGACTCGTCGAGACCCGACAGCTGTTCGATCACGTACGGCACCAGCGCCGACAACGTCGCCATGCCGTCCCGCACCGCCGACCGCGACCCGGCCAGGTTCACCACCAGGGTGCTGCCGGACACGCCGACCAGCCCTCGCGAGATACCCGCGTCGACGGCTCCCGCCGCCAACCCCGAGGCCCGGAGCGCCTCCGCGATGCCACTGATCGGCCGGTCGAGCACGCCCTGTGTGGCGTCCGGTGTGACGTCGCGCGGCGACACGCCGGTGCCGCCGACGGTGACCACCAGGTCGACCCCACCGATGACCGCGGTGTTCAGTGCGGCGCGGATGCCCACGACCTCACCCTCCACCGCGACCGTGCCGTCGACGATGAACCCTGCTTCCTCCAGCAACTCGGTGACCAGCGGTCCTGTGCTGTCGTCGTGCTCACCGTGCGCCACCCGATCGTCCACGATCACGACAAGGGCGCGTCCCAGGCGCTGCGCGCTGCGTTCCATGCGCGTCACCGTAACCAATCACCGGATCCGACGGTTCCGTGACCGCCACCCACCCCGGCGCGGCCGGGGGTCGAGCAGGTCACAACGGCCCCCCGGCGCTGAGCGGCAACCGCACCTCGAACCGGCAGCCGGGCCCGTGGTTGCGGGCCGCGATCGTGCCCTCGTGTGCCTCGACCAGGCCACGCGCGATCGCCAGCCCCAGACCGCCGCCGACCGGCTGCCGGTGCGGCACGCCGCGGAACGCCACGTCGAACACCCTGGGCAGGTCGGCCTCGGGGATGCCGCCGCAGGCGTCGTCCACGCGCAGCAGCGCCGACGACCCCTCGACGCCCACCCGCACGGCGACCGTCCCGTCCGGCGGGGTGTGCCGGATCGCGTTGGACAGCAGGTTGCGCACCACCCGCGCCAACTCCGGATCGCTGCCCAGCACCACCGGCCACGTCGCCGCCTCGGCCTCCACCCGCACGCCCTTGCGCGAGGCGACCGGGCCCTCCGCCGCCACGACCCCGCTCACCACGTCCGCCAGCGACACCTCCGACAGCGTCAGCCGCAACGCACCCGCGGTGATGCGGGACAGCTCGAACAGGTCGTCCACCATCCCGGACAGCGCCGAAGCCTCGGTGGAGATCCGCCCCGCGTACCGGGCGACCTCGTCGCGCCGAGAGACCACCCCGTCCTCCAGCGCCTCGGCCATCGCCCGGATACCGGCCAACGGCGTGCGCAGGTCGTGGCTGATCCACGCCACCAGCTCGCGCCGGGACGCCTCGGCGGCCCGTTCCCGCGCCCGCGCCTCGCGCTCCCACACGCTGCGCCGCGCCAGCGCCCGGCCCAGCAGCACCGCCGTCGGCACCGTCACCAGCGCCACCAGCAGGCAGACCAGCACGGTCGTGGTGAGGATCGGGGTGAACATGAACCCGCTCACCGCCAGCACGCCGCCGATCGTCGCCACCACCGGCACGATCGCCAGCACGGTCAGCGCGGTGGCCAGCGACCCGCTCCACAACCGCCGCAGCACCACCGCCCCGAGCAGCGCCAGCGGCAGCGAGAACAGCACCGCGTACGGCAGGATGTGGTAGAGCTCGACCAGCATCACGCACCGCCGTCGTACCGGTAGCCGACACCCCACACGGTGGCTATCCGCACCGGCCGCGCCGGGTCGGCCTCCACCTTCTCCCGCAACCGTCGCACGTGGACGGTCACAGTGGACTGGTCGCCGAACTCCCAGCCCCACACCCGCGACAGCAGCTCACCCCGGCCGAACGCGGTGCCCCGGTGGGTCAGGAAGAACACCAGCAGGTCGAACTCCCGCGTGGTCAGCGACAGCTCCCGCCCGTCCAGCCACACCGACCGCGCGCCGACGTCGACCTTCAGCCCGCCGTCACGCAACCCCCCATCCCCCGGCACCGACGAGCGTGCCGCCGTCACCCGCGACCGGCGCAGCACCGACGTCACCCGCAACGCCAGCTCGCGCGGGCTGAACGGCTTGGTCACGTAGTCGTCCGCGCCGAGCTGGAGCCCGGCGATCCGGTCCTCCTCCTCGCCCAGCGCGGTCAACATCACCACCGGCACCGCGCTGCGGACCCGCAGCCGGCGGCAGACCTCCAGCCCGTCGACGCCCGGCAGCATCAGGTCCAGCACCACCAGGTCCGGCTCGCGCTCGGCGAACCGGCGCAGGGCGCTCTCGCCGTCGCCGACCAGCTCGACCTCGTGCCCGGCCAGCTCCAGGTAGCGGCGCACCACGTCGCGCACGGTCACGTCGTCGTCCACGACGAGCACCCGCCCGGTCGTCCCATCCATCTCGCGCCTCACCAGTTGGTCAACAGGGGGGTATGGCCGCTGCGGCCAGTGTGGCGCAAGCGCGAGGCGGTGTCGTGGAACGCGGCCGATCCACTGCGGACGAGGGCCGGCAGCCGACCGTCGGCTCCGCGCCGGTCCTCCCGGGCCGAGCCAGAAGCACTGCCGCAGACCGCAAGAGGCCGCACGCCGGCAGGTGAGGGGAACCTGCCGGGTGCGGCCTCCACAACCGGCCCGGGGCACGTCGAGCCGGTGGTCTGAACGGTCCGTCTGGCGGACCTACTAGCGGACCTCGACCGGCTGGCTGCCCAGCGTCACCTCGACCGTGCGGTCCGCGCCGATCGTGACCTGCACCTTCTCGCCCGGCGCGCGGGACCGCACGGCTGCGACCAGGGCGTCGGAGGTGTCGATGGGCCGGTCGCCGAACTTGGTGATCACGTCACCGGTCTTGACGCCCGCCGCCTCGGCCGCGCCGCCGCCGGTCACGTTGCGCACCTCGGCGCCACCCCGGGGCGCGTCGCCCACCTGGACGCCCAGCACGGTCTGCGTGGCCTTGCCGGTCTCGGACAGCTCCTTGGCCGTGCGCCTGGCCTGGTCGACCGGGATGGCGAAGCCGATGCCGACCGAGCCGCCCTGCGCGGACTGGCCGGAGTTCGGGCTGTAGATGGCCGAGTTGATGCCGACGACCTGGCCGCGCATGTTCACCAGCGGGCCGCCGGAGTTGCCGGGGTTGATCGCGGCGTCGGTCTGGATGGCGTTGAGCACGGTGTCCACGCCGCCCTGCTGGCCGCCGGCGCGCACCGGGCGGTTGAGCGAGCTCACGATGCCGGACGTGACCGTGCCGTTGAGGTCGAACGGCGAGCCGACCGCGACGACCTCCTGGCCGATCTTCAGGTCGCCGGAGTTGCCGAGTTCGGCGACGGGCAGGCCGGAGACGTCCTCCGCCTTGACCACGGCCAGGTCGGACGTCGGGTCGCGGCCGACGATCTTCGCGTCGAACGAGCGGCCGTCCTGGAGCTTGACCTTGATGGCGCCACCGGCCGCGGCGGACTCGACCACGTGGTTGTTGGTGAGCACCAGGCCGTCGGAGCTGAGCGTGAAACCGGACCCGGCGCCACCGCTGACCTGCACCTGGACCACGGTCGGCAGGACCTTCTGGGCGACCTGCTCGATCGAGCCCGCCGGTGCGTCGGAGCTCTGCCGCGCCGGTTGCGGCTGGTCGAGCGCGTTGACCACCGGTCGCGAGTCCTCGGCGGCCTGGAAGCCGACGTACCCGCCGACACCGCCCGCGACGCCGCCGACGGCGAGCACGAGCGCGGCGACACCCGCCACGACCTTGCCACGCCCCCGCGGCCGCGGCGGGGCGGCGACCGATCCGGGTTGCGCGTAGTACGGGCCCGGCGCGCCCGAGTCGTGTGCGGCGCCACCCTGGGACACGTTGTGGGACACGTTTTGGGACATGCCCTGCGGCACGCCGTACGGACCGGTGTGCTCCGGCCGGTGGAAGCCACCCTGCCAGGCCTCCGGCCCGGGTCCCGGCAGTCCGGCGCCGCCCTGCACGGCGCCGGACCCACCGGTTCCGGCCTGGCCCGCGCCGCCCTGCACGGCGCCGGCCACACCTGCTCCGGTCGGACCGGCACCGCCCTGCACGGCACCCGCCTGACCGGTTCCCGACCCACCGGCGGCACCCTGCGAGGCGGCCGGTGAGCCGAAGTCATCCGGGTGGCCGGGACGCGACCGCGCCTCCGGCGACCCGGGCACGGGCTCGGCGGCGCTCTGGTGAGCGGCCGGCGAGCCGAAGTTCGATGAGTGACCCGCGTACCCAGCCTGACCCGCGTGCCCAGCCTGGCCCGCCTGGCCCGCGTGCCCAGCCTGACCTGCGTGACCCGTGGTGACGCTGTCCGGGTAGAGGGCGGGGTCCGGGAGACCGGCGTCGGCGGGTCGGTCGGTGCTCCCCTGCGGAGCACCGGCCGACCCGTCGGTCACGTCCTCCGGCCGCGCGGGGCCTCCCTGCCAGGCTCCCCGCGCACCCGTGGACTCCGGCACGCCGGCGCCGCCCTGCACGGCACCCGCCTCGCCGGCGTCCGGCCGACCAGCACCCTGCTGCTGGAAGCCGGCGTCGTCATGACCGAGCCCGGCGCCGCCGCCGCGCGCCCACGGGCTCTGCTGCTGAGGCGGCTGAGACTGCGGTGGCTGCTGCGGCTGCTCGTTCTCGGTCATGTCCACCACTGTGCGGTGCCCGCCTGAGAGCAGCCTTAAACGAAACTGGGCATCAGTTGTGAGTCCCGCCGGTCGGCTCAGCCGGAGACCGGGCCGCGCAGCCTCTCCGCGATCTGCTCGGGGGTCGCGTCGTTGATCCACACGCCCATGCCCGACTCGGAGCCCGCCAGGTACTTGAGCTTGTCCGCGGTGCGCAGGACCGAGAACACCTCCAGGTGCAGCCAGGCCAGGTCACGGCCGGTGCGCACGGGCGCCTGGTGCCACGCCGCGATGTAGGGCAGCGGGCGGTCGTAGAGCGCGTCGAGGCGGTGCAGCACGGTCAGGTAGAGGGCCGCGAAGTCGTCCCGCTCGGCGTCGGTCAGGGCGGGCAGGTCCGGCACCTGGCGGTGCGGGACGAGGTGCACCTCGACCGGCCAGCGGGCCGCGGCGGGCACGAACGCCGACCAGTGCTCGCCCTCGGCGACGATTCGGGTGCCGGCCGCACGTTCGGCCGCAAGTACGTCACCCATCAGTGGACGGCCGTGTGACGCCTGGTAGTCCGCCGCGACGGCGAGCATCCGTTCCGTCTTCGGGGTCACGAAGGGGTAGCCGTAGATCTGGCCGTGCGGGTGCGACAGCGTCACGCCGATCTCTTCGCCCCGGTTCTCGAACGGGAAGACCTGCTCGACGCCCGGCGTCGCGTTCAACGCCTCGGTGCGGTCGGCCCACGCGTCCACGACCGTGCGCACCCGGGACGCGGGCAGCGAGCCGAACGACGTGTCGTGGTCGGAGGTGAAGCACATGACCTCGCACCGTCCGCGCCCGGCCGCCCGCGCCACCATCGGCATTCCGTCCACAGTGGACGGCAGCTCCGGCACGCCCTGCGCGAACGACGGGAACCGGTTCTCGAAGACCACCACGTCGTAGCCGGGGTCGGGGATCTCGGTCGGCTTGCCGGGCGCGGACGGGCACAGCGGGCACAGGTCGGCGGGCGGCTTGTAGGTGCGGGTCTGCCGGTGCGCGGCGATCGCCACCCACTCGCCGGTCAACGGGTCGCGCCGCACCTCCGACAGCGGCTGCGCGCGGGGCAGGTCGCGGGTGTCGACCGCGTCGCGCGGCGGCGCGTCCGGGGTGTCGTCGAAGTAGATGATCTCGCGACCGTCGGCCAGCTTCCCCGCCGTGCGCCTCACGCCAGTTCCTCTCCGCGCCCCGGCACGTGCGCCAGGACCAGTTCGCCCACCTGCTCGCCGAGCACCGCGCGGGCGGGCTCGGCCAATCCCTCGTCGGTCACCAGCACGTTCGCCTCGTCCAGCGCGGCGATGGTGGAGATGCCGACGGTGCCCCACTTGGTGTGGTCGGCGACCACGACGACCCGGCCGGCCGCGTCGACCAGCGCGCGGTCGGTCTCGCTCTCGTTCAGGTTGGGCGTGGTGAAGCCGGAGCGCTCGGCCATGCCGTGCACGCCCAGGAACACCACGTCCAGGTGCAGCGACCGCAGCGCCTGCACGGCCACCGGCCCGACCAGCGCGTCCGACGGCGTGCGCACGCCACCGGTGAGCACCACCGTGCGGTCGGTGCGGCCGCTCTGCTGGAGCACGTCGGCGACCCGGATCGAGTTGGTCACCACGGTCAGGTCCGGGATGTCGTCGAGGAACCGGGCCAGCGTCCACGTGGTGGTGCCCGCGGACAGGCCGATGGCGGTGCCGGGGCGCACCAGGCCCGCGGCGAACGCGGCGATGGCCTCCTTCTCCGGCAGCTGGCGCACCGACTTGGCCTCGAAACCGGGCTCGTCGGTGCTGCGGCCGACCACGGACGTGGCGCCGCCGTAGACCTTCTCCACCAGGCCGCGGGTGGCCAGCACGTCCAGGTCCCGGCGCACGGTCATGTCCGAGACGCCCAGCCGGACGACCAGGTCGCTCACCCGCACGGCACCGGTGCGGCGCACCTCTTCGAGGATCACCGCTTGTCGTTGACGTGCCAGCACGTCACACCTCTTCTTCCCTGATCACGACCACGCCGCCGGCGGGCACGACCACGCGGCCCGACGCCCGCGCACCGGACAGCAGCTCGACACCCACCGCGGGCAGCTCGGCGTCGCCGCCCCCGTGGTTGACCGCGACCAGCCACGATACGGCGGAGCCGGCCACCTCACCGCGCCGACGCACCACTTCGAGGTCACCGCCGCCGGGGCCGACGTGGTCCACGCCCGCTTGGTCGAGCACCGTGCGCAGCTGCCGGTCCAACCCGTCGCCGGTGCGGCCGCACGCCACGTACCAGGCGACACCGTCGCCGTGCTCGTTGCGGGTCACGGCGGGCACCCCCGGCAGCGGGCCGTCGGTGTAGGAGGCGACCACCTTCGCGGCGTCGGCGTGCAGGTGCTCGGTCCAGACGGCGGCCGACGAGCCGTCGTCCAGCTCCACCACCTGGCCCTCCCGCAGCGGGTGGAACTCCTCGGTCCGCACGCCGAGCAGGTCGCGGAACGCGCCGGGGTAGCCGCCGAGGTGCACGTGGCCGCGCGTGTCGGTGATGCCGGACAGGTAGGTGACCAGCAGGTGGCCGCCGCCCGCGACGTACCGCTCGTACGGCGTCGCGTCGTCCACCGCGTACAGCGCCGGGACGACGACCAGCCGGTAGCCGGACAGGTCCGCGCCCGGCGGCACGAAGTCGACCGTCACGCCGGCTCGCCACAACGCCCGGTAGTACCCGAAGACGTGCTCCCGGTAGCCGAAGTCCGCGGTCGGGTGCGCGGGCTGGTCCAGCGCCGCCCACGACTGGTAGTCGAACACGACCGCCACCGACGCGTCCACGGTCGAGCCGACGAGCTCCTCGATCCGCCGGTACTCCGCGCCGACCTGCTCGACCTCGCGGAACACCTTCGTGTCCGCACCCGCGTGCGGCACCATCGCCGAGTGGTAGCGCTCCGCGCCCGCGCGCGACTGCCGCCACTGGAAGAACAGCGTGCCGTCCGCGCCGCGCGCGGTGTGCGCGAACGAGTTGCGCCGCAGCTCGCCGGGCTGCTTGGCGATGTTGCGCGGCTGCCAGTTCACCGCCGACGTGGAGTGCTCCATCAGCAGCCACGGCCGCCCACCCGCCAGCCCACGCACGAGGTCGGCGGAGAACGCCAGGTCGACGTGCCGCTCGGGGTCCTCGGCGCGGGTGTAGTGGTCGTTGGAGACGAAGTCGACCTCGGCGGCCCACCGCCAGTAGTCCAGCGCGGAGAAGTTCCACGTGACCATGAAGTTGGTGGTCACCGGCACGTCCGGGGTGATCTCGCGCAGCACGTCCCGTTCGGCCTTGAACAGCTCCAGCAGGGCGTCGGAGCCGAACCGGTCGAAGTCGAGCAGCTGGCCGGGGTTGCCGAGCGACGGCGTCGCGCGCGGCGGGAGGACCTGGTCCCAGGAGGAGTAGCGCTGGCTCCAGAACGCCGTGCCCCACGCCTCGTTCAGCGCGTCCAGCGTGCCGTGCCGGGCCCGCAGCCAGGTCCGGAACGCCTCCGCGCACCGGTCGCAGTAGCAGCGGGAGACGTGGCAGCCGTACTCGTTGTTGACGTGCCACGCGGACAGCGCCGGGTGGTCGCGGTACCGCTCGGCCATCGCCCGGGCCAGCGCGACGGCCTTGGTCCGGTAGACCGGCGAGCTCGGGCAGTACGACTGGCGCGAGCCGTGCGCCAGCCGGACACCGTCCGCCGTCTCCGGGAGCATCTCGGGGTGCGCGGTGGTCAGCCAGGGCGGCGGCGCGGCGGTCGCGGTGGCCAGGTCGACCCGGATGCCGCCGGCGTGCAAACGGTCGAGCACGCGGTCCAACCAGCCGAACTCGTAGCGACCCTCTTCCACTTCCAGCAGCGCCCAGGAGAAGATCGCCACGCTCACCAGGTTCACCCCGGCACGGCGCATCAGCTCGACGTCCTCAGCCCAGACGTCCTCCGGCCACTGCTCGGGGTTGTAGTCGGCGCCCCACGCCAGGCCGCGCACACCGGTGGGCCAAATCGTCATGACACAAGAGTGGTCGATTTGTCACGAGAACGTCAACACACTCCAACAACAACCCTCGAACACCCTTGACATTCCGTGTGGCGCAGCCCACATTGTGAGGCCTCTTGTTGACTCTTTGTTCACTTGGGACCCGCCGAGTGTCACCCGTAGGAGCGACGATGACGAGGTTCTCCGCCAGTCCCCACCCGCTGCTGGGCCGCCGCGCCCTGCTCAAGGCGATCGTCGCGGGAGCGGGCATCGCGGCCGTGCCCGGGCTGGCCGCATGCGGCTCCGACGGTGGCGGTGCCACCGCCACCGACACCGTGTCGTTCGGCAACAACCTGTCCGACCAGGTGCCGAAGGACGCGATCACCGCGGTGCTCAAGTCGTTCGAGGGCGAGTCGGGCCTGAAGGTCGGCATCAACACCAAGCAGCACGAGCAGTACCAGGAGCAGATCAACAACTACCTCCAGGGCAAGCCGGACGACGTGCTGGCCTGGTTCGCGGGCTACCGGATGCGGTTCTTCGCGGAGAAGGGCCTGACCGGCGACCTGAGCGAGGTGTGGTCGAAGGTCTCCGGCGGCTACGCGCCCGCGTTGAAGGAGGCGTCCACGGCATCGGACGGCAAGCAGTACCTGATCCCGTTCATCCAGTACCCGTGGGGCGTGTTCTACCGCAAGAGCGTGTGGCAGCAGCGCGGGTACGAGCAGCCCAAGACCCTGGACGAGCTCGTCGCGCTGTCCACGAAGATGCAGGCCGACGGGCTCGTGCCGATCGCGTTCGCGCAGAAGCAGGGCTGGCCCGGCATGGGCACGTTCGACCAGCTGAACTTCCGGATCAACGGCTACCAGTTCCACGTCGACCTGATGGCGGGCAAGGAGGACTGGCAGGGGCCGAAGGTCCGGGAGGTGTTCGACACCTGGAAGCGGCTGCTGCCGTTCCACCAGGAGAACTCGCTCGGCCGGGAATGGCAGGAGGCCGCGCAGTCGTTGCAGCAGGGCAAGGCGGGCATGTACCTGCTCGGCTCGTTCGTCGCGCAGCAGTTCAAGGGCGCGGACCTGGACGACCTGGACTTCTTCGCCTACCCGGAGATCAACCCCGAGCACGGCCAGGACACCGTCGAAGCGCCGATCGACGGCTACATGATGTCCCGCAAGCCAGCCAACGCCGAAGGCGCGCGCAAGTTGCTGGAGTACCTGTCCACGCCCGCCGCGCAGCTGGCCTACCTCAAGACCGACCCGACGTCGATCGCCACCTCGAACAAGGCCGAGACGTCCGGCTACAACGCGTTGCAGAAGAAGTCGGCGCAGGTCATCAAGGAAGCCGCGCACATCACGCAGTTCCTGGACCGCGACACCGACCCGCGCTTCGCCAGCGACGCGGCGACCAACGGGCTCAACGCGTTCATCCAGAACCCCGACGACCTCGACTCGATCCTCAAGGGCATGGCCGACCAGGCGAAGACGATCTTCACGGAGTGACGGCGTGACCGCGTTGCAGGCCCCCCAGTCCCCCTTGGAGCCCGCCGGGACGTCGGCCCCCTCCCCGACGTCCCGGCGCGGCAGGCGTCGCCGTGCCACCGCGCTGGCACCGCGTGACAAGCTCGTGCTCGGGCTGATGCTCGGCATCCCGTCGTTGGTGCACATCGCGCTGGTGTGGCTGCCCGCGCTCGGCTCCGTCGGCCTGTCCTTCACCTCGTGGGACGGGATCGGCGGGTTCGCCGACATCGAGTGGGTCGGCGTCCAGAACTACGTCGACATCTTCACCCGGTACCCGCGGTTCTGGCCCGCGTTGCAGCACAACCTGGTCTGGCTGCTGTTCCTGCTCGTGGTGCCGACCGTGGCCGGGTTGCTGCTGGCCGTGCTGCTGGACCGGCAGCTGCGGTTCGGGCGGATCTACCAGAGCGCGCTGTACCTGCCGATGGTGCTCTCGCTGGCCCTGGTCGGCTTCATCTGGCAGCTGATCTACCAGCCCGAGCAGGGGCTGCTGAACAACGTGCTCGGCACGGCCGCCACCGACCCGGTGAACTGGCTGGGTGACCCGGACATCAACCTGTACGCGGTGCTGGTGGCGGCCGGGTGGCGGCACACCGGTTACATCATGCTGCTGTACCTGGCCGGGTTGAAGGCGGTGGACCCGGCGTTGAAGGAGGCCGCGGCGCTGGACGGCGCGAACGCGTGGCAGACGTTCTTCCGGGTGACGTTCCCGGTGCTCAGGCCGGTGAACGTGGTGGTGCTCGTGGTCACCGTGATCGAGGGTCTGCGGGCGTTCGACATCGTGTACGTGATCAACAAGGGTCGCAACGGGCTGGAGCTGCTGTCCGTGCTGGTGACCGACAACATCATCGGTGAGTCGAGCCGGATCGGGTGGGGCTCGGCGCTGGCCGTGGTGCTGCTGCTGATCTCGCTCGGGTTCATCATCACCTACCTGTTCCAGGTGTTCCGCGAGGAGGGACGGACGTGACGGTCCGACCGCGCTCTGTCCCTTTGGCCCGCATCGCACTGCACGCGTTCCTGGTGCTGACGTGCCTGGCGACCCTCGCCCCGTTGCTGTGGGCGCTGTACGCGTCGCTGCGGACGTACGACGACACCGCGCGCAACGGTTACTTCTCGCTGGCCGAGAGCCTGACGTTCGACAACTTCGCGTCGGCGTGGACGCAGGCCGACCTGCCGCACTACTACCTGAACACGTTGGTCGTGACGCTGCCGGCGCTGGTGCTGGTGCTGCTGCTCAGCTCGATGGTGGCCTACGGGGTGTCGCGGTACAGCTTCCGGTTCAACCTGGTGCTGCTGGTGCTGTTCACCGCGGGCAACCTGCTGCCGCAGCAGGTGATCGTGACGCCGCTGTACCGGCTGTACCTGCTCACGCCGGTGCCGTCCTGGTTGAGCGACAGCGGGTTGTTGCTCGACTCGCAGCTCGGGCTGGTGCTGATCCACGTGGCGTTCCAGTCCGGGTTCTGCGTGTTCGTGCTGAGCAACTACATGAAGACGATCCCGGCGGAGCTGGGTGAGGCGGCCCGGGTCGACGGCGCGGGCGTGTTCCGGCAGTACTGGCAGGTGATCCTGCCGCTGTGCAGGCCCGCCCTGGCCGCGCTGGCGACGCTGGAGTTCACCTGGATCTACAACGACTTCCTGTGGGCCCTGGTGCTGATCCAGACCGGCGACAAGATGCCGATCACCTCGGCTCTGCAGAACCTCAGGGGCACGTTCTTCGTCGACAACAACCTGGTGGCCGCGGGCTCGCTCCTGGTCGCCCTCCCGACGCTGGTCGTCTTCTTCGTCCTCCAGCGCCAGTTCATCGGCGGTCTGACCCTGGGTTCCACCAAGGGTTAGGCGCTTCGGGGGTGACAGCGGTCATACCCTGGGGTGGTATCAGCGGTTCGCGGGTGCGCTCCATCAGTGCGGAAGGCCCGTCGCACCCGTTGAGAGGACGCCTCGATGACCATCCCTCGCCTCCGTCGCATCCTGGTCGCCGGCACCGCCGCGGTGACCGCCGCACTGGCGGTGGCCGCGCCCGCACAGGCGAGTTCGGCCACGCTGTACGCCGAGGTGGCCGAGCTCGCCGACAACCTGAACTCCCTGGCGTGGCCCGATCAGCAGACGTACAACTTCTACCCGGGCGAGAAGGGGTACCCGGACGTGGCCACGAGCGTCGTGTGGGGCGTGCCCGGCAGTCCGACGACCTACGAGAGCAAGGCCAGGTGCGCGCCACTGCTCACCCAGTCCTTGAAGCACACGTTCGCGTGGGCCACCGACAGCTACCTGACCACCGAGTTCGGGAGCATCAGCCCCACGTCGGCGCAGTACTACGACGGGTTCCAGGCGGGTGCCGACCACTTCACGTCCAAGACGACGGTGCCCAGCCTGGTGCAGGGCGACGTGATCGCGATCAAGTACAACGACTCCGCGGGCGGCACGGGCGACGCGACCGGGCACGTGATGGTCGTCGCCAGTGCGCCGCAGCTGTACGACCGCGA
Source organism: Saccharothrix stipae (assembly GCF_054781895.1). Classification (NCBI taxonomy): domain Bacteria; kingdom Bacillati; phylum Actinomycetota; class Actinomycetes; order Pseudonocardiales; family Pseudonocardiaceae; genus Saccharothrix; species Saccharothrix stipae. The sequence continues at coordinate 198,620 of NZ_BAAGTN010000009.1, read as the reverse complement.
CGGCGACGCCTCCACCCGTGAGTACGCCGTGCAGGTGATCGACAGCACGAAGAACCCGCACGGCGTGCCCAGCACGTGGTCCGGGTCGCCGGTCCACCTGTTCCCGGACACGCGCCGGTCGGGCACCACCGAGTACACCGGCGTCGGCCGTGGCTGGATCTTCATCCGCACCGGCTCCGACGACGTCCCGGCCGGCCACTGGTGGGGCGCCAACGAGAACCTGACCGGCGAGTACAAGTCCACCTCCACCCGCCCCATGACCTTCCGCACCATCCCCTGACCCCGCGAGAGTCCAACCTTCACCCCGCGAGAGTCCAACGCCCAAGCCGCGAGAGTCCTACGTTCAGCGCACCTGAATTCAACGCTCACGCGCCGACCGTTCGTCGTGAGCGTTGAATTCAGGGGTCGCGAACGTAGGACTCTCGCGCTGTGAGCGTTGGACTCTCGCGCTGTGAGCGTTGGACTCTCGTGGGGTCAGGGGCGGCCGGGGAGGCGGAGGGTGAACATGGCGCCGCCTTCGGGGGCGCGGCCCACGTAGGCCATGCCGCCGTGGCGTTCGGCCACCTGCTTGACGATCGCCAGGCCCAGGCCCGAGCCGGGGAGGGTGCGGGCTTCGGAGGAGCGGTAGAAGCGCTCGAAGACGTGGGGGAGGTCGGCGTCGGCGATGCCCGGGCCGGAGTCCGCCACCTCGACCACGGCGCTGCCGTCGCCCAGCTGCTTCAACGACAGCCTGACCACGCCGCCGGTGGGGCTGAACTTCACCGCGTTGTCCAGGAGGTTGAGGACGGCACGCTCGATGGCGCTGGAATCGCCCAGCAGCGACCACGGTTGCAGCTCGACCACGAAGTCCACGTCGGACGCACGGCGCTTGGCACGGTCCAGCGCGCGCTCCACCACCTCGACCAGGTCCACGGGCTCGTGCACGACCTGCGGCGCGTCCTCCCGCGCCAGCTCGACCAGGTCGCCGATCAACGTGGTCAGCTCGTCCAGCTGCGCCCGCACGTCGGCGTTGATCTCCGCCTTGTCCACCTCGGACAACGTCGGCGCGTCCGGCCGCTCCGAGGCCAGCAGCAGTTCCAGGTTCGTGCGCATGGACGTCAACGGCGTCCGCAGCTCGTGCCCCGCGTCCGCGACCAGCCGCCGCTGCCGCTCCTGCGACTCCGCCACCGCGCCCAGCATCGCGTTGAACCGCTGCGACAGCAACGCCAGCTCGTCGTCGCCCGACACCGGGATCGGCCGCAGGTCACCGGTCATCGCCACCCGCTCGGTGGCCTCGGTCAACCGCTGCACGGGCCGCAGCCCGGTCCGCGCCACCGCCGTCCCCGCCGCCGCCGCGACCAGCACGCCCAGCCCGCTGATCACGAACAGCACCACGGACAGCTTGCCCAGCGTGACGTTCAACGGCTTGGTGGACTGCGCGATCACCATCGCCTGGCCGTCGCCGTACGGCACCGCGACCACCCGGAAGTCGGTGCGCACGTCGGTCCAGATGTTCTCCAGCCGCGTCCCGCGCGCCACGTCCAGGTCGGCGGGCTGGGTCGGCGGCGCCACCGTGCCCTTCGGGTACAGGATCTGCCCGGTCACGTCCAGCACGCCGATCCGGATGTCCCCCGCGGCCAGGAACGCGCCGGGGATCTCGGTGACGTCGTTGTTGACCTTCGGGGCGTTCACCGCGGCCTGCGCGCGCTGCCGCAGGTTCTCGTCCATCTGGTCGTGCAGGTTCTGGCTCACCGTCATGTACGCGCCGAGCGACACGACGGCGACGGCTCCGGCCACGCAGAACGCGGCCAGCAGGGTCACCCGGGCTCGCAGCGACACCCGCTGGAGCCGCCCGTTGGCGGCACCGATCACGGAGGTGTCTCCCGCAGCACGTAGCCGACACCGCGCACCGTGTGCAGCAACCTGGGCTCACCCTCGGCCTCGGTCTTGCGACGCAGGTAGCCGACGTAGACCTCCAGCGCGTTGCCCGAGGTCGGGAAGTCGTAGCCCCAGACGTCCTCCAGGATCCGGCCGCGGGTCAACACCTGCTTGGGGTGCGCCAGGAACAGCTCCAGCAACGCGAACTCGGTCCGGGTGAGGCTGATCGGCCGGTCGCCGCGCCGCACGTCGCGGGTGCCGGGGTCGAGCTCCAGGTCGGCGAACCGCAGCACCACCCCGGCGGGCTCCTCGGCGTCCGACGCGGCCCGCCGCAGCAACGCGCGCAGCCGGGCCAGCAGCTCCTCCAGCGCGAACGGCTTGGGCAGGTAGTCGTCCGCACCCGCGTCCAGCCCGGACACCCGGTCCGACACCGCGTCACGGGCGGTGAGCACGAGGATCGGCAGGTCGTCGCCGGTGCTGCGCAGCCGGCGGCACACCTCCAACCCGTCGAGCCGGGGCATCATCACGTCGAGCACCATGGCGTCGGGACGCTGGGACACGACGGATTCGAGGGCCTGCTGGCCGTCGCCGGCAAGGTCGACCTGGTAGCCGTTGAACTGCAGTGAGCGACGGAGCGACTCACGCACGGCCCGGTCGTCGTCGACAACGAGGATGCGCATGAGGTCAGTCTTGCTCCTGGTCCTGAGAGCCGCCTGAGAAGCCGGTGTGAGCTAGCCGTCAAGTTTCGGGCCCGTCGCGGGCCACCGGGGCGTTCCAACGCCGCCACAGCGCGAGCAGCCGCAGCCCCACGATGACCGCCGACCCGACCAGCGTCACCGGCACGGCGGGCAGGCCGAGGTAGTCGCCGAACGCCACCACCACCGCGCCGCACAACGCCGCCAGCGCGTAGATCTCCCGGCGCAGGACCAGCGGGATCTCCCGCAGCAGCACGTCGCGCAGCGCGCCGCCACCGATGCCCGTGGTCATCCCGACCAGGCACGCCGCGTACGGCGGTGCGCCGAGCCCGAGCGCCGTCGTGGTGCCCGCCGTGACGAACAGGCCGAGCCCGATCGCGTCCAGCAGCAGGACCGCCCGCCACAACTTCGCCACGGTCGGGTGAAACCAGAAGACCACCAACCCGGTGACACCGGCGACCGCCAGGTACGGCCAACTCACCAACGCCGCCGGCGGGTGCACGCCGAGCAGCACGTCCCGGATGATCCCGCCGCCCAACGCCGTGGTCAGCGCCAGCACGATGACCCCGAACACGTCCAGCCGCGCGTGCACCGCCGCGACCGCCCCGGAGGCGGCGAACGCGGCGATGCCGACCAGTTCCAGCACGGCGAGCAGCACGGCTGGTCAGGTTAGAAGTAATCCGCCAGACGCGGGACGCCAGGTGCGCCGACCAGCCGATCGAGCAGCGCGCCGTCACCGTCGAGCAGCCCGGCGCGGCGCAGCGCGTGGCTGTTCTGCATCCCGCTGAACCACGGCCCGAGCGCACGCGCGTGCAACCGCACGGCGCCGCTGCCACCCGCCTCGACGCGCACCGAACCGTCCTCGACCACCAGCCGCTGCCGCCCCGCGTGCCACGGCGCGTGCTCGTCGATCACGTCGAGGTCCACGGCCGCGGGCTTCAGCCACGCCGCCGCCGGCCACCCCCGTGCCGCCACGGCGGCCGGCAGGTCCACCACGCGCAGCAGCCACGTGGACGTGGTCACGGTGTACTCGATCGCCTGGTTGGTCAGCAGGCCCGTCACGGCCGGGTCGGTGACCAGCAACCGCGCCTTGTCCAGCACACCGGCCCAGCCGCCCAGCTCCCGCAACAGCCCGAGCTGGCAGGTCACGTCCCGGCCGATCAGGTCGTGCACCCGCAGCCCGTCGGCGTCACGCCCGGCCGCGAGGTACCCGCGCACCTCGCCGTCGTGGCCGGGCACCACCGACACCACGGCCTCGTCGAGCAGGTCGTCCGCGGCGATGGTGGGCGGGCTGCGGTCCACGAGCCCGTCCACGGTTGACGCGATGTCCAGGTAGCACGCCTGCAACGCCTGGAGGTCACCCGCCACCGCGGGCCGGGTCGCGACCCGCGCGCCGGCGGGCATCCGGTCGAGCGGGAACTCCAGCCACTCGAACACCCCGGACCGCTCCCACCCGCGCGACCGGTACACCGCGGGCACGGTCGCGTACAGCGCGGACAGCACCTGGCCGCGTTCCCGCATGTCCCGCAACGCCGCGTCGAGCAGCGCGCCGGCCACCCCGCGTCCGCGTGCCCAGGAATCCACGGCCACGCCGCCGACGCCGCCCATCGGCACCGTCGAGCCGCCCCAGAACTGGTGGAAGTCCTTGATCGTGAGGATGCCGGCCAACCGGCCGTCCAGTTCCGCGCCCAACCCCCGCCGACCGGGCCGCAACGACGGCTCGTCGATGCCGCCGAACGCCACCCGGCGCAGCCGGTCGGCCTCGACGACGTCGTCCTGGACTAGCTCGCGAATCCGCACAGGACCTTGCTTACCAGGTGAAGAACCCCTGACCGGTCTTGCGGCCCAGTTGACCCGCCGCGACCTTCTCCCGCAGCAACGACGGCGGCTCGAACCGCGGCCCCAGCTCCGCCGCCAGGTGCGCGGCGATGGCCAGCCGCACGTCCAGCCCGACCAGGTCGGTCAGCCGCAGCGGACCCATCGGCCACCCGTAGCCCAGCCGCATCCCGGTGTCGATGTCCTCGGCCGAGGCGACGCCCTCTTCGAGCATCCGGATCGCCTCCATGCCGACCGCGACGCCGAGCCGGGACGTGGCGAACCCCGGCGCGTCGCGCACCTCGATCACGGTCTTGCCCAGCTCCTCGGCCCAGCCGCGGACCCTGGCGACCACGTCGGCGGCCACCCCGGGGTGGTGCACCAGCTCGACCAGCTGCTGCACCGGCACGGGGTTGAAGAAGTGCATCCCCAGCACCCGCTCGCCCGGCAGCCCCTCGGCCAGCACCGAGATCGACAACGAGGACGTGTTGGACGCCAGCACCGCGTCCGGGCAGGCCCGGGCCGCCTCGCCGAGCACCCGCCGCTTGAGCTCCACGTCCTCCGGCACGGCCTCCACGACCAGCGCCGCACCCCGCCCGACCTGCGGGTCGAGCCGTTCGACCACGGTCAGCCGCCGGAGCAGCTCGTGCGGCACGGCGTCCAGCTTGCCCCGGTCGGCGGCCTTGACCAGCGACGCCTCCACGGCCCGCCGCGCGGCCGACGCCCGGTCCGCGCCCGCCTCCACGAGCACGACCTCGTGCCCGCCGGCGAGGAACAGGTGGGCGACACCGGCGCCCATCGTGCCGCCGCCGATCACCACCGCGATCATCAGACCACGACCTCCGCGGCGACCATGGCGACCAGCTCGACGCCGCCGATCTCGGCCAGGTTCGCACCCGCGGCCTGCCACTCCGGCGACCGGAAGGCGTCCTTCATGGCGTCGGCGGACTCGAAGTACATCTCGGCCACGATGTGCAGCTCGTGCTCGCCGAGGAAGCCGGGCACGAACACGCGCGAGACCTTCGCCACCTCCGCCCGCAGCAGGCCCGGCGTCCGCTCGACCAACGGCAGGTGGGACGCGAAGTAGGCCTCGTCGAACGCCTCGACGTCCGCCGGCTTCCGGTACAGCGCGATGTACTTGACCATGTGACACCTTCCGTCCGGTTTCGCCTGCGAATGTAACACCGGCACCATGGACGGGTGCGGATCATCCTGCTGCGGCACGGCCAGAGCCTGGGCAACGTCGACGAGCTGGCGTACTGCCGCGTCCCCGACCACGCGCTGCCGTTGACCGACCTGGGCGAACAGCAGGCCAAGGCCGCCGGGCCGCGCGTCAAGGACCTCCTCGACGGCGACCCGGCGGCCGTCTACGTCAGCCCGTACGTGCGGACCAGGGCCACCCTGCGCAACCTCGACCTCGGCGACCAGGTGGAGCGCACGGTGGCCGAGCCGCGGTTGCGCGAACAGGACTGGGGCAACCTCCAGGACCCCGTGCAGCAGGAGGTGTTGAAGCACCAGCGGCACGCGTTCGGGCACTTCTTCTTCCGGCTGCCCAACGGCGAGTCGGGCGCGGACGTGGACGACCGCCTGGCCGCGTTCCTGACCGACCTGGAGACCCGGATGCGGGCGCCGGCCCACCCCGGCACGGCGCTGGTGGTGTCGCACGGCCTCACCATCCGCCTGCTCTGCCGTCGCCTGTTCGGGTGGAGCATCGAGCTGTTCGAGTCCCTGTCGAACCTGGAGACGTGCGAGGACCGCGTCCTCACCCACGACGGCACGGCGTGGCACCTGGACCGCCCGTTCGACCAGTGGCGGCGGTCACCGGACGGCGAGACCCAGGGGCCGATCGCCTAGCCCGGCACCACGTCCGCGACCACGCACACCACGTTGTCCGGGCCACCGGCCCCGTTGGCCAGCTCGACCAGCCGACGCGTCGCGTCCTCCGGCTCGTCCGCCGACGCCAGCACCTCCCGGAGGTCCGCCTCCGGCACCACGGTGTGCAGCCCGTCCGAGCACAGCAGGTACCGGTCGCCGGGCAGGGCGTCGTGCAGGGCCAGGTCCGGCTCCACCTCCTTGCCGTGCAGCGCCCGCACCAGCATCGACCGCTGCGGGTGGCTGACCGCCTCCTCCTCGGTCAACCTGCCCTCGTCGATCAGCGACCGCACCACCGTGTGGTCGTGCGTGATGCGGAACAACGCGCCGCCGCGCAGCAGGTAGACCCGCGCGTCGCCGACGTGCACGAGGCCCAGCCGCGACCCGGACAGCACCACCGCGGTCAACGTCGTCCCGCTGCACCCGTCGCCGGGGTTGGCCGACAGGTAGTCCCCGACCGCCGCGCCGGCCCGGTGCACGGCGTCCGCCAGGGTGTTGAGCAGCTCGCCCGCCGGGATGGCGGTGTCCAGCGGCGCGAGCGCGTCGATGGCCATCGAGCTGAGCGGCTCGCCGCGCGCGCCGAACCCGTCGGCCACGGCGAGCAGCCGTTCACCCGCGTAGCCCACGTCCTGGTTCGAGTCGCGCACGAGCCCGCGGTCGGTCCGCAGCGCGTACCGGAGCGTGACGGTCATGGTGGTGTCCTTCCCGGAGAGCTGGTCCACGAGGAAGGAGGCGAGGCTGCGCCGTGCCGCGGTGTCGGCCTCGACCTGCGCCCAGTAGGCGCGCACCTCGGCCGCGGCCTGCGCGGGCGCCAGCGCGCACACCTCTCGGATGCGCGCCAGCGGCATCCCGAGCCGGCGCAGCCATGCCACCAGCCGGGCCCGCTCGACCTGGTCCGGCGAGTACAGCCGGTAGCCCGACAGCGGATCCACCCGGGCGGGCGTGAGCAGCCCCAGCTCGTCGTAGAGCCGCAACGCCTTCGGCGACAGGCGGACGGCCCGCGCGAACGCCCCGATGGTCAACAGCTCCACGACCGCCCCTCCCCCGGCCGGGCCCCGTGGCCCGGCCAAGACCACCGTGCGGCTTCACCAAGGGTGAAGGTCAACCCACCGCGGAATCCACAATGGAGGAGGACCGGTCGCGCACCAACCCGCTGAGCGAGACCGTCGCCGCCACCGCCAGCACCGCCAACGCGGGCCAGTCCGCCACCAGGTGCCCCTCGTGGCCGACGACGAAGCTCCCGTACAGGCCCCAGCACTGCACCGCGGTCAGCGCCGCACCGGGCACGGTCGTCCACCACGAGACGACCACCACGACCACCACCAGCAGGAGCAGGGCGAACACCGGCCAGCTACCCGCCAGCGCGGTCACCACGACACCGCCCGCGAACCCGAGCGCGGACCCGTGCACCGTTCCAACCATGACCGGCCATTCAACGCCCGGTTGAGACGCACGCCACCCCTCAGCGGTCAGGTTCACCGGATCGCGTGAGGCACGATCGTCCGAATGAGCTTCTACGACGTCCTGCACCGTCGGCGGGACACCAGGGGCGAGTTCACCGGTGCCCCGATCGCGCCGGAGGTGCTGCGCCGGGTGCTCACCGCCGCGCACGCCGCGCCCAGCGTGGGCCTGTCCCAGCCGTGGGACTTCATCGTCGTGCGCGACGAGCACACCCGCCGCGCGTTCCGCGACCACGTGCACGCGGAGCGCAGCGTCTTCGCCGCCGAGCTGGACACCCGGCAGGCCGAGCTGTTCGCGCGGATCAAGGTCGAGGGCATCCTGGAGTCCTCGGTCGGCGTCGTCGTCACCTACGACCCCGACCGCGGCTCACCCGCCGTGCTCGGCAGGCACGCCATCGCCGACGCCGGCCTGTACTCCGTCTGCCTGGCCATCCAGAACCTGTGGCTGGCCGCCACCGCGGAGGGCCTGGGCGTCGGTTGGGTCAGCTTCTACCGCGAGGACGTGCTGCGGCGCCTGCTGGACATCCCCGCACCGCTGCGCCCGGTGGCCTGGCTGTGCGTCGGGCCGGTCGCGTGCCTGCCGGACACCCCCGACCTGGAGCGGCACGGCTGGCGCAACCGGATGCCGCTGGACGAAGTACTGCACGAGGAGCGGTACACCCGGCGTTCGGGCCGGTAGCCTGTGGTAGCCGTGCCGGCGGCGAGCGGTCCCGCGTACCGCCTCGCCGAGTCGGAATGGAGTGTCAGCACGAGTGGAGCGACGAGATCGGCTGGTAGCCGGACAGGTCCCGCAACTCGACCTTGAGGTCAAGGCGTTGCTGAACGCTGGCCGCCTGCCGGAGGCCAACACGCTGTTCGACCAGGTGGTGAGCCGCGTGCCACCCGGCGCCGACCGCTGGCAGCGCTCCGCGGTGCTGGTCAACCGGGCCAAGCTGGCCTGGCGGCTGGGCCGCATCCCCCTGGCCCTCGAACTGGCCGCCGAGGGCTGGACCGACCTCGACGGCGAGCACAGCGACAACCCCGCCGCCGCCCAGGCCATGCACGCCCTGGCCTACCTGCTGGAGGGCATCGGGAACCGCCGGGCCGCGGTGGACATGCTCCGACTGTCGGTACAGGTCGCCCGCCGAGCGGCGGAAACGTCCGCGGCCGGCGTCGAGGTGCTCGGCCACTGCCTGCAAGGCCTGGGCGGCACGCTGAACTTCCGCGCGATCTCCTCGGACCCCGAACGCGCCCCGGCGATCTTCGAAGAGGCCCGCGGCTACCTCAAGGAAGGCCTGGAGCTGGCCGACGACGAGCAGATGCGCCGCGCCCTGCTCGCCGCGTACAGCCGGTCGCTGGCCGGTGTCGGCGAGCTGGAGCAGGCCGAGGAGAACGCCCAGGAGACGTTGCGGCAGGCGCAGGAGGCCGGTGACAAGTGGGCGATGGCCGTCGCCAACTGGGTCCTCGCGGTCGTCCGACGTGAACAGGGGGACCTGGTCCGGGCCCGCACCCTGGCCAGCCGCGCGGTCGCCGCGTCCGAGTCCATCAACGACCCGTCGCTGCTGCTGAGGTTCTCCCTGGACCTCGCGGACATCTGCGCGGAGATGGGCGACCACGTCGGCGAGGCCACGGCGTTGCGCTGCTCGGTCGCCGCGAGCCGGACCGCGACCGAGACGCTCCAGGAAGGACTCGGCCAGGCACTGGAACAACGCCGCGTGGCCGTCCAGGCGCAGCGGTTGGCCGTGGCGGCCCAGGAGGCGGCGGCGCGCGACCCGTTGACGGGCCTGGCGAACCGCCTCGGCCTGGAACGCGCCGCGGCCGGCCTGCTGGAGAGCACCGCGGCCCGCGGCCGGGTCCCGTGGCTGGTGCTGGTGGACGTGGACCGCTTCAAGGGCGTGAACGACGACGCCGGCCACGCCGCGGGCGACGCGACGCTGCGCGAGATCGCCCAACTCCTGCGCCGCGAGTGCCGAGCCGCCGACCTGGTCGCCCGCTGGGCGGGTGACGAGTTCGTGGTGCTGCTCGGCGATGTCGACGGCACGCTGGAAGTCGGACCGACCGTCGCCGAACGCATCCGCGCGGCCGTGGACGGCCACGACTGGACCGTGGTCCTGGGCACCACCCGCCGCCCCACCGTGAGCATCGGCGTCGCCGCCGGACCGGCCAAACTGGACCAACTCTTCGCCGCCGCGGACATGGCCCTGTACCGGGCGAAGCGCCACGGCCGCAACCGCGTCGAAGTGGAACCACAACTCGTCGTCCCGGAAACCGTCTCCGGCAACTAACCCACCCGACCCGGGTGGGCTTGGACCTACCCCCGGTCCTGAGGTTGGCTCCATTGCCGCACACCGAGCCCGGCCACATGCTCGATCCATGCGAATCAAGCCGTCGACCATCCGCCGGGCAGTCGCGGTCATCGCGGGCGCGTCGGTCCTGGCGTCGGCCGCACCAGCCGCCGCCGACCGCCGTCCGACCACCGATGTCGCCGCCATCAGGGCCCAACTCGACCTGATCACCGGCGCGGACGGCGTCCCCGGGGCGCTGGCCGAGGTCCGCGACCGGCGTGGCAGGTCGGTCACGATCACGTCCGGCACCGCCGAGCTGGGCACGGGCCGACCGATGGTCGACGGCGACGGCCGGTTCCGGATCGCCAGCGTCACCAAGACCTTCGTCGCCACCGCCGTCCTGCGGTTGGTCGCCCGGCACCGGGTCCGACTCGACGCGCCGATCGAGACCTACCTGCCCGGCGTGGTGCGCGGCACCGGTGCGGGAAGTGCGATCAACGGCCACGACATCACGGTGCGCCAACTGCTCCAGCACACCAGCGGGCTGCCGGACTACCTCCGATTCCTGGACCTCGCCGAGTCAACGGGACCGGTCGAGGCGGCGGAGCTGGTCCGCACCGCCCTGTCCCACGAGCCGGACTTCGCCCCCGGAGCAGGCTGGCGCTACTCGAACACCGGCTACATCCTCGCCGGCATGCTGGTCGAACGGTTGACGCGCAGTGACATCGGCACGGCCGTGACCGACCTGGTGATCCGCCCCGCGCGCCTGGACGACACCTACTGGCCGCCCGCCGGCGAACAGGGCATCCGCGGCCCACACGCCCGCAACTACACCGTGGACAAGGCCGGAGCGCTGGTCGACGTCACCGAGTTCGAGCCGTCATGGGCGGGCGCGGGCGGCGCGATGGTATCCACCCCCTCAGACCTGAACCGGTTCTGGCAGGAACTGCTCAACGGCCGACTGCTGCCACGCTGGGCACTGACCGAACTGCAAACCCCCGTCCCCGCTCCACCCTTGGGAAAGGACGTCGGCTACGGCCTCGGCACGGCCCGTCTGCCCCTCTCGTGCGGCGGCCACGTCTGGGCCCACGGCGGCGACCTGGCCAACGGCGGCATCGCGACCGTCAGCGGCCAAGACGACTCAGGCCGCACCGCCACCGTCTACATCACCGCACTGACCAGCCGCACAGCCATGGAACACATGCTCCACACCTTCGACACCACCTTCTGTTCCCAACCCCGCCCCTACCCCACCCCGTTCGCCCGATACACCGCCTCCACCAACGCACCCGCCCGCACATCGGACCCAGGCGGCCCGAGCACCAGCCGGTTCGTCGTGTACCCGAACGCGAGCCGCCGATCCACGTCGGCGAACCCCGTCGTCCCACCCGCACCACCGTGCCCGAACGTGCGCGCACCAACCGCCGCACCGACGGGTGGCGAAACCTCGAACCCACGCCCGAACACCTGCTCGATCGGCATCGCCGGGCTCGACAGCACCAGATCGTCTCCACCGGTCTCCGGACGCGGCAGGTCCGCGAGCGTCGACGCGGTGAACGCGTCGAGCAACCACCGGTACACCCGCGACAGGCCCCGCGCGTCCGCCACTCCCCCGGACGCACCAAGCCCCAACGCGCGGTAGCGACGATCGGCCGCCGCCGCAACCGCGTCCTCGGGCAACGCGCCACCGAACGTGAACGCAGTGATCTGGTGCGGTCCAACGAACGCGGACAGGTCCACCTCGGACAGTTCCATCCCGGCGGGCACCTCCGAAGGCATCCCGGGCACCTCCGTCACGAGCGTCGCCACCCTCGGCTCGTGCACCTCCGGCAAACCGATCCAGAAGTCCGCACCCGCCGGATTCGCGATCTCCTCCCGGAAGAACGCACCGAGCCCGCGCCCGTCCACCCGGCGGACCAGCTCACCGACCAACCAGCCGTAGCTCTGCGCGTGGTAGCCGTACGCGGTGCCCGGCGCCCAGACCGGCGCACTCGCCGCGAGCGCCGCGGTCACCGCCTCCCAATCCGCCAAGCCGTCCAGCGTGAACGGCACCGACGGCGCGAGCACACCGGCCCGGTGGCTCAGCACCCACCGGACCAGCGTGCCCTCCTTGCCGTTCGCCCCGTACTCCGGCCAGTACCGCGTGACAGGCGCGTCGAGATCGAGCAACCCGCGTTGGACCAGCAGGTTCGCGCACGCCGCGGTCGCGCCTTTGGTGGCCGAGAAGACGGCCACCACGGCGTCCCGCGGCCCGGTCCACAGATCCACGACCGGCTCGCCGTCCACGTGGACGCAGCACTGCGCGATCTCGGACCGGTCTTCGGCGAGCGCCCGCTCGAAGGCCTCCGCCACGCGCTCGTACCCCGATGCGACCGTGCCCTCGACCGTTGGCGCCATGCGCCCATCATCGACTACGCGATCAACCCACCGCGAAACGCCACCAGCGCCGCCTGCACCCGGTTCACCGCGCCGATCTTCCCGAGCACCGACGACACGTACCCCTTCACGGTCGCCTCCGACAGGTGCAGCGTCCCGCCGATCTCGGCGTTCGACATGCCCTGTCCGATGAGGACCAGCACCTCGCGCTCCCGCTCGGACAACGAGGCCAGCAACCGCCGAGCGGGCTCGGCCGCCCGTTCACCGTCGGCGACCGCCGCCAGCACGCGCGCCGCCACACCGGGGTCGAGCACCGCGCCACCCACCGCGAGGTCGCGCACGGCTCGCACCAGCTGCTCGGGCTCGGTGTCCTTGAGCAGGAAACCCGAGGCGCCCAGCCGGAGCGCCTCCGAGACGTACTCGTCCACGTCGAACGTGGTCAGCATGGCGATCTTCGGCGGGTCGGGAATGGCGCGCAGCCTGCGCAGCGCCATCAACCCGTCGGACGACCGCATCCGGATGTCCAGCAGCACGACGTGCGGGCGGTGCCGGCGGGCCAGGTCGGCCACCAGGTGCCCGTCGTCGCATTCGGCCACGACTTCCATGTCGCCTGCGCTGCTGAGGATCATGCGAAGGCCGGACCGGACGAGGTCTTCGTCATCGGCCAGCATCACCTTGATCACGACGCCTCCCCGCGTTGGCGTTTCGTGTTCGTACCCGCCCAGCCTCACGCACGAACACGCAAGCTGACGTTAATTCCCCGTTATCTCACCACGGGAGGACGCGGGTTCCGCCTGTTCACAGTTGCCAGGAAATACCCGAGGTCAACTCAGCACCTGCGCGACTTCCTGGCGCAGACGCGGCAGCAGGGCGTAGAGCTTGTCGCCTGGGCAGAGCGTGTCCCGGTAGTCCCGATGGCCCTGGATCCCACTGGGTGGGAGGCCATACCGCTCGCACGCGTACACGCAGAACGAGACCAACGAGTCCCACTGCAACTTCGGCGGCTCCACGTCCATGTAGAGGCCTTCGTTCTCGATTCCGATGGCGGCGGTGTTCTGGCCCGGGCAGTGCGCGCCCACCACGACCCGGTCGCCCGCGCGCAACGCCGCCAGGCTGCCGTGCCTGCCCTCCATCAGGAACCCGCCCCGGCTGTTGGTGAAGTGCTGGCCGGAGTCGATCCAGCCGTTGGTGTCCATGTGCAGGTCCTGGATCCACCGCGCGTTGGCGTACGCGGCCGCCTGCGAGTAGTCGGTGACGTTCGCCGACGCGGTGTGGTGGATCAGGATCCGCACCGGCCGCTCGGCCACCACGCTCGTCGGCTGCGCCGGCGGCCTCGCGTTCCAGTCGGCACAGCTGCGGATCGGCAGGACGGGCGAACCATGAGCCGGCGCGGCACCCAGACCGCCGAGCACCCCCGCGCCGGCGAGACCACCAAGCCCGGCAAGCAGCGATCGACGTCGCATCATGTGGACCTTTTTCCCAATACCACCTCCATAGGTCAAGACTCCACACCCGATCAGCGGAACCACCAGCCACACAATCGGGCGTATTCAAACGCGAAGACCTTTCGCGAATCCGCTACCTGCCAGTAACGTGCGTCACACGATCCCTGCCTGGAAGGAGCTTCGCGCCATGCGGAGAGCCGCCCGATCGCTAGCCGTGGTCGCCCTCCTCGCCGCGGCCGCCCTGACCGTCCCCACCCCTGCCTCCGCCGCCTCCGCCACGTCGCAGGCCGAGGTCGGGACCACCGCGTTCACCCCGGACGACCACTGCCTCGGCCAGTGCCACGACGTGCTGCCACCCGGCCAGAACGGCAACGCGACCCTCGCCGAGATCCTCGCCCACCGGGCGCTCGGCACCCGTCCCGCGCACTCGGCCGACCAGCTCGGCCGCTACGACTCGCTCGTGTCCGGCTACGGCGGCCTGACCAACGAGCAGCTGGGCGCGTTCTTCAACGACGCCTCCTTCGGCGTCGCGGCCAACCAGGTCGAGAGCACGATCAAGCCCCGCACCGACGTCACGATCGTGCGCGACAAGGCCCTCGGCGTTCCCCACATCTACGGGACCACCCGGTCCGGCACGGAGTTCGGCGCGGGTTACGCCGCCGCGCAGGACCGGCTGTGGCTGATGGACCTGTTCCGCCACCTCGGTCGCGGTCAGCTGTCCGGGTTCGCCGGTGGGGCCGAGGGCAACCGGGTGCTGGAGCAGAGCTTCTACAACCAGATCCCGTACACCGAGGCCGACCTCCAGGCGCAGATCGACCAGGTCGCGACCAAGGGGCCGCGCGGCGCGCAGGCGTTGCAGGACGTGAAGGACTACATCGCGGGCATCAACGCCTACATCACCACCTCCGTGAACAACCGGACGTTCCCGGGCGAGTACGTGCTGACCGGGCACGCCGACGCGATCACCAACTGGAACGACATCAAGCCGTTCCAGCCGACCGACCTGGTCGCGATCGCCGCCGTGGTGGGCGGGCTGTTCGGCGCCGGCGGCGGTGGCGAGGTGCAGAACGCGCTGGTGAAGCTCGCCGCGCAGAACAAGTACGGCGCGACCGTCGGCGAGCAGGTCTGGCGGTCGTTCCGGGAGCAGAACGACCCGGAGGCCGTGCTGACCCTGCACGACGGCCAACGCTTCCCGTACGGCACGACACCGGCCGCACCCCAAGGTGTCGCACTGCCCGACGGCGGCGTGGTCACCCCGGAACCGATGGTCCACGACCAAACCTCCTCTGTGGACACCCCGGCGGACCTCAACGCACCGGCGGACCTCAAGGCCTTGGAGGGCCTCTTCGCCGACGGCGTCCTGCCGCCCGACCTGCTGACCAGGAAGCAGGGCATGTCGAACGCGCTGGTCGTCTCCGGCCCGCACACCGACACCGGCAACCCCATCGCCGTCTGGGGCCCGCAGACCGGCTACTTCGCCCCGCAGCTGCTCATGCTCCAAGAGCTGCACGGCCCGGGCCTGCGCGCCCGCGGCGTGTCGTTCGCCGGCGTGTCGATGTACGTGCAGCTCGGCCGCGGCGTCGACTACTCGTGGAGCGCGACGTCGGCCGGCCAGGACATCACCGACACCTACGCCGTGGAGCTGTGCGAGCCCTCCGGCGGCGCACCCACCGCCGACTCCCTCCACTACCGCTACCACGGCCAGTGCCTGCCGATGGAGCGGTTGGAGCGCAAGAACTCCTGGAAACCGACCGTGGCCGACCCGACCCCCGCCGGCTCGTACACGCTCGTCGTGCACCGCACCAAGTACGGCCTCGTCCAGAGCCGTGCGAAGGTCGGCGGGAAGTTCGTCGCCTACACCTCGCTGCGCTCCACCTACCTGCACGAGGTCGACTCGATCATCGGGTTCCAGGAGTTCAACGACCCCGACGCGATCACGTCGGCGGCGGACTTCCAGCGCGCCGCCGAGCACATCGGGTACGCGTTCAACTGGTTCTACGTGGACTCCCGCGACACCGCCTACTTCAACTCCGGCGCCAACCCGGTGCGCAAGGCGACCGTGGACCCGCACCTGCCGGTGCGGGCCGAACCCGCGTACGAGTGGGAGGGCTGGAACGCCGACCGCAACACGGCCACGTACACGCCGTTCGCGCAGCACCCGAACTCCATCAACCAGGACTACTACGTCAGCTGGAACAACAAGCAGGCGGCGGACTTCTCCGCGTCCGGTTACGGCATGGGCTCGGTGCACCGCGGCGACCTGCTGGACGACCGCGTCCGGGCTCTCGTGGCGCGCGGCGGTGTCAACCGTGCCGCGTTGACCCGGGCCATGGCCGAGGCGGGCGTCGCCGACCTGCGGGCCGAGCAGGTGCTGCCCGACCTGCTGCGGGTGATCGACACCGCGGCGGTGACCGACCCGGCGCTCGCGTCGGCGGTCGGCAAGCTGCGCGACTGGCAGCGGTCCGGGTCGCTGCGCAAGGAGACCTCGCGCGGCAGCAAGGCCTACGCGCACGCCGACGCCGTCCGGGTGCTCGACGCGTGGTGGCCGCGGCTGGTGGAGGCTCAGTTCAAGCCGGGGCTCGGGGACGCGCTGTACGGGCAGCTGACCCGTGCGATCCAGGTCGACGAACCGCCGTCGGACGCGCACGGTTCGGCGCCGCACAAGGGCTCGTCGTTCCAGTACGGCTGGTGGAGCTACGTCGACAAGGACCTGCGCGCCGTGCTCGGTGACCGCGTCGACGGCGCCCTGGGCGCCCGCTACTGCGGCGGCGGTGACGTGGCGGCGTGCCGGCAGGTGCTGCTGGACAGCCTGCGCGCGGCGGCGGCCACGCCTGCCGCGCAGGTCTACCCGGGCGACGCGTCGTGCGCGGCCGGTGACCAGTGGTGCGCCGACACCATCATCCACCGGGCCATGGGCGGCATCACGCACGACAAGGTGAACTGGCAGAACCGGCCCACCTACCAGCAGGTCGTGCAGTTCCCGTCCCGCCGGGGCACCAGCCTGGCGAACCTCGCCGCGGGCGCCACGGCCACCGCGAGCAGCTACGAGCGCGGCTGGTACCACTCGCCGCCCTCGCACGTGGTGGACGGCAAGCCGGACACCCGGTGGGCCAGCGACTGGTCGGACCCGCAGTGGGTGCAGGTCGACCTGGGCGCGACGCGCACCGTCGGTCGGATCGTGCTGTCCTGGGAAGCGGCTTATGCCAAGGCGTATCGCATAGAACTGTCCACCGACGGCGCCGCTTGGCGCACCGTCTACACGACTTCCGCAAGTGATGGTGGCCAAGACCTTGCGTCGTTCCGGCCTGATGCGGCACGATTCGTACGAATGACGGGTATCCAACGGGCCACGGTTTACGGATACTCGATTCACGAGCTTGAGGTCTACGTCACGTAGACCGGCCCACAGGAAGACCCCGGTCCACCCCCAGGGACCGGGGTCTTCCGCTTTCCCGCTCCGACCTGGCCCACCGCGCCCGCCTACCGCGCCTGACCTGTAGTGCCCGGCCTATCGCGCGACGAACAGGTAGTTGCGGACGCGATCGTCGATCCGGTCGACCGGCCGCCAGGTGCTGCGGTGCCAGGCGTGCATCCGGTAACCGCGATCGGCCAGCCAGTCCCGCACGTCCCGGGCCCGGTAGCCGAAGCGCAGCACGTGCCGTTCCTCGATCTCCAGGAGAAGTTTCGGTCGAAACCTCTCGATCGTCTCCGAACCTCCTTGCAGCACCCGCAGTTCCGCACCCTCGACGTCGGCCTTGACGAAGTCGAGCCGGTCGATGGCGTTGGCCGCGCAGAACCGGTCCAGGGTGTCCGTGCGGACCAGGACCTCCAGGTGGTCGGCGAACTCGGCGTTGGAACCCAGGCCGTCCGCGCCCGAGGTGAGGAACGAGCGGCCGGTGACCGGTGTGCCGTGCCGGACCGGAACGCTCATCACCTCGCGGCCCTCGCTGACGCCCAGCGCCACGGCGTGCCGCACCACGTTGCGCCCCTCGCGCGGGCGCAGCAGGAAGGACAGCGCGGGGTGGGCGAACACCAGCGGCTCGATGCTGTGCACCGTCCCTTGTGGACCGATCAGGCGGGACAGCGACACGGTGTACAGGCCGAGCGCGGCGCCGATGTCGACGCACACGTCACCGGGCCGCACCACCTCGCGCAGGCCGATCAACTCGGGTTCGACGAACGGCGTCAGCCGGGCGAGGACACGCAGCGCGCCGGCCACCGCCGCGCCGCGCACCTCCGTCAGGTTGTGGTTCACCGGACCAGGTTAGGCAATCACGTCAGCGGCTTGGCGCCGTTCTGGGTGTGGTGCTGCGGTAGCTGCGGTGGCAGGCCGACCTGCTCGGCGAACTCGGCGGCCACGGTCGTGCCGCCGTAGATGCCGAGCGCCTTGGCCAGGTGCAGGCGGACGTCGACGCGGTGGCCGTCGTCCAGGCGGGGCAGGGCGCTCTCGAAGGAGGTGACCAGCGTGTCGGCCCAGTGCTGGTCGCGGCGCTGGGAGGCGATGCCGACGAGTTCGGCCAGGTGCCTGCTGAGGACCACGGCCTGCTCCACCTCGTAGCCGTTGCGGACCAGCCACCAGATCGTCGCGGTGGACAGGTCGGTCAGCACCTCGTCGCGCAGGTACTTGATCTCCGCGCGCTCGGCGTCCCGTTCGGCCTGGCGCATCGTGGTGGTCTGCAGGAGTTCGATGTGCTTGCGGGCCATCGCCAGGTCGTGCTCCTCGACGGTCAGCTCGATCGAGTCCGCACGTGCCCACACGTGCGTGCCCTCGACCTGCCGCTCGGCCGCCAGTTCCGCGCCGAGCTGGTGCTGCAGCGGGGCGTGGTGGACGAGCATCGCCCGTTCGGTCAGCGCCTTGGCCCGGTGGATGATGTCGTTGACCGCGGCGCTGCGCGGTGCGGTGTGCCGCGCGCCCGTGGTGAGGTCCACGCGCCAGTGGATCGTCATGCGGGCGTGGAAGTCGAGCCCGTAGACGGCGCTGGGCAGCGGCGACTCGAACGGGTGTTGGTGGGAGGTCGAGGCCGGGACGAACGTGTACTGCTCGGCGTTGGGGCGGGCACGGAGCCGCCGCCACCAGGCGCCGAGGGAGCCCAGCGGGCCGGGACGGAAGTCAGGCCAGGGTCGGCTGCTCATGGGATGGCTTTCGTCGGAGGGGGATATGCCCCTTCTGTACCTCACTGGACCGATGCGGAACAGATGAGGTCGCCCACTTCGCCCGTACAGCCGACCGCCTGGGGCCGACCCCCTAACCCAAGGTGCACATGCCTAGGCCCACCGAGTGACAACCCCACCACCGGAAGCCCGACCGCCGACCCGGTACGCTCACCCCCGCGCCCTCGTAGCTCAGGGGATAGAGCATCGGTTTCCTAAACCGTGTGTCGCAGGTTCGAATCCTGCCGGGGGCACTCACCTTTCGCCGGGTGAATCAGGCCCTGAGCTGCGGCAACGCGCTCAGGGCCTGATCTTTGAGGTCCGTCGCCGTCAGCCGGAATCTGCCCCCGTCTGCCGGGGTTCGCGAAGCCACTGCGAAACCGCTCCACCCCCACAGAGCCTGCTAGCACCGTCTCCTCCACTTCGGCGGCACGGGCGGAGGCGTAGGAGACCTCGGTGCCGACCACCGCCCTCTAGCGCTCACCCCCGACAGCCATGACGATGTCTAGCACCGCCCTGTGCTCCCGACGGGAGCGCAGAGACGCCGTCAGAGTTGCGATGGTCTCGGCCGCTTTCCCCAGTGCAGCGCCCGACAGCGCACCCACAACGCTCCCACCGCCGATCGAGGCCCCAGCAACACCACCGAGCCCGGCAAAGGTGAAGCTTTTGAAGCCACTGGCGACAGATGGGAGAAACCCTGAACCCTTCAGACTCTTTTTTGCTTTCTCCTCCACGGTTGCCAGACCATCGCGAAGTATCCCCCTCGCGTGAGACTGCCAGTCCAAATCGTTCTCCGAAATTTGACTAACATGCCCCAAAGCGGCCTCAATCGACTGGCGCCATTCCGCAAAGAGTTCATCATTCCTGCGAATATTGACCAATTGCCCGATGTTCAACTTCAACTCAGGGACCGAAATGTTAGCAAGTTTAGTAAGAGCCTCAGTACGACCGTCGGTCCGCAACTTTCCAGCACGGATGACAGCATTTTGCAGCAGCATCAGTTCGAGCGACCCATGCATCAGGGGAGTAAAGGACTCAGACCATCTCGTCCACACGGTGATTGAAGAAAGCACGTCATTTAGTAGCCAACCGTAGACATTAGACTCAGAACTTTCAATCGACCGCGCGAAGTCCTCAAAAGCTGCCCGCACATCTTCAGCACCGCCAAGGTCTGCAATTATACTCTCATAGTCGCCGAATACATCAGCCCCAGAATAAGCAGGGTGTCGAGCACGACTCAAGAGGGCAAACCTCATGCTTCCTGACTCTACAAGTGGCCTCACCTCGGCCAATTGATGGACAGACCTAGATATCGAGTCCCGCTGCTCTTCGATCGAAGATAGGGTCAAAAATCCCCGATCGAGCGGGTCATCAATCAACACTTCGGGCGTATACAGAAGAAACTTAAGCCCGGAGTCGATCGCGGAGGAAGATGCACGGGACCTCAACATGTCCCCGTAAGTACGGCGAACCTCAGGTCGCAACATCCCAGGGCGCAGAACCGGCGGCCGAGCTCGAACTATAAGCTCCGAGTAAGCTTCCATAAACTCTTGAAGTTTAGTGGCAGGCGATCTAGATATTTCGTATGCTAATGCCCAGTCGAGCGTTCCACCCCAGAGTCGCTCAATTAGCGCCACAGGGTTGGCGTTCTGCTGCTCCATTGCCACACCACCCAATTTTTTCGAGAGCATCTGTCAGCAACGTCGGGACGTAGGCCATTTCCGACAGCCTGCACCCCCACATCTCCACATACGACATATCCATGGTGGGCGGCTCGTTGTTACAGCATCACGGTGCGACGGAGTTGCATAAACTCGGATTGAAGTAGCTATCTGAAGTCTCGATACAATCCTTCGATCACCCGATTGATCGTCCCGATCTGCCCGTCGATGCACTTTGCATAAACTTTGAGTAGCACGTCTACTGAATGGCCCGCTCGCTCTGCCACCTCGGGAGCCGGAACGCCGCCATTCAGCCACAGGGATACTGCGGCGTGCCGAAGGTCGTATGGCCGCCCAGCCAGTGGAGAGGCCGCCTGAGCAGGCGTCAGGGCGTACTGGCGGGCCTCCTCCCACACTCGGTAGTAGGTGGACGACGACACGACCCCTCCACCGGGTGAGCGGAACAGCCGCCCGTCCGGCCCGGTCCCGAACCGGTCGAGGTGGTCCCGCAGGATGCGGACGAGTACCGGCGGGATCGGCACCGGCCGCACGTCCTTCACCCCACGGTGCTTCAGGCCGCGCCGGTCGTGCACCTCCCCCGAGTCCGTCCACCGCTTCCCGGCCGCCGGACGCGACTCACCAAGCATGAGCAGGCCCCAGCCCTCCTCGGGCAGGTTGCAGTCGTCCTCACGGAGCCCCAGGCCCTCAGCGGGCCGAGCAGCCGCGTAGTAGCCGGTCGCGAAGAACGCCGCCAAGTGCGCGCCCCGGTCCTGGTTCCGCCGACCGACGTAGGTCACCGCAGTCAACAGCCGCTCCACCTGGCCAGGGTTGGCGACGACACGCGGGTCGACCTGCTCGACCACCTTCGTGACCTTGCGCTTCACCCTGGTCAGCGGGTTGTCCGGGATGAGCCCCAACTCGACAGCGTAAGACAGCAGGTTGAACAACACCGCCCGTTTCCGCTGGTAGACCGTCGCAGCCGCCGCCTTGCCGTCGAGCTTCACCGCCAACGCATCCAGCACCTCACGAACCGCCACCGCGTCCGTCAGCTCGAACAGCGGACGCGAGTTCCGTACCAGCCAGTCAACGACCTCCCGCCCCTCACGCGACAGTTCGTCGTCTCGGGTAGTCGGAGGCAGCAGGTTGCGCGTGAGCACGCCCCGCAACTCGTTCACCTCCGGCCGTCCAGCTCCATCCCGGACGAATGCGGCCCCAGCCGTAGCCAACGCCTCCACGGTGCTACCTCGCGTGGTAGCAGCAGCATCCGGCCACTTCATGTCCATGTAGGACTGGGCGAACTCCACGAAGGACAGCGAGTTGCGCCGCTTCAGCTCCGAGACCGGGTAACCCGTCTCGACGTCGAACTCCTCACCCCTTCGAGCAGCCTGCATCAGCTCCGACCGCCGACTGTTGGCCAGGGCTTTGGTCCCGAACCACTCCGAGTGCGACTTGGTGTCAGTCACCCACCGCACGCCGTACGGCCGAGCCTTCCGCTTCCCGTCCTTGCCCTTCTTCTTCGACCAGTCCGCGATCTCCCAAAACCGAACCTTGAACGTGGTGGTCATGCCGCCGCCCGGTACAAATCATCGAGCCAAGCGAGGAAGTCCACCCGCTTGCACCGCAGCTCACCGTTGGGCAGCGAGAAGCACCGAGGCCCCTTCCCTGTCTGCCGCCACTTGTAGAACGTGTCCCGCGAGACCTCCCCGCCCAGGGCCTCCAGCATCTCCGGAACAGACATCAACTCAGCCAGCTCACGCACCTTGCCACTCATCCCCGAACCCCCGTTTACGCAGCTTGAGACGTTGCCGAACGGTTTGGCGGACTGGCCGAGGCGAGCAACGCCGCCGTGTACTCGGCCTTCCATCGACGCCGCTCCGCGACCGCCCGCAGCAGCAGGTGTGGTCTTGGGGGCACGTTCGGGTCACCGGGCTGCACGTTGTTCCAGACGACCCGTTTGGGCTGGTCGTCCCCGGTGATCCCCACGTCGACAAGCAGTTGCCGAACGAATTCCTTGCGGTCGTGCTTGTGGTCGGCGAGCGACTTGCCGGACCACTTCCGCGACACCAGCACCCGTCGACCGGCGACGCCCAGGGTTGAGCGCTTGTGTGCCTTGCCCTTGCACCGGCCGGGTTCCATCGACAGGCGAGCGCCCTTGGGTTGGACGCCATAGAGCAGCCACACCGGGCACTGCGGCGAGCACGGTGTCACGGCCAGCTCAACGCACAGCCGTTCGGCGTGCTCCTCCTGGCGGTTGGTCTGGGCGTCGAAGCACTCCCCGATGCTCTTGGTCAGGTACTTCGTCAGGTAGCCGATGTGCCGACCGGCCTCCTCTGTGCCGCCGAGGATGCCCTTGGAGTGCACCTGCACCCCGAACCGCGCCACATGCGCCGGACGCTCCACCTGGTCCAGTGCCTCGTCCCACGTCGGCAGCGGTTCGCGGGTAGCCGGGTCTACGAACCCCTTCGCCCGTGAGTCCCACACCGGCCGGTTGTCGGCGCCGTACTTGATCTCGTCATGGTTCGGCCACCACACCTGGTGATAGGTAGCCTCAGCGACCGCCCGCAGCTCCGCCCGCGAGATCGAACCCCTGATAGCGGCGTGCCAGTGCGGCGCCAGTCGCCGCTGAGGTTCGACGGTCGAGAAGTACTGCACATCCCAGCCCACGCACCGCCGCAGGTTCTGCACGAACCGATCGAGCAGGGCCGCGAAGTGCACCGCGTCCCGAGCCGCACGCCGGTAGTCGTAGGTGTTCGGGTCTACCGGCGTGCCGTCCGAGCGCACCTTGCCGTAGCTGTCCAGCGTCAGCGTGAGGAAGGTCGAGGGCTGGTACTTGCCGCCGAAGACCCGGCCGACCGTGCGCTTCTGGACCGGCCGCCGAGGCAGGTTCGGTGCATCCTGCCGCCGCCTGGTCGACCGCTTCCGGGTGATCCGTGGACGTGCCTCCAGCGCGGGGAGCGAACCGCGGACTCCGAGCTGCCGAAGTTCGGCGTCGACCCCTGCGACCTCTTCTCGAACCTCCTCAGCGCCGATCTCGTCGCCCTCTTCGACCGCCTGCCGGTACACCTTCACCAGGTCGGCCCGGTAGGCGGTCAGTGCCCGCTGATCGTCACTGGGCTGGTCCGGGGTGAAGTCGGGTTCCTCGGTCAGATGCCATCCCTCGCGACACTGCACCATCCGCAACCTGCGGTTCTTCTCCGCGCATGTCGGACACACACTCGCCACGGTCGACCCGCACGCCACGGGCACAATCCCGACCCGCCCGGTATCCAGGTCGATCCGCTCCTTGGCCAGCGGTCGGACGCAGACGCCGTGCTCTTCGGCCACGGCCCGGGCCACGTCCAGCGCCGTCGGTTGCTTCATCCGGTCGGCACGAGTCAGGTACTCGCTCACGCCGCTACCTCCCCCGAGCCGTCCGGTCGAGTCGGGAAGTCGTGCACCTTCGCATCGGCCAGGAACACCCCCAGCTCGACCAAGTCGGCATCGGTGACGTGGAACGCCCGAGCCCGTTCCGGCTCCCGCTGCCCGTCCTCCTTCACCCAGGCGACACCGGGCGTGTCCTCGCTGATCTCGTGTGCCGCCGCGCCGCGTTGCCGCACACCGTCGCCAAGGACCATGTCGACCTGTTGCGGCTCGTCCAGGCGCAGCGCCACACGGGTGGCGAACAGGTGCCGGAAGGACACGACTTCCTTGCGCGGGTCTTGGACCAAGCCCACGACCGCATAGCCAGGTGCACGCCCCTGTGAGGTGATCGTCTGGATAGCTCGCACGGCCCGTTCGCGGAGCTGCTTGTCCGGCTGGTAGGCGATCAGGTCCGCTAGCTCGTCCACGATCAGGACGGTGAATGGCTCTCCTGTCGACCGTGCCCACAGCCGCCGCACACCCCGGTACCGCGTGGCCCGCTCCTTGACTTCTGCGGCGATTTCTTCAAGCAAGGCAACGGCTTCCGGTCCGTTGTCGTACACGACACGGTCGAAGGCGTCCGGGCACTGCCCGAGTTCCATCCCGCCCTTCGGGTCGATCCCCACCAGCCGCACCAGGCCCGCACGGACGGCCGGGGCGAGCTGCCACACCAGCGACCACAACACCGAGCCCTTGCCCGCACCAGGCACGCCGACCACGAGCACCTGAGATCCGAGCAGGCGCAACCGCCAAGGCTTGCCCGTCTCCGTCCGGCCGACCACCACCCGCTTGAGATCCACCTCGGTCGAGTCCGTCAGCGCGGGCACAGTGAGCGGACGCAGCAGCGGGTCACGGTGGACGAAATCCAGCTCGATCACCCGAGGCGGCAGCACCCGCACCCGACACGAACGAGCACCGAACGAGTGCGCCAGGCCATCCCGCCGCAGCTCCCACGCCTCCGGCGACTGGGCAGGCACCATCCGGACCCGAACCCGATCCCGCCAGCCCTCCGACCGGACCCGGCGCAGCTTCGGCCGGTACTCGCGCCCACGGTCCCGCTTGGCCAGGTCAGCCAACCGCATCACCGACCGCCACTTCGGCACGTACACCGTCGCCCGCCGCCACTCGGTCACCAACCGGTACCAGCCGTGCCGTAGAAACGACCCGCGATCCAGGCCAGCCCAGATCAGCAACGCCGCAACCAGCGACAACAGGGCTAGCACGAGCGGCGAGAGCCCGAACCGCCACCAGCACCAAGCCGCCGACACCGGCACCAACGTGACCACCGGGTACCGGACGACGACGAGCACCAGGCGCACGATGCCGATCACCACCAGCCAGACCAGCGCCACCAAGGCCGCAATCCACTTGGCCTTGCCC
This sequence comes from Saccharothrix stipae, assembly GCF_054781895.1. NCBI lineage: Bacteria > Bacillati > Actinomycetota > Actinomycetes > Pseudonocardiales > Pseudonocardiaceae > Saccharothrix > Saccharothrix stipae. The sequence goes on along the minus strand of NZ_BAAGTN010000009.1, from coordinate 173,245 downwards.
GGTACGAGCACCCACCACGGCACCCGAGGCCGAACGCCCTCGAACGGAGCCGGGTCGACCCACTTCCCGCCGTTCATCGCACACACCCCATGGGGGCGAAAATCAACGGCAACCAACCCAGGCAACCGCAACAAACGAGCTGGTTACGGGCGTAGACACCGAACCGCTTGCACGCCCCACAGGGGCGACCGTTGGACAACTTCCACACTGTCGGAGCACTGCGCCGACTTGACGCGCGCACCCCACGTACCGATAGCCTTGACATGACCGGAACCCCTTGTGTGTCAACAAAAGCGCGCGAGAATGACCGGTCGTTGCGTCGTCGGTGAACTGCTCCAGGCCCGCCAAGACTTGAGGTCCGTTCACCGACGACCACGACCGACAGGTCAGTGATCGTCTTCAGTTGTCACCCGCCAGTGCGGGCGGACACCGCCGCATCCGATGCCCGCCCACACCACCGGTCAGCTAGTAGTCGAGCGGGTCAGGCATCCACGGCAGCCAAGCCGCGAGCCCACCGAGGGTGATCGAGAACCGTGTTTCCTCACGGCTCGCCCCGCCGCGCTCCCGCCACTCGTGAGCCGTGGCATGACCGGCGGCTGCCAGATCCAGGCAGGCCACACGCACCATGCCCTCATCGGCACCAGCCGCCGTCACCAAGTCCTCGATGCGCCACTCCCGCGAGGGCACCAGCACCAGCGCATCCGCCACCCGGAACAGCACCGGGAACGAGTAGCCGACCACCTCACCGCGTGCCCGGTCTTCGACCGACAGCCGTGCGCCCATCACCGACGCCAACCGCGGATCGCGCCAAGCCGCACCGTCACGCAACCAGCCGTGCGCCACCCCAGGACCACCCCAATAGGCCAACCCCGCTGGTGACAACCGAGGCCGGTGCGCTGACAGCCCGCCCGGCAACGTGGCCGCGTCGACGGTTAGATGCCCCAACTCCGCCAAGTCGGCGCAGATCCTGCGCACGGCCGCGTACGGCACGTGAGCTGCCCGCGACAACATCCGCAACGACCGTTCCTCGTGCGGGTAGCCGACGAGCTGGTTCATCACTCCTTCGAACATCGCGTGCGTGTACCCGGCATCGGACAACCGCTCCAACGACAAGCCGTCCCGCACAACCTGAGCCAAGTCCGCACCACCGCGAGTCCGCTTCGCAGCCTGGTCAACGCTCATCCGACTCAACCCCCTCAGCCTTGGCCCGCTCGCGCTTGGCCCAATACAGCGCCTCGTGGTGATGACCCCGATCAACCTCCGCGACTCGCGCATACACCTCGGCCGACCGCAGGTAGAACTCCCGCCGCACCTCAGGCGACGCGTCCGGCGCAGGCATCAGGTGCGTCAACGCCTCGTGCGCGTCCTTGAGCAACGTCACCGCGTACGCCGCCGCCCACGGGTCGACTTTCTTCGTTTGAGCCATCACGCACCCCCAACCTCAGGAGGCGTCCCCAACGCGGCCTGTCCCTCGGCGACGGCCTGGGCCAGACGCGGCAACGCGTCCCGATCAACGACCAGCACCGCCGGGAACGCGTTACCGAGCCGGAACTCCACCCTCCCGGCGAACACCAGCGGCTCGACCCGAATCGGCAGGTCAGCGGTGACATGCAGACGGACCATGTCAGCCACCGGGGGTCACGCGGCCTTGGGCGCGGACTTGACGACGACCGGCTTCATCCCGGTCGCCCGCAGGCTGTACCCGAGCTTCGCCCGGCACCGGTGCCGCTCACCGCCGTGGCTGCCCCGGCACGCCTTGTCGTCAATCCAGGGCGTCACCGTCAACCCCTCGAACACCACCGGCCGCACGTCGGTGCCCGGAATCGCCTCCGGCGGCACCGGCTGGTGAGAAGCCGCGATCTTCACCGTCACTGCGGCCTCTGCCTTCCGCTCCGCCGCCTGGTCGATCACCAGGACCGACCACACCAACAGCCCGGTCTCCTTGTCCGTCTCCTGCTGCACCGGCAGCCCCTTCGCCCGCTCCTCGGCGGACTGGAACTTGAGCACCGGCTCCACGCTCATCACCAGCGCGCCACGCGGGAACACGAAGTCGTGCGACGTGGGGAGCCTGCTCCCACCCGAGATCGCCACAGCCGTTCTCCTGACGTCGGTGTCGGCTGGACCCTCTGTCCAGCACCTTGACACCAACCACTTTCGGCAGAAATGCGGGACGGCAGCACCGCACAGCGGGACAACTAAAGACGTCCTTGATAGCTTAAAGACGTCCCAACTCGTTCCACAGGGGGAACCATGCCGAACCAACGCCTACGAGACTCGTTGCTACGCAACGGTTTTGACATCAACCAGGTAGCCAAGGCCACCGGTGTGGACCCCAAGACAGTCGAACGCTGGATCAACCTCGACCGGACCCCGTACCCCCGCCACCGGCGCACCATCGCGGCCATGGTCCGGGAGGCCGAGACCTACCTCTGGCCCAACGCACTCGCCCCGGATGCCAAGAAGGAGATCACCCAATCGGAGGTCGTGCAGGTCTACCCGCACCGCCACTCCGTCCCCCAGGAGCAGTGGTCCCACCTGGTCGACCAGGCCCGGATGAACATCTCGATCCTGATCTACTCGGGCATGTTCCTCACCGACAACCCGAGCCTGATCAAAACCTTCCGCCAGAAGGCCGAGGCAGGCGTCAAGATCCGCCTACTGCTTGGCGACCCGGCCAGCCGCGAGGTAGCCCGCCGCAGCGAGGAGGAGGGCATCGGCAAGGGCACCCTCGCCGCCAAGGTCCGCAACGCCCTCGCGTTCTTCAAGCCACTGGCCGACACCGGCCACGCCGAGATCCGCTGCCACCGCACCACGCTCTACAACTCGATCTACCGCTTCGATGACGAGATGCTGGTCAACACGCACGTACACGGCTTTATGGCAGCTCACGCCCCGGTTCTCCACTTGCGCCGCCTCTCCGGAGGCGACCTCTTCGAGACCTACGCCGAGAGTTTCCAGGGCGTCTGGGACGACGCCAAGCCACCCAAGTGGTAGGCAGGGAGACATGGCGCGCACCGACCACTACAACGACCCCAACGCCCCCAAGGCGACCAACATCGTCGTAGCCGTGACCGCGTTCGTCCAGGACGACCAAGGCCGCCTGCTCATGATCCGCCGCACCGACAACGACCTCTACTCCATCCCCGGTGGAGCCCAGGATGTAGGCGAGACCATCGGCCACACCGTCATCCGCGAGGTCAAGGAAGAGACCGGCATCGACGTAGACCCCACCGATATCATCGGCGTCTACTCCGACCCGGCCCACGTCATCTCCTACACGGACGGCGAAGTCCGCCAGGAGTTCTCCATCTGCTTCCGCGCTCAGCCCACGGGAGGCGAGCTGCGCACAAGCAACGAGTCCAGCGAAGTCCACTGGGTAACCCGCGAAGATCTCGAAGCCCTCAACATCCACCCCTCGATCCGCCTCCGGATCGAGCACGGCTTCGAACCGCGGACCACTCCCTACTTCGCCAAGTGACCCAATCCAGCAACCCGCATCCGCTCCTCCGTCCGCTCCACCGCAGCCAACAACTCTGACTTTGCGCAGTGAATGAACTTCGTGACTAGATTCTCCGGACCATAGCGCAACTCAATTTCCAGGAGTCTATAATGAATAGTAGTATTTCCTCCGTCTGGCGTAGTCGTCATATCGGCCCACCACAAAGCATCTCTTAAAGACGTTTTTTCATCTTCCCATACAGACAGCTCACTCGAGAGACCTCTCAATTCAGCCTCTAGACGCGCACAAGAATGGTGGGCCACCAGCGCGCATAGCCGTCGAGGGGCGCCAATTTCTTCCAGGTAGTAAGCGCCGTCGAGTGCATGAAAGGCAGTCCTTACCAGCGAAGAAGAGTAGCCAATATCATGAAGGGTAGCCGCGTCCAACAGAAGCTGCCGGTCATCCGCACTGGACAGCAGGCCAGTTACAAGATTCGCACGGCCACGAACACCGCGAACATGGGCCCAGCGTTTCGGCAACTCTTGGGCGAGACAATTCTCTGCTACTGACCACGCGTTGATATTCATAGACTTCCACGGCTCCCTGCAATAATCACTTTCTGCGCCAGGAAACGAATCAAAGCGATGTCAGCACCAAGATTTCCAGCCTCGTTACCGAAAGGAAGCATGACTTTCGCCCCACCGACACCACCGTCTTCCTTGGTGTGGACAATTCTACAACGAATCGCGTAGACCCTCTCAGCAACTTGCTCGACAAGAGGAGAATTGCTCTTCACATTGAGGTCGGGCGCGTCGTCGATCACCTTCTTTTCGTCGAAGAGACGCTTGACGGTAGGACCGCTTCGAATAAAACTCTCAACGCTATCATCGTCTACACAAGCCGTTAGCGTCGCGCGCAACTGTTGCCGCTCGGATATTCCGCCTTTTCCTGAGGTGCTAGCAATGGATAGCAGTCGTTGCAGTTCCCCATCGTCATCGACATTGAACCGAGGATCTCGAAGCTCCTGCCTGAGCTTCCGAATCACCTCCGAATGAAAGAACGAAGGAAAAAAGAATTCAATTGCTTGATAGTATGCCAGGTACTGAAGCAACGGCATCCCGGTTGCAGAACGCGCGTAAAAATACAAGTCAACCGCAGGCTTGGCGTACTTGTTTCTTGGCATCACCATCGGTGCGTCACTCATATTGCGCCGCCGAAAAGCTGCTCCGCCCGCGCGCAATTTAACTTGCTTAGTCAGTGTCAACGACATATTGAACTTCAAGTCAATTTCGAAGAAAAGTGCGCGCGAATACCGTTCAAGTAGGTCGAGAAGGTCGTCGTGGCGATCCAGCGTCAAACCTTTGATTTTCATGCTGACGTCCGGCCTGAACCTATTGAGTCGACTACGCGTAAGTACGGCAAATTTTCGACTGACCGGAGATAGCTCGATACCCATGGAAGAGTTTCCAGAAATAATATCCAGCCGCCAATTATGACTACCTATCTTTTGATCCTCGACAGGCGCGTCCGTCTCGTCCACATCATCTTCGATTGGATCCTCGCCGCCAGTCTCACCATCAGCGTCGGAAGCAGTAGAAAGTACTTCATTATCTGCAAGTACAACGCCGGGAAGGAGCCGCAAATCATTAGTTGAGGTACCTCGTGCCGCACTACGAATCTGCGCTTCGATGACCCCTGAGGTCCGGTCACCATACGCTATATAATCGCCAAGGAAAACGATATCCCCGAGGCCCGTCGCAAGAAAATAATCGGCCATTTGGGCGTTTATATGTACCGTACGAACTTCTCTACCGTTCGGAAAGTCCACGAACAGCGTCGACTGCGACTCGCCCTCTTCTGTGGTCACTCTGCGTACGTCAAATTTTATGCTTCGTCGGGATATGTACTGCATGAAGTTGTCTCGCGCATCACCAAATAGTGACTTTTCAGCAGCGCCTTCATCGTCGCTCACCGATGCACCTCCGGACCGGCAGAAACTAATCCTCCAGGCATACTGTAGCTACAGCGAACTTGCCGAAAGCAGCTCTACAGGATCAAGGCGCGCGCCGCCTGCGGTTGCGCGCGGCTGGGACGGACGCACGTTGGCACCGACTCCCCGCATCGCGGCACGCCGGGCTCCCGCTTCGCTCCGCCCGTCGGCCGTGCGCGGAGTCGGTGCACGTGGTCCGGAGGCGGCACGCGAGGAGATAGTGAGCTGGAGGCCCACGAGTTCCGCGGCTTGGCGGTCGGACGATCGCGCGGTTACCCGGCTAGGGTGGGCTGGGCACGGCGATCGGCTGCCGCGACGGCTTCGCCGTCTTGCCACCGAGCAGGGTCGGGTCGTCTGGGAGCCCTCAGCGCGAAACGCGAAGCCACTGCGAAATGGCTCCGCAGACGTAGGCGACGGGGTGCCGCTTTGGCGCAGGTCAGGAGACATGACCGCAGAGCTGCGCCACACGCCTTCCTAAACCGTGTGTCGCAGGTTCGAATCCTGCCGGGGGCACTCACCTTTCGCCGGGTGAATCAGGCCCTGAGCAGCGGCAACGCGCTTGGGGCCTGATCTTTTGCCGGTCGTTGTCAGTGAGGCGGGCCCGGTCAGTGGTTGGGGTCCCGGTCGGCGGTGACCAGTGCGGCCAGGTGGCTCGTGGAGCCGTCGGGGTGGTAGTCGGTGCGGTCGACGCGCAGTGGGAACTGGCCGCGGGTGGGGGCGGAGAGCAGGCTCAGGACCGTGAGGGCGGCCAGGGTGAGGCACGCGGCGGTGGCGGTGAGGAATGGGAGCGTGGAGCTGTCCTCGGCGCGCAGGATCGTCACCAGCCAGGCGGCGCAGGCGGCGGTGAGGAGGCCGAACAGTGGCCACAGCCGGTGGAAGCGCCGGTGCTGGAGGTGCTGCCGCGCGACCTCGGCGTCGGACTGGGCGGTGATCAGCAGTTGGGCGCCGCAGGTGTCGCAGACGGCCTCGGCGGTGTTGTCGCGGTCGGCCAGTCTCTCGATCACGCCGGTGTCGTGGTTCTCCAGGCTCGCCGACGTGGAGGCGTGGTCGCCGACCTCGCGTCGGGTGACGTGCAGGATGCGGTATCTGAGCGCGCCGTCCATGAGTCCTCCACGAGGGCCTGAGACCGAGAAGATCACGATAACCCTCGCGAACCCTTGCGCCAGGGCACAACTGCGGCTCACCGGTGGTCGTGGTGCGGACGCGTTGTCGAAGCCGAAGCAGCTTCGACAACGCGTAGGAGTCCGATCGAACCCGCCTCAGGACGAGCGCTTGAGGCGGCGGCCCAGTTCGGCCAGCAGTTGTTGATCCGTCAGTTGCGCCGGATCGGGACTGGTCCGGTTCAGCTTCGCCTCCTGGGCGCTGATCAGCTGCGCCTTCACCATCACCTCCAACGGACTCATGCCGAACGCCTTGGCGACCAGGCGGGCGGTGTCGAGTGACGCGCCCTTGCCCCGCCGCCACTCGGTGAAACGACTTCGGTCCAGACCGGTCTTCTCGGACAGGTCCGCTGTGGACATCCCGCGGTCGTCCAGTTGGCGTTGGACGAAGTCCCACCAGGGCGAGTCCGCACTCTCGTCTGTGGTCATCCGGCCATGTTACGTGCGCACGCGCAACGTTCGTTGCGCACACCCCCAGGTGAACACTGACCTGCACGTTGTGCCAGCACAACGCCGGTCGTGTGAGCACAACTCACTGATAACGTTGTGAGGCCACAACATGCGTTGGGCGCGCACAACACGAGGCGGGCCATGCCGAACACGATCAAGCTCCGCACCGACGTCTTCACCAGAGCCGCCCGGCTCGCCGGGTTCGAGTCGGACTACGCGCTGGCCAAGGCGATGGACGTCAACCGCTCCACGGTCGCCCGCGTGCTCAGCGGTCACCTCCAGCCCGGCCCGGCGTTCATCGGCGGCGCGTTGACGGCGCTCGCCCCGATGCAGTTCGACGACCTGTTCGAGGTCGTCCCCACGCAGCGGTGATGACGGTCCGTGGTGCCCCCGTCCCGCGCACGTGTGACTGGTTTCGCCGAGAGTCCGCTACTTCAGCGGTGTTCGGCCTCACCCGTTTGGTTGACACTCGTGATCAAGTGACGTCGCACAGCGATGAGACCAGTGGTCCACCACCCGGAGGCCGGTCCATCGACCCGGGGACGCGGAAGGATGGCACCAGGTGAGCGACGAGCCACGGCACGCGGTCGCGCGGTTGCGCCGAGACCTGCCGGCCGCCGGGCAGGACGCCGGGCACGCCTGGTTCGACGCCCACCGCGACGAGCTCCTCGCCACCCTCCGCGACGCGGTGGCCGAACCGGAGGCCGCGGTCGCGCTGTTCGCCGACGTCTGGCCGGTGGTCCCCCCCGACGCGGACGAGGCGTGGGCGCACGACGTGCTCGCCGTCGGAGCCGAGCTCGCCACCGCGCTGCCCACGTCCCTGCTCCTGGCCACGGGCTTCCGCCGGGCCGCGCAATCCCTGCGCGGGCGGGGAGCGCTCCGCCTGGCCGCCGTCGCCGGGATGCGGGAGTTGGCGATCCACCGCCTGCGCGACGACGACGCGGACGCCGCCGCGGGGGCGCTGCACGACCTGGCCGCCACCTACCGCGCCCAGGGCCGGCTGCACAAGGTCGTCGGGTGCGCCGACGAGGTGCTGGAGCTCCACCTCCTGCACGACGACCGGCCGGGCACCGCACGCGCGCTCACCCACCTCGGCTCGTTGATGATCGAGGTGGGCCGGTTCGACTCCGCGGTCAACTACCTGTCCCGGGCGGACAAGGTGTTCGACGACCTGCCCGACCCGGGGGGATCGGTGGCCGCCGAACGGGCCGGGTGCCTGACCCTGCTGGGCCGGGCCCTGTGGCTGGCGGGCGACCGGGCTGTGGCGCACCGGCGGTTCAACCGCGCGCTCGCGCTGCTCATCGGGACCGACGACGACGCGGCGCAACGGGTGCGCGACCTGGTGGCCGAACTGGAGTCAGTCCCGGAACAGGTGGACCAGGGCCACGCCGACCTGGATCAGCAGGCCGACCACGGGGCGGACCCGCGGCAGGACCCTTGAGCGGTGCCCTCGGCGGCAGTCCCGCCTGCGGCAGCCGGCACGGCGGCATCGGGGTGACGGTCGGTCGTGAGGTGTGCTCATCGGTGTCGTCGCGCTCTTCCGGGTAGTGGCGGGTCAGGCGGTGGTGTCGGCGTTGTCGGCCAGCAGGCGCAGCACGTCCCGGCACAGGAACACCCGGCGGTAGCCGCGGAACTCCCACGGGACGAGGACGCCCAGCTCGACCAGGCGGGCGGTGAGATCGGTGGCGGCCTTCGCGGTGACGCCGTGACGGGTGCGCAGGGACCGGTGGTCCACCACCGGGAAACCGATCAGCTCGGCCGCCACCAACGGCAGCTTCCCCCGGCGCGGCAACCGCGCGGCGTAGTCGGCGGCCAACGCCTCCAGGTGGCCGATCAGCCGCAGCTGCGCCAACGCCTGGTCGCGCACGGCGGTGGCGAAGAAGTCGACCCAGCGGTCCACCCGACCGGTGTCGACCACCGCGCGGATCTGGCGCTGGTACTCCTCCAGGGCGGTGTCCAGCCACACCGACAGCGGCAGCACCTGGTCGCGCACCAGCCCGCACCGCACCATCTCCAGCGTCGAGAACGTGCGCGCGACGTGGCCGTTGGCGGTCGGGAACGGTTGCAGCACCTCGAGCTGGTAGTGCGCGAGCGCGATCTTGGCGATCCTCGGCTGCTCGTCCTCCTCGCGCACCCAGGTCGACCACTGCTCCAGCAACGCGACCAGGTGCGCGCCGGTCGCGGTCAGCAGGTAGGCGCGCTCGTCGCTGACGCCCAACCGGCCGGGCGCGTCGCGCAGCACGTCCTGCAAGCGGCGCCCGGGCCTGCCGCCGGTCATGATGGCGGCGACCTCGGCGACCAGCTCGGCGTCCACCGCCGCGCCGTCGCGGACCCGGGCCACCCCGTGGTCGCAGGCCCGCAGGAACGGCGCGACGAGCTGGGACGGCGCGGCGCTGTCCGCAGGCGGCGGGCCTTCCTGGGACGCCAGCAGGTCCGCCGCGAACGTCTCGCGCAGGCCCACGACGACCCCGGACAGCCCGGCCGAGCTGTTCGCGTCACGGACCTGGGTCGACCTGACCAGCGCGGCTCGCACGCCCAACCGGTCGGCCGCCTCGTCGAGCCGACCGAGCGCGTGCTCGGCCTCGGCGCACCTGCGGTAGGTCGCCGCGGGCAGCGCGAGGTCGGAGGGCAGGGGTGGCGGCAGGTAGGCGCCTTCACCGCGCAGTGCTTCGGGGATGCCGGGCAGCTCGGGCACCGGCGACCACTGCCCGTCAGGCAGGGCACGGAAATTCATGGCGGAATCTTGCACTGAAGGGCGATGGCTTGGCAAGGCATTGCCGGATCAAAGTGAAGCTTTTACGCACTTCACTACACATCGCTACAGATCGGTCCACTAGGCCGTTCGAGTCACTACTTTGGTGGTGACCCGCAAAATTACGTGCCACACCGCCGCACACATCATACTCGCAGCTCAACGGCCCTGCGGGAGCGGTCCGACCGATCCGTCGAAGATTCCCACGCACTCTGCCACTAGCTGCGTTATTCCACCTCGAGCGAACGGACCGGAAAACGATCACGGCGGCGCGTCACGTTCCGAAATGGACCACTGGTCTCATCGAACCACAATTTCATCCGATCGGGTGTCATTGCCCCGAACACGACCGCGCCACCCTGGCATCATTGTGGCTTGCACAGGTGCCAGACAGGTGCCATAGTGGTGCCACAGCGACCACAACGCCTTGGGGGAACGACCATGTGGGACACCAACCCGCAGCAGTTCTGGCTGCGCGGAGAACGGCCCGACCACCTCGTGGGGTACGACGAGGAGCTGGGCTTCTGGAACGTCAACGGCTACGACGAGACCGTCGAGGTCCTGGGCGACTGGGCCCGGTTCTCGTCCGACACCACCCGGCTGCTGCCCGCCGTGGACGACGCGCTGACCGCGGGCAACCTCATCCAGATGGACCCGCCGGACCACCGCAAGCTGCGCCGCCTGGTCACCCACGCGTTCACGCCGAAGGTCGTGGCCGACCTCGAAACGCGCATCACCGAGCTGACCGGCGAACTGCTCGACGACGTCAGCGGTGACGACTTCGAGCTGGTCCGCGACCTGGCCTACCCGCTGCCGGTGATCGTGATCGCCGACCTGCTCGGGGTGCCGAGCAGCGACCGCCACCTGTTCAAGCTGTGGGTCGACAAGCTGTTCGAGAGCACCAACCAGTTCTCGCTCAACGACGACGCGGCCAAGCAGCAGGAGGAGCTGCGAGACCGCGTCGAGAGCTTCCAGCCGATGCTGGACTACCTGGGCGAGCACGCCGCGCAGTGCCGCCGCAGCCCCCGTCCCGGGTTGCTCAACGACCTGGTCCAGGCCGAAGTGGACGGTGAGCGCCTGACCGACGCGCAGGTGGTGAACTTCGCGAGCATCCTGCTGGTGGCGGGCCACATCACGACCACCATGCTGCTCGGCAACACCGTGCTGTGCCTGGACGCGAACCCGGACCAGCTCGCGGCGGTGCGCGAGGACCGCGCGCTCATCCCGTCGGCCATCGAGGAGTCGCTGAGGTTCCTCACCCCGTTCGCGGCCCTCGCGCGGGTGACGAACAAGCCGGAGGTGCTCGGCGGCGTCGAGGTGCCCGCCGACCAGATGCTGTTGCTGTGGATCGGCGCGGCCAACCGCGACCCGCGCCGGTTCGCCGACCCCGACGTCTTCGACCTCACCCGTGACCCCAACCCGCACCTGGGTTTCGGCCGCGGCGTGCACTTCTGCCTCGGGGCGCCGTTGGCCCGGCTGGAGGGCCGGCTCGCGCTCGACGTCCTGCTGGACCGCTTCCCGCGGCTGCGCACGGACCCCGACCGCAGGCCGACGTTCATGCCCTCGCCGAACCTCACCGGCGTGCAATCACTCCCGCTGCTGATCGACTAGCGACCGACCGGACGTCCTCCACGGGGTGAACGCCCACCTGGTGGAGGACGTCCTCCACGGCCGCCGCCCTCCGCAAAGTCGAACGCGTGTTCGAGCCGTCCACAGCTGGGGACAACCCTGTGGACAACTCAGTTCTTGCTGCTCAGAGGCTGTGCACGGGCGAGCAGTTCGTCCACCGACCACTGGTCGTAGGCGTGTTGTCCACGCTTCTCCGCGACGACCGAGCCGTCCGGCGCGATGAGGAAGTCGGCGGGCAGGCCGAGCCGGCCACCCGCCGTCCTGGGCAGCGGACGGCGGCCGCGCAGCAGGGGACCGACGGCCTGGGCCACGCCGCGCGTGACCGCGCCCCACGCGCGCGGGTCGAGCACCGAGCGCGCCTTGGACTCCACGCCGAACTCCACGTACAGCTTCTTCTCCGGGTCGCCGACCACGGCGAACGGCAGGTCGGCGACGTGCGGGCGCAGGTCCGCCGCCGTCGAGTGGAACACGACCACCTCGGCGATGCCGTGCGCGGTGATCTCGTCGTGCCGCTGGGCGATCGACCGCAGGTGCAGGTTGCACACCGGGCAGCCTGCGAAGCGGCGGAACTGGAGGTGCACCAGCCTTTCCGGGTCCGGCACCCGCACCGCGCCGCCGAGCACGGCTTCCCACTCACGTGCGCTGACCTTCACGTTTACTCCTCGACGTTCGTTAGCGTGCGCTGTACTCCTACAGGTTTGCGCGTAACTTGTACGCTGTCAAGCGTCATGCCACGTCCCAAGTCGCTGACCACCTCCGCGCTCGCCGCCGCCACGCTCGCCGTCCTGGACCGCGACGGCCTGGCGGCGCTGTCGATGCGCGCCGTCGCGGCGGAGCTGGGCATGGGCACGATGTCGCTGTACCGGTACGTCGCCGACCGGGACGAGCTGGAGGCGCTGGCGGTCGAGCACATGGTGTCCGGAGTGGACATGGAGCCGCCGAAAGCCCTGTGGGACAAGCAGATCACGGTCCTGGTAGAGCGGATCCGCGCGGCGATCGCCGCGCACCCCAACGCCGTCCCGCTCACCATGGCGCACCGGCACCGGTGCCCGAGCCTGCTGCGCTGGGGCGAGGCCGTGCTCGCGGTGCTGACCCGCGCCGGGTTCACCGGGGAACAACGGGTGATCGCGCTGCGCGCGGTGCTCGGCTACCTGATCGGCGCGACCGAGATCGAGCACCGGAGTCCGTTGGCGGGCCTGGGCACCGACTCGATGTCGGAACTGGGCGAGCACTACCCGCTGCTGGCCGAGACCGCCGCCTCGGCGCGGACGATCACGCCGGACATCGAGTTCCGGCGGGGTCTCGACGTGGTGCTGAGCGGACTGCGCCGCCCCTGAGCCGGCGCACTGGGCCGGTGCCATGGGGCCGGTGCCATGGGGCGGCGGTGTGGCCGGCGCGGAGGCCGAAGCCGACCTCGGCCTCCGCGCCGAAACGCGACGAACACGGAGTTGCGCTCCGAGCGTGGCGTCGACATCGTCTGGCGCGGAGTCGACTCCCGCTGCGTCTCCAGGTCAGGTTCGCCGTGAGAGGGCGCCAACCCTCTCGTCCCGTCCGCCACCGCGGACGCGGACGGGAAGCCTTACGGTGCCTGATCGTCGTCGGGCAGGTCGAGCAGTTCTTCGAGCACGTGCGTGGCCGGTCCGCGACGACGCCACGAGAACCGACTGGGGGACATGAGGTTCACCTCGTCGGCGGGCATCCGCGTGGCGACCACGTCGTCCTCGGTGTGCAGTCGCACGACGTCGATGACGGCGTCGTGCGCCCGCACTCCCACCACGGCCGCCAGCTCCCCCCTGGCGTCACGCGGGTGGAGGAACTGGAACCCCCGCGCGATCAACTCGCGCAGCTGGAACGTGGTGCGGGAGGGGTGGTCAGTCGACGAAGTCATCGAACTCCCCGTCCCGGGCCCCCGCCACGAACGCGGCCATCTCCGCTCGCGTGTAGACGAGCGCGGGACCTTCCGGGAACCGGGAGTTGCGCATGGCGACGTCGCCGCCGTCGAGTTCGGCGAACTCGACGCAGTTGCCGATCGCGTCGCTGTAGGAGCTCTTCGTCCACGTGACGCCGTTCAGGTCGGCCGCGGACATGCCGTTGAAAACCTTGGTGGCCATCGACAACACCCTCCAAGCCCAGAGATGCATCTGCACGTGCATCCGGTTGTGCACGGACCGTAGCACCGGCTTGTGCACGGGTAAATGCACGTGCAGATGCAGAGCGTGAACTTCGCCCGTAAGGACGAAGATCAGAGTTCCGCCCGCCGCTTGGCGAGCATCTGACGGCTCCGGTCGGGTGTCTCGGCATCGACCGTGAGCCGGTCGAACACCCTGCTGTAGATCTCCAGCTCTTCGAGTTTGTCCAGGTAGAGGGCACCGGCGAGGTGTTCGAGGTAGACGATGTCCGGCAGGTCGGGCTCGCCGAACCGCAGCATCGCGAACGGGCCTTTCGCCGCGTAGCCGCCCAGCGGGAACGGCACGATCTGAAGGGTGACGGGACCGTCCTTGGTCACGCTGAGCAAGTATTCGATCTGGTTGACCAGGACCTGACGGTCACCGATGGTCCGATAGAGCACCGACTCGTCCATCACCGCCCACACCCTCGGTGCACCCGAACGAGCCAGGATCTTCTGCCGGTTCATCCGCAGCGCGACCCGCCGCCGCACCTCCGGGGTCACCAGCTCCGGCCTGCCGTGGCTCGAGATCGCCGTCGCGTACTCCTCGGTCTGGAGCAGACCGGGCACGAACTGCGTCTCGTAGATCAGGATCCGCGACGCCGCCTCCTCCAGGCCCACGTAGTCCTGGAACCAGTCCGGCATCAGGTCGGTGTAGCGGTGCCACCACCCCGGCGAGTTCGAGCGGCGGACCATGTCGAGGAACTTCGCCCGCTCGCCCGCGTCGTCGACGCCGTACATGGTCAGCAGGTCGTTCACGTCGCGCTCTTTGAGGCCGACGCGGCCGAGCTCCATGCGGCTGATCTTCGACTCCGAGCCGCGGATGGCGTAGCCCGCGTCCGCCCGGCTGATCTCGACCGCCTCGCGCAGCCTGCGCAACTGGGCGCCGAGCACGATGCGCAGCGCCGTGGGACCGCTTTCCCTCTCCGGCGTGGACTCGCCACCCGCCATCGCCGATCCTCCAGACCCGTCGTGCCCGTCCCACCCGAACAGCGGTTGTGCCCGAGGAGGGCCGACTCGCATCGTCACTGAACGTACACCCATGATCTTGCCCGGTCAGATGTACGACATTCACTAACGCGTTGAGCCCATACCCTTACGCTGACCGGACTGTGACGCGGTGCACAAGAGATCAACCCCCTTCCCCCGTAATGCGAGGTCACCACAATGCCGGGTACGTCCTCGGACGCCGCCGCCCCCGTCTACATCGACACCACCAAGGCCAGCATCGCCAGGGTCTACGACGCCTTCCTCAACGGCAAGGACAACTACGAGATCGACCGCGAAGTGCTGCGGCGGGTCCAGCAGGTCGCACCCGAGGCGACCACGTTGGCCGTGGACAACCGCGGCTTCCTGATCCGCGTCACCCGGTTCGTCGCGAGCCAGACGGGTATCAACCAGTTCCTCGACTGCGGGTCCGGACTGCCCACCGCGGAGAACACCCACCAGGTGGCCCAGCGGATCAACCCGGATGCCCGAGTGGTGTACGTCGACAACGACCCGGTGGTACTGGCCCACGGCCGGGCGCTGCTGGAGGAGAACGACCAGACGCACTTCTCCGCGGCCGACATCTTCAAGCCGCAGGAGATCCTGAACGACGAGGTCGTGCGCAGGCACATCGACTTCAGCGAGCCGGTGGCGCTGTTCCAGCTGGGCACGATGCACCACTACAACGGCGACTCGCCCACGTCGGCCGAGATCATGGCGGAGTACATCGAGGCGCTGCCGTCCGGCTCGTACGTGGCGATCTCCCACTTCCTCGACCCGGAGACCGAGGAGCACTCGGCCATCGCGCGGCGGATGGAGGACACGTTCCTGCACTCGCCGATGGGCAGCGGGCGGTTCATCACGATGGGCGCGCTGCGGGAGCTGTTCGCCGGCTTGGAGCTGGTCGAGCCGGGTCTGGTCATCTGCGCGGACTGGTGGCCGGACGGGCCGCGGCTCAAGGAGCTCGACGCGGTGAGCTACTGCATCGCGGGGGCGGTGGGCCGCAAGCCCTGAAGCCGTCCGCGCGACCGGGTGGTGGACGAGGACTGCCTCGTCCACCACCCGATCGCGTGCGCCCGGCGCGTCAGCGCTGGAAGAACTCGACCAGCACCGGCGCCGTCACCTCGGGCTTGACCAAGTGGGTCTGTCCGGGCAGGACGGTCAGCTCGCCGTGCGGCAGGGCCGAGGCCAGCAGCCGTTGCGCGTTGCGCAGGTACTCGGGGCTCTTGCCGCCCGCGATCACCAGCGCGGGCACCTCGGCGCCCGCCCACCGGTCGGCGGGCGGCGGCGTGCCCCGCTGGAACTCGCCGACCAGCGCGAAATCGTGCGGCAACGTGTGCGCGACGCCCTTGAGCTTCTTCCACGGGGGCAGCACTCGGAGCACCGCGACGAAGAAGGCCGGCGTGCCGACGTAGCGCATGAACAGCTTCACCGCGTCGCCCCGGCGTCCCTCCGCGACCGCGCGCTCGACGCGTGCCGGCAGGTCTTCGGACATGGGCGCGCGCGTGTCGTCGACGATCATCGGTGACTCGTAGATCGCGATCCGCTCGGCCGCCACGCCCCGGTGCGCCGCCTCGGCGACCAGCGTGCCGCCGGAGGACATGCCGAACAGGTGCGCCGACCCGCCCGCTTCCTCGATCAGCGCGGCGACGTCCTCGACCTCGCGGTCCACGTCGTGCGGTGCGCCGTCGCCGCTCTCGCCCCGGCCGCGCCGGTCGTAGGTGTAGACGGTGAAGTGCTCGGCCAACGCCTTGGCCAGGGCCGTCGAGGGCCCGAAGGCGCGGTGGCACAGCGCGCCGTCCACGATGATCAACGCCGGTCCGGACCCGATGCGCGTGTAGGCGATCGCGGTGCCGTCCTTGGAGACGACCTGTCCCATCGTCATCAGTCCCATCGTCGTCATGTCCCTCAGACCTCGGAGCGCAGCTTCGCCGCGACGGCGGACACCCACAGCCAACCCACGACGGCGGCGCCGTACAGCAGCACCGTGCCGACACCGGTGCCCAGGAAGGGCAGCGGCGCGAGCGACAGCACGCCCGCGGCGGCGCTCGCCCGTGCCCACGGACCGGGCAACTTCCTCGCCAGCACGAAGAACGACACCACCAGCGCGGGGAACGCGACGAAGAACGCCACGCCGTGCAGCACCCCGTGCCACGACAGCTCTGCGGCCTGGCCCGCCGGCGCGCCGGCCGGGAAGCCGAACGCCGGGTCGGCCACGAACACGCCGCCACCGATCATGCCCACCGCGAACACCCCGATCAGCACCGGCACCCACCGGCCGACCGCCCCGGTGCGGTGCGCGCCGACGGCGGCGGCCAGGAACAGCAGTCCGGTGAGGACGAAGTTGGCGATCTGCACCCAACCGCCGGCACCGAGGGAGAGGAAGCTGAACGGGTGCCGGGTGAGGTCGAAGCCCTCGCGGGTGAACGCCTGCGCGAAACCGGTGACCAGGTAGAGCGGACCGGCCAGGACGCCGCAGCCGAGCAGGAGCCTGGTGGTGCCGGCCCGCGTTCCGGCGCGGGTCTCGTCGGGGTGCGCGGTGGTCATGCCAGGTCTCCCATCCAGGTCGACCAGGTCCGCTCGTCGCGGTGGTCGTCGGTGAACACGTGGTGCATGGCGATCAGGACGCCGGGGAATCCTTGGAAGAAGCGGTACAGCGCGCCGGCGGTGCGGATGCCGACGGTCTGGGCGTTGGCGAAGTAGACGACGCCGTCCTCGCCGTCGAGCGCGACCTGGTCGCCGGTGCCGGGCGCGCTGTCGAGGCCGAGCTTGCGGCCGAGGTTCGCCCACGTGCCGGGCCAGTCCGCGACGGGCGGGCCGAAGACGGTGACCGGTCGCGCGGTGCGGCCGGCGAAGTGGCGCAGGTAGGTGACGAGCGTCTGCCAGAACATCTCGCCGCCCGCCGTCATGGCCTCGAACTCGTCCTCCCAGTCGTCGCCGGGCAGGAAGCCGCTCGCGACCATGCGCAGCACGGTGCTGCCCTGGTCGCGGCCCTCGATCAGGAACTCGTAGGCGACGAACCGGCCGTCGGGCTCCTGCTCGCCGCCGTAGGCCAGGTGCTTGCCCGGCTCCCAGGCGGTGACCGGGTGGGTGGGCGCGTAGCCGCCGAACGCCTGCCGGACGACCGCGCCGGGCTCGACGTCGTTGGAGCCCATGAACCAGGAGTCGATGCCGGGGCCGGTGGCGATGGCCTCCCAGACCTGCTCCGGCGTGACGCCGTCCAGCTCGACCTCGTTGACGCCTTCGAACGCGTGACCCATGGTCATTCCTTCGGGATGCTGGGGTGGACGGCGACGATGACGCGGTGCGCGCGTCCGCCGGCCGCGGTTTCGTCGTGGTACTTGGCGACCAGGGTCGTGACGGCGGTGGCCAGCTCCTCGGCGAACGCCGCGCGGTCGGCGGCGGTGGCGAAGCGGACCTCGCCGTCGAGCGCGAAGGTGGCGACCTTCTTGTCCGCCTTGGTGGCGCCGGTGATCAGCGCGCCGACGTCGCGCACCAGGCGTGCGGCGACGGCGAGCAGCCAGCGGGCGGACAGCCGGTCGGGCGCTCGCCCGGGGTCCGGCTGCACGGCGGCCAGGGCCGTCGGGGAGATGACGTAGGACGCGGCGGTGGCGCGCATGACGCGTTCGGTCATGTTTCCCTTGCGGCGTTCCTCGGCCAGCTCGACCAGGCCGTGCTGTTCCAGGGTGCGCAGGTGGTAGTTGACCTTCTGCCGGGGCAGGCCCACCTTGGCCGCCAGCGTGGTCGCCGAGTTCGGCTCGGCCAACTCGGCCAACAACCTCACCCGTACCGGGTCCAACGAGACCTCGGCGACCGCCGGGTCTTCGATCACTGCCACGTCAAGCATGGGGCAACCCTGACACCGACAACTCTTCTTGTCAAGACAAACCAACTTGTCGGTCCACTTCGCGAGAGTCCAACGCTCACGACGCGAGAGTCCTACGTTCAGAGACCCTGAATTCAACGTTCGGACGCCCCGCCGACCGGCGTGAGCGTTGAACTCGGGGTGCGTGAACGTAGGACTCTCGCGGTCTGGAGGTTGGACTCTCGGGGGGTGGAGGTTGGACTCTCGGGGTGGGGGGTTAGAGGGGGAGGTGGGGGTTGGTTGGGGATTGCTCGAAGTCGAGCAGGTGGCGCTTGCGCTCCAGGCCGCCGCCGTAGCCGGTGAGGTCGCCGTTGGAGCCCACGACCCGGTGGCACGGCACGATGATCCCGATCGGGTTGCGGCCGTTGGCCAGTCCGACCGCCCGCGCGGCCGACGGCCGGCCGAGCCGCTGGGCCAGCTCCCCGTACGTCACGGTCTCGCCGTACGGGATCTCGACCAACGCCCGCCACACGGTCCGCTGGAACGGCGTCCCGATCGGGTCCAGCGGCAGGTCGAACGCGGTCCGCGTGCCCGCGAAGTACTCGGCCAGCTGCGTGATCACGTCCCCGAACGGCGCGGTGTCCTCGGGGCCGAACGAGTCGTCCGGCGGGCGGTGCCGCTGCTGCGCCATGTAGAGGCCGGACAGCACGTCGTCGTGCGCGACCAGCGTGAGCGGTCCGACGGGGCTGTCGACGGTGGTGTGGCTCATCCCGCGATCGTCCTTTCAGGCGGGCAGCCGGTTGACCGCGTGGTCACCGGTGGCCCAGAGGTATTGGACGGCGTACGCCCGCCAAGGGCGCCACGCCCGGGCACGCCGCACGAGGGCGGCGGGTGTGTCGGGCAGGCCGAGGGCCCGGGCGGCGATGCGGATGCCGAGGTCGGTGGGGATGAACGCGTCGGGGTCGCCCAGCGCGCGCATGGCGATCACCTCCACCGTCCACGGCCCGAACCCGGGCAGCCCGAGCAGGTCGGCCCGCGCCTTGTCCCAGTCCGCGCCGACGCCGAGGTCGAGCGAACCGTCGGCCAAGGCCTCGACCAGCGCCCGGAACGCGGTCTTCCGGGCCTGCGGCATCGCCAGCACGGCGGGGTCCAGCGCCGCCAACGCCTCCGGCGTCGGGAACAGGTGCGTCAACCCGCCGTCGGTGATCGGTTCACCCGCGGCGAGCACCAGCCGACCGGCGTGGGTGCGCGCGGCGGCCGTGGACACCTGCTGCCCCAGCACCGCCCGCACGGCGAACTCGGCGGCGTCCACGGTGCCCGGCACGCGCCGCCCCGGTCCCGCGTCGACCACGGGCGCGAGCACCGGGTCCGTGCGCAGCTGCTCGTCCACCGCGACCGGGTCGGCGTCGAGGTCGAGCATCCGGCGGCACCGGGCGATGGCGATCGACAGGTCGCGCAGGTCGCTCAACGAGAGCTTGCACGCCACGTGGTCGGCCTGCGGCGTCAACGACACCACCCCGTGCCCGTGCGGCAGCCGCAGCGTGCGCCGGTACGCGCCGTCGCGCCACTCCTCCACCCCTGGCACGCCGGTCGCCGCGAGGTGCCCGAACAGGTTGTCCGGGCGCAGCGGCGCGCGGAACGGCAGCCGCAGCGACAGCGAGCCGGGCGTGTCGAGGGCGGGACGCCTGCGCAGGCGCAGGTCCGTCGGCGACAGCGCGAACACCTCGCGCACCGTCTCGTTGAACGCCCGGACGCTGGCGAACCCGGCCGCCGGCGCGACCTCCGTCATGGGCAGCGCGGTGGTCTCGATGAGCAGCCGGGCGGTCTGCGCGCGCTGCGCCCTGGCCAACGCCAGCGGGCCCGCGCCGAGCTCGCCCAGCAGCAGCCGTTCGACCTGCCGCACGCTGTAGCCGAGCCGGGCCGCCAGTCCGGGCACGCCCTCGCGGTCCACCACGCCGTCGGCGATCAACCGCATGGCCTTCGCCACCGAGTCCGCGCGGTGGTTCCACAGCGGAGAACCCGGTGACGCGTCGGGCCGACACCTCTTGCACGCCCGGAATCCGGCTTGTTGGGCCGCCGCCGCACTCGGGTAGAACCGCATGTTCTCGACCTTGGGCGGCGCCACCGGACAACTCGGTCGACAATAGATCCGGGTGGTCAGGACCGCGGTGAAGAACCACCCGTCGAACCGGGCGTCTTTCGACCGCACGGCCCGGACACATCGTTCCGCGTCTTCGTGCACCGCACCAGCATCTGTCACCGCGCCACCCGGTGGCCGGCGGAAATGCGACACGGACGGGAACGCGCTCGAACCCGTCGCGCCGCACCGCGTTGTGCGACGCTCGCACGGGACCTGTCGGCCCGGGACCGGCAGGGCACCGGCTAGTGGTGCGCCAGGGCGGCGAGCCTGGCCAGCAGGTCCAGCCTCACCTCGGCCCGGTCGCGACCGCTCGCGTCCAGCACCGTCCGCAGGATCGGGCAGACCCGTGCTTCACCGGGGATCGCCCGGTCCTCACGGGCCGTGACCGGCGGACGCGTGGCCCGCACCTGGTCAACCCCGGTCGGCATGGCAGGTCGCCGCACCGTTCCACCGGCCGGGCCGGTTCGGTGCGCATCGCTGAGAAGACCCCCAGGACCCCTCAGCGACGATGGAGCTGCCACTCGCGGTAGTTGCCTGCAAAACCACTTCGACCGGTCCCTTCGCACAACTTGGACGCCGTCACCGGAACGTCCCGGTCAGCTTGTCAGCGCGAGTCGTTAGGGTGGACTCAGAAGAGCTCCACCGGTCGGCAAACGACCTGTTCACGCGCTCACATCCGGTTTTCCGGTCCGGAACACCGGACCTCTAGGAGGCACGCCGCGGATGGCTGGTTCCGGTCAGGGGTCGGGTCCCCGTGCCGTGTTCGCCGAGCGGTTCGCGCTGCTCTACGCCGAAGCGGGCGACCCGCCGCTGAAGAAGGTGACCGAGTCGGTCGGCCGCGCGCGACGCACCGACGAGCACGGTCGGCCGGTCCGGGCGACCGCCCAGCGGGTCAGCGACTGGCGTCGCGGGCGCAACGTGCCGGCCCGGTTCTCGGCACTCTCGGTAGTCCTGGAGATCCTCATCGGCGAGGCGCGCAAGTCGCGCCCGCAGCCGCCCGCGGCCGGTCTGTACGACCTGGACGCGTGGCGGGCGCTGTGGGAGGAGGCGTTGGCCAGCCCCGTGTCGGCGCCCGACGAGGAGGACCCGCCGAGCTCGGACGAGATCGGCGTGTGCCCGTACCGGGGATTGGCCGCGTTCCAACCGGAGGATTCCAGTTGGTTCTTCGGCCGGGAACGCAGCACGGCCGCCTTGGTGTCCCGATTGGGCAGTGCGGCGGAAACCGGCGGAATCGTCATGCTGGTCGGCGCCTCGGGCGCCGGTAAATCGTCCCTTGTGCGCGCGGGCGTGATTCCGTCCATTCGCGACGGCGCATTGGCGTTGCCCGGGTCGACGAATTGGCCCGCGGTGGTCGTCACACCCGGCGCCGATCCGGTGAAGGAATTGATCCGACAGGTCCCGGAATTGGCCGGGATCATGGACATGGCGCTGACCCTGGACGGGATGGACCAGGACCTGGTGGCGTCCGGGCACGGTCCCGACACGTTCCTCGGGCAGACGCTGATGGGTGTGCTGCGGTTCGCCGCGCAGATCCGGGCGGCGTTCGCGGCGTACGCGGCACGGCACGGCGGCGACCGGGTGGTGGTCGTGGTGGACCAGTTCGAGGAGGCGTTCACGCTGTCCCCGGACGAGAACCGGGTGCAGGTGTTCGTGCAGGCGCTGCACGTGGCGTGCACGCCCGCGGTGCCCGGCGGCACGGCGCCCGCGGTCGTGCTGGTGGGCGTGCGGGCCGACTTCTACGGCCGCTGCCTGGCGTTCCCGGAGCTGGCCGACGCGTTGCAGGACCGGCAGATGGTGCTGGGGCCGATGACGTCGGCGGAGCTGCGCGAGGCGGTGTCGCGGCCCGCGAAGGCGGCGGGCCTGCAACTGGAGCCGGGGCTGATCGAGCTCATGCTGCGCGACCTGGGCGTGCGCAGCGGGCGGGCGCAGGCCAGGGCCGGCCAGGGCGCCTACGACGCGGGCGCGTTGCCGCTGCTGTCGCACGCCCTGCTGGCGACCTGGCAGCGCAGGCAGGCGGGCAAGCTGACCATCGCGGGCTACCGCTCGGCGGGCGGCATCCAGGGCGCGGTCGCGGCCACGGCGGAGCGGGCGTGGGCGGACCTCGCGCCGGAGGCGCAGCTCGCGGCGCGGCCGTTGCTGCTGCGGCTGGTGCGCGTCGGCGAGGACACCCAGGACACCCGCCGCCGCTCGACCCGGCACGAGCTGGTCGAGCAGGCCTCGAACCGGGCCGCGGGCGAGGAGGCCCTGGAGGTGTTGGCCCGGGCCCGGCTGGTCACGCTCGACGCGGGCTCGGTGGAGATCACCCACGAGGCGCTGTTGCAGGCGTGGCCGCGGCTGCGCAGCTGGATCGACCAGGACCGCGAGGGCCAGCTGCTGCGGCAGAGGCTGGAGGAGGACGCGGCCACGTGGGCGGGCCAGGACCGCGACTCGTCGCTGCTCTACCGTGGGGCGCGGCTGGAGACGGCCCGGCACTGGGCGGACGCGGCCGGTCGCGAAGGGCTGACCGGCACCGCCCAGGACTTCCTCGCGGTGTCGATGCAGTACCGCAGGCGCGCCGCGTGGGGCAGGCGCGCGGCGGTGGCGAGCGTGGTCGTGCTCGCGCTCATCGCGGCCACGGCCGCGGTGCTGGCCGTGCGGCAGCGCGACGACGCGGTGTTCCGCCAGGTGGTGGCGGAGGCGGACCGGTTGCAGGAGTCCGACCCGTCGCTGTCGGCGCAGCTGGCATTGGTCGCGCACCGGATGCGGCCCGACGACCGCGACGTGCAGACCCGGTTGCTGTCCACGCAGACCTCGCCGTTGGCAAAGCCGCTGATCGGGCACACCGGGCCGGTGTACCTGACCTCCTACTCCCCGGACGGCAAGTTCCTGGCCACGGCGAGCTTCGACCAGACGGTGCGGCTGTGGGACCTGCGCGACCCGGACGACCCGAAGCCGCTCGGCTCGCCGCTGCCCGGCCACCGCAGCTGGGTGACCTCCGCGGTGTTCAGCCCGGACGGCCGGACGCTGGCCACCGCGGGCAACGACGAGACCGTGCGCCTGTGGGACGTCAGCGACCCCGAGCGCCCGCGCTCGCTGGGCCAGCCGCTGATGGGCGGCAACGGCACGGTCTACCTGCTCGCGTTCACCCCGGACTCCCGGACGCTGGTCACCGCGAACGGCGACACCACCGCCCGGCTGTGGGACGTGACCGACCCGGCCGCGCCGCAGCGGCTGGGCGAACCGCTCGGCCTGCACACCGGCCAGGTGCGCTCGGTGGCGTTCAACCACGACGGCACGCTGCTGGTCACCGGCGGCGACGACAAGACCGCCGTGGTGTTCGACGTGCGCGACCGGCACCACCCCAAGCCGGTCGGCGAGCCGATCACCGGGTTCGACCACACCGTGCGCTCGCTGGCGTTCAGCCCGGACGACCGACTGCTGGCCGCCGGCAGCGAGGACCACAGCGTGCGGCTGTTCGACATGTCCGACCCGGCCGCGCCCCGGATGCTCGGCCGCCCGGTGACCGACCACACCGAGGGCGTGTGGTCGGTGGCGTTCAACCCGGACGGCCGGATCCTCGCCTCCGCCGGCGGCGACGGCACCACGCGGATGTGGAACATCACCGACCCGGCGCACCCCCTGCCGATCGGCAAGCCGCTGGCCGGGCGCAACGGGATCGTGTACGCGGTGGCGTTCAGCCCGGACGGCCGGACGCTGGCCACCGGCAGCCACGACTCCGTGGTGCGGCTGTGGTCGGGGCCGCCGGGCGTGCTCGTGGGGCACTCGGCGCGCACCATCGGCCCCCGCTTCACCCCCGACGGCCACCACCTGGTGTCGGCCAGCGAGGACGAGACCGTCCGCGTGTGGGACACCAGCGACCCGCGCAGCCCGACGTCGACCGCGGTGTTCTCGCACGGCGCGGGGGTGTGGTCGGTCGCGTTGAGCGACGACGGCGCCACGCTGGCCAGCGTGAGCGACAAGGTGGTGCGGCTGTGGGACCTGTCCGACCCGCACCGACCGCGACCGCTGGGCGAGCCGATCGGGGTGGGCACCCGCTACAGCTCACCGGTGGCGTTCCGGCACGACGCGAAGGTCCTGGCCACCGGCTCCGACGACTCCTCGGTGCAGCTGTGGGACATCGCCGACCCGGCGCACCCCAAGCCGCTCGGGCGCCCGCTGGTCGGCCACTCGGAGTACGTGCACTACGTCGGGTTCACCCCGGACGGCAAGACGCTGGTCACGGGGAGCGCGGACAAGACCTTGCGGCTGTGGAACGTGACCGACCCCGCCGCCGCGCAGCCGCTCGGGCAGCCGCTGACCGGGCACTCCAGCGCGGTGCGGGCGGGCGACATCAGCCCCGACGGCCGCACCCTGGTCACCGCGAGCGACGACCGGACGATCCGGCTGTGGGACATGGCCGTGCCGAACCGGGTCAAGCCGATCGGCACGCCGCTGACCGGTCACGTCGAGGCCGCGGTGACGGTGGCGTTCAGCCCGGACGGGCGGACGCTGGCCAGCGGCGGCGACGACCGCACCATCCGGCTGTGGGACGTGCACGACGTCCGGCGGCCCACCGCGGTCGGTCAGGTGCTGACCGGGCACGAGGGCGGGCTGCGCGACATCGCGTTCAGCCCGGACGGCCAGCGGTTGGCGTCCACCAGCTCGGACAGCACGGTGCGGGTGTGGGACCTGAACCTCCAGCACGTGATCGAGCGGATCTGCACCAAGACCGAGGGCGTGCTGCCGGAGGAGCGGTGGCGCGAACACCTGCCGCAGCTGGACTACGAGCCGCCCTGCCCCTGATCGGCCTGCCGCAGCGAGCTGTCGAGGGCCTTGAGCGAGCCGTCGAGCAGGTCGAGCTCGAAGCGGTGCGGGTCGTCCACGCCCGGCCGGTAGGCCGCCATCAGGTCGTGGGCCCGGTCGAACCACGCCCGCAGCCGTTGCACGTCGACCGACCGGTCCCGCGCGACGGCGTGGGCGACGAGGAGCTCGAACTCCTGCCGCATCAGCTCCGGCTTCGGCCGCTGCGGGTTCGTCCAGTCGTCGGCCAGCACCGGCCGCATCCGGCTCGCGTGCCGGTTCCAGTGCAGCAGCAGGGCGAGGTCGGCGGTGAAGCCCTCGGGCAGCTCCGGCGGCCACAGCTCGCGCAACGCCGCGCGTTGGCCGGACCACGGCGTGGTGCCGACCTTCGGCAGGATCTCCGGGAACAGCCTGCCCGCGAGCGGCGCGAAGAACCCGTGCAGCCACAGCTGCGGGTAGACCGGCCGCCAGTACAGGTCCGACACCGTCACGTCGGCCAGGCCGTCGAGGATCGGCCGCACCAGCAGCTCCACCAACGTCGGCTCGCCGAAGTAGCGCAGGTCGCCGTCGACCAGGCAGACCACGTCGCCGGTCGCCGCACGCAGGCCGTGGACGATCGCGTTGCCCTTGCCCGCCGGGGACTCGACCACGGTCGCGCCCGCCGCCCGGGCCACGTCGGCGGTGTCGTCGGCGCAGCCGCTGGCGCTCACCACGACCTCACCCCGAACCTCCATGTGGTCCAGACCGCACCGGGCCTGGGTGACCACCTCGGCCACCGTGGCGGCTTCGTCGTGCGCGGGCACGAGCACCGTCACCGTCCCCGACCTGCGGCGCAGGGTGCGTTCCCGGGCCAGGTCCAAGCCGAGCGCGGGGTCGATGGACGGCCTGGTCATGTGAATTCCTCTCGTGGACTTCCGGCGGATCGTGACTAGGTTCTACAGATCATGCGTTCACTTGCCAGGGTGGGGAGCCCGCAAGCCGCGATCGCGGCGCTGACCGGGATCACCGCGCTATACATGGGTCTCGTGGTGTTCGGGAACGTCACCGACTACGAGACCAACCACGCGTTCGTGCAGCACGTGCTGGCCATGGACACCACCTTCGGGTCGCCCAACACGACGTGGCGCGCGATCACCGACCCGACCGTCGTGACCATCGCGTACGTGCTGATCATCGTCTGGGAGGCGGTCACCGCGCTGGTGCTGCTGGCGGG
Source organism: Saccharothrix stipae (assembly GCF_054781895.1). Taxonomy (NCBI): domain Bacteria; kingdom Bacillati; phylum Actinomycetota; class Actinomycetes; order Pseudonocardiales; family Pseudonocardiaceae; genus Saccharothrix; species Saccharothrix stipae. The sequence continues at coordinate 146,734 of NZ_BAAGTN010000009.1, read as the reverse complement.
CCTGGTGGCCTGGCTGCGGCGCCGCGAGGAGGTCGCGCGCCGGCTGTCGTCCACGGGCTGGGTGATGCAGGCGCTGCTGTTCGGCGGCGGCTTCATCGCGATCGGCGGTGAGTGGTTCGTCATGTGGCAGTCCAAGGACTGGAACGGTCTGACGCCCGCGTTCCAGAACTTCGTGGTCGCCGCGCTCGGCCTCATCCTGTTGCACGCGACCAAACGGGACTGACGTCCCCCTTCCCCCCGTCCGTCCCCGACCGGAGGTCGTCAGCCCCCTGACGACCTCCGGCAGCCGACCGACCCTGCCGACCGACCGCGGCCGTGCGGCCAAAATCCGCTAGCCGACGATCTGGCGCAGCTGGTCCAGCAACTCCGCCCGGCTGGTGCAGCCCAACCGCTGCCGGATCCGGGCCACGTGGTGCTCGACCGTCTTCGCCGAGATGAACAACCGGTCGCCGACCTGCTTGTAGGTCAACCCGCCGACGACCAGCTCCGCCACCTCGCGCTCGCGGTCGCTGAGCTTGTTCGCGTCGGCCTCCACCGCCGGTTCGGGCTGCTTGCGCGTCGTCGCCGCGGTGCGCCCCTGGAGCAGCCGGGCGCAGTCCAGCAGCCGCACCATCGCCTGGCGGTCCGACGTCCGTATCGCGGCCTGACCGGCCAGCCTGGCCGCGTCCCACCACTGGCCGACCGCCTGGAGGCCGCGGGCGGACTCCTCGACCTGGTCGGCGTCCACCTTGCCCGCCACCACGTCCAGCCAGCTCTCGGCCGCCGTCGACACGATGCCCGCGTACCGGCTCTTCTCACGGCACGCCGCCAGCGACGCCGCGTGCTCCTCGGCGACCGACGTCTCCTCCGCGATGATCGCCGCGTGCAGCGCGCTCCAGTGCAGCGGCACGGCCCACAGCGGCGGATCACCCAGGTCCCGCAACAGGTCCCGCGCCGCGGTGAGGTGCGGCGCCAACCGGTGCTGGTCGCGCAGCCGCGCGGCGGCGGTGGCGAACTCGCCCAGCGGCAGGAACGTGAACAGGTCGACGGGGTGCCGCAGCACCGCCTCGCACGCCTGCTCCCACGTCCGCTTCAACGTCGCCAGGTCGCTGTTGCGCCGTGCCACGCCGATCTCCAGCGCCACCGCGAACAGCCAGTCGCGCGGCTCCAGCGGCCGGCCGGCCTTGCGCAGCGCCACCAACGTCTCCCGGGCCTGCGCCAGGTTCCCGCGCTGCATCGCGATCCACGCCCGCAGCAGCCGGTGCCGCACCACCATCAGCGCACCGCCCGACGACGTCGCCATCGCCCGGTCCAGCACCGATTCGGCGACGCCCGGCTCACCGCTGTGCAACGCCACCAGCGCGGCCAGCGCGGCGGGCGTGTCGGGCAGCAGCACCGCCCGCCCGGCCGGCTCCAGCAACCCCGCCGCACGCATCAGGGTGGACAACGACGTGGTCGCGGACGACGTCACCGACTCGACCACGCCCTGCGCCATCAGGGAAGCGCCGCCGTCGAGCATGGTCGGCGGCGCGACCGGCAGCGCCGCGGCGGGCAACCGCCCCGTCCCGACCTCGCCGATCACCGCGAACGCCGACGACGTCGAGCTCGACGACCACCGGTGCAGCTCGGTGCCGCGGGCCAGCTGGCCCCGGTGCGCCAACGCGATCCCGGCCACCTCCGCCGCCGCGCCCCGGTGCTCCCGGTCACCGCTGGAGATCACCTGGTCCGCCAGCCGCAGCGCCGCGTCGAGGTCGCCCGCCATCGCCGAGGCCACCGCCCGCCGCACGGCCACGTCGGGGCCCGCCGTGCCGATGGCCGCCAGCAGCCGTGCCGCCAACGCCGGGTCGGCGCCCAACGCCTCGTCGGCCGCCGCGCGGAACGCCTGCGCCATCTCCGGCCCGACCACACCCGCCTGGTTGCCCGCACCGCCCGCGGTGATCAACGGCCGCACCAGGTCGAGCACCGGACCGCCGGAGCGCAGTTGCAACTCGGCCAACCGCTGCCGCACGGCGATGCGGCGGTCGGTCCGGCTCAACGCCGCCACGGCCACCCGTGCGACGGGCAGCAACGTCCCGTCGGCCGCCACCAGGCCGGTGGCCCGACCGGCCTCGATCACGTCGCCCACCGCGTCGGCGTCGACCCCGAGCAGCCCGCCGAGCAGGTCCAGCCGCAGCGCCGCGCCCGCCTCGGCGGCCAGCAGGTACTTCTGCACGTCGGCGTCCAGCCAGTCCAGGTCGACCCGGAACGACGCCACCACCTCGGACGTCAGCTCGGCCGCGGTCAACCCGGCCAGCCGCCGCACGAACCGCGGCACGCCGCCGGTCTGCTGGTGCACGAAGTCCACCAGCCCCCGCGCGGACGCGGGCAGCACCGACCGCACCTGGTCCCGGGTGAACGGCTCCAGCATCAACGACGGCCGCGCCCGGCCCAGCGACTCGGCCAACGCCGCCAGCGCGCGTGTCCGCGGCCAGGGCCGGTAGGCCACCACGACGTGCTCGTCCCCGCGTTCGACCAGGGAGCGCAGCGACAGCAGTTCGGCGTCCGGCAGCAGGTGCGCGTCGTCCACCACCGACGCCCGCGCGCCCGCGTCCTCGAACGCCCGCGAGATCTCCCGCAGCACGGTGGTCTTGCCGTACCCGCCGGGCGCGACCACGCCCAGCCGCAGCACGGCGCCGTCCGCGACGGCGTCCAAGACCTGCGAGACCTGCGGGGACAACACCGGACGCGCGGTCGTGCTCGGGGTCAACGGCCATCCTCGCTGTCACGGGCACGACGCCCACCGGTCGGCACGAGCCCGCGCACGACGCGCTTCACGGTGCGCCGCTCCGGCAGGTCGAGCGGTGTGATGTCGACGGGCGGCCGGGGCGGCGGCGCGGTGAACTCCGCGTCCGGCACGTCCAGGCCACCCACCGGAAATCTCAGCAACGGGTCGTCGTCGCGCACCATCACCGACGTCTCGATCGGCTCGGGCTCGGCGTCGGGCCCGACCACCAGCCGGCGGGCGGCCAACGCCGCGCCCTTCACCACCGACGTCTCGGGCGCGGCGTCCAGCACCACCCGACCGGGCACGGACGCCGCGACCAGCGGGATGCGGGCGCTGCCGCCGACCAGCACCGTCATCTCCACGCCACCCGCGCCGAGCACCACCCGGTCGAACACCGAGACGGCCTGCTCCACGTCGGCGCGGATCAGGTCCTCGAACCGCGCCCTGGTGAGCGGCACGTCCACCCGACCGGACGGCAGGTGCACCGGCACGGACGTCTCCACCACGCCGGACAGCACCCGCTTGGCCGCCTCGCAGTCGCGGCGCAGCCGCCCGAACAGGCCCCTGGTGCGCGGGTCGTCCGCGTCCAGTTCGGCCAGCTCGCGCCCGAGCGACGACCGGACGTGCGAGAACACCGCGTCGTCGAAGTCGACGCCCGCGGCCTGGTCGACCCCCTCGGCGGTGGCGAGCAGCTCGAACCCCCGGCCCACCGCGGACGCGCCGAACCCGTGGCTGCCCAGGCTGAACACGCCGAGCGACCGGGCGCTCGACCGGGTGAACGCGTGGTTCTCGGCCGCCGCGACGGGTTCGGGCACCAGCGACGCCTCGACCCCCACCGACCGCAGCGCCCGGTGCATCAGCCCCTTCGCGTGGGAACCCCAACCAGCGGGGTGCGCGAGCACGACGTGCGCGGGGCGTTCGCCTTCACGGGCGGAGACCTGGTCGACCACCCACATGACCATGAGAGCGGTCAGCTCCTCCGCCGGGCACGGCTCGGCGGAGCCGGCGTCCGCCGCGGGGCCGAGCACGACCGGCACCGGGTCGCCGACCCGCCGGGCGAAGCCGGTGGCGGTCCACCGCGGGTCACCGGGCTCGCCGACCGCGAACGCGCCGTCCGCGGTGAGCTGCAACACCGAGGCCACGCCGCCGCCCGGACCGCCGAGGCCGACCGGCTCCGGCTCACCGCGCCCGGCGCCGCCCAGCCTGCACACGGCCGCCGCGGTGCGGGTGGTGCCCACGTCGACCCCGAGGACGTACGGCAACTCGGAGGCCTCCTCACTCACCTGAACGAACTACAGGCAGTACCTACACGGGTGACGAGAGGGTCACAAGCGCATCCCCTAATCCCCTAGGGAGTGAACGACAACCACCCCATAGTGGTTGCGGTATCTACTGGGAGTAATCCCCGATGGCTGGTGATCCCCCCGCCCATACGTTGATCACCAGGCCGGACCACACCCCTGCCGGGCCGGCTACCCGCGTCCTACTTGACCAGGAGACATCCATCATGGGCTCCAGCCCCAACACGCTGCACGACTTCGTCCTCGACCTGCTCAGCGACCCGACCGCGTTGGCCGACTTCCAGGCCGACGCCGAGGGCACCCTGGCCGCGGCGGGCCTGAGCGACATCAGCGCCCTGGACGTGCAGGAAGTCATCCCGCTGGTGCTCGACTACGTGCCGACCGGGAGCCTGCCCGCTCTCGACGGCTCGCTGGTCGAGGACCTGCCGCTCGACCTGGTCGACGCCGGTCAGGCCGGCGCGATCTTCCGGCTCAAGGCCGTCACCGACCAGCTCGCCGTGTCGGGTGCCACCGGCGCCGGCGACGTCAAGGCCGCGGTGGCGGGCACGCTGAGCGCGGACGCCGACGGCCTGTCGGTCTTCGGCGGCGTGTCGAGCTGGGACCTGCTCGACGGCGCCGCCTCGGCGACGCTGTCGGTCGAGGGCGACTTCTCCGCGGTGGGTGACGTGACCGACACCCTGGACGGCACGTTGGCCACCGCTTCCGGTCCGGTCGAGGGCCTGACCGGCACGGCGACCGGCACGCTGGACGGTGCCGTCGCCACCGCGGGTGGGGTCACCGGCTCGGTGGCGGACGTGGACAGCCTGACCAGCACCGCGTTCGGCACGGTCGACACGCTGACCGGCGTGCTCGGCAACGTGACCGGTGGCCTCACCGGCAACCTGCCCGCCGTGGACGGTCTGGGTGGCGTCGGCGACCTGGGCGGCCTGGGCGACACGCTCGGCGTTGCCGGCTCGGCCGACTTCGACGCCCACGGCGCCGCTCCCCTGTCCGGCGTGACCGACACGGTCGCGGGCGTCGCGGACACCGCCGGGGTGGGCGGCGTGGTGAGCAACGTCACCGGCACCGTCGACGGTCTGGACCTCCCGGTCGTCGACTCGCTCGGCGTGGACGACCTGCTCTTCTGAGACTGATCCACTACCGGAGGGCCGGTCTTGTCCAGTGGACAGGACCGGCCCTCGCTCGTGTCCGGACTTTCACCCGGACGGGTTTTACCGGCACACTCTGCCGGGTGATGTCCGCGCCTTGGCTCGACGTGCTCGACGACACGATCAGGGCTTGCGCTGCGCACAACCGGCCCGACCTGGCCGAACGGTTGCGCGACAAGCGCTCCCGCCAGCTGGACCCCAAGCTCAGGGTGCTCGTGATCGGCGAGCCCAAGCAGGGCAAGAGCCAGCTCGTGAACGCGATGGTGAACGCCCCGGTGTGCGCGGTGGGTGACGACGTCACGACCACCGTTCCCACTTTCGTGCAGCACGCGGAGACGCCGTCGGCCGCGCTCGTGCGCGGCGCGACCATCGCGAACACCCCCACCGAACGCATCCCGGTGCCGATCGACCAGCTCGCCAGCCAGGTGAGCGCCAACCAGCACCACGGCGGCGACCTCGTGCGCGCCGAGGTCGGCATCCCGCGCGCGCTGCTGGACTCGGGCCTGGTGCTGATCGACACGCCGGGCGTCGGCGACCTGCGGCCCGCGCACACCGCGAGCACGTTCACCGCGCTGCTCCAGGCCGACGCGGTGCTCATGGTCTCCGACGCGACGGCCGAGCTCACCCGGTCGGAACTGGAGCTGCTCAAGCAGGTGATGACGTCCTGCCCGAACGTGATCGTGGTCCTCACCAAGATCGACATCGCGGCGCAGTGGCGGCGGGTGGTCGAGCGCAACCGGGCGCACCTGGCCCGCGCGGGCGTGACCGCCAAGCTGATCCCCGTGTCCGCCGCGCTGCGCCTGCGCGCGGCCAAGACCGGCGACAAGGCCCTCAACGCCGAGTCCGGCTTCCCCGAGCTGCTGACCTGCGTGCAGCAGGACATCCTGGCCGCGGCCGACGTGCTGGCCCGCCGCACGGTCGCGGTCACCGCGGCGTCGGCGATCAAGCAGCTGGTCGCGCCGGTGCGCGAGGAGCTGACCGCCCGCGCCGCCCGCGGCCCGGAGAAGACGATCGTCGCGCTCAACGAGGCCCAGCGCCGCATCGACGAGCTGCGCCGCCGGTCCGCGCGCTGGCAGACCGTGCTGGCCGACGAGATGGCCGACCTGGTCTCCGACATCGAGTACGACCTGCGCGACCGCACCCGCAAGATCATCCGCGAGGTGGACAGGACGTTCGAGACCGCGGACCCGGCGCTGGGCTGGGACCGGTTCGAGTCCTGGCTGGAGGACAACCTCACCGAGGCCGCCACGACGAACTTCGCCTGGCTGCTCGACCGCTCGGAGTGGGTGGCGGAGAAGGTCGCCAAGAGCTTCCCGGTCGTCCGCGACGACCTGCTGCCCGAGTCGATCTTCCCGGACGACGTGCTGGACCGGGTCGCGCCGATGGACAAGCCGCTGATCGAGAAGTTCGGCCTGATGCAGAAGGCGTTCACCGGCTTGAAGGGCTCCTACGGCGGCGTGCTGATGTTCGGCCTGGCCACCAGCCTCGCCGGGATGCCGCTGATCAACGCGATCTCGCTGGGCGCGGGCGCGCTGTTCGGCGGCAAGTCGATCATCGACGAGAGCGACCAGCGGTTGCGCCGCAGGCAGGCCGCCGCCAAGGCCGCCGCGGCCCGGCACGTGGACGACTTCTTCCTCAAGTTCAGCAAGGACTGCCGCGACGCGGCCCGGCACATCCAGCGCAGCCTGCGCACCCACTTCTCCACGCTGGCCGAGGAGTTGCAGGAGACGTTGCTCGAATCGGCCCGCAGCGCCCGCCGCGCGGTCCAGGACGACAACACCGAGCGGGAGCGCCGCAACCGCGACGCCAAGCGCGAGCTGGACGATCTGGTCGCCCTCTACCAGCGGGTCCAGGCGCTCGCCGGTGGCCAGGCGCCGCCGTTGGGGATCAGCGCCTGATGTTCCCGGGCGAGGTGGCACCGGGCGGCACGCGGCCCGGCGCGGTGCAGGACGAGGTCTGGGCGCTGCTCGAAGACGCCCTGGCGGTCTACCGGGACAGCCCGCGCGCGGTCGGGTGGCTGCGCGGGCACCAGGCGCGGTTCGGCGAGCCGGTGCGGGTGGCCGTGGCGGGCGGGTCGCGGTCGGGCAAGTCGACCGTGGTCAGCGCGCTCATCGGCGAGGAGTTCGACCCCACCGGCGCGACCACCTGGTACCAGGACGGACCGCGGCCCACCGCGCACGTCGGCCAGTACGAGGTGCCGGTGCTGCGCCGCGACGGCAAGGCGTTCGTGGACGCGCCGGACGCCGAGCGCGTGGTGGTGCAGTGGCCGTCGCGGTCGTTGCGCGACCTCGTCCTGATCGACACGCCGGGGGCCGCGCCGGTCGAGCAGGTCTACGGCGAGGCCGACGCGGTGCTGTACCTGACCAGGCACATGCACACCACCGACGTGCGGTTCCTCCAGACCGCGCACGACCACCCGGTGGCGCGCGTCGCGCCGGTGAACACCGTGCTGGTGCTGTCCCGGGCCGACGAGATCGGCGGCGGCCGGATCGACGCGCTGTCCTCGGCCAAGCAGATCGCCCGCCGCTACCGGCGCGAGGCGACCGTGACCCCGTTGTGCCAGAACGTGGTCGCGGTGGCCGGGCTGCTCGCGGTGGCCGCGCGCACGGTGCGGCCGGAGGAGTTCGCCGCGCTGGCCGCGCTGGCGTCGTTGGCGCGCACCGAGTTGGACGACCACCTGCTGTCCGCGGACCGGTTCGTGGGCGAGGACTTCCCGGTCCGGCTCGACCCGGCGGTGCGCCGCGGCCTGGTCGACCGGTTCGGCATCTTCGGCGTGCGACTGACCACCACGTTGATCCGCCAGGGCTTCGACACGCAGGTGAAGCTGACCGGTCAGCTGGTGCAGCGCAGCGGTCTGGGCGAGCTGCGCGACTCGATCGGCGTCTACTTCACCGAGCGCAAGGAAGTGCTCAAGGCCCGCGCCGCCCTGCTGGGCCTGGACGTGGTGCTGCGCGCCGAGCCGCGGCCCGGTTCGGTGGCGCTGGCCGCGTCGGTGGAGCGGATCCTGGCTTCCGCGCACGACTTCCGGGAGCTGCGGCTGCTGGCCGCGTTGCAGGGCGGGCGCACCCGGTTGCCCGGCGACCTCGACGCCGAGGCGTCCCGGCTGGTCGGCGGCCTGGGCACGGACCCGGTCGTGCGGCTGGGCATGGACTACGAGCCGACCGAGGGCGAGCTGCGGCACGCCGTGCTGGACACCCTGGGCCGGTGGCGCGACCACGCGGTGGACCCGGCGTTGGACCACGGGCAGCGGCGGGCCGCGGCCGTGGTCGTGCGCAGCTGCGAGGGGATGCTGACCCGGCTGGGCGGGTGACACCCGGTCGGTCGATGTTCGGGTGGGGTCAGTTCAGCGCGGCCGAGACCGCCCGCACGGCCGCGGAAGGCGTCCGGCGCGGGTCCGTGACCAGGAACAGCGTGCTGTCGGGCAGTTCGCGCACGCGGTGCAACGTGCCCGCGTCCAACTGCTCGGCGACCGCCACCCGCGGCAGCACGGTCCAGCCCAGACCGGCCACCACGCACGACCGCACGGCCTCGATGCTGCCGAACCGGGTGATGCTCGGCGTCGCGGTCAGTTCCCGCACGAACCGGTCGCTGTAGGAGCAGCCCTCCTCCAGCAGGAAGTACCGCTCCTCCAGCACCACGCCGGGCGCGGACACCAGCTCGATCGGCTCCACGCCGATGGCGGTCACCTTCAAGCCGGGGGCGACCAACGCGTCCTCCAGCACCAGTGCCAGGTCCAGCGTGCCGTTGCGGACACCGGCGAGCGCCTGCCGGGTGCCCGCGGGCGAGAGGTGCACGGAGATGCCGGGCCAGCGCATGGCCACGTCCGCGATCCGCTGCGGCAGGCGGTAGGCGCAGACCGATTCCGGTGCGGCTATCCGCACGTCGCCCTCCACCGCGGTGCTGCCGCGCACCGCGTCGCGCAGGCGTTGCTCGGAGGTCAGCACCTCGCGCGCGTGCTCGACCGCCTGCCGACCCGCCTCGGTCAGCCGGGCGCCGCTGGGCAGCCGGTCGAACAGGCGGGCGCCGAGGTGCCGTTCCAGGGCTTTGACCTGGCTCGTCACCGTCGACTGCACGAGGTGCAGCTCCGCCGCGGTGGCGGTGAAGCTGCCCGTGCGCGCGAGCACCAAGAGGGTGCGCAGGAGGCGGGTGTCCACCGCATCGACAATACTGATCGGACACATCACAGGGAATCGTTGGACTCGATCCGGGCCGGTGGGAGACGCTGTGGTCATGACCGACGCGCAGGAACCCGCAGTGCTCCGCTACACCGCTTTCACCACCGACCCCGCCGGCGGCAACCCGGCCGGTGTCGTGCTCGACGCTACCGGGTCGACCGAGTCCCGGATGCTGGAGATCGCCGCCGAGGTCGGCTACTCCGAGACCGCGTTCCTCTTCCCCCGGCCCGACGGCGACGAGTTCGACGTGCGGTACTTCAGCCCGCTGGTGGAGGTGCCGTTCTGCGGTCACGCGACCGTGGCCACGGCCGTCGCGCTGGGGCGCACGGGCACGCTGCGGTTCCACACCAGGGCCGGGCTGGTCGAGGTGGCCACGACGCCCGGCACGGCGAGCCTGACCAGCGTGCCCACCTCGGCCACGCCCGCGCCGGACGCCGACGTGGCGGCCGCGCTGCGGGCGCTGGGGTGGTCCGCCGACGACCTCGACCCGCGCCACCCCGCGCACTGGGCGTTCGGCGGCTCGCGGCACCTCGTGCTGGCCGTGCGCACGCGGGAGCGGTTGGCGTCGTTGGACTACGACTTCGACGCGCTCGCGGACCTGTTGCGCGCCAACGACGCGGTGACCGCGCAACTGGTGCACCAGCGGGACGAGGACGTCTTCGACGCGCGTGACCCGTTCCCGGTCGGCGGGGTGGTGGAGGACCCGGCGACCGGCTCCGCCGCGGCGGCGTTCGGCGGCTACCTGCGTGCCGTCGGGAAGGTCGCGAGGCCGAGGTCGATCACCATCCACCAGGGCGTGGACATGGGTCGCCCCAGCCTGCTGGAGATCGAGGTCTCGCCGGACGACCCGCGGGTGACCGTGACCGGCGCGGCGGTGCCGATCACGGTCGGGGGCTGACGGCGTCCGGGCGTTCAGAAGCTCAGGACTGGACGCGTTCCAGCACCACCACCGGGATCTCGCGGTCGGTCTTCCTGGCGTAGTCGTCGTAGTCCGGCCACACCTCGGTCATCAGCCGCCACAGCTCGGCCCGCTCGTCACCGGTCGCCGTGCGCGCCTTCGCGGGGAACACGTCGGGCCCCACCTGCACCTCGGCCTCGTTGCGCGCGGCGAGGTTGCGGTACCAGGCGGGGTGCTCGGGCGCGCCGCCGTACGAGGCGACGACCACGTACGCGTCGCCGTAGGGCTGGTAGATCAGCGCGGTCCGGCGCGACTCCCCGGACTTGCGGCCGATCGTGGTCAGCAGGAGCGTGAACACGCCCGGCTGCCACTCGTGCCCGTCCGCGCCGTCCGACTCGACGTACTTGCGGATGTGCTCGTTCACCCAGTCGACTGGGCTGTCCTGGACTGACATGGCTCGAAAGTACCGAGAACGCGACGGGGCCGCCGGTCGCTCACTCCGCAATGACGACCGGCGGCCCCGCACGGGGTGGGGACGTTCGCCTCACACCCCCTCGGCTCGTCCCGGATCCCCGGCGCCACCGGCACTTCCGTCCGCGTGAACGGTGTGCCGGGGTCGCTCGACCACGTCGTGTGGGTACGTGGCGCGGGACGGGACGGCCATGGCTCTCCTCCTGGGCTCGGGCCGACTATGGCGGCCGCCAGGGCTGGCGGCTCATACGAAAGGGGGATAGAAGAACGTTATGCCCGAGCTTGAGCTACGCCACCTGCGCGCGGTGTGCGCGATAGCCGAAGAAGGCAGCCTCACGAAGGCCGCCTCACGCCTGGGGCTCACGCAACCCGCGATGAGCGCCCAGCTGCGGACCGTCGAGCGGATCGTCGGCGGCAGGCTGTTCGACCGGACCCCCGGCGGTTCCGTGCCTACCGACCTCGGCAAACAGGTCGTCGGCACGGCCCGGCTGGTGCTCGACGAGGTCGAGCAGCTGGTGTCGCTGGCCCGTGAGCGGACCCGGGACGGCACGCCGGGGCCGTTGCTCGTCGGCGGCGTGCCCACGTTGTTCTTCGGGCACTTCGTGCAGGAGCTGCGGCGGGTGATCCCGTGTTCGGAGGTCCGCACCGAGATCATGCCCGGCGCGTCGGACCTGCTGGAGATGCTGGTGTCCGGGCAGGTGCAGCTGGGTGTGCTGGACCGGTTCGAAGGGCTGGAACGCCGGGAGCTGCGCGGTTTGGAGATGCGCCGGCTGGTGAGCGAGCCGCAGTTCGTGGCGCTGCCCGAGACCGATCCGCTGGTGGCGCAGGACGAGGTGGACCTCGCCCAGCTGGCCGACCGGGACTGGGTCTCGCGGCCGGACGAGATCGTCGGCAACCGCTTGCAGATCTTCACCGCGTGCGCGGAGGCCGGGTTCACGCCCCGGTTCAGCCACCACGTGAACGAGGCGAGCACCGCGCGCAGCCTGGTGGCCAACGGCGCGGTGTCGTTCGCGCTGCCCCAGTCCCGCGGCGGCGACGGGATCGTGATCCGCCCGCTGCGCGGCGCGCCGCTGATGGTCGACCTGATGCTGGCGACCCGCCGCGAGGGGCCCGCCGCCGGGCGGGCCCACGACGTCTTCGCCGCCGCCGCCAGGGCCTACCGCGCGGTGCTCCCCCGCAACCCGGTCTACGCGAAGTGGTGGGAGGAGCACCCCGAGGCGCACCAGGAGATCGACGCGGCCCTGCTCGCCGGCGGCTGACCCGCCGCCGTCCGCCGTGGTCAACCGCCAGGACCGGCCGCCGCCAGCGTGGTCGATCACCGGCACCGCCGACCGTAGTCGGTCGCCGGCGCTGCTCGCGGGCGGTCAGCCGCGCAGGGCGTCCTCGATCGTGGTCGGCGCGCGGCCGATCAGCTTCTCCAGGTCCGGGCGGACCTCGGCGAGTGCGCCGCGGCCGATGTTGACCTCGATGTCGGCGAGCAGCTCGGCCAGGAAGTCCGGCAGGCCGAAGCCCTTCAGCCCCGTCACGCGCTCCTCCGGGCTCACCGGCAGGTGGGTCTCGCCCACGAGCGCGGCCAGCTCGTCGAAGCTCCACGCCCGCGCGCCGGTGAGCTCGTAGACCGCGTTCTCGTGGCCGGCCGTGCTCAGCACGACGGCGGCGGCCAGCGCCAGGTCCTCGCGGGACGCGCTGGCGATGCGCCCGTCACCCGCGGCGGTCACGATCGGGCCGGGGGCCTGCGGGAGGTAGTTCTCGTGGTACATCCCGTTGCGCAGGAAGGTGAACGGGATGCCGGTGGCGCGGATCGCCTCTTCGGTCGCCTTGTGCACCTTGGCCAGTTCGAGCGGCGAGGTGTCCGCGTCGGTGACCGACGTGTAGACGATGTGCCGCACACCCGCCTCCGCCGCCGCGCGCACCGCGTTCAGGTGCCGGCCGATCCGGATCTCGTCCGGCCCGTCCACCGACACCAGCAGCAGCGTCTCCACGCCGGCGAACGTGGCGGCGAGCGGGCCGTCGAAGTCGCCCGGCCGGACCTCGACGCCGAGGCCTTCGGCCTTCTTCGGGTCGCGCACGGACACCGCGAGCCGGTCGGCCGGGAGGCGGTCGAGGGTGTGCCGGAGGATCAGGGAGCCGAGGTGGCCGGTCGCGCCGGTGATCAAGGTCGTCATGCGGCGAACGCTAGGTCGGCTGCTAACTATCCGTAAGTACCTACCTGTTTGTCAGGTACTTACGTTTCGGAAAGCATCCAGCTAGGGTGCGCGCCATGGAGCTGCGAGGTGACGTATACAACCGCGACTGCCTGTCCCGCACGATCGCCAACCACGCCACCGGCATGTGGGGCAGCCTCGTGCTCGGCAAGCTCCTCGACGGCACGCAGAGGTTCGGCGAGTTGCGCCGGTCGGTGGCCGGGGTGAGCGAGAAGATGCTGGCCCAGACGTTGCAGGCGCTGGAGCGGGACGGGTTGGTGCACCGCGAGGCGCACCCGGTGATCCCGCCGCGGGTGGACTACTCCCTCACGCCGCTGGGCACCCATGCGGCGAAGCAGATCCGCGACCTGTTCGGCTGGATCGAGGCGAACCTGCCCAACTTCGTGGCGGCACAAGAGGAGTACGACGCGCGGCGTGCCGAGAACGTGTGACACGTCACGTTAACACCTCCGACCTGTATCGCCCGATGTAGCGCAGTCGAGCCCTCTTTTCCGCACCGCCAAGCCGGAAAGGTCGGATCTATTTCGGCCCGCAGAACCCAACGCCGGGTGAATTCTCGGTGAGGTTTGCCAGAATGGGAGGCATGACGCAGCCCTTCACGGACGACAGTCACCCGGCCGAGCCCTATCCGGGAGCTCGGCCGGGGCACTGCTTCGTGCACCTCGACGGTGCGGGCTGGCCGGTCACCCCGGACCCCGGCGCCGACTCCGGGTGGCGGGTCGCGCCGGACGGGCGGGACCTGGACGACTGGCTCGCCGCGCACGGCGAACCGCCGCTCTCGGGCCGGATGCCGGTGCTGGCGTACGGCTCCAACGCCAACCCGGCCAAGGTGACGTGGCTGCGCGAGGAACTCGGCCTGACCGGCCCGGCGGTGGTGCTGCGCGCCCGGTGCGACGGCCTGGCCGCCGTCTGGGCCGCGGGGTTGCGCAAGACCGACGGCCAGCGCCCGGCGACCCTCGCCGCGGCGCCGGGCGTCGAGGAGGAGCACGCGGTGTGGTTCGCCACCGCCGAGCAGCTGCGGGTGCTCGACCGCTGCGAAGGTCGCGGCCTGCGGTACCGGCTGGTGCGCGTGCACACCGGACGGGTGACGTTGTTCAACGGCGGCGTGGTCGACTCCGTGCTCGCCTACACCGGCGCCGGCATCCGGCGGATGCCCCTGCTGGTCAACGGCAGACCGGTGCGCTGCGCCGACGTCGACCAGCGCGGCGCGCGGCGGCTCGGCGGCCGGCCCGCCGACGGCGACGGCCTGGACGTGACGCCGGTGCACGGCGACCCGTCGCCGGACGACTGGCCCGACCGCCTCTTCACCTACGGCACGCTCCAGCCCGGGATGGCGGCCTGGCACCTCGTGGCGCCGTTCGTCGTCGGCGAGCCCGTGCCCGCGTCGCTGCCCGGCACCCTGCACGACACCGGCCGCGGCTACCCGGCGCTGCGACCCGGCGACGGTTCCCCCGGCGGTACCGGCCGCGGCGTGCCGGGGCACGTGCTGCGCCTCGAACGCCCCGAGGACGCCCTCCCCGTGCTGGACGACTACGAGGGCGACGAGTACCGCCGCGTGCGGGTCGCGCTGCCCGACGGGCAGATCTGCTGGACCTACCTGTGGAACGCCGCCGCGGACGACATGCCGGTGCTCGGCGGCGGTTGGGTCGAGAACCGCCAATGATGCGCCCGATACGGTGAATTTCTCGCCGATACACCCAACCGAACGGCGGCTGGGTACGTCCTCCTGACAAGGCCTCGTCATCGAGCCAGGAGGTGGACATGAGGCGACTCGTGGCGCTCGGCGCCCTCGCGGTCGCGCTCACCGCGTGCGGGAGCCCTCGACCAGCGGCAGACCAGTCGACCCTCGCGGTCGAACCACCCTCGTCCTCGGCCACCGGGACCGCGCCGGTGCCGCCGTCGTCGGCGCCGGCGACGACCGGCCAGGCGTCCGCCCCGGTCCGCTGCACCGCCGCCGCGCTCGCGGGCGCGGTCCAGCCGGGCGACGCGGGCGCGGGCAACCGGTACGGCAAGCTCGTGGTGACCAACAACGGCGCGGCGCCGTGCACGCTCAACGGTTACAGCGGCCTGCAACTGCTCGACGCGGCCGGCAACCCGCTGCCGACCGACCTCCAGCGCACCACCGACCCCGGCCCGGCGCCGGTGGTCCTCGCGCCCGGCACCGCGGCGGCGGCGAACCTGCACTGGACCGTCGTGCCGACCGGTGACGAGCCGGTGGACGCGCCCTGCCAGGCCGAGGCGGCACGGGCCGCGGCGATCCCGCCGGACGAGACCGAGCCGATGAGCCTGTCGTGGGGCCTCGGCCCGGTGTGCGCCGGGGGGAAGATCCGGATCAGCGCGTTCTACGCTGCCTAGGTGATCGAGTCCAACGTCCCCGGCCACGCCGGGGACCTCGCCGTCCGCACCTGGCCCAACCTGACCGCCGACTGGCTCGCCGTGATCGTGCACGGCCACGGCGAGCACGGCGGCAGATACGACCACGTCGCCGAGGCGTTGGTGGCGGCGGGCGCGTTGGTGCTGGCGGCCGACCACGTCGGCCACGGCCGGTCCGCGGGCGAACGGGCGCTGATCACCGACTTCGACGGCGTGGTGGCCGATGTCGCCGCCACGGTGAGCTCGGCGGCGTCCGACCTGCCGACCGTGCTGGTCGGCCACGCCGAGGGCGGTCTGGTCGCGGCCCGGTACGCCCAGCTGCACCCGTTGACGGCGCTGGTGCTGTCCGCGCCGGTGCTCGGCACCTGGGAGGGGCTGGACGGGCTGGGTTCGGCGGAGACCACCCGCGCGCCGCTCGACCCGGCGCTGCTCTCCCGCGACCCGGAGGTCGGCAAGCGGTACGCGTCCGACCCGTTGGTGTGGCACGGGCCGTACCGGCGGGAGACCTTGGAGGCGTTGGAGCGCGCGCTGGACGAGGTCAACTACGGGCCCGCGCTGGAGCACCTGCCGACGCTGTGGCTGCACGGCGACGCGGACGAGCTGGTGCCACTGGCCGACACCCGCACGGGCACGGACCGGTTGCGCGGGCTGCTGTTCGAGGAGCGCGTCTACCCCGGCGCGCGGCACGAGGTGTTCAACGAGACCAACTCGGCCGAGGTGCTGGCCGACGTCGTCGCCTTCGTGCACCGGGTGCTCGGGCGGCGCTGACGCGAACGGGGTGGGGTGGCCGACGCGGTGCCACCCCACCCCCGTCACGAATCAGTCGTCGTAACCCGAGTCGTCATCGTCGGCGTAGTCGTCATCGTCGTCGTGGTGGTCGTCATCGTCGTCGTGGTCGTCGTAGTCCGAGGCCTCCGCGTGTGCCTCTGTGTCACCGGTCCAGGCGCCTTCAGGACTGGACCAGGCGTAGGCGTCGTAGTAGCCCGCGTTGCCATCCCACGTCCACGCCACGACCGTGAAGGAGCCCGCGCCGTACGGCGTGGCGGCCTGGTACTGCTCGAAGAAGTACGAGCCGCCGTAGCCGTCCGCGCCGGACGCCAGTTCGTGGACGGTGGCGCCGTCCGCCGTGGCCGACACGTTGTTCTGGTCGTACTCCACGTCGGCCGACGCGATGCCCGCGGCGCCGATGATGATCGGGAACGCGAGAGCGCTCGCCGCGGCCATTCGGATGATGCTGCGCATGGTGGAACCTCCTAGGCATAGATGGCCATGCGCTCACATCGTTACCTCGGTCGGCGCGCCGCCGGAGGTCGCCGACCGCATCGTGTGAACGGGGGTTGAACCGGCGAAAACGGCCTGATCAGCGGACATCACGAGGGGTGGGCGCAAGTCCCTGCTTATGGGTGACATCAATGGCACCCTCACGAGTCGCCGGCGTGTCGTGGACAATTCGGGTCGAGATGGTGGGAGAAGACCTGGAGCTGCTGATCACCGCGGTGGTGGCGGCCGACGACGAGCGGCAGGCGCACGCCGCCTGCGCCGCACTGCTGCGCCAGGTCGGCGGGCGCGTGGTGCGGGCCTTCGACTGCTCCGACGAGGAACCCGGCTGCTGGTCGGTGACGATCAGCCTGCTCAGCGGCGAGCGCGCGACGCAGAACGTGGCGGGCGCGTTGGCCAGGGCGGTGCGCACGGTGGTGCGCCGGCTGGGCGACGAGTTCCCGACCCCGCGGGTGGCCTGCGAGCCGCCGACCGCCTGGACGGTGCTGGAGGACCCGGCGCTGCTCGACGGCCTGGTGCCGGGCGCGGAGCGGTTGATGGTGGAGGCGTGGGCCGGCGGCGACCCCCAGCACAACAGCCCCCAGCAGGTCGACTCGCGGCAGCACGACCCGCGGCACGACCCCCGTCGGCACGACTCACCGCACGATCCGGGGCTGGTCGACCCGGGGCACGACGCCCCCGGCCGCGACCCGCGGGGCCGACCGGACGACGAGCCGGTGTCCGAACGGGTGATCCCGGCCGAGCCGGAGGCGACCACGTGGCTGTCGTTGCGCGTCGACGTGGCCACCGACCGGTCCGCGGGCGCCGAGTGGCAGGCACGGGCGGTAGCCAGCCGGGTCGCGCGCAGTGGCAAGATCACCCGAGTGGCTCCACACGGACACCTACTGAGCGTGCACATAGACCTCGGTTCGAGCGCTAATTCCCCCACGGTCGCGCTACAGGACGCCGTGACGTCGTTGGGCCGTTCGGGTTGGTCGGACGTCGAGTGGTCCGAGGGGTCGGGGTCGACCCGCTGGTCAGCCGCACCGGTTCCGCCGACGGGGATCGCCGCGTTGGAACTGACAGCGACACCGGGCTCGGCATTCGTGTGGACGGTGCCCGACTGAGATCATCATCGCTGACCCGATCGAGTGGATTTCCACCTCCACCCGGTCAGCCGATCTTGCTTGTGAATCGTGAAACTTTAGGTACTACTTTCAACTATAGGAATCCAACCGGTTTCTCAGGAGGGGTCGGGATCGACATGGCCAGCATCGAAGAGGTTCGCGCCGCGATCGCTTCGGCCGTCGACAAGGCGGGCCAGAGCGTCAACGCCCTGCAACAGGCCGCCGACCTGGCCGAGGACGCCCAAGCGCTGCTCAGCACGGCCACCCAGGGCAGCGTGCAGGCCGACGTGGAGCAGGCGAACGCCCGGTTCGCCGAGGTGGTCAGCGGCGTCACCGACCTGCAGAAGCACCTCGGCGCCGGGATCTCCCAGGCCGAGAGCATCAATTCCAGGCTGTGACGTGACCTCGGTAGGCGAGATCAAGCTCGCGCTGGAGCAGAGCTGCCAGTTCCTCCGGGACGCCTACCGCAGCGTCCGGGAAGCCCAGGGCGCGTTGGACGAGGCGGTCGACATCCTGCTGGAGGCGAGCGCCGACCACCACGAGTCGCTGGTGCCCGCCGGGTTCCTCGCCGCCGGTGAGAAGTTCGCCGACGAGTTGGAGCTGATCGTGGGCAGCCTGGAACTGGTCCAACGCCTAGCCGTGGAGCTGTGACGTGAACAGGCGTGACGAGCGCCGCAGGAGGATCGAGAGCTCCTTCGAGGAGTTCCGCAAGGCGGTCGCCGCCGCGCTGGGCAACGCCTCGCGCGAGCACCGCCTGCTCGCCGACGAACGCGCCCGCGACATGTTCGAGGTGATGCTGCGCGGCGACGGCGTCGACCGGGCGCTGACCGACCCGCTGCTGGCGCGCGCGCTGGCCAACCCGCTGTTCGAGCAGCAGGTGGCGCAGGCGATGATCGACCGGGTCGAGGCGTTCCGCGAGTGGTCCGAACGCGGGCCGGACCAGTTGACCGCGCTGGTCGACGCGGCGGCCGGGGGCCCGGCGTCGTGGCCGCCCGAGTCGTGGCTGGGCGCGCCCGGCACGGCCGACGGCAGCGACGGCGTGCCCGAGCTGTGGCGCATCGGCACCGGCGTGGTGCGCGGCGCGCCCGAGCCGCAGCGGTTCCCGGTGGTGGTGCCGATGCTGGACCACTCGCACCTGCACGTCTCCTCGACCCACGAGAGCCGGGCGACGGCCGAGGCCCTGGTGGAGAACCTCCTGCTGCGGGTGCTGAGCCACTTCCAGCCGGGCCTGGTGCACGTCCACGTGTGGGACGTCGGCCAGCTCACCGGCGCGCTGCCCGGGCTGTACCCGCTGACCCGCGCGGGCCTGCTGACCGTGCACGACCCGGCCCGGCTGCACGAGCTGCTGGACGAGCTGTCCGACCACATCCGGCGGGTGCACACCGGCGTGCTCACCGAGGGCCACCAGTCGGTGCGGGCGGCGGGCGGTCGGCGCACCGAGCCCTGGCGGGTGGCGGTGCTGTTCGGCAACCGGCAGCCGTTGCGGGAGGAGCACCAGCAGCAGCTGCAACGGGTGGCGCGCAACGGTCTCGCGGCGGGCATCCAGCTGGTCATCGTCGACATCCCGGTCACGGTCAACTCGCCGATCGAGACCGTCACCATCGCCGCCGACCACTCCGCGACGTGCACGACGAGCGGCAAGCACGTGACCGTCGCGCTCGACCCGCCGCTGCCGCGCGCCAGGGTGCCCCGCGCCTGCGCGGCGATCGCGGACAAGCGGGAGGAGCGCCGCAACCGGCTCAGCACGTTCGCCGACCTGCTGCCGGAGCACCCGTGGCGGGAGAGCTCGGCGGCGGGCGTCCTCGCGCCGGTCGGGTTCCTGGAGGGCGAGCCGGTGCACGTGGGGCTGGGCGACACGTCGCCGCACGCGTTGATCGGCGGTCCCAGCGGCTCGGGCAAGACGAACTTCCTCTACGCCATGCTCGGCAGCCTGGCCGCCCGGTACGCGCCGGACGAGCTGGAGCTGTACCTGCTGGACTTCAAGGAGGGCGTGTCGTTCGCGCAGTTCGCGCCGGGCCGCAAGGACCCGACGTGGCTGCCGCACGCCCGGCTGGTCGGGGTCAACGTCAACACCGACCGCGAGTTCGGCGTGGCGCTGCTGACGTTCCTGGCCGACGAGATGCGCAGGCGGGCGGACGCGGCCAAGCGGCACGAGGTCACCAAGCTGGAGCAGCTGCGCGAGGAGGACCCGCACGGCCACTGGCCGCGGATCGTGGCCGTGATCGACGAGTTCCAGTACCTGTTCGGCGAACGCGACCAGGTCACCGCGCAGGCCACGCAGCTGCTGGAGGACGTGGCCAGGCGCGGCCGGTCGCAGGGCATCCACCTGGTGCTGTCCAGCCAGGACGTGTCCGGCATCGAGGGCTTCTGGGGCAAGTCGGCGATCTTCGAGCAGTTCACCGTGCGCATCGCGCTGCCCAAGGCGCGGCGGGTGCTGGCCGAGCCGCAGAACGACGCTGCGGTGGAGCTGCCGCGCTGGCACGCGGTGGTCAACCACGAGTCGGGCGTGCGGCCGGGCAACGAGGTCGCGCGCATCCCCGACGCCACCGCCAAGGGCACGTTCGACGTGCTCCAGGCCGAGCTGCACCGCCTGCGCCCGCCGGAGCTGGCCGAGCCGATCCTGTTCGACGGCAGCAAGGTGCCGTCGCTGCCGTCGCTGCCGGACTTCCGGGCGCTGCGCCCGGTCGACGGCGGCAGCCCCACCGTGCTGCTCGGCCAGGTGATCGACGTGGCGGGCAGCGCGGCGAAGGTGCGGTTCGCCCGCACGCCGGGGCGCAACATCGCGGTGCTCGGCTCGCTGGCCGAGGACGCGGCGGGCGTGCTGGGCGGCGCGGCGCTGTCGCTGGCCCGCCAGCACGAGCCGGACGACGCCCAGTTCACCCTGGCGTGCCTGGCCGAGGACGCCTGGCCGCACGCGCAGCGGTTGGCCAAGCAGCTGCGCGGCGCGGGCCACGCGGTGGACCTGCTCGGCCTGGACGGCATCCGGGCGCTGGTGGACGAGACGGCGGGCCGGATCACCGCGAGCATGACCGGCGAGACGGGCGCGCCGCTGCAACCGCACTACTTGGTGGTTTACGCGGTGGACGCGGCGCACACCCTCTTGGAGGCGAAGAACGCGACCACGCGGGTCTCCGGGCTGGACGGCCTGCGGACCGTGCTCAAGCACGGCCCGGAGAACCGCACCCACGTGCTGGGCTGGTGGCGGGGCGCGCAGCGGCTGAAGAACAGCCTGTCACCCGGCGTCTACGACGACATCGGCGCGTGGATCGCGTTCGACATCCAGGGCAAGGAGCTGCTGTCGTTCGGACCGGAGCAGGTCATGGCGTGGTCACCGCGACCGCGCCGCGGGTTGTTCTTCGACCGGTTCGAGCACTCGCGACCGCAGGTCGTCATCCCGTTCGACACCGGGGAGGAACCATGATCAGCCACGCCTCAGTCGTACCCGCGCAGCGCACCGGCGGGCACGGCGCGCCGGAGGTCGAGGCGGTCTCGGCGATCGAGCGGTACCGGGAGGTCGTCGCGCTGGCCGGTGAGTCGGTGGAGCGGATGCGGGCGGCCGACCGGGCCAGGGTGCGGCGGCTGCTGGAGCGGCTGGCCGAGTCGCAGGACCGGATGGCCGAGGCCATCGACCAGGAGAAGCTGGTCCGGCAGGTCGTCGCGGAGCACTGGGAGGCCGTGGTCGGGCTGCTGTGGGACGAGCGGTGGTTCACCATGACCACGGTGCCCGCGCCGGACGAGTCGGTGCCGCCGCGCGACCAGCGCGAGTACAACACGGCGCTGGACCTGGCGTTCCGGGCGGTGGAGGAGTCGTTGCAGAAGCGGGCCCTGTTCCGCAAGGGCGCCTAGGAGCCCCGGTAGCGGCCTAGAAGCCCCAGGAGACGGCGACCGTGTCGAAGTCCAGTTCGGCGTCGGCACGGCGGTAGGTGGCCAGGGCGGCGGCGTTGTCCTTCTCGGTGCCGGTCCACACGCCGGTGCAGCCGCGTTCCCGGGCCAGCCCGATCAGGTGCTCGATGAGGGCGGTGGCGATGCCGCGGCGCCGGTAGGCCTCGTCGACGCCCAGCTCGTAGAGGAACATCTCCACGCCCTTGTCGGGGTGGATGGTCTCGACGCCGGACACGAACCCGGCCGGCTGGTCGTCCACGTAGGCGATGAGCAGGTGGTGCCGGTCGTCGGCGAGGAACGCGCGGGTGGCGTCCTCGCGCGGCGCGTCGTCGAACAGGTGGCCGGCGGCCACCACCGCGTCCGACGATGTGATCCGGCGGATATCCATGCGGGCGAGGGTAGCTCGCGGGTGATGATGCGGTCATGCGTGTTCTGCCGGCCCCCGCCGACGTCTCCGCCGCCACCCCCGACGCGCTGGCGAGGTGGGCCGCGCAGGCGTTGCTGCCCGGGCGTGGCGGCGCGGCGTGGGCGCACGGAGACGCGGTCGGTGTGCTGGCGCCGGGGTTGTTCCGGTTCGACCGGCTGGTGCTCACCGGCCCGGTGGCCGACGTGGCGGTGCTGCTGCGGGCGCACGTGCGGCCGGAGGTGAGGCCCGTGGTGACGACCGCCGTGGCCGAGGAGCTGGGCTGGCCGGTGCGCGGCACGTTCGGGTGGATGGAGCGCACCGGGTCGCTGACGGCCCGCGGTGGCGCTCGGTGGCTGGCCGAGGACGAGTGGGACGCCGTGGAGTCGTTGCTGCGCAAGGCGAACCCCGAGTCGTGGGCGTGGCCGCGCGAGCCGGGGCCGTCGCGGTGGGCGGGCGTGCACGTGGACGGCGAGCTGGTCTCGGTGGCCGCGGACGCGTGGGGCGCGCCGGAGGTCGGGTTCGTCGCGGGCGTGGCCACCCACCCCGACCACCGGGGCCGGTCCAGGTCGACGGAAGTCTGCTCGTTCGTGGTGAGCGCGTTGCTGGCCGAGCGCGGCACGTGCGGGTTGATGGTCGACGCGGGCAACGGCGCCGCCATCGCGCTCTACCGGCGGCTCGGTTTCACCTACCGCAGCGTGACCGCGCTGAGGGACTCAGCTCACACCTGATCGGCGGAACAGGGCCGCGCGGCGGTGGTGTTGCACGCCATATGACGCTGCCGAGCACCGCGCGCGAGATCCGCCTCGCTTCCCGTCCCGAAGGCTTCCCCGTGCCCGGGAACTTCGACCTGGTCGAAGTGCCCGTGCCCACCGCCGGCCCCGGCCAACTGCTGGTCCGCAACCTCGTGATGAGCGTGGACCCGTACATGCGGGGCCGGATGAACGAGGGCAAGTCGTACGTGGCGCCCTTCGAGGTCGGCAAGGCCCTCGAAGGCGGCGCGGTGGGCGAGGTGGTGGCGTCCGAGGCCGCCGGTTTCGAGGTCGGCGACGCGGTGCTGCACAACCTGGGGTGGCGTGAGTACGGCGTCGTGGACGCGGCCGGCGCGGTGCGCGTCGACCTGGGTGCGGCGCCCGCCGGCGCGTACCTGGGCGTGCTCGGCATGCCCGGTATGACCGCCTACGCGGGCCTGCTGGAGGTCGCCGCGTTCAAGGAGGGCGACGTGGTGTTCGTGTCCGGCGCGGCGGGCGCGGTCGGCCAGGTCGTCGGGCAGGTGGCCCGGCTGCGCGGCGCGAAGCGGGTCATCGGCAGCGCCGGCAGCGACGCCAAGGTGGCGTACCTGGTCGACGAGCTCGGCTTCGACGCGGCGTTCAACTACAAGGACGGCCCGGTCACCGAGCTGCTCGCGCGGGCCGCGCCGGACGGCATCGACGTGTACTTCGACAACGTCGGCGGCGAGCACCTGGAGGCCGCCATCGACGCCCTCACCCCGCACGGCCGCGCCGCGCTGTGCGGCTCGATCTCGAACTACAACACCAGGACCCCGGTGGGACCGCGCAACCTCGGCCTGGCCGTGGGCAAGCGGCTGACCCTGCGCGGTTTCCTGGTGTGGGACCACGAGCGGCTGCGCGAGCAGTTCGTGCGCGAGGTCGGCGGCTGGATCGCCGACGGCGGGCTGCGCTACCGGGAGACCGTGACCGAGGGCCTGGACCGGGCGCCGGAGGCGTTCATCGGGATGCTGCGCGGCGAGAACCTCGGCAAGGCCCTGGTGACCCTGTAGGTCCACGGCGGCAACGGGTCCGCGGCCGTCTCAAACATCCATACCGCCCAATCGCTTCGGGATCCCGCAGTGTCCTTGCCCATTACCCGTACCCCGACGGGGTCGCGGACGCCACGCTCAACCGGTTTGCTTTCGACAAGGGGGAGGTTTCCCGGGTGAAGCGTGATCTCATCGGGTTGAAGGGACTGCTGGCCGCTGCGGCGCTGGCGGTAGGAGCGGTGGCGGCGTCGCCGCTGACCGCGGGCGCGCAGGAGGGGGAAATCGCCCTGGCGGCCGCGGGCACCGCGGTCGACGGCCACTACCTGGTGGTGCTCAAGGGCGATGACGTGGCCGCGCAGGCCGCCGAGCTGACGGCGAAGCACGGCGGCAAGGTCACCGCCACCTGGCAGCACGCGCTGCGCGGGTTCGCCGTCGCCGCCAGCGAGGCCGAGGCCAGACAGCTGGCCAAGGACCCGGCCGTGGAGTCGGTGAGCCAGGACGGCACGGTCCAGGCCGTCGACACCCAGCCGAACCCGCCGTCCTGGGGGTTGGACCGGATCGACCAGCGGGACCTGCCGCTGAACTCGGCCTACAACTACGACACGACGGCCGCGAACGTCCACGCGTACGTCATCGACACCGGCATCCGCACCACGCACACGACGTTCGGCGGACGGGCCACCGCGGGCTTCGACGCCGTGGACGGCTCGAACGTGGACTGCCACGGCCACGGCACGCACGTGGCCGGCACCGTCGGCGGCACGGAGTACGGCGTCGCCAAGGCCGTGCAGCTGGTCGCCGTGCGGGTGCTCAACTGCTCGGGCGGCGGCACCTTCGCGGGCGTCGTCAGCGGTATCGACTGGGTGACGGCGAACGCCGTGAAGCCCGCCGTCGCGAACATGAGCCTGGGCGCGGTCGCGTCCCCGGCCACCGTGCCGATGGAGACGGCCGTGCGCAACTCCATCGCCTCCGGCATCACCTACGCCATCGCGTCGGGCAACTCCGACGACGACGCGTGCGGCTTCAGCCCGGCGTTGGTGACCGAGGCCGTCACGGTGAACGCCTCGACCGACTCGGACTCGCGCGCGACCGACTTCTCCAACTACGGCACGTGCACCGACCTGTTCGCGCCCGGTGTGGGCATCACGTCGGCGTGGGCGACCAACGACACCGCCACCAACACCATCAGCGGCACGTCGATGGCCGCGCCCCACGCGGCCGGCGCCGCCGCGCTGCACCTGGCGACGCACCCCGACGACGCACCGGCGGCCGTCCAGGCGGCCCTGATCGCCGCGAGCACGCCGGACAAGATCGCCAACGCGGGCGAGGGCTCCCCGAACCGCTTGCTGTTCACCGGCACGCCGGGTGGTCCGACGACGGTCGACGCGATCCGCTACGTGAAGTCCCGGGACCACATGACCTCCACGAACGGCGGCCCCGACGGCGCCGTCCGGGAAGGTTCCGTGGGTCGCCTGCTGACCGCGCAGGCACCGGGCACCCACGCGCTGTACCGGTGCTCGTTCAACTGGGACAGCTTCACCTCGGCCGACCCGAACTGCGAGGGTCAGACCCGGGTGGCCGTCCTCGGCTACGCCTACGACACGGCGGCGCCGGGCACCCACGCGCTCTACCGCTGCGTCGTGTTGAGCAACCGGGACCACATGGACTCCCCGCTTGCCAACTGCGAGGGCCAGCGCGTCGAGGGCGTGCTGGGCTACCTGCTCAGCTGACCTGAACCGAACGGCCCGCACCCGTCGACCGGCGGGTGCGGGCCGTTCGTCACGAGTGGCGGGCGATGAGCTCGCGGATCTCGACCACGGCGGCCTCGCGCTCGGCTTCGTCTTCGTACCAGCCGCCCTCGACCCGGTTCGCCACCACCGCCTCCGGGGTGAACTCCACGCCGAACAGGTAGGCGTCGAGGCAGTAGTCGAACCCCGACTCGCGCATCGCGTCCAA
This sequence comes from Saccharothrix stipae, assembly GCF_054781895.1. Classification (NCBI taxonomy): domain Bacteria; kingdom Bacillati; phylum Actinomycetota; class Actinomycetes; order Pseudonocardiales; family Pseudonocardiaceae; genus Saccharothrix; species Saccharothrix stipae. The sequence goes on along the minus strand of NZ_BAAGTN010000009.1, from coordinate 121,037 downwards.
GCCCTCCCGCTCGCAGTGCTCCAGGAACCCCGGCGCCGCGCGCCACTGCCCGCCGTCGAACCAGAACACGCCGCCGGCGTAGTGGATCGTCGCCCCGGTCGCCTCGTCGACGAGGTTGAGCGACTCGTAGTTCTCGGGCCGGTCGCGGACCAGGCCCACGAGGTCCTCGGGCACGCCCCGGTAGAACGACTCCTGGAGGGCGTAGGTGCCCTCCGCGTACAGGTTCAGGTCCGTCTCGTGGTCGAAGGTCAGCAGCAGCGCGCGACCGTCCGCAGTGAAGTACCAGACGGCCGACTGCCCACCGCTGTCGTTCCAGCCGAACCGCTCGGCGCCGTCCACCGCCATCGGCGCCACCTCGGCCAGCTCGCCGACGATCGCCGCACGCCGACGCACTTCGGCGAGCGGAGTCGCCCTGAGGGCGTCCCAGATGCTCATGCGCGCAGGTTAGCGGTCACCACCGACGGTTCAGACGACTTCGCCGTCGGCGGCGACGACCCGGCCCTCGTGCACGACCAGCGTGCGCGGGGCGCGGTCCATCACCGCGGCGGTCACCGTGTCACCCGGCACGACGACCAGGTCGGCGGGCGCGCGTTCGGTGAGGCCCAGTGCCCGGCCCAGGACGGCCGCGCCGCCCCTGGTCGCGACGTCGACGCACATCTCGACCAGGTCGTCGCGGCGGAACCCGTTGCGGTGGGCCAACTGCCAGGTGCGGTCGAGCATGTCGCCGTTGCCGTAGGGCGACCAGTAGTCGCGGATGCCGTCCTGGCCGAGGCCGACCCGCACGCCCGCCCACCGCAGTTGCCGCAGCGGCAACGGCTCCCGCGCGCCCGGCGCGACCGTGGTCACCGCGACGTCGTGCTCGGCGAGCAGCTCCACCAGGTGGCGCTGCCGATCCGAGTCCACAGTGGACAGGGCGAAGGCGTGGCTGATCGTCACCCGGCCCTGCATGCCCAGCGCGTGCACGCGTTCGCAGATCAGCTCCACCTGGAACGCGCCGAGCGTCCCGGCGTCGTGCAGGTGCACGTCCACCCCGCGCTGGTGCTTCTCGGCCAGCCCGAAAACCACGTCCAGGTGCCGCACCGGGTCGCGGTCGTAGCCCGCCGGGTCGAGGCCGCCGACCAGGTCCGCGCCCGCGCGCAGCGCCGCGTCCAGCAGGTCGGCGGTGCCCTTCTCGCGCAGGATGCCGCACTGCGGGAACGCCACCACCTCGACGTGCGCCCGCGCGGCGTGCTCCTCGCGCGCCGCCAGCACGCCTTCCAGCTTGTCCAGCCCCGAGTCGACGTCCACCTGGGCGTGGCTGCGCACGTGCGTCGCGCCGCAGGCGATCGTCCGGCCGAGCGTGTGGGTGGCGCGCCGGCCGACCGACGCCTCGGCGGAGCGCCAGTTGCGCCGGTCGTTGTCGATCAGCTCGGCCAGCCCGTCACCCGCGCTGTGCGGGCGGAACGGCAGGCCGAGCCGGGTCGAGTCCAGGTGCGCGTGCGCGTCGGTGAACGCGGGCAGCAGCACACCGCCGCGGCCGTCGACCACCGGCGCACCGGGCGGCGGGGCGAGGTCCAGGCCGAACGCCGTGACGTGCCCGCCTTCGCAGAGCACGTCGACCAGGGGTGTGCCAGGGGTGTTCGGCCACGGCCGCACGGAACGGATCAGCAGGTCACCGGTCACCAGGCGACGCTAGCCCCGCCGGATTGAAGCCGCCAGCGATGAGCTTGCCCGGGTTGAGCACGCCGGTCGGGTCCAGCGTCCGCTTGACCGACGCCAGCACGTCCAGCCCGAGCCCGCCGATCTCGGCTTCCAGGTACGGCGCGTGGTCGGCGCCCACGGCGTGGTGGTGGCTGATCGTGCCGAGCCCGGCGATGGCCTCGCAGGCGGCGGCCTTGGCGACCTGCCACTGGCCGATCGGGTCCGCGGCGTCGCGCGCCGCCAGCACGGTGAAGTACAGCGACGCGCCGGTCTCGTAGACGTGCGAGACGTGGCACATGACCACGCACCCGCCCAGCGCGTCGACCAGCGCCGCCCGCACGGCCGCACGCAGCTCGGACACCTTCGACCAGTGCGTCGCGGTCTCCAACGTCTCCACGCACACGCCGACCTCCATCAGCGCGTCCCGCTGCCGCGGGCCGTTGAACCGGCCGTGCCGCCACGCCTCGCCGAGCGCCGTGCCCAGGGACACCAGGTGCAGTCCCCGCACCGTCTCCTTGCGGCGGCGCTTGACCTCGGCTTCCGATGCACCGTGCCAGCCGAGGATCAGCAGGCACGGCTGCCGCACGCCGCGCGCCTTCAGGTACGCCTTGAGCGCGGCGGTCTTCCAGCCGCCGGCGAGGGCCAGCGACACCTCGGTCTCGTCCACATCGGACAGTCGGGTCACGTCGGCCGCCACCCGGCGTTGCGCCGGCCCGCGCACCGCGGCCGTGCCGCGTTCCCAGCCGTCCACCACGAAACCCTCGTACCGCTCGACCACCGGCCGCGGCCGCACGCGCAGCGTGACCTCCGTGATGACGCCGAACGCGCCCTCGCTGCCGACGACGAGCTGCTTGAGGTCCGGCCCGGCGGCGGACGCGGGCGCGGCGCCGAGCCGCCACTCCCCCACCGGGGTGGCCAGCCGCACGCCCTCGACCATGTCCTCGAACCGGCCGTAGCCGGAGGAGGCCTGACCGGCCGACCTCGTGGCGGCGAAACCGCCGATGGTCGCGCGTTCGTAGGACTGCGGGACGTGCCCGGTGGTGAAGCCGTGCGCGGCGAGCAGCCGGTCCGCCCGGGGCGCGGGCAGCCCGGCCTGGAGCACGGCCAGGCGGGACACGGGGTCGACCTCGACCAGCCTGTCCAGCCGGTTCAGGTCCAGCGCGATCACCGCCGCCTTGTCGCCGCGCAGGGCGTTCACGCCGCCGACGACGGACGTGCCGCCGCCGAACGGCACCACGGCCACGTCGTGCTCGACGCACGTCCTCAGCACCTCGACGACCTGCTCGGGTGACGCGGGCAGCACCACCGCGTCAGGCACGGCCAGGTCGCCGTCACCGCGCTGCCGCAGCAGGTCCACATAGGACAGACCGCCGGCGCGGCCGAGCCGGGAGTCGCGGTCCACGCGGACGTGCCCGGGCCCGACGACATCGTCCAGCGCGGCGCGGGCGGCGTCGCTCAGCGCCGATCCGGGGACCTCCGGCGTTCGCGCGGGCGTGCGGACGTCACCCAGCCCGGTGCGTTCACGCAGCCACTTCACCGCGTGCGGCGGGAGCGGGCCCGTGGTGGGTGTCCAACTGCCCCGGAGGGTGTGGTCGATGCGCTCGGTCACCGCTACAGTGTGACACATGACGTCTCAACGTCACAGTGATGACGCGCTCCTCGACGCGGCCCGCGACTGCGTGGTCGAGGTCGGGGTCCGCCGCACCACGCTGACGGACATCGCCAAACGCGCCGGCGTGAGCCGGATGACGCTCTACCGCCGGTTCCCCGACGTGGGGACGCTGGTCCGGGCGTTGATGACCAGGGAGTTCACCGCGCTGCTCCAGCGCATCGAGGTGACCGGCGAGAACGCCAGGCAGCGGCTCGTGGCGCAGGCCATCGAGGGCATCCGGCTGCTCGCCGCCGACCCGTTGCTGCGGCGGGTGCTCGACCTGGACGCCGAGCTGATGCTGCCCTACCTGGTGCGGCGGTTGGGCAGCACGCAGTCGCTGGTCGAGGCGTTCCTGGTGGCCGGGATCGAGCAGGGGCACGCGGACGGCTCGATCCGGGCCGGTTCGGCGGCCGTGCAGGCCCGGCTGGTGCTGCTGACGACGCAGTCGCTGGTGCTGTCGATCCGGCCCGCGACCGCGGACCTGGACTTCGAGGACCTGCTGGCCGAGCTGGCCGCCTACCTCGACGCGGCGCTGTCGTGAGCACGTCGTTGAACGCCGCCCGCCGCCGTGCGGACCTCGACCACCTGGCGTCGTCACCGGTGGACCTGCTCGTGGTCGGCGGTGGCGTGACCGGTGCCGGCGTGGCCCTCGACGCCGCCTCCCGCGGCCTGTCGGTGTGCCTGGTGGAGGCGCACGACCTGGCGTTCGGCACGTCGCGCTGGTCGAGCAAGCTGGTGCACGGCGGCCTGCGGTACCTGGCGCAGGGCGAGGTCGGGTTGGCGTACGAGAGCGCGGTGGAGCGGGGCATCCTGATGACCCGGACCGCGCCCCACCTGGTGCGGGCGCTGCCGCAGCTGGTGCCGCTGCACGGCAGGTCGCACGACCCGGTGGTGCTGGCCGGTCTGCGTGCGGGTGACGCGTTGCGCCGGTTGGCCCGCACGCCGTCGCGCGTGCTGCCGGGTCCGCGGCGGGTGTCCGCGGTCGAGGCGGCGGCCCTCGCGCCGGGCCTGCGCCGGGCCGACCTGCGGGGTGGGCTGTTGAGCTTCGACGGCCAGTTGGTCGACGACGCCCGCCTGGTCGTGGCGCTGGCCCGCACCGCCGCCGGCTTCGGCGCCCGGGTGGTCACGCGGGCCCGCGTGACGTCCCTGACCGGGCGGGGCGCGCGCGTGGTCGACACGATGACCGGGGCGTCGTTGGACATCGCGGCGCGTGCGGTGGTGAACGCGGCCGGCGTGTGGGCGGGCGACCTGGTGCCGGACGTGCGGTTGCGCCCGTCGCGCGGCTCGCACCTGGTCCTCTCGGCCTCGACCGTCGGCCTGACCGGCACCGCGCTGACCGTGCCGGTCCCCGGTGCCCGCAACCGGTTCGCGCTGGTGCTGCCGCAGCGTGACGGGCGGGTGTACGTGGGTCTGACCGACGAACCGGTGGACGGGCCGATCCCGGACGTGCCGACCGTGCCGCGGTCCGACGTGGACTTCCTGCTGGCGGTGGCGTCCTCGGTGCTGGAACGGCGGTTGACGCCGGCCGACGTGCTGGGCGCGTTCGCCGGCCTGCGGCCGCTGCTCGACACCGGCGCCGGCCCGAGCGCCGACCTCTCACGCCGGCACGCCGTGCTGACGCGTGACGGCGTCACGACGGTCGTCGGCGGCAAGCTGACCACGTACCGCCGCATGGCCGCCGACGCGGTGGACGCCACCGCGTTGACGACGACCCGCTCCCGCACCGCCACCCTCCCGCTGGTGGGCGCGGGTCCCGCCACCGGCCCACCCGACCTGGTCGCCCGCTACGGCACGGAAGCCCCCCGCGTGGCCGAGGTGGGCGAAGTCGCCTGGGCCGTCCGCCACGAGGGCGCCCTGACCGCCGACGACGTCCTGGACCGCCGCACCCGAATCGGCCTGGTCCCCACCGCCCGCGCCGCCGCCGAACCCACCGTCACCACCGAGGTGGCCGACGAACTGGCCGCCCTGACCACGTCCTGAGCGTTGAACTCGGGGTACCTGAACGTAGGACACGCCTGTTCTGAACGTAGGACTCGCGCGAGAGTCCTACGTTCAGGGCGCGAGAGTCCTACGTTCGGAACAGGCGAGTTCAACGTTCGGGATGCGGCTTGGGTAAGCGAAGGGGGACCTCCGGGTGGAGGTCCCCCTTGGCGGGTCAGGTCACTCGCCGATGATCGGCTTCGCGGCCTTCGGCGGCTCCTCGATCAGGGGCTCGCCCTCCAGCCGGACCTTGCGCTGGTGGTCCTTGCCGTCGCCGCCCTGGCCGGGGGCGCCCATCATCGGTGCGCCGCCCATCATGCCCATGCCGCCCGCAGCACCGCCGGGACGGCCGCCCGCGGCGCCAGGGGCACCGGCACCCGCGGCACCCGCGGCGGACGGGCCGCCGGCCGCGCCCAGCACGCCGGACGAGCCGCCGGCCTGGAGGGTCTGGCCGCCGCCACCGGCGCCACCGCCACCGGAGCCGCCCGCGAAGCCGCCGCCACCGCCACCACCGGCGAAGCCACCGCCACCACCGCCGCCGAACCCACCGCCGGCGCCACCACCGGTGGGCGTGGTCGGCAGGTCGGTCGACAGCGGGCGAACGGTCGGGATCGGGGGCACGGACGGCGTCGGCGTGCCGCCGCTACCCGTCGCGTAGGTCGTGTCGCGGATCGTGGGCATCGAAGGCGGAGCCGGCAGGGGGGTGGGCGTGCCACCGCCGCCCGGCACCCACCGGCCCGGCTCCCAGTGGCCGCCACCGGTGCCGCCACCCGAACCGCCCGAACCACCGGAACCGCCACCGCCCACCGTGGGCGGACGGCTCACCACGGGGCCGCCCGGACCACCCGGGTACGCACGACCGGGGTCGGTCGTACCCGCGCCCGGGCCGTAGCCGCCACCGACCGAAGGCGGACGGCTGACGATCGGGCCGATCGGGCTGTTGGGGTTGCGCGGGTCGGTGCCCGGCCCGTAGCCGCCGCCGGAACCGACCGTCGGCGGTGCGCTCACCGAGCCACCGGCCGCACCGCCGCCGCCCGAGCCGGACGGGACGGTCACGCCGCCGGGGTTGTTGGAGAACCGCTGCTCGACGTCCCGGCGCATGTCGTTGAGCTGCCGCTCGTCGAGCCCCACCCCGCCCTGCGTCAACCGCGGCCCGGAGCCACCGCCGCCACCGCCCTTGTTGGACGACGTCATCGCGGTGATCGCCTGCAGGATCTGCTTGGCGGTCTGGGCGATCTGCGACACCGACTTGATCAGGTCGATCAGCTTCTTGAGCGAGTTGGCCAGCTTCTGCAGGAAGTCGGCGAGCTTCTTGGCGTAGTTGCACGCCATCTGCACGATGTCCGCGATCGCCGCGCCGATGGCCGCGCCGAAGGTCAGGAACGACGCCGCCAGCCACTGGATGATCTTCATGACCATCTCGGACACGGCCTGGCTGATCAGGTCCATGATGGTCTTGCGCACGGTCGCGACCAGCTCGCCCGCGCCCTTGGCCGCGCGCGAGATGCCCTGCGTGGCCTTGGACAGCGTCTCCAGCCCGGACGCGTGCTTCTTGCTCGCCGCGCGGTAGCCGTCGGCCGAACGGCCGCGCCAGGTCCGCGTCTCCTCCACCGCCGTGCGCCGGTAGTCGGCGACGATGCCCTCGATCTGCTTGGCCGCGGACGCCCAGCTGTCGGACATCTTCTGGATCGCCTGCGGGTTGCCCAGCAGCGCGTCGAACGGCTCGCGCAGGAAGTCCACGTGCTGGATGGCCCAGCTGAACCCGGCGGACAGGAAGCCCGACAACGGGTTGCTGGCCATGCCGACGATGCCCATGGCCGTGTTCGCCATGCCGAGACCGGCCTGGACCCAGTCGCCGCGCTCGACCGCCGCGACGGTGCCCTGCACGTCGCCGATCAGGTGCGAGGGATCCCGACCCCCCTGAGTGGTGGCTTGCCCGCTCATCCCCGTGCCTTCCCGTTGAAGCCGAACGCGTTGTCGGTGTCGACGTTCTCGTAGAGGTCGGCGACCTCCTTGAGGCCCTGGCACATGTCGGCCACGGTCTCCGTGGCCTGGCCGAGGATGTCCTGTGACGACCCCGCGGCCTTGAGCAGGAACTGCGCGAGGAACGAGCCGAACACGCCGAAGGCGTCGGTCGACAGCGACGGGTCAGCGGTACGGGTGGCCGAGAGCATCCGCTGCGTCAGTTGGTCGACCGTGCCGGCGTGCGCCCGGATCTCCTCCGGGTTCACGTTGAACGACACGTACATGGTCATCTACCCCCTGCTCAGGCCATGACATCGGGTGGGTTGGTGAAGTAGTCGTCATCGGGCCTGGTGTCTCGACGCTGCAGCTCCGGTTCCGGTTCCACGGCGTCCGTGCCGTCACCCGAATAGCCGTTGGGCATCTTCGCCTTCACGAACTCCAGCGCCGGGCTGTCACCGACGAACTCCGTCATGATCTCGACGACCTTGCCGGCCGCGGCGCGCTGCGCCTGGGCGACGGCGGTCATGATCGCGCCGGAGATCCGCTCGGGGTCCTCGCCGCGCAGCTGCGGGCGCATGATCAGGTCCGTCAACGCGCCCGATGCGTTGACGGTGACCGTGATCAGGCCGTCCGGCGACGTCGCGCTACCACCGACGCCCCCGAGCTGGGACTCGGCCTGCGCGGCGTTCCGCTTGGCCTGCTCGATCTTCTCTCCGTACTGCGCGAGCCACTGGTCCGGCTCCATGTTCACCCCTCACGGCAACGGGGCTTGCGGCCCTACTGCGCAATTCGACCCGTCGACCCTCGATTCGGTTCCCGCCGACGTATCGTTTCACCGAATCGTGATTTCGTCGGCGAACTGCCCGGGGATACCGCCGTTCGGCCTATTCTGTGAATTGTTTACTTGCTGTTCTGTTGGGTTTTCGCAACACTTCGTAGCATGAGTCCGGTGCGCCGCGGCCCCGGGCAACCCATCCACAACCGGATCGGGGTGCTTCGGGTCGAACGGGGTATGACCAGGGCGGGGCTGGCCGAGGCGGTGGAGGTCAACCCCCAGACGATCGGCGCGTTGGAGCGGGGCGACCAGTACCCGAGCCTCGACCTGGCGCTGCGGATCTGCGACGTGTTCGGCCTGCCGGTCGAGGCGGTGTTCAGCCGGACACCGTTCAAGCCGCTGTCGACCCAGGTGTACGGCTAGCGCACGACCGGTCTCGACAGGAGGAGAGCACGTGGCACAGGGAGTGCTGGAGATCGACCGGGTCTCCAAGCGCTACGGGGAGGTCGTCGCGCTCGACGGGATGACCTTCGACGTGCGGGCGGGCGAGCTGTTCGGCTTCGTCGGCAGCAACGGCGCGGGCAAGACCACCACGATGCGCATCGCGCTCGGCGTGCTGGCCGCCGACTCGGGCGAGGTGCGGTGGAACGGCGAGCCGATCACCTTCGAGACCCGTCGCCGGATCGGCTACATGCCCGAGGAGCGCGGCCTCTACCCCAGGATGAAGGTGCTCGACCAGCTCGTCTACCTGGCCGAGCTGCACGGCATGTCCACCAACTCCGCGCACCGCTGCGCGGACAACTGGATCGCCCGGCTCGGCCTGCGCGACCGCCGCGACGACGAGGTGCAGAAGCTGAGCCTGGGCAACCAGCAGCGCGTGCAGCTGGCGGCGGCGCTGGTGCACGAGCCGGACGTGCTGGTGCTGGACGAGCCGTTCTCCGGGCTCGACCCGGTCGCGGTGGACGTGATGAGCCAGGTGCTGCGGGAGAAGGCCGCGAGCGGCGTGCCGGTGGTGTTCTCCAGCCACCAGCTCGACCTGGTGGAGCGGTTGTGCGACCGGGTCGGCATCGTGCGCAGCGGCACGCTGGTCGCGTCCGGCTCGGTGGACGGGCTGCGCGCCGGCGGCGAGTCGAAGCTGGTGGTGGACGCGCCGCGGGCGGCCGCGGGCTGGGCCGACCAGCTGCCGGGCGTGCGTTCGGCCCACACGTCGGACGGTCGGACGGTGCTGGAGGTCGCGCCGGACGTCGACGACCAGGTGGTGTTGCGCGCCGCCCTGGACACCGGCCCGGTGCACGAGTTCTCCCGGCAGCGCCCGTCGCTGACCGAGTTGTTCCGCAGCGTGGTGACCGAGGAGTCCAAGGCATGAGCAGCCTCACCCCCGGCCGGGCGGTGTTCCTGGTCTCGCGCCGGGAGTTCCTGGGCAAGGTGCGCACCAAGTCGTTCGTGTGGGGCACCCTGGTGATCGTCGCCGTGATGGCGGGGTACGTGCTGTTGCAGGCCGTGCTGTTCGACGACGCGGACCGCGACCGGGTCGCGCTGAACGGGCAGGCCGCGGTGCTCGCGGAGCCGTTGAAGCAGACCGCCCGGTCGTTCGGCCGCGAGGTGGAGACGGTCGACGTCGCCGACCCGGCGGCGGGCGAGGAGCAGGTGCGCTCGGGCGAGGTGGACGCCCTGATCACCGGTGCGTCCGACGACCTGCGCGTGGTGGTGCGGGAGTCGCTGGGCGACGAGTTGCGCAACTCGATCGACCTGCTGGTCAAGCAGCAGGTGCTGGACGCGCACTTCGCCCAGGCGGGCGTGAACCCGGACGAGGTGGCGCGCAACGTCGAACGCGCGGGCGTCGACGTGGTGGCGCTGGAGCCGCAGGACGAGCGGCGGGGCGAGCGGCTGGTGATCGGCCTGGTGATCGCGGCGCTGCTGTACTACTCGCTGCTGGTCTACGGGACGATGGTCGCGCAGGGCGTGGTGGAGGAGAAGTCCAGCCGGGTGGTGGAGATCCTGCTGGCGACGCTGCGGCCGTGGCAGCTGCTGCTGGGCAAGGTGGTCGGGCTCGGCGCGGTGGGGTTGCTGCAACTGCTGGTGATCGGCGGGATCGGGCTGGCGCTGTCGTCCGCGTCGGGGGTGGTCGACGTCGCGGGCGTGGCGGGCGGCGCCCTGGCCACCGGCCTGCTGTGGTACCTGCTCGGCTTCTTCCTGTACGCCACCGTCTTCGCCGCCGCGGCGTCGCTCGTGTCGCGCCAGGAGGAGCTCCAGTCGGTGCTGACGCCGATCAGCATGTCGATCGTGGTGGCGTTCGTGCTGGGCATCAACCTGATGATCAGCGACCCGACGGGGACCGCGGTGACGGTGCTGTCCCTGCTGCCGCCGTTCGCGCCGATCCTGATGCCGGGCCGGATGGCGATGGGCGTCGCGCCGACGTGGCAGGTGCTGCTGGCGATCGTGCTCGCGCTGGTCGCGGTCGCGGCGATCACCTGGCTGGGCGGCAAGGTGTACTCGAACGCCGTCCTGCGCACGGGCGCGCGCGTGCGCCTGCGGGACGCGTTGCGCTAGTCCTCACGCGTTGCGCTAGTCCCTTGGCTAGTCCTTGATGGCGGCGTGGCGCGCCAGTGCTTCCAGCCGCTCGTGCGCGTGGTCCACGATCGGGTCACGCGGCCGGTGGACGGCCTTGCCGGGGACGTCCCGCAGCTCGGGCACGTACCGGCGCACGTAGTCCCCCTCCGGGTCGAACTTCTCGCCCTGGGTGACGGGGTTGAAGACGCGGAAGTACGGCGCCGCGTCCGTGCCGGTGCCCGCCGCCCACTGCCAGCCGTGCTGGTTGGAGGCGAGGTCGCCGTCGACCAGGTGGCGCATGAAGTGCCGGGCGCCCCACCACCACGGCAGGTGCAGGTCCTTGACCAGGAAGCTCGCCACGACCATGCGGACGCGGTTGTGCATCCAGCCCTCGCGCAGCAGCTGGCGCATCCCGGCGTCCACGAACGGGTAGCCGGTGCGGCCCTCGCACCACGCCCGGAAACGGTCGCGGTCGTCGTCCAGCCGCATGGCGTCGAACGCGCGGTTGAAGTTGTGGCGCGCGGATTCCGGCCGGTGCCACAGGACGTCGGCGTAGAAGTCGCGCCACGCCAGTTCGGTGCGGAACGCCTTCGCGCCCGCGCCGTGCCCCAGGTCGGCGAGCAGCGTCCGGGGGTGCACGACACCCCACTTCAGGAAGGCGGAGAACCTGCTGGTGCCGTCGAGGTCCGGCCGGTCCCGGCGGGTGGCGTAGTGGGGCAGCTTCTCGTCGCGGAACGCCTCCCACAACGCGTGCACGTCCGAAAGTCCTTCTCCGGCGGGCAGCCCACGCCCGAGATCGGACCGCATCCAGTCCACAGTGGACGCGTCGGTGCGGGCCGGCGAGTGCCACCCGTGGTCGAGCCAGGCCTTGAAGAACGGCGTGAACACCCGGTAGGGCGTGCCGTCCGACTTGGTGACCCGCCCCGGCGTCACCGCGTAGGGCGATCCGACCCGGACCAGCTCGACCCGTTCGGCCACCGCCGCGTCCCGCGCCCGCCCGTACGGCCCGGCGTCGGCGGAGACGTGCACCGAGGACGCCCCGACCGCCGAGGCCACCCGCGGCACGGCGTCCACCGGATCGCCCTCGACCACGACGAGCCGTCCGTCGAGCTGGGCGTCCAACGACCGCAGGCACCGGTGCAGGAACTCGACCCGGGGCCGACCGGCGGCCCGCAGCAGCACGGGGTCGAGCACGAACAACGCCAGCGCCCGCGACGCCCGCCCGGCCGCGGCGAGGAGCGCCGGGTGGTCGCGAGTCCGCAGGTCACGCCGGAACCACACCACGGTCGAGGAGTCCACGGACCGACCCTAGGAGCGCCACCGCCACCACGCACGGCGAAACGGCCGGCGCAACGCGAAGGCCCGCACCCGGCGAACGGGTGCGGGCCTTCGGCGCGTACGTGGTGGGAACCGCGGTCAGCGCTGGTCGAGCGGCACGAACGAGCGCTCCGGCGCGCCGACGTAGACCTGCCGCGGGCGGCCGATCTTGGTGGCCGGGTCGGAGATCATCTCGCGCCAGTGCGCGATCCAGCCGGGCAGCCGGCCCAGGGCGAACAGCACGGTGAAGAACTTCGTGGGGAAGCCCATCGCGCGGTAGATCAGGCCGGTGTAGAAGTCGACGTTCGGGTACAGCTTCCGCTCGACGAAGTAGTCGTCGGCGAGCGCGGTCTCCTCCAACGCCTTGGCGATGTCGAGCAGCTCGTCGGACGCGCCGAGCTTGCCGAGGATCTCGTCCGCCGTCTTCTTGATGATCGCGGCACGCGGGTCGTAGTTCTTGTAGACCCGGTGGCCGAAGCCCATCAGGCGGACGCCGTCCTCCTTGTTCTTGACCTTCTTCACGAACGCGGAGACGTCACCGCCCTCGCGCCGGATCTTCTCCAGCATCTCCAGCACCGCGGAGTTCGCGCCGCCGTGCAGCGGGCCGAACAACGCGTTGATGCCGGCCGAGATGGACGCGAACAGGTTGGCCTCGGAGGACCCGACCAGCCGCACGGTCGACGTGGAGCAGTTCTGCTCGTGGTCGGCGTGCAGCACGAACAGCAGGTCGAGCGCCCGCACCAGGTCGGGGTCGACGTCGTAGGGCTCGGCCGGGAAGCCGAACGTCATGCGCAGGAAGTTGTCCACCAGACCCAGGGAGTTGTCCGGGTACAGGAACGGCTGGCCCACGGACTTCTTGTAGGCGTACGCCGCGATGGTGGGCACCTTGGCCAGCAGGCGGATCGTGGAGATCTCGACCTGGTTGGCGTCGAAGGGGCTGAGGCTGTCCTGGTAGAACGTCGACAGCGCGGACACCGCCGAGGACAGCACGGGCATGGGGTGGGCGTCACGCGGGAAGCCGTCGAAGAACCGCTTCAGGTCCTCGTGCAGCAGCGTGTGCCGGTTGATCTTGGAGGAGAACTCCTCCAGCTGGGCCTGGGTCGGCAGCTCGCCGTAGATCAGCAGGTAGCTGACCTCGATGAAGTTCGACTTCTCGGCGAGCTGCTCGATCGGGTAGCCGCGGTAGCGCAGGATGCCCGCGTCACCGTCGATGTAGGTGATCTCGGAGGAGCAGGACGCCGTGTTGACGAACCCGCTGTCCAGGGTGACCAGACCGGTGGTGGCCAGCAGCTTGCCGAGATCGACACCGGGCGCACCCTCGGTGGCCGGTACCACCTTCATCTCGTGCTCTCCGCCCGGATGGCGCAGCGCGACGGTACGGGTGTCGTTCGGCGCAGTCGTCGCGTCGGGCATGCAGAGTCCCTCTCAACCTAGGGCGGGGTGGCTCATGCGGGTCTCGCACGCACGCGCGCGGGCGTGGGATCGCCCCGCACCGCAGCACCACCCCGTTGGGGTCCTGTCAGTTCACGCTAGTCGGCGGACGACCCGCCACACAGCCGCGGTGTGAACCGATTCTGCGAGGTGGGACCGGCATCACATCCGGATGCATGGGTGGCTAGCGTGCATCCACCACCGTAGCCCTTCAGGGCTGTTCCTCCACCTCACGAGGGGTGAGAGCTAGGTCATCTCCAGCTCTCGCCGGAACGGCGGTTCGGCGCCCGCCCGGGAGCACGTGACGGCCGCCGCGGCGCCCGCGTAGGCCAGCGCCGCACCCCACTTGCCGGCGTCCAGACCCCGGACGGCCTCGACGGACAGCGCGTCGTGGTCGTGCAGCCAGGCCAGCAGCGCGCCCTGCACGGTGTCGCCCGCGCCGATCGTGTCGACCACGTCCACGGGCGTGGGTGGGACGCGGATCACGTCGCCGGCGGCGGTCAGCACGGCCAGCCCGTCGCCACCGCGGGTCAGCACGACCGCGGCCGGTCCGGCGCCCTGCCAGTCGCGCACGACCTCCAGCACCTCGTCCTCGGGCGCGTCCGGCGGCAGGTCGGCCAGCCACCGGGCGTCCTCGACCGACACCTTCAGCAGGCCCACGTGCGGCAGCCACGAGTCGTACCGGTCGCGGTAGGCCACCGGGTCGTGGATCAGGCTCGCACGGATGTTCGGGTCGAGCACGGTGAGCGCACCGCGCTCGGCCTCGCGCCACAGCACCCGCTCGTAGGTGCTCGCGCCCGGCTCCAGCACCATCGAGAGCGTCCCGAAGGACACCGCCCTGGTCCCCGCGGGCATCGGCCCCGGGTCGGTCACCTGGCGGTCCGCCGTGCCCTCGACGTAGAACGAGTAGCGCGCCGAGCCGTCGTCGGCCAGGCCCACGACGGCCAGCGTGGTGGGCTGGTCGCCCCGCTGCACGAGGTCGGTGCGCACACCGGAGGCGTGCAGGCGCTCGATCAGCCGGTCGCCGAACAGGTCCGACGACACCCGCGACAGGAAGCTCACCGGCGCTTCGAGCCGCCCGGCGGCCACGGCCACGTTGTACGGCCCACCGCCCAAGCGCGGCGCGAGGTTGCCCTCCGGCGTGGGCACCAGGTCGACCAGCGCCTCACCTGCAACGACGATCACGACTGGCTCCGTTCTCTCCGCAACCCGTCCAGCAGCAGTTCACCCAGCGCGGTGAACGCCTCGGCGTCCGACACACCCGCGCGCCGGGTCAGCACACCGGTCTGGATGCCCTCGATGAGCAGACCGGCCATCTCGGCGATCAGGGTCGCATGCACGTCCCGGAACACCCCGTCGCGGACGCCCTCCTGGATGAACTCGCGGATCCGCTCGGCCGCGGCGCGGGCGTTGCGCTCGTAGGTGGTGCGGGTGGGGGCGAACGCGGACACGTCGGTGATGAACTGGCCCGACGCGCGTCGCAACTCCTCGGCCGCACCCGCCAGGTACGTGCCGACGCGCGCGCGGACGTCCTTGACGTCGGCGATGCGCTGCTCGATCCGCTCGGCCGCGCCCTTGAAGTACCGGCCGACGACCCGCACGGCCAGCTGCTCCTTGCTCGCGGCCAGCGCGTACAGGGTCGACTTCGAGCAGTGCAGGCGTGCGGCGAGGTCGTCCAGGGTGAAGTGCGCGAACCCCTCGGCGAGGACCAGCGCTTCGAGCCTGCCCAGCAGCTCCACCTGCCTGGGCGTCGGCTGCCTGCGCGCGATCGAGGTCATGGGCGAACTCTGTCACAGTGCCTCGATGCAGTACTGTAGTACGTCCCACAGTACTCTACCGAGTACACCGAAGTAGCTGACGGCCACGAGCCGCACCCGGAGGTCGACGATGCCCGCCGAGCGCCTTCTGCCCACCACCGAGGCCGAGGACCTGCTGGCCCTGGTCCGCGAGATCGCCCGCGACGAGCTCGCGCCGCACGCGGCCGAGGCCGAGGAGCACGAGCGGTTCCCGCGCGACAAGTTCCGACTGCTCGGCAAGACCGGCCTGCTCGGCCTGCCGTACCCGGAGCGGTTCGGCGGCGGGGAGCAGCCTTACGAGGTGTACCTCCAGGCGTTGGAGGAGGTCGCGTCGGCGTGGATGTCGGTCGGCGTCGGGCTGTCGGTGCACGTCATGTCCAGCTACGCGCTGGCCACGTTCGGCACCGAGGAGCAGCAGGCGCGCTGGCTGCCGGACGTCCTCGCGGGCGACCACCTCGGCGGGTACGCGCTGTCGGAGTCGCACGCGGGTTCGGACGCGGGGGCGTTGTCCACCCGTGCCACGCGCGACGGCGACCACTACACCGTCAACGGCACCAAGGCGTGGATCACGCACGCGGGCGTCGCCGACTTCTACACCCTGATGGCCCGCACGTCCGACGACGGCGGCAAGGGGGTCAGCTGCTTCTTCGTGCCCGGCCACACCGACGGCCTCACCGCGGCCGAGCCCGAGCGCAAGATGGGCCTCACCGGTTCGATCACCGCGCAACTGCGGTTCGACGACGTCCGCGTCGACGCCGACCACCTCATCGGCGCGGAGGGCGACGGCCTGCGGATCGCACTGTCCGCTTTGGACTCCGGCCGCCTCGGCATCGCCGCGTGCGGCGTGGGCCTGGCGCAGGCGGCGCTGGACCAGGCCGTCGCGTACGCCAAGCAGCGCACCCAGTTCGGCCGCGCGATCATCGACTTCCAGGGCCTGGAGTTCCTGCTCGCCGACATGGCCGCCGGGGTGGAATCGGCCCGTGCCACCTACCTGGACGCGGCCCGCCGCCGTGACCGCGGCCTGCCGTTCCGCCGCCAGGCCGCGATCGCGAAGCTGGTCTGCACCGACACCGCGATGAGGGTGACCACCGACGCCGTGCAGGTCCTGGGCGGCGCCGGCTACACCCGCGACTTCCCGGTGGAGCGGTACATGCGCGAGGCCAAGGTGCTCCAGATCTTCGAGGGCACCAACCAGATCCAGCGACTCGTCATCGGACGCGACCTGCGGCGCTAACGTGGGTGGGTGGCAACAGGGTGGACGGAGAACCGGGTCGTCGGCTCGCACGTCGCCGGCTCGGTGGTGCAGCTCGGTTCCGGCACGGTCACCCTCGCGCTGGAACGCCCGGACTACCGCCTCGACTGGCTGAACCCCGGTGCGCCGCGCGCGTGGCTGCCCAAGCACCAGCGCACGCCCAGCTACCTGTTGGACGCCCGCCGCGAGACCGTCCCGTACCGCCCGCGACCGGCCGTCCAGGCGCACCTGACCGACTGGTTGGACGACCCGGACGCGCCGATGTCGGTGCTGCTCCTGCACGGCGCGGGCGGGCGCGGGAAGACCCGGCTGGCCAACGCCTTCGCCACCGTCGCGCACGCCTCGGGCTGGGCCGTCGCCGAAGCCGTGGCCCATCGCACCACCACGCCCTCCGCCCCGCGCACCACGCGGCCGGACAAGGTCCTGGTGGTCGCCGACTACGCCGAGCGGTGGAGCCCCACCGGCCTGGTCGAGATGATCCGGGCCCTGCCCGCCGACTTCCCCGGCAGCACGGTCCGCGTGCTCCTGCTGGCCCGCTCGGCCGCCGTGTGGCCGCAGCTCACCGCCGACCTGGACCGCGTGCCCACCGACTTACCCGACCCGGTCCGACTGGGCGACCTCACCGCGCCCGACGACCGGGTCCAAGCCTTCACCGACGCCGCCGAGGCGTTCGCCCGCGCTCTCGGCGCACCCGCCGCCACCGCGCCGGACCTGTCCGACGACGCCTACGGCTCGGCGCTCACCCTGCACATGGCCGCGCTGGCCGCCGTCTGCGCCCAGCGGGACGACGACCCGCGCCCGACCCTGGCGGACCTCTCCACCTACCTGCTCCACCACGAACGCCGGTTCTGGCCCGCCGACCGCTTCGACCAGACCGCCGACGCGGTGTTCGTGGCCACCCTGTTCGGCCCGACCGACACCGCCACCGCCCTGCTCGCCCGCGCCGGCATCGCCGACGGTGAGGCGGCCCGGGACCTGGTCCGCCGCCACGACCACCTGTACCCGGAGGGCGAGTTCGCCCCGCTGCGGCCGGACCGGTTCGGCGAGGACTTCGTGGCCGAGCACCTCACCGGCCCGCGCGCGGCGCGCATCGTCGAACGGCTGTTCACCGGCGCGGTGCGGCAGCCGCTGATCGTGCTGGCCGCCGCGGCCGACCGCCACGAGCACGTCCGGCCCGTCCTGTGGGCGCTGCTGACCGAGCACGACGAGTGGGGCCCGCACGCCGGCGAGCCGTTGATCCGCACGGTGATCGACCACGCGCCGTACCAGGTGGCCGGCCAGGTCTACCTCAAGCTGCCCGACTACCACATCGGGCAGCTGCGCTCCAGCGTGGAACTCGCGCGGCACCTGCTGCACCACTTCCCTCCCGACGCACCGCCGCGGGCCCGCGCCCAGATGCTGCTGCACGTGAGCGGGCGCCTGGCCGACGTGGGCGACCACCGGGGCGAATTGGAGGCGGCGCTGCTGTGCGCCGACATCTTCGAGGACCTGGTCACGCAAGGTCAGCCGCACCTGCACGACCTGGCGGAGGCCTTCCACGCGGTCGGCAACGCGTGGAGCTCCTTGGGCGAGCACGACCGGGCGCTGGAAGCCGTGGAGAAGGCCGAGGTGCTGCAGCGCCACCTGGCGAACCTCGACCCGGCCGGTCACCTCCCGGCCCTGGCGGGGCTGCTCAAGGCCATCGGCCTCATCCGCGCGCAGGCGGGCGACGACGCGGGCGCGATGCGGGCGACCGAGGAGGTCATCGACATCTTGCGCGCGTACCCGGACCCCCACCTGCTCGCCGCCACGTACAACATCCTGAGCAACCTCAAGGCGGTCCTGGGCGACCGGCGGGCGGCGTTCGAGGCGGCCGCGGAGTCGATCCGGCTGAACCGGCTGCTGGCCGTGCAGGATCCGGAGGTCCACCTGCCCGCCCTGGCGAGCGCGTACTTCACGCTCGCCTGGGGGCAGGTGATCGTCGGACCGCCGTCGACGCACCTGCCCGGGGCGTTGCGGGCGGCCCGGAAGGCGCTGGAGCTGTACGACGCGTTGGCCCGGCACGAGCCGGAGGTGTTCGGTGACCGCCGGGACCACGCGGTGGAGCTGGTGCACGAGGTCCAGCGGCAGGTCGACCTCGTTCAGGACCTCATTCAGGACTCCGAGTAGAACGGGCTCTCGTGGACTTCCTCGCCGTTCTCGAACCGGTAGACCTCACGGCCCTCCACGAAGACCTTCAGGGCGCGGCTCATCACGTCCAGCGGGTCGCCCGACCAGATCACGACGTCGCCGTCCAGGCCCGGCCGCAGTGAGCCCACGCGGTCGTCCAGGCCCATGATGGCGGCCGGGTTGGTGGTGATCGACTCCAGCCCGACCTTCGGGTCCAGGCCCTCCTTCACCGCGAGCGTCACCTGGTGCACGAGGAAGTGGATCGGCACGACCGGGTGGTCGGTGGTGATCGCGATCCGGACGCCCGCCCGGGCCAGGATGCCGGGGTTGCGCAGCGAGCGCTGCCGCACCTCGACCTTGGACCGGCTGGTGAACAGCGGTCCGATGATCACCGGGATGTCCCGCTCCGCCAGCAGGTCCGCGATCAGGTGACCCTCGGTCCCGTGGTTGACGATGAGCCGGTAGCCGAACTCGTCGGCCAGCCGCAACGCCGTCGCGATGTCGTCCGCGCGGTGGCAGTGCTGGCACCACGGCAGCTCACCGGACAGCACCCGGGCCAGCACCTCGGACGTGGTGTTCCGCTCGAACGCCCCGTCCGCCTCGTCCCGCTTGGCCACGTAGTCCTGCGCCTTGGTGAACGCGTCCCGGATCACCGCGGCCACGCCCTGGCGGGTGGACGGCAGCTTCTTCTGCTCCCCGTACACCCGCTTGGGGTTCTCGCCCAACGCGCTCTTCACGCTGACGGGGTGGCGCACCAGCATCTCGTCGGCCGTGCGACCCCAGCACTTCACCGCCACGGTCTGCCCGCCGATGACGTTGCCCGAACCGGGCTTGACCACCGCGGTCGTGACGCCGCCGGCCAGGGCGTCGGCGAAGCCCTGGTCGGCGGCGTTGATCGCGTCCAACGCGCGCAGCCGGGCGCCGTTGGGGTCGGTCATCTCGTTGGTGTCCTGCCCGGCCCAGCCCTCACCCTCCTCGTGCACGCCGAGGTGGCCGTGGGCCTCCACGAAGCCGGGCAGCACCCAGCCGCCCGCCGCGTCCACGACCGCGACGCCGTCCGGCACCTCGACGTCGGAGCCGACCGCGACGATCTTCCCGTCCTGGATCAGGACCGTGCCGCCCTCGATCGGCTCTCCGGCCACCGGGACGACGTACCCACCCGTGATTGCGACGTTCATAGTTAGCGACGCTAACGGTCTACGACAGGGGGCGCAAACCCCACCGGCCGGCCCACGACTCGCCCGGTTCCAGCCACAGCAGGTCCACCCCGCTGTTCAGCGCGTCCGGCGGGCACGTCATCGGCTCGATCGCCACCGCGCGACCGCGTCCGGGGAAGTCGTCCGGCGTGTAGACCTGCACCCACTTGAAGTCCGGGTCCGCCCACACCTCCACGCCGCCGCCCGGACCCTTGAGCACGTGCCGCACCAGGCCGTCCACGGGCTCGCACCCGCCGAACGCGGTGTCCAGCCGCACGCCCTCCAGCAGCCGCGCCACCCGGAAGTCGTAGTCGGTTCCCTCGACCGGGAGGGCCGGACCGCTCGGGATCATGGTGTGCGCGTCCACCGGCAGCACGGTCGAGGCGGCCAGCGACAGCGACGTCTCGTCGGTCAGCGACGCGCCGGCCCGCGGGTACGGGTGCGTGCCCACGCCGAACGGGGTGCGCTTGTCACCCACGTTGGTGACGCCGTGCGAGACGGACAGGCCGTTCTCGTCCAGCGCGTAGGTGATGGTGGTGCGCAGCTCGACCGGCCAGCCGAGGCCCGCCACCGGCGTCTCCAGCGAGATCAGCGACCCGGTGTGCTCCACCGTGCCCCAGATCGCGCGGCGCACCAGGCCGTGGATGGCGTTGCCCCGGTCGGGCTCGCCGATCTCCAGCCGCTGCTCCTCGCCGTCGAGCACCCATCTGCCACCCGCCACGCGGTTGGGCCACGGCACGAGCACCGCGCCGCTGCCCATGGGCGGTTCGTCGGCGTCGTACGTCTCCACGTACGGCACGCCGCCGACCTCGTAGGACTTCAGTCCCGCACCTTCGGGTGCGATGACGGCGCGCGCCGCGCCGTGGGCGATCTCCAGCATGGGTCAGGAGCGTATCCGAGGGGCTCTTCCCTTGACGTAGTTACTAGACCGGTCTCTATAGTAAAACGATGCCACGACGGACCGACACCCGACAGCGCGTGGTGCGCACCGCGGCGGACCTCTTCCGGTCGCAGGGCTACCACGCGACGGGTCTGAACCAGGTGCTCAGCGAGGGCGGTGCGCCCAAGGGCTCGCTCTACTTCCACTTCCCGGGCGGTAAGGAGCAGTTGGCGGTCGAGGCGGTGGCGTTGGCGGGCAACGACCTGCGCGCCGCGCTCGCCGCCGTCCTGGCCGCCGAGCCGGACCCGGCGAAAGCGCTTTCCCAGGCCTTGGACCTGCTCGGCCGGGAGCTGCTGGCTTCGGACTTCCGCAGCGGGTGCCCCATCGCCACGGTGGCGTTGGACGCGGCGTCGGACAGCGAGCCGATCCGCGTGGCCTGCGAGGACGTCTACGCGTCGTGGCAGCGGGTCATCGCCGCGCACGTGGGCGACGAAGACCTGGCCACGGTCGTGCTGGCCGCCATCGAGGGCGCCCTGCTGCTCGCCCGCACCCGCCGTTCGCTCGACCCCCTGCACGCCGTCGCCGCCCGGCTGGGCGCACTCCTCGGAAGGCCGAGACCATGAAGGTGCACCACCTGAACTGCGGCACCATGCGCCCGTTCGGCGGGAAGCTGGTGACCGGCGAGGGCTCGTACCTCGCCGCGGCCGAGCTGGTCTGCCACGTGCTGCTGCTGGAGACCGACGACGGCCTCGTGCTGGTCGACAGCGGCCTGGGGCTCGGTGACGTGCGGCGGCCGGCCGAGACGTTGGTGCGCCGGTGGCGGCTGATGAGCCGGCCGGTGCTGGCGGAGTCGGAAACCGCGCTGCGCCAGGTGGAGGCGCTCGGTTTCGCCGCGTCGGACGTGCGCGACGTCGTGCTGACCCACCTCGACCTCGACCACGGCGGCGGCCTGCGCGACTTCCCGCGGGCGCGCGTGCACCTGTCCGCGGAGGAGCTGGCCGCGGCGACGCGTCCGGGCAAGTCCGGCAACGACCGGGTGCGCTACCCGGACGCGCAGTGGTCGCACGGACCGCAGTGGGTGCCGCACGAGGCGACCGGTGAGTCGTGGTTCGGCTTCGACGGTGTCCGCGAGGTGCGGCCGGACGTGCTGCTGGTGCCGTTGTTCGGGCACACGCACGGGCACTCGGGCGTGGCCGTGCGGACCGGCGACCGGTGGCTGCTGCACGCGGGCGACTCGTACTTCTTCCACGGCGAGGTGGAGTCACCACCCCACTGCCCGCCCGCGTTGGCGTACATGCAGAAGCGGATGGAGGTCGTGCCCCGGCTCCGGCTGGCCAACCAGGAGCGGTTGCGGGAACTGGTGCGCGACCACGGTGGTTCGGTGGACGTCTTCAACGCGCACGACGTCACCCACCTTCGACGGCACCAGCAGGCGCTCGCCTGATTGAGTAGCCGTACTCATGACACCGGGCCGGGTCGGCGGCGATTCTTCGGTCATGACGACTCCGAAGTCCCACTCGCCGACCACCACGGCCTTCTTCGCGCAGGCGACGCTGTCGTTCGCGATCTCCCTGGTCGCCGTCGGGCTCGGCGTGGCCTACCTGCCGGTGGACGGCTGGGTGCGCGCCTTCCTGGCGCTGGGCCTGCTGTTCACCGTCACGTCGGCGTTCACCCTGGCCAAGTGCATCCGCGACCGCCAGGAGGAGACCTACGTGGTGAGCCGGGTGGACCAGGCCCGGTTGGAGAAGCTGCTGGCCGAGCACGACCCGTACCGGGTGGAAGCGGCCTGACGACCGTCAGGCGGCCGGTGCGAGCGGTGGGACCGCGGGGATGCGGCCCCACCACGTCACCGGGGTCACTTCGCCAGCTTCTCCGGGTCGAACTCGACCTTGCCGTGCACCAGGCGGTTGATCAGCCACAGCACCAGGCCGGCGCCGAGCAGGTACAGCGCGATCTCGTAGTCCGCCGACGCGCGGCCCGACAGCGGGCTGGCCAGGTACGCGCACGTGAGCGCGCCCAGCACCGGCACCCACGTCGGCGCGCGGAAGTGCTCGTGGTCGGCCTTCTCCTTGCGCAGCACCAGCACGGCGACGTTGACGATGGTGAACACGACCAGCAGCAGCAGGGCGGTCGTGCCGCCGAGCTTCGCGATGTCGGTGGTGAGCACCAGGATGATCGCGACGCCCGAGGTGAAGACGATCGAGATCCACGGCGTGCGGCGGAACGGGTGCACGATGCCGAAGGCCTTCGGGATGATCCGCTCGTTCGACATGCCGTAGATCAGCCGGCTGGCCATCAGCATGTTGATCAGCGCCGAGTTGATGACCGCGAACAGGCCGATCAGCGAGAAGATCCACAACGGGAAGCCGGGCGCGCCGACCTGGACGACCTTCAGCAGCGCCGAGGACCCCGCCTTGGACAGCTCGTCGGCGGGGATGAGCAGCGACGACGTGATCGCGACCAGCACGTAGATCAGCGCCGCGATCACCATGCCCCACAGCATCGCGCGCGGGAAGATGCGGACCGGGTCGCGGCACTCCTCGGCCATGTTCACCGAGTCCTCGAACCCGACCATCGCGAAGAACGCCAGCGCGGTGGCGGACGTGACGGCCACCAGCGCGCTCTGGCCGGGCGCCGGGTCGACCTGGGTCAGCCGGCTGGGGTCGCCGTCGCCCGCCAGCACCGCGTAGATGCCGATCGCGATGATGATCACCAGGCCGGACAGCTCGATGCAGGTCAGCACGACGTTCGCCTTGACCGACTCCGACACGCCCCGGAAGTTGATCGCGGCGAGCCCGATGATGAAGAGGACCGCGACCAGGCTCGCGGACACGGTGAACGTGTCGGAGAAGAACTCCTTGATGACCGACTGCAAGTAGGTGCGCCCGAACGCGAGCGCGGCGGAGGACGCCGAGGTGATGCCCGAGCTCATCACCGCGAACGCCACCATGAAGGTGAGGAACTGGATCTTGAAAGCGCGGTTGGTGTACAGGGCCGCCCCGGCCGCCCTGGGGTACTTGCCGACGAGTTCGAGGTAGCTGAACGCGGTCAGGAACGCCACCACGAACGCGACCAGGAAGGGCAGCCACAGCGCGCCGCCGATCTTGCCCGCGACATTGCCCGTGAGGGCGTAGATGCCGGTGCCGAGGATGTCACCGACCACGAAGAACAGCAGCAGCTTCGGGCCGATGGCCCGCTTCAGTTCCGGTTGCGCCGGTGCGCTCGTCGCTTCCGCCATGCCGAGTGAGTGTGCCGGATCACACTGGGCCCGGATAGTCGAATCGGCACACCTTGGGCAAGTCTTGATGTTCAGGTCCGGGCGGCTGCCCGGAGATCGGCTTCGGCCTGCGCGATGGCCTCGTCCAACGCCTCCCGGAACGCCGCGATCTGAGCGGCTTCCAGTCGTACGCCGTCCACCCCGGAAGGCAGGAACACGTCGATCCCGCCGT
The DNA here is from genome assembly GCF_054781895.1 of Saccharothrix stipae. Classification (NCBI taxonomy): domain Bacteria; kingdom Bacillati; phylum Actinomycetota; class Actinomycetes; order Pseudonocardiales; family Pseudonocardiaceae; genus Saccharothrix; species Saccharothrix stipae. The sequence goes on along the minus strand of NZ_BAAGTN010000009.1, from coordinate 96,967 downwards.
CCTGGACTTCGAGCGTCATCACGTCCTCCTGCTCGGAGTAGCACCGCAACAACCACTCACGTTTCGGCAAAGTCACCCTGATGATCGGCTCCATGCCTATTAGATTTGCAGCGCTTCTACCCCACTCGCAATAACACGATCGAGTGAGTGTCATTGCGGGTGGATCAACAGCGCCCTACCTTCGCTCCCATGGCACGCCGCGCCGGAACGTCGGTCCGCTCCCGCCGACTCGCGTACATCCTCAAGAAGCTCCGCAACGCCACCGGCATCAGCACCGATGCCGTCGGCGAGGCCGTGGGCATGTCCGGGAGCAAGATCAGCCGCATCGAGACCTCCGGGATGGGCATCTACCTGGACGACTTGGAGAAGCTGCTCGACTTCTACAAGGTCGCCCGCAAGCAACGCGTGGAGCTCCTGGACCTCGCCCGGCACGCCGAACAACGCGGCCTGCTGCGCATGAACAACCAGAAGCTGCACGAGGACTGGCAGACCTGGGCCGACTTCGAGGACGAGGCCAGTTCTCTGCTCTACTACGAGCCGCTGGTGATCCCCGGTCTCTTGCAGACCCCGGAGTACTCCCGGTCGATCATTGCGGCCACCGGGCACGCGCTTTCCGACAACCAGGTCGATGCGCTGGTCGCGAGTCGGATGGCGAGGCAAGGACTGCTCGCCCGCGGCAATCCCCTCAAGCTGCACGCGATCATCGAGCAGGGCGCGGTCGAGCGGCCGTTCGGTGATTCCGGCGCGCAAGCCAGGCAGGTCCGCCACCTCATCGACACGGCCGAGCGCCCGAACGTCACCGTTCAGGTGGTGCCGACCCACGCCGGACTGCACGCGGGGCTCAGCGGGCCGTTCGTGATCCTCCAGTACGACGACGATCCGAGCCTGGTGCTGTTGGAGAACAAGGTCGCCAGCCTGTTCATCGACGAGGAAGACCAGATCGAGGTGTTCGAGGCGACCTGGGCGACCCTCCAGGATTTGGCATACACCATGCAGGAAACAGTGGAGTACCTGAAGGGTCTTGCATAAGACTGTGAAGCATGACCCTGTGGCGCAAGAGTTCTCGTAGTGCGAGCACCGCCAACTGCGTCGAGGTGGCGCACATCGAGCAACGGGACCGGGTGGCGGCGCGTGACTCGAAGAACCCCGCGCCCACCGTCACCTTCCCGGCCACTTCGTGGGCGCGGTTCCTGCGGGCTCAGTAGTCCTCCCACTGGTCGTAGTCCGCGCTCTTGGGGCCGGCGGTGTCGTCCACGCCGATGGCGGCCAGGTCCGCCGAGGTGAACGTCGTCCCGGCCCGCTCGCCCAGGAACACCCCGATCAGCGTCTCCATGACGTCGAGGTGGGCATGACGCGACCGGTCGTTGCACGCGGTGATCCGTTCCAGACCGCCGAGGACGTGCTGCTGCGCGTCGGTCTCGGCCAGCTGCCGGTAGATCAACCCGGCTTCCCCGAACCCCTCGCCCGGCCCGGTGATCTTGACGTACGAGGACGCCGTGGCGCGGAACAGCATGAGCAGCGCACCCCGCCCTTGGGGCATCCCGGCGGGCTCCAGCCGGAGGCCGAACAGCTCCTGCAAGCCGTCCAGCACCCGCTGCCGGTGCTCGCGCAGGGCCGTGTTGTACGGCCGGCTGTAGAAGTAACCGTGCTTGGCGTCGGGGTGGGCGTCGAGGAACGCCTGAGCGGACGCGCGGTGGTCGTACGTGATCACCGCGCTAGTCCACCACGCTGATCACCACGTTGCCCCGCTTGTGCCCCGCGTCCACGTACCGGTGGGCGTCGGCGATGCGCTCGAACGGGTAGGTCCGGTCCACGACGACCCGCAGCCTGCCCTCCTCCAACAGCTCCTTGACGACCAGCAAGCCGGCGTTCTTGCGCACCGACATGCCGAACACGACCTTCTTGCCGCCCTTGCCGCCGCGCACCGACGTCCACAACCCCCACAGCACGTTGCGCAGGCCGGTCGTCGGCACGTACTTCCCACCGGCCCGCAACGCCCGCCGCGACCGGGTGAACGAGCTCTTGCCGACCGTGTCGAACACGACGTCGTAGGCGTCCACGTCGGCCGTGAAGTCGCGTTTGGTGTAGTCGATGACCTCGTCCGCGCCGAGCGACCTCACCAGCTCGACGTTGCCGGGACCGCAGACGCCGACGACCTCCGCCCCGAACAGCTTCGCCAGCTGCACCGCGTACGTGCCGATGCTGCCGGACGCGCCGTTGACCAGCACCCGCTGCCCGGCCCGCACGCCGACCTTGTCGCGCAGGAAGAACAAGGCGGTGGTGGCGCCGTCCACGGCGGCGGCCGCCTCGGCGAACGTCCGGCCGGCAGGCTTGGGCGCGAGCGACCCGTCGGCCGGCATCCGCACGTACTCGGCGTGCCCGCCGGCGCCGAAGCCGGTGAACCCGTAGACCTCGTCACCGGGCGCGAACCGCCGCACGTCCGAGCCGACCCGCGTGACGACCCCGGCCACCTCCATCCCCAGGGTCCGCAGCCTCCGGCGCGGGCGGAGCAGGCCGATGACCACCCGCCCCCACCGCGGCTCGCCGCGACGCATCGCGCACTCCGCCGACGTCACGGTCGTCGCGTGCACCTTGATCAGCACGTCGTCCTTCCCCGGCACGGGGACGACCGACTCCACGACCCGGACCACGTCCGGCGGACCGAACCTGGTGTGCACGGCAGCTCTCACAACGGCGGACGCTAACCTGCGAAAACTGAGGGCGTTCTCAGCGTTTCCGCAGGTCAGGGGCATCACCTAGGGATGTCCCCCGAGGGCAGCGGGTCGGGCGTGAAGCGGTAGCGCCGGATCGCCGGGATCGCCACCACGGCCAGCCCGGTCGCGACCACGACGAGCACACCGCCGATGGCGGTGGCGTTGCCCGGGCCGATCAGGGCGCCCGTGGTGCCGTGCAGGAGGTCCGCCAGCCGGGGCCCGCCCGCCACCACCACGATGAACACGCCCTGCATCCGGCCGCGCATCTCGTCCGGCGCCGCCGACTGGAGGATCGCGCTGCGGAACACCATGCTGACCATGTCCGCCGCGCCGCCCAGGGCCACGAACACCACGGCCAGCCACAGGGCGTGCGACAGGCCGAACCCGATCATCGCCACACCCCACGCGACGATCGCGTACACGACGCCCATGCCGTGGCGGTGCACCCGTGACGTCCAGCCCGACGTCAGGCCGAACAGCATCGCGCCCAGCGGCATGGCGGCGAACAGCAGGCCCAGCGCCAAACCACCACCGGGCGGGTCGCCGAACGTGTTCTCGGCCATCTCCGGGAACAGCGCGCGCGGCATGCCGAACACCATCGCGATGATGTCCAGCAGGAAGCTCGCCAGCAGGATCTTCTGCAACGCCAGGTACTTGAACCCGTCGACCACGTCCCGCACACCGGCGCGCCTCGACGGGCCGCTCAACGGCGGGAGCGGCGGCAGCTTCCAGACCGCCCAGATCGTCAGCGTCAGGGCGATGGAGTCGACCAGGTACAACGTCGACAGGCCGACCACCGGCATCAGCGCGCCGGCCAGCAGCGGTCCGAACACGCCGCCGAACATCATCACCGTCGCACCGAGCGCGGTGGCGGCCGGGATCTGCTCGGCGGGCACGAGCCGGGCGATGGACGCGGTGCGGGCGGGGGAGTTCACGGCGAAGAACGCCTGTTGCAGGCCGAGCAGGGCGATCACCAGCCACACCGAGTCCACGTGCAGCGCGGCCTGCGCCCACAGCAGCACGGACGTCACCGCGATGCCGATGTTGGTGACGACCAGCAGCTTGCGCCGGTCCACCACGTCGGCGATCGCGCCGCCGTACAGCCCGAAGACCAGCAACGGCACCAACGCCACACCGGCCGACACACCAACCCAGCCCGACGACCCGGTGAGGTCGTACACCTGCTTGGGCACGGCCACCGCGGTCAACTGGCTGCCGACGGCCGTGACGACGGTCGAGAGCCACAGCCGGCGGAACGCCACGACCTTCAGCGGTCGGGTGTCGATGGCAATCTTCCCCAGCACTCTCCGCACGGTCGTTAGCGTACGGTAACTAACAACCTCTTTACCGGGACCTCGACCACGGCGAAGTCACCGCGCGGCGCGCACACCGTCCGTAAGGTGCACGGTGTGCGACTGCTCGTGGTCGAGGACGAGGTCCGGTTGGCCGAGTCCCTCAAAGCCGGGCTGGAGGCCGAGGGGTACGCGGTCGACCTCGCGTTCACCGGGCCGGACGGGCTGTGGATGGCGGCCGAGCACCCCTACGCGGCGATCGTGCTGGACATCCTGCTGCCCGGGCTGAACGGCTTCCGGGTCTGCCGACGACTGCGCGTGGCCGGCAACTCCACGCCGATCCTGATGCTCACCGCCAAGGACGGCGAGCTGGACGAGGCCGAGGCGTTGGACACCGGCGCCGACGACTTCCTCTCCAAGCCGTTCTCCTACGTCGTGTTCCTGGCCCGGTTGCGGGCGCTGATCCGGCGCGGCGGGTCGGCGCGGCCGAGCGTGCTGCGGGTCGGTGACGTCGAGCTGGACCTGGGCAGGCGGGAGTGCCGGTCGGGCGGCGTGCTGGTGCCGTTGTCGGTCAAGGAGTTCAGCGTCCTGTCGTTCCTGCTGTCCCGGCCGGGCGAGGTGGTGAGCAAGGTCGAGGTGCTGGCAGGGCTGTGGGACTTCGCCGCCTCGCCCGACCCGAACCTGGTCGAGGTCTACGTCAGCTCGATCAGGCGCAAGCTCGGCCGTGACGTCATCCGCACGGTCCGCGGCGCGGGGTACGTGGTGGCCCGTGGATAGGGTCCGGATCGCGGTCGCCGCCGCCCTGGTCGCGGGCGCGTTGCTGGCGGCCGGCGTGGCGTGGCTGGTGCAGCAGATGGAACTGCAGGTCGAACGTCAGATCATCGCCGACGCCGACGCACGCGCGCACGAGGGCGCCGACCGGCTGGCCAGGTTGCTCGTGGCCACCGGCGACCTCGCGGCGGTGCGGTCGATGGGCGCCGCCATCGGGCCGTTCGAGGTGGTCGACCAGGAGTACGAGGTGGTCGCGAGCTGTCCACCGACGGAGTCGCCCGTCAACCTCGGCAGCCTGTCGGGCCCCTCGCGGGTGCTGAAGCGCGACACCACCCGGATCCGGCTGGACGACGGCCCGCACGACTGCCTGGCGCCGAGCCTGCGACGCGACGGCAACGAGCTGGAGGTCCAGGTCGCCGCGGTCACCACCGAGCGGTACGAGGTCCGCGTGGCCGCGCCGATCGGCGACGTCGACCGGACCGCCGTGGACGGCGTCCGGGGGCTGTTCCGGGCCGCGGTACCGGCCGCGGCGCTGCTGATCGGCGTGCTGGCCTGGTTCGCGACCACCACCAGCGACACGCTCGTCCGGCTCCACGCCGCGCTCGACCGGCAGCGGCGGTTCACGTCGGACGCCTCGCACGAGTTGCGCACGCCGCTCGCCTCGGCCCGCACCCAGCTCGAAGTGCTGCTCGCCCACCCCGACCGGGTCGACTGGCGGCGCACCGCCGAGAACACCGTGCTCGACCTCGACCGGATGCAGGCGGTCGTCACCGACCTGCTGCTCCTCGCCCGCCTCGAACACCGCGCCGCCGAACGCGTCGACCTGGCCGAGCTGGCCGGCGTGCCCGGACCGATCGAGGTGATCGGCGACCGCGCCCACCTGCGACGGGTGCTGCGCAACCTGCTCGACAACGCCGAACGGCACGCGTCGTCGCAGGTCACGGTGACCGTGACGGCCGAGGGCGGCACGGCGGTGCTGCGGGTCGCGGACGACGGGCCGGGCATCCCCGCGGCCGACCGGGACCGGGTCTTCGAGCCGTTCGTGCGGCTCGACGAGGGCCGTGCGCGCGACGAGGGCGGGGCGGGGCTCGGTTTGGCGATCGTGCGCGAGGGCGTGCGGGCGCACGGCGGCACGGTCACGATCGAGGACGGCGACCGCGGCGACGGCGGTGACCGTGCCGGCGGCACGGTGGTGGAGGTCCGGCTGCCCCTGGCCTGAGGGATCCCCCGAGGAGGACCCGCCGTGGAAGACCTGCTCGTGAGAACGGCCCCCGCCACGCATCGGGTGGTGGCAGGGGCCGGTCACGTCGTGCTGGTGCGCCGCGGCTACGGCGCGACGCGCTGCACTTCCCAGCCGTCACGGCCGAGGCGGAAGCGGAGGCGGTCGTGCATGCGGTCGCGGCGGCCCTGCCAGAACTCGACCTCCTCCGGCCGGATGCGCCAGCCGCCCCAGTGCGGGGGTACGGGTACCCGGTCGGAGTCGGCGAACTGCCGCTCGACCTTGTGCAGCGCGCTCTCCAAAGTGGAGCGACCGCCGACGACCCGGGACTGCGGCGACGCCCAGGCGCCCAGCTGCGAGCCGCGCGGGCGGCTCTCCCAGTAGCCGGCCGTCTCGGCGGGCCCGACCTTCTCCACGATGCCGCGCACGTGGGCCTGCCGCTGCATCGCGAACCACGGGAACGTGGCGGAGGCGTACCGGGTGGCCATCAGGTCGTGGCTCTTGGCGGAGGTGTAGTTGGTGAAGAACACCAGACCGCGCTCGTCCAGGCCCTTGGCCAGCACGGTGCGCGAAGAGGGGCGGCCCTCGGTGTCCGCGGTCGCGAGGACCATCGCGTTCGGCTCCGGCAGACCGGCGCCCGCGGCCTGGTCCAGCCACAGTTGCAGCTGTTCGTGCCAGCTGGCCGCGAGGTCACCCTCCGTGAGCGATCCTTGTTCGTAGGACACCCGCATCGACGGCAACGCGATGTTCGTCGTCTCCGACATCCCGACCTCCCGGAGCGTACTTCGGCCTGGCCAAGGCACTTGTGGCACCTAGCGATCCAGCGACCGTACGGGTTCCCGGCCCGGGGCGAAACCGCCCGCACGGTGATGACCGCCACCCGATCCGTGACTTTCGGTGTGACCGGCGCCTCGGAATCGTGTCCGAGATCGAGTCAGACCCCGGCCGAACCGGGATGTCTGGACCGCGCCTGGTCGAGCGCGCGGTCGACGGTCACCACGTCGTCGGCCACGGCGGTGGTCAGGCTTCCGCCGCAGGCCAGCGGAACGAGCGACCACCACGGTCGGGACACCGCCGCCGGCAGGTCGTCGCCCCAGCACAGGAGTTCGGTGCCGAGCACCCGGCGCCCCACCAGGCCGGCCGGGCTCGCGTCCACTTCGGGCGTTCCCAAGTGAGACGTCTGCTTGATCAGCGGACCGCCGCGCCGGACGTCGAGGGTCGTGGTGAGCAGGCCCGACCGCTCGTTCGACCGACCGAGGACCACCACGTCCCGCGCACGCAGCCGAGCGCCTTCCCCCATCCGTGCGCGGAACACCGCCTCGTGGCACGCACGCGCCGTGACGACGGTCGGCTCCGGCAGGTAGGACATCGACGCGCCGTCGGCCAATTCCACGTCGACGAGGGCACGGCTGCCGCCGGGGTGGCGACCGGGCAGCGCGAGCGTCGCGGCCACCCCGCGCAGCTCCAGCGACGCGCCGGGGCCGACCGTGACGCGCAGTTCGAGGTCGTCGCCGCCCAACGGCGCGGTGACGGCGCTGACCAGGTGCACCAACGCCACCTCGGCCCGGCCGCGGTGCGGCACGAGGCGCAACGGGGCCATGGACCTCATGTCGCGCACCACGGTTCGCCCGTTCGGGTCGCGTTCCACGACCAGGTGGGCCCGCGCCCTCACCGGAGCAACCCCCGTGACCCCCGACACGTCATCAGGTCGGGTGGAACTCCCACCCGCGCGTCTCGGGGGAGATCGTGATGAGGAGATTCGTCGCAGTGGCCGCGATCGTCGCGGCCGTGTCCGTCACCGGGGGAACCGCCGTCGCGACGGCCGGAGTCGGGGCCGGGGCGGCCACGTGCCGCTCGGTGGACCTCGACATCGGCTTCGGCCGCGTGGAGGGCGCGGCGGGGACGGTGTACCGGGAGGTCGTGTTCACCAACCGGGGCCTGCACACGTGCGTGCTCCGAGGATTCCCAGGAGTGTCCTATGTGGACGCCCACGGGAACCAGGTCGGCGCCGCGGCGACCCGCGTCGGCGACCGCGGCTCGTTGCTGACCCTGCCGCACGGCGGCACGGCGATCTCGGACGTCGGGTTCGCCCAGGTCGACAACTTCGACCCGGACGTGTGCCGCAAGACGCCCGTCTGGGGCATCCGCGTGTTCCCGCCGGACGAGACCGTCCCGCTGTACGAGCCCATGCGGGACCAGCACGGCTGCGCGGGCGACGTCAGCCCGTTCGGCGATCAACTGACCGCCGCGAGCGTGCGGAGCTGAGCGCGCACCCAGTCGGCCACCGCGGGTGCGTCCGGTGTGTCCACAAGGGACTGGCTCAGCACCGGTAGCTCGCCGCGCATCCGGTGGGCGTCGGCCGTCATGACGCCGAGGTCGGCGCCCACCATGGGCGCGAGGTCGGTCTTGTTGATCACCAGCAGGTCCGCGGTGGTCACGCCGGGGCCGCCCTTGCGCGGCACCTTGTCGCCGCCCGCCACGTCCACCACGAAGATCTGCCGGTCCACCAGCCCGCGGCTGAACACGGCGGTCAGGTTGTCCCCGCCGCTCTCGATGATCACCAGCTCCAGGCCGGGGAACCGGTGCTCCAGCAGCTCCACCGCGTCCAGGTTGGCGGTGATGTCGTCGCGGATCGCGGTGTGCGGGCACGCGCCGGTCTGCACCGCCTCGATCCGGTCGACGTCGAGCACGCCGGCGGCGCGCAGGAAGTCGGCGTCCTCGGTGGTGTAGATGTCGTTGGTCACGACGGCGAGGTCCACGCTGCCGCCCAACGCCCGGCACAGCGCGGCGGTCAGCGCGGTCTTGCCGCTGCCGACCGGGCCGCCGATGCCGAGGCGCACGGCGCGGTGGGCGTGGTCGTGCGCGTGGTGCGGGTCGTGTCCCGCGTCGGTGGGGTCGAAGTTCACCGGGTGCACGTGGTCAGCTGACAAAGAGACGCACCTCTTCGGAGTGGTGGCGGTCGTGGGATTCGGCCAGCAGGTCCAGGCCGGGCGCGCTCGGCGCGGGCAGGTCCTCGGGCGGGGTGTCGGCGTGGGCGGCGGCCGCCGCGGCGACCGCGTCGATCTCGGGCGCGAGCCGGGCCAGTGCCGCGTTGACCCCGAACGGGTCCAGACCCAGCAACCGGATCGCCCCCGTCGCCGGACCCGTCACCGCGTGGTAGGCCACGGTCTGCGCGGCCTCGAACGGCTCGCCCACGAGCACGCCGACGATGACCGGGTGGTGCGGCCGGGGCGTGACGCGCAGCAGCTCGGCCAACGCGGGCGTCGGCCACGCCTTCGAAGCCGCCCGCGCGATGCCTCGGCCCTGCACGCGTGAGGCGTTGCGCTGGGCCGGTGACGGCGTGCGGGCGTCGAGCTCGGCGTCCAGCTCCGCGTACCGGCCGCGGGTGGCGGCGGCGGCGAACACCGCGGCCAACGCCCCCGCCGTGCGCAGCCTGCCGAGCAGGAACGACCGCAACGACGCCTGGTCGGTGACCAACCGCCGCGCGACGGCCTCCTCCAGCCCGCCCGAGTGCGCGTGACCACCGCCCGGGAAGCGGGAGTCCGCGATCATCAGCGCCGCGAGGTTCATCAGAACAGGAAGTAGCGCTGGGCCATCGGCAGCTCCGCCACGGGCTGCGGCTCGACCAGCTCGCCGTCGATGCGCACGGCGAAGCTGTCCGGGTCCACCTTCACCGACGGCATCGCGTCGTTGAGCACCATGTCGGTCTTGGTCACGCCGCGGGTGTTCCTGATCGGCACCAGCGGTCGGGCCAACCGCAGCACGTCCGCCAGGTCCGCGTCGACCGCCTGCTGCGACACGAAGTGCACGCTGGCGCGCGCGGCCGAGTGCGCGCCGAACATCGGCCGCGCGAAGATCGGCTGCGGGGTGGGGATGGACGCGTTCGCGTCACCCATCGCGGCGTGCGCGATGAACCCGCCCTTGAGCACGACCGACGGCCGCACGCCGAAGAACTTCGGCTCCCACAGCACCAGGTCGGCCAGCTTGCCCACCTCCACCGAGCCCACCTCGTGGTCGATGCCGTGCGCGATGGCCGGGTTGATCGTGTACTTGGCCACGTACCGGCGGGCGCGCAGGTTGCCGGCGGCCCCACCGCCGGCGAGGTCGCCGCGCCGCCGCTGCATCACGTGCGCGGTCTGCCACGTCCGGATGATGACCTCGCCGACCCGGCCCATGGCCTGCGAGTCGGAGCTGATCATCGAGATCGCGCCCAGGTCGTGCAGGACGTCCTCGGCCGCGATCGTGGTCGGCCGGATGCGGCTCTCGGCGAACGCCAGGTCCTCCGGCACGGACGGGTTGAGGTGGTGGCACACCATCAGCATGTCCAGGTGCTCTTCGAGCGTGTTCACGGTGTGCGGGCGGGTCGGGTTGGTCGAGGACGGCAGCACGTTCGGCTCGGACACCACCTGGATGATGTCCGGCGCGTGCCCGCCGCCCGCGCCCTCGGAGTGGTAGGCGTTGATCGACCGGCCGGCGATGGCGGCCAGGGTCGACTCGACGAACCCGGCCTCGTTGAGCGTGTCGGTGTGGATGGCCACCTGCACGCCCGACTCGTCCGCGACGCGCAGGCACGCGTCGATCGCGGCGGGCGTGGTGCCCCAGTCCTCGTGCAGCTTGAACCCGCCCGCGCCACCGGCCAGCTGCTCACGGAGGGCGTCCTCGCGGGTGGTGTTGCCCTTGCCGAGCAGCAGCACGTTGACCGGCATGTGGTCCATCGAGGCGAGCATCCGGCCCAGGTTCCACGCACCGGGCGTGACCGTGGTGGCCTTCGTGCCCTCGGCCGGTCCCGTGCCGCCGCCGATGAGCGTGGTCAGGCCGGACGCGATCGCGGTGTCCACGATGCCGGGGGTGATGAAGTGGACGTGGCAGTCGATGCCGCCCGCGGTGAGGACCTTGCCGTTGCCCGACAGCACCTCGGTGGACGGGCCGATGACCAGCGCCGGGTCCACGCCGTCCATGGTGTCGGGGTTGCCCGCCTTGCCGATGCCCACGATCCGGCCGTCGCGCACGCCCACGTCGGCCTTGACCACGCCCCAGTGGTCGAGCACGACCGCGCCCGTGATGACCAGGTCCGGCGCGCCCTCGGCGCGGGTGGCGACGCCCTGGCCCATCGACTCGCGGATCACCTTCCCGCCGCCGAAGATGACCTCGTCGCCCGAGCCCGCGCCGCGGCTGCGGTCCTCGGTGACCTCGATCAGGATGTCGGTGTCGGCCAGCCGGATCCGGTCCCCGGTGGTGGGGCCGAGCAGTTCGGCGTAGCGGCGGCGGCTGATCTCGTTCACCGGTCCCGCTCCCCCGCGTCCAGGCTGCCCGCCCACTCGGGCCGCAGCCCCGGCACGTGCCGGGCGCCCGCGATCGGCACCAGGGTCACCTCGCGCTCCACGCCCGGCTCGAACCGCACCGCCGTGCCCGACGGGACGTCCAGCCGCTTGCCCCACGCGGCCTCCCGGTCGAACTCCAGGCCGGGGTTGACCGCGGCGAAGTGGTAGTGCGACCCGACCTGCACCGGGCGGTCGGCCGCGTTGACCACGACGAGCGTGGTGCGCGGCCGGCCGGGGTTCAGCTCGACCGGCTCGTCGCCGGTGATGATCTCGCCAGGGACCACGGACTGCTCCTCACACGATCGGGTGATGCACGGTCACGAGCTTGGTGCCGTCCGGGAAGGTCGCCTCGACCTGCACCGACTCGACCATCTCCGGCACGCCGTCGAGGACCTGGTCGCGGGTGAGCACGTGCCTGCCGCTGTCCATCAGCTCGCTGACCGTCCGGCCGTCCCGGGCGCCTTCGAGCACGTGGTCGGTGATGAGCGCGACCGCTTCCGGGTAGTTCAGCACGACGCCCCGGTCGAGCCGCCTGCGCGCGACGTCGGCCGCCACGTGGACCAGCAGCTTGTCCCGCTCGTGCGGTGTCAGGTGCATGGCTCGTGGTCTATCACGGGAAACGACCCGAACGCGGAACGGAAACAAGGGCTTAACGGTCACGCCCCCGTTCTGAATCGGTTCCTTGATCGTGACCGACGACACGCGCGGTCGCGATTGCCGGCGGGTCTGAAGGGGAGCAAGGTTTCTCCAACTCTTTACTTTCGCCGAGAAGGAGCGCACAGCGTGGTGCAGACCGAGGACGACGGTTTCCGGCCAGGTCTCGAAGGCGTGGTCGCCTTCCGCACCGAGATCGCCGAACCGGATCGCGACGGTGGCGCGCTGCGCTACCGCGGCGTGGACATCGAGGACCTGGCCGGCCAGGTGAGCTTCGGCAACGTGTGGGCGCTGCTGGTCGACGGCCGCTTCGGCCCCGGCCTGCCGCCCGCCGAGCCGTTCCCCATCCCGGTGCACACCGGTGACGTGCGGGTGGACGTGCAGGCGGCGCTGGCCATGGTCGCCCCGATATGGGGTTACGAGCCGCTGCTGGACATCACCGACGAGCAGGCGCGCGAGCAGCTGGCGCGGGCCTCGGTCATGGCCCTGTCGTACGCGGCGCAGTCCGCGCGGGGCATCGGCCGGCCCGCCGTGCCGCAGCGCCGGATCGACGAGTGCACCACGGTGACGGAGCGCTTCCTGACCCGCTGGCGCGGCGAGCCGGACCCGGCGCACGTGAAGGCGCTGGACTCCTACTGGGTGTCGGCCGCCGAGCACGGGCTGAACGCCTCCACGTTCACCGCCCGGGTGATCGCCTCCACCGGCGCGGACGTCGCGGCCTCCATGTCCGGCGCGATCGGCGCCATGTCCGGCCCGCTGCACGGCGGCGCGCCCGCGCGGGTGCTGCCGATGATCGAGGAGGTCGAGCGGACCGGCGACGCGCGCGGGTACGTGAAGGGCGTGCTCGACCGGGGCGAGCGGCTGATGGGCTTCGGCCACCGGGTGTACCGGGCGGAGGACCCGCGGGCGCGCGTGCTGCGGCGCACGTGCCTGGAGCTGGGCGCGACCCGGTACGAGGCGGCGAACGCGCTGGAGCAGGCGGCGCTGGCCGAGCTGCGGGAACGGCGGCCGGACCGGGCGATCGAGACCAACGTCGAGTTCTGGGCCGCGGTGATCCTGGACTTCGCGCAGGTGCCGCCGCACATGATGCCCGCGATGTTCACCTGCGCCCGCACCGCCGGGTGGTCGGCGCACATCCTGGAGCAGAAGCGCACCGGCCGGCTGGTCCGGCCGTCGGCGAAGTACGTCGGGCCGGGGCCGCGCAAGCCGTCCGAGGTGGAGGGCTGGGAAGAGATCGCGTGACCGACCTGCCCGTGTCGCCGCTGACGTCGTTCGGCGACCGGCGGGGCGTCGGGTTCTCGCTGGTCACCGCGCAGTTGGCGGCGTTCGGGCCGATCGCGGACGTGCACGTGGCGTCCGTGCGGCCCGGTCACGTGCGCGGCGAGCACCACCACCCGCGCGGCGAGCTGCTGGCCGTCGTGTACTCCGACGCGTGGTCGCTGCACTGGGACACCGGCGCGGGCACCGCCACCCACCACCGGTCGTTCACCGGGTCGGGCGGTGTCGTGGTCGCGCCGCCGCCGGGGTGGGCGCACGCCGTGCGCAACGACGGCGCCGCGGACCTGTGGCTGTTCGTGGCGTCGGACGCGCCGTACGACCCGGCCACCACGTTTCCCCGCCGGGTCACCGACTAGGCACGGTCGGTGATCGGTCGTTCGTGGACTGTCCACTGCCGAATGCCGGACGTGACCAGGGACACCCGCATGTCACCGCGCGGCCACGCGGCTGCAACACTGGAGGCCCCGGCAACGGCGCCGGTCGTGCCGACCCCCTCCCCGCAACCGGAGGCTTCGCGATGACCCAGACCGCCGACCCGACCACGTTGGTCCTGCCCTCCGACCTGCAGCCGTCCGACGGCAGGTTCGGGTGCGGGCCCTCCAAGGTCCGTCCCGAGGCCCTCGCGGCGCTCGCGGCCGAGGGCGCCGCGCTGATGGGCACCTCCCACCGGCAGAAGCCGGTGAAATCCCTGGTCGGCTCGGTGCGCGCCGGTCTGCGGGAGCTGTTCTCGCTGCCCGAGGGCTACGAGGTCGTGCTCGGCAACGGCGGCACCACCGCGTTCTGGGACGCCGCCGCGTTCGGCCTGGTGCGCGAGCGCGCCCAGCACTTCACCTACGGCGAGTTCTCCTCGAAGTTCGCCAAGGTCACCTCCGACGCGCCGTTCCTGGGCGACTCGATCGTGGTCAAGGCCGACCCGGGCAGCGCCCCCGAGATCACCTACGCCGAGGGCGCCGACCTCGTCGGCTGGGCGCACAACGAGACCTCGACCGGTGTCGCGGTGCCCGTCGCCCGGCCGGCCGGCTCGGACGGCGCGCTGGTCGCCATCGACGCCACCTCGGGCGCGGGTGGCCTGCCGGTGGCGGCGGCGGACTACGACGTCTACTACTTCGCGCCGCAGAAGTGCTTCGCCTCCGACGGTGGGCTGTGGATCGCGCTGATGTCGCCGGCCGCGCTGGAGCGGGTCGCCGAGATCGGCGCGTCGGGCCGCTGGGTGCCGGAGTTCCTGTCGCTGACCACCGCGCTGGACAACTCCACCAAGGAGCAGACGTACAACACGCCGTCGCTGGCGACGTTGTTCCTGCTGAACGACCAGATCGAGTGGATCCTGGGCAACGGTGGCCTGTCGTGGGCCGTGGAGCGCACCGCCGACTCGTCGTCGCGGCTGTACTCGTGGGCGGACTCCACTTCGTACACCACCCCGTACGTGGCCGACCCGGCGCACCGCTCGCAGGTCGTCGGCACGATCGACTTCGACGACTCGGTGGACGCGGCCGCAGTGGCGAAGGTGTTGCGCGCCAACGGGATCGTGGACGTCGAGCCGTACCGCAAGCTGGGCCGCAACCAGCTGCGGGTGGCCATGTTCCCGGCGGTCGAGCCGACCGACGTGAGCACGCTGACCAAGGCCGTCGACTGGGTCGTCTCCCAGCTCTGACCGCGTTCCTCCGGTGTGGGGGCCGTCCCGGGCGTCGGGGCGGCCCCCACACCGCTGTTCGGCGGCCGTTGCGCCGAACGGCCCAGCCGGGTTCCCCGTGCCGCCCGCCGCGCCCGGCCGGTCGACCGGGTGCTTCGGGAAGCCGCACCCGGCGCGAGCACGGGCCGCGACGCCGCGCCGTGCCTGCGCGAAGGTGAACCTTCCGGTAACGGACGTGCGGACACCGGCGACATACGGCAAGATCACACGAAGATATCGGTGACCACGGCGAGTCTCCCCCGTCAAGGCGGCACGCCGCATTAACGTGTGCAGTCGGCGAGGTGAGCCATCCGGGAGGCCATGATGCGAGCGTTGCGAGTCATCGGGCTCGAAGACGACGGCAAGTCCGTCATCCTCGAGGACCCGGATCGCGGCGAGCGCTTCGTGCTCCCCGCCGACGAACGGCTGCGCGCGGCGGCACGCGGCGACCTCACCCGGCTCGGCCAGATCGAGATCGAGGTCGAGAGCCAGATGCGGCCGCGCGAGATCCAGGCGCGCATCCGGGCGGGCGAGTCCGTGGCGCAGGTCGCGGCGGCGGCCGGCCTGCCCGTGCACCGGGTCGAGCGCTACGCCTACCCGGTGCTGCTGGAGCGCTCCCGCACCGCCGACCTGGCCCAGCGCGCCCACCCCGTCCGCGAGGACGGCCCGGACGTGCAGACGCTCGGCGAGGTCGTCGCGCACTCCTTCGGCCTGCGCGGCCAGGAGTACGCCGACGTCAGCTGGGACTCGTGGCGGGGCGAGGACGGCCGCTGGGTGGTCCAGCTGCACTGGACCGCGGGCAGGTCGGACAACCTGGCGCACTGGGCGTTCCACCCGGGCGCGCAGGGCGGCACGGTGACCGCGCTGGACGACGGGGCCATGGAGCTCATGGACCCGAACCCCAACCGGACGCTGCGCACGGTCCGGCCGGTCACCCAGCTGGCCCGCCAGGCGCTGGAGCTGGAGAAGTTGGAGGAGCCGGAGATCCTCGCCCGCGAGGAGCCCGCCCCACCGCCTCCCCCTCCGCCGCCGGTCCAGGAACCGGAGCCGACCCCGGAGCCCGCTCCGGTGGCCGAGGAACCGCCCGCGCCGGCCGCACCCGCACCGCAACAGCCGGCGGTGGGCGCCAAGCCGCAACCGGCCCGCAAGGACCCGCCGCCCAAGCGCGGCAAGAAGAACCACCCGATCGTGCCGTCGTGGGAGGACGTCCTGCTGGGCGTCCGCTCCACCCGCGGCTAGCAGGCAGCGACGAGGAGGGCCCCCGCCGACGGCGGGGGCCCTTTTCGCGTAGGAGTGCTCAAAACGGGTGCGGTCCAGGTAGCCGAGGATCACTCACATGGGGCGAGTCGCACGGCGGTACGGCTGGGTGACGGCGGTCGACGGCCTCCTGGGTGCCGACTGTGGGCTTGGTCCACGTAGCGGGCCGGGCCTGCGCGAGCGACTTCGGGTGCCAGGTCGGCTTCGCGCTCTCGGTGCCGTTCCTGCCGGTGGCGGGCTGGTTGACGGCCTGGTTCCTGCTGCGCCGACCGGTCGTCGACCGACCGGGTGTCACCGCGGTGCCGGACGCGGTGGTGGCCGTGCTGCTGTCGATCACCGGCCTGGGCTTCGCGGCGCTGTCGGCGTGGCCGGCCGCGGTCGGCGTGGGCGCGCTGTCGTTCCTGATCGGCGGCATGCTCTCGGCGTGAGCGGTTTACCGCGAGTGATCACCCGGGTAACCCGCCGCCATGCTGGGACGACTGGTCGTCGGCGCCGCGTTGGGCGCCGGGTTGGGTGCGGCCTGGTGGGGGCTGCGCGAGTTCATCGCGTCCGGGACCGTCTGCTCGACCGACGACTGGGACTGCCTCGCCCTCGGCCTGCTCGCGATGCCGATCAGCCTGGTCGTCGGCGTCCTGCTCTCCTGGGTCGTGCTGAAGGCGGCCCGGCAGGACCGCGCCCTCGGCTTCGCCGCCGTCGGCGTCACGTTCACCGCCGCGCTCACCCTGCTCACCGTGTGGGTCTCGGTGCCGGCCGGGTCCGTGGCCGCCGGTGTGCTCGGCTTCGTGCTGGCCGCACCGGTGACAGCACGGCACCCGGTCAGCCACACTGCTGCCCGTGAGTGACACGTCGCGCGTCCCGGGCACGCCGGGCACCACCGCGGGCGGCTTCGCGTTCAAGGTGCTCAAGCGCGTCGTGCTGTCGGCCCTCGTCGGCGCGGCGCTGCTCTTCGCGTGGATCCGGGCCTACCGCAGCGGGGTGCTCGACCGGGTGGTCAACGAGACGACCCTGGGCGAGTTCATCCTGCTCATCGTGGTCGGCCTGCCGATCGCGCTGCTGGTCAGCGCCCTGCTGGCGGGGCCGCTGCTGTGGCTGCTGAAGGTGCGACCGGTGTGGCCGATCGTGTTGATCGGGCCGATCCTGCTGGGCCTCGCGCACTACTTCAAGGTGCCCGAGGAGTTCGCCGGGCTCGGAGACAAGTGGACCGTGCTCGTCGTGCTGGCGGGCGTCAGCTACGGCGTGGCCGGGCTGATCACCGCACCGACGATCCTGCGCAAGAAGTAGCTAGTCCGGCACCGGCACGGCGTCCAGCACCGCCTCCTCGAAGCCCTCGAACCGGCACCACCGCACCGCGTCCTCCCGGCTGATCGGCCGCGCGCCCTCGGGCCGCGGACCTCCCACCACGTCCCACCCGTCCGCCGCGAGGACGTGCAACCGCCCGCCGCGCACCGCCAGCAACCTGCCGCGCGGGTACGCCATGCTGGGCTCGGCCCGCAGGAACCGCACCTCCACCGTGACCTCCACCTGACTCGTCGACCGCACCGGGCGCCGGCTCCTTGACCTCCACCTAGCTGGAGCTTGCAGCCTCGAACAAGGGAAAACAGGATGCCGATAGTCGGTCCACCTTCGTACCGTCAGGGTGGACCGGAGGGGGACTCGTGTCGGAAGACCGTACTTCCACAGCCGCGACACTGCGCAGGCTGTGGCCGTACCTGAAGCCCGTTCGCACACCCGTCGTGCTTGCCATGGCCGCCACCATGCTCGCGATGATGTGCGGCCTGGGCATCCCACTGATCACCCAACAAATCGTGGACGGCCCGATCGCCGACCGCGACCTGGGCGCGTTGCCGCTGCTCATCGGCGTCATCGTGCTGCTCGGCTGCGCCGAGGCCGCGCTGTTCTACGCCCGTCGCAAGCTGATCGCCGGACCGGCGTCGGACGTCGAGGCGCGGATGCGGGCCGAGCTGTACCACCACCTGCAAGACCTGCAGGTGGCCTTCCACGACCGGTGGCAGTCGGGGCAGTTGCTGTCGCGCGCCACCACCGACCTCACCCAGGTGCGGCGGTTCGTCGGCTTCTCCGTCATCTTCCTGGTGATCAACATCCTGGTCGTGGCGACCGGGCTGGGCGTGCTGTTCTGGTTGGCGCCCGTCATGGGCCTGATCGTGCTGGCGGGCACGTTGCCGCTGGTGGCGCTGTCGTACCTGTTCGAGACGAAGTTCAAGGTCGTCGCCCGCCGCGCGCAGGACCAGTCCGGCGACCTGACCACCGTGGTCGAGGAGTCGGTGCTCGGCATCCGGGTGCTCAAGGCGTTCGGCCGCGGCCCGCACCTGACCAGGCGGTTCGCCCGCCAGGCCCGGGAGCTGCGGGACACCGAGGTCGCCAAGGTGCGGATCTTCGCCGCGCTGTGGGCCGTGCTGATCGTGCTGCCCGAGCTGGGCATCGCCGGTCAGCTGGCGTTCGGCTCGATCGGCATCGCCAACGGCACGATGACCGTCGGCACGCTCGTCGCGGCCGTCACGGTGAGCGCTTACCTGCGCTGGCCGGTCGACTCGATCGGGTGGTTGTTGGCGGAGACGAACTCGACCGCGTCGGCGCTGGAACGGTACTTCGAGGTGATCGACAGCGAGGTGACCGTGACCAGCCCGGCGAACCCGAGACCCGCCACCACACCGGTGCGCGGGCACGTCCGGTTCGAGGGCGTCCGCTACCGGCACCCCGGCGCGGAGCACGAGGTGCTGCGCGGCGTCGACCTCGACATCCGGCCGGGCGAGACCGTGGCCCTGGTCGGCGCCACCGGCTCGGGCAAGACGACGGTCACCGCGCTCGTGCCGCGGCTGGCCGACGTCACCGCGGGCTCCGTCACGGTCGACGGCGTCGACGTGCGCGAGCTCGACCTGGCCGAGCTGCGCCGGATCGTCGGCACGGCGTTCGAGGAGCCGATCCTGTTCTCCGCGAGCGTCACCGAGAACGTGGCGCTCGGCTCGGCGGACGTCACCGAGGAACGGGTCCGCGAGGCGTTGAAGGTGGCGCGGGCCGAGGAGTTCGTGGACGCCCTGCCGTGGGGCCTGGACACCCGGATCGGCGAGCAGGGCCTGTCGCTGTCGGGCGGTCAGCGGCAGCGCCTCGCGCTGGCGCGCGCGGTGGCCGGGCACCCGGCCGTGCTGGTCCTGGACGACCCGCTGTCCGCGCTGGACGTGCACACCGAGGCCGAGGTGGAGGCCGCGCTGCGCCGCGTGCTCAAGGGCGTGACGGCGCTGGTCGTCGCGCACCGGCCGAGCACGGTGCAGCTGGCCGACCGGGTGGCGATGCTGGTCGACGGCCGGATCGCGGCCGTCGGGACGCACGGGGAACTGTTGGCGGACAACGAGGAGTACCGCAACCTCCTGTCCACCATGGAGGACGAGGAGGTGGCGGCGTGACCACGGGGCACCAGCCGGCGCTCGAACCGGAGCAGGACGAGGAGGCGTGGCGCGGCGTCGGCGCGGAGGACGTCGAGGACGTCGACTACGCGACCGGGGTGAAGTTGCAGGCCCGCTCCCGCCGCCTGCTCGGCGAACTGCTGCGCCCGCACACCAGGGCCGCGATCCTGGCGCTGCTGATCGTGGTGACCGAGAACGTGGTCAACCTGGCCGGTCCGCTGCTGATCGCGGCGGCCATCGACACCGGCGTCCCGGCCGCGCTCGACGGCAGGCCGGACGCGCTGGCCTGGTGCGTCGGCGGGTACGTGGCGGCGGCGATCTCCGCGACGCTGCTGCGCTGGTCGTTCGTCCGGCTCACCGGCCGGATCGGCCAGGACGTGCTCCTCGTGCTGCGGGAACGCGTTTTCCGGCACGCCCAGCGCCTGTCGGTCTCGTTCCACGAGAAGTACACCTCCGGCAAGGTCATCTCGCGCCTGACCAGCGACGTCGACTCGCTCCAGGACCTCGTGGAGGAGGGCCTGGACGGCTTCTTCAGCTCGATGCTGTCGCTGCTGGGCATCTCGGTCGTGCTGCTGTACCTGGACGTGCCGCTCGCGCTCGTCGTGCTCTCCGGGTTCCTGCCGCTGATCCTGCTCACCCGCTGGTTCCGCCGCCGTTCCGGGCACGCCTACCGGCACACGCGCGGCGCGATCGCGAAGATCATCGTGCAGTTCGTGGAGACCATGAACGGCATCCGCGCGGTGCAGGCGTTCCGGCGCGAGCGGCGCAACGAGAAGATCATGGCCGAGCTGAACGGCCGGTTCCGCGACGCCAACACCGACGCGATGGGCGTGATGGCGGCGTTCACCTCGCTGGTGCGGGTGATCGGCAACCTGTCGCTGGCGGTGGTCCTCGCGTGGGGCGCGCTGCGGGTGGCGAACGGGCAGCTCGAACTCGGTGTGCTGGCCGCGGTCACGCTGTACGTGCGGCGGTTCTACGACCCGTTCGACCAGCTGGCGATGTTCGCCAACGCCTACGCGTCCGCGACCGCGGCGCTGGAGAAGATCTCCGGTCTGCTCGAAGAGCAACCGCAGGTCCGCGAGCCGGAGGAGCCGACGCCGCTGGGTGACGTGCGGGGCGCGGTGCGGTTCGAGGGGGTCGAGTTCCGCTACTCCGACTCGACGCCCGTGGTGCTGCCGCCGTTCGACCTGACCGTGCCCGCCGGGCAGACCGTGGCACTGGTCGGCGCGACCGGCGCGGGCAAGTCGACGCTGGCCAAGCTGGTGGCCCGGTTCTACGACCCGACCGCGGGCTCGGTCCGGCTGGACGGGGTCGACCTGCGGTCGGTGGCCGACGCCGAGCTGCGGCGCGCGGTGGTCATGGTGACGCAGGAGAACTTCCTGTTCGACGGGTCCGTGCTGGACAACATCGCGCTGGGCCGCCCGACCGCGACCCGCGAGGAGGTCGAGGCGGCGGCACGGGCGGTCGGCGCGGAGGCGTTCATCCGGGCGCTGCCCGAGGGCTACGACACCGACGTGCGCAAGCGCGGCGGGCGGCTCTCGGCCGGGCAGCGGCAGATGGTGGCGTTCGCGCGGGCGTTCCTGGCCGACCCGGCGGTGCTGGTGCTCGACGAGGCCACGTCCAGCCTGGACGTGCCGACCGAGCGTGCGGTGCAGCGCGCGCTGGAGACCGTGCTCGCCGAGCGGACGGCGTTCATCATCGCGCACCGGCTGTCGACCGTGATGATCGCCGATCGGGTGCTGGTGCTCGACGGCGGCCGGGTGGTGGAGGACGGCACGCCGGAGGAGCTGATCGGCGGACGCGGCCGGTTCGCCGCGCTGCACACCGCGTGGCGGGACTCCCTGGCCTGACCGGGGGCTCTCGCCGGGGGTTCCGGCCGGCCAGGACGCCGGTCGGAGCCCCCGGCCGAGGGCTACCCGGCGGAGCTACCGGTCAGACGGGCGCGAGGACGGTCGTCAGGAGCAGGGAGAGCCAGGCGGCGAGGACGCCCGCGACCACGCCGTAGGCGACCCACCGCCACACCGGCACCTTCCGGGCCAGCCACACCGACGGGGCGATGCCGCCGACCACCAGGACGTTGGCCAGCAGGGCGAGCCACTGGCTGGTCTCGCCCAGGCCGACCGACAGCGTGTAGACGGTGAACGTCACCACCGCGGCGACGATGAAGCTGACCGTCAGGCCGGTGGCCCAGGGGGTCGGCTCCTGAGGCACCGGTTCCTCGGCGTCCGGCTCGTCGTCCACCCCGGTCCCGTCGGCCCCGTCGATCCCGTCGACCGCGGTCCCGTCGACCGCGTCGACCTCGTCGGCGGGCGCGCTCGGGACGTCCACGACGACCTGCTCACCGGTCACCGGGTCGGTGTACTCGACGGGGGTGTTCATGTCCGCGGCCAACCGGCCGGCCAGTTGACGCCCCCTCCTGGTCACCAGGGCGCTCGCGGCGCCGTCGGAGGGTGCGTCGGCACGCGCCACCGCGTCGGCCACCTTCGCCCACTCGTGCAGCGCGTCGGCGAGACCGGCGCCGAGCGGGAGGGTGTGCGGATCGACTTCCCGCTCGCCCGCGTCGTCGCGGCCCGCGAGCACGGCCCGACCGTCCTGGACCCGCAGTTCCACCTACGTCCTCCTCTGCTCGGGGTGAAACGTAGCGCGTTCAGGCGATCGCGTAGAAGGCGATCGCGGCCGCCGTCGCCACGTTCAGGGAGTCGACGCCCTCCGCCATGGGTATCCGGACGGCCAGGTCGGCCGCCGCGATGGCCTCGTCGGTCAGGCCCGGGCCCTCCGATCCGAGCACCACGGCGACCTTGCGGCCGCGCAGGCCGGCGTCCGCCAAGCTCTTCGAGTCGGCACGCGGGGTGAGGGCGGCGACCGTGAAACCGTTGCGCCGCAGCAGGTCGAAGCCCTCGGCGAGGTTCGGCACCGACGCGAACGGCACCCGCAGCACGTGACCCATCGAGACGCGGACGCTGCGCCGGTACAGCGGGTCGCTGCACCCCGGGCCGAGCAGCACGCCGTCGATGCCCAGCGCGGCGGCGTTGCGGAACAACGAACCCAGGTTCTCGTGGTCGCCGACGCCTTCGAGCACGGCCAGCCGCCGGGCCGACGCGACGAGGTCGGCCACGTCCGGCTGGGGCGCCCGGTCGGCGGCGGCCAGCACGCCCCGGTTGAGGTGGAACCCGACCACCTCGGCCATGACCTCGGCGGACGTGACGTACGCGGGCGCCGGGAGGTCGCCGAGGGCCTCCACCCGGCGGCGCACGCCGAGCAGCCCGCGCACCGGGTAGGGCGAGGCCAGGAGTCGTTCGACGACCACCACGCCCTCGGCGATGACGAGCCCGCGCCCGCCGGGCCGGTCCGGTCGGCGGTCGGCCGTCGACAGGTCCCGGAAGTCGTCCAGCCGGGGGTCCGCCGGGTCGTCGATCTCGATCACCCCAGCAGTGTCCCACCTCCACTTAGGTGAACGGTCCTCGCAGAAGGAGGCACGTGAGCGCAAGCCCACCACCAGCGAGTTCTCGCTGATTGTTACCAGCATGTGACAGAGAGCACCGATTTGGACGCTGGCGGGCAAGTGCTTGCTGTGTCACGGTTGGCCTCCGCTAAGCCCGCCGGAGCAGCCCTACCGATTGGGAGGCGGCATGGGTACGGATGTGTCCAGTCGGACGTTCACCAGAGAGGACCGCCAGCGCTATCGCGAGCGCATGCAGCGGTGCATGGACGCGCTGGGAACCATGCTGGTCGAGGACAGCTTCTCCTTCCCGAGGCAGCAGATGGGGCTGGAGATCGAGCTGAACCTGGTCGACGGGGCCTGCCGGCCCGCGATGGCCAACTCCGAGGTGCTGGAGAAGATCGACGATCCGTCGTTCACGCTGGAACTGGGTCAGCACAACCTGGAGGTCAACGTCCCGCCGCGCGAGCTGGCCGGTGACGAGACGCTGGACCTGGAGCAGGAGCTGGTCTCCACGCTGGCGTCGGCCGACGTCAAGGCGCACGACGCGGGCACGTCGATCGTGATGATCGGGGTGCTGCCGACGTTGCGGCACGAGCACTTCGACCGGCGGTGGTTGTCGCAGCAGCCGCGGTACACGACGTTGAACGACCAGATCCTCGCGGCGCGCGGCGAGGCGGTCGTGCTGTCGATGGAGGGCTCGCCGCTGCCGGGGCGGGCGGGCGAGCGGCTGTCCAGCTACGCCGAGTCGATCATGCCGGAGGCGGCTTGCACGTCCGTGCAGCTGCACCTCCAGGTCGCGCCGGACGACTTCGCGGCGCACTGGAACGCGGCGCAGGCGTTGGCCGGGGTGCAGGTGGCGATCGCGGCGAACTCGCCGTTCCTGCTCGGTCGGGCGTTGTGGCACGAGACCCGGATACCGCTGTTCCTCCAGGCCACGGACACGCGTTCGCAGGAGCTGAAGAACCAGGGCGTCCGGCCGCGGGTGTGGTTCGGCGAGCGGTGGATCACGTCGATCTTCGACCTGTTCGAGGAGAACGTGCGGTACTTCCCGGCGTTGCTGCCGGAGACCGGCGACGAGGACCCGTTGGACGTGCTCGGGTCGGGCGGCACGCCGTCGTTGACGGAGCTGCGGTTGCACAACGGGACCGTGTGGCGGTGGAACCGGCCGGTGTACGACGTGGTCGACGGCGTGCCGCACCTGCGCGTGGAGAACCGCGTGCTGCCGGCCGGGCCGACGGTGCTGGACACGATGGCCAACGCCGCGTTCTTCTACGGCGCGCAACGGGCCCTGACCACGCTGGAACGTCCGTTGTGGACGCAGATGTCCTTCCACGCGGCGGAGGAGAACCTGTACGCCGGTTCGCGGCACGGGATGGGCGCGCAGCTGTACTGGCCGGGTATCGGCTGGGTACCGCCGGACGAGCTGGTCCTGCGCCGCCTCCTGCCGCTGGCGCACGAGGGGCTGCGCGCGTGCGGCGTGTCCGACGAGGCGCGCGAGCGGTACTTGGGCGTGATCGAGGCGAGGTGCCTGGCGCGGCGCACGGGGTCGCAGTGGCAGCGCGAGACGGTGGCGCTGCTGGAGGAGCGGGGCGCGGACCGGGACGCCGCGCTGAGCGCCATGCTCGGGCGCTACGTCGAGCTGTCGCACGCGGGCGAACCCGTGCACACCTGGCCCGTGGGCGATTAGCCCACGACCACGACCTGCCCGCCGCGCGTCGGGGCACGGCGGGCAGGTCATCCACCTGGTCCAGGTTCCGGGCACCCGGTTGCCCGCCCCCGGTCGCTCCGACCTCCCGACCAGTCCCGACCCGGTCGACGAGGGGGCGTCAGGGTCAGCCGCGGAGGTCAGCGGCGGCGGCCGGCTTTCAGGGGGGCGACGTCGGCGCCGTCGTGGGAGCTGCGGCACTCGTCGGGCGTCACCGCCTCCACGGCCAAGGTCAGCATGCCCTTCACGCCCGTGTAGATGCTCTCGCCCGCCGACGCCAGCGACGTGTGCACCCGGTTCGAGTCGGAGAAGTCGCGCTCGTCCTTCGTGCGCTTCTTCCCGGCCTCCTCCGGCTTCGTCGCGCTGCGCAGGTTGACCTCCAACCACGCGGCGACCTCGGTCGGCGTGGTCAGGACCTCTTCCGGCGTGCGCTCCAGGCGCTCCTGGCGCGGGGAGGCGTGGTCGAGGGACGTGTGCTCCACATAGGCGTGCCAATGCGTGTTGCGCAGTGACCACGTCTGCTCGATCGGCCAGTCCTCCTCGGTGCCCATGCGCCTATCTTGCCAGGGTCCGCACGTCCAAGGTGTGGTCAACCCCCACTGCCGCGGCCAACCGGCGGTCGTGGGTGACGAGCAGGAGCGTGCCCTCGTAGCCCTCCAGCGCCTGTTCGAGTTGTTCGATGGCCGCCACGTCGAGGTGGTTGGTCGGCTCGTCCAGCACCAGGCACGTGGTGCCCCTGGCCTGCAACACGGCCAACCCGGCCCTGGTCCGCTCGCCGGGCGACAGCGAACGGGCCGGCCGCAGCACGGCGTCGGCGCCCACCCGGAACTTCGCCAGCAACGTCCGCGCCGCCACGTCCGACAGCCCGGTCAGCGCGGTCACCACGTCCAGCACCGGCTCGTCCACCGCGAAGTCGGCCCGCACCTGGTCGACCTCGCCCACCACGACCGCGGGCCCCTGACTCCGGTCACCCGAGTCGAGCGGCAGCCGGCCGAGCAGCGCGCCGAGCAACGTCGACTTGCCCGACCCGTTGGGCCCGGCGATGCGCCAGCGCTCCCCCGCGCCGATGGTGAGGTCGATCGGACCGAGCGTGACCTCGCCCCGGCTGACCACCGCGTCGCGCAGGGTGAACGCGACCTGGCTGCCCCGCCCCGCGCTGGGCAGCGTCAACCGCAGTTCCCACGGCTCGCGCGGCTCCTCGACCTCCTCCAGCCGGTCCAGCGCGCGGTCCACCGTGGACGCCTTCGCGGTGAGGTTCTCCGCGCCCTGCTTGGCGAAGAACTTGACGAACTTGTCGCTCTCGTCGGACTTCGCGTTGCGCCGCACGCCCTGCCGCGACCACTCGCGGGTCTGCCGGGACCGCTGCGTCAACGAGTCGCGCTTGGCCGCGTACGCCTCGTACTCCTCCCGCGCCCGCTGCCGGGCACGAGCCTGCTCCTGCACGTAGGCGTCCCACCCGCCGCCGAACACGGTCACGCCGTGGCTGAACTCGTCCAGTTCCGCGATCGCGGTCGTGGTGCGGGCCAGGAACTCGCGGTCGTGGCTGACCAGGACCATCCCGGCACGGCTGCGCAGCACGTGCGACTCCAGGACCTCCAACCCGGCCAGGTCGAGGTCGTTGGTCGGCTCGTCGAGCAGCAGCACGTCGGCCGTGGTCAGCAGCACGGCCGCGAGCCGCAGCCGCGCCGCCTGCCCGCCGGACAACTCGCCCGACCCGCGCTCGTCCAGCAACGTCGCGGGCAGGCCGAGCCGTTCGCACACCTCGTCGGCGCGCTCGGCGAAGTCGGCCGCGCCGGACGCGGTCCACCCGTCGAACGCCCGCGCGTAGGCGTCGTCGGCACCCGGTGCGCCTTCGCTCAAAGCCCGCGTGGCGGCCTCGAACGCGCGCTCGGCCGACGCCACACCGGTGCGGCGGGCGAGGTGGTCGCGCAGCGACTCGCCGGGCCGGACCTCGGTCTCCTGGGTCAGGTGCGCGACCACGCCGCGAGCGGTGACCGCGCCCGAGTCCGGGACCAGCTCACCGGCCAGCACGCGCAGCAGGGTGGACTTGCCCACGCCGTTCGGCGCGAGCAGGCCTATGCGCTCACCTGCGGGAACATCGAGGTCGACCTCCGAGAGCACGGTCCGCGGACCGAACGACAGCGTCACGTTCCTGGCTGTCAACACCATCCGATCGTGACACGTCGACCCGCGCTCGGCACGTGAGTTTCCCCCGGCCGGAACCCGGACCCCGGACACGACCAGGCCCCGCCACCCGGCGGTACGACCGGGAGGCGGGGCCTCGTCTGTTCCCGAACTGACTGCCGCTCCCACCACGAAGCGACGAGACTTAGGATAGCCTAAGCTCCCCCGTGGCACCAGTCCTGCGCACCAGACCTCTCGCGACGAGTTCCACGACCACCGCGATGGCCACCGCCTCCACCGCCAGCAACCCCAGCAGCACGACGAGCTGCAACGCACCCGCCTGCCACACCGGCGCGCCGCCCAGCAGCATCCCGACGAACGCGCCGGGCAAGGTGACCAGGCCGACCGTGCGGGTCTGGTCGAGCGCCGGGATCAGCGCCTCGGCGGCAGGCGTGCGCACCAACTCGCGCACCGCGACCGGTTCGGTGAACCCGAGCGCCAGCGCCGCCTCGTACTCGCCGTGCCGGTCCCGCAGCGTGTCGAGCGCCCGTCGCACGGACAACGTGGTCGCGGTCATCGCGCCGCCGATCAGGATGCCGCCGACCGGCACCAGCGCGATGCCGCGCAACGGCACGAGACCGCTCGCCACCAAGCCGGCGATCGCGGGCACCGTCCCGCCGAGGATCGCCGCGGCCACCCACACCCCACGCCGGCCGGTCTTCGTGCGCGCGGCCGACGTGCCCGTGGCCACGCCCGCCATCAGCACCAGGAACGCCGCCGTCAGCGGCAACGACGCGAGCACCACCGTGATCACCGCCGACACCGCGGCCAGCTGCGCGGTCGCCCGCACGGCCGCCCGGACCACCGGTTTCGGCGAGGCCAGCCGTGCCCACCACACCACCGCGCCCGCGACCGCGGTGAAGATCAGGCAGACGACGAGCAGCCGGACCCAGTCCGTCGCGATGACCACCCGGACATCTTGACGCGCCCCTCGGCCCGCCGCCGGGGTTGCCGGGCGTCAGACCCGGGCGCGGCGGCGCAGGCCGAGGCGGTGCACCGGCAGCCGGAGCCCGCCACGCCGGGCCAGCACGAGCCCGCCGACCACGGCCGCCAGGATCGACACCACCCCGCCGACGACCAACGGCGCCCGCGCGGTGAAGTGCTCGGCCAGCCAGCCCATCACCGGGCCGCCCAACGGGTTGCCACCCAGGAAGACCAGCATGTACAGGCCCATCACCCGGCCGCGCATGGCGGGCGACACGCCCAGCTGCACGGTCGCGTTGGCGGTCGTGGTGAACGTCATCATGGCGATGCCTACGGGGATCAGCGCGGCGCCGGCCAGCCACATCGTGGGCATCAGCCCGACCACGACCTCCAGCACGCCGAACGCCAGCGCGCCCAGGATCAGCAGCCTCAGCCGCGGCTTGCCGCGGGCGCTGCGCCGTGCGGCCAACGTCGCGCCGGCCAGCGTGCCGACCGCGAGCAGCGTGGACAGCAGGCCGTACGCGGAGGCGTCGCCGCCGAACGTGTTGCGCGCGAGCACGGCCAACGTGACGTAGAAGTTCAGCCCGAACGTGCTGATGAAGAACACCAGGCACAGCAGGATCACCAGGTCGGGGCGCTTGCGCACGTACCGCAGGCCTTCCCGCAGCTGCCCCTTCTCCCGCGGCACCGGGTCGCCGCGGTGCAGTTCGGCGGCACGCATCAGCAGCAGCCCGGCCAGCACCCCGAGGAAGCTGACCGCGTTGATCAGGAACACCCAGCCGGTGCCCACGAAGATGATCATCACCCCGGCCACGGCCGGGCCGACCATGCGCGCCAGGTTGAACGTCATGGCGTTCAACGCCACCGCGTTGGTGAGCTGGTCGCGGCCCACCATCTCGACCACGAAGCTCTGCCGCACCGGCGTCTCCACCGCCGACACCGCGCCCAGCAGCAGGCACAGCAGGTAGACGTGCCACAGCTGCACCACGCCGGTGACGTCGAGCAGGCCCAGGGTCAGCGCGCAGAGCCCGAGACCGGTCTCCAGCACCAGCAGCAGCTTGCGCTTGTCCATCCGGTCGGCGAGCACGCCCGCCCACAGCGACAGGAACAACGTGGGCGCGAACTGGAGCGCGGCGGCGATGCCCAGCGCGACCGGTGAGCCGTCGGACAGCTCCAGCACCAGCCAGTCCTGGGCGACGCGCTGCATCCACAGCCCGACCAGGGAGACGACCTGACCGGAGGCGTAGAGGCGGTAGTTGCGCACGCGGAGCGATCCGAAGGTGCGCCTGCGCGGCGGGGGTGCGGCTGGGTTGCGTTCGACCTGGTCCGTCTCTGCCCCACCCGCGTACGCCGGCACTTCGTTACTGCCCCGCCATCCTGTCGATGATCTCGGCGGCGCGCGAGAGCACGCCCCGTTCCTCGGGTGTCAGCTCGGCCAGCCGCTTGTCCAGCCAGGCCTCGCGGGCGGACACCTCTTCGTTGATGTAGTTCAGCCCCGTCTCGCTCAGCTCCACGATGGCCTGCCGGCCGTCGGTGGGGTGCGGACGGCGCGTGGCGAACCCGTACTCCTCCAGGGCGGCTATCACCCTGGTCATCGACGGGGGCTGGACGCCTTCCTTGGCGGCCAGCTCGCCCGGCGTCAGGGGCCCGCACTTGTGCAACGTGGACAGCGCGGACACCTGGGTGAGCGAGATCGCGGAGTTCACCCGCTGCGCGCGGAGCCTGCGGTTGAGCCGGACCACGGCCAGTCGCAACCGACTCGCCAGTCCTGCTTCAGCCTCGTGCTCCGCCACGTAGTTAGCATACCTCACGATCTCTGCGCCCATCGTGTGAACTTGCCCATTCAGCCGGCGAGCGCGGCCTGGATGGGTCCGATCGCGAAGTAGACGACGAACGCCGCCGCCACGATCCACATGAGCGGGTGCACGCTGCGCGCCCGTCCGGTCAGCGCGCGCAGCACCACGTAGCTGACGAAGCCCGCGCCGATGCCGTTCGCGATCGAGTAGGTGAACGGCATGACCACGATCGTGAGGAACGCGGGCAGGCCGACGGAGAAGTCGGCGAAGTCGATCTCCTTGATCTGCATGATCATCAGCGCGCCGACGATCACCAGCGCGGGCGCGGCCGCCTCGATCGGCACCACCGCGTACAGCGGGGTGAGGAACATGGCGGCCAGGAACAGCAGCCCGGTGACGATGTTGGCCAACCCCGTCCGCGCGCCCTCCGCGATGCCGGACGCCGATTCGATGTAGACGGTGTTGGACGACGAGGACGCCGCACCGCCCGCGACCGCGCCGACGCCGTCCACGAACAGGGCCTTCGACACACCGGGCAGCTGGCCGTCCTTGCCGATGACGCCGGCCTCCTTGCCCAGGCCGGTCATCGTGCCGACGGTATCGAAGAAGTCCGTGAGCACCAGCGTGAACACCAGCAGCGCCGCGGTCAGCGCGGGCACCCGCGTCCACGCGCCGAACGACACGTCACCCAGCAGAGAGAGGTCGGGCAGGCCGAACACCTGTTCCGGCAGCCCGGGGTAGCCGAGGTTCCAGCCGGCCGGGTTGGTGCCCTTCGACGGGCCCGCCTTGACGATCGCCTCGATCACGATGGACAGCACGGTCGCCGCCAGCACGCCGATCAGGATCGCGCCCTTGACCTTGCGCGCGACCAGGATGCCGGTGACCACCAGGCCGACCACGAACACGAACGTCGGCCACGACGCGATGGAGCCGTTGATGCCGAGTCCGACCGGGACGGTGGTGCCCGCGGCGTCCGGCAACCGGCGCACGAACCCGGCGTCGACCAGGCCGATGAAGCAGATGAACAGGCCGATGCCGACCGCGATGGCCGCCTTCAGCTCCGCCGGCACCGCGTTGAACACGGCCGTGCGGACGCCCGTGACGACCAGCAGCAGCACCACCAGGCCGTTGACCACGACCAGGCCCATCGCCTCGGGCCACGACATCTGCGGCACGATCGTGACGGCCACGAACGAGTTGATCCCCAGGCCCGTGGCCAGCGCGAACGGGTAGTTGGCGACGAGTCCGAACAGGATCGTCATCACGCCCGCGACCAGCGCCGTCACCGCCGCCACCTGCGGGATGGTGAGGATGTTGCCCAGCACGTCCACCTTGGCGCCGGGGTCGTCGGCGGCGAAGCTGCCCAGGATCAGCGGGTTCAGCACGACGATGTAGGCCATCGTCACGAACGTGACGAGCCCACCGCGCACCTCCCGGCCGACCGACGAGCCGCGTTCGGAGATCTTGAAGAACCCGTCCAGCTTGGAACGGGCCGGCCCGCCCGGCGGCGTCGCGGCGGCGGGTGTCTCGGCGGTGGCCATCTCATCTCCTCGGTCGGCGGTGGTTGAGCAGGCAGAGCGTGCCTTACTCGTGTTTCGGGCGAGTAGCCTGCCCGACGTGGCCGAACAGGACGCAGCACCCCTCCCACCCCCACCGCTCCCACCCCCGCCCCCGCTACCGCCGAAGCTGGCCGACCCCGTGCCCGCGATCGTGGCCGGGACGGCGCTGTGGGTGCTGGCGCTGGTCGGTGCGCTGCTGTTCGGCGACGGCTTCGGGGTCGTGGCGTGGACCTGCCTGTCCGGCGGCCTGCTGGGCCTCATCGGCTACGGCATCTTCACCTGGCAACGCTCCGCCGCCCGCCGCGGCAGCCGCACCGCTCAGCACGGCCAGGGCCTTGAGTGAGGGGGCTCGGCTGACACCGGGTCTGGCCGACACCGGGGCTCGCGGGTCTGGCTGACGCCGGGGCTCGGCCTACACCGGGCTGCCGACACCCAGGGGCTCGATGCCACCGGGCTGCTGGCACCGCGATCGACCGACACCGCACTCGACCGACACGGCGCTTGACCGACACCAAGGGCCGGGGCGCCGCGCCTCCTTCTCTTCCGGCAACAACTCCGGGATTTCCATTCATCCCCGGAGCCGCTTGCCCGATTGGGTGATCTTGGCAGCAGGCGGCCAAACCGGCAACTCGGGACCGGCGGTCAGCCCAGCAGCACTGACGGCGTCGGGTCGGCGATCAGGGCGGCGAACGTGTGCCGGTCGTCCCAACGGCCCGTCGTCCACGCCAGAGCGCGCGCCAGCCCCTCGGGGGTGTCGGCGGCGTGCAAAACCGTGTCGTCCACCCACCACGACACCGAGTGCTCGGCGCCCTCGGCCGCCACCACCAGGTCGTCGTGCACGATCAGCGAACCGTCCGGCAGCTCCACGCCGAGCAGGTCGCACGCCAGCCGCACCGCGCCCAGCTCCGACCAGATCACCTCGTCACCCTCGCCGACGACGGTCCCGGTCACCTCTTCCGACGCCAGCGGCAGGGCCAGGAGTTCGGCCAGCTCGGCCGCCGAACCGGCCGAGGCCAGCACCTGCTCGGGCGGCAGCACGCCGAGCAGCCACGGCAGGTCCGGCACCAGCACGTCGTCGGCCGACTCGGCCGCGCCGGTCAGCACGCGCACCCGGTCCGGCGGCTCGACGCTCACCGAGTCCGCCACCTCGGCCAGCATCGCGTGCACGCGCAGCACCAGGGCGTCGGACAGCTTGCGCGCCGGATCCCCCAGCCGGGCGATCAGGTCGGTCACGTCGTCGGAATCCACCACGCTCAACGACGTGCGCACGCCCGCGGCGGCCAGCACGTGCGGCGGCAGGTCGATCGACGGCACCACGTCGTACAGGCCCTCCAGCCCGTCGGCGTCGGGCAGCCGCCACGACCCGAGCGGCACGCCGTCGATCGTCGCGTACCGGGCCAGCCACCAGCCCGTGTAGCCGTCCGGCTCGCTCACCGCGCGCCACGCCACGGGGTCGGCGGCCATCATCGCCAGCGCCCGCGGCCACTTGTCGCGGGCCACCAGGTCCAGGTCGCGGATGCCGAGCACCCGCGTGGGCGGCACGTCGAACGCGTCCCACCAGTAGCCCTCGTCGGCCAGGTCGTGGTCGGGCTCGGTGGGCGAGTCGTCCTCGACCACGGTGAACCCGTCGATCACGCCGACGTCCGTCAGCACCGACCGCGGCCACTGCGCCGCCACCGACGCGTCCAGCACGCCGAACGGCGCGTCGGACTCCAGTACCTCCAGCAGCGCCGAGTCCGGCAGCACGAGCTCGTCCGCGCGCCGCCACTCGCCGTCCACCGACGGCAGCGCCAGCTCCGAGAGCCATGGTCGCCCACCGGCCCGCGACACCAGCCGCAGCACGGTCCGCACCAGTTCCGGTCCGTCCAGCGCGGGGTCGTCCAGGCTGCGGTGCACGGCCTCGCGCACCGCGTCGGAGTCCAGCAGCTCCGCCGGGCTCGCCTCGGTCGCACCCAGCCGCAGCAGCAGCGGGTGCGCCGCCTCGGGGTGCGCGATCCGCAGCCCGGACACCGAGAACAGCTCCGAGTCCGTGCCCACCAGCACCCCGCGCGGGCTGCTCACCAGGCGGCCGTCCACCAGCGGCACGGGCAGGCCGCCCATGGCCTCGCGCGCGGTCGAGTCGACGTCCGCGACCGGCGACAGCGCGTCGTACACCTGGTGCCACCACGCCGGGTCGCCGCCGACCCCGGCCAGCGCGGTGACCACTTCGGACACACCGAGCCGCGGCACTTCCAGCGCCGCCAACGCCTTCGCGTGCGGTGGCAACGTCAGCTCGTAGTCGAGCAGGCCGGGTATCACGTCCTCCAGGAGCTCGACCAGCTCGAACGACGCCAGGTCCAGCACCTTCGCGGCCGACGGCGCGGCCCACTCGCCGTCCGCCAACGGCAACCACGAGGCAGCCCGCAACGCCGCCAGCACACCCGTCCGCAGTCGATCGTCCACTTCGGACAAGGGGAACCCGGGCAGCGGCACCAACGAGGTCCGCTCGACCGCGGGCAGCTTCGCCACCAGCTCCGGGTACGCCGACGCGGCCTGGTCCAGCACGAACGACGCCGCCGCGCCCGCCAGCACCCGCCGCCGGGACGGCTCCACCGGCAGCGTCGCGATCAGCCGCGCGGGCAGCGACAGCTTCTCGTCGGTCGGCGTCGGCGCGTGCAGCACGTCACCGGACAGCGGCTCGTCCATCGGCCACGCCCAGCACACCGACCACTGCGGCCGCGACTCCACGCCGGTGACCAGTGACGCGGGCAACTCGCCACCCACCCGGTGCACCAGCCACCGCTGCGCCCCACCGGGCCCGGTCAGCACCACCACACCGTCGGTCTCGGACCGCTCCCACGCGTCCGCCCCGACCTCGACCCGCCGCAACCCCGGCAACGCCAGCAGCAGGTCCGGCACCTGCAACGCGAACTCGGCCAGCAGCGCGTCGCCGCCGCCGGCTTTCAACGGCAGCCGCACCTCGGTGTCGAACCCGTCCGGCAGGTCGGCCTCGTCGGACGGCCACACCAACCGCAGCACCGGCACGTCACCGCCGCGCGCGGACGCCAGCGACGGCACCGCCTCCCGCGTGCGGGCGGCCGAGAACGCCACCGAACCGGACCTCGACACCACCCGCGGCTCGTCGCTCACCGCCAGCACGGCGGCGAAACCCACGCCGAACTGGCCGACCGTGTCCGAGGCCTTCGACGACGCCCGCAACGACGCCAGCGCCGCCACGCCCGCCGCGTCCAGCGGCGCTCCGGTGTTCGCGGCGCGCAACTCGCCGTCCACGACGGACAACCGCAGCACGCCGGGCGTGCCGCGGGCCGCGTCGGACGCGTTCTGCGCGAGCTCCACCAGCAGCCGGTCCCGGTAGCCGCCGAGCCGCAGGTCCTCCTCGGCGTTGGCGTCCTCCCGGAACCGCGTCGGCGAGCCGCGCCACGCGGCCAGCACCGACTCGCGCAGCGCCTCGGTGCCGAACGGGTCCGCGCTCACTTCCCGCTCTCGTCGGCAGCGGGGTTGGCCTCCACGTCCAGCACCGCGTCGTCGTACACGACCTCGGCGACCGGCACCAGCGGACCGCCCTCGACCTCGACCTCGGAGTGCCCGCCGCACCCGTACTCCACGTGCACCACGTGGCCGTCGGCCGGGGTCAGCTCGTTCGCGCACACCCCGAAGGCGGCGCCGAGCGAACCGGTGATCCGGGTGTAGAACCCGCAGGTGCCGCAGGTGGCGGGCGCGCTGCGGGCCATCTCGCTGCGCGGCCCGAAGTCACCGGTGTGCCAGCGCTGGGCGGCGTCGAGCACGCCCTCGCGGGACAGCACCCGCACGCGGCCGAGCCCGACCTCCAGGGCGACGTCCTCCACCGCCGGGTCGTCCGAGCCGACGTAGCCGGGCGCCAGGCGCGGGTCGTCCTCGGGCGTGGGCAGCAGGTCGCCGACACCGAGGTCGCCCGCGCGGACCCGCTCGTGCCACGGCACCCACTCGGGCGCGACCAGCGCGTCGTCGCCGGGCAGCAGCACGACCTCGCTCACCGACAGCGGCGTGCCGGGTCCGGCGAACGCCACCGTGACGGCCCAGTTCCAGCCGCGGTAGCCCGCGTGCTCGGCCTCGAACAGGTGGGTGGCCGACACCTCGTCCTCGGCCACCGCGCCCACGTGGTCGCCGACGCGTTCCGCGCCCGCCTCATCTTGTGCGGCGGCTCGGGCGAGCCGGACTGCCGCTGGGTCGGCGAGCGCTGGATCGGGCTGGCGGGTCGGCGTGGCGGTCACAGGTGAATTGTGCCGCACGTCTTCGCAGCCCCGTGCACACGTGCCACCCTTTCGGACGTGCGGTGGCTCCTGATGGCGACGGTGTTGGTCTTGTCGGCGGCGTGCACCACCCCGCCGAGCGGTCCAACGGGCGGGCCGACCCGGGTCGAGGTGCTGGGCACGCTGCCCCACGACCCCGGCGCGTTCACCCAGGGGTTGGAGCTGTCCGACGGCGTCCTCTACGAGGGCACGGGGCTGGAGGGCCAGTCGTCGCTGCGCCGGATCGACCCCGGCACCGGCGAGGTGGAGCAGCGCGTCGACCTGCCCGAACCGCTCTTCGGCGAGGGCATCACCGTGGTCGGCGACCGGATCTGGCAGATCACCTGGCAGGACGGCGTGGCCATCGAGCGGGACCGGAACACGCTGGCAGAAGTGAGACGCGTCACCTACGAGGGCGAGGGCTGGGGCCTGTGCCGCGACGGCGGTCGGCTGGTGATGAGCGACGGCAGCGACGAGCTCGCGTTCCGCGACCCCTCCTCCTTCGCCGAGACCGGGACGGTCGCCGTCCGCCGGGACGGGCAGCCGGTCACCCGCCTCAACGAGCTGGAGTGCGTCGGCGGCCAGGTGTGGGCCAACGTGTGGCAGACCGACGAGGTGGTGCGCATCGACCCGGCGAACGGCCAGGTCACCGCCACCGTCGACCTGAGCGGCCTGCGGCCGGAGCACGTACCCGCCACCGACGTGCTCAACGGCATCGCCGCCGTGCCGGGCACCGACGAGTTCCTGGTCACCGGCAAGAACTGGCCGACGATCTTCCGGGTCCGGTTCACCACCGGGTGATTTACCGTCTCGCACGTGGACATCGACCTCGACAACATCGCCCGCGCCGCCGAGACCATCGACCCCGTGTTCCGCGGCACCCCGCAGTACGTGGACGAGCAGCTCTGCGCCGCGCTGGACCGCCGCGTGCTGATCAAGGTCGAGACCGTCAACCCGCTGCGCAGCTTCAAGGGCCGCGGCGCGGACTTCATGGGCACGACCCTGCCGCCCGGTCGTCCGGTCGTGTGCGCGTCGGCGGGCAACTTCGGCCAGGCCGTGGCCTACGTCGGCCGCACCAGGGGCTTCCCGGTCGAGGTGTTCGTGTCCTCCTCCGCCGTGCGCGACAAGGTCCGCCGGATGAAGGCGCTCGGCGCGTCCGTGACCGAGGTCCCGGGCGACTTCACCGGCGCCAAGGACGCCGCCCGCGACCACGCCCAGCGCATCGGCGCGATCTTCGTCGAGGACGGCCGTGACGTCGCCATCACCGAGGGCGCGGGCAGCATCGCGGTCGAACTCCTCCGCGCCGGCACCTCCATCGACGCCGTCGTCATCCCCGTCGGGGACGGCGCCCTGATCACCGGCATGGCCCGCTGGCTCAAGGAGCACTCACCGCACACCAGGGTCGTCGGCGTCTGCGCGGAGGGTGCCCCGGCCGTCGCCCGCGCGTGGGCCGGCCGCCCGCCGGCCGACACGCCGACGGACACCATCGCCGACGGGATCGCCGTGCGGGTACCCGTGCCCGCCGCCGTGCCGCGGCTGCGCGCCCTCGTCGACGACATGCTCCTCGTGCCCGACGACGCCATTCGAGACGCGATGTCGCTGGCCCGGACCACGCTGGGGTTGGTCCTCGAACCGGCGGGCGCGATCGGCCTGGCCGCGATCGCCGTCGCCGACGTGCCGGGCGAGACGATCGCCACCGTGCTCACCGGCGGCAATGTGTGAGACAGCCCGCACCGGGTGAGGCAGGATTGAAGGGTGACACCCCCTCGGCCGGACGACCAGTCGCGGCGGTACCCGTGGGAAGACGACGAGTACAAGCCGCGCACCCGGCCGTACCCGACCCCGCCCCCGCCGCCACGCGAGTCCGCGCACTTCGCTCCGCCCCCGGACAGCGACGCGCCGACCGAGCCGACGCTGCCGAGGAAGCTCACCGTCACCCGCGTCGCGTGGTTCCGCACCAAGCAGCTCAGCGGCAAGGCGCTGGCCACGTTCCGCCGGGCCGCCCACGCCGACGGCGCCAAGCAGTCCGGCCTGTCGTCGCTGACCTACGCGGTGATGCTGAACTACGCCGCCGACGCCGCCATGGCGGTGGCCCTGGCCAACACCCTGTTCTTCTCCGCCGCGGCGGGTGAGAGCCGCGGCAAGGTCGCGCTCTACCTGTTGATCACCGTCGCACCGTTCGCCCTGGTGGCCCCCGTCATCGGCCCGGCCCTGGACCGCATCCAGCACGGCAGGCGGATCGCGCTGGCGGCGTCCTGCGTGCTCCGGGTCTTCCTGTCCATCGCGATGGCGCTGAACTTCGACAACTGGGGCCTCTACCCGGCCGCCCTGGGCAGCATGGTGCTGTCGAAGTCCTTCACGGTCCTCAAGGCCGCGATAACCCCCCGCGTCCTCCCGCGCGAGATCACCCTGTCCAAGACCAACGCCCGCATGACCATCTTCGGCCTGGCCGCCGGCGGCGTGTTCGGCGCGGTGGCGGCGGGCTTCGCCAACCTCTTCGGCTCACCGGGCGCCCTCTGGTTCACCGCCGCGCTGTGCCTGGCCAACGCGTTCTACTG
This sequence comes from Saccharothrix stipae, assembly GCF_054781895.1. Classification (NCBI taxonomy): domain Bacteria; kingdom Bacillati; phylum Actinomycetota; class Actinomycetes; order Pseudonocardiales; family Pseudonocardiaceae; genus Saccharothrix; species Saccharothrix stipae. The sequence continues at coordinate 58,937 of NZ_BAAGTN010000009.1, read as the reverse complement.
CCTGCGCATCCCGAGCTGGGTCGAGGTCACCGAGGGCGAGGTGCCCACCTCGCTGCGGGCCAGGCCGCAGAAGCCCAAGCGACAACCCCTGGGCCGCACGGTCGTGGTCGCCCTGTGGGGCAACGGCGCGATCCGCATGCTCACCGGCTTCCTCATGCTCTTCGCCGCCTTCGTCGTCCGAGCCCAGACCGAGGGCGACGCCTTGATGCAGGTGCTCCTGCTGGGCGTCATCGCCGCCGCCGCGGGCATCGGCAGCTTCCTGGGCAACGCCGTCGGCGCACGACTGCACTTCGGCGCCCCCGACCAGGTCGTCATCGGCTGCCTGATCGCCGCGCTCACCACGGTCGTCCTGGCCGCCGTCCTCCCGGGCCTGATCACCGCCGCGGCCGTCGGCCTCATCGGCGCGACCGCCAGCTCACTGGCCAAGGTCTCCCTGGACGCGGTCATCCAGGACGACGTCCCGGACGAGTCGAGGGCCTCCGCCTTCGGCCGCTCGGAGACCATCCTCCAACTCGGCTGGGTGTTCGGCGGCGCGCTCGGCGTCCTGCTGCCCACCGAGTACTGGATCGGCTTCACCGTCCTGGCCGTCCTGCTGGCGATCGGCCTGGCGCAGACCGTCCAGACCAGGCGCGGTGCAACGCTCATCCCGGGCCTGGGCGGCAACCGCCCACTGCGGCCCGCACCCGTCGTGCCCAGGCCCGGCACGTAGGCTCGACCGCCGTGCGCCGACTCCCGATCCTGCTGTCGCTGCTGGTCCTGACCGGTTGCGCGGCGGTACCCACCGCCCCCGAGGTGACGTTCTACGCCGACGGCGAGGCGATCAACGTCCACCCGACCCAGTACTGCGACCTGCGTTCGGAGAACTGCGACGTCGACCCCGACGCGGTCGGCGTCCTCCGCGTGCGCCCGGGCTACCCGGTCCAGATCTCCGTGCCCGGCGACCTGGCCGACACCGCCTGGTCGGTCAAGTTCACCTACCGCAACGCCCAGGGCGAACCCCAAGAACCACTGCGCAGCAAACTCTTCACCGAACGCGACCCGAAGTACGCCTACACCCTCGTGCTGCCCAACCCCGACGACCAACTGGAAAGCGTCGAGGTCCAGCAGTACGGCGCCCGAATCGAGGCCGGCACCACCGGCGCCTTCGACTTCGTCGCCCGCGGCACCTGGGTCCTCTCCGTAGACGACCGAACCTCATAACCCACACGACGGCCCCGCCACGCCCCAACGCACCCACAACGGCCCCGCAACATCCCCACCGAGGCTCGATTTGACATGGGTTCGGGTGCCATAGGCTGGACGAAGCCGGGCAGGCTTGGCGGACGCTTTATCCGCCAGGCCTGCCCGGCTTTGGCCTGCCTGGGGTGCCCGTAAGGGCCCCATGTCAAATCGAGCCGGACCCGAGAGCGCAACCACCCCACCCCCGACGACCCACCACCAAGCCCTACGGATCGAGCTCCCGCGCCACCGCCCGAACCACATCAGCGATCAACTTCGTGTTCTTCCGATCCGGATACCGCCCCCGCCGCAGGTCGGGCTGCACCTTCAGCTCCAACAACTTGATCATGTCCTCGATCAAGCCGTGCAGCTCCTCCGCGGGCCGGCGGCGCGCCTCCGCCACCGAGGGCGCCGGGTCGATCAGCCGGACCGACAGCGCCTGCGGACCGCGCCTGCCCTCGGCCATCCCGAACTCGATCCGCTGACCGGCCTTCAAGCCCTCGACACCCGGAGGCAGCGCGGATTTCCGCACGTATACGTCTTCGCCACCGTCCTGTGTGACGAAGCCGAAGCCCTTCTCCGAGTCGTACCACTTGACCTTGCCGGTCGGCACCGTTCTCACCAATCCTTAAGCGTTCACACGACGAACGCGCCCGGGGCGTGCCCAGGGCGCGTCCCACCAGACTATCCAGAACACCACAGCGGGGGCACCTCCGATCGCGCGACTACGCTTCACCGCATGTCCACCCGGAAGTTGATGCCGGCAGCCGTGGCGTTGTTCGCTCTCGGCGTGGCCGCCATCGTCGCGATGTTCATCGTCGGCGAACGCGGCCTGCCCGCCTGGGTGTTCGCCGCCGGCTGGCTGCTCGCGCCGGCCGGTCTCGCGCTGGGCGTGTTCAGCGCCGTCAGGGACGCCCGGCCCCGCCCCCGCCGCTGAGCCGCTCCGCGTTCGCCCGCAACCACCCCGGGAACTCCGTCAGGTCCGGCAGCACCACGTCCGCGCCCTCGGCCGCCAGCTCCTCCGCGTCGCACGGCCCGCTCACCACGGCGACCGACACCGCGCCGGCCGCCTTGGCCCCACGCACGTCACCCACGTGGTCGCCCACGTACACCGCCGCGTCGTGCGCCTTCAACGCCTCCGCCTTGCCGATCGACCACAGCTCGCCGAACAGGTGGTCGACCTCCCAGTCGAACGCGGCCAGGTGCAGCGCCGCGTTGGCCCGGTACTTGCCGGTCACCACGATCGTCGTCCCGCCCAGCTCACGCACCACCGCAAGCGCTTGCGCCGCGCCCGGCAGGGCGACCGTGGCGGGGATGACGACGTCCGGGTACAGCTCCCGGAACCGGGCGATCAACACCGGGATGTCGGCCTCCGGCACGCCGAAGTCGCGGTAGATCATGTCCAGGGGCGGGCCGAGGTTGGCCGCGAAGTGCGCGCCGTCCAACGGGTAGCCGCTCTCCGCCGCCACCGCGTCCATCACCGCCGCCATGCCGGGCCGGGGGTCGATCAAGGTCATGTCCAGGTCGAAGCCCACGGTCAGCGGCACGGATCGCACCCTATGCGCTGTGCCAAGCTTTGCGCCGTGACGGAACTCACCCGGGCCCTGCTCGACGAGGCGGCGGAGCTGATCGCGGCGCACGGCTCACGCGGCCTGCGCATGGCCGAGGTGGCCGCCAAGGCGGGCGTGAGCAGGCAGACCGTGTACAACGAGTTCGGCAACAAGGAACGGCTCGTGCAGGCCGTGGCGCTGCACAAGACGGCCGAGTTCGTGCACGGCATCCGCGAGCGGCTGGTCGGCACGCCCGATCCCCTGGACGGCTTACGGCGGGGCATCACGTTCGCGTTCGACCTGGCCGCCCGGGACCCGCTGGCCAAGTCCGTCCTCGACGGCGCGAACGCCGAGGACATGCTCCCGCTGCTGACCACCAGGGGGAAGCCGGTGCTCACGCTGGCCACCTCGGTGTTCGCCCAGCACATCCGCCGGCACTGGCCCGCACTGCCCGACGCGCGCGTGCACCTGATCGCGGACACGATCGTGCGAGTGGCGTTGAGCCACCTGCTCACCCCGGGCAACCGCCGCGTCGAATCAGTGGTGCACGTGACGGAAGCCCTGCTCAAAAGCTAGAACCCACCCTCACCGGGGCTTGACCTCTCGCTAGGGCTTGACGTCCTCATACGTCAACCCGACCTCTTCCGCCGCCCTGAGCAACGTGCGCAGGATCGCCAACGACTCCTCGTGCCGCATCGACGGGCTCTCCGTCTCACCCGCCAGCACCCGCCGCACCACCTCGCGCAACTGCGGCACGTACCCGGCACCCTCCTGCTCGTGCCGGTGCTCCACCCCGTTCACCACGATCCGGCTCGGGTTGTACAACGCTTCCGGCAGCTCGACCAGACCACTCGTGCCGTACACGACCGCCCCCGACTTCAGCGGGCTGACCAGCGACGACCCCAGCAGCGCGTGCGCGCCGCCCTCGTAGCCGAGCAGCATGCCGACCTCGGCGTCCACGCCGTCGACCATCCGGCCGTGCGCCCGGACCGTCGCCGGCTCGCCCAGCACCAGGTGCGCGAACGACACCGGGTAGATGCCCAGGTCGAACAACGACCCGCCGCCCAGCGCCTTGTTCCACAGCCGGTGCGCCGGGTCGTGCTCCAGGGTGAAGCCGAAGTCGGCCCGAACCGACCGGACCTCCCCGATCGCGCCCTCGCCGATCAGCTCGGACATCCGGACGATGAGCGGGTTGAACCGGGTCCAGATGGCCTCCATGAAGAACAGCCCGCGCTCACGCGCGAGGTCCACCACGTCCTGGAGGTCCGGCAGCGTCAGCGTGGCGGGCTTCTCGCACAGCACGTGCTTGCCCGCCAGCAACGCCGCACGGGTCACCTCGTGGTGCTGGACGTGCGGCGTCGCCACGTAGACGACGTCCACGTCCGGGTCGGCCAGCAGGTCCGCGTAGTCGCCGTAGGCGCGCGGGATCCCGTGCTTGGCCGCGAAGCCCTCGGCCTTGGGCAGCGCGCGCGACGACACCGCGAGCACCTCGACGTCGGGCAGCAGGCGGAGGTCGCCGGTGACGACGTCGGCGATGCCGCCGGTCGCCACGACACCCCAACGGAGTTTGTTCGACACGGGTCGGCAGCTTAATCGGGCAAGATGGCCTCGTGAGGCTCATCCTGAACCTGATCTGGCTGGTCCTGAGCGGCTTCTGGCTGGCCGTCGGGTACGTGGTCGCCGGCGTGATCTGCTGCGTGCTGATCATCACCATCCCGTGGGGGCTGGCGTCGTTCCGCATCGCGAACTACGCGCTGTGGCCGTTCGGGCGCACGGTCGTGGACCGGCCGGGCGCCGGTGCGCCGTCGCTGCTCGGCAACGTCGTGTGGATCATCGTCGCGGGGATCTGGCTGGCCATCGGCCACGTCGTCACCGGCGTGCTGCTGTGCGTGACGATCATCGGCATCCCGCTGGGCGTGGCGAACTTCAAGATGGTGCCGGTGTCGCTGATGCCGCTGGGCAAGGAAATCGTGACCCTCCCCTGACCCCGACCCGCCTACCGACCGGTCACCTCCACAACCTCAGCCGGTCACCTCGTGCAGGCACAGCACGTTCCCCTCGCTGTCGTGGAACCACGCCGCCTTCTCCGTGCCGAACACGGCCACGTGGTCGACGGTCTTCAACTCGGGCAGGTCGTAGTCCTCGAACCGGATGCCCCGCCGTTCGAGCTCGCCCATCTCGGCGCCGAGGTCGTCGACCTCGAAGCTGAGCACGGTGTGAGCGGACTGCGCGCCCTCCTCGGCGGGCATCAGGCCCAGCGCGTCGCCGCGCCCGAGCTCGAACAGGCGGGTGCCGTCGTCGGTGCCGCCGAGCGGGTTGAGGCCCAGCAGGTCGGCGTAGAAGTGCGAGGCCCGGTCCGGGTCGGACACGGGCAGGATCGTGGTGGTCCGGGTTGCTGTGAGCATGGCGTTCCTCCTTGCGGGTGAAGCCATGCTGCGCCTACTCCGAATGGTCCGCAACCAGTTGGACGACCAGGCACGGGCCGCCGCTGTACAGGCCCGCGTCGACCGCCAGCACCTTGCCGTCGGCGTACCGCAGCGGGCCGTCGATCTCCTGCGGCGCCACGCCGAGCTGGTCGGCGATGACGCTGTGCCCGTGCACCACCTCGTGGCCGCCGAGCACGTCGAGCAGCTCGTCCGCCACCACCGCGCCGTCCGGGCCGCGGAAGGCGTAGCGGGTCGTCATCTTGCGCCAGCACTCCCACCAGTGCTCCAGGTCGTCGCCGTGGAGCACCTCGCGGACCGCCTGGTTGACCTCGTCGATCGTGTCGCCCCACTCCAGGTAGGCGAGCGTGTCGGAGTGCATCAGCAGGTGGCCGTCGACCTCGATGAGCGCCGGGCGGGTGGTCAGCCACTCGATGTGGGCGTCGGTGAGGCGGTCCTGGTCGCTGCGCAGGCCGCCGTTGAGCAGCCAGCTGCGGGCGAAGCTGCGCGGTGTCGGCGCGCCGGGCACGTTGCGGTCGCCGAACCGGTGCATGCCCAGGAGCAGCACCTCGTGGTTGCCGATGAGGGCGTCGACCTGGCCGCCGCTCTGCTCACCCAGCCGCATCACGAACTCGATCACCCCGACGCCGTCGGGGCCGCGGTCGACGAAGTCGCCGAGGAACCACAGCTCCGCGTCGCCGCCGGACCAGTCACCGTCGGCGTCGACCAGGCCCGAGGCGTGCAGGGCGCGGGTCAGCTCGGCGAGGTGCCCGTGCACGTCGCCAACCACGAAGAGCGGTCTTTCCACACCTGCGACGATAAGCGACGCGGAGGTGTGGTGCGCAAAAGTCGATCAGCCCCCGCCCCGGTCGCTTCGGCCGCAGCTCCCCCACGAGGGTGAGTCAGGTCCGACCCGCTCCCACCGCCGGTCAGTCCAGGTTCGGCCAACCCAGCAGCGCGACGACCGCGGCGTCATCACCCGTGACCGTCACCTCCGCCACCCCCAGCCGCCGCCACAACAGCAGGTACAACTGCTCGGCCGTCCCCGTCACCCGCGCGTCCGCCGTCCCCTCCCCCTCCGGCAGCCGCCGGGGCTTCACCGTCCCGTCCGTGCCCAACCACCACCGGGCACCGGTGTCGGTCGCCGCCAACTCCAGCACCGCCGATCCGCCCTCCCACGCCGAACCGTGCAGGAAGCGCTCCAGGAACTCGTCCACCCCGTCCGCCGCCAACTCGGCCGGGATCGACTTCACCGCGCCCGCCGCCCGCTGCGCGTCCCAGCAGTGCACGACCGCCTCGTGGGCCTGCCGGGACGCCAGGGCCGCCGCCGTGTCCCGCTCCTGGTCGTTCCACCACACCCACACCGGCGCGTCCGGCCCCGCGGCACGCAGGTACTCCCGCTGCACGGCGGCGTAGCGGGCGCTGATCTCCCGCCAGCCCTCGACCCGGTCCGGCCCGGTGTCGGCGGCCCGCCGCGCCGCCTCCTCGTCCGGGTACGCGCCCTTCGCCAGCACGACCGCGGTCCACCACGCCTGCACCTCGGCCAGGTGCGCGACCAGGTCGTCCACCGTCCAGCCCGGGCAGCTGGGCACCGGCGCGCCCAGGTTGCCCTCCACCGCCTCGGTGAACGCCTCGCTGTACTCCTCGACGACCGCCACGTGATCCATGCCCATGGCCGGCCACGCTAGCCCCGCCCACCGACAATCCGACGTCCCCGCAGCCCAGCCCAGGTCCGGCCGCCTCAGCCCAGGTCCGGCAACTCGTCGGGGAACGGGTTGGCCGAGTTGCCGACCAGGTCCGCGATCGACTTGACCACCCGCGTGGGCCGGTACGGGTACAGCTCGGCCGTCGACTCCGCCGAGATGCCGGTGAGCACCAGGATCGTGCGCAACCCGGCCTCCAGGCCGGACCGCACGTCGGTGTCCATCCGGTCCCCGATCATCAGCGTGTGCTCGGAGTGCGCACCCAACGCGCGCAGCGCCGACCGCATCATCAACGGGTTGGGCTTGCCCACGTAATAAGGCGCGCGCCCGGACGCCCGCTCGATCAGGGCGGCGATCGAGCCGGTGGCCGGCAGCGAGCCCTCGCGGGACGGGCCGGTGGCGTCCGGGTTGGTCGCGATGAACCGCGCGCCCTCCTCCACCAGCCGGATCGCCTTGGTGATCGCGGTGAAGCTGTAGGTGCGGGTCTCGCCGAGCACCACGTAGTCCGGGTCGCGGTCGGTCAGCACGTACCCGATCTCGTGCAGCGCCGTGGTCAGGCCGGCCTCCCCGATCACGTACGCCGAACCGCCCGGCCGCTGCGAGTCGAGGAACTTCGCGGTGGCCAGCGCGGAGGTCCAGATCGCGGCCTCCGGCACCTCCAGGCCCGTGCGGGCCAGGCGGGCCCGCAGGTCGCGCTGGGTGTAGATGGAGTTGTTCGTGAGCACCATGAACGGGATGTCGTTCGCGGTCAGCTCGGCGACGAACTCGCTCGACCCCGGGATCGGGTGCTCCTCGTGCACGAGCACGCCGTCCATGTCCATCAGGTAGTTCCACTGAGCGGCCATGGGCGACATGCTGCCGGCTCAGGCCTCGATCACGCGCCGGCGGAACGTCTCGATCAACGCCTGGTTGTACCGCTCCAGCACGTCCCGCTCCTGCGGGGTGAAGCGCCCCAGCACCTCGCGCAGCGTCTCCTGGGCCCCGGTGAACAGGTCGGCGAGCTTGTCCTCGTCCGGCAGGGTCACCTCGACCAGCACCTTGCGCCGGTCGTGCGGGTCGCGGACCCGCCGCACGTACCCGGCGCGCTCGAGCCGGTCGATCACGCCGGTCACCGCGCCGGTGGAGAGCCCGGACAGCTCGGCGATCCGACCGGCGGTGATCGGGCCGTCCGCGCGCATGGCCAGGTCGAGGCACTTCTCGTCGGTGGGCGACAGGCCCATCTGCTCGGCCACCCTGGTGTGGAACAGGACGGTGAGCGCGCTGGTCTCCCGCGCGTAGGCGCTGAACCGCTCCAGCACGTCGGCGGGCACCTCGTGCTCACTGGTCATGACAGGCAACTTAGCGTTCCGCCCAACGGGTTCGGCACCGTCGTCCACCCCACGGCCCGCCGTCGTCCAACTCACCGCCCGCCGCCGCGCCCGTTTCGAGAGCACCCACAAGTGTCGGCCGATTACCCTGGTAGGGGTGACAGCTGTCGAGTTGGGGCTACCCGTCGTGCGCGGCAACCCGGACACCTCCGAGCGGCCGGACTCTCCGCTGCTCGTGGACCGGTTCGGCCGGGTCGCCAACGACCTGCGCGTGTCCTTGACGGACCGCTGCAACCTGCGCTGCACCTACTGCATGCCCGCCGAGGGCCTGGACTGGCTGCCGAAGCCGGACCTGCTGTCCGACCAGGAGCTCACCCGGCTCATCGGCATCGCGGTGACCCGCCTCGGCGTGACCGACGTCCGGTTCACCGGCGGCGAGCCGCTGCTGCGCCCCGGGCTGGACGAGGTGATCGCGGCGACCGCGGCGCTCGACCCCAGGCCGCGCATCTCGATGACCACGAACGGGTTGACCCTGGCCCGGCGCGCCGCCGGGCTGGTGGCCGCGGGCCTCGACCGGGTGAACGTCTCGCTCGACACCCTCGACCCGGCCCGGTTCCTCGCGCTGACCAGGCGGAACAGGCTGTCGGACGTGTTCGAGGGCCTGGCCGCGGCGCGCGATGCCGGGTTGACGCCGGTCAAGGTGAACACGGTGCTGATGCGCGGCGTGAACGAGGACGAGGCCGTGCCGCTGCTGCGCCACTGCCTGGACCACGGCTACCAGCTGCGGTTCATCGAGCAGATGCCGCTGGACCCGCAGCACGGCTGGAACCGCGACGACATGGTGACCGCCGAGGAGATCCTGGCCGCCCTGGGCGCCGAGTTCACGCTCACGCCGGAGCCGGGCGAGCGCGGCGGCGCGCCGGCCGAGCGGTGGCTGGTGGACGGCGGCCCGGCCGTGGTGGGTGTGATCGCGTCGGTGACGCGGCCGTTCTGCGCGGCGTGCGACCGGACCAGGCTCACCGCGGACGGCCAGGTGCGCAACTGCCTGTTCAGCCAGTCGGAGACGGACCTGAGGGGTTTGCTGCGCGGTGGCGCGTCGGACGAGGACGTCGCGCGGGCGTGGCGGGGCAACTCGTGGGCCAAGGCGGCCGGGCACGGCATCAACGCCGCCGGGTTCAGCCAGCCCGACCGGCCCATGAGCGCGATCGGAGGGTGAGTTGCGGCTGACGGTGAGGTACTTCGCGGGCGCGCGTGCGGCGGTCGGGGTGCCCGACGAGAGCTTCGAGCTGTCCGGCGAGGCGGCCACGGTGGGGGTCGCGATCGAGGCGGTGCGCCACCGACACGGTGAAAGGTTGACCCGCGTGCTGCCCGCGTGCAGCTTCCTCCTCGACGGTGTGGCCGTTCGTGATCATGACACGCCCGTGTTGCCCGGATCACAACTGGACGTGTTGCCGCCCTTCGCCGGCGGCTGATCCTTCTCCACTCTTGCGTATTAACACGTGAGCTAGACCTCACTGACGGTGATTGATCTCGGTGAATCTCGGAACGGAAACAGACCGATAACGGTGCCCTGAGCAGGCTAAACGCACCGCTCGGGGCGTCACTCTCCCGCGTTACAGTGACGTGCATCACATGCTCGATCATTTGGCGCGACGCCCCCGGTTACGTACCGTCGCTTCTCGGTTGGCCCCGACCAATCAGAGCTAGACCGGGACGCCTCGCACCGAACCTGTCCACCGGTGTCCCGGAACGTCCCCCGAGCGAGAGACAACCACCGGACAGGGATCAAGCCGAGCGGCGTACCGGGCCCGAACCCGAGCCGGTCGTGCAGGTGCGGGTGGCCAGAGAGGGAAATGGCTTCTTACCGAGGCAAGCACCGTCCGACCACCAGTGCCACCGCCCGGAGCATCGCGAAGGTCGCCGTCGCCGGCGTCATCGTGGGCGCCCCGCTGGCCATGGCCGCCGGTACCGCGAACGCGCAGGGTTCCGGCGTCAACTGGGACACGGTCGCCGCGTGTGAGAGTGGCGGCAACTGGAGCATCAACACCGGCAACGGCTACTACGGCGGCTTGCAGTTCCTGCCGTCCACGTGGACCGCCCACGGTGGTTCCGGCATGCCCCACCAGGCTTCCCGCGAGGAGCAGATCCGTGTGGCCGAGAACGTGATGCAGACCCAGGGCATCAACGCCTGGCCCGTCTGCGGCCCCAAGGGCCTCGGCGGCGCCCCGGCGCCCGCGAAGGCCAAGCCTGCCCCCGTGCAGCAGGCCGCCCCGAAGCAGACCGCGCCGGTCCAGCAGTCCGCGCCGGTCCAGCAGGCGCCCGCCCCGGTGACCGTGGCGCTGCCGTCCTCCAACCCGAACGGCGACTACGAGATCAAGGCGGGCGACAGCCTGTCGAAGATCGCGGAGGAGCTGAAGGTCGAGGGTGGTTGGGCCAAGCTCCACGAGCTCAACAAGCAGTTCATCCCGAACGCCGACTTGATCCTGCCGGGTCACAAGATCGCCACCAAGTGACCTTTGTGAGCCGGTGCGAGCCGGCTCACGACGGCGCAGGGACCTCGGACCACCCCCCTCGGTGGGCCGAGGTCCCGAACCCGTTTCCGGGGTCCGGTCGTCCCGGTCCGGTCGTCCGGGCCCGTCGTCCCGGTCCGGTCGTCTAGGCCCGCTCCCGTGGGTCAGGCCCCGCCCCTGGTGGGTCAGGGCATGTTGACCCACTCGTCGGTGCCGTCGGTGAAGACCTGCCGCTTCCACACCGGCAGCCGCCGCTTCACCTCGTCGACGAGCTCCGAGCACACCGCGAACGCCTCACCCCGGTGCTCGGCGGACACGGCGCAGGCCAGCGCCACGTCACCGATCGCCAGCGGACCGACCCGGTGGGACACGGCGACGGCGCGCACGCCGGCGAACCGACTCACCACGTCCGCCACCACCTCGGCCACCACCGCCGCGGCCGTCGGGTGCCCGACGTACTCCAGTTCGCGCACCGAACGCCCGTGGTCGTGGTCGCGCACCACCCCGGCGAACGTCACCACCGCGCCCGCCGCCGCGTGTTCCACGAGCTTGGCGTGCTCGTCCACCGACAGCGGCTGATCGCTGACGGTCGCGCGCAGGACCTCGGTCATGCGTGGTCACCTCCGGCCATTTGGTCGACGGCGTGCTCCAGCACGGTCGCGAGCACGTCCAGCCCGTCGCGCACCCCGCCGGTCGAGCCGGGCAGGTTCACCACGAGCGTGCGGCCGGCGACGCCCACCACCCCGCGCGACAGCAGGGCCGTCGGCACGCGTGGCCAGCCTGACACGCGGATGGCGTGGGCCACACCCGGCACCTCGAAGTCGAGCACCGACCGGGTCGCCTCGGGGGTGCGGTCGGTGGGGCTGATGCCCGTGCCGCCGGTCGTGATGACGACCGCGACGCCGTCCGCCACGGCCGCCCGCAGCGCCTCGGCCACCGGCTCGCCGTCGGGCACGACCACCGGGTCGGGCACGTCGTAGGACCGCTCGCGCAGCCACTGCACGACGACCGGCCCGCCGCGGTCGGCGTACACACCCGCGGCCGCCCGGTTCGACGCCGTGATCACCCGCGCGGTCCTGCGGGCCGCCGTGCCCGGCGTCGTGTGCGCCGTCACGGGCGGCGTCGCGTCCGCCGTCACGGGCGCTCCCACAGGCCGGACTTGCCGCCCTCCTTGCGCTCGACCCGCACCGCGTCCAGCGTCGCCGCCGGGTCGACCGCCTTCACCATGTCGTGCAGCGTCAGCCCGGCCACCGACACGGCCGTCAACGCCTCCATCTCCACGCCCGTGCGATCCGTCGTGCGGACGGTCGCGGTGATGCGCACCTCGGCCTCGCCCAGCGCCAGGTCCACCTTCACCCCCGACAGCGCGATCGGGTGGCACAGCGGCACCAGCTCCCAGGTCCGCTTGGCCGCCATGATCCCGGCGATCCGGGCGGTGGCCAGCGCGTCACCCTTGGGCAGGCCGTCGCTGCCCAGCAACGCCACCACCTCGTCCGTCGTGCGCAACACCCCGGACGCCACGGCCGTGCGCGCGGTCGGCTCCTTCTCGGACACGTCGACCATCCGCGCCGCACCGGCGGCGTCCAGGTGGGTGAACTGGTTGCTCATGCACCGATGCTAGGGGCATCCCAGGTCAGGCGTTCTCCGTGGCCGCCTTGCGCACAGCTTCCGCCACGGCGGGCGCGACCGAGGTGTCGAAGACGCTCGGCACGATGAACGACGCGTTGAGCCGTTCGCCGTCCACCACGTCCGCGATCGCGTTGGCGGCGGCGATCAGCATCGAGTCGGTGATCGTGCGGGCGTGCGCGTCGAGCAGCCCCCGGAACACGCCCGGGAACGCCAGCACGTTGTTGATCTGGTTCGGGAAGTCGCTGCGCCCGGTGGCCACGACGGCGGCGTGCTTCTGCGCCTCCATCGGGTCGATCTCCGGATCCGGGTTGGCCAGGGCGAACACGATCGCGTCGGAATTCATCGTGGCGACCTGCTCCGCGCCGAACAGGTTCGGCGCGGACACGCCGATGAAGACGTCCGCGCCGACCAGCGCGTCGTGCAGCCTGCCGCTGACGTTCTCCTTGTTGGTGGCCGCCGCGATGGACCTCAGGTTGTCGTCCAACCCCGGCCGGTCGCGGTGCACGATGCCGTCGACGTCGACCGCGACCACGTCACCGGGCTCCTGCTTGAGCAGCAGCCGGATGATCGCGCTGCCCGCCGCGCCCACGCCGCACACCACGAGCTTGCAGTCGGAGATCTTCTTGCCGACCACGCGCAGGGCGTTGCGCAACGCGCCGACCACGACGATCGCGGTGCCGTGCTGGTCGTCGTGGAACACCGGGATGTCCAGCTTCTCCCGCAGCCGCGCCTCGATCTCGAAGCAGCGCGGCGCGGCGATGTCCTCCAGGTTGATGCCGCCGTAGACCGGCGCGATCAGCTCGACCGCGCGGATGATCTCCTCGGTGTCCTGGGTGTCCAGGCAGACCGGCCAGGCGTCGACGCCGGCGAACTTCTTGAACAGCGCGGCCTTGCCCTCCATCACCGGCAGGGCGGCGGCGGGGCCGATGTTGCCCAGGCCGAGCACGGCGGAGCCGTCGGTGACCACGGCGACCGTGTTGCGCTTGATGGTGAGCCGGCGGGCGTCGTCCGGGTTCTCCGCGATGGCCATGCAGACCCGGGCGACGCCGGGGGTGTAGGCGCGGGAGAGGTCGTCGCGGTTGCGCAGCGGCACCTTGGACGCGATCTCGATCTTGCCGCCCAGGTGGACCAGGAACGTCCGGTCGGACACCTTGCGGACCACGATCCCGGGCAGCAGCTCCAGGGTGTCGGTGATGTCCTTGGCGTGGTTGGCCGACAGCGCGTTGCAGGTGAGGTCGATGATCACCCGGTCGGTGTGCGACTCGACCACGTCGAACGCGGTGATCACGCCACCGGCTCGACCCACGGCCGAGGTCAGGTCGCCGGCGGCCGACGCCGACGGCGGGGCCTCCAGCCGAACGGTGATCGAGTACCCAGGGCCGGGGACCGGCATCGAACCTCCCAGAACAGCACAGCTCAAGAGGGGGTCGAGCCTAGTCCGCACGGATTTGCGGAACGCGCGCGACTCGACGGTCGCGCGCATCCGGCCTAGCGGTTGATCTCGGTCACGGGGTGGTGGTAGCCCAGCTCCTCGACCGGCAGCGGGAAGGTGACCGTGCCGAACGGGGACAACGCGCCCTGCACGTCGCTGGCCAGCTCGGACACCGCGTACTTGCCGTCGGCCGGCGGCTCCGGCCAGTGCGGGTCGATGCGCTCGGGGCGGGCCTTGGCCACGGTTCCTCCTCGGTGGTGCCTTCGTCGGCACAAGTGTGCCTCATCGGCGCTGGTGGCGGCTCGGGGCGCCCGGCGGCGAAAACCGAGAGCCAGGTCACGGTGTGATCCCTACCCTCGTGCGGGTGGAACTGGTGAACGTGGTCGACGTCGAGGCGACCTGCTGGGAGGGCAACCCGCCGCCCGGCCAGGTGAGCGAGATCATCGAGATCGGGCTCACCCCGGTCGACCTGGCCGCGGGCGAGCGGCTCGGCAGGCACCGGGTCCTGGTCCGGCCGCGGCGGTCGTCAGTCAGCCCGTTCTGCACGGAGCTGACGGGGTTGACGCAGGCCGAGGTGGACACCGGGGTGGACTTCGCCGAGGCGTGCCGGCTGTTGGCGGTCGAGCACGAGGCGGGCACGCGGCCGTGGGCGAGCTGGGGCGACTACGACCGCAAGCAGTTCACCCGGCAGTGCCGGGCGGCCGGTGTGCGCTACCCGTTCGGGCGGCGGCACTGGAACGCGAAGCTCGTCTTCACACAGGCGCACGGCCTGCGCAAGCGGCCGGGCATGGCGCAGGCGCTGGCCGTCGCCGGGCTGCCGTTGGAGGGCAGGCACCACCGGGGCGAGGACGACGCCTGGAACATCGCCGCGCTGGTCCTGCACCTGGTCGGCCGCGACGCCTGGCCCGCCGACCCGACCACGCCGGTCGAGGACTATCCGGTCGGGTAGAGCCGGGCCATCGCCCGCACCGTGGCGGTCATGTGGGCGACCAACGGCTCCGGGCCGAGCACCTGGACGTCCGCGCCGAGCCGCAGCAGCCCGGCGGCGGCGTGGGTCACGCCCTCCAGGGGCAGGGTGGCCCGCCGCCACCCGTCCGCGTCCGGTGGTCCGAACGAGGCCGGCACCTCCCGGGCGGCCTTCGGGCCGAGGACGTCGGGCAGCGCGGCGACGCCCGCCGGGGACAGGCGCACGACCGCGTGCTCGGCGGTACCGGCCCGTTCGTACCGCTCGACGTGGGTGCGCCAGAACCCGACCAGGTCGAACCCGTCGGGCCGGGTGAACGTCTCCGGCAACGCCCGCAGCTCCTCGACCGCCGAGACGCGGTAGGTGCGCGGCTCGCCCCGCCCGCCCGCGATCAAGTACCACACCCCGGCCTTGAGGACGAGTCCCAGCGGGTGCAGCCGCCGGGTGACCACACCGGGTTCGGGCGACCAGCGGCGGTACCGGACCTCGACGACCCGGTCCTGCCACAGCGCCTCGGCCGCGGCGAGCAGGTGCGGCACCGCGTCGGGCTCCCGGTACCAGCCGGGCGTGTCGAGGTGGAAGCGCTGCCGGATGCGCGTCGAGGCCTCCCGGTACGCGGTCGGCAGCGCCGCCATCAGCTTGAGCTCCGCGGCGGCCACCTGCGCGCCGAGGCCCAGTTCGGCGGCGGGCTGGGGCAGGCCGGTCAGGAACAGCGACCCGGCCTCGTCGGCGGTCAGCCCGGTCAGCCGGGTGCGGTAGCCGTCCATGAGCCGGTAACCGCCGCGGGGGCCGTGCTCGGCGTAGATCGGCACACCCGCCGCGGCGAGGGCCTCGACGTCGCGGTAGACGGTCCGGGCGGTGACGCCCAGCTCTGCGGCCAGTTGCGCGGCGCTCATCAGGCCCCGGTTCTGCAACGACAGGAGCAGGGACAGCAGCCGACCGGCACGCACCCCGCGAAGTCTGCCAGACCGCTGACAGGAGGTGTCAGGGGTGCGCCCGCAGGATCGTCGACATGAACGACTTCGACTTCTTCACCGGCTCGTGGCACGTGGTCAACCGCCGCCTCACCACCCTCTTCGCCGGCCGCGACGACTGGGAGACCTTCCCCGGCCGCACGACGTGCCGGCCGATCTTCGGCGGGGGCGGCAACACCGAGGAGATCGTGTTCCCGACCCTGGGCAGCCGCGGCTTCACCCTGCGCCTGTTCGACGTCGAACGGCAGGAGTGGTCGATCTACTGGGCGAGCAGCCGCACCGGCCTGCTCACCCCACCGGTCGTGGGCACCTTCACCGACGGCCGCGGCGACTTCTACGGCGACGACACCCACGACGGCGAGCCCGTCAAGGTCCACTTCACCTGGTCCGACATCACGTCCACCTCGGCGCGGTGGGCACAGGAGTTCTCCGCCGACGGCGGGCGGACGTGGGAGCCGAACTGGACCATGGAGTTCACCCGGGCGTGACGGTGCGGACCGGACCGGTGGGGCGCTTGGCGGGGGCTGGGCGGCCCCACCCGTCCGGTCGGCATATACCGTGGTGAGGATGTCCGGCACGACCCTCGCCGAGTGGCTGCGGGCGCAGGACGACACCGCGCTCGTGGCACTGCTGCGCGCCCGGCCGGACCTGGCCACGCCCCCACCGGCCGATACGACCGTGCTCGCGACCCGCATCGGGTCGCGGGCCTCCGTGGCGCGGGCCTGCGAAGACCTCGACACGCTGACGTTGACCGCGCTGGAAGCGCTGCTCGTGCTGGACGCCGACCTCGCCCCGGTCACCAGGACCGCCGTGCAGCGGCTGTTCGGCCCGACCGACGTCGGCCCCTCTCTCGACGCGCTGCGCGCCCGCGCGCTGCTGTGGGGCGGCGACCACGCGATCAGCACCCCGCCCGCGACCAGGGACGCGGTCAACCCGTTCCCCTGCGGCCTGGGCCGCTCGGTGCCGCGGCTGGCCGACGCCGACCTGTCCGAGCTGGGGCCCGACGAGCACCGCGTGCTGCACACCCTCGCGGCGGGCCCGCCGGTCGGGCAGACCAAGGACGCCGCGCACGTCGTCTCGCTGGCCAACGCCAAGACGCCGATCCAGCAGCTGCTGGCCCGCGGCCTGCTGGTGCGACGGGACGCGCAGACCGTCGAGCTGCCCCGGGAGATCGGCCTGAAGGTCCGGGGCGACCGGCCGCTGGGCGCGATCCAGACCACCGAACCACCGCTGACCACGTTCCGCCGCGACCCCTCCGACGTCGACCACACCGGCGGTGGCGAGGCGCTGGAGCTGTCCCGGCACGTGGAAGCGCTGCTCAAGAGCTGGTCGGAGGAGCCGCCCGCGGTGCTGCGGTCGGGTGGTGTCGGCGTGCGCGAGCTGCGCAAGCTCGCCAAGGACCTCGACGTGGACGAGCGCCGGGCCGCGCTGCTGGTGGAGCTGGTGGTGAACGCGGGCCTGGTCGCCGACACCGAGGGCGTCGAACCCGAGTGGGTGCCGACCACGCAGACCGACGCGTGGCTGCTCGCCGCGCCCGAGCACCGGTGGGCGACGCTGGCCCAGGCGTGGCTCGACCTGCCCCGGTTGCCCGGTCTGATCGGGCAGCGCGACGACCGCGACCGGCTGCTCAACCCGCTCGCGCCCGAGCTGAACCGGCCGGGCGCGCCCCGTGACCGCAAGCGCATCCTCGAAGCCCTGGCCGCGCTGGAGCCGGGCACCGCCGTGACCGACCCGGACGAGCTGGCCGCCGTGCTGGCGTGGCGGGCGCCCCGGCGTGGCGGGCGGCTGCGGGACGAGCTGGTGCGCTGGACCGTGGTGGAGGGCACGCAGGTCGGCGTCCTCGCGCACAACGCGATCACCGCCCAGGGCCGCACGCTGCTCACCGAGGGGCCGGGCGCGGCGGCGAAGCGGCTCGGCGACGCGTTGCCCGCGCCGGTCGACCACGTGCTGGTGCAGGCCGACCTGACCGTCGTCGCCCCCGGCCGGCTCGACCCGGAGCTGGCCGACGAGATCGCGCTGGTGGCCGACGTCGAGTCGGCGGGCAGCGCGACGGTCTACCGGGTGCGCGAGGGCTCGGTGCGGCGCGCGTTCGACGCCGGTCGCAGCGCCGCCGACCTGCACGAGCTGTTCCGGGCCCGGTCGCGCACGCCGGTGCCCCAGTCGTTGACCTACCTGATCGACGACGCGGCGCGCAGGCACGGTCGGCTGCGCGGTGGTGCGGCCGGGTCGTTCCTGCGCTGCGACGACCCGGTGCTGATCACCGAGGTGATGGTGCACGCGGCGGCGGAGCGGCTGGGGTTGCGCAAGATCGCGCCGACCGTGCTGGTCAGCCCGTTGCCGCTGGCGGAGGTGCTGGACGGGCTGCGCGCGGCCGGGTTCGCGCCCGCCGCCGAGGGGCCGGACGGCCACGTGCTCGACCTGCGGGCCGGTGGCCGTCGGATCGCGGGCAAGGGGCGGCGCAGGCCGGCCCAGCCGAGCACGCCGTCGGACGAGCAGCTGGGCGAGCTGGTGCGGCTGGTCCGGGCGGGCGACCGGGCGGCGACGACCACCGGTGGTGCGCGGGTGTCCGTGCCGGGTCACCTGGGCGCGGGGCCGTCGGCGACGCTGGCGCTGCTGCAACGGGCCGCGCGGGAGGGCCGCAGCGTCCTGGTCGACTTCGTGGACGGCCACGGCACCGCCGCCCGCCGCGTGATCACGCCCCAGGTCGTGGGCGGCGGGGTGCTGGAGGGCGTCGACGTCAGCTACGGCGAGGTCCGCCGGTTCCCCCTGCACCGCATCACCTCCGCCGCCCTGGTCGAGGGCGACGGCGCGTGATCACCCGTCCGCACCGTTGATCACCTGATCGGTGCCCCTGTCACGCCTTAACGTCAAGGTGCGGCGCCCCACCGCCGCACCGCAACACACGCGGGCGTCGAACGGCCGGGTGAACCCCAACCGTTCGGGCACGCCGAAGGGCGGCCTCCTACGAGGAGGCCGCCCTTCGGCGCGAAAGCCGTCGACAAGTATCCGACATCTACCCACTCGCCATCCGATAACGCAACGTGATTGAAACTCAACGACGAGTCAGGCCAGCCGCCTGCGGATATAACGCTATCATTATGGTGTCCCCCATGGCAGACTGGGACGTGCAACTACACACCGACGTCGACGCGTGGTTCTCGCAACTGTGCAAGGAAGATCCGCAGAGCGCCGACCTGGTGGAGGAGGCGATCGACTACCTCGCCCGGGAAGGGCCACGACTGGGACGACCGCTGGTGGACCGGATCCGGGGATCACGCCACCACCACATGAAGGAGCTCAGGCCCGCATCGGCTGGGTCGAGCGAGGTGCGGATCCTTTTCGCGTTCGATCCGCTGCGGCAGGCGATCCTCCTGGTCGCAGGAGACAAGTCCGGCGATTGGCAGGGCTGGTACGAGCGCAACGTCCCGGTGGCCGACCGACGGTTCGACGAGCACCTCGCCGGGCTGGGCATGCACACGAGGAGGGACTGACCGATGACTCGTTCGTGGAAGGACGTCAAGGCGGACAAGGCTCGCCATGATGTCGAAGCAGGCCGCGACGTGGCGCGGGCCCGAGAAGACGCGCGCACCCACACGCAGGCCTTCATCCTCGGTTTTCGCCTGGCCCGACTTCGCGAGCAGCGAGGGCTCTCACAGAGCCAGGTCGCCGCACGGATGGGCATCAGCCAGCCGCGGGTGAGCCAGTTGGAACGTGGCGAGGTCGACCAGTTGGTGGTCGAGACGCTGCACCGGTACATCGCCGCCTTGGGTGGGCACCTGCGGGTGGTGGCCGACTTCGACGACCACGACGTGACGGTGTCGGCCAACGAGGTCGACCGCGGCGACGACCGGAGCACGGCCACGGCTTGATCGACCGCACGCCGAAGGGCGGCCTCCTACGAGGAGGCCGCCCTTCGGCGCGAAAGCCGTCGCGTCAGCGCGCGCAGCGGTCGACCGAGAGGTCGATCAGCCCGCGCGGACCGACATCCATTGGCGCATGGCGTGCTCGACCAGCGTGATGAGCGTCTGCTTGGTCGACTGCCGGTTGCGCGCGTCGCAAGTCACTATCGGCACGGACTGGTCGATCGTGAGCGCCTCGCGGACGTCCTCGATGCGGTGGTGCAGCAGGCCGTCGAAGCAGTTGACCCCGACCACGTACGGCAGCTGCCGGTCGTCGAAGAAGTCGATCGAGGCGAACGCGTCCGCCAACCGCCGGGTGTCGACCAGCACGATCGCGCCGATGGCACCGCGCACCAGGTCGTCCCACATGAACCAGAACCTGTGCTGACCCGGTGTGCCGAACAGGTACAGGATCAGGTCCTGGTCCAGCGACACCCGGCCGAAGTCCATGGCCACCGTCGTGGTGACCTTGTTCGGCGTCGCCGAGAGGTCGTCGACCCCGGCACTCGCCTCGGTCATCACCGCTTCGGTGGTCAGCGGAACGATCTCCGACACGGAACCGACGAACGTCGTCTTGCCCACGCCGAAGCCACCGGCCACCACGATCTTCGCGGAGGTCGTCGGCTTCTTGGCGCCTTCGGCCGCGTTGGGGCTAGAGCCTGCGAAGCCCACTGAGCACCCTCTCAAGGAAATCAATGGACGGCCGGTCCCCCACGACCAAGCCACCCTGGTGAATCAAAACCAAACCCATGCTCGCCATGTCGCCGATCAACACCCGGGCCACGCCCAGCGGGAGCCGGAGGTGAGCGGCGACTTCGGCCACCGACCTGGTGTCGGTGCACAACCCGCAGATCGACCGGTGCTCGGGGAGCACCGCCGCGTCCCGGTCCATGCCCTTCTCGCTGGTGGAGATCAGTGCCTCGATCGCGAGGTCGTAGTCGGGTCGAGTACGTCCGCCGGTCCGGGTGTACGGGCGGACCAGTGAACCCGACTCGGCCGCGGGGTTCTCCTCGCGCCGCACGACCGGCTGCGGGCCGGTCGTGTAGGGCACCTGCTCCGGCACGCTGTCGGGCAGCCCGTGGCTACCGAAGAGGTCGGCGCCCGGACCTCCGAACAGGCCGCTGCCGTACCCGTCGATGTCGAACCGGTTGGGAACGTCGTCGTAGTCGTACGACGAGTCGTCAACCTCACGCTGAGACATATCGCCTTGCCCCTGCCCTGTGCCTTCGACCCGCGGTCCCGGCGCCTGTTCCGCCCGGCGGCCCGGCCACGAGTTGGGTGCGTCCTCGGCTTCCTCGTGCTGTGCGGGGTCGGCATCCGGCTCAGCGAATTGGAAACCCCCGGCCGCCCACTCCTGGTAGTTGAAGTTCCTACCGAAGCGTCGACCGCCGGCGCCAGATCGTTCAGCCATTTACCTTCACCCCCACGATCTCATGAGGATCTACCGCCGAACCACGCCCTGGAGCTGCGCGCGCAGCTCCGGGGTGAGCTGCTGGCCCACGCGCTCGACCAGGAGCGTCATCTCGTACGCGACGAGGCCGATGTCGCAGTTCGGGGCCGCGAGCACCGCGAGGCACGACCCGTCGCTGATGGACATCAGGAACAGGTAACCCCGCTCCATCTCGACCACGGTCTGGTTGACCGTGCCCGCCTCGAAGCACCGCGCCGCGCCCGCCGTGAGGCTGACGAGCCCGGACGCCACTGCGGAAAGCTGTTCGGCGCGGTCGCGGGGCAGGCCCTGGGAGCCGGCGAGCAGCAGCCCGTCCGCCGACACGACCACGGAATGTGCCACACCGGGAACCCGGCGCACGAAGTCGGTGATAAGCCAACCAAAGCTGCCTGGCTGAGCTGCGGTCGTCACTCCTGCTCCTCGTCTTGCCGGCTCGACATGTCACCAGCGTAAGCGTCGATCAAAGCGTGTCGCCCTCGACGGACGCCCTGCTGAAGACTCGACATGCGTCCACGGATCGCGTCAGCCGATCGTGGTGGCAGCGGGGGCCGCTGCGGTTGCCGCTCCGTCGCCGTCGGCTTCGGTGCGGCGGATCCCGGCACAAGCTGAGCCTTGGGCACCCGCTTGGGCAACCCCGCCTGTGTCGTGGTCTCTGGTTCCTTGCTGAGCAAGGCCTGTGCCGCCTGCCACCCGGCGTCGGCGGGTGACTCCCACACCGACTCGGCGGGCTCGGCCTGCTCGGGTTCGGCGACCGGTTCGGGCTCGGTCACGCGGGGCACCTCCGCGGCGCGCTTGGGCAGGTTGTTGGGCGAACCGGGCTGCCGCTTGGGCAGCCCGCCCTCGGTCAGACTAGTGCCCTCGGCGCGCGCGGACGCCGCCTCGCCCCGCTGGGGCAGCGAAGCGCCCTCGGGCTCGCGCCTGGGCAGGGGGTTCGGACCGGAGTCGAGCAGCCCGCGCTGCGGCAGCGGGTCGTCGGACGTGGTGGGCGCGATCGGCGGGATCGGACGCGGCCTGCGGGTCGGCAACCCGGACTCGACCGGCCCGGACTCCGCAGGCGCGGCCTGCTCCGGCGCGGGCGGCACCGCCTGGGCGGTCGCCGCCGACGTCTCGCTGCCCACGGCCTGGAACCACTGCGAGAGGACCGCCTCGTAGATCGGCAGCCGCTCGGTCGGGGCGTCCAAGTCGTGCTCGACCTCCCTGGCCGCGGGCGCGGCGGGCGGGACCGAGCCGTTGCGGTGCGCGGGCACCGGCTCCGGGTCGACGACGAAGCCGCTGTCCAGCGCGGGCGCGAACTGCGTCGTCTCGAAGCCGTGCTCGTGGTCGCTGTCCTGCTCGGGACGGTCCTCGTAGGCGGTGAACAGGGTCGGCTCGCCGAACGAGCCCTCCGGCTCGCGCTCGACGTCGCGCTCGTCCTCGACCCGCATCCACGGCTGCGACACCTCGGCGGACGTCTCCGCGGGCGGCTGCCCGAACGTCGGCGTCTCGCCGAACGCGGGCACCCTGGCCGGGTCCTGCTCGCCTTGGCCCTGCACGAAGCTCACCGGGAACGCCGGCTCGTCCTCGATGCGGGGCATGCTCGGGAAGCTGGTGTCCTCGTCGAGGCGGGACATGGTGCCGGTGCCGAACGCGCCGGCGATGCCGGACGCCCGCTGCGCCGTCGACCCGAAGGCCGAGTCGCCGAAGCCCGGGTCACCGAACCCGGAGTCGCCGAAGCCCGAGTCGCCGAACGCGGTGGCGGGCTCGCCGCCGGTCGGGGACCCCATCGAGCCGGGCGAGGCGACCAGCGTGTCGGGCACCAGCACGAGCGCGGTGGTGCCGCCCTCGATGTCCTCGTTCGACCGCAGGCGCACCTTGATGTCGTGCCGCTTGGCCAGCCGCGCGACCACGTACAGGCCCATCCGGCGGGACACCGCGACGTCCACGTCCGGCGGGTCGGCCAGCCGCTGGTTGGCGTCGTTGATCTCCTGCTCGCCCATGCCGACGCCGCGGTCCTGGATCTCGATCGCCAGCTCGCCCTTGCGGGTGCGGGCGGTGCGCACGGTGACCTTGGTCACCGGGTCGGAGAACGCGGTCGCGTTGTCCAGCAGCTCCGCGATCAGGTGCACGAGGTCGTTGACCGCGCGGCCCTGGACGGTGAGCTCCGGGGTCTGGCCGACCTGCACGCGGGCGTACTGCTCGACCTCGGACACCGCGGCGCCGAGCACCTCGGCCGCCGGGACCGGGCGGGTCAGCCGCCGGGACAGGTCCGTGCCGGACAGCACCAGCAGGTTCTCGCTGTTGCGCCGCATCCGGGTGGCGAGGTGGTCGAGCTCGAACAGGCTGGCCAGCTGGTCGGGGTCCTGCTCGTCCTGCTCCAGCCGGTCGATCAGGTTCAGCTGGCGCTCGACCAGGGCCTGCGAGCGGCGGGACAGGTTGACGAACATCGAGTTGACGTTGTCGCGCAGCAGCGCCTGCTCGGCGGCCAGCCGCACGGCCTCGCCGTGCACCGCGTCGAACGCCCGCGCCACCTGGCCGACCTCTTCACGCGTGGTGATCGGCACCGGCGCGATGGCCGTCTTGGCCGCTTCCTGCGGGTTCGGGTCGGCGAGGATCCGGTTGACCGCATCGGGCAGGCCGCGGTCGGCGACCTCGAGCGCGGCGCGGCGCAGCGTGCGCAGCGGGTTGAGGATCGAGCGGGCCACGAACAACGCCATCAGCATGGCCAGCAGCAACGCGCCCAGCACGATGCCGGAGTCGCGGAACGCGGCGGCCCGGGCCACGCCGGTCAGCTCGTCGGTCCGGTTCTGCAGCTGCTCCAGCAGCAGGTTCTCCACGTCACGGGTGAGGTTCACCGTCAGCGTGGACGCGATGTCCCACTTCTCCGGGCGCAACGAGGTCAGCGGCGCACCGGCTGCGGCCAGGTTCAGCGCCGTCTCCTGCATGTCGTTCGCGGTGTCGACGATCAGGCCGGTGACGGTGTCGTCGTAGATCTTGGCCTGGTCGGCGGTCGCGGACTTGCGGAAGTCGTTGCGCGCCGCGTCCAGCTCGGCGTTCGCGGCCAGCAGCTGGCGCTCCTGGCCCGGTCCGAAGCCGCCGCCCTGGAAGACGTCGAGCATGATGCCGCGCTTGCGCGACTCCTGCTCCTTGATGCGGGCGATCGCGTTGGTGGCCAGGTGCAGCCGCACCAGCTCGGGCTCGTTGATGCCGGCGATGGCCTGCTCACCGAGGTCGAGGAGGCTCTCCACCGACTCGGAGTAGGTGCGCATCACCGCGTCGGACGGGTACTGCGTCTCGCGGACCGCGTTGCGCAGGCTGTTGAGCCGGTCGAGCTGGCTGGACGCCCGCCGGAACCGGGTCACCACCTCGTCGTCCAGGTCGGCGCTGAGGTCGGCGATCTTGGCGTTGAGCGCCTGCACGGTGTCCTCGACGCGGCGCAGCTGGCGGTCCAGCACCACGCGGTCGAGCTGCTTGCCGGACGCCACGTGGCTCGCGCTCAGGTCGCGCTCGCGCTGCAACTGCTGCACCAGGTCGGCGACCGCCGACTCCAGCTGGATCTGGTTGGCCAGGCGGTTGAGGTCGGCCGCGTCGGCCAGGTCCGAGTTGACCCGCAGGCCGCCGAGGGCGACCGCGGCGATGGTGGGGATCAGCAGGACGGCGGTCAGCTTGGTGGGCAGCCGCCAGTTGCGCAGCCGCCAGCCGGCCGTGCGGGTCTGCTGGACCCGTCCGGTCGCGGTCGATCCGGCCTTGGTCGGCCCCGTTGACTCGGTCACAGTTCCATCACTCAGCGCAGCCAATCCGTCACCCGTTCCGGGCCTTTCGGAGCGCGGTGGAATCCCCACGCCTGACTGGCTGGGACCTCTCTCTCGACGGGCCACCCTGGGCTTCCTCTTCCGGCAGCAGTGTTCCCCGGCCTCTCCCCCGCGGACCGAAGCATGGACACGAAATCGGGCCGAATTGCAGCACAGGAGCAGTGGTGCCGGCTAGTCACCCCACCCCGCGCAGGGACACGACGGTCTGCGACGACCTGTGCCACCAGGCGGGGAGCGTAGTGCTCGACACCAGCCCCGGGGAAGACTCCGGAAGCACTCACCGTATCGGAGCAGGGCTGTCGTTTCATACCTCTGGGTGGTTACCATCCCCCGCATCGACAACTGCGTCGAAAAATTCGTTGATCAAAAAGACCCCGCTCTCGAGGTCATCCCGGCGAGAGGTGCCATGCCTACCCCAGCGCGTGTTCTGCGACGTGCGGCAGCGTTGTTCGCCTGCGCCGCGACCTTGACGGCGTGCGGACTGATCCCCGGAACGGACGGGAACACCCGCCCTCAAGTGGAACGCAACACACTGCGCATCGGCGTGCTGCCGGTCGTCGACGTGGCACCGCTACGCCTCGCGTTCAACAACAAGCTGTTCGAGAAGGCCGGCCTGCAGGTGCAGCTCGTCCCGCTGAACAACGAGGCCGAGGGCGTCAAGCAGCTCGACACGACGCTGGACCTGACCTGGGCGACGCACGTCACGCTGTTCCGCAGCTTCGCCGAGGGCACCCAGCTGCAGTTGCAGGGCGAGGCGTACCAGGCGGGCGCGAACACGATGGCGTTGGTCACGCTCGACCAGAACTACGACAGCCCCGGCAAGATCAAGAACCCGCGCATCGCCGTGCCGTCCACCGGCGACGTCGGCGCGCTGACCACGAAGGCCGTGCTCAAGACCGCCGGCGTGGAGAAGCAGCTGATCCGGCCGGTCGAGATGCCGTTCGAGCAGATGGTCACCGCGATGCAGGCCAAGCAGGTCGACGCGGCGTGGATGACCGAGCCGTACATCACCCAGGCGCAGAGCGGCACCGGCGCCCGCATCCTCACCGACACCGCGGTCGGCCCGACCAAGGACTTCCCCATGTCCGGGTACGCGTCGAGCAAGAAGTTCGCCGACGGCAACCCGCGCACGCTGGCCCTGTTCCGGCAGGTCCTGCGGGACGCGCAGGAGGCGGCGTCCAACGACAAGCTGTCCGTGCAGAACGCGCTGACCGGTTACATGGACGTGGACCAGCAGACCGCCGCGCTGGTGTCGGTCGGCACGTTCCCGCTGTCGCTCAACCCGGTCCGGTTGCAACGGGTCGCGGACATGATGGACACCGAAGAGGTGCTTCCCGAGCGGTTGGACGTCGGCGGGTTGTTGCCGCCTGGAACCACGAACTGACTCACCGTTAGCGAGAAGCCGCTCGACTTCGGGGGCCTTCCCATTGCGGAAGGCCCCCATTTCTTTCGATCAGACCTCGCTCAAGCAGATCGTGGTAGCGGGCTGTGAGTAAACGGACACGGTGTCGCCGCTCTCGCACCCGTTCTCGTCCGCACGGCCCGCGATGACCTTGGCCACCTTGTAGGTCGCACTCGAATCGCAGGTCACCTTGGTGGTTTTGCCCGCGACAATCGAGCCCTCCTGCTTGAAGCACTCACCTTCGGCGGCGTTGAGCATCAGGCACAGCTTGAAGCCGTCACTGCGCCGTCCGCCACTGTCGGAGTACTCGGCGTAGTCGCCGTCCGGGCAGGCGTCGGTGCTGCTGTCGAGGTTGGCGGCCACCTTGAAGGCCGCGTCCGGCGACGAGCACTCGACCTTCTCCACGTCGGCGTCGGCCACGCTCGCCGAGATGACCTTGATGCAGTCGCCCGCCTCGGCGCCCGAGGGGCCGGTGACGTTGGCGATGATGCCCGCGATGACGATGCCCACGATGCCCAGCGCGACCACGGCGACCAGCGCTTTCGCACCGCGGGACGTGCCCTTGGCCGGCGGCGGTGGGAACTGCTGCTGCGGGTGACCGGGCTGGCCGGTGGGGTAGCCGGGCTGCTGGTAACCCGGCTGTTGCCGGCCCGGCTGCGGGAAGCCCTGCTGCTGGTACTGGGGTTGCTGGTACTGGGGCTGGGCGTACTGCGGCTGGGCGTACTGCGGCGGTTGGCCCTGGTAGCCGGGCATCGGCTGATAGCCGGGCTGCTGCGGGTAGCCGGGTTGCGGGTAGGGCTGCTGCGGGTAGGGCTGGCCGGGTGGCGGGGCCGGGAACCCCTGCGGCGACGACGGCGGCCCCCAGCCCGGCTGCTGGGGAGGCGGAGGGTCCTGCGGTTGGCCGTGGGGCGGCTGGTTGGGGGGCGTGGTCACCTGGCGTTCCTCTCGACTTCGGCGAGCGGAACCTACCCCCGGGCGTCGAGCGGGCGCAGCGATTTCACGGCGCGGCGGTGGCGGCAACGCGACCGTGCCCGGGGCGCGGCGGTGTCAGCGCATGTCGGCGGGGACCAGGCAGAACGTGACGGCGGGCTCGGGGTAGGTCACCTTGCGGCCGTTCGCGCACTCGGCGGGCTCACGGGCGGCGCTGGCGACGCGGACCGCCTGGGCGGTGGTGCAGTCGACCCGGCGCATCCCCGCCGTGCGGTCGCCCTGGTAGCAGGCGCCCTCGACGAAGTTGGGGATCAGGCACAGCGTGGCCGAGCGGGTGAAGATGGTGTACGGCGCGCCGCCCTTGGGGCACTGCGAACCGTCCTCGACCACCTTGGCCACGCGCACGTTGGCGTGCTCGGACCCGCAGTCCAACGCCCGGTACCGGGCACCCTCGTCGACCCGTTCGATGTGCGCGCAGACACCTGGCTCGGGGCTGGTGGGACCCCCGCCGATCAGCGTGAACGCGAACGCGCCGGCCACCACGACCGCGACCGCACCGACGCCCAACCCGATCCTCCGCATGGATCAGGGCATCGGCACGGCCGCGCGCCGGGTTGAGCGGGTTCACCCGCACGGGTTCACATCTCGGCGGGCGCCAGGCAGTACGTGACGGGCGGTTCCGGGTAGGCCATGCCCGCGCCGTCCGGGCAGGCCTCCAGGTCGGTGGAGTTCTGGATGACCTTGGTGACCTTGATGGTCTCCGGGCCGGTGCACTCGGTCTTGACGAACCCGGTGCCCTCGTCGGGCTTGTAGCAGGCGGCCTCGACCATGTTCGGCAGCAGGCACAGCTTGTAGCCGTCGCCGACCGTGGGCGCGATCTCGGTGTACAGGCCTTCCTCGGGGCAGGTGGCGTCGGCCGCGTCGAGCACCTTGCCGACCTTGTACGAGGCCTTGTCGGCGTCGCAGTCGACGGTGTCGACCTGCGCGCGGTTCCGGTCGGGGTCGTCGCCCTCGGCGGTGACGCTGACGCAGTCGCCGACCTCGGCGTTGGCGGGACCGCTGGTGAGCCGCCACAGGCCGTAGACGACGACGCCCGCCAGCAGCAGCACCAGCACGATGATGAGGATCACCCGGCCGCTCGACCTGCTCCCGCGGCCCGCGGCGGTCGTCCCCTCCTCCGGCGCCTGGGAGGCCGGTCCGCCCGCGACGGGGTCGGCGGCGGTGGGGTCGGCGGCGGGCACCGGACGGGCGCCGGGCACGGCGGTGGGGCCCGCGGGCGTGGTGGGCTCGTTGCCCGCGACCGGTTGGTCCCGGGCGCCGCCGCCCGGCTCGGGGGTGGCGTCGGGCTCGGTGGCGCCGGAGCCGAGGCCGGACGACGCCGGCGTGGAGAGGTCCTGGTCACCGGTGGACGCGGCGGCGTCCCGGGCCGCCGCGATGCGCTCGGCGTCGGCGGGCGGCACGACGGGGCGGGCGGGATCGCCTGCGGCGCCGGTAGGCGCCTCGTCCCCGGGTCGACTCGGCTCGTTGCTCATGATCATCCTCGCTGGACGGGTGCGCGTGACCGCCCTGGGAATGTAGCGCCAGGGCAAGGTAGCGCCACGCGCACCCGCGAGGCGGATCAGGCGTTCTCGCCCGGCGCGAAGCAGAGGGTCATCTTCGGCTCGGGGAAGGTCAGCGGCGCGCCGTCGGTGCAGGCGCTCTCGTCCTCGCTGCCCTTCACCTGCTTGACCAGCTTGAAGGCGCCGGACTTGGCGCAGTCCACGACCGGGTAGCCCATCTGGTTGCCCTCGAGCTCGTAGCAGCTGCCCTCGACCATGTTCGGCACCAGGCAGATCTTCGAGTCGGGGCCGCGGCCGGTCTCGGTGTACTCGTCGTAGTAGCCGCCGCAGGACTCGCTGGTGGAGCCGAGCACCTTGCCGATGGTGTAGTTCGCCTCGGTCGAGCCGCAGTCGACGGTCTTGAAGTCGGGCTTGGACGTGGTACCGGTCAGGCTGGCGCACTGGCCGGCCTCGGACTTCGCCGCGTCACTGGTGAGGTAGTTGATCCCGTAGCCCACGGCGCCGAACAGGGCGAGACCGACGACCACCGACACGACGGTCGCGACGACGCCGCGCTTCTTCTTCGGCGCCGGTGGAATCTGCTGGGCCTGCGGCGCGTTCTGGTACTGCGGGTTGCCCGGGTACTGCGGGCCGCCGGGGTGCTGGGGGCCGTTCTGGTACTGCGGGGCGGACGCGGGCATGTCCGTGCTCATCATGGACCTTCTTCATCCGGGAAGCCCCTGACGTCCGCGCGTAGGGTCGCGTGGTGGGGCGCAGGGAAGCTATCGACTGCGCAACACCGGCGTACACGGCTTTACCGAACCGAGTCCGTAAGCGTTGCGTGCGCGGCCGAGTACCGCCCGCTACCGATTTGCCCGGGGTATGCACACTTGAAGGACACCAAGCGACAGGAGCGCGCACCCGTGACCGACGGCCCTTTGATCGTCCAGTCGGACAAGACCCTGCTGCTGGAGGTCGAGCACCCGCTGTCGGACGACGCGCGCACCGCCATCGCGCCGTTCGCCGAGCTCGAACGCGCCCCCGAGCACGTCCACACCTACCGCATCACGCCGCTGGCGCTGTGGAACGCGCGTGCCGCGGGCCACGACGCCGAGCAGGTGGTCGACGCGCTGGTCCGGTTCTCCCGCTACCCCGTGCCGCAGCCGCTGCTGGTGGACGTGGTGGACACGATGGGCCGGTTCGGCCGGCTCCAGCTGGCCAACCACCCGGTGCACGGCCTGGTGCTGAACTCGCTGGACCGCGCGGTGCTGGAGGAGGTGCTCCGGCACAAGAAGATCAAGCCGATGATGGGCGCGCGGATCGACGACGACACCGTGGTCGTGCACCCGAGCGAGCGCGGTCGGCTCAAGCAGATGCTGCTCAAGATCGGGTGGCCGGCGGAGGACCTGGCCGGGTACGTCGACGGCGAGGCGCACCCGATCGACCTGGTCGAGGACGGCTGGCAGCTGCGCGACTACCAGCGGATGGCCGCGCGGGCGTTCTGGGCGGGCGGCTCGGGCGTGGTGGTGCTGCCGTGCGGCGCGGGCAAGACGCTGGTCGGCGCGGCGGCGATGGCCGAGGCGGGCGCGACCACGTTGATCCTGGTCACGAACACCGTGGCGGGCAGGCAGTGGAAGCGGGAGCTGGTCGCGCGGACCACGTTGACCGAGGACGAGATCGGCGAGTACTCCGGCGAGCGCAAGGAGATCAGGCCGGTCACGATCGCGACCTACCAGGTGATCACCCGCAAGTCGAAGGGCGAGTACAAGCACCTGGAGCTGTTCGACTCGCGGGACTGGGGCCTGATCGTCTACGACGAGGTGCACCTGCTGCCCGCGCCGGTGTTCCGGATGACCGCGGACCTCCAGTCGCGGCGTCGGCTCGGCCTGACCGCCACGCTGGTGCGCGAGGACGGCCAGGAGGGCGACGTGTTCTCGCTGATCGGGCCGAAGCGGTACGACGTGCCGTGGCGCGACATCGAGGCGCAGGGCTGGATCGCGCCGGCCGAGTGCACCGAGGTGCGGGTGACGTTGACCGACCACGAGCGGCTGGAGTACGCGACCGCCGAGCCGGAGGAGCGGTACAAGCTGTGCTCCACGGCGCGGACGAAGCTGCCGGTGGTGAAGGCCATCCTGGACCGGCACCCGGACGAGCCGACGTTGGTGATCGGGGCGTACCTGGACCAGCTGGAGTCGCTGGGCGAGGCGCTGGACGCGCCGATCATCCAGGGTTCGACGAAGAACAGGGAGCGCGAGGAGCTGTTCGACCGGTTCCGGCGCGGTGAGCTGCGCACGCTGGTGGTGTCGAAGGTGGCGAACTTCTCCATCGACCTGCCCGAGGCGTCGGTGGCCGTGCAGGTGTCGGGCACGTTCGGGTCGCGGCAGGAAGAGGCGCAGCGGCTCGGGAGGTTGTTGCGGCCCAAGGGTGACGGGCGGCAGGCGCACTTCTACTCGGTCGTGTCGCGGGACACGTTGGACACCGACTACGCGGCGCACCGCCAGCGCTTCCTCGCGGAGCAGGGTTACGCGTACAAGATCGTGGACGCCGACGACCTGCTCGGCCCGAAGCTGCCCGAGGTCGGCTGAGCCGGCCCGTCGTGCGCTGCGGTCGGCACGGCTGTCGGTCGGCACGGTTGTCGGTGGGCGCCGATAGGTTGACGGCCTCTGCGGTTGCGACGATTCGGGTGGACATGAACCGGGTGGTGCCGTTGTCCCGCTGGTGGCTGTGGCGTCCGGAGTTCGACGTGGGCACGGTCCGGCGCGTCGCCGCACGGCGGGCCAGGCGGGACCGGCTGCGGCCGGTCGTGGTGGTGGCCGCGGTCCTGGCGGCGGCGTTGGCGGTGCTCGCGCCGACGCCGTGGTGGTCGGCGGGGTTGGCCTGCGTCCCGCTGCTGGTGGTGGTGCTGATCGCGGTGCTGCCGGTGCGGTTGGCGGAGTGGGACGTGGTGTCGGCGGCCGGCGAGCGGGACGTGGTGCACGGCGGGCAGTTCACCGATCCCGTGCAGCGGCGGCGCGCCGGGCGGTTGTGCGCGCACTTCGCCGCGGTGCGCGGGTTGGAGGCACGTCGGGTCGCGCACGTCGAGCGGTTGCTGTGGCGGGCGCTGGTGGCGTTGCGGGCCAGCCAGGCGGTGCGCGAGTCGTTGCGGCGGGCGCGGAACCGGCCCGGGTTGGCCGCCGAGATCGCCGAGCCGACCCGGGAGCTGGCCGAGCTGGACCGCCGCCTCGACCAGTTCGAGGCGGCGCTGCGGATCGTGGTGGAGGAGTCGGACCCGGAGCTGGCCGACCGCGGGCTGCGCCGGGTCGCCGCGTTCGACCCGCTCTAGGCTGGCCCGGTGCTGGTCTACTCGATCCCGATGCGCAACCGGTTCCGCGGCATCACGGTGCGCGAGGGCGTGCTGCTGGAAGGGCCCGCCGGGTGGGGTGAGTTCTGCGCGTTCCTCGACTACTCCGACGACGAGTGCGCGCCCTGGTTGGCGTGCGCGCTGGAGGCCGCCGAGCAGGGCTGGCCCGCGCCGGTGCGGGACACGATCCCGGTCAACTGCACGGTGCCCGTGGTGTCGCCGGAACGCGCGCACGACATCGTCGCCCGGTCGGGCTGCGCCACGGCGAAGGTGAAGGTGGCCGATCCGGGCACGCCGCCGGCCGACGACCTGGCGCGGGTCGAGGCGGTGCGGGACGCGTTGGGGCCGTCCGGGGCGATCCGGGTCGACGCGAACATGGCGTGGGACGTCGACACCGCGGTCAAGGCGATCCGCGAGCTGGAGCGGGCGGCGGGCGGGTTGGAGTACGTCGAGCAGCCGTGCCCGTCGATCGAGGAGTTGGCGGCGGTGCGGCGGCGGGTCGACGTGCGGATCGCGGCGGACGAGTCGATCCGCCGGGCCGAGGACCCGTTGAGGGTGGCCGTGGCCGGCGCCGCGGACGTGGCGGTGATCAAGGTCGCGCCGCTGGGCGGTGTGCGGCGGGCGTTGGCGGTGGCCCAGGCCTGCGGGTTGCCGTGCGTGGTGTCCTCGGCGGTGGAGACGTCCGTCGGGATGGCCGCCGGGTTGGCGTTGGCGGGCGCGTTGCCCGAGCTGGACTTCGCGTGCGGGCTGGGCACCCTGCCGCTGCTGGACGGCGACGTGGCCGCCGACTCCCTGCGCCCGGTGGACGGCAGGCTGCCCGTGCTCGCGCACGCCCCGGTACCCGGTCGGTTCGCCGACTTCGCCGCCGACGAGGCGACGACGAGCCGGTGGCTCGCCCGTCTCGACCGGGTCCGAGGTGTGCTGGAGCGGTCCGGCTCGGGCCGCTGAGCGCGACCTAGCCGAAGAAGCCCTGGCCGGGCGTCAGGACGTGGTCGGGGTCGTAGCGGCGCTTGGCCGCGACCAGGCGGTCCCAGTCGGAGCCGAAGTGGCGGCGCCAGTCCTCCGCGGTCATGCCCGGGATCGCGCCCATGATGTACCGCTTGCCCCCGATGGAGACGGCGAGGTCGTAGATCTTCCGGTTCTGCGCCATCATCGAGGGCACGTTCGGGTCGTTCGGGTACGGCATCCGCAGCAGGTCGAACAGGTACACCACCGGCTCGTTCGGCAGCTTGTACAGCGGCCGGGTCAGCTTCGCCGAGGAGAACGGGTACATCAGGGAGAACCCGATGCCCATGTCGGCGGCGGTGGTCTGGCCGAGCACCGTCCGGGCGAACTCGACGATCTTGGAGCCGGGGATCAGCAGCGACAGCCACGGGTGCGGCTGGTACCAGAACCCGCCCTCCTTCGCCGACACCTCGAACGCGTCGAGCCGGAACGACCAGTCGCGGAACGGCAGGTCGCCGAACTCCCGCGACGCCTGGTCGTCGTGCAGCCCGGCGAGCAGCGCGGCCCGGTCCGGCGGGCTGCCCGGGTTGTAGAAGGCGACGCCGTCGATGCGGTAGTACCACCCGGTGCCGTCGGTCTTGAGCCGCGGACCGCTGTCCTGGGCGTCGAACCGGCCGTCGCGCATCAGCATCTCGCTGTCGGCCACGAACGTCGCCAGGTCCTGGTAGACCAGGGTGAACACGGCCACCCGCGCGGGCGCCGGCACCAGCTTCACCCTGGCCTTGGTGATGATGCCGACCTGGCCGCCGCCGCCGAGCGCGGCGTTGAACAGGTCCGGCCGCTCGGTGGCCGAGGCGCGGACCACGTAGCCCTCGCCGGTGACGATCTCGATCTCGGTGATCGTGTCGATCTGGAGGCCCTGCTTCTGCACCATGCCGCCGATGCCGCCGATGCTGGCCGTGCCGCCGACCGACAGGTGCTGGTAGCCGGTGTGCGCCGCGGGCGTCCGGCCCCGCGCGAGCGTCGCGTCGACCAGCTGCGCCCACGTCACGCCGGCGTCGACCCACGCGCTGGTCGTGCCGATGCTGTGGATTGTGGACAGTCCCTTCGAGTCGATCGCGATACCGCCCGGCACCAGGGCCTGGCCGTAGTTCGAGTGCGACTCGTGGTCGGCCGCGGGGCCGCTGCCACCGTGGCCGTTCATGGCTATCTTCAGCTTGTTGGCCCGCGCGTACCGGACCATCGCGACGATGTCGCGCACGGAACCGGGGCGCAGCACGGCCTTGGGGGCGCCCGACTTCAGGTTGCCCCAGTCCTTGCCGAACTTGGCCAGCACTTCCGGGGCGATCGTCAGCGTGCCGTCCAGCCGGGGCAGCGCGGCCACCCCGGCGGTGTCGGCGCCGGCGGGCGCCCACGACC
The DNA here is from genome assembly GCF_054781895.1 of Saccharothrix stipae. Classification (NCBI taxonomy): domain Bacteria; kingdom Bacillati; phylum Actinomycetota; class Actinomycetes; order Pseudonocardiales; family Pseudonocardiaceae; genus Saccharothrix; species Saccharothrix stipae. Next base: position 24,516 of record NZ_BAAGTN010000009.1, on the reverse strand, counting down.
CGCTCGCGGCGCTCCAGCCGACCACCGCGGCGCCGACCGTGATCTGCTTCAGGATCGTGCGTCTGGTCGGGGCGCCGTTCGTCAGGTCCGTCATCCGTCATCAGCTCCGTCTCAGAGGAACCCGGCCGGGCGTCCACGACGCCGCACAACTCGACCGGGAGTGGATTTCGCAGACCGAGGCGGAAATCCAGGGCAGAGCCGTCCTTTCGCGCGATGTCGGCCCGAACCACAGCGCGGTTCCCGGCACCCCCGTACCGGTGTTCCTCCGGCGGAACCACCGCCGCTGCGGGCACGTCTCTCCCCTACCGCTTTTCGGACTCACTCGCAGGCTTCAGCAAACGGCGGGCCGGCGCTTCTCCACGATTGCTCTGAAGATCGGCTCCGGGACGGCGCGGGTCGGGGAACACGGTCAGGCGCGAGACGCCGGTGGTGGTCGTGGTCAGCACGGCCACGCCGAACGGAACGCCGTGGTGGTGGGCGCGGACGGCCGGCTGGTTGTTGGCGACGATGGGCGTCATCCGCCAGTCCCCGGGTGAGCCGATGACGGTGGCCAGGAACGCCAGGCACTTCTCGCGGCCGTCGAACCACGTCGGTGAGCCGGCCACCTCCAGGGCCGCGTCGGCGCGCAACGCCCGTTCCAACGCCGAGAGGTCCGAGTTCTCGAACCCCGCGATGTACTCCGACAGCAGCGCCCGCGCCTGCGGTGACGTCGGCTCGACCACGTCGTCGGCGGTCGGCGCGACCTCGGCCAGGCGGGCCCGCGCGCGTTGCAGGGCGCTCTTCACCGACGCCACCGTCGTGTCGAGCATCTGCGCGACCTCGGCGGCCGGGATGTCCAGCACCTCGCGCAGGATCAGCACGGCCCGCTGCCGCGGCGGCAGGTGTTGCAGGCCCGCGATCAACGCCAGGCGCAGGTCGTGGCGGGAGGTGACCACGGCCGCCGGGTCCGCGGACTCCGGGGTGACCAGCGCGTCGGGCATCGGCTCCAGCCACGCCTCGCCCGGCAGGTCGGGGTCCAGCGGCGCGGACGGCAGGGCGCGGCGACGGCGGCCCTCCAGGGCGTTCAGGCAGGCGTTGGTGGCGATCCGGTACAGCCACACCCGCACCGACGAGCGTCCCTCGAAGCGGTCGAACGACCGCCACGCCCGCAGGTACGTCTCCTGCACGAGGTCCTCGGCGTCGTGCCGCGACCCGAGCATCCGGTAGCAGTGCGCCAGCAGCTCCTGCCGGAACGGCTCGGCGGTCCAGGTGAAGTCGATCACGCCAGCCCCAGCAGCGGTCGCGCCCACGCGCCGAACCGGGCGATGGCGTCGTCGGCCTCCGGGGACCTCCCGGCGGCCATCTGGAACGTGTGCACCTGCTCGTCGAACACGTCCAACCGCACGTCGACCCCCGCCTCCCTGACCCGGTCGGCCAGCGCCCGACCCTCGTCCAACAGCGTCTCGTGCGACCCGACCTGCACGAACAGCGGCGCGAGACCGGTCAGGTCGGCGTGCAGGGGGTTGGCCAGCGGGTCGCGGCGGGAGCCGGCCGGCCCCAGGAAGCCGGCCGCGAGCCCGTCGACGAGGTCCCGGTAGAAGAAGCCGTCGGTCAGCGCGTTGGTGCGGAACGACTCACCGGCCACCTCCATGTCCACCCACGGCGAGAGCGCCATCACCGCCGCGGGCAGCGGCAGGCCGGCCGCGCGGGCGTTGAGCTGCGTGGTGATGGTGAGGCCGCCGCCGGCCGAGTCGCCGGCGAACGCGATGTGCTCCGGCGCGAACGACCGCAGCAGCCACCGGTGCACGGCGGTGGCCGCCTCGACCTGCGCCGGGTGGACGTGCTCGGGCGCGAACGGGTACCGGAACAGCAGCGCCCGCGCGCCCACGGCCTTGGCCAGGTGCCCGTACAGCTTGCGGTGCGTGTACGTCGACCCGGCCACGAACCCGCCGCCGTGCATGCACAGCAGCACGCGATCGGGCGCGGCGCCGTGCGGCAGCAGCCACATCGCGGGCGTGCCCGGCTCGGTGGTCTCGACGTAGTCGACGCCGCGCGGCTCGGCGGTCAGGTCGCCCCAGCTCTCGGGGTCCACCGGCCGCCCGTTGAGCCGGTCCGCCGTCCACCGCTCGTACATCGCGCGCACCGCAGCCGACTGCTTGCTCGCCATCGCCCTGCCTCCTCGATCAGTGGTGTCGGGAGTGCAGACCGGCGACCGACCGGAAAGGAATCGCTCAGGGGTGCGCGATGGTCGCGCCGAGGCTGCGCACGATGCCGTCGGTGCGGTTGAGGGCTTCGGTGCGGCGGGGGTTGGCGGGCACCCGGGTCAGGTCGACCACGCGGATCGGGGGGCCGAGCTCGACCAGGGTCGGCACGTAGGACGCCTCCTGCACGGCCCACCCGGACGGTCCCTTCACGAACTTGAACCGGGTGACGATGCCCTCCTCGGTGATGCCGCGCGGCTCGGAGTGGCGGGCCACCTCGTTGCCCATGCCGTAGACGACCCACTTGCCGCCGACCTGCTCGATCGGCTGCACGGCGTGCACGTGCGTGCCGATGATCAGGTCGACCGCCGGGTCGGCGAGCACGGCGCGTGCCATCTCGCGCTGCTGCGGCGTGGCCTCGTGCTGGTACTCGTTGCCCCAGTGCAGGCTGGCCACCACGACCTCGGCGCCGGCCGCCTTCGCCGCGCGCGCCGCCGCCAGCACGCCCTCGGTGGTCAACTGGTTCGCCATCCACGGCTGCGGCAGCGGGATGCCGTTGAACCCGTAGGTGAACGCGATGTGCCCGACCTTCACCCCGCGCACGTCCAGCAGCAGCGGTGTGGCCGACTCCTCGGGCGAGCGGAACGAGCCGGTGTGCTTCAACCCGGCCGCGTCCAGCACGTCCAGCGTCGTCCTGATCGCCGGCGCGCCCCGGTCGAGGGTGTGGTTGGACGAGGTGGAGCAGCTGTCGTAGCCGATCTCCTTCAACGCCGACGCGACCTCGGGCGGCGCGCTGAACGCCGGGTAGCCGTAGGTCGGGGCGCCGGGCGCGGACAGCGGCGTCTCCAGGTGGCAGATCGACACGTCGGCGGCGATCGCCTCGCGCAGGCCTTCCAGCAGCGGCACGAAGTTGCGCGCGCCGTCGGCGTCGGCCTGCTCGGTCAACGCCGGGTGGATCAGGATGTCACCGCCCGCGGCCAACGTGAACGACGGCGGCTCGGGCGCCGCCGACGAGGTCGTGGTGGCCGGCTGCCGGGCCGTGGTGATCACCACCGGCGACCCGGTGCAGGCCACCAGCAGGCAGAGGCAGGCGACCAGCCCGAGGACCGGCCGCCCGCCACGCGCGTTCAGCGGTGCCGCCCGCGGAGCCCGCGCACCAGCAGCGCCACCGCCAGCAGCCCGGCGACGATCGGCAGCACCCGCTTGAGCACGGGCACGCCCGCGGTGCCGACCAGGTCGATCGGCTCGTCCGGCACGGCGCGCAGGTGCGGCCTGGCGGTGGTCTCCGTGGAAGTCACCTCCTCAGCTTCCGCCGGCGCGAGCCGCGTCGCCAGGCATTCGGCGAACTCGCCGATCACCCGGCCGCCGACCTCGGCGATCAACCCCCGGCCGAACTGGGCGGGACGGCCGGTGACGGCCAGGTCGGTGACCACGGACACCTCGGTGCCGGCCGGGGTGCCCGCGGTGCCCGCCGAGGCGTCGTCGGCCGCGCGGGTCAGGGCGATCGACACGGTCGCGGAGGCGGTGCCGTTGCCCCTGGTGTCCTTGCCCGACGCCTTGAGCACGGCCGCGTGCACCCGGTCGTCCACGGACGTGAACTCGCCGCTGCCCCGGTAGAGCAGCGTGACGGGGCCGAGCTTGACCTTGACCGTGCCGGTGAACCTCCGCCCCTCGGCCCCGGTGAGGGTGGCGCCCGGCATGCACGGCGCCACCTGCCGCGGGTCGAGCAGCGCCGCCCACACGTCCGGCACGGGCGCGGGCACGGTGAACCGGTGTTCCAGCTTCATGCGCTCACCGCGGCCGTCACCGCGCGCTCGGTGAGCACGCGGGCCAGGTGCGACCGGTACTCGGCGTCGGCGTTGTGGTCAGCCGGCGGGTCGGTGCCCTCCGCGGCACGGGTGGCCGCCGCGGTGATCGCCTCGGCCGTCGCGGGTCGCCCGACCAGCGCCTCCTCCACGCCGCGCGCCCGCACCGGGGTGGGCCCCATGTTGGTCAGGGCCACCCGGGCGTCGGTGATCCGGCCGTCGGAGACGCGCACCGCGGCCGCGACCGCCACGATCGACCAGGCCTGGGCGACCCGGTTGAACTTCTCGTAGCGCGCGCCCCAGCCGGTCAGCTTGGGCACCCTGATGTGGGTGAGCAGCTCGTCGGGCGCCAACGCGGTGGTGAAGTAGTCGACGAAGAACTCCGCCGCCGCGATCTCCCGCGTGCCGCCCGGCCCCGTGCAGACCATCACCGCGTCCAGCGCCAACGCGGGCGCGAGCAGGTCGCCCGCCGGGTCGGCGTGGGCGAGGGAGCCGCCGAACGTGCCCCGGTGCCGCACCTGCGGGTCGGCGACGGTGTCGGTGGCCAGGCGCAGCAGCCGCGCGTGCTCGCCCACCAGCGGGTCGCGCTGCACCTCGTGGTGCGTGGTCATGGCCCCGATGCGGAGCGAGTCGCCGTCGTCGTGCACGCCGGCGAGGTCGGTCAGCCCGGACAGGTCGACCACCAGGGTCGGCACGGCCAGCCGCATCCGCAGCACCGGGATGAGGCTCTGCCCGCCGGCCATCACCTTGGCGTCCTCGCCGCCCTCGGCCAGGGCGCGCACCGCCTCCTCCACGGAGGTGGGTGCGACGTAGTCGAACGCGGCCGGGATCATGCGCCACCTCCCCGCGAGTCGATGGAGCCCAGACCGCCGCCGGCGCCCGGCGTGGTCGGCAGGTCCGCGGTCGTCCGATTGCCGGCTCCGCCCGCGGTCGTCCGATTGCCGGCTCCGCCTGCGGGCGTCCCGCGGTTGATGGCCTTCCAGACCCGCATCGGGGTGCACGGCATCTCCACGTCGGAGACGCCCATGTGCCGCACGGCGTCGACGACCGAGTTGACCACGGCCGGTGTGGAGGCGATCGTGCCCGCCTCGCCGACGCCCTTCACGCCGAGCGGGTTGCTGGTGGCGGGTGTCTCGGTGCGGTCGGTGGTGAAGTGCGGCAGGTCGACCGCGGACGGCAGCAGGTAGTCGGCGAGGGTGGCGGTGGTGAGCGTGCCGCTCTCGTCGTGCACGGCCTCCTCGTAGAGGGCCTGCGCGATGCCCTGCGCCAGGCCGCCGTGCACCTGGCCCTCCACGATCAGGGGATTGACCACCTTGCCGACGTCGTCGACGCAGACGTACGAGCGGATCTTCACCGCGCCGGTGCGCGTGTCGACCTCGGTCGCGCACAGGTGCGTGCCGTGCGGGTAGGAGAAGTTCTCCGGGTCGAAGGTGGCCTCGGCGTCGAGGCCGGGTTCCACGCCGTCGGGCAGGTTGTGCGCGACGTGCGCGGCGACCACGACGTCACCGAGCGCCATGGTGGTGGACGTGCCGCGCACGGCGAACGTGCCGGCGGTGAACTCGACGTCGTCCTCGGCGACCTCCATGAGGTGCGCGGCGACCGCGCGGGCCTTGGCGAGCACCTTGTCGGCCGCCACCACCACGGCCACGCCGCCGACGGCCAGCGACCGGGAGCCGTAGCTGTCCATGCCGCGGTGCGAGACGCGCGTGTCGCCGTGCAGCACCTCGACGTCCTCGAACGGCACGCCGAGGCGGTCGGCCACGATCTGGCTCCACGCCGTCACGTGGCCCTGGCCGTGCGGCGAGGTGCCGGTGATCAGCTCGACCTTGCCGGTGGGCAGCATCCGGATCGCCGCGTGCTCCCAGCCGCCCGCCGCGTACCGCAGCGCGCCGAGCACGCGTGACGGCGCGAGCCCGCACATCTCGGTGTAGGTGGAGATGCCGATGCCCAGCTGCACCGCGTCGCCGTTGGCGCGCCGCTCGGCCTGCTCCCGGCGCAGCTCCTGGTAGCCGAACAACTCGGTGGCCCGGGCGGTGGCGGCCTCGTAGTCGCCGGAGTCGTAGGTGAGGCCCGCGACCGTGGTGAACGGGAACTCCTCGTGCTCGATCCAGTTCCGCCGGCGCAGCTCCAGCGGGTCGACGCCCAGTTCGGCGGCCAGCTCGTCCATGATCCGCTCGATGGCGAACGTGGCCTCGGGCCGCCCGGCGCCCCGGTAGGCGTCGGTCGGCACCTTGGTGGTGAACACGTTCGTGCAGGTGAACCGGTAGGCCTGGAACTTGTAGATCGCGTTGTACATGAACGCGCCCAGGATCGGCACGCCCGGCGTGACCAGGCGCAGGTAGGCGCCCATGTCGGCGAGCAGGTCCACCTTCAGGCCGGTGACCGTGCCGTCCCGGCGGGCCGCGATGGTGATCCGCTGCACCTGGTCGCGGCCGTGGTGGCCGGACAGCATCGACTCGGTGCGGGTCTCGGTCCACTTGACCGGCTTGCCGAGCCGGCGCGCGGCCAGCAGGGTCAGCACCTCCTCGGGCGTGACCTGGAGCTTGCCGCCGAAGCCGCCGCCGACGTCCGGCGCGATGACCCGGATCCGCTGCTCGGGGATGCCGAGCACGGCCGCCAGCATCCACCGCAGGATGTGCGGCACCTGCGTGGACGACCACATGGTCACCGAGTCCGGCGACGCGTCGACCACAACCGAGCGCGGCTCCATGAACGCCGGGATCAGCCGCTGCTGGCGGAACGTGCGCTCGACCACCACCTCCGCCTCGGCGATCGCACGGTCCACATCGGACCCGCTGCCCGCCTCGGCGGAGTCGTACACCCAGGTGGCGCTCTTGTTCGTGCCCAGGTCGGGGTGCACGAGGTCGGCGCCGTCCTCGATCGCGCGGGCCATGTCGAGCACGACCGGCAGGTCCTCGTAGTCGACGTCGATCAGGGGCAGCGCGTCGTGCGCCTCGGCCGCGGTGCGGGCCACCACCAGGGCGACCGCCTCGCCGGCGAAGTTCACCCGGTCCACGGCCAACGACGGCGCGGGCGGCGCCACCATGTCCTCGGTGATCGGCCACGCGCACGGCAGGCTGCCCTGTTCGGCGGCCACGTCCCGGCCGGTGAGCACGAGCAGCACGCCGGGCATCCGCGCGGCCGCGGTGACGTCGATCGAGGTGATCCGGGCGTGCGCCGCGGGGCTGCGCAGCAACGCCATGTGCAGCATCCCGGTGAGCTGCATGTTGTCGGTCCAGCGGGTCGCGCCGGTGATCAGCCGGGCGTCCTCCTTGCGCCTTCGCGCCCGGCCGATCTCCCTGGTGCCGGCTTCCGGTTCGGCGGCCGCGGGTTCGGCGGTGGTGGCTCCGGGTTCGGCGGTGGCGGTCATCGCGCACCCCCGCGGGCGGCGTCACGGACGGCGCGCACGATGTTCTGGTACCCGGTGCAGCGGCAGAGGTTGCCCTCCAGGCCGTGCCGCACCTCGTCCTCGTCGGGGTCGGGGTTGTCCGCGAGCAGGTCGATGGCCTGCATGATCATGCCGGGGGTGCAGAACCCGCACTGCAACGCGTGGTTGGCGTGGAACGCCTGCTGCACCGGGTGTAATCGCCCGTCCCGGGCCAGTCCCTCGACGGTGGTGACCTCGCGGCCGTCGGCCTGCACCGCGAGCACGGCGCAGGACTTCACGCTGCGGCCGTCGAGGTGGACCGTGCACGCGCCGCAGTTGCTGGTGTCGCAGCCCACGACCGTGCCGGTCTTCCCGAGCCGTTCGCGCAGGTGGTGCACCAAGAGCGTGCGCGGTTCCACGTCGTCGCTGTAGTCCACCCCGTCGACGGTGACCGTTATCCGCATGAACCCTCCAGAAGTGGTGGTGATGGGGGTCACAGCGAGCCTGCTCCCGGTTGTCCTGGCGGACAACCCCCTCACTTGTGGATCGCGCCCTCCGTGCGGGCCAGGCGCCGGCCCTGCCCGCCCCACCGCAGGGCGATGATCTCGGCGGCGATCGACACCGCCGTCTCCTCGGGCGTGCGGGCACCGAGGTCCAGGCCGATCGGGGACGCGAGCCTCGCCAGCTCGCCCTCGGTCACGCCCGCCTCGCGCAGCCTGCGCAGCCGGTCGTCGTGGGTGCGGCGGGAGCCCATGGCGCCCACGTAACCGACCTTGAGCCGCAGCGCGACCTCCAGCAGCGGCACGTCGAACTTGGGGTCGTGGGTGAGCACGGCGACCACCGTCCGCTCGTCCACCCGGCCCTCGTCGGCCTGCGCGGCGAGGTAGCGGTGCGGCCAGTCCACGACCACCTCGTCGGCTTCGGGAAACCGAGTGCCGGTGGCGAAGACCGGACGCGCGTCGCACACCGTGACGCGGTAGCCGAGGAACGCGCCGAGCCTCGCCAGGGCGGCCGCGAAGTCGATCGCGCCGAACACCAGCATCCGGGGCGGCGGCTCGAACGAGTTCACGAACACCGCCATGCCCTCGCCGCGCCGCTGGCCGTCGGGCCCGTAGTGCAGGGTGCCGCTGCGCCCGGCGGCGAGCAGGCCGCGCGCGTCGTCGGTGATCGCGTCCACGGCCCGGGCGGACGGGATGTCGCCGGTGGCGCGGTCGGGCCGGACGATCACCCGTCGGCCGACCCACTCGGGGTGTTCCACGACCGTGGCGATGGCCACCGGCTCCTGGGCCCGGACCGCTTCCAGGACCTCGGGCAGCTCGGGGAAGGTGGTCCGGTCGACCGGCTCCACGTAGACGTCGATGATCCCGCCGCAGGTCAGGCCTACCGCGAACGCGTCGTCGTCGCTCACGCCGTACCGCTGGAGCACCGGTTGGCCGCTGCGGACCACTTCCTGCGCCAGCTCGTAGACCGCGCCCTCCACGCAGCCGCCGGACACGCTGCCCACGACGGCGCCGTCCGCGCCGACCAGCATCGCCGCGCCGGGCGGGCGGGGCGCGGAGCTGAACGTGGCGACCACCGTGCCGACACCGACGGTTTCCCCTCGGTCGACGCGGTGGACCAGGTCGGCGAGAACGTCACGCAAGTCGTACCTCCTCCAGCAGGGCGTGCAGGGTGGCGAGGCTGTGCCCGGCGAGCAGCCGGTCCAGGTGCGGCAGGGCGGCGGCGATCCCGGACTGCACCGGCCGGTACCCGTCGTGGCCCGCGTGCGGGTTGACCCAGACGACCTTGTGCGCGAGTCGGCGCAGGCGCCGGGCCTGCTCGGCGAGCAGGGCGGGGTCGCCGCGTTCCCAGCCGTCGGAGCAGATGACCACCACGGCCCCGCGCGCGGCGCCGCGTTGCCCCCAGCGGTCCAGGAAGACCTTGAGCGTCTCGCCCAGCCGCGTGCCGCCCTCGTAGTCGGGCACGGCGCGGGCGGCGGCGGCCAGGGCCTGCCCGGGGTCGCGGTGGCGGAGTTGGCGGGTGACGCGGGTCAGCCGGGTGCCGAGGGTGCAGACCTCGACCGGCATGTGGCGGGTGAGGACGTGCGCGAACCGGAGGAGCGCGTCGGCGTAGGGCTTCATCGAGCCGGAGACGTCGACCAGCAGCACGACCTTGCGCGGGCGGGTGGTGCGGCGGCGGTGGCGCGGCCGCACCGGTTCGCCGGTGGCGAGCATGTCCTTGAGCGTCCCGCGCGGGTCGATCGCGCCTCTGCGCGCGGGTGCCCGGCGCCGGGTGCGCCGCGTGGGCGGCACCGGCCGGAGCTGGGCCAGCAGGTCGTCCAGGTGCCGCTTCTCGGCCGGGCTGAGCGTGGCGATGTCCTTGCGCCGCAGCACTTCCACGTCACTGGCGGCGACCCTGAGCGTCGACGCCCGCCCGTCGTGCCCCGTCGTGCCGTCGCCGAGCGCGGCCAGGTGACTGGTCCGCCGGGCGCGCCGGCGAGGCGGCTCCGGCGGCATCCCCCCGAACCAGGCCGCGAACGCCGCGTCGTAGCGGGGCAGGTCGTCCGGCTCCCCGCACAACGTCAACCGCCCGGCCCAGTACACGTCCTCGCGCCGCCCGAGCCCCAGCCGGTCGACCGCCGCGACGAACGCGTGCACCCTGTCAGGCCCGCACGCGACGCCGCCGTGCCGCAGCGCGCGGGCGAACCCCACGAGCCCGGTCGACGCACCGGCTGCGGTCATCCCCCGATTGTGCTCTCGGGTACCCCCGTCAGCACACCGGCGGAAAGGGCGCGCTGGGCGTCCTCGCGGTACTTGAGGACGGCACCGAGCGTGATCGCCGCCGTGTCCGCGTCCAGTTCGGTGCGGCCCAGGGTGAGCAGGGCCTCGGCCCAGTCGAGCGACTCCGCCACGCCCGGCGGTTTGATCAGGTCCAGGTCGCGCAACCGCCGCACGGCGGAGGAGACCTGGTGGGCGAGGCGTTCGGTGACGCCGGGCAGCCTGCGGCGGAGGATGGCGACCTCGCGGGCCAGGTCGGGGTGTTCCAGCCAGTGGTAGAGGCAACGGCGCTTGAGGGCGTCGTGCACCTCGCGGGTGCGGTTGGAGGTGAGCACGACCAGCGGCGGGGTCTTCGCGGTGATGCGGCCCAGTTCGGGGATCGTCACCGAGTTCTCGCCCAGCACTTCGAGCAGGAACGCCTCGAACTCGTCGTCCGCCCGGTCCACCTCGTCGATCAGCAGCACGCACGGCGCGGTCTCCAGGGCTCGGAGCAGCGGGCGGGCGAGCAGGAAGCGGCGGGTGTAGAGGGAGGCCTCGGCCTGCTCGACGTCGACCGGGCCCGCGGCTTCGAGCGCGCGCAGGTGCAGCAGCTGGCGGGGGAAGTCCCAGTCGTAGAGGGCCTGGCTGACGTCGATGCCCTCGTGGCACTGGAGCCGGATCAGGGGCAGGTCGAGGGCTTGGGCGAGCGCGACGGCCAGGGACGTCTTGCCGGTGCCCGGCTCGCCCTCGCAGAACAGCGGGCGGCGCATGTGCAGGGCCAGGTAGGCGGCGGTCGCGATGCCCCGGTCGGGCAGGTAGCCGACGCGGTCCAACTGGGCGGCGAGCTCTTGGGTCACCGGGTCATATTGCCGCTGCTCCGCACACGGCGGCTCGATCGCCCGGAAGTCGGTCGGGGCGGATCAGGTGCGGGTGGTCGGAGTGGTTTCGCGGGGAGAGCGGCGGTAGTGGCCGGGGGCGGTGCCGTGGGCGCGTTTGAAGGCGGTCGCGAAGGCGAATTCCGAGGTGTAGCCGACCTGGGGGGCGATGGTGGCCAGGGGCGCGTTGGTGTCGCGCAGGAGGCGGGCGGCGGTGGTCATCCGCCACCAGGTCAGGTAGGTCAGCGGTGGTTGGCCGACGAGCGCGGTGAAGCGCTTGGCGAACGGCGCGCGGGACAGGCCGGTGGTCGCGGCCAGGCTCGCCACCGTCCACGGGTGCGCGGGGTCGCGGTGGATGTGGTGCAGGGCGGTGGCGGTGACCGGGTCGTTGAGCGCGGCGGCCCACCCCGCGGCCTGGTCTCCTCCGGTGAACCAGGTGCGCAGCAGGTACAGCAGGAACGTGTCGAGCAGGGCGGGCACGAGGGTGTCCGAGCCGAGGCGCGGGTGTTGGAGCTCGTCCGCCAGGAGGGTGACGGCGGAGCGCAGTTCCGGGCCGGAGACGAGCACCGTGTCCGGCAGGTCGCGCAGCAACGGGTGCACGTGCGCCAACTCGTAGGCGCCGCACAGCGTGACGGTGGTCGGGTGCTCGGGCGCGGGGTGGTCGACGGCGAACTCCGGGCCGTGCGGGTCGCACGCCTGGTCCGTCAACGGGGTCGTGGGGCTGTCGGCGAGGGCGTGGCCGCTGCCGCAGCCGTCCGGCATGAACACGACGTCGCCCGCGTGCAGTTCGACCGGGTCGGCGTCGTCGCGGATGAGCCAGCACGTGCCCTCCAGCACGACCTGGAACCCCGACGCGCCCGGCACCGGCGCGAACCGCTGACCCCAGGGCTTCTCCCACGCCACCCGTGCGGCGAGCGGCTGTCCGGTGCGCATGACGGCGATCAAGTCGCTCAGCACGTCCACGAGACGATTAAACATGAATGCAGGATCCGGGAGCATGGATCGTCTTCAGCAGACTGCATACATTCGACCAGGTGAGAAGCGCGCGGGTTTTTGTATACGGTGGACCGTATGTAATCGACATCGCCGACGACGTCCCGATCCCGACGCCCGGACCCGGCGAGGTGCTGGTGAAGGTGGCGGCGACGTCGTTCAACCCGACGGAGGTGGCGGTGCGGTCGGGCCGGTTCGACCTGCCCCTGCCGCACACGTTGGGCTGGGACGTGGCCGGCACGGTCGACGGTGACCCGGTGGTCGGCTGGATCGACGGCGCGGCGGCCGAGTACGCCGTCGCACCGGCCGGACGGCTCGTCCCGGCACCCCGGCGGATCCCGTTGGCCGACGCCGCCGCCCTGCCCCTGGCCGGTCTCAGCGCGTGGCAGATGGTGTTCGAGCACGGCCACGTCCGACCGGGCCACCGGGTCCTGGTCAACGGCGCGGGCGGCGGCATCGGCGGGTTCGCCGTGCAGCTGGCCAAGCACGCGGGCGCGCACGTCACCGCCACCGCATCCCCCCGCAGCGCCGACGCGGTCCGGGCACTGGGCGCGGACGACGTCGTCGGCTACGACCCCACCGGGCGGTTCGACGTCGTGCTCAACCTCGTCCCGGACGCCCCGGTGGCACGGCTGGGCGGCGTCGTCGTCTCGGCCACCCTGTGCGACGCCCCCGCCGCCCACTTCGTCACCCGCTTCGACGCCACCCAGCTCACCGCGTTGGTCGACCTGGTCGACCGGGGCGTGGTCGTGGTCGACGTGTCCGAGCGGCACGACCTCGCCGCCCTGCCGGAGATCCACCGCCGCGCCGAGGCCGGAGACCTCAGGGGCAAGGTCCTCGTGACGCCGTGAAACCCTGAGAACGGCGCTCCGGGGGAAGTCAGGGTGCGTCCCCGATGTCCCGAAAGCCCTGGCGGAGCACTCTTGGGACATGACGAACGACGTGCTCAACCAAGCCACCGACAAGGTCAAGAAGCTCCGCCGCAGCCGGACCGACAAGATGGTCGCGGGTGTGTGCGGCGGCGTCGCCAAGCTGCTCGGCGTGGACGCGGCACTGGTCCGCATCCTGCTGGTCGCCGCCACCCTCTTCGGGTTCGGCGCCGGCGCGATCCTCTACCTCGCCTGCTGGATCCTCATGCCCGAAGAGGCCTGACGAGGCCCGAAGAGGCCTACCGGGGGAAGCCGGGCACGCCCGGCAACACCTGCCACGGCCGGGGACCGTCGAGGGGGCGGTACTCGACGCCCAGCGCGTCGAGCCGCGGCAGGTGGTGCTCGGCCAGCCGGGCCAGGAACTCCGCCTCGTCGCGTTCGGCGGGGCTCCACACCACCTCGGCGAACGCGCTCAACCTGGGGAAGGCGGCGTAGTCGAGCCGCCTGGGTGAATCGAGGTGTTCGGTCCACAGGTTCGCCTGCGCGCCGAGCACCCGGTCCGCCGCGGCGGGCTCGTACCGGTACACGTCCTGAAGCGTCGTGACGGTCCCGACCGGGATCGGCTCGCCGGGGTGGTCGGACTGCCGGTAGTCCAGGTACAGGTGCTCCTCCGGGCACATCACCACGTCGTGGCCGCGGTCCAGCGCGGTCAGGCCGGCGTCCTCGCCGCGCCACGACGCGACGATCGTGCGGGTCGGCAGCGGTCCGACGCCGAGCACCTCGTCCCACCCGAACGGCCGCCGCCCGCGCCGGTGCAGGTGTTGGGCGATGCGGCGGACGAACCGGCCGTCGCCGCCCTCCGCCTCGTCACCGCCCAGCCCGACCACCTCGGACGGGAACACGTCCAGCAGCTCGTCGAACACCTGCCGGTAGAAGTCCACTGTGGACTCGTCGGCCCGCAGGACGTTCGGGTTGATCCCCCAGTCCGTCCACACGCCGCCACCCGACACGCCGAGTTCCGGGTACGCCGCGATGGCCGCCTGGCTGTGCCCCGGCACGTCGATCTCCGGCACCACCGTGATGTGCCGCCCGGCCGCGTACGCCACGACTTCCCGCAGGTCGTCCTGGGTGTAGTAGCCGCCGTGCGGTCGCCCGGCCATCCCGCCGGACCGCCGGTCGCCCAACCGCGAGTCGGGCCGCCACCCGCCGACCTCGTGCAGCCGGGGGAACGCGCGGGACTCGAACCGCCAGCCCTGGTCGTCGGTCAGGTGCAGGTGCAGCACGTTCAGCTTGTGCACGGCCAGCAGGTCGACGTACCGCAGCAGGTCGTGCTTGGGCAGGAAGTGCCGCGCCACGTCGAGCATCACGCCGCGCCACGCGAACCGCGGGTGGTCCTCGACCGAGCACACCGGCAGCGTGACCGCCCCCGGCGGCACCGCCCGGAACGCCGCGGGCCCGCTCAACTGCCGCAACGTCTGCCGCGCGTAGAACTCGCCCGCGTCGTCGGACGCCTGGACCCGCACGCCGTCGGCCGACACCGACAGCCGGTAGCCCTCGGCGGGCCCGGCCACGCGCTCGACCTGGAACGTGCCGTCGAACGGCACCTCGCCGTCACCCCGGGTGAACGACACCGGACGGGGCAGGATCACGACCTCACCGCCATCACGACTTCACCGCCCCGGCCAGGCCCGCGACCAGGCGCCGCTGCACCAGGATGAAGAAGATCAGCACCGGGATCGTCATCAACGTCGATCCTGCCATGATCGCGCCCCAGTCGTTCTGGTCGGGTTTCACGAACACCTGCAACGCCAGCGGCAGCGTCTGGTTCTCCGCCGCCGAGATGATGAACGTCTTGGCGAACAGGAAGTCGTTCCAGGCGTGGATGAACGACAGCACGCTCGTCGCCACCAGACCGGGCGCCACCAGCGGGAACAGCACCTGCCACAGGAACCGGAACCGGGACGCGCCGTCCAGCGTCGCCGCCTCCTCCAGCTCCACCGGCACGGCCGCGACGAAACCGCGCAGCATCCAGATCGCGAACGGCAGGCTGAACGCGAGGTGCACCAGCACCAGCGAGCCCAGGTGGTTGAGCCCGAACACCGGTGCCACGTCCCGCACCGACCGCATCAGGAAGAACAGCGGGATGGTCAACGCCTCGACCGGCACCATCTGCACCACGAGCAGCATGACCAGCAGCGTGGTGCGGCCGCGGAACCGGAACCGGGTCAGCGCGGTCGCCGCCAGGAACGAGATCAGCAGGCTCAGCGCCACCACCGCGACCGCCACCACCACGCTGTTGAGCAGGTAGCGGCCGAAGCTCTGCACGGTCAGCGCGCGCACGAAGCTGTCGACAGTCGGCGCGAGCGTCCACGGCCGCGGGTCGACCGAGATGACCTCCGCCTGCGGCTTGAACGCCGTCAACACCATCCAGTACAGGGGGAACGCCACCACGGCCGCGATGCCGACCGTGACCGCTTCGGCGACACCCCGCGACACCCGCCGGTTCACAGCACCTCCCCGCCGCGCCGCAACGCCCGCAGGTAGCCGGCGGTGACGAGCAGCAGCAACACCGTCATCACCACGCCGATGGTCGCGCCGAGCCCGTACTCGGAGGCGGCGAACGCCTGCTGGTAGGCGTAGACGTTGAGCACCAGGTTGCGGCCGGCGATGCCGCCGCCGTTGGTGATGATGTAGACCTGGGTGAACACCTTGAAGTCCCAGATGATCGACTGGATCGTCACCACGACCAGCAACGGCCGCAGCAGCG
Source organism: Saccharothrix stipae (assembly GCF_054781895.1). Lineage (NCBI taxonomy): Bacteria > Bacillati > Actinomycetota > Actinomycetes > Pseudonocardiales > Pseudonocardiaceae > Saccharothrix > Saccharothrix stipae. The sequence goes on along the minus strand of NZ_BAAGTN010000009.1, from coordinate 8,925 downwards.
GCAGGATCACGCTGGTCGCGGTCCTCGCCGTGCCCGCGCCGTCCAGCGCGGCGGCCTCCAGCACCTCCCCCGGGATCGCCTTGATCCCCGCGTACAGGGTGACCATGACGAACGGGAACGAGCACCAGACCACCTGCGCCGCGACCAGCCCGAACGCCACCCACCTGTCGTAGGTCCAGGAGAACCCGGTGGTGCCCAGCACCTCGTTGACGAACCCGAAGTCGGCGTCGAACAGGAACAGCCAGATGGTCGACCCGGCCACCGCGGGCGTCGCCCACGCGCCCAGCGCGGCCAGGAACAACGTCATCCGCGCCCACGTGCGCACCCTGGTGGCCAGCACCGCCAGCGCGGCGCCGACCAGCAGGGTGCCCACCACGCAGACCGCGGCGAACCCGACCGTCTGCCCGAGCACGGCCCAGAACCGCGCGTCGGCCAGCAGGGTCGTGTAGTTCGCCAGGCCCAGGAACGTCAGCGGCGCGCCACCGCTGACCTGCTCCTGGCCGTAGTCGAACAGGGAGATCAGCACGAGCTGGTAGATCGGGTAGCCCATCAGCCCGACCAGCACCAGCAGCGCCGGGGCGAGGTAGGCGGACGCGATCCGCCCGTCGCCCTTGGCCGTCCGCGTGGTCATGAGCCGAAGGCGGCGTTCATCTGGTCGGCGGCGTCCTTGGCGGCCTTGTCGAGGTCCTCGCCACCGGCGGCGACCTGCTGCAACAACGTCGGCAGCACGGCCTGGGCGTCGATCTTGGCCCAGTTCGGGGTGACCGGCACGAACCGCGTGCCCGCCTCCAGCGTCTCGATGAACGGCTCCAGCACCGGGTTGGCCTTCGCCACCTCGTCCTGCACGTCGCCGAACGTCGGCAGGTTGCCCATCGCCTCGAACATCTTGCGCTGGTACTCCTTGCCGCCCAACAACCGAACGAACTCGTTGGCCAGCGTCTTGCGCTCGCTGCCCTTCAGCACGCCGAGCAGGTTGCCGCCCGCGAAGGCGGGCGCGATCTCGCCGGCCTTCTTGCCGGGCAGCGGCACGACCGCGTACTTGCCCGCGGCGGTGGAGGCGTCGACCGACTTGCGGTTGAAGTCACCGCCCACGACCATCGCCGCCTTGCCCGCGCGGAACGCCTCGACGCTGGCGTCGCCGCCGTTGCCCGCGCACTGGGCGGGCGGGCAGATGTCGTCCGCGATCAGCTCGGTGTACTGGCGCAGGCCCGCCTTGGACTCGGCGCTGTCGATCGTGGCCACGTACCTGCCGCCGTCCTCGCGGGCGATGTCGCCGCCGTTGGCCCACACGAACGGCATCGCGCCGTAGGTGTACTTGCCGCCCGCGGAGATGCCGAGCAGGTCCGGCTTGGCGGCGCGGATCCGGCGGGCGAGCGGCGCGATCTCGTCCAACGTGGCCGGTGGCCGGAGGTTCAGCTCCTGGAAGATGTCGGTGCGGTAGTAGAGCGCGCGCACGCCGACGTACCAGGGCACGCCGTAGACCTTGCCGTCCACCTTGCCGGTGTCGAGGACGGCGGGCAGCAGGTCCTTCGCCTCCGGCCAGCCGGCGAGGTCGAGGTCGGCGAACCCGCCGCCCGCGACGTAGCCCGCCAGGTCGGTGTTGCCGAACTCGGCCACGTCGGGCGCGCTCTCGGGGTCGCTGAACGCGGCCTTGAACCGCTCGGCGCGGGTCTGCACCTGGATGTACTGGACGTCGACGGTGACGCCTTGGTGTGCCTGCTCGAACCCGGTGATCGCCTCCTTGACGACCGCCTCCTTCGGGCCCCGGTTGACCTCGTCGAACAGCCAGACCCGGAGTTGCCCGGTCTGCTCGTCACCACCGACGGGCGCCGAGCCGGACTGGACCGGGGCGCACCCGGCCAGCACGACGGCGCCCACGACCGCTGCTACCGCGAACCGCATCTCGCCCACCCTTCAGGTGTGTCACACCCAGGAACCGTTGCGTCAGGCGCAACAGTTATTTCACGGGAAGCAACGGCGATGCTAATGTCCGCACCGGCAAGCGGTCTAGACCAAATTCGCCCAGGTCCGGACGGCGTCGGCGGAGAGCGGGGCGTCCCACCCGCCTGGCCGCACGGCGCTCCCGACGTGGAACCCGGTGACGCCGACCGCCCGCAACGGCGCGACCTGCTCGGCCTTGAGCCCGCCGCCGACCAGCAGCCGCACCGCGCCCTGGCGTGCGGCCAGCCGTTCCAGCACGCCGAACCCGTCGGCGACTCCGCGTGCGCTGCCGGCCGCGAGCACCGTGTCGCAGCCGAGCCCGCCGACCGCGGTCCACGCCGCCTCGGGGTCCGCCGAGTTGTCCAGCGCGCGGTGGAACGTCCACGCGCACCCGTCCAACTCCGCGATCAGCGCCGCGCACGCCGCCTCGTCCACCCACCCGTGGGCGTCGAGGAAGCCGAACACGAACTCCGACGCCCCCGCCTCGCGCAGCGCCGCGGCGTCGCGCCGCAGGCCGTCGAGGTCGCCGGGCGCGAAGCCGCGCGCGTCGCGCAGCATGACCCGGACCGGCAGGTCGGTCGCGGACAGCACGTCGCGCAGCACGGTGACCGGCGGCGTCAGCCCGTCCGCGGCCATGTCGACGGTGAGTTCCAGCCGATCCGCGCCGCCGGCCTGCGCGGCCTCGGCGTCGGTGGCGTCCAGTGCGATGACCTCAAGCATGGTCTAGACCATACTCACGCTCGGTGAGCCCCCGTGCCTCAACCGTGAACTGTTAAAACCGCGGCATGTATCCACCGTAGAACTACTCACTCCTTACCTAGTGACCGATCCTCAACCCCGACTGAGGAGGCCGCATGAGCGCCACTCCGCCCGGCGTCGAAGAGCTCGACCCCGCCGACCTCGACACCGCCGAGCTGGAGCAGCGGTTCGCCGCCGTCGAGGGGGCGACCGTCGAGCTCGACCAGGAGGACGACCCGCAGGACCCGCCGCCGGCCACGCCGGAGGGCCACCACCAGACGCACGGCGACCCGGTGGGCACCGACAGCACGTCCGTGACCGGCAACTGAACCTCTGGGGGGAGGAAGGTGGCGGTCGGTCGGCTTCGAGGGGTGCCGACCGGGTGTCATCGCAGTTGGGGGGAGGCGGTCCGCGGTGCGAGGGGGGCATCGCGGACCGCCGCCGCGCCGAGCACGGCCGCGGTGTGTGACGATCAGCTCCGGCTGGGGGATGTCGAGGAGGAGGTGACGACGTGGGAGAACTGCGCACGGCCGGTGAGCGACCACCGTGGGAGGGTCTCGACGGGACGGACCGGCACGCGGCCTGCGTCGTCGCCGCACGCGACGGCGACCGGCGCGCACTGGACGTGCTGGTCGCCGACTTGACGCCGCTGGTGTGGCACGTGGCGCGCGGGCACGGGCTGGACCGCAGCACGGCGGAGGACGTGGTGCAGACGGTCTGGCTCGCGTTGCTGCGGCACCTCGACCGGCTGGTCGAGCCCCGCGCCCTGGCCGGGTGGCTCGTCGTCGCGACGCGCCGCGAGGCCCAACGGACCTGGACACCGGCTCGTCGCGAAGCGGCGCTGAGCGACGAGCTGGCGGACCAACTGGAAAGCGAGTACGGCCTGCCCGAGGACGCCGCCCTGGTCGACGACCGGGACCACCGGCTGTGGCGGGCTTTCGGCCGTTTGTCGCAGAAGTGCCAGGAGCTCCTGCGACTCACCGTGCTGGCCGGCCGGGCGGAGTACCGCGCGGTCGCCGAAGCACTGTCCATGCCGCGCGGCAGCATCGGCCCCACCCGGGGTCGGTGCCTGACCATGTTGCGCACACATCTCGACGCGGAAGGAGGATCGCGGTGAACGACATCGACCCGCGCGATGACCGCAGAGGCCAAGAGGACACCGCTGTCCTCACGGAACTGAACCGCCTGGTGTACGAGTTGGACGCGCCCCCGGCGGGGCTCGTCGAACGCATCCAGTTCGCGGTGGCTTTGGAGAACCTGGACGTCGAGGTGGCCCGCTGGGAACGCGCGGGCTCGTTCGCGGGGGTGCGGGGTGGCAGCCCCGGCACCATCACGTTCACGGTGGACAACCTGACGTTGATGGTGAACTTCACGTCGACCGGCGCACGGCACCGCATCGACGGCTGGCTCGTGCCCGCGGGTGAGCACACCGTCGAGGTGAGGGTGGCCGAGCACGAGTCGAGCACCACCAAGGCCGACGACGGCGGCCGGTTCGTGCTGTCCGACGTACCCGCGGGCACCACGCAGATCGTGGTGCACCTGGTGAACTCACGGGGCGAGCCGGGGCGGACGGTCGTGACACCGACGATCATGTTGTAGCCGGCCGGTGGGCCGTCCGGCCGCGCACTCACGGAGAGTAACCCGTTCGGCGCACGGATAGCATCCACAAGACGGCTTCTCGGACACGTTCTGTGTGCTGGCATTGAGGGTGTGTCCGCGCCTCGTGCCGCCTTGCCGGTCTCCCCGCCTGCCTCCCCTGATGTCGATCTGGCCGTCGACCTGCACAAAAAGGCGTTCCGGGCGGCGTCGGGCGGCCGTCCGGCGGATGCGGTGACCCTGCTGCGGCGGGCGTTGCGGGTACTGCCGGTGACGTCGCCGAGCGTCGAGTCGACCACTGTCCGCATTCGCATCCTGATCACCCTGTCGTACGGCGAGGCGGAGACCGAGTCGGTCGAGGGCGGCTTGGCGCGGCTGCTGACGGCGGGCGAGCTGATCACCACGCTGCCCGACGGGCCGGACGCGGTGGGGCTGCGGGCCATCGTGAAGGACCAGCAGGCCCTGATCCTGCACCGGGCCGGGCGGACCGCCGAGGCCATCGCCCTGTACGACGAGTCGGTGCGCCAGTTGGAGGCCGGGTGGGCGGCCGGGGTGGTCGGCGCGGCCACGCTGGCGACCGCGCTGATGAACCGCGGCTTGACCACCATCGCGTTCGGCCTGCCCGAGGCGGCGGAGCGCGACGTGCGGCGCGCGATCGACCTGGCCGAGGCCGAAGACCTGCCGCTGCTGAAGGCGAAGGCGCTGGGGAACCTCGGCGACATCGCCCACCTGACCGGTGACGTGCCCCGGTCGTTGGCCTACCACGAGCAGGCGGAGCGGGCGTTCCGCGTGCTCGCGCCGGACCTGGTGGCGCGCACCCGGATCGACCGGGCGCGGGTGATGCTGGCCGGCGGGTTGGCGGACGAGGCGGCCAAGCACCTGGACGAGGCGCTGGTCGTGCTGCGGCGACGTCGGGTGGGGCAGGACCTGGCGGAGGCGGAACTGGCACGCGCCGCCGCGGCGTTGCTGCAAGGCGACCCGACCACCGCGGCCCGCCTGTCCGCCCAAGCCCAACGCCGCTTCCGTCGGCGGGGCAGCAAGTCGTGGGCCGAACTGGCGGCGTTGATGCGCATGCGAGCCGAATTCGCCACCGCCACCGCCCCGCCTGCTACCCCACCTCCTGCCATCTCCCCCACCGCCGCTCCCCCCACCGTCACTCCGCCCTCTGCCACTCCGCCCTCTGTTCCGGCCTCCGCCGCTCCCGCCTCCGCCGCTCCCGCCTCCGCCACTTCCGCCTCTGCCGCTTTGGCCGCCGCCACTTCTGCCTCTGCCATTTCCGCCGTCTCCGGCGCCGTGCCCGTTCCTGCCGTCAGCGTGGAGTCCGGCGCCGCCGCGACCGTCGAAGGGCTGTTCGTCCCCGCTCAATCGCGCTCGGACGTGGCCTTGGTGGCCGTTGCGAGGCGTGCGCCGACCCGGATCACCCCTGCTCGCGCGACCAGGCTGGCCGAGCGGTTGACCGCCGTGGGGTTGACCGACGAGGCCGCCGTCGCGCGGCTGCTCGCCGTGCGGATGGCAATTCGTCGCGGCCACCTGACGCCCGCCCGGGCGTTGCTGGAACAGGTTCCGGCGCCCGGTCCGATCACGCCGATCGACCACCGGATGCTGCTGCGGCTGTGCCGTGCCGAGCTGGCGGTGGCGGTGGGCGACCCTGGTGCGGCGTTGCGCGAGGCCGAGGAGGGGCTCGCCGAGCTGGGCCGCGTCCGCGATCGGATGGGTGGTCTGGACCTGCTGTGCGGCACCGCCGTGCACGGCCGTGAGCTGGGCGAACTGGCCATCGGGCTGGTGCTGGACCACGGCGGTGACGCGGAGGCGGCGTTCGACTGGCTGGAGCGGACGCGGGCGCAGGTGTACCGGTACGAGCCGTTGCCCGCGATCGACGACCCGGTGCTGGCGCGGCGGGTGGCGCAGGCGCGGTCGTTGGCGCGGGCGGTGCAGCAGGCGCGGTTGGACGGTCGGCCGGCGGCGGAGCTGGAGGATCGGCTGGACGCGTTGCAGCGGGAGGTGGCGCGGCTCGGTTGGCACACGAGCGTGTGGGGCCGGCCGCGACCGGTGTGCGGGGTCACCGACGTGCGGACCTCATTGGGCGATCGCGCGATGGTGAGCTTCGTGACGCACGGTGGCGTGCTGTCGGCCGTGGTGCTGGTGGCGGGTGACGCGACCCTGGTGCGACTGGGCGCGACCGAGGCGGTGTTCGAGTCGGCCCGGCAGTTGCACGCCGACGTGGACGTGCTCGCGCCCGACCACCTGTCGCCGCTGCCCGCCGCGGCCGTGGCGGCGTCGGCCGGGCGGCGGGCGGAGCGGTTGGACGAGGTGTTGATCGGGCCGTTGGCGGGGCTCGTCGGCGAGCGCGAGTTGGTCGTCGTGCCGACCGGTGACCTGTACGCGGTGCCGTGGAACGCCCTGCCGTCGCTCCGCGGCCGCCCGATCGTGGTCACCCCATCGGCGACAGCGTGGCTGAACGCGATCTCGGCGCGGACGGCGGCGACGCGGGTCGTGCTGGTGGGTGGGCCGAACCTGCCAGAGGTGGTCGCCGAGGTGAGCGACCTGCGCGGCACGTACCCCGATGCGGTGATGGCGGAGACGGTGGGCGACGTGCTGGCCGCGCTGGACGGCGCCCGGTTGGCGCACATCGCGGCGCACGGCGAGCACGTCGCCGACAACGCCTTGTTCTCGCGCCTGGAGCTGATCGACGGCCCGCTGTTCGCCCACGACACGGCCCGCCTCCACACCGCGCCCGAACAGGTGATTCTCGCCGCCTGTTCCCTGGCGCTGAGTCACATCAGACCGGGTGACGAGGCACTGGGCTTCGCGGGCGCGCTGCTGGCCGGCGGTTCGCGCACGGTCGTCGCCGCCGTCAACCAGGTGGGCGACCGCGCCGCCGCGATGACCATGGGGACGTTCCACAAACTGCTGGCCGACGGCAAACCGCTGTCCCACGCCCTGGCCGAGGCGACCGCCGCCGACCCCCTGCGCCGCCCGTTCGTGTGCTTCGGCGCCTGACCCGTTCGTGGGCAGTCGGCGATCAGAACGCGCCGATCAACCCGCCGGCGTCACTGACCGGCACGGTGTGCGTGGCGAACCCGGACTCGGTGGCGACGTGCAGCAGGAACCCGGTCGGCTCGGCGAGGTACCCGACCTGCTGGTCGGCGCGCAGCGTCAGCGAGGTCTGCCGGTAGGTGCTGGGTGCGACGGACACCGCCGTGCCCGCGAACGGCACGCTGATCGCGCGGTGCACGTGCCCGGCCAGGACGCGGGCGACGTTGCCGTGGTTGGCGAGGACAGCGCCCAACGCCGGGCCGTCCGCCAGCCGCATGCCGTCGAGGTACGGGATGCCGACGGCGACCGGCGGGTGGTGCAGGCACACGAAAGCCGGCACGTCGGGCCTCTGGGCGAGCACGGCGTCGAGCCACGACAACTGCTCGTCCCCGAGGCGTCCGGCCGGCCCGTCCGGCCGCCACGAGTTCAACGCGACGATGGTGAACCCGGGGTGGGCCACGGCGTAGTGCGCCGACACCCCACCGCCGACGAACGGCGTCCCACCGAACACTTCCAGCAACGCCGCCGGGTCATCGTGGTTACCGGTGGTCAAGTGCAGGGGCACCGGAAAAGCCCCGATCAGGTCACGCAACTGCGCATAAGCGTCAACCTGCCCGAACTCCGTGAGATCGCCGGTGATCACCACACAATCCGGCCGCGGATCCACCGCCAGCACCCGCCCCAACGCGCGGCGCAACGAGGCGGCCGGCTCGGCGGCCAGGGCATCGGTCCTCAGGTGCGGGTCGCTCAGGTGGGCGATGAGCACGTGATCAGCTCCAGATCCTCGGTGGCCGGGCAAGCCGGGGTCGTGCAAAGCCGGGTCTTGCAAATCGCGGGCCAGGCAAAAGCCAAAGTCGAACACGCCCGACGTCCGACGGTATCGCGCGCGTCGCGCCGTCTCGGCAACGAATTCGCGCGGATTCGCGCTGTTCCGGCCCGATTCACCCGGCGGTCGGCCAACTCAGGCGAATTCGCGCGTTGAGCAGCCCGTCCACGCGGACTCGCGCGGGTCCGGCCGGACCGTTCAGGCGAGATCGCGCGGCCCGAGGCGCCTCACCCAAGCGGGTCGGCCCAGGCGGGCCAGGCCAAACGGGCCAGGCGGGACCAAGTCAGGCGAGGCGGGTCAGGGTCGGGCGAACCGGGCGGGCCAGGCCAGGCGGGCCGGACCTGGCCCGGCGGGTCGGGCAGGGCCGGGTCGCGCAGGGCCGGGCAGGGCCGGGTCAGGCAGGGCGGCCGAACAGCGCCGGGCCGGGCGGGCTAAGCGGGCCAAGCGGGTCGGACCAGGCGGGTCGGACCAGGCCAGGCGGGCCAGGCAGGTCGGGCGAGCCAGGCAGGTCGGGCAGGGCCGGATCCGGGCGGGCCGGTCGGCACGCCCCGTCGGGTCGGCCCAGCGGTGTCGGGCTGGCGGTGTCAGGCGAGCGGTGGCGGGGTGGGTGCGGTGTGGTGCGAGTTGGGCGTGGCAGGTTGGCCAGGTGGGCCGGGTGGGCGCGGCGGGTAGGGCCGGGCGGAGGTGGATGGGCGATGGCAGTGGCGAGGGGCGGAGAGCGGAAGGGTGGGGAGCGGAAAGGTGCGGAGCGGAGCGGATGGGGTGGGGGTGGATGGGGTGGGGGTGGA